>NZ_CP026100.1:2290000-3490000 GCF_003722335.1 Caulobacter flavus
GCTTCGCCGAGGGCGGCCGGGTGTTCACACCGGTGACGGTGCGGTCGGCGGCCCTGGCGGCCCTGGCCGTGCTGGACGCGGCGGGCGACGCCGACACGGCCCGCCTGGCCCCGGTGCTGAGCGAGAAGAAGGCCAGCTTCTGCATGAAGATCGCCAAGCTGAACCTCTACCAGTGCCTGGCCGTCGCCGGTCCGCACTACGAGGACGTCTTCTGCCTGGGTCAGCACGCGATGATCGACACCGCCCAGTGCGTCAACGAGGCGGCGGGCGGCAGCCTGTCGTCGCCGGCGGCCGCGCCGCCCTCGCCGCCGCCGCGGCCGCAGGGCTTCGTGATCCCGGTGGCCAGCGTGGCCCCATCGGCCATAGCGCAGGCGCCGCGCTGAGCCGGGCTTGATCGGCGGGCGCCGTCGTCGTTAACCTTCGCCCCGGCGGTTGCCGCCAGCAGCCGTCGGGGGCGGGGGATGAAGGCGCGCAAGTACGAGCTGTTCGCGAGGGCCCGGCGCCCGCGTCCGTCACGGGCGCGCGAGATCCTGGCCTGGCCCGCCGAGGTCCAGTTCGTGTTCGACGCCGGTACGCCGCCGCCCGCGCCGCCGCGCATCGACGACGGCGACCTGCTGGACGCCTATTCCAACGCCGTGGTCCGCGCCGTCGAGACGGTCGGGCCCAGCGTGCTGCGCATCCACCCCATGCTGGACGACGCCAACGTGCAGGGCGTGGGGTCGGGCTTCGTGGTGGCCGAGGGCGGCGTCGTCCTGACCAACAGCCACGTGGTGCGGGGCGCGCGCCGGTTCGTCGTCGTCACCGCCGAAGGGCGCAGCCTGACGGCCCGCTGTATCGGCGACGATCCCGACACCGACCTGGCCCTGCTGAAGATCGACCAGCCGGCCGACCTGCCCGTCGCGCGGCTGGGAAACTCCAAGGCCCTGCGGCGCGGGCAGCTGGTCATCGCCATCGGCGCGCCCCTGGGCTTCGAGGCCACCGTCACCACCGGCGTGGTTTCGGCCCTAGGCCGCTCGCTGCGCGGCGAGCGCGGGCGGCTGATCGAGGACCTGATCCAGACCGACGCGGCCCTCAATCCCGGCAACAGCGGCGGGCCGCTGGTCGCCTCGAACGCCGAGGTGGTGGGCGTGGCCACGGCGGTGATCGCCGGCTATCCGGGCCTGTGCTTCGCCGTGGCGGCCAACACCGCCCGGTTCGTGATCGGCGAGCTGCTGGCGCACGGTCAGGTGCGGCGGGCCTCGATCGGCGTCGTCGCCCAGCAGGCCCCCGTGCCGCCCTTGCTGGCGCGTTCCACGGGCCTGGCCCAAGCCTATGCGGTGTTCGTCGCCCAGGCTGATCCCGGCGGTCCCGCCGCGAGGGCCGGGGTGCGGGCTGGCGACCTGCTGACCGCCGCCGGCGAGCGGCCCCTGACCGGCCTCGACGACCTGCTGCGCGCCCTCGACCATGCCTGCATCGACGTGCCCACGCCCTTCACGCTGATCCGCGAAGGGCGGCTGATGACGGCGACGATCACGCCGCGCCTGAGGCGCAAGGGCGGCTAGTTGGCGCTGTCGGGCGTGGTCACCTTGAATCCGCGCGCCTTCAGTTGCTCAAGCACCCCGCCTTCCGCGACCAGGCTGCGCAGGGGGAAGGCGGCGACGGCCTTGCCGGGTTTCTTCATCGCTTCGGCCACCGCGTCGGCCTGGACGGCGGTCATGCGGCGCAGGGCTTCGGCGATGCCGGGCATGGCCATGTTGCAACGGTCGGCCTCGCGCGGCTTGAGCAGGGCGTTGCGGACGTCGCCGTCGGCCCACGCGCGGGCCGCGCGACGCGCCGGCCCGGGGCCGGCCTCGACCTCGGCGACGACCCCTTCCAGGCAGGCCAGCCCTCCAGCTTCGGTCTGGTCGCGGACCAGGGTCTTGAGCATCGGCATGGCCTTGATGCTGGCGGCGGGACGGGCCTTGACCTTGTGCTTGCGCGCCAGGCGCTCGATGGTCTTCTCCGGTTCGGCGCCGACCATGCCGCTCTTGCGGCTGGCGCCGATGGCCAGAAACACGCCCGCGCCCAGCGGCTTCCATTCACGCCATTCGCCCGCCTTCAGCCCCGCCGACGTCCAGGCCCTGTCGAGGCGCGGCGCCAGCTCTGGGGCGATCTGGTCGAGCGGCCTGTCGGCCTTCATCTTCTTGCGCAGCTTCAGAAGGGCGGGGATGTCGGTCAGGCCGGCATGGGCCTGGGCCGGCAGGATCACGGTGAAGGCGCCGTCCAGCCGCCGTTCCAGAACCGAGGTGTCCCAGCCCATGCCCTTGGGCAGGCTGTCGGCCATGCCCAGCACGTAGATCGTGGTGTCGCCGTCGCTGACCTTCCACCAGGCTGGGCCGGGCAGCTTGGCGTTGACCACCAGTTCCTCGACGACGTTGGCCTCGGGATCGTCGATGGGCGGCGCGGCCGTCTGGGCGCGGGCGGAGGCGGCGGCCGTCAGGGCCGTCAGCGCGGCCATGGCCGCGAGGCGTTTACGCATGTCGATGTTCCCCTGGTCGACGCTGGATCATTCGTCGGGCGTCGAAACCTTCAGCCCCTTGGCCCGCAGCTGGTCGAGGACGCCGTCCCTGGCCAGAAGCGAACGCAGTTCGATGACGGCAACCGCCTTTCCGGGCTTTTTCAGAGCGGCTTCGATCGCCCTGATCGCGTCGTCGCGACCGTCGCGAAGCTCGCGCGCGATGGAGGGCGTGGAGTTCAGGCAGCGCTGAAATCCGCGATCGGTCGCCACCACGTCGCGCACCTGGCCGTCGGCCCAGCGCCGGGCGGTTTCCTTGATGCCGCCCTCGCCGTTTTCGGCCTGGCGCAGGCCCGCGTCGAGGCACAGCAGCTGCAAGGGCTGGGGCGCGGTCGCCAGGGCCTTGATGGCGCCGGCCAGGCTGTAGTTCGGCAGGTTCTGGATGCGGGGGCGTCGGGCCAGATCGCTGCTTCTGGCGATCTGGCGGATGCGGTCGGTCACCCCGCCGACGCTGATCGAGACGTTGCCGTCCTGGCTGTTGGCGACCAGGAAGCCGGCGAAGGCGGGCTTGGTTTTGTCCATCGCGCCAGGCTGGCGCTTCATGATCGTCAGCCGCGCCTCCAGCCGTTCGCGCAGGTCCGGCGGCAGGGTCTGGCGCATGGGCTGTTCGGAGACGAACATCTTGCGGCCGCCGGCGGCCAGGGCGATCAGGCGCACGACGCTGATGTCGGCTTCCTGGCCCATGATCAGCACGTTGGCGCCGTCGAGGCGGCGGCGCAGCACGGACTCGTCGGCCTTGGTGTCGCTGGGGACCATGGCGGGCACGCCCAGCACGTAGACGGTGGTGTCGGCGTCGCTGACCTTCCACCAGGCCGGACCGGGCAGGCGGGCGTTGACCACCAGTTCCTCGACCAAGTTCTCGTTGGGATCGACCCGTTGCAGGGTGATGGGACCGGAGGCGTCGACCGCCTGCTGGGCGAGGGCGGTTCCGGTGCAGAGGGCGAGAACGGCGCCCGCGACGGCGGGGGCGGCGACTAGGCGGCGGATCACTATCTGTCGTCCTCGGCTTGTTCGGAATCGTTCTAGAATGGCGGTTCGTCGCAAGCTGAACCGTTCTCAACCGGGGCGGTCAAATTAAGTCGCCGCAATGCAGGGCTCGCCTGCGCTGTCCGGCTGCGCTGAAAGTCCGATTTCGATGCCGATCCGCCGCCTGCCGCCCGAGACCGTCAACCGCATCGCCGCCGGCGAGGTGGTCGAGCGGCCGGCGAGCGCCATCAAGGAGCTGGTCGACAACGCCATCGACGCCGGCGCGACCCGCATCGAGGTCGAGGCCCACGGCGGCGGCCTGACCCGGATCATGGTCGCCGACGACGGCTGCGGCATGAGCGCCGAGGAACTGCCGGTGGCCATCGAGCGCCACGCCACCTCCAAGCTGGCGCCCGACGACGAGGGCCTGTGGGACCTGCTGCGCATCCACACCATGGGCTTCCGGGGCGAGGCCTTGCCGTCGATCGGCTCGGTGGCGCGGCTGTCGATCAGCTCGCGGGCCAAGGGCCAGCGCGAGGCCTGGTCGATCCTGGTCGAGGGCGGTCGCGTCGACGACGTCGCTCCCGCCGCCTTCGCCGGCGACAACGGCACCCGCATCGAGGTGCGCGACCTGTTCTACGCCACGCCTGCGCGCCTGAAGTTCATGAAGTCCGAACGGGCCGAGGCCCAGGCGATCACCGAGGAGCTGAAGCGCCAGGCCATGGCCCACGAGGCGGTGGGTTTCTCGCTCGACATCGACGGCCGCCGCATCCTGCGCCTGCCGCCCGAGCATCCGGGGCCGCAGGGCCGCCTGGCGCGCCTGGCCGCGGTGCTCGGCCGCGACTTCCAGGACAATGCCCTGGAAATCGACCAGATTCGCGACGGCGTGCGGCTGTCGGGCTTCGCCGGCCTGCCGACCTACAACCGCGGCAACGCCGCCCACCAGTACCTGTTCGTCAACGACCGGCCGGTGCGCGACCGGCTGCTGCAGGGCGCCCTGCGCGCGGCCTATGCCGACTTCCTGGCCCGTGACCGCCACCCCAGCGCGGCGCTCTACGTCACGCTGGATCCGACGGAGGTCGACATCAACGTCCACCCCGCCAAGGCCGAGGTGCGCTTCCGCGACCCGTCGCTGGTGCGCGGCCTGATCGTCGGCGCCCTGCGCCACGCCCTGGCCGGCGCCGGCCACCGGGCCTCGACCACCACGGCCGCCCAGGCGCTGGACAGCATCCGACCGCAGAGCGTGTTCCCGGGCTATCAGCCCAATTCCTACCAAGGGGGCCGTCGCCGGCCGGGTTCTCGGCCTGGCGCGAGGGCGGCTGGACGCCGCCGACCCAGCGTCCGATGGACCTGCCCGGCCTGTCGGACGTCTCGGCCCGCCACGAGGCGCGACCGGAGGAAGCCTACCAGACGCTCGGCGGCGGTTTCGGGGGCGGCGGTTTCGGCGGCGGCGTCGCCGAGGCCGTGCGCGAGGCGGCCTATGGCGGCTACGACGCACCGCCCAACGTGGCCTATCCTGGCCCGGACGCGCCGGCCCAGCCGTTCGATCCTATCGACTTCCCGCTGGGCGCGGCCCGGGCCCAGGTGCACGAGACCTACATCGTCTCGCAGACCCGCGACGGCGTGGTCATCGTCGACCAGCACGCCGCCCACGAGCGCCTGGTCTATGAGCGGATGAAGCACGAGATGGAGGCCGGCGGCGTCGCCCGCCAGACCCTGCTGCTGCCCGAGGTGGTCGAGCTGGACCCGGCCGAGGCCGAGCGGGTGGTGGCCCGCGCCGAGGAGCTGGCGGCCCTGGGCCTGGTGCTGGAAAGCTTCGGTCCCGGCGCGGTGCTGGTGCGCGAGACGCCGGCCCTGCTGGGCAAGGCCGACGCGGCGGGCCTGGTGCGCGACATCGCCGACGACCTGGCCGAGAACGGCCAGGCCCTGGCGCTCAAGGAACGGCTGGAAGAGGTCTGCTCGACCATGGCCTGCCACGGCAGCGTCCGCGCCGGCCGGCGCCTGGCCGCCGCCGAGATGAACGCCCTGCTGCGCGAGATGGAGGCCACGCCCCATTCGGGCCAGTGCAACCACGGCCGCCCCACCTATGTGGAGCTGAAGCTGTCGGACATCGAGAAGCTGTTCGGGCGACGCTAGGCGCAGCTTGACCGGGCGACGGCGCGGCTTCTATTCCCGGGGTTGAGGTTTCTCAGCGTCCGGAGTCGCTTGAATGATCGCCCTGCTCGTCGACGGCCCGCTGACGTTCCGGCCCAATCAGCTGGTTGAACTACTCAACAGCCTCGACGAAGCCCACAGATGGACCCACACCCGGCCCGATCTCGACGGCGACGACGCCGCGATCACCGACGACACGCTGGGCCTGATCTGCGAGGGGCCTCACGGCGGCATCATGACCGTCATGGACCTGGGCCAGCCGCTCGACGCGGGACTGGTCGAGGAGGCGCGCGTCCGCTCCTGGTGGTACGGCGAGGCCGATCGCGCGGCCGGCCATCGGAAGCACTGGGTGATCGCCGGCGGCCGCGCCGAGGGCTGGGAGGCGGCGGTTCTCCGCGCCAAGGTCTCCACGCTGGTCGCGGCCATGCTGATCCGGGACAATCCGTCGATCGTCGCGGTCTGGAACGGCGTCAACGGCACGCTGTTCACGCCGGATTCGGTGGTGCAGGACCTGGGGTTCGTCGCCCGCGGCCAGGTGCCGGTGATGTTCTGGATCTTCAACGCCCTGCACGACCTGACCGACGGGAACGTGTCGATGAGCACCGGCGGGTTGGCCCCATTCCTCGGTTACGAGTTGGAGTTCTGGAACGCCCCGCGCAGCAAGGAAGTGGTCGTCGAGCAACTTAACGGCGTGCTGAACTACCTGCTGGCCATGGGGCCGATCATCCAGTCGGGCCAGACCATCGGCATGTCCGGCGGCGCGGAGACGCTGCGCTGCGACTTCGGACCCAGCCGGACCGAGCGCAACGCGCCGACCACGGCCCTGCAGCTGACCTTCGTGGACGGCCCGGCCGCGGCCAAGCCCAAGCCGTCGTTCCTGGGCAAGCTGTTCGGACGGGCCTGACGGGGTCGTCCTCCCGCGCCAAGCAGAGCCGAACCGGCCCTTCGCCGGAGCGTTTCTCGCCCAGCACAGGAGACGTTCCATGCAGCTTCATCGCGGCCGAATGATCGACCATATCCAATTGCGGGCCAGGGACCTGGGCGCGACCAAGCGCTTCTACAGGGCGGTGCTGGAGGTGATCGGGGTCGATTACGACGACCAGCCCGACCACCTGTCGGCTGACGAACTGTGGATCGACGCGGGCGAGCCGGCGACGCACATCCACCTGGCCTTCCAGGCCAAGGACCGGGCGATGGTCGAGCGCTTCCACGAGGCCGGCCTGGCCGCCGGCGGCCGCGACAACGGCGGACCGGGCGAGCGGGACTATCACCCCGGCTACTACGCCGCCTTCCTGGTCGATCCCGACGGCAACAATATCGAGGCGGTGTTCCACGGCCCGCACGAGCGTTCGGCCGACAGCGTGGTGCTGACCTGGGACGCCTAGGCGCGCCCCTGGCCTAGGCCGCGTCGGCCGCCGTCCACCCATAGAGCGGCAGCTGGCCCTTGGCGTAGGGGCTGACGTTGACCGGGGTCTCCAGCAGGTCGGTGACCAGGGGGCCGCTGACGAACGGCGCGCCCTGCTCGAGGGCGGCCATCAGTTCGCGGGGGCTGCGCAGGTCGCTGACGCCCTGCCAGACCTGGCGACGGCGATAGGCGGGTGCGTCCTTCAGGAACCGGCCGATGGCGGCGACGCGGCTGGCCTCCGCGTCGCCCTCCGGCGTGAAGGTGACGCTGGCGGCCAGGCCCGGCGCCAGGTCGTCGACCTTGAAGGCCGGATCGCCGATGCGCAGGTCCACGCGGCTGAAATAGGGATCGAGGAACGCCTTCATCTGGCCCAGGGCCACGAACGAGGGCGCGCGCGGCACGCCGTAGACGCCCGCCGCCAGTCGGCCGCGCAGGTCGCGGGGCAGGGTGCGCAGGCAGGCCTCCAGCTCGGCGCGCGGCGAGGGCTTCAGCGCCGACGAGAAGGCGATCGGCAGGTAGGTGATCCCGGAATTGGGGCCGATGGCGGCGATCGCCGCCTTCAGGATCGCCAGGTCGTGCTGCTGGCGCTGGCCGTCGACATAGATCTCGTAGGGGCGGCCGGCGGCGCCGGCCTCGCGCCAGACGCCCACGTTGCCGACGAACAGCTCGCGACCGACGTGATAGACGCCGCGCCAGGCCACACGGGGCGGCGGCGGTCGCGGGCACAGCCGCGCCAGGGCCTCCATGGTCGGCACGCCGGTGATCGGGCCGCCGTACGGCATGACCGAGCGGACGTCGCGCGGGGTGATGCGGCACACCCGGCCCGCCAGCGAGGCGTCCTCCTCGCCGGCCAGCAGCAGGGTCAGCTGGCGGGGCGGCAGGCCGGCGAAGCGCATGACCTCGTGCTGGTCGCCCTCGAACATCAGCATGACGATCTCGCCGTCGTCGTCGTCGCCGAACAGCTTGTGCTGCAGCGCCCTGGCCAGGGCCTGCAACTCGCGGGCGTCCAGGCGCGTGGCGCGCGGGTCGGCCAGCACGAACGAGAACGGCGCGACCAGGCCATGGCGGCGCGGGGCCAGCCAGGCGACCTTCAGATAGTCGCCGGCGACCTTGGCGATCAGGGCTGCGTTACGCTCGGTCTCGACGGGGTCTTCGCCGACGAAGACTTTCAGGCAGGCGATGGCGGTCATGTCGCCCAGGTTGCGCGACATTGGTTATTGCGCGTTATAGGTCGGCTGCGACCCAGCGTCGCGAACGCCGGTTTCCGAGCTTGCTAGGCCGTCTGCAGCGGCAGGGCGTCGGCCGGATTGGCGCCCAGGGCCGGCGGCTTGTCGAGCAGGGCGCTGACGGCCGCGCCGGTGACGTAGGCCAGGCCGGCGGCGCGGCAGGCCTCCAGCTCCTTGGCCGAGCGGACGCCCAGCACGCCCTGATGCACGCCCTTGGCGCGATAGACCGACTGGCGCGAGGCGAACAGGGCGATGGCCTTGACCCGCTCGGCGTCGGGCTCGTCGCGCAGCTCCAGGGTGATGCTGGAGGCGATGTCGCCCGGCAGGGTGTTCACCGGGAAGTTCGGGTCGGAGATGCAGAGGTCGATATAGGCGAACGAGCCCTGCAGGAACGCGCGGATCTGCTGCAGCAGCCCCATCGAGGGCTCGCGCGGGGTGTCGTAGACCGTGGCGCCCAGGCGCGGCTGCAGGTCGAGCGGATAGCGCGACAGGCGGCGTTTGTAGGCCTCCTGCGAGGCCGGCGTCGTCAGGTTCCAGAAGCTGAGCGGCAGGAAAAGGGCGCCTTCGCCGGTCTTGACCGTCGGGAAGCCGAACTGGGCGTCGTTGAGGCCGGTGAGGTCGCGGGCCAGGAGCTCGCCGTCCTCTTCCGGACGCGGGGCCGACAGGTCGGCCTTGTGGCCGAGCACGGCGCCGACGACGCTTTCGGTGGGCAGGTGGTAGATGGCGCGCCAGCCGGTGGTCAGGGGCGCGGCCGCCTTGGACGGGGCAGCGGCGGCGATCGGGCGGACCGGCGGGGCGGCGGGCTTGGCCGGCGCGGGCTTGGCCTTGGGCTCGATCGGCGCGGTGGTCGCGGCGGGCTTGGCTTGCGGCGCGGCGGTTTCGGGCGGGGCGCTGGGAACGGCGCGGATTTCCTCGGCGGTGATCACCTGCACGTGGCCCGGCGCGCCGGAATAGCCGCGGCCGGCCATCAGCCCGGCCAGTTCGGCCTGCGACAGGCTGGCGAACTGCAGCACCGCGTTCTCGTCGCCCTCGAAGGTCATCAGGCACACCTGGCCGCTCTTGCGACCGGGGAACAGCGAGGTCTCCAGCTCGATGGCCAGGGCCTGCATCTCCTCGGGATCCAGCGCCTCGGCCTTGGTGTCGGCCAGCACGAAGGCCAGGGGCGCGACCACGCCGTAGCGGCGCGGATGCTTCCAGCGGTGCTTGAGATAGACGTCGGCGGCCGCCTCGACATGGGCGGGGGGAACGCTGGCGCCCGCCGTCTCCGCGGCGGTGAGCAGGATACGCAGGCAGGCAATGGCCGTCATGGACGGCAATTTGACCGCCAATGCTTGGCGAAATCCTTACAAGAGAAGGATAACGGCGGTTTTTTATGTATTGCTCAGGTATAGGTGCGACAGGGTGTCGCAATCGCTTTCGCCTATCGCGCGCGCGACGCCCTGCCTTTGCCGTCCCGCGTGAGCGTCAGACGAAGTCTTCGCTGAGACGGAACTCCAGGCGCTGCTTGACGCCCGGCCAGTCGAAATCGGTGATCGAGAACACGGCCGTGTCGCGCACGTGGCCGGTCCAGGTGATCTTGTGGCTGCGCAGCACGCCTTCCTTGGAGGCGCCCAGCTTCTCGACCGCAGCCTGGCTGCGGGCGTTGCGCACGTCGATCATGAACTCGACGCGGATGACGCCGGCGTCGAAGGCGTGGCCCAGCAGCAGGCGCTTGGATTCCGGGTTCACCGGGCCTGAGCGCGCGTCGGGATGCAGGAAGGTCGAGCCGATCTCGAGGCCTTTGTGCAGGCGGCGGATGTTGAGGTAGCTGGAGGTGCCGACGATCTTGCCGTCCGACTTGCGGCGGATGGCGAAGCCGACGCGCTCGCCCCGGTCGCTTTCGCCCAGCAGCGCGCCCCACCAGTCCTCGAAGCCCTCGCCGCAGCCGTTGACCGACATGATCTCCCAGCTGGCGGGATCGCAGTCGATGGCGCCGCGCAGTTCGTCGCGCAGATCCTGGGTGATCGGTTCCAGCCGGACGTAGCGGCCTTCGAGGGGCTTGATGGTCAGGTTCATGACCGGTGTTTTCCGCCAGGAGCGGGCGGCTGGCAAGCCGTCAGGCGGTCAGCGAGGCCCAAGACGACGCGAACGTTCAAACCGCCCGCAACGTCCGCTTGCCGCGCCCGTCAACTCGGTGCTACACATGCTTCAAACAAGTGTTTGAACCAGGGATCGGGAACGCCATGGACTTCGACATCTCTTCTCGCCAGCGGGAATTTCTCGACCGGGTGAACGCCTTCATCGAGGCGCACGTGCGCCCGGCGATCCCGACCTACGAAGCCGAGATGGACGTTCCCGCCGACCAGCGCTGGAAGGTCGTCCAGGTGCTGGAGGACCTGAAGGCCAAGGCCAAGGCCGAAGGGCTGTGGAACTTCTTCATGCCGCCCCACAGCGGCCAGACTCACGTCGACGACACGTTCCAGTTCGAGGGCGTGCAGCTGACCAACCTCGAATACAGCCTGATCGCCGAGCAGCTGGGCAAGATCGGCTTCGCGTCCGAGGTCTTCAACTGCTCGGCGCCCGACACCGGCAACATGGAAGTGCTGATGCGCTACGGCACGCTGGCGCAGAAGGAGCGCTGGCTGCGGCCGCTGATGAACGGGCAGATCCGCTCGGCCTTCCTGATGACCGAACCGGCGGTGGCCAGCTCCGACGCCACCAACATCGAGACCCGTATCGAGCGCGACGGCGACGACTACGTCATCAACGGCCGCAAGTGGTGGTCGTCGGGCGTGGGCGATCCGCGCTGCAAGGTCGCCATCGTCATGGGCAAGACCGATCCGTCCGCCTCCACCCACCAGCAGCAGAGCCAGATCCTGGTGCCGCTTGACGCGCCGGGCATCGAGGTGGTGCGCATGCTGCCGGTGTTCGGTTTCGACGACGCCCCGCACGGCCACGCCGAGGTGATCCTCAAGGATGTGCGCGTGCCGGTCGAAGACGGCCTGATCCTGGGCGAGGGCCGCGGCTTCGAGATCGCGCAGGGCCGCCTTGGTCCCGGCCGCATCCACCACTGCATGCGCACCATCGGCGCGGCGGAAGTGGCGCTGGAGAAGATGGTCAAGCGCCTGATGACCCGGAAGGCCTTCGGCAAGTACATCTCCGAGCACTCGGTGTGGGAGCAGCGCATCGCCGAGGCCCGCATCGACATCGAGATGTGCCGCCTCCTGTGCCTGAAGGCCGCCGACATGATGGACAAGGCCGGCAACAAGGCCGCGCGCCTCGAGATCGCGATGATCAAGGTCGCCGCACCGCGCATCGCCCTGAAGGTGATCGACGACGCCATCCAGGCCCACGGCGGCGGCGGCGTCACCACTGACTTCGGCCTGGCCAAGCTCTATGCCGGCATCCGCACCCTGCGCCTGGCCGACGGTCCCGACGAGGTGCACTGCCGCACCATCGCCCGGATGGAGTACGCCAAGTACGGCGACCTGGCCTACGCCCAGAAGGCCGAGCGTGAGGCGGCTCTGCACGTACCGGGGATCCGGTAAGGCTGAGGAGGGCCCCCTCAGTCGCTCCGCGACAGCTCCCCCAGAGGGGGAGCATCTGTCGGCTCAAATCCTCCCCCCTCTGGGGGAGGTGGCCCGGAGGGCCGGAGGGGGAGGCCGCCGTGAGGCGGCCTTTCTCCGTCTTCAGAACCCCGGCGCCACGATCGCGCGGGCCTGGGTCTCGTCGCAGCGGATCTGGTCGATCATCAGCTCGATGCTGTCGAACTTCAGCTCGGGGCGCAGGAAGGCGATCAGCTGGGTCTCGATGACCTGGCCGTAGAGGTCCTCGTCGAAGTCGAACAGCCAGGTCTCCAGGCGGGTCTCGACCTCGCCGGTGGTCGGGTTGTTGCCGAGGTTGGCCACGCCCGGGATCACCCGGCCGTCGGGCAGGCGGGTGCGGGTGGCGTAGACGCCCAGCTTGGGCACCACGTAGTCGACGATCTCGACATTGGCGGTGGGAAAGCCCAGCTGGCGACCCAGCTGCTGGCCGCGGCGCACCACGCCCTCGATGGCGAAGGGGCGGCCCAGGATGCGGGCGGCTTCCTCCGGATGGCCGGCGCGCAGCGCCTCGCGCACGCCGGTGGACGAGAACTTCTCGCCGTCGCGGTTGGCGACCGGCTCGGCCACCGATACCGAGAAACCCAACTCCTCGCCGTAGGCCTTCATCGCCTGCGGGCTGCCCGTGCGACCTTTGCCGAACGAGATGTCGAAGCCGACGGCCACGTGCCTGATGCCCAGGCCCTGGTGCAGCACGCGCTCGGCGAAGGCGCGGTCGTCCAGGGTGGCCATCTCGAAGTCGAACGGCAGCAGGTACAGGAAGTCGACGCCCAGGTCGCTCAGCAGGCGGGCCTGCTGCTCGATGGTCATCAGCCGGAACGCCGGCTCGGTCGGGCGGAACAGGCGGCGCGGGTGCGGGTCGAAGGTGACAACGCCCAGCGGAACCTTCAGCTCGCGCGCGGCCTTGGCGGCCTCGGCGATCACCTGCTGGTGCCCGCGATGGACGCCGTCGAAATTGCCCAGGGCCACGGCCGCGCCCTTCTCCTCGGGGGAGAGATCCTTCCAGCCGTGGACGATCTTCAGGCGCACGCGCTGATCCATGCTCAGGCGCCCTTCTTCGGAACCAGGACCACGGCCTCGCCGTCGACCACGGCCTTCTTGCCGACGACGCAGGTGGTCGACAGGGTCACGCGGCCCTTGGCCTCGTCGATGGCGGTGACGGCGACCTTGACCACCACGGTGTCGCCGATACGCACCGGCCGCTTAAAGTTGAGCAACTGCGAAAGATAGACCGCGCCCGGGCCGGGCAGGGTGGTGCCCAGCGCCGCCGAGATGTAGCCGGCCGACAGCATGCCGTGGGCGATGCGCTCGCCGAAGCTGGTCGTGGCGGCGTAGTCGGCGTCGAGATGGACCGGATTGGTGTCGCCGGTGACGTCGGCGAAGGCCTGGATGTCGGCTTCGCCCACGGCGCGGCTGAACTCGGCGGCCTGGCCGACGCTCAAGTCCTCGAGAAAGAGACCCATGCGATCCCCGATCCTGCGTTCTTATTGATCTTGAAGAGGCTTTTTAGCGGTTCGCGCCGGCTTCACCAGACCAGATCGGCGATGGCGTGCGCAGCGCCGACGCTTTCGGCGGCCAGCAGCTTGGCCACGCCCTCGGGGGCCAGCAGGCCGTCGGGGCCCAGGGCCTTGTCGCCGTGGATGCCCTTGGCGACGAACAGGCAGGCCAGCTTCTGGTTCTCGGCGCCCAGCACGTCGGTGATGACGCCGTCGCCGATGCACAGCACGCGCGAGCGATCGACCGGTCCGCCCTTCAGGCGCTCGGCCTCGGCCAGGGCCAGATCGTAGATCGCGGCATAGGGCTTGCCGGCCATCACCACCTGGCCGCCGAGCTCTTCATAGAGATCGGCCAGGGCGCCGGCGCAGAAGATCAGCTTGTCGCCGCGCTGCACGACGCGGTCGGGGTTGGCGCAGATGAAGACGAGGCCGCGGTCGGCGGCCACCTGCAGCTGGCCGCGATAGTCCTCGGCGGTCTCGTTCTCGTCGTCGAACAGGCCGGTGCAGCAGATGAAGTCGGCCGCCTCGCAGCCGGCGCCTTCGAGGCCGAGGCCCGCGTACAGTGGCTCGTCGCGCTCGGGGCCGATCTTCCAGACCTTGCCCGGGGCCCGGGCGGCCAGCAGCGAGCGGGTGGCGTCGCCGCTGGTGACGAAGGCGCTCCAGGCCTCGCGCCGCACCTTCAGGCCGTCCAGCTGGGCCAGCACGTCGCTGGAAGGACGCGGCGCGTTCGAGATCAGCACCACGGGGCCGTGATCGGCGTTGAAGCGTTCCAGCGCCTCGCAGGCCTCGGGGAAGTTGCGCACCCCGTTGTGGATGACGCCCCAGACGTCGCAGAGCACCACGTCGTAGCGGTCGGTCAGGGCGGAAAGGCCGGCGGGAAAGTCGATCATGGGCTGGGCGGGTACCGGGCATGGGCGGGAGCGTCAATGGCGTCGCGCCGCCCGTCCCGCGAGGCCGCGCGACCGTTCATATGGTGAGGCTGCCGCGATCCAGCAACGGAATTTGTCGATCTATGAATCGTCGACTTTCCGACTGCGTGCATTTGCTTGTAACGACGTTATATTCATTCATACTTCTTAGTAATTTCCAGCTTAACCGTACGATAATACATACATACTACTTCATTGTGGCAGGGGGCGGCGGAAGAATTCCGAGCCTGATCGTGTAAGTGAGTTTAGTATAGTGCGTAACATCTCGAAGAAGTCGGTTCTGTTCTGTTCGGCCGTCGTGGTCTCGTTCTTCGCCGCTCAAGGCGCCTTTGCTCAAACCGCCGTCAGCAACGATGGCACGGCCACCGCCAACGGCGGCCTGGCCACGGCGGTCGGCAACAACGCGGACGCCAGCGGCTCCTATTCGAACGCCTTCGGTCAGAGCGCCACGGCCACCGGTTCGCATGCCCTGGCGATCGGCCACGACGCTCAGGCCAGCGGCCAGTACGCGATCCAGATCGGTTCGCACGGCACGGCCAGCGGCAATTACGCGACCGTGGTCGGCAACTCTTCGTCGGCCGTCGGCAACTACGCCACCGTGATCGGCGCCGGCGCCTCCGCCTCGGGCGTCAACAGCGTCGCCATCGGTTATGGCTCGACGGCCACCGAGAGCAATGTGGTCTCGGTCGGCTCGCCGTCCGCGACTCGCCGCATCACCAATCTCGCCGACGGCGTGAACGCCACCGACGCGGCCACGGTCGGCCAGTTGCAGTCGGTGACCTCGGGTCTGACTTCCACGGCCAACGCCTATGCCGACACCGTCGGCGCGCAGGCCGTGGCGACCGCCAACAGCTACACCGACACTGTCGCGTCCCAGACCCTGACCACGGCCAACGCCTACGCCGACACCGTCGGCGCGCAGGCCGTGGCGACCGCCAACACCTATACCGACACCAAGTCGGCCCAGACCCTGGCCTCGGCCAACGCCCATGCCGACGCCGTCGGCGTCCAGGCCGTGACGACCGCCAACGCCTATACCGACACCCGCTCGGCCCAGACCCTGACCGCCGCCAACAGCTACACCGACACCAAGGCCTCCCAGACCCTGGCCTCGGCCAACGCCTACACCGACTGGCGCGTGGACAGCTTCACCAGCCAGTTTGACAACCGCCTGAACAACATCTCGGCGCGCCTCGACGGCGTCGGCGCGATGAGCTCGGCGATGTCGATGATGGCGGGCAACAGCGCCGGCGCGAACGCCGGCCTGACCAACCGCCTGTCGCTGGCCGTCGGCGGCTACCGCGGCCAGGCGGCCATCGCGGCCGGCTACACCCACAGCAGCCGCGCGACCAGCTTCAACGTCGGCTTCTCGGCCACCGGCCGCGACGTGATGAGCGGCGGCAGCTTCGGCTTCGCCTGGTAAGCGCCTAGCGATCCTGATCGCGACGACGGCCCCGGAGGCGACTCCGGGGCCGTTTTTCGTGGTCACGTCGCGTCGTGGAAGATGACGCCCAGCGTCCGCCGCGTTCCGCTTCGAACCTCGCTGACGCCGTGGCGCAGGATGCGGCGATGCACGCCGCGTGTTCCCTGCGCCGGCCGTTCGCGCACGGCGAAGATCACCCCCTCGCCCTGGGCCAAGGGCACGACCTGGGCGGCCGACTGCTGGCGGGGGCGCTGCTCGACGATCACGAACTCGCCGCCCTCGAAGTCGCGGCCCGGCTGGTCGAGCAGGAAGGCCGCCTGCAGCGGAAACACGTGCTCGCCGTAGAGGTCCTGGTGCAGGCAGTTGTAGTCGCCCGCGCCGTAGGTCAGCAGCAGCGGCGTCGGGCGCGCCTGGCCAGCCGCGCGGCAGCGCTCCAGCATGTCGTCCAGCGTCTCCGGAAAGCGGCGCGTCTCGTCCAGCCGCGCCATCCAGTCGTTGGCGATGGCGGCCAGAGGCGGATAGAGCCCCGCCCGAAGCCGCTGCACGACCTCGGGCAGGGGATAGGCGAAGTACTTGTACTCGCCGCGCCCGAAGCCGTGGCGGGCCATGACCACCCGGCTGCGGAACGGCGTCTCCTGGGCGTAGAGATCCGCCGTCCGGGCGCAGGTCTCCGGCGTCAGCACCGGGCCGGTCAGGGCCCAGCCCCGGGCGTCGAGTTCGGCGGCGATGCGGTCCCAGTCCAGGTTCACGCCGCCGCCTCGCGGTCGAGCAGGGCCTTCTTGCGCGCCACGCCCCAGCGATAGCCCGAGAGGCCGCCGTCCGAGCGCACCACGCGGTGGCAGGGCGTCAGCACGGCCACCGGGTTGGCGCCGCAGGCCTGGGCCACGGCCCGTACGGCCTCGGGGCGGCCGATGGCGCGCGCGACCTGGGCGTAGGAGGCGGTGGTTCCGGCGGGAATGTCGCGCAACGCCTTCCAGACGGCGCGCTGCAGATCGCTGCCGCGCTCGTCCAGGGGCAGGCTGGCGCGGCCGCCGTCATCGATCGCCGACGACAGGGCGGCCAGGGCCGGGGCGACGCTCGCGCCGTCCTCGACCAGCCGGGCGCGGGGGAAGCGGGCGGCGAGATCCTCGACCATGGCCGCCTGGTCGTCGCCGAGGATCAGCAATGCCAGGCCCGTTTCGGACGTCGCCGCCAGGGCCAGGCCCAGCGGCGTCTCGCCGAGGCCGTACCGCAGCGTCTCGATCGGCTCGTCGGGCCGGCAGCGCAGGCAGGCGCGCAGGCCCGCGGCGCGGGCCGCCTCGCGGGTGTCGTGGAAGGCGACGTTCCGGCGCAGGGGGCGGCCCGCGCAGCTGGGACGGCAATAGACGCCGGTGGTGCGCACGCCGCAGAAGAACGCGCCGTCGGCGGCGCGATCGCGACGCTCGATGGCGGCCCAGCGGTCGTCGTCGGTGGTGTAGGCAGTGGTCATGTCGGGCTCCTTTCGGATCTGCCCACAGGATCGCGCCGTCCTTGGCCTTGGTCATTCCGATGCTTGCGGTCAAACGCAAACCGCCGCCGGAGCCGGGCCCCGGCGGCGGTCGAGATCGGAGGTGGGGCGAAGAGCCTACCAGTTGGCGGCGCGGCGGCGCAGCGGGGCCTGGACGAAGTCGGCCGGCGGATCGGTCTCGGCCAGCACGGCGTCGCGGATGGCGCGGGGCTCGCCGAACAGGTGGCCCTGGCCATAGCCGATGTCGAGATCGAGGATTTCGGCGATCTGGCGCTCGCTCTCGACCTTCTCGGCGATCACCTCGACGCCGTAGCGGCGCATCAGGGCGGCGAAGTCGGCGGCGTTCAGGTCGGGCAGGGAGCTCAGCACCAGCTTGCCGTCCTGCTCTTCCAGCTGTTCGAGGATCAGCTGGGCGCCGACCTTGACGAACTTGACGTCGGCGCGCGCCAGGTCCTGGAAGTCGAGATCCAGGTCCACGACCTTGTCGAGGCTGAACTGGAAGCCCAGGCTGGCCAGGCGGGCCATGTGTCGGGCCTCGACCGGGCCGCGCTGGTTGAAGGCGGTCTGACCCAGTTCGAAGATCAGCGAGCCGGCCAGATCCTTGTTGCCCTGCAGGAACTCGAGGAACTGCGGGAAGAAGGTCTCGTCCGACAGGCTGGCCAGCGAGATGTTGCAGAAGATGCCGACCTTTCGGTCCTGCTTGGCCAGGCGGCGGACGATCTGCACGCAGCGGAACAGCAGCAGGTTGTCGACGGCCGTCATCAGGCCTTCGGGCTCGGCCACGGCCAGGTACTCGGCCGGCATCATCACGCGGCCGGTCTCGTCGCGCAGGCGCGAGAAGCTTTCGTAGAAGACGGTGCGGCGCTGCGGCAGGCTGACGACCGGCTGCAGGTAGAGGTCGACGCGGTTCTCGGCCAGGGCGTCCTGCACGGCTTCCAGCACGGCGTTGACCGGGGCGGCGGCGCCGCGGCCGCGGGCGTCGTGGCGGGCGGCCGCGACCTGGTGGGTCAGCTGGCTTTCCAGGCGCTCGCTCATGCGCTGCATCAGGTCTTCGAGCTGGTGGACCTCGCTGGTCAGCTCGGCCGAGCGCTTCTCGGCGTCCTCGGCGACGCTTTCGACCAGGCTGGTCATGCGCGCGTCGATCTTCTCGATCTGCTCGACCAGGATGCCGTGGGCCTCGCGCACGGTCTCGATGTCCAGCTTCAGCTGGGCGTTGTCGAACATGCCGCTGACGATGCCGTGGAACGCGAAGCACAGGCCCAGCGACCCGACGAAGGCTGACAGGCCGACAGCCGGGGTCGCCCCCATGCGCCACAGCAGCAGGGAGACGATAAGAGCCAGGCAGAGATAGGCGCCGGTCAGCAGAGCCAGCTTGAGCCTTCGCATTTCGGGTCCCTACGAATCGCTTGCAAAAATTAATGCAACCGGAGCGGCCTTGAGTCGAATAGATTAACGCGGCTGGGCCATTACGCCGCGCCATGCCTGTTAATTTTTTCCGCGACCAGCGTTCGAAGGGGGCATCTTTCATCGACAGTGGCGGTTGGGGCTGATAATCGTTCGCAACTTTTCGCCGCGAGGCCCAAGAATGTCCGACGCCGTCCTCACCGCCGACGCCGCCCTGGTTTCCGAGGCGCCGACCCGCGCCCTGAGCTCGGCCGGGCGCGGCGAGACGGGCGTCATCGTCGCGGTGCGCGGCGACACCGGCGCGCCCGAGGCCGTGGCCGCCGAGGAGCTGGAGCGCCGCCTGCTGGAGATGGGCTTCGTCGAGGGCGCGCGCATCGAGATCCTGCAGGAAGGCCTCTTTGGCCGTGATCCCATGGCCGTGCGGGTGGACGACACCCGCGTGGCCCTGCGCCGCCGCGAGGCGCGCGCCGTGACCGTTCAGTTCGACGGATAGACGCTTTGACCGACACCGCTATCCGGCCCGCGCGCGTCGCGCTGGTCGGCAATCCGAATTCCGGCAAGACCGCGCTGTTCAACGCCCTGACCGGGGCCCGCCAGAAGGTCGCCAACTACGCCGGCGTCACCGTCGAGCGCAAGGAAGGCCAGCTGGTCACGCCGGGCGGCCGGACGATCCGCGTCCTCGACCTGCCGGGCACCTATTCCCTGCGCGCCCGCAGCCCCGACGAGATCGTCACCCGCGACGCGGTGCTGGGCCGCCTGTCGGGCGAGACCGCGCCCGACGTGCTGGTCTGCGTGGCCGACGCCACCAACCTGCGCCTGGTGCTGCGCCTCGTCCTGGAGCTGAAGCAGGTGGGACGGCCGTTCGTGCTGGCCCTCAACATGTTCGACATCGCCCAGCGCCAGGGCCTGCGCATCGATCTCGAGCAGCTGTCGCGCGAGATCGGCGCGCCGATCGTCACGACGGTGGCGACCCGCAAGCGGGGCCTGGACGAGCTGCTGACCCAGGTCAACACCCTGACGCTGACCCACTCCAACGCCGCTGACAACACCTGGCGCGAGCCGAGCGCGGGCGAGATCCGCGCCGCCCATGCCCAGGCCCAGCGCATCTATCGCGACTGCGTGCGCCCGCCCGAGCGTCCCGACACCGTCACCGCCAGAATCGACGCGGTGCTGCTGCATCCGGTCGCCGGCCTGCTGATTCTGACGGCGCTGATGTTCACCGTGTTCCAGTCGGTGTTCACCTGGGCCACCGTGCCGGCCGACGCCATCGACGCCGGCTTCGCGGCGCTGGCGGGCCTGGTGTCCGAGCACCTGCCCGAGGGCCTGCTGGCCAGCTTCATCGCCGACGGCCTGATCGCGGGCGTGGGCAGCGTGCTGGTGTTCCTGCCGCAGATCCTGGTGCTGTTCTTCTTCATCCTGATCCTTGAAGACAGCGGCTACATGACCCGCGCGGCCTTCCTGCTGGACAAGCTTATGGGCGTGGCGGGCCTGCACGGACGGGCGTTCATCCCGCTGCTGTCGAGCCACGCCTGCGCCATCCCCGGGATCATGTCGACGCGGGTGATCGACAACAAGCGCGACCGCCTGACCACGATCCTGATCGCGCCGCTGATGACCTGCTCGGCGCGGGTGCCGGTCTACACGCTGATCATCGGCGCCTTCATCCCCCACACCAAGGTCTGGGGCGTGCTGTCGCTGCAGGGGCTGGTGATGTTCGGGCTGTACGCCTCGGGGATCATCTTCGGCCTGCTGGTGTCGTTCGTCATCCGCCGCATCTTCTGGCGCGGCGCGGCCGAGCCGCTGATGATGGAGCTGCCGACCTACCGCTGGCCCGAGCCGCGCAACGTGCTGCTGAACCTCCTGACCCGCGCCCGGATCTTCATGAGCCGCGCGGGCCGCATCATCCTGCCGCTGATGGTGCTGGTGTGGGTGCTGTCGACCTTCCCCTATCCGCCGGAAGGCGCGACGGGCCCGGCCATCGACTACAGCATCGCCGGCCGCCTGGGTAAGTTCATCGCGCCGGTGATGGAGCCGATCGGCTTCAACTGGCAGATGACCGTGGCCCTGATCCCGGGCATGGCCGCCCGCGAAGTGGCCGTGGCCGTGCTGGGCACCGTCTACGCCGTCGGCGGCGACGCCGACTCGCACGACGCGCTGAGCAGCCTGCTGTCGCAGCAGTGGTCGCTGGCCACCGCCCTGGCGTTCCTGGCCTGGTACGTCTTCGCGCCGCAGTGCATGCCCACCCTGGGCGTGGTCAAGCGCGAGACCAACAGCTGGATCTGGCCGACGGTGATGTTCGTCTACATGGTCGGCTTGGCCTATCTGGCGGCCTTCGTCGTCTACCACACGGCCGTGGCGCTCGGCGCGGGGTGACCCTCCCGTTCATGGTCACGAAAAAAAGCCCGCCGCGAGATGCTCGCGGCGGGCTTCTTGTTTCAGCGGGGACGCTTCAGCGCGTCGGGACCGGGACCTCGCCGCGGTAGTCGTAGAAGCCGCGGCCGGTCTTCTTGCCGAGCCACCCCGCCTCGACGTACTTCACCAGCAGCGGGCAGGGGCGGTACTTGCTGTCGGCCAGGCCTTCGTACAGCACGTTCATGATGCTGAGCACGGTGTCCAGGCCGATGAAGTCGCCCAGTTCCAGCGGGCCCATCGGATGGTTGGCGCCCAGCTTCATGGCGGTGTCGATGGCCTCGACGGTGCCGACGCCCTCGTACAGCGTGTAGATCGCCTCGTTGATCATCGGCACCAGCACGCGGTTGACGATGAAGGCGGGGAAGTCCTCGGCGTTGCTGGTGATCTTGCCCAGCGACTTGGCGAAGGCCACGGCCGTCTCGTAGGTCGGCACGTCGGTGGCGATGCCACGGATGATCTCGACCAGCTTCATCAGCGGCACGGGATTCATGAAATGCAGGCCGATGAAGCGCTCGGGGCGGTCGGTGGTGCTGGCCAGGCGCGTGATCGAGATCGACGAGGTGTTGGAGGCCAGCAGCGTGTCGGGCTTCAGGTGCGGCTGCAGGCTGCGGAAGATGGCCTTCTTGACCTCTTCGTTCTCGGTGGCCGCCTCGATGGCCAGATCGGTCTGGCCGATGGCCTCGACGTTCTCGGCGGCGCTGATGCGGGCCAGGGCGGCGTCGGCCGCGGCCTGGTCGATGATGTTGCGGCTCACCTGGCGGGCGAGGTTCTTGCCGATCAGCGCGATGCCGGCGTCGATGCGCTCGCGCGAGACATCGTGCAGGCGCACGTCGTAGCCGCCCAACGCGCAGACATGGGCGATGCCCGAACCCATCTGGCCAGCGCCGATCACGCCGACCGTCTTGATATCAACCATGAAAATCCAAGCCTTCGCTCGCGGTCGCGCAGGCTCCCGGCAGGGCGCGCTGGACCGTCACGAAAGTTCTAGCACGAGTAGCCGCACGCTCGACAAGGCTTTGCTGCGTTGCAAACGTTCACGAGGCGCCAGTTTGGACGGCGATCCGAAACTATCCGCCTGGCGAGACCGCTCAGGCGATCAGTTCGGGATCGTTACGCCGCAGCCAGGCGGCGGCGTAGGAGCACAGCGGGGTGATCCGCATGCCCTCGGCCCGGGCCACCTCTGCGACCTTGGTCATCAGGCGGCCGGCCGCGCCGGTGCCGCGCAGGGCCGGATCGGCCTCCACGTGCGGGATGACCAGACGATGGCCGCTGCGCTGGTAGTCGGCGAAGGCGATCAGGCCGTCGACCTCCAGCTCGTAGCGGCTCTTGGCGGGGTTGTGGCTGAAGAGATCGTCGCTCATGGGGCCTGAAACGCGAAAGGGGCGAAGGTGGATGCAGCGCAGCATCACCTTCGCCCCTCACATGGCGTTCAGGCTCTTTTACTCAAGAGCGTGGCGGGCGCCGAAACCGGTATCCACTTTCGGCTGCCACGCTCCGGAAGGATCAAGCTCAAGCCCGCAGCTTGCCGCCCGCCTTCTCGACCGCGGCGACGACCTTGGCCGACAGGGCCTCGATCTCGGCGTCGGTCAGCGTGGCCTCGCGCGGCTGGACCAGCACCTCGATGGCCACCGACTTGAAGCCTTCCGGCACGCCGGGGCCCTCGTAGACGTCGAAGACGCGGGCCGAGGCGATCAGCGCCTTGTCGGCGCCGGCCGCGGCCTTGACCAGGTCGCCGGCCGCCTTGGCCTTGTCGGCGACGAAGGCGAAGTCGCGGGTCAGCGGCATCAGGGCCGACGGCGTGAACGCCGCCTTGGTCTTGACCGCCTTCTTCTTCGGCTCGGGGATCGCCTCCAGGACGATCTCGAAGCCGTAGACCGGGCCAGCCACGTCCAGCGCCTTCAGCACGGCCGGGTGCAGCTCGCCGAACTCGGCGACGACGGCCTTGGGACCCAGCTGCAGGCGGGCCGAGCGGCCCGGGTGCCACCACGACGAGGCCGAGCCTTGC
Source organism: Caulobacter flavus (assembly GCF_003722335.1). Taxonomy (GTDB): domain Bacteria; phylum Pseudomonadota; class Alphaproteobacteria; order Caulobacterales; family Caulobacteraceae; genus Caulobacter; species Caulobacter flavus. The sequence continues at coordinate 2,313,021 of NZ_CP026100.1, forward strand.
GCGGTCTGCAGCGAGGCGACCGGCGCGCCGATCTCCTCCAGCAGGTTCAGCAGGTCGGCCTTGAGCGTGAACACGTCATCGGCCGGGCGCTTGTCCCAGGCGCGCGGCGGGCGCGGCGCCAGGATGCCGGCCACCACCGTGCGCTGGTCCTTGGGACCGTCGCCCAGGAACACCGGGCCGACCTCGAACAGGGCGACGTCGGCGAAGCCGTGGCGGGCGTTGCGGCCGGCCGCCTCGATCAGGTTGGGCAGCACCGAGGGGCGCATGCAGTCCAGTTCCGAGGCGATCGGATTGGCCAGCACCAGCTGCGCCGCGCCGCCGCCGAACAGTTGGGCGGTCGCGCGGCTGGTGAAGCTCCAGGTCACGGCTTCGGCGTAGCCGGCCGCGGCCAGGGCGCGACGGGCGGTGCGGGCGCGGGCCTGACGGGCGGTCAGCACGCCGCCGACGGCGCGCGGAACCTCGGGCAGGGGCGTCGACGGCAGGGCGCCGAAGCCGGCGATGCGGGCCACTTCCTCCACCAGGTCGGCCTTGCCGTGCACGTCGCGACGGAAGGTCGGCGGGGTCACGCAGACCACGCTCTCGGCATGGGTGGCGAACTCGGCGACCGGCACGTCCTTGGGCGGCTCGATCTTGAAGCCCAGGGCCTGGAGGATCGAAAGGCTCTTCTCCGGCGCGATGTCCAGGCCCGACAGGCCCTGCACGTAGGCCGGGTCGAACAGGATCGGGCCCGGCGCGGCCGGGGCTTGGCCGGCGACCACGATCTCCGAGGCCTCGCCGCCGCACAGCTCCAGGATCAGCTTGGTGGCCAACTCCAGGCCCGGCACGACTGAACCGGTGTCGACCGTGCGGGCGAAGCGGTACTGGGCGTCGCTGTTGATGCCCGTGTCGCGGCCGGTCTGGGCGATGCGGATCGGCTCGAACCAGGCGCTCTCGACGAAGACGTCGACAGTGGCTTCCGAGCAGCCGGTGCTCTCGCCGCCCATGACGCCGCCCAGGCCGATCGGGCGCTCGCCGCCCGCATCGGCGATGACGCACATGGCCGGGGTCAGTTCGTAGGTCTTGCCGTCGAGCGCGATCAGATGCTCGTCGCCATGGACGCCGTGACGGCCCAGGCGCGTCTCGATCTTGGTCCCCGACAGCAGGGCCGCGTCATAGACGTGCAGCGGCCGGGCGCGGTCGTAGGAGATGAAGTTGGTGATGTCGACCAGCGCCGACTTCGGATTGATGCCGATGGCCTTCAGGCGGTCCTGCAGCCACTGGGGCGAGGGGCCGTTCCTGACGCCCTTGATCAGGCGGCCGGCGAACACCGGGCAGGCCTCGCCGTCCACCTCGACCGTGATCGGGCAAGGGAAGGTTCCGGCGACCGGCGCGATCGACTGGTCCTTCAGCTTGCCCACGCCCGCGGCGGCCAGGTCGCGGGCGATGCCGGCGACGCCCAGCCAGTCGGGGCGGTTGGGGGTGACCTCGAAGTCGATGACGGCTTCCAGGCCCAGCGCAATGGCGGCCGGGGTCCCGACGGCCAGGTCGCCGGACAGTTCGAGGATGCCCTCGGAACCGTCGTCGGCTTCCAGTTCGGAGCCCGAGCACAGCATGCCGTTGGAGACGACGCCGCGCACGGGCTTCTCGACCAGGGTGACGCCCAGGCCCGGCACGTAGGCGCCGATCGGGGCGTAGACGGTGGTCAGGCCGACGCGGGCGTTGGGCGCGCCGCAGACGATCTCCTTGCGGCCGTCGATCGTGTCGACCTGGCAGACGCGCAGGCGGTCGGCGTTCGGGTGCTGAACGGCCTCGACGATCTTGGCGACGCTGAAGGCGGCCAGCTTGGCGGCCGGGTCGGTGACGTGCTCGACCTCGAGGCCGGCCATGGTCATGGCGGCGACCACCTCGGCGGCGGTCGCGTCGGTGTCGAGGTGATCCTTGAGCCAGGAAAGGGTGAACTTCATTGCGTGGTTTCCAACGCCAGGATCTGCTGCAGGAAGGTCTCGGGGCCGGTGAAGCCGACCGCGAAGAACTGGCAGCCGATGAAGGCGCAATCCTTGAAGGGCAGGGCGCCGATGACCTTTTCACCGGCGGGACGCAGCACGAGGTTGGCGATGTCTCCGCCGTGGAAGCCGAAGTTGGTCGAGTCGAAGGTCACGCCTTCGAGCGCCAGCATCACCACCGGCCCGTGCAGGCGGCAGTTCTTGAAGGTGCGGTCGCTGACCATGTTCACGCCGCCCTGGAGCTGGGCGCGGAACAGGTCGATCAGCGAGATCTCCAGATTCTCGAAGACCTTGGCCGAACCGTCGATGGTCGGACGGGGCGCGTTCATCACGACAGCCCCGAGGCGGCGTTCGGCGCGGCGAAGCCGGAGAAGCCGTAGTGGGCCAGCCAGCGGCTGTCCGACGAGAACATGTCGCGCAGGTCCGGCATGCCGTACTTCAGCATGCCCAGGCGGTCGACGCCCATGCCGAAGGCGAAGCCCTGGTACTCGTCCGGATCGATGCCGCAGGCGCGCAGCACGTTCGGATGGACCATGCCGCAGCCCAGGATCTCGAGCCAGCTCGAGCCCTGGCCGATCTTGATCTCGCCGCCCGAGCGGTCGCACTGGACGTCCATCTCGGCCGACGGCTCGGTGAACGGGAAGTGGTGCGGCCGGAACTGCGTCGTCACCGCGTCGGTCTCGAAGAACCGGGCGATGAAGGTTTCCAGGGTCCACTTCAGGTGGCCCATGTGGATGCCCTTGTCGATCACCAGGCCCTCGACCTGGTGGAACATCGGCGTGTGGGTGGCGTCGCTGTCGCAGCGATAGGTGCGGCCCGGCGCGATGATGCGGATCGGCGGCTTCTGCGAGACCATGGTGCGCACCTGCACGGGGCTGGTGTGCGTGCGCAGCAGCATGCGCTCGCCCGTTTCCTTCGGCTCGAAGAAGAAGGTGTCGTGCATCTCGCGGGCCGGGTGCTTCTCGGGGAAGTTCAGGGCCGTGAAGTTGTGGAAGTCGTCCTCGATGTCCGGACCTTCGGCGACGGCGAAGCCCATGTCGGCGAAGATCGAGATCATCTCGTCCATGACCTGCATGGTCGGGTGGACGCTGCCCTTGCGGCGATAGGGGCCGGGCAGGGTGAGGTCGAGGGTCTCGCGGGCGAGGCGCGCATCGAGTTCGGCCGTCTCGAGGGCGGCCTTCTTCTCGGTGATGGCCGACTGCACGCGATCGCGCAGGGCGTTGATCGCCGCGCCGCGTTCCTTGCGCTCGTCGGGGCTCATCGCGCCCAGCGTCTTGAGCAGGCCCGAGATCGAGCCGGTCTTGCCGACGGCGGCCACGCGGACGGCGTCGAGCGCTGAAAGGTCGGCCGCGCCGGCCACCTGGGCCAGGACGTCGGATTCGAGGGTGTTGAGATCGGTCATGACGAGTGTCGGTCTAGCGATACGAAGCGCGTTCGTCACTGGCGTTGATGGGGTTTTGGCTCATTGCAGTGTGATCTCGGCCGTCATCGACAGGTCGCGCTTGGCGATGTTGTCGTGCAGAACGACCACGGCCTTGTAGAGACCCTTGGCGTCGCGGGCGTCGAAGCTGATCTTCGGCACCACGGCGGTGTTGTCGAACACGGCCTCGGGCGCCGAGACCCGGCCCTTGATGACCTTCAGGCCCATCAGCGAGCCGTTGCGCAGCACCTTGCCGTCGGGACCGACGAAATCGATGTCGTAGGTCACGTCCACCTCGTTGGCGGCGTCCAACTGCGGGCCGATGAAGGTCACCTTCAGGGCCACGACCTCGCCGACCCGGATCCTGTGCAGGATCGAGACCTTGGGCGCCTCGTGCGACGGCTTGTGGAACTCGCTCACCTGGGCGTCCGGGATGAAGAGCGCCATGCCCGACAGGGGGCCGTTGCTGTGGGGAAACGGGCGCGTCTCGGGCTGGGCCTGGGACGTGGGCGCCGTCTGGGCCGGGGCGGGCGAGGCCGCGACCACGGCCAGGCCGAAAGCCGCCAGGGCGGTCGCCGTCATCCGAATGCTCATCGTGTCCTCCATCGCCAACTCACAGGGCGGCCGCAAGTTGTCTAGGTGGTGCGCGAGCTTTGCGAAACCCTTGCGTGAGCCTGGGGCAACGAGCGCGCAGCAAAAAGCCCTCCGGCTCGCGCCGGAGGGCTTTTCAGGATCGTTCGAGCGATGAAGCCCGGAAGGTCCTTAGGCCAGGGCCGCGCGAACCTTGTCGGCGATGGCCTTGAACGCAACGGCGTCGTTGCCGGCGATGTCCGCCAGGACCTTACGGTCGATCACGATACCCGCCACGTCCAGGCCGTGGATGAATTGCGAGTAGGTCAAGCCTTCGGTGCGGGCGCCGGCGTTGATGCGCTGGATCCACAGCGAACGGAAGGCGCGCTTGCGCACCTTGCGGTCGCGGTAGGCGTACTGGCCGGCCTTGTCGACCGCGGCCTTGGCCGTACGGATGGTGTTCTTGCGGCGGCCGTAGAAGCCCTTGGCCTGCTCCAGAACCTTCTTGTGCTTGGCGTGGGCGGTGACGCCACGTTTAACGCGAGCCATGTGTCAGCGCTCCTCTTACAGGCCGTAGGGCAGGTACGTGCGGATGATCTTGGCGTCAGCCTCGCTCATCACCTTCGTGCCGCGGTTTTGGCGGATGTACTTGCCGTTGTGGCCGATCAGGCGGTGGCGCTTGCCGGCGACGCCGGCCTTCAGCTTGCCCGTGGCGGTGATCTTGAAGCGCTTTTTGGCGCCCGACTTCGTCTTCAACTTAGGCATTTCGCGTCGGAGCGTTTAACGGCCCCGTCCTCTGGATAGCGAGACGAACCGCCATGGCATGCCAAATTGGCCAGGCGGTTCCGGAAAGGCGGGGTGAATACGGGAACCCCGGGTGAAAAGCAAGGCCCGACGGACTCTTAGCCACAGGCGGCTACGGAGCGGCCTTCGCCCGGCGGCCCACGGTCACCGCCAGGACCACGGCCGGAACGGTCAGAAGGGCGCCCACCCAGTAGGGCGCGCCGGTGGCCAGGCCGAACAGCGGCCCGGCGATCATCGGGCCGCTCATCCGGGCCAGGGAGCCGCTGGCCATGTTCAGGCCCAGCATAGCGCCCTGTTGGTCTGGCGGCGTCGCGCGCGAGATCAGGGCGGCGATGCAGGGGAAGACCAGCGACTGGCCGAAGGCGGTCAGGCCCACGAACAGCGGCACGAAGCGGGCGCTGGGCACGAACGGGGTCATGGCCATCGACAGGCAGATGATCGACAGGCCCGCGGTCAGCACCTTGGGCTCGCCGAACCGGCGGGCCAGCCGTCCGGTCAGCACGCCCTGGCCCAGCGAGGCGACCACGCCGATGACGGCGAAGCACAGGCCCACCTGCTGCGGCGTCCAGTCGAATCGCGCCTGGCTCCACAGGCCGAAGGTCGCCTCCATGCCCGAGAAGGCGGCGGTGGAGACGAAGGTGACCATCAGCACGCGCGACAACACCGGATGGGCAAGAGCCGCCTTCAGCGCCTCGCGCCGCGGCGGTGGCGGAGGAGCGTCCTTGCGGGGCGCGCGGCTCTCGACCACGAACAGGAAGACGCCCAGCGCCGCCGTCGCCGCCAGGCCGGCCGCGACGAGCAGGGGCAGCTGGAAACCCAGTCGCCCGGCGTCCGGATGGGCCAGCAGGCCGCCCAGGGCGGGGCCGACCACGAAGCCGGCGCCGAAGGCGCTGCCCAGCAGGCCCATGCGCGCGGCTCGCTTCTCGGGCGGGGTGACGTCGGCCATGTAGCCCTGGATCGTCGAGATGTTGCCGCTGGCCGCGCCGCTGAGGAAGCGGATGACGAAGGCCGCCGCTATGGTCGGGGCGAAGGCCAGGGCGACATAGGAGGCGGTGTTGGCCAGGATGGTGACGATCAGCACCGGCCGCCGGCCGATGCGGTCTGACAGGCGTCCCCAGAACGGCTCGGCCAGGAACTGGCCCAGCGAATAGGCCGAGAACAGCGCCGTCACCTGCCAGGCGCTGGCGTTCAGCGCCTTGGCGTAGAAGGGCAGCAGCGGGATCACCAGGCCGAAACCGACCAGGTTGATGAACACCACCAGCAGCAGGACGTAGAGGGCGCGGGAACTGTGGACGGGCGCCGGCGTGAGGGGCGGCGCCGGGGCCGGAGCGGCGGGCATGGACATGACGGGAACCTTCGAGGCGGCTCCTCTACGCCCGATAGTCCTGAAAAGCGACTGAAATTTCAGTTTCCGGGTGCGGAGGGTTTGGGGGCGGGGAGGCCGCCGCCGCCACCCAATACGCCCGTCATTCCCGCCCTCGTGGCGAGAACGACGGAAGCAAAGAGATGTCCTTTTCTGTCCGCTCTTCGTCCGCCCGCTTGCTTATCCGCCTTGAGTGCGAGGCCTAGCCTGCGGCATCTTCATCGCCAAGGAGCTACGCAAGATGTCCGCCGCCACCGCCCTGATCGTCGTCGACGCCCAGGATTCCTTTCGCCAGCGCGCCTCGTGGGACCCGGCGGTCGCCGGCGCCTACCTGGAGCGCCAGCAGGCCCTGATCGACGGGGCCAGGGCCAGGGGCCTGCCGGTCGTGCAGATCCTGCACGTCGAGGCCGAGGGGATCTTCAGTCTGGCCTCGGGCCACGTGCGCACCGTCGAGGGGCTGTCGCTGACGCCCGACGTCACCTTCCACAAGCCCAGCCACAGCGCCCTGGTCGGCACCGGCCTGCTGGTCTGGCTGATCCAGAACCGTATCGGCCGGGTCATCGTAAGCGGCATCCGCACCGAGCAGTGCTGCGAGACCACCACCCGCCACGCGTCGGACCTGGGCTTCGCCGTCGACTACGTCACCGAGGCCACATTGACCTTCGACATGACCGACCGCCACGGCCGGGTGTTCACCGTCGACGAGATCAAGGCCCGCACAGAGCTCGTTCTGCACGAGCGCTTCGCGCGCATCGCCACCGTCGAGGAGGCGCTGGACGCCGCATGACCGAGCTGTCGTCCGCCGTCATCCCCGTCTATGTGGTCCTGCCGCCGCGCACCCTGCTGCTCGACGTGGCCGGACCCATGGAGGTGCTGCGGCGGGCGGCGATGGAGCCGGGAGCGCCGGGGTTCTCGGTGTCCTACCTCGCCGTCCGGGCGACGATGGACAGTTCGATCGGCCTGGGGCTGGCCGGGCTCCGGCCGCTGCCCGACGCCGTGCCGGATGGGGCGCTGGTCATCGTCTCGGGTAATGTCGACCAGGTGCTGGGCGGCGCCGGGCCAACCGCGCGCGACGTCGAAGACGAGGCGGCCATCGTCGCCTGGCTGGCGCGGGTCGTGCGGCCGGGCGTGACGCTGGCCTGCATATGCTCGGGCGCGCTGCTGGCCGCGCGGGCGGGGCTGCTGGCCGGCAAGGCCTGCACTACGCATCATGTCTGCACCGCCGAACTGGCCCGCCTGGCGCCCAGCGCCCGGGTGCTGGAGGACCGCCTGTTCGTCGAGGACGGCGAGCGGCTGACCAGCGCCGGAATCACCTCGGGCGTGGACCTGATGCTGCATCTGGTCGCCCGGCTGCGCGGGCCAGCCCTTGCGGTGTCGATCGCCCGCGCCATGGTGGTCTATCTGCGGCGCGGACCGTCTGATCCGCAGCTGTCGCCGTGGCTGGAGGGGCGCAACCATGTCCATCCCGCCGTCCACCGCGTGCAGGACGCGATCGCCGCCGAGCCCGCCCGCGACTGGAGCCTGGAGATGCTGGCCGATCTGGCGGCGGCCAGTCCGCGCCACCTGTCGCGGCTGTTCAACGCCCATGCCGGCATGAGCCTGACCGACTACGTCAACCGCCTGCGGCTGGCTCTCGCCAGCGAGATGCTGGCCGCGACGCGGCTCGACATGGAGAGCGTCGCCGAGCGGGCTGGCTTCGCCTCCACCCGCCAGTTGCGCCGGGTGTGGCGGCGGCACCACCCGACGCCGCCCAAGGCCGCGCGGGCGGCGGGCTGAGATTAACCGCGCGTGCGGATCCAGCCGGTCAGCGACAGGCGCGGCCCGGCCGCGTGCGGCGTGACGTAGCTGACGGCGTGCTTCTGCGGCACGCGGAAGATGTTCAGGGCGTTGAAGCTTGGCGTGTAGCCCTCGGACACGTGGCCGTCGCCGTCGAGGAACAGCAGGAGGCCGCCCCAGTCGCCGCGCCACTGCGGCGTCAGGTTCAGGACGTAGGCGTAGAGCCGGTTCTTGCCATCGGCGTGGTCGTCGTGCTCGGTCAGGAAGTGGCCGGGGCGATAGCGCGTCGCCTGGCAGTCGCAGTATTCGGGGCGGGGATCGCCCGTCAGGTCGCGCACGAAGTCCAGAAAGGCCTCGCCGTTGAGCAGGTCGTAGGCCGCCTCCAGCAGCCGGCCTTCGCGGCGCCCGGCCTCGACCTCGTCGCTGACCCGGAAATTGTCGAATCGAAAGCCGAAGCCGGCGCGGGTCTCTTCGGCCACCTGCCGGTCGAGCGCGGCGTCGTCGGCTGCCGACAGGGCGCCCGGACCGTCCAGCGGCAGGTTCCACAGCTTGGTCCCGACGCCGACCACGCCGCTCCAGGGCGTGTCGATGGTCAGGGCCGCGTGCAGGCGCGCGGCCGAGTCGGCGGTCAGGATCCCCGGCACGTGCAGCCGGCCGTTGGCGGCGAAGGCCTCGCGCCAAGCCTTGGGCGTCAGGCCGGGATCCAGGGAGAGGGGGGCTTGCTGGGGCATCGACGGAAACCGGAAACGAAAAACGCCCCGGCGAGGCCGGGGCGTCTTCGAAGATAGGGCCTAAGCTTAGCGGGGCGCCAGGATCATGATCATCTGGCGGCCTTCCATGCGAGGCTCGTACTCGACCTTGGCGACCTCGTCGAAGTCGGCCTTGACCTGCTGCAGCAGCTTCATGCCGAGTTCGGGGTGCGCCATTTCGCGACCGCGGAAGCGCAGGGTGACCTTCACCTTGTCGCCTTCCTCGAAGAAGCGGAACATCGACTTGGCCTTAACGTCGTAGTCGTGCTTGTCGATGTTCGGGCGGAGCTTGATCTCCTTGAGCTCGACCACCTTCTGACGCTTGCGGGCCTCGTTCTTCTTCTTCTGCTCCTGGAACTTGAACTTGCCGTAGTCCAGAATCTTGCAGACGGGCGGGTTCGCGTTCGGAACGATTTCGACCAGGTCCAGCCCAGCTTCCTCGGCCGCCTCCATGGCGGACGCGGTCGGCATCTCGCCCTGCTTCTCGCCGTTCTGGTCGATCAGCAGCACGCGGGGGACGCGGATTTCATCGTTGATACGCGGTCCATCCTTGACGGGCGGCGCTTGCATGGGACGGCGAATAGGGGCGGCTCCGGAATTGTTGTAGAGGATTTCGCGCGGCGCCCATGGGGGACGTCGCGTTCAGATGATATATGACGCCAGACACGGGCGCTATCAAGCGTCCGGAACGACAAGAGCGTTCCACGCGGCCCAGGATCGGCGGCGAAAGGGGCGACAGGGCGGGAACGCGATCGGGACGGGCGGCCGTTTCCCATCCCTCCAGACGACGATTCGACGCCCTTGAACGCCGCCGCCGCCTCCTCCGTCCCGCCCATGCCCGCCACGCGCCACACGATCGTCGAGGACGTTCACGCGCTGCTGATCGGCACTAGCTTCATCGCCGTGGGCCTGACCCTTCTGAAGACCGCCGGCCTGGTGACCGGCGGCATCGCCGGGATCGCCCTGATCGTCTCCTATCTCGGCGGCTGGCCGGTGGGGGTGGTGTTCTTCGTCCTGAACCTGCCGTTCTACGTCTTCGCCCAGCGGGCGCTGGGCTGGACCTTCGCCTTCAAGACCCTGGCGGTGAACGTGGCGCTGACCACACTGACCCTGGCCCTGCCGCACTGGCTGAAGCTGAAGGGCGTGGACCCGATCTTCGCGGCGGTGTTCGGCGGCACCATCATCGGCATGGGGATCCTGGCGCTGGCCCGTCACCGCGCCTCGGTCGGCGGCATCGGCGTGCTGGGCCTCTGGCTGCAGGAAAAGCGCGGGATCAGCGCCGGCAAGGTGCAGATGGGCACCGACGTGCTGGTGGTGGGGGCGGCCTTCATGGTGGTCAGCCTCGACAAGCTGCTGCTGTCGGTCCTGTCGGCGGTGGCGCTCAGCATCGTCATCATCGCCAACCACAAGCCGGGCCGCTACGCCGGCTACTGACGGCCATGTTCATTGCCCCGGTTGGGCCAAGCTGGCATACGACGCGCGACGTAGCGTGCGTTAGCGCTACCAGGAGTTCCGCATGACCCGCCCCGTCCTGGCGACCGCCCGCGCCCGCGTCGAACTGCTGCCCGAAGTGGGCGGTTCGATCGGTCGCTTCGTGTTCGACGGACGCGACGTGCTGCGCCCGACGCCGGAAGGCGCGACCGACGCCCTGAACGTCGGCTGCTTCCCCCTCGTGCCGTTCTGCAACCGCATTCCCAGCGGCCGCTTCGCCTTCCAGGGGCGCGAGGTCGTTCTGGCCCCGAACCTCGACGGCCATCCGCACCCGCTGCACGGCCAGGGCTGGCGCGCGGCCTGGACGGTCACGGGCCTGTCCGACACCCGCGCGGTCCTGACCTACGACCATGCGCCGTCCGACTGGCCGTGGGCCTATCGCGCCGAGCAGATCCTGGTGCTTTCCGACCAGGGCCTTCGCGTCGAGCTGTCGGTGACCAACACCGGAGCCGAAGTGATGCCCGCGGGCCTGGGCCTGCATCCCTATTTCGCCGCCCGCCCCGGCGAGGCCCTGAAGATGGACGTCGACGGCGTCTGGATGGTCGACGCCGACGTCCTGCCGACCGTCCACCAGCAGGGACCCTGGATGCGCGACTGGACGGTGGGCGCGCCGACCGCGACCGACAGCCTGATCGACAACTGCTGGACCGGCTTTGGCGGCAAGGCCGTGCTGTCGGCCCCGGAAGGCTCCTCGACGATCATCGAGGCCTCGGACAACTGCCGCTGGGCTCACGTCTATTCGCCGCCGGGCGCCGACTTCGTCTGCGTCGAGCCCACCTCCAGCCGTCCCGATCCGTTCGGCCCCGGGTTCGGCGAAGGCCAGACCGGGATCGTCGCGCTGGCGCCGGGCGAGAAGGCGTCGGTCTGGATGACCCTGACGATCGCATGATCGCCGACCTGCTCGATTTGCGCCGGATCAAGGCGCGCTGGACCGACACCGGCTTGACTGGCGCCATGTGCGCCCCTTCGCCCGCCCGTCCGCTGGTGATCATCGTCGAGGCCGACGAGGCCCTGCGCGAGGCCCTGGCCTTCGCCCTGGAGACCGAGGGCTACTGGCCGCGCGCCTTCGCAGAGGTCGCGGAGGTTCCGCTGGCCGAGCTGATCGCCGCCGACTGCCTGGTGCTGGACGTCGACCTGCTGGCCCTGGCCTCGCTGCGCGGCAAGGGCGTGCGCACCCCGGCCGTGCTTCTGGCCGAAGGACCCGTCGACCTGACCGTCACCGACGCCCTGTGGGCGGGCGTGGCCCACAAGCCGCTGATCACCGACGCCCTGAGCCTGCAGGTGAAGAAGGCGGTGGGGGCGTAACCTCGACCCTCCCCGGAAGGGGGAGGGGTCTTCAGTTCCGTACCGACAGCGTCATCCGCACCAGGGCCGCCAGATTGTCGGCGTGCATCTTGCTCATCAGCTTGGCGCGATAGATCTCGACCGTGCGCGGGCTGATGCCCAGGTCGCGGGCGATGATCTTGTTGGGATGGCCGGCGACCACGCCGTCCAGCACCTGGCGCTCGCGCTCGGACAGGGTCTCCATCCGCGCCAGCACCTGGGCCTGATCGTTGCTGACCGCGGGCTGGGGCGCGGCGGCCAGGGCGCGTTCGAGGGCGGCCAGGATCCGGGCCTCGGAGAACGGCTTCTCGATGAAGTCGACCACGCCGTCGCGCATGGCCTCGACGGCCATCGGGATGTCGCCGTGGCCGGTGATCATCACCACGGGCAGGGACGAGCCCTCGGCCTTCAGGCGGCGGACCAGTTCCTGGCCGGTCATACCGGGCATGCGCACGTCGGTGATCACGCAGCCGGGCTCGATCTCAGACAGTTCGGACAGGAAGGCCAGGGCGCTGGCGTAGGTGCGCACGCGGAAGTCAGCCGTCTCCAGCAGGAAGGCCAGCGAGTCGCGGGCGTCTGCATCGTCGTCGACCACGTGCACAACGGCGTCGCTCATCAAATCGTCTCCTGGTCGGCTTCAGGCGTGCGGGGTTTGGCCCGGGCTGGGGCGGGGCCGGGCGGCAGGGTGAAGCGGAACACCGTCCCGCCGCCGGGATTGGCGTCGGCCCAGATGCGGCCGCCGTGCGCTTCGATGATCGAGCGCGAGATCGACAGGCCCACGCCCATGCCCTCGGCCTTGGTGGTCATGAACGGCTGGAACAGCCGCTCGCGGAACTCGTCGTCGACCCCGGCGCCGGTGTCGGCCACCGACACCTCGACCGTCCCGTCCTCCAGCCGGCGGCTGGCGACCGTCAGGCGTCGCACGGCCCGGCCGTCCATGGCCTCGACGGCGTTGCGGATCAGGTTGACCAGAACCTGCTGGATCTGCACCCGGTCGGCGAACACCGCGTCGCAGGCGCCGTCCAGGGCGACGCGGACCTCGGCCTGGCCTTCGCGCACGCCGATCAGGGCCAGGGCGCTGGCGTCGTCGACCAGTTCCGACAGGCTCTCGACGTCGCGCTCGGTGGCGCCGCGCCGCACGAACTCGCGCATGCGGTGGATGACGTCGCCAGCGCGCAGCGCCTGGTCCGACGCGCGGTCGATGGCGTCGCGCACCTTGGCCTGGTCCTCGGGGCGGCCACGATCCATCAGCCGGCGCGAGCCGGTCAGCAGGTTGGCGATGGCCGACAGCGGCTGGTTCAGCTCGTGGGCCAGTGTGGTGGCCATCTCGCCCATGGCGGTCAGGCGCGAGACGTGGACCAGCTCGCCCTGCAGCTCCTGCAGGCGGGCCTGGGTGGCGTGGCGCTCGGTCAGGTCGCGGATGAAGCCGGTATAGGCGCGGATGGGGCCCTTGGTCTCGCCCACCGCCAGCTCCATGGGGAAGGTCGTGCCGTCGCGGCGCAGGCCGGTGACGACCCGGCCGATGCCGATCACGCGCTTCTCGCCGGTCGTCGCGTAGCGCTCGAGATAGTCGTCGTGGGCGCTCTGGTGCGGCTCGGGCATCAGCATGCTGACGTTCCTGCCGACGACCTCGGCGGCGCGCCATCCGAACAGGCGCTCGGCCGCGGGGCTGAACGAGGTCATGATTCCGCGCGGATCGATGACGACCACGGCGTCGGGCACGGTGTCGAGGATCGAGCGCAGGTGGCTGGTCATGGCCACGGTGCGGTGACGGGCGGCGTGGAACCAGCCGCCGCCGATCGACATGCCCACCCCGATCATCAGGAACACGATGCTGGAGACCGCCGTCGCCTGGTCGGGGTGCGGCGAGAAGGTCAGGAACCAGACGATGGCCGAGGCCAGCACCGTCGAGATCAGGCCGGGCACCAGTCCGCCGAGGGCGGCGCTGACCAGCACCGAGGGCACGAACAGCAGGAAGGCCGCCGGCGCGGCGTAGCGGCTGGGCAGGGCGAAGTAGAGCAGGGCGCAGGCGGCGATCATCGTCGCCGAGGCCAGGAACACGCCGGGGCGCAGCTCGCTGTACAGCGGGCCGGGAGCACGCGGGGGAGCGGCCATGGGCCTCAAGGCTTCGCCGGTTCGATCATGGGGCGGCTTATAGCCGACCCGGCGGGCCGCGACACCGTCTCGACCGACATCGACCGTTCGCACAGCGCCAGCGGCGCCCGGCGGTGGCTGACAAGCACCAGGCCCTGCCCGGTTTCGCGCAGGCGGGCGTCCAGCCGCGCGACGACCAGCGCCTCGGTCGCCGCATCGAGGCCCTCGGTCGGCTCGTCCAGCAGCAGCCAGGGGGCGTCGCGCAGCAGGGCGCGGGCCAGGGACAGGCGCCGGCGCTCGCCGCCCGACAGCCGCTCGCCGGCCTCGCCCAGCCAGGTGTCGAGCCCCTGGGGCAGGGCGCGGACCCGGTCGGCCAGGGCCGCGTCGTCGAGGGCGGCCCACAAAGCTTCGTCCGTGGCGGCGGGCGCGGCCAGCTTCAGGTTCTCGCGCACCGTGCCGGCCAGCAGGGCGGCGTCCTGCGGCGCGTAGGCGAAAGCGGGGCGAAGAGCGGCGGGCGACAGGTTCGCGCCGTCCTCGCCGTCCAGCGCGAAGGCGCCGGCCGGTGCGGAGCGCAGGCCGAGCAGTTGTTCCAGCCGGGTGGTCTTGCCGCTGCCGGTGGGGCCGGTCAGGGCCAGGCGCGAACCGGGGGGCAGGTCCAGGTCTTGCAGGCGCAGGGCGGGGCGGACGGCCTTGGCCGAAGCGGTGTCGGAGGGCGCGTGGCGCAGCAGGGCGTCCAGTCGCTGGCCGGCCGCCTCGGCCGCGCCGTCCTGCTCGAAGGCGCGGGCGATCGGGGCGGCGGCTTCGATGGCCATGACGGCGGCCAGGGCGGCGAGGGCCGCCAGCGGCGCCGAGGCCGGGGCGGCCAGGGCCAGCACGACGGCGACGGCCAGGCCGGTCAGCGCGCCTTCCGACAGGCCCAGGATCCCCTGCGCCCGTGCGGCGCGGACTTTCAGGGCGTCCAGGCGGTCGCCGAGCGCGGCGATGCGGTCGAGGGCGGGTCCTTGCGCGCCGTAGACCTTCAGCTCCGGCGCGGCGGCGGCGAAGGCGGCCAGGGCCTCCTTCAGCTCGCCCGCGGCCGCCTGGATCGCCGCCCCGGCTGGCGCGCTGAGCCGGCGGGTCAGGGCGCGGGCGAGGACAAGGTGCACGGCGATGGCGGTCAGGATGGCGAGCGCCGGCCAGACGCCCGCCAGGGCCGCCAGGGCGATGGCCATGCCCACGCCGGCGCCGGCGCCCCAGGGCGCGGACAGGCGCACGAAGCGGGTCTCGACCGCGTCGACGTCCTGCACCAGGCGGGCGGCGGCCTCGCCGCGCGAGACGGCCAGGGCCTCGCGCGGCGGCGCGGCGGCCAGGGCGGCGAACAGGCGCGGGCGGATGGCGGCCAGGGCGTCCAGCGCCGCCGCATGGCCCTGCAGCCGCTCGCCGTAGCGGGCCACGGTGCGCAGTATGGCCAGCAGGCGGATCGTGGCGCTGGGCAGCAGCACGTTGAACGCCTGGGCGGTCGCCAGGCCCGCGGCCCCGGCCAGGGCCGCGCCGGTGATGAACCAGCCCGACAGGCCCAGCAGCGCGGTCGAGGCGGCTCCGACCACGGCGGCGGCCACGGCGGCGATGATCAGCGGACCGGCCTGGCGGCGGCGCTGCTCGGCGACGAGCTTGGAAAGCGGGCTCTTGCTCACAGGCGCACCACCTTGTCGGCGACGGCCGCCAGGGCCTCGGAATGGGTGGCGATCAGCGTGGTGCGGCCGGCGGCGGCGTGACGGATCGCGGCGATCATCGCCGCCTCGGCCTGGGCGTCGAGGTCGGCCGTCGGCTCGTCCAGCAACAGGATAGGGGCGGGTTTCAGCAGGGCGCGGGCGATGCCGAGGCGCCGGCGCTCACCGCCCGACAGGCCGCCGCCGCGCTCGTCCACGGGCGCGTCGAGACCGCCGCGGCGATCGAGCAGGTCGGAAAGGCCGGCGCGCCGGGCGGCGGCTTCCAACTCGTCCCGCGAGGCGTCGGGGCGCGCCAGGGCGAGGTTGTCGGCCAGCGTGCCGGCCAGCAGCAGCGGCGACTGCCCAGCCCAGGCCAGGTCGGCGGCGAAGGATCCGGCGGCCGACAGGCGCGTCTCGCCTGCCCGCACTTCGCCGGCGGTCAGCGGGGCCAGGCCGGTCAGCAGGTTCAGCAGGGTGGTCTTGCCGCAACCGCTGGGGCCGAGCAGGGCGGTGATCTTTCCGGCCGGGGCGACCAGATCCAAGCCGTCGAACACCGCCGCCTCGCCGCCGGGATAGGCGACGGTCACGCCCTCGAAACGGATTTCGGGCGCGGAGGCCAACTCCAGCGGCGCGGCGGCCGGGGCGAGGACGGGCAGGCGGGCCAGGGTCAGGGCGGCCGACTCGGCGGCCTGGCGGTCGTGATAGGCGGCCGCCAGCCTGCGCATCGGGGCGTAGACTTCCGGCGCCAGGGCCAGGGCGAAGAAGGCCCGCTTGAGGTCCAGCGTCTCGGGAACGGGGAAGGGCAGCAGGCGCAGCAGGTTGAAGCCGCAGTAGACCGCCGCCAGGGCCACCGACAGGGCGGCGAAGAACTCCAGCGCCGCCGACGAGAAGAACGCCACGCGCAGCACCGCCTGGGTGCGCCTGGACAGGTCGTGGGCGGCCTGGCCCAGGCCGGCCGTCACCCGGTTTTCGGCCTGGAAGGCCAGCACCACCGGCAGGGCCCGCACCCGGTCGAGGAACAGGGTCGACAGGCGCTCCAGGGCCAGGAACTGCCGGCGCGAGGCGTCGGCGGCCGCCATGCCGGCCAGGGCCATGGCGGCGATGAACGGCAGCAGGGTGAAGAGCTGGATACCGGCGCAGACCGGGCTGGCGACGGCGGTCAGGCCGATCAGCAGCAGCGGCGCCACGGCCGAGGCGGTGCGGGCGGGCGCAAAGCGCGAGAAGTGGCCGTCCAGCGCCTCGACGCCGTCCATCACGGCCGTGACGGCGGCCCCGCCGCGCGGCGCGCCGGGCGCCAGCAGCGAAGCGGCGGCCTCACGCCGGGCATGGGCCTTGGCCCGCGCGGCCGCCTCGGCGCCGGCGCGCGCGGCCCTGGCCGCCAGGAAGCCGCGCGCCAGGGCCGAGACCAGGGCCAGCGCCAGGAAGGGCAGGGCCTCCGCCAGGCTGCGGGTCAGGGCGTCGATCCCGAAGGCCAAGCCGGCGGCGAAGCCGGCCGCGCCGACAACGTCGGCCAGCCGCCAGGCCGTCGCGGCCCGTCCGAAGGCGGCGGTCGTCCTGTTCAAGCTTCGCAGCCATGGGCGCGCGAGCGTGAGAATCTCGGTCTCGACGGGGGTGCGAGCGGTCATGGACAGGCTTTAGCGCTCCATCGTTCAAAGGCCTTGATCCGTATCAAAGACCCCTATCGGAAACACGCCTAAGGCGAGATGCTCGTCCGGCGCGACCGATCGCCGTCCGACCCCGGAGCTACGCATGGATCCCGCCGTCGTCGATTTATCCCGCCTGCAGTTCGCCCTCACGGCCCTGTACCACTTCCTCTTCGTGCCCCTGACGCTGGGGCTGTCCTTCATGCTGTTCATCATGGAGGCGGTCTACGTCATGACCAAGCGCCCGATCTGGCGCACGGTCACCAAGTTCTGGGGCACGCTGTTCGGCATCAACTTCGTCCTGGGCGTGGCCACCGGCCTGACCATGGAATTCCAGTTCGGCATGAACTGGTCGTACTACTCGCACTATGTGGGCGACATCTTCGGCGCCCCGCTGGCCATCGAGGGCCTGATGGCCTTCTTCCTGGAAGCCACCTTCGTGGGCCTGATGTTCTTCGGCTGGGACAAGCTGAAGCCGGTGACCCACCTGCTCGTCACCTTCCTGGTGGCGCTGGGCACCAACCTGTCGGCCCTGTGGATCCTGATCGCCAACGGCTGGATGCAGAACCCGGTCGGCGCGGCCTTCAATCCCGACACGATGCGGATGGAGGTGACCGACTTCAAGGCGGTGATCTTCAACCCCGTGGCCCAGGCCAAGTTCGTGCACACCGTCAGCGCCGGCTACACCATCGCCGCCGTCTTCGTGCTCGGCGTCTCGGCCTTCTATCTGCTGAAGGGCCGGTGGACGGGCGTGGCCAAGCGCTCGATGACCGTCGCGGCCGCCTTCGGCCTGGCTTCGGCCCTGTCGGTCGTCGTCCTGGGCGACGAGAGCGGCTACGCCCTCACCGACAACCAGAAGATGAAGCTGGCCGCCCTGGAGGCCATGTGGGAGACCGAGCCCGCGCCGGCCGGCCTGACGGCCGTCGGCATTCCCAGCCTCGCCGACCGCAAGACCCACGCCGAGGTGAAGATCCCCTACGTGCTGGGCCTGATCGCCACCCGCAGCCTGGACAAGCCGGTCGAGGGCATCTTCGAACTGGTGGCCACGGCCGAGGACCGCATCGAGCGCGGCGTCGTCGCCTACGACGCGCTGGAGAAGCTGAAGGCCAATCCGCAGGACCTGGCCGCCCGCAGCGTGTTCGAGCTGAACCGCCGCGACCTGGGCTACGCCCTGCTGCTCAAGCGCCACGTCGCCGACCCGCGCACGGCCTCCAAGGAACTGATCGCCAAGACCGCCTGGGACACAGTGCCCAACGTGCCGGTGATGTTCTGGTCGTTCCGCATCATGGCCGGCACGGGCCTGCTGATGATCGCCCTCTTCGCCACCGCCTTCGTGCTGGTCACCCTGCGCAAGCACAACACCAAGTGGTTCCTGCGCCTGGCGGTGCTGGCCATCCCTCTGCCCTGGATCGCCACCGAACTGGGCTGGGTGCTGGCCGAGGTCGGGCGTCAGCCCTGGGCCGTGGAGGGGGTGCTGCCCACCTTCCTGGCCCCGTCCAGCCTCAGCGTCGCCCAGCTGATCGCCAGCATCGTCGGCTTCACCCTGCTCTACGGCGCCCTGGCGGTGGTCGAGGTCGGGCTGATCCTGAAGACCATCAAGAAGGGTCCGTTCGCCGAGCAGGACGCCTTCCCCGCAGACAATGGCCCCTCCGGTGCCGGCGCGCCCGTCGCCGAAGCCGTCGCCTAAAGGAGACCAGATCATGGAACTCCCCCTCGACTATCCGACCCTCCGCCTGATCTGGTGGGGCCTGCTGGGCGTGCTGCTGATCGGCTTTGCATTGACCGACGGCTTCGACATGGGCGTCGGCGCCCTGCTGCCCTTCATAGGCCGCAACGACGACGAGCGGCGTACGGTGATCAACACCATCGGCGCCACCTGGGAAGGCAACCAGGTGTGGTTCATCACCGGCGGGGCGGCGATCTTCGCGGCCTGGCCGATGGTCTACGGCGCCAGCTTCTCCGGCTTCTACCTGGCCATGTTCCTGGTGCTGTCGGCGATGATCCTGAGGCCCGTCGGCTTCAAGTACCGGTCCAAGCGGCCCGACGCCAAGTGGCGCTCGTTCTGGGACTGGTCGCTGTTCGTCGGCAGCTTCGTGCCGGCCCTGGTGTTCGGCGTCGCCGTCGGCAACGTGCTGCAGGGCGTGCCGGTGCAACTCGACAGCGACCTGCGCAGCACCTACCACGGCCACTTCTTCGAGCTGTTCACGCCCTTCACCCTGGTCTGCGGCCTGCTGTCGACCAGCATGCTGGTGCTGCACGGCGCGGCCTGGCTGGCGGTGAAGGCCGAGAAGGGGCCGATCGTCGACCGCGCCCGCAAGTTCGGCCTGGTCGCCGGCCTGGCCAGCATCGTGCTGTTCGCCCTCGGCGGCCTCCTGGCCATGCGCCTGGGCTTCCGCATCGAGGGCGTGGTCGATCCGGCCGGTCCGTCCAACCCGCTGCGCGCGACCGTCGTGGCCGCGCCCGGCGCCTGGTTCGACAATTTCGGCCGCTATCCGTGGATGACCATCGCCCCGGTCCTGGGCTTCGTCGGCGCGGCCTTCGCGACCTTCGGCCTGTGGAAGCGGCAGGAAGGCCTGGCCTTCGGCGGCTCCTCGGCCTCGGCGGCGGGCATCATCGCCACCAGCGGCCTGTCGATGTTCCCGTTCATCCTGCCCAGCACCGTCGACGCCCATTCCAGCTTCCTGGTGTGGAACGCCTCGTCCAGCCACTCGACCCTGTTCATCATGCTGGTCGTGGTGGCGGTGCTGATGCCTGTGGTGCTGGCCTACACGGCCTTCGTCTACCGGGTGCTGTGGGGCCGCACGAGCAGCGCCGCCCTGAAGTCCGACCCGGCCATGTACTGAGAAAAAGAGGAGCCTAGATCATGTGGTACTTCACCTGGGTTCTCGGCCTCGGCCTGGCCCTCGCCTTCGGTGTCCTCAACGGCGTCTGGTACGAGTTCAACCTCACCGACGACGGCGACGCGGGTCTCTCCGAACCCTGATCGCGCCGACCGCGTGACCCTGCAAGCCGCCGTCCCGACCCCGGGACGGCGGTTTTGCCTTGCGTGGTTGCGGCTGTCGCAAACCGCGGCGCCAGATCGTCCTCCAGGAGGACTCATGGTGAACAGGCGCAAGCTGATGCTCAGCCACGGCGGCGTGAGGATCTATCACAGCTGGAAGGGCGCCCGGGCCCTGACCTGGTGGTACGCGCTGGAGCCTGGCCACGAGGCCGAGGGCGGCGGGCGCGACTTCGACATCCGCAAGCTGCCGGAGGCGTTCCTGGACGGTCTCGACCTCGACATGGCCCGCGTGGCCGACGCCGCCGAGACCCTCAAGGCCTATGAGCGTATGCTCGACGCTCACCGCCAGGCCCTGCGCCGCGCCATCGACGCCGGGCACGACTTCGAGGCCAGCGTGGCGCGGGATCACCGCCGGAGCGGCGGAGGCGTGATCGGGTGGTTGCGCGGGGTGATGGGACGCTGACGGCGTCCTCGTCAGATCGCCCTAACGGCCTTGGCGTGGTCGCGGATGATCGCCAGGGTCGAGGCGTCGGCGTCGAAGACGCCGAACAGGCCCTGTTCCTCCTGCGGGGGATCGCCGACATAGGAGCGGTCGCCCTTCTTGAACCAGGCGTCGGCGTGCTGGGCGCGGCCCTCGCCGTTCCAGGCCCAGAAGTTGACGCCGGCGGTCGGGCCGCCCGCCTTCATGTCGGCCTCAACCTCGTCGAACACCATCCGGTAGAAGCGGTCTCGGAAGGTGACCGGCGAGCCGGGGGCGAAGGCGCGGCCGTCGCGGATCAGGCCGAACTCCTCGATGGTCAGCGGCTTGCCCATCGCCTTGGCCAGGGCGACGTGGCGGCGGATGTAGTCGCGCGAGCGGGCCGCGCCGGCCTCGTAGGTCGAGGGTTGGTCGGTCATCGAGATCCAGCTCCAGTTGTTGGGCCAGACGTGCAGGGTCAGGTAGTCGATGGCCGGGGTCTTGTGGCTCTCGACCACGCAGGCCTCGCTGCCCAGGCACCCCATGTCGCCCTCGCTGCCGCTGGAAACGAGATGGTTGGCGTCGATCGATTTGATGAAGCGGGCGGTGCCGTCGATCCAGGCGTCGTAGGCGGGGCGGTTGACCTTGCCGAATTCCTCGCTGCCGGCCGGGCGCGGCTCGTTGGCCAACTGCCAGGCCATGATCGTGGGGTCGTCGCGATAGGGCTTGCCAGTGACGGTGCTGGTGCGGCCGACCAGGGCCTTCACATAGTGGCGGAAGAGGGCGTTGGCCTTCTCGTCGGCGTAGAAGCGGGCCGAATAGTCGGCGAAGGCGGGCCAGGGATGGGCCGGGTCGCCCTGCTGGAACCACGTCCCGTTGCCGGTCCAGTTCAGATAGGCCGGCATGCCGCCCGACCAGTCCCAGAAGTTGTTGACGTAGATGACGGCCTTCATGTCGCGCTTGGCCATCTCGGCCAGCAGCACGTCCAGGCCCGTCAGCAGGGTCTGGTCGTAGTCCTCGCCCGGGCCGCGGAAGGCGGGATCCATGGCCACCTTGGCCGGCGAGCGCTCGCCCGCGCCCAGGACGCGCAGGTTGGTGACGCCCAGCGACTTCAGCTTGTCGAGTTCGCGGGCCAGGCGCGCGTGGTCGCCGAAGGCGGCCGGGGCGCCCAGCCAGGCCCCGTACCAGAGATTGGCGCCGACGAAGCGGTAGGGCTTGCCGTCCAGGCTCAGGCGGCCGTTCTCGACCCTGACGAAGCCGGGACGGGCCGCGGCGAGGGTCGGAAGGGCGGCCGAACCCGCCGTCAGGCCAGCCGCGCCGGCGGCCAGGATCGCGCGTCGCGAAAGCATTCCCGGTGTCTCCCCACGTATGATTTGCGAGGGACGTTAGCGGAGCCGAAGGGGCGCGGTCCAGCGATTAAATAAAATCGATGAAGTTAATCGGCGTGCTTGTGCGACGGCCTGGCGGCGTGCGCCACGGTCCAGTCGACGATGGCGTTCACGGCCGACGGCGCGAGGGTCTCCTCGATCTCGGCGTACTCCGAGGGCGCGCCGCTCTTGGCCGTCTGGAACAGGTGGTTCAGGCCGGGCAGGGGCAGGATCGTCACGTCCTTGTTGCCAGCCAGGGCGGCCTTGATGGCCGGCAGATTCTCGGCTGCCGAGACCTGCACGTCCTTCTCGCCGTTCACGGCCAGGACCGGCGCCTTGACCTGTTTCAGGTAGTCGGCCGGATCCAGGCTCAGGAAGGTCTTGAACCACGGCGTGGCGAAGCGGGCGAAGCCGGTTTCGGCCGCCTCGGGCGGCATGCCCTTCTCGGCCAGCAGCGAGGCCAGGCGCGGCTTCAGCTTGGCGGTGTCCGGCTCGGCCACGACCATGTCGCTGACCTCGGCGATCAGCTTCACCTGCTGGTCGATCGACGCCTGCGGCGCGCCGCCCGCCCGCGCGATGTCGCGGCTCTGGCTCTGCATCACCCTGGCCCCCGGCACGCCGGTGCCGGCCATCAGCACCACGAAGGCGATCCTCGGATCCTTGGCGGCGACGATCGGGGCGATCAGGCCGCCCTCGCTGTGGCCGATCAGGCCGATGCGCGCGGGATCGACGTCCTTGCGGCCCCGCAGGAAGGCCACGCCCGCCTCCACGTCGGTGGCGAAGTCCAGGCTGGTGGCGGCCTTCAGGTCGCCGGCCTGCGAGCCGCCGGCGCCGCGGTCGTCGACGCGCAGCACGGCCACCCCCTTGCGGGTCAGGGCGTCGGCCAGCACCAGGAACGGCTTGTGCTCGAACAGGGTCTCGTCGCGGTCCTGCACGCCCGAGCCGGTGATCAGCACGGCGACGGGGAAGGGGCCTTCGCCCGGCGGCAGGGTCAGGGTTCCGGCCAGCTTCAGCCCCGACGCCGGATTGACGTACGACACCTCCTCGGCGCGGTAGGGGAAGGGGGCCTTGGGCGTCTGCGGGCGGTTGGCGGGCGCGACGGCCGGCGGCGTGCGGCTCATGGCCAGCGGCAGGCTGGCGCCGCCCTGCAGCCATTGGCCCGTCAGGCTCTCGCCGTCGGCCGACAGCTGCCCCTCGAAGCTGGCCGGCGGATAGATCAGGGTAAGGCGCGCCTTGCCGTCGGCGAGGGCGACCGCAGCCTTGAGGCCCATGGCGCCCTGAGCGAGGCTGTCGACCTTCGCGGTTCCGTCCGCCTTGACGTGGAACACCAGCGGCAGCTTGGTCGGTCCCGCCTGCAGCGTTCCGTACCACTCGCCGACCAGCGGTTCGACCTGAGCTGAGGCGACGGCCGGCGCCAGGAGCGCGACGGCGACGAGGGCGGACGGCAGGAAACGCATGGCGGAGGCTCCCCGGGGAAACTGCACCGCAGATTGTGCATGTCGGCGAGCGGGCGTCTAGCGCTGCTCCAGGCCGTGCCAGATCCGGGTGATGGTCACGTGCTGGCCTCTGACGCGATAGCGGACGATGTAGGCGCTGCGACCGAAGGGGATGTTGATCTCGCGGGTAGTTGCGCCGACGGCGCGGCCGCGAAGAGGGCTCTCTTCCAAGCTTGTGGCCGCCTGGGCGATCTGGTCGCTCAGCCTGTCGGCCGCGCGCGGGTTTTGTTCTCTGAGCCGCGCGTCCAGGCGGGCGGCGTCCCGGCTCGCCCGGCGGGTGACCGCGACCTTGTAGGTCACCGACGGCCGAAGCTGCGAAGCTGGGCGCGAAACTCCTCTAGGGAGATGGTTTCTTCCTCGCCGGCCTCGACGGCGTCGGCGATCGCCTCGTCGATGGCGGGATCGGGATCGATCGTCCTGGGCGGCAGGTCGTCTAGCCCGGCCTCGATCAGTTCCCTCGCATACTCGGAAGGCGAAACGCCTAGCCGCTCGGCGGCCGCCCTCAATCGGGCGGCCTGCTCAGGATCAATATGAATGTCGAAGCCGTCGGCCATGGGCGAAGGGTCTCGCCCATGGCCGACGACGTCAAGTGACGTCAAGTCAGAGGTTCAGCAGCGCGGGATCGCCGCCCTGGGCGGTGATGTTGACGCTGAGCGCGCGCTCGACGGCGAAGCGCAGCAGGGCGTGGGGACCGCCGGCCTTGGGGCCGGTGCCCGACAGGCCCTCGCCGCCGAACGGCTGCACGCCGACCACCGCGCCGGTCATGGTGCGGTTGACGTAGGCGTTGCCGGCCGGGACCAAGCGCACCACCTCGTCGGCGAAGGCCTGGATGCGGGAGTGCACGCCGAGCGTCAGACCGTAGCGGCGGGCCGCCAGGGCGCCCGCCACCTGCTCCAGGTCCTCGGGCTTGTAGCGGACCACGTGCAGGATCGGGCCGAACACCTCGCGCTCGAGGAAGTCGGCGGCCGGGATCTCGGCCAGGACCGGGCCGAAGAACGTGCCGCCGGCCGGGGCTTCCAGGGCGTGCAGCACCTTGGCCTCGTGCTTGAGACGGGCCAGGTGCTTGTCGAGCGCGTCCTTGGCGTCGGCGTCGATCACCGGGCCGACGTCGGTCGAGGCGTCGGCCGGGTCGGCCACCACCAGGGCGTCCATGGCGCCCTTCAGGCCTTCGATGATGTGGTCGGCGGTGTCAGTGGGCAGGAACAGCAGGCGCAGGGCCGAACAGCGCTGGCCGGCCGAACCGAAGGCCGAGACGATGACGTCGTCGATCACCTGTTCGCGCTGGGCCGTGGTGTCGACGAACATGCCGTTGAGGCCGCCGGTCTCGGCGATGAACGGCACGATCGGGCCCTGCCTTTGGGCGAGCGTCTGGTTGATCCGCCAGGCCGTGTCGGTGCCGCCGGTGAAAGCGACGCCGTCAAGGCCCTCGTGCGCAGTCAGGGCCGCGCCGACGGTCTCGCCGCGGCCGGGCAGCAGGGCCAGCAGGCGATGATCCAGGCCCGCGGCGTGATAGAGCTTCACCGCCTCGTAGGCGATGATCGGCGTCTGCTCGGCCGGCTTGGCGACCACGGCGTTGCCGGCGGCCAGGGCCGCGGCGATCTGGCCGGTGAAGATGGCCAGCGGGAAGTTCCACGGGCTGATGCAGACGAAGACGCCGCGGCCCGCGAGCCCGAGCGTGTTGGTCTCGCCGACCGGGCCCTTCAGCAGCTCGGGCTCGCCGAACTGCTTCTCGGCCAGCACGGCGTAGTAGCGGCAGAAGTCGACCGCCTCGCGCACCTCGGCGATGCCGTCGGCCAGGGTCTTGCCGGCTTCGCGCGCCAGGATGGCGATCAAGCGCTCGATATTGGCTTCCAGGGCGTCGCCCATGGCCCGCAGGACCTTGGCGCGAGCCGGGCCGCCGACCCGGTCCCAGGCGGGCTGCGCCGCGCGGGCCAGCTTGAAGGCCTTGTCGATCTGCGGCAGCTGGGCTTCCGACACCGCGCCGACCACGCGGCCGGCGTCGACCGGCGAGACCACCGGCAGCGGCGGACCGCCGGCTTCCAGCTTGCCGCCGACCAGCGGGCCCGACTGCAGCGGGGCGGCGTCCAGCACCGTCACCGCCGCCGACAGGCGATAGCGGTCGGCGCGCGTGGACAGGTCCAGGCCCGCGCTGTTCTTGCGGCCTTCGCCATAGACGTCGATCGGGGTCGGGATCTTGGCGTGGCGGTCCGGATGGGCCTCGACCACGTCGATCGGATCGGTGACCACCTTCTCGACCGGCACCCGCTCGTCGAGCAGGGCGTGGACGAAGCTGGTGTTGGCGCCGTTCTCCAGCAGGCGGCGGACCAGATAGGGCAGCAGGTCCTCGTGCCCGCCGACGGGAGCGTAGGCGCGCAGGGTGATGCCGTCATAGAGGTCGTCGGCGGCCTTGTAGAGCGCCTCGCCCATGCCGTGCAGGCGCTGGTGCTCGATCCGGACGCCGGCGTTCTTGGCCATGCGCACCACGGCCGCCAGGGTGTGGGCGTTGTGGGTGGCGAACTGGGCGTAGAGGTGCGGCGCCGCGCCGATCAGGGCCTTGGCGTTGACCAGGTAGGACAGGTCGGTGGCGGGCTTGGTGGTGTAGACCGGATAGTCGGGACGGCCGGCGACCTGGGCGCGCTTGATCTCGCTGTCCCAGTAGGCGCCTTTCACGAGGCGGACCATCAGGCGGCGGCCGGTCTCTTCCGACAGCGCCTTCAGGCGGGCGATCACCTCGCCGCAGCGCTTCTGATAGGCCTGCACGGCCAGGCCCAGGCCCTTCCACTCGCCCAGCGCCGGCTCGCGGCACAGCTTGTCGAGCAGCTTCAGCGACAGGGCCAGGCGGTCGGCCTCTTCGGCGTCGATGGTGAAGTTGATGTCGTACTTGGCGGCGATCAGGGCCAGGCGCAGGGTGCGGGGATAGAGCTCCTCCCACACGCGGTCCTCGTGGGTGGCCTCGTAGCGCGGGCAAAGGGCCGACAGCTTCACCGACACGCCGTGACCGGCCTCGGGGCCGGCCTTGTTCGACAGCTTGCCGACCGTCTCGATGGCGTCGGCGTAGGACTTCTCGTAGCGGGCGGCGTCGGCGGCGGTGCGGGCGCCTTCGCCCAACATGTCGAACGAGCACATGGTGTCTTCGCTGGCGGCGCGCTTGATGGCCGCCTCGATGGTGCGGCCCAGGACGAACTGTTCGCCCATGATGCGGATGGCCTGGCCGACGGCGGCGCGGATCACCGGCTCGCCGACACGACCGGCCAGCTTTTTGATAAACGCCGGCAAGTTGCGTTGAGCCTCGTCGTCGGGCTCGACGATCTTGCCGGTCAGCATAAGGCCCCAGGTCGAGGCGTTGACGAACAGGCTGTCGGAGCCGCCCAGGTGGCTGGCCCAGTCGGCCGAGCCGATCTTCTCGGCGATCAGGCGGTCGCGGGTGTCGTCGTCGGGGGTGCGCAGCAGGGCTTCGGCCAGGCACATCAGGGCCAGGCCCTCGCGGGTGCCCAGGCTGAACTCCTGAAGGAAGCTTTCGACCACGCCCTGCTTGCGGACGCTGCGGCGGGCGCCGCGCACCAGGGCCTCGGCCTCGGCGCGGACGGCGGCGCGATCCTCGCTCGACAGGGGCTTGGCGGCCAGCAGGTCGGCGATCACCGCCTTCTCGTCACGGTACTTGCCGTCGTCCAGGGAGTCCCAATCGGCCATGATGCGCCTCGCTAATGATTTATCGTCGCTGTAGCCCGGCTATGATCGAAGGTGCTTCGTTTGTTGGCTCTGGCTTCCGTATGCTGTTCGGCGTAAACGTCGAAAAACGTTGTCTGCTCCAGGCGGGCGAGAAGCCCCGCGACAGGGCGTCGCGCCGTGCGGAAACGCGCGGTCAGGTCCGCAGCTTAGGAGGGGAAGGGGAGCACTGGAAGGGACGCGTCTCGGGGGGACTCGCGCGTCCCTTCCGCTCGTCGCCGACGCTGGGGGATGCGTGGCGAGCTTTCCCGCCGAGCGGGAGGCCCTTGGCGAAGCGCGCCGACTGGGGGATGCGGCGTGGGGGGAAGCTTCGCTAGGACGATTGAGGGTGTAGTCCTCTTTGCGCCGAAGGTGCTTTGTTTGTTATCGCTATTATCAGAACAATCTTCGCTGAAAGTGACGAAAATCCATGTCTGCTCTAGACGATACCGATCGCCGGCTTCTGCGCGTGCTGCAGGCCGACGGCCGGATCACCAACGCCGAGCTGGCCAAGCGCTGCAACCTCTCGCCGGCGGCCACCTTCGACCGCGTGCGGCGCCTGCGCGAGCGCGGCTTCATCACCGGCTACGCGGCGCTGCTCGACCCGGCCAAGGTCGACCGGGCGCTGCTGATCTTCGTCGAGGTGGTGCTGGACCGCACGACTGGCGAGGTGTTCGAGGACTTCGCCGCCGCCATCCGCCGCGCGCCCGAGGTGCTGGAGTGCCACATGGTGGCCGGCGGCTTCGACTACCTGATCAAGGCCCGCGTGCGCGACATGGATGCCTATCGCAGCTTCCTGGGCGACATCCTGGTGAAGATGCCGGGCGTGCGCGAGACCCGCACCTATGCGGTGCTCGAAGAGGTCAAGAGCACGGTGCAACTGCCGCTTTAGTCGCCGCCTAACACTTCCGTATGATTTCGCGCCGGGCCGGGGCGTGGAAACAAGGGGCGAAGGCCGGCGCATCGCGGGCCCAGGAAGGACCAGGCCTTGGCCAGCCCCGCGCGCATCGCGATCATCGACGACGACACCTCCCTGCGCGAAGCCCTGATCGCTCTCGTCCGATCGGTCGGGCATGTGGGCACGGGGCACGGGTCGGCGGAGGATTTCCTGGAGTCGGGCGAGGCGGGCGCCGCCGACTGCCTGATCACCGACATCCGGCTGCCGGGGCTCAGCGGCGTGGACCTGGCGCTGCAACTGCGGGCGGCGTCGACGGGACCGCCGGTGGTGATCATCACCGCGCGCACCGAGACCGCCCTGCTGGCCAGAGCGGCGCAGAGCGGGGCGCTGTGCGTGCTGCGCAAGCCGTTCGCGGCCGACGACCTGCTCGATTGCCTGGAAAGAGCGCTGGCGGACCGTTGAGGCCCGAATGGGTGTTTCCGGCGCGCGCCGCGCCGGTCAGTAAGGCGTGAGGCGAGGGACGCGGGGAGGCGGACCGGGATGCAGGCAGACGATGCGTCGATCCTCGACATGGTCGAAGACGGCGTCGTCGTGCGCGACGCGCGCGGCCTCGTGCTCGGCTGGAACGCCGCGGCCGCGAGGCTGTACGGCTTCTCGCGCGACCAGGCTCAGGGCAGGCCCGTGCATGAGCTGCTCTCGACTCGCCATCCCCTGACCGTCGCCGAGATCGAGCGGCGGCTTCTGGCAGACGGCGCCTGGGAGGGCGAGGTCGGGCGCGTGGCGGCCGATGGCCGGGACCTGCGCGTCGGCGTCCGCTGGCGGGTGCGGCGCGACGCCGACGGCGCGCTGCGCGACGTGGTCGAGATCGCCCGCGACCTTGGCGGCCTGGAGCGCGAGGCGCGCCAGGCGCTGGAAACCGAGCACCGCTACCGCAACCTCTTCCACGCCACGGCCGCCTCGTTCTGGGACCTCGATTTCAGTGGCGTGCGGCGAATGCTGGAGGATCTCTTCAACGCCGGCCTGACCGATCCGCGCGCCTATTTCGCCGCCAATCCGGCCTTTCTGCGCGCGGCCATCGACTCCACGCGCGTCGTCGACGTCAACGACAAGACCCTCGAGATGTTCGGGGCGACGCGCGCGGCGCTGGTCGGCGCGACCATCGGGCCGTTCTGGCCCGAGGCGAGCCAGGGCGTCTTCGCCGCCAGCCTGATGGCGGCGATCGCCAACCGGCCCAACTTCGTCGCCGAGACCGTGCTGTCGCGGGCCGACGGCTCGCCGCTGGAGGCGCTGCTGACCGTGGCTTGGCCCGTCGAGAACAAGGGCAAGGGGACGGTTCTGGTCGGCGTCATCGACATTTCCGAGCAGGCCGCGGCCCGCCGGGCGCTGGAGCGGGCCCAGGCCGATCTGGCCCACGCCGCCCGGGTGGCGATGCTGGGCGAGCTGACCGCCTCGATCGCCCACGAGGTCAACCAGCCGCTGGCGGCCATCGTCACCAACGGCGAGGCGGGCCTGCGCTGGCTGGGCCGCGCCGAGCCCGACGTGGCCGAGGCCCGCGTGCTCAACAGCCGCATGGTCGCCGACGCCCGCCGGGCGGCCGACATCATCGCGCGCATCCGCCAGATGGCCCAGCGCGGCGAGCCGCGCCGGGAGATCATCGCCGTCCGGGGTCTGGTCGAAGAGGCCGCCCAGTTCCTCGGCCACGAGATCCAGGGACGGGGCGCGAGCCTGGCGCTCGACCTGCCGCCGGACCTGCCTGAGGTCGCCGGCGACCGCACCCAGCTGCAGCAGGTGGTGGTCAATCTGGCGATGAACGCCCTGCAGGCCATGGCCGCCGCCGACAGTCCCCTGCGCCGGGTGACGCTTCGCGCGGCGAGGGACGGCGAGGGGCTGGTGCGGGTCACGGTCGAGGATACTGGGCCGGGGATTCCCGAGGCGGCGCTGCCGCGCCTGTTCGACAGCTTCTTCACCACCAGGGCGACCGGCATGGGCATGGGGCTGTCGATCTGCCGCTCGATCGTCGAGGCGCACGGCGGGACCATCGAGGCCCGGAACGTACAAGACGGCGGCGCGATCGTCGGCTTCACCGTGCCGGCCGGCGACGTCGTGGGCGACGTTCGGCACGCGGGGGATCCATGCGCATCTTGACCAAGGCCGCCTACGCCGCGCCCAGCGTCGGCTTCGCGGGGATCAGCCTGCCGCTGCTGATCTTCCTGCCGGCCTTCTACGCGGCCGAGCGCGGGCTGCCGGTCGCGGCCGTCGGCGCGGCCTTCGCCATCGTGCGCCTGCTGGACATCGGCTTCGATCCGCTGATCGGGGCGGCCATGGACCGCACGCGCTCGCGGTTCGGACGCTTCAAGCTTTGGATGGCCCTGGGCACGCCACTGCTGATGGTTTCGGTCTGGTGCCTGTTCATGCCGCCGGCCGGCGCGGGCATGGCCTGGCTGGTCGTCAGCCTGGTCGGGGTCTACGCGGCCTGGTCGATCTGCTTCGTGGCCCAGCTGGGCTGGGGCGTGGCGCTGAGCGGCGACTACGCCGAGCGCAACAGCGTCTTCGGCTGGTGGCAGGCGGCCTATCTGGTCGGCAGCCTGGCGATCTCGGCCCTGCCGATGCTGCCGGGCCTGCGCGGCGACGCGGCCGCCGTCGTGCCGGCCATGGGCCAGTTCATTCTGATCGCCGCGCCGCTGGGCGTGGTCGTCGCCCTGCTGCTGGCGCCCGAGCCGCCGTCGGGGCCGCGTCCCAAGGTCGCCGCCAGCGCCTATCTGAAGCTGCTGGTCCGTCCCAATGTCGCGCGGCTTCTGGTCGTCGACCTGCTGATCGGCATGGCGGTGGCCACCAACGGGGCGCTATTCTTCTTCTACTTCGGCGCCACGAGAGGGCTGTCGACCGGACAGGCGGCCGTGCTGCTGTTCGCCACCAACGCCGGATCGCTGGCGGGCGTGTGGCTGTGGAGCCGGCTGGGCGGCGCGCTGGGCAAGCACAAGGCCGCCATGGCGGCGTTCCTGGCCTATGCGGCGCTGCTGGCGGTGGTCCACCTCGCGCCCTTCGGAGCGCCGCCGGCCGGCGCGGCGCTGATGCTGGCGTTCGGCGCGACCCTGTCGGCCGGACCGGTGCTGGTGCGTTCGATGCTGGCCGACGTCGGCGACGAGGAGCGCCTGCGGACCGGCGTCGACCACACCGGCTTGCTGTCGGCCCTGTTCGCCAATTCCAACAAGCTGGGCGCGGTGATCGGACCGGCCGCCGCCTTCGCGCTGCTGGGCGCGGCGGGCTTCCAGCCGAAGGGCGCGGTCAACGCGCCGGGCGCGCTGGCCATGGTGGCGGCCCTGGCGATCTGGGCGCCGCTGGCGGTAGGGCTGCTGGCGGCCCTCGTCGTGCGCGGCCACGCCCTGACCGCCGAGGCCCATGCCGCCGTCCGCGCCCGGCTGGACCTGGCCGCCGAAGGCGGCGAGGCCGCATGAGCCGCTCGCCCGCCGTCCACGTCATCGACGACGACGCCTCGCTGCGGGGCGGGCTGGAGAGCCTGTTCCGCTCGGTGGGCCTGGACGCGCGCGGCTATGGTTCGGCCCAGCAGTTCCTCGAGGCCAACGTGGGCGACACGCCAGGATGCCTGGTGCTGGACGTGCGGCTGCCGGGCCTGAGCGGCCTCGACTTCCAGGCTCGCCTGGAGGCGCTGGGCGTGCGGCTGCCGGTGGTGCTGATGACCGGTCACGGCGACATCCCGATGAGCGTGCAGGCGATGAAGGCCGGGGCCGTCGACTTTCTGTCAAAGCCGTTCCGCGAGCAGGACATGCTCGACGCCGTCAACACCGCCCTGGAGCGCGACGCCGCCCGCCGGGCCGGCGACGCCGACCTCGTCGCCCTGCGCGCGGCCTACCAGACGCTCAGCCCGCGCGAGCGCCAGATCATGGCCCTGGCTGCGAGCGGCCGGATGAACAAGCAGATCGCCCACGAGCTGTCGCTGAGCGAGGTCACGGTGAAGATCCATCGCGGCTCGGCGATGCGGAAGATGGCCGCCCGCACCTTCGCCGATCTGGTGCGGATGGCCGACGCCCTTGGCCTGAGCTAGACTGGCGGCATGATCCACGACCTGCCCATCGGACTGGCTCTGCGCCGCTTCCGACGGCTGAACGCCGTCAAGCAGGGCGCCGTGGCCGAGCTGCTGGCCGTCTCGCAGGGAACGGTGTCGCGCTGGGAGAGCGGCGAGCACGAGCCCGACGAGGCGCATCGCGAGCGGATCGCGGACCTGATCGCCGCGCGGGCGGGCGAGGGGAGCGACGCGGCGATCCGGCGTCTGGTCGAGACCTCGTCCCAGGCCGTGCACCTGGTCTGCGACGCCACCCACCAGCTGCTGGCCGTGTCGCCCGCGCGGCTGGCGTCGTGGCGCATCGACGCGGCCGACTATCTGGGCGTTTCGCTGTGGCGCTTCGCCAGTCCCGAGATCGCCCGGGCCCAGGAGGCTCTCGCCGGCGCGGGCTGGTTCGAGCGGCCCTACCAGCGGATCCGCTTCGAGACCGGCGCCAACGACAGCCCCGAGGTTCCGGTCGTGCCGGGCCTGACCGAGTGGGAGACCATTCCTCTGGCCGACGGCCGCGTGGGACGCCTGACCACCACCATCGGCTGACGCCTCGATGCGAAGGACGCGCCGCGCATAAGTTTTTCGTGTCGCGCGAAGCCGCATCGGTCTAGGGCGGCGCCATGCTGCGTTCCTGGTCCAACATCGTCGCCCTCTGGCTCATCGGCGTGCTGGCCGCCGCCCAGCTTCCCAAGATCGCCGTGCTGGTTCCGGTGCTGCGCCAGGAACTGGGCCTGTCGCTGGCCCAGGCGGGCCTTCTGGTCTCGCTGCTGGAGATCGGCGGCGCGACCCTGGGCATCGCCGCCGGCCTGGCGCTGGGACGTTTCGGCGGCCGCCGCTTTCTGGCCATGGGCCTGGTCGGCCTGCTGGCCGCCAGCCTGGCCGAAGCGTTCGCGCCCAATGTCGCGGTTCTGTTCGTCGCCCGGGCGCTGGAGGGCGTGGCCTATCTGCTGTTGGTCATCGCGGCGCCGACCATGATCGCCGCCGTCGCCTCGGACAAGGCGCGCGGGCCGGCCCTGGCCCTGTGGAGCACCTTCGTCGCCGTGGGCGTGGCGGTCGGCAGCGGCGTCACGGGCCTGGCCATGGGGCTGAGCGGCCCGCGCGGGGCCATGCTGCTGTGGGCGGTGCTATGCGCGCTGGGCCTGCTGGTCGCCCTGCGCCAGCCCAGGGGCCAGGTCGACCGCGCCCGCATCGCCCTGCCGCCGCCGGCCGCCTGGGTGCTGACCTTCGGTTTCGGGCTCTACACGGTCTTCATCTGCGCCCTGACCATGCTGCTGCCCAGCTTCCTGATCGAGAAGGCCGGCGCGGGAGTCGCCGGCGCCAGCCTCGCCACGGGTCTGGTCTCGCTGGCCGCCCTGCCGGGCTCGGCCATCGCCATCCGCATCCTGCACGCCGGCGCCCTGGATCGCCGCCGCATGACCCTGGTGGTGGTTCCGGCCCTGCTGGCCACCGCGGCGGTCGCGCCCTTCGTCTTCCTGTGGGACAGCGCCCTGCTGGTCGCCGCCGTCGCCTTCGCGGTGGTGCTGCTGAGCGGGATCGCCTCGCCGCTGGTCTTCGCCCGGCTGCCGGCCATGGCCGGCGGCAGCGACGGGCCGCGCATCGCCGCCGCCAACGGCCTCCTCACCCAGTTCGGGGCCGGCGGCGCCCTGATCGGCCCGCCGCTGGGCGGCCTGGTCGTCGGCCGTTTCGGCTGGGAGGCTCTGGGCGTCGTCGTCGCCGTACTCGCGGTCGGCATGCTGGCGGTGCTGCTGGCGGCCGAGCGGATGGCGCGCGAAAACGGGCGCTGAGGCGGCGTCAGACCGGCGGTGCTGCGGCCGCTATAATGGCGCCCTTGGTGTTCTCGTGGGTCAGGATGGCCTTCTTGCCCGTGCTCCTGGCCAGGAGCTCCATGAAGTGGCGCAATACGTCGAGCTCACGCTGGCCCTGCACTTCGCGCGGATCGATGTCGAACTCGATCTCCGCGTCGTCGAAGAAGTGGCAGTTGAACCGGACGCCTTCGACGGTAAGCGTCAGAAGGAAGGACGTTTCTTCCCGGCGATCGAAAATTGCCTGGGGGCGTAGCGGAAGCAACGCCGGCTCGCCCGCCTCGTAGAAGCTTGGCGGCGGCTCCAGGTCGCGCAGCGCGTCGAGCGTTCGTCGCCAGTCATCCAGCGTAGCGTCCAGCACGTAGATGTCGCGCCAGGAGCCATCCCATTCGAATTCCGCGGCGACGTCGATCCAGTCCATGAGCTCTTTAAGCAGGTCGGGACCCATACGCCCAGGCGAATGGCCGGGGCGGCTCGCCCAAAGAAGAAAGCCGCCCGGGTCGCCCCGGACGGCTTTCTGTCTTCAGCGACGCCGACGGCTCAGTGGCTGTCGCGCGGCAGGCCCTTGGTCTGGGCGATGCGCTGGTACTTCACGGCCGGCTCCAGCACCGCGCCGGTCTCCATCTGGCCGACGATGGCGCGCTGGATCTCCTGCCACGGGGTCTGGCTTTCCGGGTACTTGTAGCCGCCGGCGGCTTCGAGGGCCTTGCGGCGCTCGGCCACTTCCTCGGGGCTGATCAGCACGTCGACGCGCGACTTGCGCAGGTCGAAGCGGACGCGGTCGCCGGTCTTCAGCAGGGCCAGGCCGCCGCCGACGGCGGCTTCCGGCGAGGCGTTGAGGATCGACGGCGAGCCCGAGGTGCCCGACTGGCGGCCGTCGCCGATGCAGGGCAGCTGCTTGATGCCGCGCTTGATCAGGTAGTCGGGCGCCCGCATGTTCACCACCTCGGCCGAGCCGGGATAGCCGACGGGACCGGCGCCCCGCATGAACATGATCGAGTTCTCGGTGATGCCGACCGACGGGTCGTCGATGCGGTGGTGGTAGTCTTCCGGACCGTCGAACACCACGGCGTTGCCGACGAAGGCGTCCGGGTCTTCGGGGTTCGACAGGTAGCGGTCGCGGAACTCGCCCGAGATCACGCTCGTCTTCATGATCGCCGAGTTGAACAGGTTGCCGCGCATGACGACGAAGCCGGCGCGCTCGACCAGCGGACGCTCGTACGGGCGGATGACGTTCTCGTCCTCGATCACGGCGTCGCGGCAGGCGTCGCCCATGGTCTGGCCCGAGACGGTCATGACGTCTTCGTGGATCAGGCCCTGCTTGATCAGCTGGGCGGTGACGGCCGGAACGCCGCCAGCGTGGTAGTAGTCCTCGCCGAGGTACTCGCCGGCCGGCTGCAGGTTGACCAGCAGCGGGATGTTCTCGCCCTTCTCCTGCCAGTCGTCGACCGACAGCTCGACGCCGACGTGGCGGGCCAGGGCGTTCAGGTGGATCGGGGCGTTGGTCGAGCCGCCGATGGCCGAGTTGACGGCGATGGCGTTGAGGAACGCCTCGCGGGTCAGGATGTCCGACGGCTTGAGGTCTTCCTTGACCATGTCGACGATGCGCAGGCCGGTCAGGTAGGCGTTTTCCTGGCGGTCGCGGTACGGGGCCGGGATGGCGGCCGAGCCGGTGAGCGACATGCCCAGCGCCTCGGTCAGCGAGTTCATCGTCGTGGCCGTGCCCATGGTGTTGCAGAAGCCGGTCGACGGAGCCGAGCTGGCGACCAGCTTGATGAAGCCGGCGTTGTCGATCTCGCCGGCGGCCAGCATCTCGCGGGCCTTCCAGACGATGGTGCCCGAGCCGGTGCGCTCGCCCTTGTACCAGCCGTTCAGCATCGGGCCGACAGACAGGGCGATGGCGGGGATGTTGACGGTGGCGGCGGCCATCAGGCAGGCCGGGGTGGTCTTGTCGCAGCCGATGGTCAGCACGACGCCGTCGATCGGGTAGCCGTACAGGGTCTCGACCAGGCCCAGGTACGACAGGTTGCGGTCCAGACCCGCGGTCGGGCGCTTGCCGGTTTCCTGGATCGGGTGGACCGGGAATTCGATGGCGATGCCGCCGGCGGTGCGGATGCCTTCACGCACGCGTTCGGCCAGCACCAGGTGGTGGCGGTTGCAGGGCGACAGGTCCGAGCCGGTCTGGGCGATGCCGATGATCGGCTTGCCCGACTGCAGCTCCTCGAGCGTCAGCCCGTAGTTCAGATAGCGCTCGAGATAGAGCGCCGTCATGTCCACGTTGTCGGGATTGTCGAACCAGGCCCGCGAACGAAGGGTGCTGGGCGCGGACTTGGTGGTCATGTCGGTCCTGTTTTCCTCGATCGATCCAACCGGATCGCCTCGCCGGGCGAGGTTTATACTATTTGTCTGACTATACCGACGAGGGCGGAGCGTCAACGACCGCCATGGCGGGGAAACGTCGCATGGCTTCAAGGTCTTGCGAGCCGATCGCAAGAGCCGAAAAGGCGCTCGAACGCCGATGATAGCGCTCACATTCTAGCCTTGGCCGACCGGTCGCGCCATCCATGACGTTGTTCGTCCAGCGCGGAATATGTAGGACCAATGCGCGCCGAGGTCGAGCGCCGAAGCCTGGTATCGTCATCACGGC
The DNA here is from genome assembly GCF_003722335.1 of Caulobacter flavus. Taxonomy (GTDB): domain Bacteria; phylum Pseudomonadota; class Alphaproteobacteria; order Caulobacterales; family Caulobacteraceae; genus Caulobacter; species Caulobacter flavus. The sequence goes on from NZ_CP026100.1 coordinate 2,349,369, forward strand.
GACGGTGTGCTCCTTTGCCGGCCGGGTAGATCGCCCGTTTTCGCGGTCCTGTTTGACAGGCGCGGGGAGGGCGTTATTTGTCTGACTAATCTTACAGAGGTCGCGAGGCGCGGCCCGAACCATCGTCAGGTGTCCGTCCAGATGACTATCCGCATCGCCATCGTCGGCCTGGGCAAGATCGCCCGCGACCAGCACCTGCCGGCCATCGAGAAGGACGCCCGGTTCGAACTGGCGGCCGTGGCCAGCCGCAGCGCCGGCGTCGACGGCGTGCCGCACTTCACCGACCTTGCCGAACTGCTGGCCTCGGACGTCCAGTTCGACGCCGTCGCCCTCTGCACCCCGCCGCAGGTGCGTCACACCATCGCCCGCCAGGCCATCGACGCCGGCAAGCACGTGATGCTGGAAAAGCCCCCGGGCGCGACCCTGAGCGAGGTCGAGGACCTGAAAGCCGCCGCCGCGGCCAAGGGCGTCACCCTTCAGACCACCTGGCACTCGCGTTACGCCACCGCCGTCGCCCCGGCCCAGACCTGGCTGTCGGGCAAGACCATCAAGTCGGTCCAGATCAACTGGAAGGAAGACGTGCGCGTCTGGCACCCCGGCCAGACCTGGATCTGGCAGGCCGGCGGCCTGGGCGTCTTCGATCCCGGCATCAACGCCCTGTCGATCGCCACCGTCGTGCTGCCGGCCTTTTTCCTGGAGAAGGCGACGCTGCACGTGCCGGAGAACTGCCAGTCGCCGGTCGAGGCACAACTGACGTTCCGCACCGTGACCGGCGCGCCGGTGAAGGCCGATTTCGACTTCCTGCAGACCGGCGAGCAGAGCTGGGACATCATCATCGACACCGACGGCGGCGAGCTGAAGCTGTCGCACGGCGGCTCGCGCCTGTGGGTCGACGGCGTGCTGGCGCACGAAGGGCCGGACGAGGAATATCCGGGCCTCTACGACGCCTTCGCCCGCCTGATCGCGGCCGGCGGCTCGGACGTCGACGTCAGCCCGCTGCGCCACGTGGCCGACGCTTTCCTGCTGGGCGAACGGGTTACCGCGCCGGCCTTCGTCGAATAGACGGCAACCTATGCCAAATAGGCATTGGTTGCGCTAACATTGAACTGACAACCGGGCGCGGAACGGCCTATATGCGGGGCCATTCCCGTCCGACAGAACGCGAGCGTCCGCCCATGACTGAACTCCGCAGCCTGAACCCCGCCACCGGCGAGCACTTCGGCGAGGTCTTCCCCGAACCGACCGCGGAGCAGATCGAGGCGGCCCTGGCCGCCGCGAACGCCGCCTTCGACGTCTATCGCGAGACCGATCTCGAGACCCGCGCGGCCTTCCTCGAAGGCGTTGCCGCCGAGATCGAGGCCATCGGCGACGCGCTGATCGAGCGCGCCATGGCCGAGACCGGCCTGCCGCGTCCGCGCCTCGAAGGCGAGCGTGGCCGCACCACCGGCCAGCTGCGTCTGTTCGCCAAGACCGTCCGTCAGGGCGACTTCCTAGGCGCCCGCATCGACCCGGCCCAGCCGGAGCGCAAGCCGCTGCCGCGCGCCGACCTGCGCCAGCGCTTCATCGGCCTGGGCCCCGTCGCCGTGTTCGGCGCCAGCAACTTCCCGCTGGCCTTCTCGACCGCCGGCGGCGACACCGCCGCGGCCCTGGCGGCCGGCTGCCCGGTCGTGTTCAAGGGCCACCCGGCCCATCCCGGCACCGCCGCCCTGGTCGGCGCGGCCATCAGCAAGGCCGTCGAGAAGGCGGGCCTGCCGGCCGGCGTGTTCTCGCTGCTGACCGGCCAGACCCACGAGCTGGGCGGCGCCCTGGTCCGCGACAGCCGCATCAAGGCCGTCGGCTTCACCGGCTCGCGCGCCGGCGGCGTGGCCCTGATGAAGATCGCTAATGAGCGCCCCGAGCCCATCCCGGTCTATGCCGAGATGAGCAGCGTCAACCCGGTGATCCTGTTCCCGCACGCCCTGGCCGCTCGCGCGCAGGCCCTGGGCGCGGCGTTCGTCGGCTCGCTGACCATGGGCTCGGGCCAGTTCTGCACCAACCCGGGCCTGATCTTCGCCCTGGCCGGTCCGGACTTCGACGCCTTCGTGGCCTCGGCCGCCGCCGCCCTGTCGGCCGCTCATCCGCAGGTCATGCTGACCCCGGGCATCTTCGGCGCCTACGAGCAGGGCGTCGAGAAGCTGGGTTCGCGTCCGGGCGTCACCGTGGCCGCCCGCGGCCTGGTCGGTGAAGGCTGCAACCAGGGCCAGGGCGCCCTGTTCGTGGTCGAGGCCGAGACCTTCGCCGCCGACCCGGCCCTCAGCCACGAGGTGTTCGGCTCGTCGTCGGTGATCGTCCGCTGCCCGGACATCGCCACCCTGGCCGGCCTGCTGGAAGGCCTGGAGGGCCAGCTGACCGCCACCCTGCACCTCGACGCGGAAGACGCCGAACAGGCCCGCGGCCTGCTGCCGATCCTCGAGCGCAAGGCCGGCCGCATCCTGGCCAACGGCTGGCCGACCGGCGTGGAAGTGGCCCCGGCCATGGTCCACGGCGGTCCGTTCCCGGCCACCTCGGACGGCCGTTCGACCTCGGTCGGCACCCGCGCCGTCGAGCGCTTCCTGCGCCCGGTCTGCTACCAGGACCTGCCCGACGTGCTGCTGCCGGCGGCCCTGAAGGAAGCCAACCCGCTGGGCGTCAAGCGCGCCATCGACGGCGTGCTGTAAGAAGAGACCGATCCTTCGGGACGGAGAGAAGCGCGCGGGGGAAACCTCGCGCGCTTTTTCCTTTTTCAGAACAGCCGCTCGACCAGCAGCCAGACGCTGAAGGCTAGGCTCATGGCGGGGATCAGCACCTTGCCCATGGCGGGGCTCCTTGATCGATGGAGCCATCATCGCCGATCGCGGAATCGGGGGCTTGGACGCGGCCGCCCAGCCGTGAACATTCTTGCGACGACGTCTAAATCGAGGGTTTCGCCGCCTCGCCGCAACACTTGGCGGGCGAGCCGGAACGCTGGCGACAACCTTCCGGCCGCTTTGAAACGGTAGTGTATCGGCGCGGCCCCGGCGGTAGCGGCGCGGTAATTTGCGAGACACGCCTGGGCCATGCAGGGCCCCTAAGCCTCGGAGGTTCCTTAAAGCGGGTCCTCCATGTCGCGTAAGCTTCTGATCCTCTCGGCCGCCGCCCTGCCGATGCTGCTGCACGCCGCCCAAGCGGCCGCCGAGACGGAAGTCACCAGCAGCAGCCGCACGACGCCGATCGCCACCTCGACGGCGGCCAGCGGCGCGGCAGACGACGTCAAGGTCACGACCGACGGGGTGATCACCTACGGCTCGCAAGGCGCGATCGCGACGGTCGACAGCAGCAACACCCTGACCAACAACGGCACGCTCAAGAGCGTCGACGTTTCGAACTCCACCGGCATCCTGATCAACGGCGGCGTCACCTCGACGGTGACCAACGGCGGCACGATCAGCCTGACCGAGGACTACGACTACGTCGATAGCGACAGCGACGGCGACTATGACGGCCAGTTCGCGCTGGGGACCAACCGCTACGGCATCCGTCTGACCGGCTCGGGCGACTATACCGGCACGATCGAGAACACCGGCTCGATCAGCATCGAGGGCAACAGTTCGGTCGGGATCATGCTGGAGTCGTCGGTGATCGGCGACATCCTCAATTCCGGCTCGATCACGGTCACCGGCGACGACGGCTATGGCATCCGCAACACCGCCAAGGTGACGGGAAACATCGTCAGCGACGGCTCGATCAGCGTGCTGGGCGCCAATAGCGTCGGCCTGGCGGTCGACGGCGAGGTCGACGGCTCGGTGATCGTCCAGGGCACGATCACCGCCACGGGCTATCGATACACCAGCCGCTACACCGATCCCGACGACGAGGCCCTGCTGGACGCCGACGACCTGCTGCAGGGCGGCTCGGCGATCAGGATCACCAGCAACGTCTCCAAGGGCCTGGTGCTGGACGCGCCGCCCGAGGACACCAACGACGACACCACCGACGACGAGGACGGCGACGGCGTGGCCGACGACGAAGAGGGCACGGCGGCCGTCTACGTCTATGGCGGCGCGCCGGCGATCCAGATCGGCTCCGACAGCCAGGCGGTCACCCTCGGCTCGGCCGGAGAGGGGATCTACGACTATGGCCTGGTGATCCGTGGCGCGGTCGGCGCCTACGGCGTGCATGCCGGGGTCACCGCCACCGGCGTGCAGATCGGCGGCTCGGCCGGCTACGAGGCCCTGGTCACCAACGGCATCAACCTGGAAGGCTCGATCTCGGCCAGCGCCTACGAGGCCGACGCCATGGGCCTGCACCTGACCTCGGGCGCGATCGCTTCGATCCTCGACAACAGCGGCGCGCTGAGCGGCGCGGTCGAGGCCGAGGGAAGCTCGAACGCCTACGCCCTGCTGATCGACGCCGGCGCGACGATGAACTCGGTCGTCAACAGCGGCAGTATCGTCGCCACCCTGTCGGGCGAGACGGGTAACGCCAACGCCATCGTCGACAATTCCGGCACGCTGACCAGCATCACCAACACCGGCACGATCGCCGCCTACGTGGTGGCCACCGACGACGACTACGACACGGACGACAGCAACACCGACGCTTCGGACGAGACGGTCACCGGCAAGGCGATCGCCATCAACCTGAAGGCCAACACCACGGGCGTCACCATCACCCAGACCGGCGTCGACGACGGCGACGACGGCGACGACGGGGTGGCCGACACCGATACAGACGGCGACGGCGTGGACGACGCCGACGAGCCGGCGATCATCGGCCAGGTGCTGCTGGGCTCGGGCGACGACACCCTGAACCTGCTGAACGGCACGCTCTACGGCGACATGTCGTTCGGCGACGGCGCCGACACGCTGAACATCGACGGCACGGCCCATGCGATCGGCGGCCTCTACGACAGCGACGGCAGGCTCTCGATCAACATCGGCGACGGCGGCCTGCTGATCACCAACACCGACACCATCAAGGCCACCAGCCTGAACCTGGGCTCGGAAAGCAGCCTGGTGTTCACCGTCGACCCCACCGCCGGGACCTCGACGCAGCTGGTCGTCGACACCGCCACCATCGCCAGCGGCGCCAATCTGGGCCTGGTCTTCAACAACCTGCTGACGACCGCCAGCACCTTCAAGGTGATCTCGGCCGGGACCCTGACGGCCGGCACGATCGACCAGGACCTGCTGGGCGACGCGCCCTACATCTACGTCGCCAGCGCCTATACCCAGGACAACGACGTCCTGATCGACGTGCGCCGCCGCACGGCCGCCGAGGCCGGCATGACCACGGGCCAGGCCAGCGCCTACGACGCGACCTTCGCCGCGCTGAGCGGCAATGACGACATCGCCAGCGCCTTCCTCAGCCAGTCGACCAGCGACGGGTTCTACAACCTCTACAACCAGATGCTGCCCAGCACGGGCGAGGGGATGTTCACCACCCTGCAGGCCGTGCAGCAGCAGATCTCGGCCTCGACGGCCATCCGGCCCGACGGCCAGGATCGCTACGGCCCCGACAGCGTCTGGGTGCAGGAGATCAACAGCCTGGTGCGCATCGAGGACGGCGAGAACCTGGGCTCGGACACCAAGGCCACCGGCCTGGTCGCCGGCTACGAGGCCATGGGCGACGCCGGCGGGGCGCTGGGCGTGACCCTGGCCTTCGTCAGCCTCGAGGAGAAGGACACCGCCGCCAAGGTCGGCGAGGAGACGACCGCCTCGCTGTTCCAGGCCGGAACCTACTGGCGGCGGTCGGTGGGCGGCTGGCGCTTCAACCTGGGCGGAGGGCTCGGCTACATCCGCTTCAACGGCGACCGCAGCTTCATCAGCGAGGACGTCGACGGCGACGGCGAGGCCGACGTGGCGGTGACCAACACCGCCGCCTGGAACGGCTTCACCGCCAACGCCTTCGCCGGCGTGGGCTATGAGCACAGGTTCGGCCGCAACTACATCCGCCCCGAGGCGCGCCTCGACTACGTCTATCTGTGGGAAGGTCAGCGCAAGGAGCACGGCGGCGGCGAGGGCTTCGACCAGACCGTGGCCTCGCGCAAGTTCGACAACCTGTCGGGCGACATCGGCGTGGCCTTCGGCCGCGAGTTCGGCAAGGAGGTCTGGGTCCGTCCGGAGGTCCGCGTCGGCTACCGCAGGACCCTGGCCGGCAAGTACGCCGACACCACGGCCTGGTACTCGGGCGGCACGCCGTTCACGATCCTCGGCAACGCCTCGCGCACCGACGCGGTGACGCTGAACCTGGCCCTGCGCGCCGGCTCCGACCTTTCCTATTTCGCCCTGGAGGGCGGGGCCGAGGCCTCGCGTCGCCAGACCCGCTATTCGGCCCGGCTCGTCGGCCGGGCGATGTTCTGAGAACGCCCGTGAGACCCCGCCTGCTCATCGTCGACCCCGACGTCGACTCCCGCGCCGCCATCAGCTCGCTGCTGGGCCGGTTCGACCTGGAAGTGCTCGAGGCCGCCTCGGCCCGCGAGATGGACCAGATCCTGGGCCGCACCCAGATCGAACTGGTCGTCATGGACATCCTGCTGCCCGACGAGGCCGGCCTGTCGGTCTGCGCCCGGCTGCGCCGCCTCAACCCCGCGCCGGGGGTGGTGGTGGTCAGCGCCGTGGACGACGAGAGCGACGTGGTCGTGGGCCTGGAGATGGGCGTCGACGACTATATCGCCAAGCCGTTCCGACCCCGCGAGACCGCTGCCCGCATCCGCGCCGCCGTGCGCCGCCGCCAGGCCTGGCGCGCGCCCGAGCCGGTGGCCGCCCCGCCGGTCTACCAGTTCAGCGGCTGGCGCCTGAACGTGGCCACCCACGAGCTGTTCGACCCGCGCGGCGACTCGGTGAACCTGTCGTCGGCCGAGTTCCTGGTGCTGTGGACCCTGGTGGCCAAGCCCCAGCAGATCCTGACCCGCGACCAGCTGCAGCAGGGCCCGCCCGAGGCCCGCAGCAAGGCCCCGCCCCAGCAGATCAACGTCACCATCAGCCGCCTGCGCAGCAAGCTGCGCCGCGCCGAGGGCGGCGCCCAGATGGTGCGGACCGTGCGCCACGCCGGCTACATGTTCGCGCCGCGCGTGGACAGGGTGCACGCGGATTGACCGTGCGTCCTTCGAGGCCCGCTGCGCGGGCGCCTCAGGATGAGGAACTCAGTACGGGAACGTCCTCATCCTGAGGTGCGAGCCCCGGCCTTGAGCCGGGGAGAGCCTCGAAGGACGCAAGGCCTTACCGCTTCCGCACGAACACCAGGCTCTGGTCCGGCGGGCCGGGCTTTCCGTCGATGTCCTGTTCGACGAGGATGGTGTCGGGGGCGGTGACGCCGACGCGCATGCTCTGGCGGCGGCCCGTCTGGCCGTGGGTCATGACCGCCACGCTGGACGGACCGGTGCGCTCGACGCTGAGGGTCACGAAGTTGAAGTTGACCACGGCCCTCGTCGGGGCGCCGTCCAGCGGCGCGTCGGCGAACTGGATGGCGGCGACGCCCTCGTCGTCCTCCTCGACCAGCGTCCAGGCGATCGCCTTGCCGTCGTCCTTGGTGACGTCGAGCTCGCCGCTGATCGGGGCAGCGCCGGTCAGGGCCTCGTTGAAGCGCGAGCGCGACAGGTCCAGCGTCCACTTGCCGGCGACGCCCAGCGGACCGGTCGCGGGCGCCTGGGCTTGCGCCAGGGCAGGGGCGGCGGCCAGCAGCAGGCCAAGGCCCGCGAGCGCGGCGGCGGCTTTGAGGTGGGCCATGGCGTGGGTTCCGGACGGTTGGGCTTACGAAGGGTCAATGTCGGGTGGCGAGCGCCGTTCGTCCAGAGGAGGCCGCCAGGTCTTTTGAGGCCAGGTCTTTTGGGGCCAGGTCTTTTGGGGCCAGGTCTTTTGGGGATTGCCAAGCGGACGGCCGCGCCGCTCTGGTCGGGGCCTGAAGAATCGGAGCCTTCGCCCATGCGCCGTCTGTCGCGTTCGATGCTGTTCGCCGCCTCGCTGTTCGCGGCCGGCGCCCTCTACGGCCCCGAGGCCGACGCCGCCGAGAGGTCGGACACCTCGGTCAAGGCCGTGCAGAAGATCGTCGGCGGTCCCGGCTTCAAGGCGGCGGTCAAGCAACTCGACGCCGACTACGACCGCACCGTCGCCGACATCGTCACCCTGACCGAGATCCCCGCGCCGCCGTTCAAGGAAGAGCAGCGCGCCAAGGCCTATCTGGAGATGCTCAAGGCCGTTGGCCTGTCCGACGTCGAGATGGACGCCGAAGGCAACGTCATGGGCGTGCGGGCCGGGACGGCGACCAAGGGCAAGGGCCCGTTCGTAGTCATCGCCGCCCACCTCGACACCGTATTTCCCGAAGGCACCGACGTGAAGGTCAAGCGCGAGGGGACCAAGCTGTCGGCCCCCGGCATCGGCGACGACACCCGCTCGCTGGCGGTGCTGCTGGCTTATGTGCGGGCCATGGACGCGGCCAAGATCCGGACCAAGGCCGACATCCTGTTCGTCGGCAATGTGGGCGAGGAGGGGCCGGGCGACCTGCGCGGGGTCAAGCACCTGTTCAACCAGGGAAAGTACAAGGGCCGGATCAGCGCCTTCTTCTCGATGGACGGCTCGGACCCCTCGCGCATCGTCGACCGGGGCGTAGGCTCCAAGCGCTACCGCGTCACCTTCAAGGGTCCGGGCGGCCACAGCTACGGCGCGTTCGGCGTGGTCAATCCGATGACGGCCATGGCTCAGTCGGTGGTCGACCTCTACGCCGTCAAGCCGCCGGCCGACCCCAAGACGACCTTTTCGGCCAGCGTCGTGGGCGGGGGCACCTCGGTGAACTCGATCCCCAACCAGATCTTCCTGGAGTTCGACATGCGCTCGGAAAGCGCCGCCGAACTGGCCAAGCTGGACCAGACCTTCATCGGCATCCTCGACAAGGCCGTGGCCGGCGAGAACGCCGCCCGCTCGACCAAGCCGGGCGTCGTCTCCTACGACGCCAAGGTGATCGGCGAGCGCCCGGCCGGCGGCACTGACCCGAACGCGACGATCGTCACGGCGACGGCGGCGGCGATCTCGGCCCTGGGCTTCAAGCCCGAGCACGAGGCCTCGTCCACCGACGCCAACCTGCCCATGAGCCTGGGCATCCCGGCCATCACCATCGGCGCCGGCGGCAAGGGCGGCCGCGCCCATGCCCTGGACGAATGGATCGACGTCGAGAAGGGCGAGACCCTGAAGGGCATGCAGGTCGGCCTGGCGGCGCTGCTGGCCGTGGCGGGGGTGGAGTAGCATCGCCTTCCGGCGAGGCCCCCTCCGGCCCTCCGGGCCACCTCCCCCTTCAGGGGGAGGATCTTTGGGCACGGCTTTCCCGCCTCACGCGGAAATCCGCTGAGCTGATGGAGAGGGCGCGGGGCGTCCGGGCCTCGCCCGGATGTGTTTGTTTCAAGTACCGTTTCGACGAAGCAGAACGCCCCGCGCGATCGTTATTCCTCAGGCCGGGGCGCGCAGGCCCCTTCCGCCTTGTGCCCCTTCCCCACGCAGAGCTCCCCGTTTCTTGACGGCCAGGAGTGCGTGCTAGGCGCGGACCCTTGGGCGGGCGGGAGCCTAGTCAGGCAAGCTCCCGATGGATGGGTTTACGTCCCCCATCCTCATTTAAGCCTTCAGGCCCGGCTCACGCCGCTCCTTCAGCCCCGCTCGATCGCATCCGCGTCGCCGCTTCGGGCCGGATCCTTGCGCCCTCTCCCTGCGACGGGATGCAGTGATTATGCGGGCGGTCTGGATCCGTCTGATCCAGCACCGTGAGAAAGTTGCAAGGTGCTGATCGTGTTCGGGTCTTTTCGCTGAACGCAGAGGATCGACGGGGCTGGATCCCCGTCAAAGCTTCTCACCTGCGCCCCCAAGCCCAACCCAATTCTGCCTTCCTCGCCCTTGTGGCGAGGATCCATGGTTCAACCTGCTCAGACCTTTCGAGGACTGCCCAAGTCTGAGCAGCGGCCGGCATGGACCCTCGCCACAAGGGCGAGGGAGGCAGTGTTGGGGGTTGGTAGCGAGAAGGGCCGCTTCGGGAGTGCACTTGGTCCTGACACGGCGGCGCAAACGGAACGGCCGCGTCACCCCCATCCCAACCCTTCCCCCATCGAGGGGGAAGGGCTTTTGAGAGCCTCAGGCCTTGCGGTTGAGCGTGATCGCGGTGGCGTTGTTGGCGTAGCCGGCGCCTTGGGCGCTGGGGCCGTAGCCGGCGGCCTGGGGGCGCTGGGCGGCGATCTCGTTGGCGACGGCGCGGACGAGGCCCTCGGTGACGGTCTTGGCGGCGGCGATGGCGCGCGACTGGCGGGCCAGCACGGCGTCGAAGGCCTCGGTGGCGCGGACCAGCCGGCGGCGGCGGTCGGGCTGGGCGGCCTGGACCAGGGCGACGTTGCCGCGCACCCGGGCCGACTCGTGACGGTAGACGTTGGCCAGCTTGGCCGTCTCCTCGACGTGGCGGGCGGCCTCGTGCGGGCGGCGGGCCTCGAAGGCGGTGGCCTGCCTGGCGATCAGGTCGGTCAGGCGCTCGGTCAGGACGATCAGCTGTTCGACGCGTTCGTCTGCTGGGCTCATCATTGGGCGACCTCCTGCAGACCCTGCATCTTCAGCATCTCGCGCTGGACCGTGGCGGCCACGCCGACGCCGCCGGACTTGGTGACTTCCTTGGCCATGGCGTCGGTCAGCAGCGACTTGAACATCTCCTCGCCCTGGCCGCCGCCGAACGGTTCGGGGGTCTTCACGCCCTCGAACATCGACTGCATCATCACCGACAGGAACGAGGCCTCGAACTTCTGCGCCGTCTCCTTGATCTTGCCGCGCTTGAGCAGTTCGGCGGCCGAGGAGGCGGGCGGGGGCGAGCTGGCGGTCAGGCCGGTGATCGGCGGCGAGGTGAGGGCGAAAGTGCTCATCACATCACCTCGATGTCGGCTTGCAGGGCGCCGGCGGCCTTCACCGCCTGCAGGATGGTGATCATGTCGCGCGGGGTGACGCCCAGGGCGTTGAGGCCGCCGACCAGGCTCTTGAGCGACGCGCCGCCGCCGAGCGTGATCAGCTTCTTGCCCTTTTCCTCGTCGATGCTGATCGCCGACTGCGGGACGACCGTGGTGCGGCCCTGGCTGAACGGGGCGGGCTGGCTGACGGCCGGGGTCTCCTGGACCGAGATGGTCAGGTTGCCTTGCGCGATGGCCACCTGGCTGATGCGGACGTCGTCGCCCATCACCACCACGCCGTTGACCTCGTCGATGATCACCTTGGCCGGGCCGTCGGGCTCGACTTCCAGGTTCTCGATGGCGGTCACGAAGCTGATCATGTCCATGCCGGCCGGCGAGCGGATGGCGACGATGGTCGGGTTCTGGGCCTGGGCGCAGCCCGGGAACTTGGAGTTGATGGCGTCGGCGATGCGGCGCGAGGTCGTGAAGTCGGGGTTGCGCAGCGACAGGCGCAGCTCGCTCATGGCCACCATCTGGAAGCCGGTCTCGCGCTCGACGTCGGCGCCGGCGGCGATGCGGCCGGCGGTCGGCACGCCGCGGCTGATCGAGCTGCCCGAGGCGCCGCCGGCCGAGACGGCGCCGGTCTGCACCTGGCCTTGCGCGACGGCGTAGGTCTGGCCGTCGGCGCCCTGCAGCGCGGTGACCAGCAGGGTGCCGCCCTGCAGGCTCTTGGCGTCGCCCATGGCCGAGACCGAGACGTCGATCTTGGAGCCGGTGGCGGAGAACGGCGGCAGCTTGGCCGTGACCATCACCGCCGCCGAGTTCTTGGCGTTGAGGTTGGCGTCGCGGACGTTGACGCCCTGGCGTTCCAGCAGGGCTTCCATGCTCTGCTTGGTCATCGGCGCGTTGCGCAGGCTGTCGCCCGTGCCGTTGAGGCCGGTGACGATGCCGTAGCCGATCAGGTGGTTATCGCGCACGCCTTCGACGGCGACGATGTCCTTGATCCGCGACTTGGCGGCGGCCGGGGCGGCGACAACGGTCATGGCCGCGAGGGCCAGGCCGGCGAGAACGGAGCTGAAAAGTGAACGACGCATGGACTTCCACACCGAGGACGCAATTCCGTCGCGGTCCATGCCAGAACCGGGCCAACGCAAAAGGTGAGGAAAATCAATGAGTCGGGGCGGCAAAAACGCGTGCGACAATCCTGTCCGGCAGATTCTGCCCGGCATTAACCATACCGCAAGCGGGGCCCTCGAATATGAGTTCTCATCGGGGGGCGCGACTCCCTATATGTAGGCGTACCAGACCAGCTGTGGAGCGACGGTCGTCATGAAGGTTTCGAGCACGGGAGGCGTGGGCGCGGCTGGCGCATCACGCGCGCGGCCGACGGGCGGCGGGTCCAGCTTCGCGCTGCCCACGGTCGGCGCCGCCAGCGGCGCGGCCGGCGTGGCGGCGGCCGGCGGCCTGGCCGGCGTCGGCTCGCTCGACGCCCTGCTGGCCCTGCAGGCCAACGCCGATCCGATGGAGCGCAAGCGTCGCGCCATCCGCCGGGCCGACGACATCCTCGACATCCTCGACGGCCTGAAGATCGCCGTGCTGGACGGGGAGGTTTCCCCCGGCACGATCGACAAGCTCAAGCGCGTCGTCCGCGAGCATCGCGAAGCCGTCGACGATCCGAAATTGCAGAGCCTGCTCAACGAGATCGAGACGCGCGCCGCCGTAGAAGAGGCCAAGCTGGCCGTCATGCGCGGCGCGTGAGGAGCGGCGGGATGGAACCTCAGGCCCTTTCCCGCGATTTTACAGCCCCGGTCGGTGCGGCGAAGCTCGCCGTAAGCGTGAGTCGCCGTCGCCCGCATGGGCGGCTTTCGGGCGCTCGCGCGCCTGAATGCGCCGCTCATGCGACGTTCATTGAACGGGGCTATCGTTTTGGTATAAGCACACCGCCCGCTGAGGGCGGAGTTCATCGGGGCGTGAGGCGTTGATGCAGACGGCCACTGTTCTTAAAGAACCGGACACCTATCGTCCTTCGGACGACGAGCCTTTCATGAACGAGCGTCAGCTTGAGTATTTCAAGCAGAAGCTGCTCGGTTGGAAAGAAGAGATCCTCCGCGAATCTCGCGAGACGGTGTCCCATCTTCAGACTGAAACTGAAAACCATGCCGACCTCGCCGACCGGGCGTCGTCGGAAACCGACCGAGCGCTGGAACTGCGGACCCGCGATCGGCAACGGAAACTGATCTCGAAGATCGACCAGGCGTTGCGCCGCGTCGAAGACGGCAGCTACGGCTACTGCGAAGAGACCGGCGAGCCCATCGGCCTGGCCCGTCTCGACGCCCGCCCGACCGCCACCCTGAGCCTCGAGGCCCAGGAGCGTCACGAGCGCCGCGAACGCGTCCACCGCGACGACTGAGGCCTTTCGGCCTCGACTGATGTGTTTCGAACAGCCTCGCCCGAAAGGGCGGGGCTGTTTTTGTTTGGGCGAAGACCCTCCCCCTGAAGGGGGAGGTGGCCCGAAGGGCCGGAGGGGAAGTTCCTGCTGAGGCCGGCTCCCTCGCCGACGCCGCAATCACTTCCCCCTCAGTCGGCTTCGCCGACAGCTCCCCCTTCAGGGGGAGCATCTTGGAGCGACCGAGGGGGCCGCGCGCCGTCAGGCGGCGGCTTCCCGCTCCCCGCGCGCCGTCAGCCAGTACATCACCGGCGTCGCCACCCGCGACAGCACCGTCGACGTCACCAGCCCGCCGATGATGGCGATGGCCAGCGGCGAGTAGAGGCCCGAGCGCTCCAGGGCGAGCGGCAGCAGGCCGCCGATCGCCGTGGCCGAGGTCAGCAGCACCGGCAGGAAACGCACCTCGCCGGCCTTCTCGATGGCGTCGTGCAGGCTCAAGCCCTCGCGCCGCAGCTGTTCGGTGAAGTCGACCAGCAGGATCGAGTTCTTGATCTCGATGCCGATGAGGGCGATCAGGCCGATGGTGGCCGTGAACGACAGGGAATTGCCCGTCAGCCACAGGGCGGCGGCCGCGCCGAACACCCCGAACGGGATGATGCCGGCGACCACCAGGGCGGTCTTGAACTTGCGGAACTCCAGGACCAGCACCGCCATGATGCCGAACACCGCCACCATCACCGCCGCGCCTAACCCTGCGAAGCTTTCCGACTGGGCCTCGGCCTGGCCGCCGAGGCTCAGGGCGTAGCCGGGCGGCATCGGCAGTTCCTTCTCCAGGCGGGCCAGCACGTCCTTGGTGACGTTGTCGGTCAGGTAGCCGGTGCGCACGAAGGCGGTGACCGTGACCGTCCGCTCGCGATCGAAGCGGTCGATGCGGGCGGGGCTGGACCTCAGGCTGGGGGTGGCGATGGCCGACAGGGGCGCGGCCTCGCCGTCGGCGGCGGGCACGTAGACGCCCGACAGGGCCGCCAGGGCGTTGCGGTCGGCGCCGTCGACCTGGCTCATCGGCAGGCGGACCTTGACCGCGTAGTCGTCGCCGTCGGCGTCGCGGAAGCGGCCGGTTTCCTCGCCCGACAGCGCCAGGCGCGCCGCGCGGCGGGCCGCGCCGGCCGGCACGCCCAGGGCGGCGGCCTTGGCCTCGTCGACGCCGAGGTCGAGGTCGGTGCGGTCCAGGCGCACGGGATTGCCGACGTCGCGCGTGCCCGGCGTGCTCTTGAGGACGGCTTCGGCGCGCACCGCCAGGGCCTTGAGCACTTCGAGGTTGCGGCCGGTGATGCGCACGGCCACCGGGGCCTCGATCGGCGGGCCGTTCTCGAACACCTCGACGCTGATCCGCGCGCCGGGATAGCGGGCGAAGTCGGCGCGCAGGCGGTCGAGCAGCCGTTCGCTTTTCCCCGGCTCCCAGCGCTCGAGGCTGACGAACATCTCGCCGTAGGTCACCGCGCTCTCGCGCTGGGACTGGTTGTAGAACACCTGCGGGTTGCCGCGGCCCAGGTTGGCGGCGCGCCAGACGACGTCGGGCTCACGGGCCAGGCGCTGGTCGACAAAGCGCAGGGCCTCGTCGGTGCGCGCCAGGGACGAGCCGTCGGGCGTGGTGACGCGCACCAGGAACTGCGGGGTCTCGGCGGCGGGGAACAGGCTGGAGCCGGCCGCCCGCAGCATCGGCACGGCGGTGGCGCACAGGGCCAGCATCAGCCCGAGCGCCAGCCAGGGGCGCGCCAGGGCGTGGTGCAGCACCGGGCGATAGACGGTGTGGATCACGCCGTTGACGGCCCGCAGCAGGCGGTTGCCCTCGGGATCGGAATGCTTGTCCAGCACCCGGCTGGCCAGGAACGGGATGATGGTCAGCGACACGAAGAGCGAGGCGCCCACCGTGCACAGCACCGTCACCGGCAGCGAGCGGATATAGGCCCCCGAGCCGGCCGGCAGGGCCATCAGCGGCAGGAAGGCCAGCATCAGGGTGGCCGTGCAGCCGATCACCGCCAGGGCGATCTGACCCGAGCCGTTGATCGCCGCGGCCGTGCGTTCCTCGCCCTCGCGGATCCGGCGGGCGATGTTCTCGGTGATGACGATGCTGTCGTCGACCAGCAGGCCCAGCGCCAGCACGAAACCGGCGATCGACAGCTGGTTGAGCGTGAAGCCGAAGGCCTGGATCATCGACAGGCCGATCAGCAGCGAAAGCGGGATCGACACCATCACCACCAGGCCCGCGCGCGGACCCAGCGGCAGCAGGGTGATCAGCACCAGCACCAGGGCCAGGCCGAAGTCGCGCAGCAGGTTGTGCAGCCGGTGCTCGACATTGCGGGCCTGGACGAAGCCGCGATCGAGTTTCACGCCGGCCGGCAGCACCTTCTCGTAGTCGTCGAGCACCGCCTCGACGCTCTTGGTGATCTTGCCGACGTCCTGGCCGTCCTTCTGGGTGACGGCGATGAACACCGCCCGCTTGCCGTCGAAGCGGGTGACGTGGGTCGGCTCCTCCTGGGCCCAGGCCACGTCGGCGACGTCGCGCACCCGCACCACCTGGCCGCCGGCCGAGCGGACGGGGGTGTCCTTGACCGCGTCCAGCGAGCGGAAGGCCCCGCCGGACTTGACGTTGAAGCGCCGGGCGCCGGCCTGGACCGCGCCGATCGGGGCCTCGACCCCGGCCGAACGCAGGGCGTCGGCGACGGCGGAGGCCGGCAGCTTCAGGGCCGCCAGCCGGGCCAGGTCCAGCGACACCCGGACCTCCGAGGCCGGGGCGCCGTAATAGCGGGTCTGACGCACGCCCGGCACGCGGTCGAGGCGCTCGGACAGGCGGTCGGCGGCCTTTTCCAGCCGGCGCATGGGCAGGCTGTCGCTGACCAGGGCGACCTGGACGATGGCCACCTCGGTGGTGCGCACGCGCTCGATGTCCAGCCGCTGCAGGCCGGCGGGCAGGCTGCCGCGGATGGCGTTCACCTCGCGCACGACCTGGTCGAACTTGCGCTCGGGATCGACGTCCCAGGTGAAGAACACCCGCACGACGGCGGCCCCGTCGAGGCTGGTGCTCTCGACCTTGTCGATGCTGTCGAGGCCGTAGACCGCCGTCTCGATCGGATCGGCGACCAGCTGCTCCATCTCGGCCGGCTCGGCCCCGGGCAGGACGGCGCGGATCAGCACGATGGGGATAGGGAAGTGCGGGTCCTCCGACCGCGGCACGGTCAGGAGGGCGTTGACGCCCAGCATCACCAGCAGGCCGAAGGCGACGATGGTGAACTGCCAGCGCTTTACCGCGAAGGCGGCGAGGTTGAAGTTCATTGCGTGGCGACCTCGCGGGGCGGGGCGACCTTGCGGGCCGGGGCGGCCGAGGCCCGCGGATCGACCACGGCGACCTTTTCGCCGTCGGAGACGAAGCCGGCGCCGGCGGTGATCACCCGGCTTCCGGCCGGAAGCCCCGCCACCAGGGCGTCGTCGCCGTCGAAGCCGCCGAAGCGGACGGCGACGCGTCGGGCCACGGCGCCGTCGAGGCGCAGCACGGCGGCCTCGTCGCCCGAGGCTTCCAGCAGGGCCTCGGCGGGAATGCGGACGAACGCGGCGCGAGCCGGGGCGTCGGCGGCCGGGGCCTGCAGGCGGGCGGCGGCGATCTGGCCGCTCTTCAGCTGCGGCGGCGCCTGGACCTCGATCTCGACCGTCACCGCGCCGGTGCGGGCGTCGGCGGCCTGGCCCAGGCGCGTGACGACGCCGGTCAGGGTCTGGCCGGGCAGGGCGTCGGCGGTGACGGCGGCGCTGGAGCCGACCTTCACCCGGGCCGCGTCGCGGGCGGGCAGCGGCAGGCGCAGCACCAGCGGGCTCGACAGGTCGGCGAGCGTCAGCACCGTCTGGCCGGCCGCCACCACCTCGCCGGCCTGGGCCGTGCGGGCCAGCACCACGCCCGAGACGGGCGAGGCGAGGGCGGCCCAGCGGCGGTCGAAGGCCGCGCCGGCGTGGGCGGCCTGGGCCGCCTTCAGGGCGCTTTCGGCGTCGTCCAGCCGGGCCTTGGCCACGAAGCCGGTCGAATAGAGCTTGCGGGCCCGGTCGGCGTCGCGGCGGGCGCGCTCCAGGTCGGCGGCGGCCTGGGTCTGGCGCGCGTCGACGCCGGCCGGATCGATGGCGGCGAGCGGCTGGCCCGCTCGCACCGCGTCGCCGGCCTCGACGTTCATGCGGGTCAGCACGCCGGGGATGCGGAACGACAGCGCCATCTCGCGGCGGCGCTGCAGCGTGCCCGAGGCGGCGAGCTCGGAGGCCGCGCCGGGCGCGCCGACGGTGACGGCCTCGACCGCCGGCGGCGGGGCGGCCTGGGGCGTGTCGGCCTTGCCGCCGCAGGCGACCAGCATGACGCCCATCGAAAGGCCCAGCGCCGTCAGCAGCACAACGCCTCCGTATCCAGCACGCGCGCCGTCCATCGCTCTCGCCCTCATCATCGATCGGTGATAAGTTATCACTGATCGATTATTGTGGGTTGTCAAGGCGGACCGAACACTGAAAGGAGGGACGATGACCGCGCCGAAAGTCCGTTCCCCCCGCAAGCCCAAGGGCCAGGGGGCGCAGCGTCGGGAAGAGATCCTCGACGCGGCCCTGAAGCTGTTCAGCGCCAAGGGCCTGCATGCCGTCTCGACCCGCCAGATCGCCGAGGTCGTCGGCATCTCGCAGCCGGCGCTCTACGCCTATTTCGCCACCAAGGACGACATCACCGCCGAGCTGTGCGTGCGCGCCTTCGCCATCCTGGTCGAGCGTATGCAGGCCGCGCGGGCCGATTTCGTCCCGACCGCCGAATGCTTCGAGCGGACCCTGCGGGTCTATGTCGACTTCGGCCTGCAGAACCCCGACGCCTACCGCGTGGCCTTCATGGTCGAGAAGGGCCTGGACGGCACCTACAAGGAGCGGGTCGGCGACCGGCCGATGATGGCCGGCATCGGCGCCTTCCAGCGCTTCGCCGAGATCGTGGCCGAGATGCGCGACGCGGGCCTTACGCACGACGACGACGTCCAGCGCATGACCCAGACCCTGTGGGCGGGCCTGCACGGCCTGGTCTCGCTGCTGATCGCCCGCGCCGACTTCCCGTGGGTCGAGCGCGAGGTGCTGATCGCCTGCCACATCTCGCTGCTGCGGCGCGGAGCGCTGAAGAACGTGAGCTGAAGGACATGCGTTGAACTGGCGGCGTCGCGGGCCTACATCCGCCGCCTCGCATTCCCCTGACGAAAGACGCCGCCCATGGCCAAGCTGCAGCCCCTGGAAACCTTCTCCCTGCAGGAGACCGAAGACGGCTACCGCCTGCTGGTGTCGGCGGTCGGCGGCGACAACATCTACGTCTCGATCACGTCCGAGCAGATGGACGAGATCATCGACAGCCTCGACACCGCGCTGACGGGTGAAGAGGAAGCGGCCGGCGAAGACTTCGACGACGCGGACTGAGCGTCCCGAGACCTCCCCCTGTGGGGGAGGCGATCGCGTAGCGATCGGTGGGGGGGCGAACGGCTGCCGTCGCGGCGGCTGAAAACGTCCCCCCTCCGGCCCTCCGGGCCACCTCCCCCAGGGGGGGACTGTTGCGAAATTCGGAACGTCGAAGAACAGACCAGAATCCGTTCGAGAACAGTTCGGAATCAAAAGGGGAAAGTCGTTCTCGTTTTACCCCATTATGCAACGATCCCCCAGGGGGGAGGATCTTGGCGAAGCCGACTGAGGGGGCCTACGCCGCCTTCGCGTTCGTCGGCCGGTAGTTGGCCGCATCCGTCGTGAACTCGGCGTGGCCGTAGCGCTTCAGCAGGGCGCGGATCCGGCGGACCATCGCCGCGTCGGCGACGTCGCGCAGCAGCGGCAGGCGGTCGGCCAGGTCGAAGGCCTTCATCTGCAGGGTGACCAGCAGGGCCACGACGATGAACACCGCCTCGTCGGCGCGGCTGACCTCGATGCCCATGCTGGCCGCCCGCTTGTGGTCGCCGCGCATGAAGTGGCGCAGGAAGAAGGCCTTGGCGAAGCGGCGCTCGATGCGGTCGTGCAGGCGGTTGGCGGGGCTTTCGTCCGGCGGCAGGTAGGCGTCGAGCGTGGCGCGGATCAGCGCCCCGCAGGTCTCGTCGTCGAAGCCCCGGCGCAGGGTGGTGTCGCGGGCCGTCATCATTCGCACGATCCCCTCCGGCGTATCGGCCAGCAGGTCCTGCGGCAGGCCCAGCAGGAAGCAGCGATAGCGGGCCAGCTCGACCTTGGCCCGCTCGGCCGGGGTGAACCGGCGGCGGCCCTGGCGCAGCATCTGGAACGACATCAGGAAGATCGGGATCAGCCCGGCCGGCATCTGGTCGACCTGCGGGATCGGCACGCCGTAGACGCTCGCGTCCCAGCGGCCCGAGCGCAGGGCGTTGAACCGCACCATCGAGTGCATCAGCCGCACCATGGCCGCGGCCTTGAAGCCCTCGCCGTGGCGCTCCAGCGCGCCCGGCAGCAGGGTGGTGGTGAAGAAGGCGGCCGTCTCGTTGACGCGCTTGGCGGCGGTTTCCGCGCCCAGGGTCCCCGTCAGGGCCATGGGCAGGGCCGAATACTTGTTGAGGAAGGTGGCCACGAACGCGCCGCGGATGGCGAAGGGGCCAAGGTGGGCGGCGGCGTTGCGGTCGAGCCGCTGGCCCTCGCGCACCAGGTCCATGTCGATCCAGTCGGGCGTGGCCTCCATCTCGGCGATGAAGGCGGAAAGCTCGGGCGGCGCGTCGGGCACGGCCTGGATCCCCTGCTCGCAAGCCGTGACCAGCATGTCGATCAGCCGGCGGAAGCCGAACTGCGGGATCAGGGCGGCGTAGGCGTCGGCGACGATGTCGCCCAGCATGGTGTAGGCCCGTACGCGGTCGAGGTCGTCCTGGGTGACCGACACGCCCAGCGGGTTGCGGTCGCGGGCGACGCCGGCGCTGGGGTCTTCGGTGAAGCGCTCGGGCGCGACGTCGAAATCGATCTTGCCGTAGAAGCCCGGCAGCAGCGTCTTCTGCGAGGCGACGCGGGCGCGGACGTCTTCGATGGGGCGGATCATCTGGGCTCCTTCCGGCTCGTCCGAAGACGAACCTGTTCTCGGCCTCAAGCGTATGTAAGCATTGCTCATGTTCCTACTCGCCTTGCCCTTCAGGCCGGCGAGCGTGTGGAGGTCGGCGGCAAGTGGCTGAAAAGAAAAGACGATCGCCGTCGCAGGGGCGCGCCCAGGTCACCGTCGACGCCATTCTCGACGCGGCCTTTCAGCTTCTGGAGAGCGGCGGCCCCGATCGCCTGACCACCAACCACGTGGCCGAGCGGGCGGGGGTGAGCGTCGGCACGGTCTACCAGTACTTCGCCGACAAGCAGGACATCCTGGCGGCCCTCGCCCAGCGCCGAACCAGCGCGGTGCGCGACGCGATCGCGGAGACCCTGATCGAGCGACCCGATCTTGGCAGCGTGCGGCCGATCGTGCGGGCGCTGATGAACGGCTTCGAGGGCTCGCCAGCCACGCGCCAGGCGCTGCTGGGGGCCATGTTCCATCGCGGCGACGCGGTTCTGGAAGAGCACCACCAGGCGTTCCTCGCCTCGATCGCCGGCAAGGCCCGGCTGCAGATCGAGCTGACGCCGGAATCGGCCTTCGTGCTGACCCACGCCGCCGTCGGCCTGCTGCGCGCGGCGGCCGCCGAGCCGGGGCTGGCGCTGGACCCGCAGGCGCTGGAGGACGAGCTGGTGCGGTTGATGGAGGCGTATATCTCGGCGCTCGTGGCGTTGCGTAGATCCTCCCCCTGAAGGGGGAGGTGGCCCGGAGGGCCGGAGGGGGAAGTCCCTGCTGACGCTCGTTCGTCTCCAGCCTCGGAAGCCACATCCCCCTCCGTCGGATTCGCCGACACCTCCCCCTTCAGGGGGAGGGTCTTAGGCGCACGCCTTGCCACGCTGGCGCTCCGGGTCCAGACGGAAGGCGTCGTCGGCATGGCGACTCGTCAAAGGGCCTGACGATGAATTCCGATCTCGACACCGACGCGGCCGCCGCGCGGGCGCTTTTCCAATCGCTGGAGGGCATGGAAGGGCTGCACCGCCCCGAGCCGGCCCCGGCGGCCAAGGCCCAGCGGTTCCCTGGCCAGGCGGCGCTGACCAAGCTCTATCCCGGCGTGCTGGTGGCCGGGACCATCGCCCTGGCCTCGACCTGGCTGTCCCAGCACTACGGCGCGCCGGTGATGCTGTTCGCCCTGCTGCTGGGCATGACCTTCCACTTCCTGCACCAGGAAGGCCGCTGCATTCCGGGCATCGAGTTCTCGTCCAAGGCCATACTGCGGTTCGGCGTCGCCCTGCTGGGCGCGCGGATCACCGCTGGGCAGATCCTCAGTCTCGGGATCACGCCGATCGTCACGGTCATGATCGCGGTGGTCTCGACGATCCTGCTGGGCGCGTTCCTGGCCAAGCGCCTGGGCCTGCGCCAGGGCTTCGGCGTGTTGTCGGGCGGCGCCGTGGGCATCTGCGGGGCCTCGGCGGCCCTGGCCATCGCGTCTGTGCTGCCGCGCGACAAGGACGGCGAGCGCGACACGATCCTGACGGTGGTGGTGGTCACGGCCCTGTCGACCATCGCCATGATCACCTATCCGCTGCTGACGGCGGCGCTGCACCTGGACCAGACCAAGGCCGGGGTGTTCCTGGGCGGCACGATCCACGACGTGGCCCAGGTGGTGGGGGCCGGCTACATGATCTCGCCGCACACCGGCGACGTGGCCACCTATGTGAAGCTGCTGCGGGTGTCGATGCTGCTGCCGGTGGTGTTCGCCATCGCCCTCCTGGCGGCGCGGATGCTGCCGGGCGGCCGCGGCGGGGCCAAGCCGCAGTTGCCGCTGTTCCTGGTCGCCTTCGCCGCCCTGGTGGCGGTCAACAGCCTGGGATGGCTGCCCAAGGCCGGCGCCGACGCGGCGACAGAGGTCAGCCGCTGGTGCCTGGTCACGGCGATCGCGGGCCTGGGGATGAAGACCTCGTTCAAGGACGTGATGACCGCCGGCTGGCGCCCGGTGGCGCTGATGGTGGTCGAGACCGCCTGGATCGCCGGCGTGGTGCTGGTGGCGGTGGAGTGGTTTTTGTGAAGATCCTCCCCCTGAAGGGGACTGTTGCGAAATTCGGAACGTCGAAGAACAGACCAGAATCCGTTCGAGAACAGTTCGGAATCAAAAGGGGAAAGTCGTTCTTGTTTTACCCCATTATGCAACGATCCCCCTGAAGGGGGAGGTGGCCCGAAGGGCCGGAGGGGGAAGCGGCCGCTGACATGCCGCTATCACTTCCCCCTCAGTCGCTTCGCGACAGCTCCCCCTTCAGGGGGAGCATCTACCGCAACGCCACCTGCGTTCCCCGCGCCAGGGCCTGCGCCACCACCGGCGCCAGGTTGGCGGCGATCACCCGCGCGCCCTCGGCGTTGGGGTGGATGCCGTCGCTCTGCATGTAGCGGCGCGAGCCGCCGATGCCGGCCAGCAGGTTGGGCAGCAGGGGCGCGGCGAAGTCGCGGGCCAGGTCGGTGAAGACGGCGTTGAAGCGGCGGGCGTAGTCGGCGCCCAGCAGGGCCGGGGCGTTGACGCCGGCGATGGCGGCGGTGATCTTCCGCTCGCGCAGGCGGGTCAGGATGGCGCGCAGGTTGGCGCGCGTGGCCTCGGGCCGCAGGCCCTGCAGCAGGTCGTTGCCGCCCAGCGCCACGACGCAGACGGCGGTGTCGCCGCCCAGGGCGCCTTCGAGGCGGGCCAGGCCGCCGGCGCTGGTGTCGCCGTTGCGGCCGGCGGCGCGGACCTGGACGTTGACGCCGCGCGCGGCCAGCGCCGCCTGCAGACGGGCCGGCATGGCCTCGCCCGGACGAACGCCGAGGCCGGCGGTGATCGAGTCGCCCAGCACGGTGACGACCGGCGGACGCGGCGGCGCGGCGATCCTGGGCGCGGCCAGGACGGAGCCGGCGGGGAGAGCGAGCAGGCCGGCCAGGATCTCGCGCCGGCCCCAATTCGGCTGCTTGGGGGCATGTACGTCAGCGAACTTCATTCTTCCTAGGTAGTAAGCCTTTCAGGCCGGGTTGAGGCGTGGGCGCCCCCTGATCGAGCGGTTGTGATCCGTCTTGAGGAAGGCTTGAGATCGGCACGCCGGGCAGCGGCGCCTCGCCTGTCCATTCCCAGTGCCAGGGCTCGAACACGTAGTTGACGAAGCCGAAGCGGCCGGCGTTGCGCACCATCCAGCGATAGACGTCCGAACGGGCCATGGCGCGGCGGTTGTCGTCGGCGCTGGAGTCGGGGCCATGGCCGGGGGCGGCGGCGATGTAGAGGTCCATGGCCAGGCCCGTGCGGTGGGCCGAGCAGATGGTGCGGGTGACGCCCTGGCAGTTGTTGTCGCGGGCGCAGCGGGCGGCGTCGGCGGCGGGATCGCGGAAGGCCGAGAAGATGGTCAGCACGCGTGGGTCGCGCTCGGAAACGACGCCGTCCTCACGGGCCGCCTCGACCAGGCGGCGATAGGCCTCCAGCGCGCCGGGGCGCAGCAGGGCCGGCTTGGCGCCATAGGCCTCGTGGGGCTTGGCGGGGGCGAGGCCGGCGGCGCTAGGGGCGTTGGGGCACTCGCCCTTGGCGTTGATGACGGCGAAGGGGCGGGCCAGGGTCCAGCGGGTCTTCATGGCGTCGAAGACGGCGGCGTCCAGCACGCCGGTCTGCGGCAGGCCGTGGCCTGCCTGCCAGCGGGCGAGGGCGGCGGCGAAGCGGGTGGTGCCCGGACCGCAGGCCGTGGCCAGCTCGGCGCCGATGCGCGGGGCGTAGATCACCCAGCCGGTCTCGGCCCGGCCGAACGGGGCCCAGGACAGGGTGTTGAGGCTGGCGGCGTTGGCCTCGGCGGCGCCGTCGGGCGCGGCGGCCTCGCAGGTCTCGTCGACCGGCAGGGGCGACAGCGGCGCGGAGGGCGGGTCGTTGGAGGGAATGTACTGCGTGGTCGGCTCGACGGACGCGGTCTGGTCGCCGGTGGGCGGGTCGAGCGGCGGCGATCCCGTCGGCCAGGCCAGCCACGCGGCCGCCCCCGCGCAGCCCGCCAGCAGCAGGACGAGCAGCCCAAGGCCCAGTCGCCGGCCGCGCCGACGATCCTTCGTTCCCTTCCGCCACCTTGGAGCCAAGCGCACCCGCCTTTCGGAACTTCGCCATGGCTCAAGGCTTGAGAACGGCAAGACGTTCCTCGTGCGTGGAGTATGCGATGCCTTCGACCTTCCGTCTCGCGGCCCTGATGGCCGGATGCGCCCTGGCCGCCGCCGCCTGCTCCAGGGGCGAGGAGAAGGCCGAGGCCCCGCCGCCGGCCGCCGCGCCGCAGCCCAAGGCCGCCCCGGCCGCGAACGGCCGCTCGCCCCTGGCCCAGGCCGTGGAGACGGCGGGACCGCAGGACGCGCCGCCGGCCGATCCGTCGATGATCGCGCCCTCGCTGGTCCGGGTGCAGGTGCTGCTCGACCGGGCCCGGTTCTCGCCGGGATCGATCGACGGGGTGACGGGCACCAACCTTCGGCTGGCTATCGAGGCCTTCCAGCAGGCCCGGGGCCTGACGGTCGACGGCCAGGTGACGCCGGACCTGTGGAAGGCGCTGATCGAGGCCGACGGCGGGCCGGTGCTGACCGACTACGTGATCACGGCCGAGGACGTGAAGGGACCCTTCGTCAAGTCGATCCCCAAGGACGACTACGAGGCCATGGCCAGGCTGCCGGCGCTGTCCTACACGAGCCCGCTGGAAGCCCTGGCCGAGCGCTTCCACATGGACGAGGCGCTGCTGCAGGCGCTGAACCCCGGCGCCGACTTCACCCGGGCCGGGACCCGCGTCGCCGTCGCCGCCCTGGGGCCGGCCGACCTGCCCGCGCGGGTGACGCGGATCGAGATCGACAAGACGCTGGGCCAGGTGCGGGCCTTCGACGGCCAGGACGTGCTGCAGGCGGTTTATCCGGCCACCGTGGGCAGCACCGAGCGTCCGGCCCCGAGCGGCGAACTGGCGGTCAACACCGTCGCGCCCCGGCCGACCTACACCTACGACCCCTCGCGCCTGACCTTCGGCAAGCCCAAGGGCAAGCTGACCATCAAGGCAGGTCCCAACAATCCGGTGGGCGGCACCTGGATCGACCTGACCAAGGACACCTACGGCATCCACGGCACGCCGGATCCCAAGCTGGTCAACAAGCGCGCCTCGCACGGCTGCGTTCGCCTGACCAACTGGGATGCGGCCCAACTGGGCAAGGCGGTCGAGAAGGGCGCGAAGGTGGTGTTCATGGGCGAGGAGGCGAGGGGGGCGTAAGCCTCGCCTTTGGGCGAGGCCCCCTCCGGCCCTCTGGGCCACTTCCCCCAGAGGGGGAGGATCTTGGCGCTTCAACTGCTCCCCCTTTGGGGGAGCTGTCGCGGAGCGACTGAGGGGGCGCGCGCGAAGAGCGCGTCACACCTGTCGTGCGATGTTGCGCCGCAGCATCCGGCCTTGATTTGACAACGTTGTCATCATATATCGCCGGCGTCGGGACAATCCGGTCCCGGCGACGACAGATGACTGGATCTCCCATGCTGAGCCTGATCGCTCTGGCCGTTTCGGCCTACAAGAACCGCGCCGCCCTGTAGTCTGGCCGCGGTCGTCCCGGTTTCGGGACCCTCGAGGAAATGGCCCGCGTGCTCCGGCTCGCGGGCCTTTCTTTTGTTTGCGATGCAGCAATCGGCGTTCGTTCAAGATGCTTGCATAACGAGACTTAAGGTCTAAGCTTTCATCGGCCAACCTGGGGAGGACGGCATGAAAGTCGCGCGCCAACCGTCGGTGAGGACCTCGCTTGGGGTCACCGACCATCCCTACATGACCGGCGCCTGGACGCCGCAGCACGAAGAGGTCGACGCCGAGGACCTCGTGGTCCTGGAGGGCGCGATCCCGCCGGAGCTTGACGGGGTGTACCTGCGCAACACCGAGAACCCGGCGCACGAACCGCTTGGCCGCTACCATCCGTTCGACGGCGACGGCATGGTCCACCAGATCGAGTTCCAGGGCGGCAGGGCGCGGTATCGCAACCGCTTCATCCGCACGCGCGGCTTCGAGGCCGAGCAGGAGGCGGGGCAAAGCCTGTGGGGCGGACTGGCCGACGGGCCGGGCGTGTCGCTGCGGCCAGGCTTCGGCGCGCACGGCGCCCTGAAGGACACCGCCAGCACCGACATCGTCGTCCACGCCGGCGAGGCGATCGCCACCTTCTACCAGTGCGGCGAGGCCTATCGGTTGGATCCGCTGACCCTGGAGACCCTGGGCCCCGCTTCGTGGGCGCCGCTGGACGGGGTTTCGGCCCATGCCAAGGTCGATCCGGCGACCGGGGAGCTCCTGTTCTTCAACTACTCCAAGCACGCGCCCTACATGCATTTCGGCGTGGTCGACGCGAGCGGTCGGCGCACGCTGTACCAGCCCGTGTCGCTGCCGGGGCCGCGTCTGCCGCACGACATGGCGTTCAGCGAGAACTGGGCGATCCTCAACGACCTGCCGGTGTTCTGGGACGCTGGCCTGCTGGAGCGCGACATCCACGCGGTGCGCCTGCACAAGGGCCTGCCGTCGCGCTTCGCCCTCGTGCCGCGCAAGGGCGGCGAGCCGCGCTGGTTTACGGCCGCGCCGACCTATGTGCTGCACTTCCTCAACGCCTACGAGGAGGGCGACGAGGTGGTGGTCGACGGCTATTTCCAGGAGAATCCGACACCCCGCCCGCTGGCCGATGCGCCCGAGCAGTACGCTCACCTGATGGCCTATCTGGACGAGCACAGCTTCCGGCCCAAGCTCCATCGCTGGCGTTTCAACCTGGCGACGGGCGAGACGGTCGAGCAGCGGCTGGACGACCGGGTGCTGGAGTTCGGCATGTTCAACCAGGCCTGGGCGGGCAAGCCCTATCGCTATGCCTACTCCACGACGGCCAAGCCGGGCTGGTTTCTGTTCGACGGCTTCGTCAAGCACGACCTGGTCAGCGGCGAAAGCTGGAGCCTGAAGCTGCCCGAGGGCCGCTACGCCAGCGAGGCGCCGTTCGCGGCGCGGCCGGGGGCGAGCGCCGAGGACGACGGCTGGCTGGTCAGCTTCATCATCGACGAGAACACCGGGACGTCCGAATGCCTGCTGGTGGACGCCCGGACGATGACGCCGGCCTGCCGGATCGCGCTGCCGCACAAGATCAGCAGCGGGACGCACAGCGTGTGGGCGGGGCGGGGAGAGCTTCGCGGTTGAAGCGCGCGGCCAATCCGACCTGCCGTCATTCCCGCACCCGACAACCCGCGCTGAAGCGGACGGGTCAAATGTCGGCCAAGGGGTGGATGGCGGGCGCGGCCTCTCAAACCTCCCCGTCATTCCCGCCCTTGTGGCGGGAACCCCTGGTTCCGCTGACAGGTGAGACGCTAGCGAACCGCCTGCGGTTCGCCCCGCCTGCCCATGCGGCGGACAGAGGGGTTCCCGCCACAAGGGCGGGAATGACGGGAGCATTGGAAAGGTCCGCTAAGGGTGGATTGCAGACATTGAGTTTTTAAATGAGCCAGACAAGGTAACGACCTCCAAAACCTCGAAAGCGGACTGACACCATGATCGCTGAAATTGGTGGAGTGTTGAAGGCGCTGGAAAGTCTATCGTCGATAGCAAAGGGCATTAGAGAGATAATTCCAAAAAAATCTAACAACAAGGAATTATTCTTCAAGGAGTATATAGGCCCATTTTATTTAGAAATGACGCCAGTTTTTGATCGATATGCATCGGAAGTGGACGAATTATTGAGGGGTCTATTGAAAGCGAATTCGGAAACGGAGTGGAAAGCGAGCGTCTCTGATTTCGAGTACGCGAGAAATCAAACTCGACAAGGGAGAGCGAAGCTTTTGCCCATTTTGGCGGATACGGGCTCCTACATTACTGGAGAATGGCGTGATGAAGGTCGAATGTTTCCGCAGTTCCTGTTGTCCGAATTCATGCGGTCTGTTGTTTCGTACTTTCTTGCTGGTCACTTCGTTCTGAGCCACGAACCTGTCGAGTTTTCAGACACCTACGACGGACCACGAAATTCGCAACTCAGCATAGCTTCAAGTTTACTGGAAGTGGCTGAGGAATGCCCCTACCCCAACCCCCAGTTGATCAAATTTTCGCGAAAAGCCGCAGAAGTATTGTATAGGAGGCGGACTGTTGTTTCAGCAGATTTTGCGCGCCTGAAGCGATTTTGCACCACTCCATAACGCGATAGAAGCATCAGTAACTCCAGTGCAGGATTGGACTTCCGTTTCCTCTGATCCTCGGACGCGCTGTAAGTGTATCGGCTATTCTGGGCTGCGCCTGGGGGAAGGCGTCAACGTCAGCTCAGGGTCGATCATGGACGTCGCCCGAGCTCGGTTCCGGCGATTGCCTCCATCCGGGTCACCGCGGTCTTCACTTCAGCGGCCGCGCGCCGAACAAGTTCAGGCGTCATTGGGCCGTCAGGCGTCTGGCATTCGGTCACACGGGTCGATCGGTAGAACCACTCGTCGGCTTCCGCCGTCGCGAACTGGGCTTCGAAGCGGGTCGGTCTGACGCGGTTTCTCAGACGCGTCACCAGTTCGCGAGACCCGGCCAAGGTACTGATGCGGTCCTTCTTTCTCGAGAACGGGCAAACCGGCGAAACAATCATTGTCACCCTGCGCGCGAGGTATCGAAACTCGGCGTCCTGCGGGCTCGTGGGCGGACTGTGGAGGCTTGGCTCGCTCGCCAGCGTCGGCGCCAGGACACGCATTCGCGCGAGCATTTCCCGCAGCGCTCCGCGGTCCAGTTCGATCCTCGTTTGGGCCGGAGACAACAGCGCCAACGCCTCGGGGCTGCAGTCTCGAGGTTTCACGGTCACGGCATAGGCCGCGTCGTCGCGCGCAACCTGCAACTGAGACTGGAGGTCGGCGGACGGCCCGCTTCGCTCGAAGTCCGCCAACGCCCCAAGTTCCGACGCAAGCACGCTCTTCCGCTTCAGGTCGGGGAGAAGTCGCAAGGCTCGGCCGCGATTTCGTAGGCGCTCCGTGCGAAGAAACGAAATTCGGCGGCCCTGGCCTCCCTTGCGGCGGGCGGGGGCATCGAGGAGCCGCCTTGCGCCTGCGCCGGCGCATCAGTCCAAATCGGGACGAGAAAACAAGCCAGCAGCAAGACCAGAACAAGGGCATAGGCGGATGGTCGCAGCATGGCCCATGCTGACCATGCGGCTGGTGCGACGGCAACGGGTCGCGAACCAACTCGCCACGCGGCTTCAGGCCTTGCGAGGAAACCACGGCACGAACCCCGACGTCCGCGCCACGTAGGCCGCGTAGTCGGGACGGGTCTTCTTGAGGCGGCCCTCGGTGGTGGGCACGCCGCTCCAGCGGATCAGGGTGAAGGTCAGCAGCATCGGGCCGACGATCGAGGCCGGCCCCCAGGGCAGGGCCTCGGCGGCGATCAGGAACAGGCCCCACCAGGTGCAGGCGTCGCCGAAATAGTTGGGGTGGCGGGTGTAGCGCCACAGGCCCTTGTCCATGACCTTGCCGGCGTTGGCGGGATCGGCCTTGAAGGCGACAAGCTGGGCGTCGCCGACGGTCTCGAAGAGGATGCCGATCACCGCCAGGGCCGCGCCGGCGAAGGCCAGCGGGCCGAGCGGGCCGGGCGCCTGGCCCAGCTGCACCGGCAGGGCGACGACGAACTGCATGACGTACTGCAGGGAGAAGACCAGCAGCAGCGAGGTCTTGGCGAAGCTCCAGCCGCGTTCCTTCTCGGCGTGGGCCAGCATGGCGACGTAGCGGCGGTCGGCGCCGTGCTTGCGCCAGCGCCACAGCAGGTAGCCGCCCAGGCGCGCGGCCCAGACGGTGCAGATCGTCGTCAGCAGCATGCCGCGCGGCGTGGGCGGGCCCTGCAGGAAGGCGGTCCAGGCGATCAGCCCCATGCCCAGCCCCCACCAGGCGTCGATGAAGCTGACGTCGCGGATCTTCAGCGAGACGAGCCAGAGCGCGAGGAAGGCGGCGGCCGAGACGGCGGCGTCGACCAGCAGGAGCTGCAGCATGTCAGGTTCCGATCACCAGGCTGACCGTGGTGGTGGTCGAGCCGCCGATGTTGAGGGTCTGGACGGTGCGGGCGCCGTCGACCTGATAGTCGCCGGCGGTTCCCGTCGTCTGCTTGAAGGCGTCCAGCGCCATGCGCACCCCCGTCGCGCCGACCGGGTGACCCGCGCCGATCAGGCCGCCGGAGGGATTGACCGGCAGCTTGCCGCCCATGGCGGTGTCGCCGGCCTCGATCGCCTTCCAGGCCTCGCCGGGCGCGGTCAGGCCCAGGTGGTCAATGGCCATGTACTGGGTGATGGCGAAGCAGTCGTGGGTCTCGACCGCGTGGATCTCCGACAGGCGGGAGACGCCCGCCCGGGCGCGGGCGTCCTCGATCGCGCGGCGCACTTGCGGGAAGACGTGGCCGCCCGCTTCGACGCCCGCGCGGCTGGCGACCAGCTTGCGGTCGAGGGGGATCGGGGCCGATCGGTGGCCCCAGCCCTTTATGCGCGGCAGGCTTTCCAGCGCGATCCCGCGGGCGTCGGCGTAAGATCGGGCGCGCTCGGGCGAGGCCAGGAACAGCACCGCCGTCCCGTCGGTGACCTGACCGCAGTCCTGCTTGCGGGTGCGGCCCTCGACCACCGGGTTGGCGACGTCGTCGGCGGTGAAGGCCTCGGGCGCGAAGCGCCAGTCGCGGGTCTGGGCGTTGGGGTTGCGACGGCCGTTGGCGAAGTTCTGCGCCGAGATCGCCATCAGGTGCTCGTAACGCAGGCCGAACCGGTCGTCGTAGACCTCTGCGAGGTCGGAGAAGGCGGCGGGCCACAGGAAGCGGGCGTCCTGAAACTCGTGGCCGGTCCAGGCGGCCGCGCCCAGGTGCTCGGCGGCGGTCTGGCCTGGGACGTTGCGCATCTGCTCGATCCCGACCACGCAGGACAGGCCGTAGCGCCCGGCCTCGATCTCGGCGGCTGCGGCGAGGACGGCGCAGCTGCCCGAAGCGCAGGCGGCCTCGTGGCGCATGGTCGGCAGGCCGTCGAGCTCGGGATGCACGAGGCCGAAGAAGCCGCCCAGCAGGCCCTGGCCCGCGAACAACTCGCCGGCGAAGTTACCGACGTGGCCGGTCTCGATGTCGGAAGGGGCGAGGTCGGCGGCGGCAAGTCCCTGCGCCACCGCCTCGCCAAACGCGTCGGCCAGGCCCCAGCCCTGGCGCGACCAGTTCGCGGAGAAGTCGCTCTGCCATCCCCCCAGGATGTAGACCATGGCTGCCTCCGCGCCGGCGAGATTACCCATCCCCGCTCTTGTTAGTCTCGTTATAAAAGCTACATGACGACGAGGCAATCGGCCAAGATTGACAGGCGGCCGCGAACGCTCGCACCAAGGGGAAGATGTCGCCCGAAAACCACAGTTTCCGCACGGTCAGGGCCAGTTCGGCGGCGCGGGCGCTGACCCTGATCGGTGATCGCTGGACGTTGCTGGCGCTGTATGCGGCGTTCAGGGGCGTCAGCCGCTTCGACGGCTTCGTGGCCCATACCGGCATGGCCCGCTCGCTGCTGACCGACCGGCTGGGTCGGCTGGAGGCGGCGGGGATCCTGGCGCGGCGGCCCTATCAGGAGCGGCCGGTGCGGTACGGCTACCACCTGACCGCCAAGGGTCTGGACCTGTTCGACGCGGCCCTGATGATCCTGCGCTGGGACCAGAAGCGCGGCGACGCGCCCACCGATCCGGCCCACCGCGTGCTGCACAGGACCTGCGGCTGCGAGCTGGTGGCCGAGCTGACGTGCAAGGCCTGCGGCGAGGCGGTGAGCGCGCGCAACACCACCGTGGCGCCGGGGCCGGGAGCGGGCCTCGACCCCGCGCCGGGGCCGCGCGCCCAGCGACGTTCGATCGTCGAGGGGGAGGGCGGCATCCCGCCGGTGGCCGAGCGGGCGATCGCGGTGCTGGGCGACCGCTGGACCTCGCATCTGGTGGCGGCGGCGTTCTACGGACTGCGCCGGTTCGCCGACCTGCAGGCCGAACTGGGCGCGGCCAGCAACATCCTGTCGGACCGGCTGGCGCGGCTGGTGTCGCTGGGGGTGCTGGACCGGGTCCGCTACCAGGAGCGGCCCGAGCGCTGGGAGTACCGGCTGACCGACGAGGGGCGCGAACTGTTCCCGCTGATCGTGGCGCTGATGGCCTGGGGCGACCGCTGGCTGGCGGGGCCGGAAGGGCCGCCGGAGATGCTGACCCACACGCCTTGCGGCCAGCGGCTGGAGGCGGTGGTGCGGTGCGCGGCCTGCGGCGGGGTGGTCGGGCCGGAGACGACGGGGCTGGGGTGAGGCGACGCGGCCCCCTCAGTCGCTCCGCGACAGCTCCCCCAGAGGGGGAGCATCTTGCTGGCCGCCGCGCTTCTAGAGCCTCCCCCTCTGGGGGAGGTGGCCCGGAGGGCCGGAGGGGGTCTTCTCCGGCCCCCTTCTACTACAGCCGATCCACCGGCGAGGCCGTGGCGCCCGGCGCCTCGCGCGGGGTCGTCATGCGCGAGAGCTTGGGGGTGATCCAGCGCTCGAAGTCGTCGATGACCTCGTAGACCACCGGCACCAGCACCAGCGACAGGATGGTCGAGGTGATCAGGCCGCCGATCACGGCCACGGCCATCGGCTGGCGGAACTCCGAGCCCTGGCCGAGGCCGAGGGCGGTGGGCAGCATGCCGGCCATCATGGCCAGGGTGGTCATGACGATCGGGCGGGCCCGCTCGTGGCAGGCGTCGATCAGGGCCTCGCGCTGGCTCATGCCCGCGCGCTCCTGCTCGATGGCGTACTCGACCAGCAGGATCGAGTTCTTGGCCGCCAGACCCATCAGCATCAGGAAGCCGATCAGCGACGGCATCGACAGCGGCTGGCCGCAGACCACCAGCGCCACCAGGGCTCCGCTGATCGCCAGCGGCAGGGCCGAGATGATGGTGATCGGCTTGAAGAAGCTGCGGAACAGCAGGACCAGCACGCCGAACACCAGGCCGATGGCCGACAGGATGGCGACGGCGAAGCCGCTGAACAGCTCGGTGAACGCCTCCTGGTCGCCGGCCGAAGCGGGCTCCACGCCCGCCGGCATCTTCTTCATCGACGGCAGCTCGTTGATCTCGGCCAGGGCCTGGCCCAGCTGGGCGCCGCCGTTGAGATCGCCCTCGATGGTCAGCTGACGCTTACGGCCGAAGCGGTCGATCTTGGCCGGACCGGCCTGGAAGTCGATGTCGGCCACGCTGTCGAGGCGGGTGACGCCGCCGCTGGCGGTGGGCACCTGCAGGGCGCCGATCGCCGCCAGGTCCGAGCGCGCGCCGTCGGGCAGGCGGATGCGGATCGGGATGCGGCGCTCGCCCTGGGTCATCTTGGCGACGTTGGCGTCGATGTCGCCGACCGTGGCCACGCGGGCGATGGCGGCGATGTCGGCCACCGAGACGCCCAGGCGGGCGGCCTCGTCGGCGCGGGGACGGATCACGATCTCCGGACCACTGGGCGGCGAGGAGGGGCGCGGGTCGGCCACGGTCTTCAGCGAGCGCATCTCGCGCTCGATCTGCAGGGCGGCCCTGTCCAGCGCCTCGCCGTCTTCCGAGGTGAGGATGTTCTGGATGTCGGCCGAGCCCCAGTCGCTCTGCAGGTTGACGCGGGCGTCGGGAATGTCGCGCAGGCCGGCGCGGATCTCCTGCTTGATCTCCGTGACGGTCAGCTTGCGGTCGCCCTTGAGCACCACGGTGACCGTGCCGTCGCGGACGTCGGCGCCGCTCTGGCCGCCGAAGCCGCTGGCGATGTTGGAGCCGACCTGGACGAAGACGTGCTCGGTCTCGGGGCGGGCCTTGAACATCTTGGTCACCGCCTGGACCGTGCGATCCATGTCGGTGACGGTCGCGCCGGGCGGGCCCTGCAGCTTGATATAGTAGTAGTTGGCGTTGCCGGGCGGCTGGAAGCCGAC
This sequence comes from Caulobacter flavus, assembly GCF_003722335.1. Classification (GTDB taxonomy): domain Bacteria; phylum Pseudomonadota; class Alphaproteobacteria; order Caulobacterales; family Caulobacteraceae; genus Caulobacter; species Caulobacter flavus. Next base: position 2,383,585 of record NZ_CP026100.1, read on the forward strand.
GGCCAGAACGCCGATCGAGGCCAGGAAGCCGGCGCCGACCAGCGAGCCGACGGTCAGCACGCCCCCCAGGATGAAGCTGATGATCCGGTGGTCCAGCGCCCAGTCCAGGCTCTTGCGGTAGAAGCCCTCGAACGGCTTGCGCGGATGCGGCTTCTTGGCGGGCTTGAGGAAGTAGGCGGCCAGAAGCGGGGTCAGCAGGCGGGCCACGACCAGCGAGAACAGCACCGAGACCGCGACGGTCAGGCCGAACTCCTTGAAGAACTGGCCGGGGATGCCGGGCATGTAGGACACCGGCACGAACACCGCGACGATGGTGAAGGTGGTGGCCACGACCGCCAGGCCGATGGCGTCTGCCCCTTCCATCGCCGCCCGGTAGGGCCGTTCGCCCTTGGAGACCCGTTTCTCGATGTTCTCGATCTCGACGATGGCGTCGTCGACGAGGATGCCGATGACCAGCGTCAGGGCCAGCAGGGTGACGACGTTCAGCGAGAAGCCGACCATGGCCATGAAGGCGAAGGTCGGGATCAGCGACACCGGCATGGCGATGGCGGTGATCAGGGTGGCGCGCCACTCGCGCAGGAACAGGAACACCACCAGCGAGGCCAGCAGCATGCCTTCCAGCAGGGTGTGCTCGGTGGCCTTGAAGCTGGCGCGGGTCTCGTCGACCGTGGAGTAGATCTTGGTGAAGGCGACGCCCTTGCTCTTGGTTTCGAGCGCGAGCACGGCCTCTTTCACGCGGTCCTCGACCTCGACGTCGCTGGACTCGCGGGTCTTCATCACCTGGAAGGCCACGACCGGTTTGCCGTCGAGGCGGGCGAAGCCGCGTTCCTCGCCGGCGCCCTGGCCGACGTCTGCCACGTCGGTCAGCTTCACGTAGCGCGAGCCGACCGGGATGGTGATCTGCTTAAGCTGGTCCAGCGTGTTGGCCGCGCCCAGCACCCGCAGGGTCTGCTCGCGGCCGCCGACCGTGGCCCGGCCGCCGGGGGCGTCGAGGCTGAAATTGGCCAGGGCCTGGTTCAGCTGCGGCGCGGTGACGCCAAAGGCGGCCATGCGGGCCGGGTCGATGATGACGTTGATCTCGCGCTCGGCGCCGCCGACCCGGGCCACCTGGGCCACGCCCTTTTCGCCCTGCAGGGCGCGGGTGACGGTGTCGTCGACGAACCACGACAGCTCGGCCGTGCTCATGGCCGGGGCCGAGACGGCGTAGGTGATGATCGGGGCGCTGTCGATCTCGAGGCGCTGGACGATCGGCTCGTCGACCTCCTTGGGCAGGCTGGCGCGGGCCTGGTCGACCTTGGAGCGGACCTCGTCGGTGACCTTCTGCAGGTCCTCGCCGAGCTCGAACTCGATGGTGGTCGTAGAGGCGCCCTGCGTCACCGACGAGCGGATGGTCTTGATGTTGGAGATGCCCGAGACGGCGTCCTCGATCGGGCGGGTGACCTGGGTCTCCAGCTCGCCGGGGGCCGCGCCGCTCTGGGTGACCGAGACGGTCACGGCCGGGAAGGTGACGTTCGGGAACTGCTTGACCGGCAGCGACAGGTAGGCCCCGACGCCGGCGATGATCAGGGCGATGAACAGGACCGCGACGGGGATCGGGTTCCGGATCGACCAGGCTGAGATGCGGAGTTCCGACATCAGTTCGCGGCCTTCTGGGCGGTCGAAACCGGCTGGGGCTTCACCAGATCGCCGTCGCCGGCGAAGGCGGCCGAACCGACGATGACGCGCGTGCCGGGGGCGGGGCCCTGGACCAGCTCGACCCAGCCGCCGCCGCGGCGGCCGGTGCGGACCGGAACCTGCCGGGCGCGGTTGCCAGCGTCGACCGTCACCACCGACAGGCCGGAAGCGTCGTAGCGGATGGCGGTTTCCGGCACGGCCGTGACCGCCGCGCCCGAGGCGCCGAAGGTGGCCTTGCCGAAGCCGCCGGCCCGCAGGTCCTCGCGCACCGGCAGGCGGATGCGGACCTTGCCCAGGCGCGTGTCGGCGTTGACGCGCGGGCTGACCAGGCGGATGGCGCCGGCGACCTGCTGGCCGCCGGGCAGGGTGACCGTGGCCGGCTGGCCGATCGACAGGCCGGAGAGGTCCTGTTCGTTGACGTCGGCTTCCAGCTCGACGAGGCCGTCGCGGACGATGCGGAACCACGGCGTCGTGCCGCCGCCCGAGATCTCGCCCGGCTTGACCCCGCGCTCGATGACCCGGCCGCCGACGGGGGCGACGATGGTCATGCGGCTCTGGCGGGTCTTCAGCTCGTTCAGCGAGGCGGCCTGGGCCTTGGCGGTGTAGCGGCGGCTCTCGATCTGCTCCTGGCTGAGCACGCCCTGGCCGTCGAGGCCGGAGACGCGGGCGGCCTCGGCCTGGGCCTGGGCGGCCACGGCGGCCTGCTGGTCGATCTGGGCGCGCAGCAGGGTGGCGTCCAGCTGCACCAGCGGCTGGCCAGCGCGGACGTAGTCGCCCTCGTCGGCATAGATGCGGGCGACGCGATAGCCCGAGAGCTCCGAGCCGACCACGGCCTCGTCGCGGGCCAGCAGCACGCCGGAGGCCTCGATGCCGCCGCCCAGGGGGCGGGTCTCGACCCGGCCGACGCTGACGGCGCGGGCCTGGCTGGCCGGGGCCTTGCCGTCGGTCTTGTCCTTGTCGCCGCAGGCGGCCAGCACCAGGGCGGACGCGGTCAGCAGGGCGAGCGCGCGGGCGGAAGTCATCGTCATGGTCTGGGTTCTCATCGCGAGGCGCGTTCGGAGGACGTGTCGGCGGGCTGGGCGGCGGCGCGGGGCGGCAGCGGGGCGGGCGCGTCCGGGGACCAGCCGCCGCCGAGGGCCTTGTAGGTCTGCACCGCCCGCAGCAGGGCCTGGGTCTGGGCGCCGGTCAGGGCGGTGCGGGCGCTGCGCCAGCTCTGCTCGTTCTGCAGGTTCGTGGTCTGGTCGGTCAGGCCGGCGGCGTAGCCCTTGCGGCTGGCGGCGTAGGCGCTGGAGGCGCGGGCCTCGCCAGCCTTCAGCAGGGCGACGCGGCGCTTGTCGGACGCCAGCTGGGCCATGGCGTTCTCGGCCTCGCCATAGGCGGTCTGGATCGCCTTCTCGTAGGCGACGGCGGCCTGCTCGGTGCGGGCGTCCTGGGCGTCGATCTCGGCCAGCAGCTGGGGAATGTTGAGCACCGGGATCGAGACGGCGCCGCCCAGGGTCCAGGTTCCGGTGGTGGTCGAGACCGTGCCGCCGCCGGCGCCGCCGGAGCCGAAGTTGAAGGCCGGCGAGACGCTCTTGGCCCAGCCGACGCCCGGGGTCAGGGTGAAGGTCGGGTATAGGGCCTTCTGGTTGACCTTGAGGTTGCCCGCGGCCGAGGCCAGGCGGGCCTGGGCCTCGCGGACGTCGGGACGGCGGGCCAGCAGTTCGCCCGGCACGGCGGCGGGGATGGCCGGCGGTTCGGCGAGGGCGGCGTCGACGTCGAGGCTGGCCAGCGGGTCGATCCCGCGGCCCACCAGGATCAGCAGGCTGCGGCGGGCGGCCTGCAACTGGCCTTCCAGGTCGGCGGCCTGGGCCTGCGACTGGGCCAGGGTGGCGGCGGCGCTGTCGGCTTCGGATCCCGCCGACAGGCCCCGGCGGGCCTTCTCGGCGGCCAGGTCGAGCAGGCCCTGGCTGATGCGGGCGCCCTGCCGGGCGTCCTCCAGCTGCACGGCCAGGCCCTTGGCCTCGAAATAGGACTGGGCGACGTTGGCGGCCAGGGCCGCGCGGGCGCCCTCGTAGGCGAAGCGGGCGGCGGCCAGGTCGTTGTTGACCACCTGCAGCCCGGCCTTGCGGCGGCCCAGATAGTCGAGCTCCCACGAGACGTCGAAGCCCAGGCTGTAGTTGTCGGTGTCGCCGCCGAGGGTGAAGCCCTGGCCGCTCTGGTCGAGGATGTCGGTGTGCTGGCGGCTGGCCGCGCCCTTGACCTGCCCCGAGGGGATGAACAGCTGACGGATCTGGCCCTTGCGCACGGCGCGGGCCTCTTCCAGCACGGCCGCGGCGCTGCGGGCGTCGGGACTGCGTTCCAGCGCCGTGGCGATCAGGCCGTCGAGCTGCGGATCGTCGAACTGCGTCCACCACCGGTCGAGGGCGGCGGCGGGCAGGGGCGTTCCGGCCGGGGCCTCGAAGGCGGCCGGCAGGCGGGTGTCGGGCGTGCGGGGCGCGGTGGCGTTGCAGCCGGCCAGGGCCAGGACGGCCAGGCTGGCGCCCACACCAAGGCCGGCCCGCGCGAGCAGGCGCGCGGCCAGGCGTCGGCGATCGGCGGTCGCGTCGAAACTCATCAAGAAACCTACCCCACTTCCGGACGACCGCCCCTAAACGGACAAACTGGACCGTCGTTCGCTCAATTAGGGCGACTATTCACAAGAAAAAAGCCTGTCTCGCCAAGACGCCGACTGATTTTCCCATGGTTGCGGTCACTACGTAGGACGGTCACGCCTTTGCTCGCACGGCGGGCGCCCAAATCTGTCAGCAGGTTGGCAGCCGAACGCGACGGTTTTTCCAGGCGTCGGATGGGTCGCCATCGTTGCCGTTGGATTACGGGCGGTTGACGTTTTCGAAAAACATACCCAATCATCGAAACGTTCGTTCGACTCTTGCCGGCGAGGCGGCTCGCTCAAAGGTCGAGCAGTTGAAAAGCTTTGCGTACAAAGTATCCGGCGAGAGGGGGATCCCAAGGTTGTCGGCACCGAAGTTCGCATCTTCCAATTTCGAAAAGCGTGACCGTTGCGCGGCGGGCGGCCGCGTTTCGTCGTCGCGCGCGGAGGATTTCGCCGAAACCTGAGAGAGATCCGCCCTCGCCCAAGCGCTCCAGACAAGAAGAGAGACCGGGAGAGGGAAATGACCAGGAAGACCTATCTGCGCGCGGGCTCGGCCTGCGCGTTGGCGGCGGCGCTCGCCGCAGCGGCGGGGGCGGCCAGGGCCCAGGAAAGCACGCAGGTCGAGGAGGTGGTGGTCACCGGCTCCTTCATTCGCGGCACGCCCGAGGACGCGGCCCTGCCGGTCGACGTGATCGGGGCCGAGGAACTGCAGAAGCGCGGCTCGCCCTCGACGGTGGAGCTGATCAAGTCGCTGTCGGTGTCGAGCGGCGTGCTGGGCGACACCAACCAGTTCGACAGCCGGGCCCAGGGCTCGGAAGGTTCGGGGTCGGTGAACCTGCGGGGGCTCGGCTCGCAGCGGACCCTCGTGCTGCTGAACGGCCGGCGCCTGGCGATCAACCCGCTGGCCTCGGCCGGGGCCGGCATCGTCGACACCAACATCATTCCCGCCGCCGCCATCGGCCGGCTGGAGGTGCTGAAGGACGGCGCTGCGGCGACCTACGGCTCGGACGCCATCGCCGGCGTGGTCAACTTCATCACCAAGAAGAACGTCGACGGTCTGGAGGTCGGCGCCGACTACCGCGCCATCGACGGCTCGGACGGCGACTACGGCCTGAACCTGACCTACGGCAAGCAGTGGGAAAACGGCGACATGCTGGTCAGCGTCGGCTGGCAGCATCGCTCCAAGCTCAGCGTCGCCGAGCGCGACTGGGCCAACCAGTCCTATCTGTCCAACCCCGAGGCGGGCTGGTCGGCGGCGGGCAGCCCCTCGACCTTCATCCCGGCGGCCAGCACCACCAGCGGCATGCGCGATCCGGCCTGCGCGGGGCTGGGCGGCTATCCCGGCTTCAGCGGCCTGACGCCGGTCTGCTACTGGCACTACACGCCGTTCGACAACCTGGTGGAAAAGTCCAACGCCGTGCAGGTCTACGGCGAGATCAACGCGCAGCTTTCCGAGACCACCAAGTTCCACGTCGAGGCGCTGTACGCCCATACCGACGTACCCGACTGGAACACCTCGCCGTCCTATGCGGCGCTGGCCGTGCCCACCGCCGAGGTCGCGCCGATCCCGCAGCTGGCCGGACGCTATTTCGTGCCGGCGACCAATCCGGGCCTGATCGCCTTCATGGCCGCCAATCCGACGGTGATGCTGACCAACCTGGGCACGGGCGCCCAGACTGCGGCGCCAGGCACGATCTTCGCCGGCGGGGCGCTGAACGTCGCCAACCGGCCGTTCGGCATCGGCGGCAACCCGGCCTTCGGCTATGGCCCGTCGATCGGCTCGCGCTCGTTCGACGCCTACCGGGTGTCGGCTGACCTGAAGGGCGAGTTCGGCGACGGGATCGGCTGGGAGGCGGCGGTGACCTACTCGCAGGAGGTGGGCATCCGCACCGGCTACGACACCCTGGTCAACCGCTACGCCCTGGCGCTGCGCGGGCTGGGCGGCCCCAATTGCGACTCCAGCCCTTCCACCCCTGGCATCCAGGGCACACCCGGGGTCGGCGGCTGCCTTTACTTCAATCCGTTCGCCAGCGCCCTGCCCAGCAACGCCATCACCGGCGCGGCCAATCCGGGCTACGTCTCGACCCTGGCCAACAGCAAGGAGCTGGTCGACTGGTTCTTCCAGAAGCTGTCGACCAAGCAGACCTCGCGGCTGTTCGTCGCCGAGGCGGTGCTGAACGGCAAGACGACCATCACCCTGCCGGGCGGCGACATCGCCTGGGCGGCGGGGATGCAGTACCGCCGCAGCTACTTCACGGCGACCTACAACGACATCTCCAACGCCCTGATCAACCCGTGCGTCAACACGCCGGACTTCGGGGTGACCACCTGCACGGGTTCGGCGCGCAACGGGCCGTTCATGTTCTTGGGCGTGGGCACGCCCTCGGACAATCAGAGCGACGTCGTAGCGGCCTTCGGCGAGCTCAGCCTGCCGATTACCGAGGCGCTGCAGGCCCAGCTGGCCGCGCGCTACGAGGACTATGGCGGCGCGGTGGGCTCGACCTTCAATCCCAAGGCCTCGGTGCGCTGGCAGGCGACGCCGTGGATGGCGGTGCGAGCCTCGGCCGGCTCGACCTTCCGCGGACCGCCGGACCCGCTGACCACCACCACCTCGGTGACCTCGCTGCAGGGCATTCTCGGCGTCTTCCGGGCGGTCGACATCTTCGGCAACCCCAACCTCAAGCCCGAGAAGGCCAACACCTACAATGTGGGCCTGCTGTTCAAGACCGGGGCCTTCAAGGCCAGCGTCGACTACTTCCGGTTCGACTTCAAAAACCCGATCGTCGCCGAGCCGGTGGCGGGCATCACCAATGCGATCTATCCGAACGGGGTGGCCGGGGCCAACAACTGCGCCGATCCGGCTTATGCCGCCCTGATTGCACGCTTCACCTTCAACGGGGCCTGCGGCTCGCCCGCCAACATCGCGCGGCTGAAGACCTTCTACATCAACGGCGCGCCGGTGGAGAACTCGGGCTTCGACTTCTCGGCCGACTACAGCTTCGCCGGGGTGCTGGGCGGCGATCTGGCCGTCGGCGGCACGGCGACCTGGGTCCAGAAGTACGAGGTGGGGGCGACCAGCGTCGAGGGCGTGGTGGTCGAGAAGGCCTTCGACGCGGTGGGCCTGCTGAACTACCAGACTACCGTCGTGCCGATCCCGGAATGGAAGGGCCAGGTGTTCGCCGAGTGGAGCCGGGGCGCCCACAACCTGCGCCTGACGGTGCACTACATCGGCAAGTACGACGACCAGCGCACCGCGCCGTTCGCGACCGGGGCCTACAAGGACACCGCCGGCGCGGCGGTGACGGTGTCGAACGGCAAGACCATCGACGCCCAGGTGCTGACCGACCTGGCTTACCGGGTACAACTGCCCCGGGACGCGACGGCGACGGTGGCGATCACCAACCTCTTCGACCAGGACCCGTCCTACGCCCGGCTGGACCTGGGCTACGACCCGTTCACCGGCGACCCGCTGGGCCGGACCTACAAGTTCAGCCTGCGCAAGAAGTTCTAGAGCGCGTTAGGCGAAAGTGTGAGCGGTTTCGCCGACTAACGCGCTCTAAGTATTTGATTTAGAGCCTTTTTAGACGCCTCACATGATTCCATGTGAGGCTAAAAGGCTCTAGGGATCCCCGCCTCGGGGAACTGACGGCGGCCGGCCTTCCTCCTGCCGGTCGTCCTGGGCCGGGGACGAAAGTCTCCGGCCTTTCTGTCGCCCGCCTTGCGGGCGCCCCCTCAGTCGCTCTGCGACAGCTCCCCAGCGGGGGAGCATCTGGATCCTCCCCCGCTGGGGGAGGTGGCCCGGAGGGCCGGAGGGGGCCTTTCAGCTCAGATCTGCGCCACGGCCCGCCGAACCGCCTCGGCCAGGTCGTCGAGGTCGGCGATGTCGAGGTCGGCGCCGAAGGGCAGGCCCAGCATCTTGCCGGCCAGGTGGTCGACGACGGGAACCGTGTCGGCCTGCACCTCGGGGTCGCGCACGCCGACGCAGGTGACGAAGCGGCCCTCGACGGCCAGCAGGGCGGCGACGGCGGGGGCGCAGCCTTCGGCGACGCTGACGACGCAGGCGCTCGACACCCACGACAGGCCCCAGCCAGGCTGGAAGGCGACGGGCGAGCCGAGCAGCAGCATGCGCAGGCGCTGGGCGTTGGTGGCCAGTTGCTGGCGCTTGAGCGGCCAGCCGTCCAGGCCGTCGTCGCCCTCGAAGACCGGGGCGGTCAGGCGGGCGATCAGCTCGGCGTCCTCGGCGGCGACGAACACGCCCGCTCCGCCGGGCAGGCCGACGACCACGGGGACGGGCGCGTCCATGATCACGTCGAAGCCGAAGGCGGCGTCGACCACCACCGGCAGGCCGGTCTCGGCCTGGAAGGCGGCCAGGGCCAGCAGGTCGGGGGCGCGGCCGAAGGCGCAGGTGGTGACGATGGCTTCCAGCGGGCAGGGGGCCTCGGCCAGGCGCTCGCGCAGGTGGGCGGTGTCGACCATCCAGGTGAACGGGTCGACGTCGACCAGCCACGGCGTCAGGCCGGCGGCGGCGACGCCTTCCAGGGTCTCGCGGCCGGCCAGGGCCGAGACGATGCAGACGCCGCCGGGGCGCGCGCCCTGGGCGGCCAGCAGGTCGGCGGTGGCGGCGGCGCGGTCGGCGCAGGCGCGCACGGCGGTGGTTCGGGAGAAGCGCAGGGCCAGCCGGCCGTTGAGGTCTTCGCAGGTCAGGCCGCAGAAGGCCTTGCCAAAGGCCTCGAAGTCGAGCGGCGCCGAAGGGGCGGCGGCGACGGGCTTCGGCTGCGACGCCAGGACGGCGGCTGAAAGGCTGGACATGCGAGACGCTTCCGCAACGAACCGGCGCCGACAACCCCGACGGCGCCCTTATGGTTAACCGAACGTATCGAGTGACTCGGCCTGTCCAGATGCGGCGCGCCGTCGCGGCGGAGATTGCGGTTTTTCCGGGTTTTGCGGGGTCTGGACGGGACGTGAAGCCGGCGGTTGCGGATCGGCCGACGCAGGGCATAGCTTGGGCCATGCCCCGACCTCCCGACCCGATCTCGCGCCTGCCGCCGCCGTCCCGCCTGCGGGCGCTGATGCAGGCCCTGGCGGTGCTCGACGCCATTCTCAGTCCCGAGTGGGTGTATCGCTACTATTCGTTCGACACTCGCTGGGGCGAGGGCCAGGCCATGGGCTCGATGCGCAATGGCCAAGGCGACGACCTGTTTGCGCTGTTCGACGCGGCTGGCGTGTTCATCAAGGGTCTGGATCACGAACGGCTCACGCACGAGGCCGCTCCCGGGGCGCTCTATTCGAGCGTGCCGCCGGTATTCGAGGCGGGAGTCAACGAGCCCGCCTTCTCGCCTGATCGGGCGACCTTCTGCTGCTGGCGCGGGTCTGGGGACGAGGGCTGGAACTGGTCGAGCCAGGGGGCGCCGGACGGAGACGGGTCGGACTGGATGCTGTCGGTGCTGGACGGCGATCCGGAGAGCTATCTGGACTTCGCCCGGCAGTACTACGAGGTCGAGCTCGATCTGGATCTGGTGAGGCTGATCTACCGGCACGCGCCGATCACCCCCGAACTGGCGGGCAGGCTCAACCCGGACATCGATTTCGAGGCGCTTCAGGCGGACCTGGAGGAGATCGGCTATCCGGCCTCGCCAGCGTAAACTGGCCTAGCCTTTCGCGCTCCACCCGTCCCGCAGTTCGCGCTTGAGCACCTTGCCGATGTGGCTGCGGGGCAGGGCGTCGAGGAGGACGAGGTCGGCGAGGCGCTGGGTCTTGCCCAGGCGCTGGTTGGCGAAGGCGCGGACGGTTTCGGCGTCGACCGCGGCGCCGGGCCGCAGGGCCACGAAGGCCACCGGCGTCTCACCCCAGGCCTCGGACGGCACGCCGACCACGGCGGCTTCCAGCACGTCCGGATGGGCCGCGATCACCGCCTCCAGGTCGCTGGGATAGATGTTGAAGCCGCCGCTGATGATCATGTCCTTCTTGCGGTCCATCAGCGTCAGGAAACCCTCGGCGTCGAAGCGGCCGACGTCGCCGGTACGGATGAAGGCCAGGCCCTCGGGGCTGGTCCAGGCCGCCTCGGCGGTCTTGCCTGGCTGGCCGTGATAGCCGTTCATCATGCCAGCCGAACGGCCGACGATCTCGCCGACGACGCCTGGGCCCACCTCTACCCCGTCCTCGTCGATCAGGCGTATGTCGTGGCCGGGGGCGGGCTGGCCCACGGTGTGCAGCTTGTCGGGATGCTCGTGGGCCATGAGGATGCAGGTGCCGCCGCCCTCGGTCATGCCGAAGTATTCGACCAGGCCGCCGGGCCAGCGCTTCAGCACCTGCGCCTTCAGTTCGGGTGCAAAGGGGGCGCTGGTGCAGAACTTGAGGCGCGTCGACGACAGGTCGAAGGCGTCGAAGTCCGGATGCGCCATCAGGCGGCGGTACTGCACCGGCACCAGCATGGCGTGGGTCATGCGGTGCTTTTCGGCCAGCTCCAGGAAGCCGCCCGCGTCGAACTTCCTCATCAGCACGACGGTCCCGCCGCCGGCCAGGGTGGGGAAGAAGCAGACCAGGGTGGTGTTCGAATAGAGCGGGGTCGACAGCAGGGCGATCGCGTCGGGCCCATAGCCGACGGCGTCGCCCCGGAAGACGTGCTTCCAGCGCATGCCGTGCGACTGGACGATGCCCTTGGGCGCGCCGGTGGTGCCGCTGGAATAGATGATGTTGAACGGATGCTCGGGGGCGATCTCGACGGGCGCGGGGCTCGCGCCCTCGGGAGCCAGCCAGGCCTCGAAGGTCTCGCCGGCGTCCGAGCCGTCCAGGGCGACGACGCGGGCGTCGACCGGCGCGGGCTTCTGGGCCTGCGCCACGCCGGCGTCGACGAAGAACAGTTTCGAGCCGCTGTCGGCGACCATGCCGGCGATGGCCTCGGGCGTCGACGAGGGCGCGAGCGGGGCGACGGCGACCCCGGCCCGCAGGCCGCCCAGGAACAAGGCCGCATAGGGGATGGACGACAGGGCGCAGACGGCGACCGCCTCGCCCGGCGCCACCCCGTCGCGCTGCAGGGCGGCGGCGACGCGGTCGGCCAGGGCGTCGAACTGGGCGTAGGTGACGGTTTCGCCGGTCTCCATGATCACGGCGGGGCGGTCGGGTGCTTCGGCGGCGCGCTCACGCAGGATGTCGCCCATCACGCCGTAGTCGGCGGCGATCATGGAGGGGATGGTCGGCATGCTTTGCTCCTCTTCTCCCTTCCCCTCGAGGGGAAGGGCCGGGGATGGGGGTGAATGCTGAGCTGGCGGCGCCAGGAACGCTGCGCGTTCACCCCCATCCGACCCGCTTCGCGGGCCACCTTCCCCCATCAAGGGGGAAGGGCGTACATTGGCTTCAGGCGTCCTTGAAGCCCTTGCCTTCGGCGACCAGCCGCTCCAGCAGCGCCGAGGGCTTGAAGTCGTCGCCGTGCTTTTCCTGGAAGGCCTTCATGCCGGCCAGCACCTTGTCGAGGCCGACGAGTTCGCCCCAGAACATCGGGCCGCCGCGATAGACCGGCCAGCCGTAGCCGTTGATCCAGACGATATCGATGTCGGAGGCGCGGATGGCCTTGCCTTCCTCGAGGATCTTGGCCCCCTCGTTGACCATCGGGTAGAGGCAGCGCTCGAGGATCTCCTGGTCGCTGATCTCGCGGCGCTGGATCTGGCGCTTCTGCGCGAAGTCGAGGATCACCTTCTCGACCTCGGGGCTGGGCTTGGCGACGCGGTTCTCGTCGTAGTCGTAGAAGCCCTTGCCGTTCTTCTGGCCGCGGCGGTCCATCTCGCACAGCACCTCGCGCACGGTCGAGGACGAGGTCTTGGCCGGGTCCCAGCCGATGTCGAGCCCGGCCAGATCGCTCATGGCGAACGGGCCCATGGGCAGGCCGAACTCGTAGAGCACGCGGTCGACGTCCCAGGGCATGGCGCCTTCGAGGATCAGCTTCTGGGCCTCGCGCTGACGCTGGGCCAGCATGCGGTTGCCGACGAAGCCGAAGCAGACGCCGACCAGCACGCCCACCTTGCCGATGGTCTTGGACAGCTTCATCGCCGTGGCGATCACCGACTTGTCGGTCTTCTCGCCGCGCACGATCTCGAGCAGGCGCATGACGTTGGCCGGCGAGAAGAAGTGCAGGCCGATGACGCTCTCGGGACGGCTGGTGACGGCGGCGATCTGGTCGACGTCGAGATAGGAGGTGTTGGTGGCCAGGATCGCGCCGGGCTTGGCGATCTTGTCGAGCTTGCCGAAGACGTCCTTCTTGATCTCCATCAGTTCGAACACGGCCTCGATGATCAGGTCGCAGTCGGCCAGGTCCTCCAGGTGCATGGAGGGGGTGAGCAGCCCCATGCGCTTTTCGACGTCGTCCTGGGTCAGGCGGCCCTTCCTGGCGGTGTTCTCGTAGTTCTTGCGGATGATCCCGACACCGCGATCGAGGTTCTCCTGCTTGGCCTCGATGATCGTCACCGGGATGCCGGCGTTGAGGAAGTTCATCGAGATGCCGCCGCCCATGGTGCCGGCCCCGATGACGCCGACCTTCTTCACGGGAATGGTCGAGGTGTCGTCCGGTACGTCGGGGATCTTGGCGGCCTGGCGCTCGGCGAAGAACACGTAGCGCTGGGCGGCCGACTGACTGCCGGTCATCAGCTCCATGAACAGCCGGCGCTCTTCCTTCAGGCCCTCGTCGAAGGGCAGGTTCACCGCCGCCTCGATGCACTTGATGTTGTTCTCGGGCGCGAGGAAGCCGCGGAACTTCCTGGCGTTGGCCTTGCGGAATTCGGCGAAGATCTCGGGCTTGCCGCGCGCGGCCTCGACCTTGTCGGAGAGGTCGCGGACCTTCTTCAGCGGCCTGCCTTCGGCCAGGACCACGCGGGCGAAGGCGATCGCGCCGTCGCGCAGGGCGCCTTCCTCGACCAGGCTGTCGAACAGGCCCATGGCGAGCGCGGCCTTGGCCGGCACGTGCTGGCCGCTGGTGACCATCTCAAGCGCCTTCTCGACGCCGACGATGCGCGGCAGGCGCTGGGTTCCGCCGGCGCCCGGGAGCAGGCCGATGTTCACTTCCGGCAGGCCGGCCTTGGCCGAGGGCACGGCGACGCGGTAGTGCGCGACCAGCGCCACCTCCAGCCCGCCGCCCAGGGCCGTGCCGTGGATCGCGGCGACCACGGGCTTGGGCGCGTTCTCGATCGTGTTCTGCACGTCCTGCAGCGAGGGACCGGTCATGGCCTTGCCGAACTCGCTGATGTCGGCGCCGGCGATGAAGGTCTTGCCCTCGCAGATCAGCACGATGGCCTGCACCGCGGGGTCGGCGATCGCGGCCTCGAAGGCGCCCTTCAGCCCCTCGCGGACCTGGGCCGACAGCGCGTTGACCGGGGGAGAGTTCAGCGTGACGACGCCGATGTCGCCTTCGACGGTCAGATCGGTGACGGCGTTGATCGCGGCCATGCGGTTCCACCCTTTTCGGTTCGTTTGAACGCTTGTTTGACTAAAGCCAGCACGACGGCGCGCCAGAGTCCAGAGGGCGCGGACGGCGCCGCTTTTTCGGGCGCCGCAGGTTGACGGCGCGTGCGTCGTACTGGACATTCGAAGGGTTCAGTTTCGGTCGAGAGAGCGCCTGCCGGCGCGGCCGACGTGACGCCACGTCGGCGCGTAAAGCCCGCGTTCCCAATGATAATCGACCAGACTGGGGAGGGAGTTCGCACCAGGACCGGCCGTCCGCCGTCGCTTGCAGGCGTGCGCGACATTCCAAGACCGTTTCAGGCGCGGGCGCGACGCGGTGCATACGACGCGTCGAAACTTTGAGGTGAAGCGCACCTCGGCGCGGGGGCCATGCTCCCGCGCCGCCTTGTGCCCGGGGTCCCTTGGGTGCTCACGGCCCTTTGGCTTGACCTCGCCGCCCGGCCGACCGAATGGACATTCCATGACCGACACCACGCTCGAAGCCTTCGCCCGCGGCCTGCCCAAGGCCGAACTGCACATGCACATCGAGGGCAGCCTCGAACCGGAACTGATGTTCGCCCTGGCCGAACGCAACGGGATCACCCTGCCGTACAAGTCGGTGGAGGAGATCCGCGCCGCCTACGCCTTCTCGAACCTGCAGGACTTCCTGGACATCTACTACCAGGGCGCGGGCGTGCTGATCACGCGGGCCGACTTCAGGGACCTGGCGCTGGCCTATTTCGAGCGCCTCGCCGCCGACGGCGGCGTGCATGCCGAGATCTTCTTCGACCCGCAGACCCATACCGAGCGCGGCGTCGCCTTCGAGACCGTCATCGACGGCCTGCTGGACGGCATGGCGCAAGCCGAAGAGCGCCTGGGCGTGACCTCCAAGCTGATCCTCTGCTTCCTGCGCCACCTGTCCGAAGAGAGCGCCTTCGAGACGCTGGAGCAGGCCAGGCCCCACCTGGCCAAGATCGCCGGCGTGGGCCTGGACTCCTCGGAGGTCGGCCACCCGCCGGCCAAGTTCGCCCGGGTGTTCAAGGCCGCCCGCGACCTGGGCCTCAAGATCGTCGCCCACGCCGGCGAGGAGGGACCGCCGGAATACGTCTGGGAAGCCATCGACCTGGTCGGCGTCGACCGCATCGACCACGGCAACCGCGCCCTGGAGGACGAGGCCCTGACCCAGCGCCTGGTGAAGGACGGTACGACCCTGACGGTGTGCCCGCTGTCGAACCTGAAGCTCTGCGTGGTGCCGGACCTGACCGCCCACCCGATGCGCCGGATGCTGGACCTGGGCCTGAAGGCGACGGTGAACTCCGACGACCCGGCCTATTTCGGCGGCTATCTGCTCGACAATTATCTGGAGACCGCCAAGGCGGTGGACCTGACGCGGGACGACCTGGTGGTGCTGGCGCGCAACAGCTTCGAAGGCTCGTTCCTGGACGAGGCCGAGAAGGCGCGGCGCCTGGCGCAGGTGGATGCGTACGCGGCGGGGAGCTGAGCAAAATCCCTCTCTCTGGGAGAGAGGGAGGGGCCCACGCCGGAGGCGTGGGAGGGTGAGAGGTTACAGCCTCGCCGAATAGGGCGCGGTGTGGGGCTATGTGCCAGGCGCGGTGGAAGGTGTTCGGGGGTGCCGTTTTGGCGGTGAAACCTCTCACCCTCCCGTCGCTGCACGACGGGCCCCTCCCTCTCTCGAAGAGAGAGGGTTCAAAAAGGGGCTACTTCGCCATCAGGCCCATCAGCAGCGGCCGGGCGAACAGCCTGGCGGCGTCTTCGCGGGTCACGCCCGGGGCCCAGGCCTGCAGCGAGGCGGCGGCGTTCAGCATCGAGTTGATCATGTGGGCGGCGACCAGCGGGTCGACCGCGCGCACCGAGCCGTCTGCGATCCCGTCGGCGATCATGCCGGCGAAGCGGTTGGAGCCGCGGGCGTAGCCGTCGCTCATCTCGTGGCGGATCTCGATCGGCAGGGCGCCCATCGACGAGGCGCGCAGCAGCGGGCCGTGGTCCGACAGCTGGTACTCGACCAGGGCGGCCGTGGCCGCCGACACGGCCGTCCAGCCGTCGCCTTTAAGCGAGGGGGCGGCCAGGGCCAGGGCTGACAGCTGGGCGCGCCGCGTGACCGCGAAGGTGCGCTTGAAGCACTCGACCACCAGGGCGTCCTTGTCCTCGTGGTGGTGGTAGAACGAGCCCTTGGTGACGTTCAGCGCCGCCGAGATGTCCTCGACCGACGCGCCGCGATAGCCGCGCTGGTTGATCAGGCGGGTGGCGGCCACCAGGAAGGTCTCGCGCCATTCCTGGCCCTCGTCGGAGACCGGGGTTGGGTCGGGCAGGGCGGGGGGCGTCCAGTCGCGGCCGGCGCCGGCGATGCCGCCCACCAGGATGTCGTACATCCGCTCGCGCACCCGCTCATAGTCGTCGAGGTCGAAGCGGCGCAGCCAGGCGCCGGTCCAGAAGACCTGCTCCAGCAGCAGGTGGGCGCGGGCGTTGCGCTCGGCCTTGTCGAGGTGGGCGAAGGCCTCGCCGTCGAAGAAGCCGCGCACCCGGCGGAAGATGTCGGCGAAGGCGGCCTGCACCGAGGCGCGCATCGGCTCCTTGAGGGCGCGGATCTCGGTGAAGCTGGCCAGGGGCGCGTCCTGTCCGGCCCGCACGCGGCGCGACAGGTCCAGGTACAGGGTCAGGAACTTGCGGATGCGGCCGGCCGCGTCGGGCTCGGCGGCGGCCTCGTCGATCATCGCGTCCAGCCGTTCAAGGCCGCGGATGAAGCAGGCGGCGGCCAGGTCGTCCTTCTTGCGGTAGTAGTAGGTGACGCTGGTGGTGATCAGCCCGACCTTGGCGGCGACGTCGGCCAGGGTCATGCCCTTGACGCCCTGGCGATTGAGCACGGCGGTGGCGGCCGCCAGGATGGCTTCCTTCTTCTGCGCGTAGCGCGCGGTCGCCGCGGTGACGGTCCGGCCGTCGTCCATAGTCTCGCCCCCTGCAGCGCGGATCGTTCCGGCGCTGGACTCAAGCCTCCAATCTAGGCCTCGAAAGGGGCGGCAGAAAGGCCCGGCCGCTTCTTTGTCGCTCAGTGGATGCGGTCGGGCAGGGCCTCGACCACGGCCCGGACCAGGGCGGCGGGCGACAGGGGCTTGGCCACCGAGCCGTTCATGCCGGCCTCGGCGTAGGCGGCGGTCTGGTGGGCCAGGGCGTTGGCGGTCATGGCCACGATCGGCGCGGCGCCGGCCGGGCCGGGTAGGGCGCGGATGGCCCGCGTGGCCTCGACCCCGTCCATGATCGGCATCTGGATGTCCATGAAGATCAGGTCGTAGCCGCGCGCCGCGGCGACGATCCCGGCCTGGCCGTCCTCGGCCGTGGCCACCCGGGCGCCGAGGGCTTCGAGCATGCGGGTGGCGATCAGGCGGTTGACGGCGTTGTCCTCGACCAGCAGCACTTCGAGGCCCTCAAGCATCGGGGCGTCGGCTTCGTCGTCGTCGGGCGTCGCGGCCGGGGCCTGGGCGACGGGGGCGAGGATCTCCAGCCAGAAGGTCGAGCCCCGGTCCGGCGTGCTGGAAAAGCCGATGTCGCCGTCCATCAGCTGGGCCAGGCGCCGGGTGATCGAGAGGCCCAGGCCCGCGCCGCCGAACCGCCGGGTGGTCGAGCCGTCGGCCTGGCTGAAGCGCTCGAAC
Organism: Caulobacter flavus; assembly: GCF_003722335.1. Classification (GTDB taxonomy): domain Bacteria; phylum Pseudomonadota; class Alphaproteobacteria; order Caulobacterales; family Caulobacteraceae; genus Caulobacter; species Caulobacter flavus. The sequence goes on from NZ_CP026100.1 coordinate 2,400,985, forward strand.
AGGCCGGCCTGGGCGTCGAGCGGGATGCCGACGCCGGTGTCCTCGATCTCGAAGCGCAGGCGCGCCCCTCGCGGATCGGGCGTGGTGGAAAGGCGGGCGGTGACGCCGCCCTCCAAGGTGAACTTCACGGCGTTGCCGATCAGGTTGAAAAGCGCCTGGCGCAGCCGCACCGGATCGGCGGCGACCCAGGCCTGGCCGGCGGCCGGCGCCTCGACCGTCAGGCGCAGGCCCTTCTGGTCGGCCTGGGGCTCCAGCAGATCGGCGACGCTGCGCAGCAGGGCCGAGGGATCCAGCGCCTCGGCGGTCAGCTCCAGCTTGCCGGCCTCGACCTTGGAGAAGTCGATGATGTCGTTGAGCAGTTCCGACAGCATGGCGCCGCAGCCGAGCGCCTCGGCCAGCAGGCGGCGGCCGTCGGCCGACAGCGGCTCGTGCTTGAGCAGGTGCAGCACGCCCAGCACGCCGTTCATCGGCGTGCGGATCTCGTGGCTCATATTGGCCAGGAACTGCGACTTGGCGGCCGTCGCGGCCAGGGCCGCGTCGCGGGCCACCAGGAGCTCGGTGACGTCCTGGCTGATGCCGATGACGTCGAACAGTTCGCCGGCCCCGGCCCGCACGCCGCGCCAGTCGGTGCGCATCCAGTTCCAGGCCTCGCTGGTGGGATCGGCGTGGCGGTAGACCAGTTGGGCGTGTTCGCCGGTCTCCTGGGTGCGCAGGAAGGCCCGGGTCATGGCCTGGCGATCGTCGGGATGGATCGCCGACAGCATCTCGGCCACCGTCATCTGCCGCGCGTTGCCCAGCGGCGCGGCCAGGGTCGTGATGTCCTGCTCGAAATAGTAGATCCCCTTGCGGGTCTCGAAGCGCCAGACATAGACGCCCGCGGCGTTGCGCAGCATCTCGTTGGCGCGCTCGGCCTGCTGGCGTTGCAGGCGGCGCAGGCGCTCCTCGGAGAAGTCCTGGAAGACGATCAGCAGCGCGCCGTCGGGCAGGATCTTCGAGCGCGAGCGCACCCACAGCCAGCCGCCGCCCTTGCGCGCCAGCCGGTGCTCGGACTGCACCTGGCCCTCGGCCCGCAGCACCCGCCCGGCCTGTTCGAGCACCTCGGTGTCGTGCAGATGCAGAAAGTCGCGGATGTGCCGGCCCAGGGTCTCGTCGGCGCTCCAGCCGGCGATCTCGCTCCACGCCGGATTGACCCGGACGATGGCGCGGTCCTGCAGCACGACGAACATGTCGAGGCTGTTCTGGAAAAACCAGTCGGCCGCCGCCCGATCGATGTTCGAGGCCGTTTCGCCCTCGGGACGCTTGCCCATCGCGCTCCCCTCGTCTTCAATCGATCAACGCAGGATGGGGTAAAGGTTGCGTTTCCCGTACCGCCTATTCGATCCGCGACAATAAGGCGACCGTGACTGAAGGTCGCGCCAGTAAGGGGGACACCCGTTTTGAGCACGCCCGAAGCCGTCGGCCTGTCGTCGGACCGACTGAAGCGCATCGACGCCTTTCTGCAGGCCAAGTACGTCGAGCCGGGCCTCTTGCCCGGGGTCCAGCTGCAGGTCTGGCGTCGCGGCCAGCTGGCCCACGAGACCGTTCTGGGCCTGGCCGACCGCGAGCGCGGGACGCCGCTGAAGGCCGACACGCTGTACCGCATCTACTCGATGACCAAGCCGATCACCTCGATCGCCTTCATGATGCTGGTCGAGGAGGGCAGGGTGGCCCTCGAGGACCCGGTCCATCGCTTCATCCCGGCCTTCAAGGAGCTGGGCGTGTTCGCCGCCGGCTCGCTGGGCATGTTCCAGACCAAGCCGCTGGCCGAGCCGATGCGGATGATCGACCTGCTGCGCCACACGGCCGGCCTGACCTACGGCTTCCAGCAGCGCGGCAATGTCGACGCGGCCTATCGCAAGCTGCATCTGGACGACCTGCCGGGTCCGCGCGACCTGGACGGCTTCGTCGCCGAGCTGGCCAAGCTGCCGCTGGAGTTCAGCCCGGGCGAGGCCTGGAACTACTCGGTCTGCACCGACGTGCTGGGCTACCTCGTGCAGGCTATCTCGGGCCAGCCGTTCGACCAGTTCCTGAAAGACCGGATCTTCGAGCCGCTGAAGATGACCGACACCGGCTTCTTCGCGCCCGACGCCGAGCGTCTCGCCGCCTGCTACAGCCTCGATCCCAAGGGCCGGGTGGTGCTGCAGGACGACCCGGCCCAGAGCCCGTTCCTCAAGGACCCGCTGTTCAAGTCGGGCGGCGGGGGCCTCGTTTCCACCGCGGCCGACTACATGCGCTTCTGCCGCATGATCCTGAACGGCGGCCAGCTGGACGGCGCCCGCATCGTCAGCCCCAAGACGCTGAAGGCGATGATGCTCAATCACCTGCCGGGCGGCAAAGAGCTGACCGAGATGTCGAAGTCGCTGTTCAGCGAGAGCGTCTACGACGGCGTCGGCTTCGGCCTCGGCTTCGCGGTGACCACGGACCTGGCCCGCACCCGCACCATCGGCAGCCCGGGCGAGGCCTTCTGGGGCGGCATGGCCTCGACGGCCTTCTGGGTCGACCCGGTCGAGGACCTGGCGGTGGTGTTCATGACCCAGCTGATGCCGTCCAGCGTCTATCCCATCCGGCGGGAGCTGCGGACGCTGGTCTACGCGGCGTTCGAGGAGGCGGCTTAGTCAAGATGCTCCCCCTGAAGGGGGAGCTGTCGCGGAGCGACTGAGGGGGAAGTGAATGCGGAAGTTCAGAAGAAACTTCCCCCTCCGGCCCTCCGGGCCACCTCCCCCTTCAGGGGAGGGTCCTAAAGCGGCGACGCCGGGGGCGTGTAATCCTCCGGCAGGGGGATGAACTCCCCGTCGTCGAGGTCGGGCAGCTTCATGCGGCCGGCGCGCCAGTCGGCCTTGGCCTGCTCGATGCGGTCCTTCGACGAGGAGACGAAGTTCCACTCGATGAAGCGCGGGCCGATCGGCTCGCCGCCCAGCAGCATGACCATCGACGGCTCCAGGGCCTCGAAGACGACGGTTTCGCCCGGCGCGAACACGGCCATCTGGGCCGCGCCCAGCTCGCGGCCGGCCACTTCCACCCGGCCGCTGGAGACATAGGCCGCGCGCTCGGAATACTCGGCCGGCAGGGCCGCCTTGGCCCCGGCCGCCAGCTCCCAGTGAACGTAGAACAGCGGCGAATGCGCCGGCACGCTGGCCTTGGCGCCAAAGGCCTCGCCGGCGATCAGGCGTGCCTTCAGGCCGCCGCTCTCGTAATAGGGCAGGTCGGCCGAGCCGGCGTGGTGGCTGAAGCCGGGATCCATTTCCTCGAATTCCTTGGGCAGGGCGATCCAGGCCTGCATGCCGTTCATCACCCCGCCCTCGCTGCGCAGGGTCTCGAAGCGTTCGGAGTGGGTGATGCCCGAGCCGGCGGTCATCCAGTTGACCTCGCCGGGCACGATCTCGATCTCCGAGCCGACGCTGTCGCGGTGGGTCATGGCCCCTTCGAACAGGTAGCTCAGGGTCGACAGGCCGATGTGCGGGTGGGGCCGTACGTCGACGCTGCGCGGGAAGTTCGGATCGAAGCTGGCCGGGCCCATGTGGTCGAGGAACACGAACGGCCCGACCATGCGCCGCTTGGCGAAGGGCAGCACCCGCCCGACCTCGAAACCGCCGATGTCGCGGCGGCGGGCGTCGATGACGAGGTCGATCATGGGAAGGCTCCGGCGGGCTTGTTGCTTTGTAGCGCGAGCCGGAACCTCCCACGGCGGACATGCGGCGTCTTGTTGAATTTAGCGATCGCCGTAGACCGTGGACCACATCTCGGCCACCTCCAGCAGCGCTTGTCCCGCCGGGTCCGTCGCCGACGCCCGCAGGCGTTCGATCCGCAACGCCGCGCGGGCCGCCTCGAGCCGTTCGTCGAGCCGCAGCCGGGCCTCGGCCAGGGCGGTGGACGGGCCGGAGGAGGGGGCGAGGCCGCGCTTGCGGTGCGGGCGCTTGGGAAGGGGGCGGCGGCGCTTGTGCGTCATGGGTGTCTCCAAAGACCCTCCCCCTGAAGGGGGAGGTGTCGGCAAAGCCGACGGAGGGGGATGTGGCTTGAGCGGTCGGTTTGGCGCGGAGCCCGCAGGGGCTTCCCCCTCCGGCCCTCCGGGCCACCTCCCCCTTCGGGGGGAGGGTCTTGAGACACGCGGCTTCGCGCTCACGCGGAAGACCGCTGAGGGGATGGAGAGGGCGCGGGGCGTCCGGACCACGTCCGGAAGTGTTTGTTTAATACCGTTTCGACGAAGCCTTGACGCCCCGCGCGATCGTTTGACCTCAGGCCGGGGTGCGCGGGCCTCTTCCGCCCTGTACCCCTTCCCCACGCAGAGCTCCCCGTTTCTTGGCGGCCAGGAGTGCGTGCTGGGAGCGGACCCTCGGGCGGGCGGGGACCCATGACAGGCAAGCCCCCGATAGGCGGGTTTACGTCCCCCGCCCTCCGTTCAAGCCTCGCCGGCGCACACTGACGCCACGCCGGGAGGCCCCGCTCGATCGCATCACCGCCGCACGCTTCGGGCCGGATCCTTGCGCCCTCTCCCCGCGACGGGACGAGGAGAAGTATGCGGCCGGTTTGGCGCTGTCGGATGAAAAACGCTGATAATTTTCTAAGGCGTTGATTAGGTTGGGGTTGGTGTGGCGGCGGACGGGGACCGGGGCTAACTACGCTTCCAGTACCAGTCGCAATTTATTGAATCGATCCACTGCTTAAGGCTAGGCGACGTGGAAGATCCTCTTGTGGCAGAACAGGCCTTCAGGAGCAATGCTTTGTCGGTGGGGCTCATTTCAAATCCCGAGATTTTCTCCAATTGAGCTTTTCCGAATGTTCCATCTCCAGAATATTCGTATTCTATAGAAGAAAACTTTTCTTGAATCTTTTTCTCATCGGCTAGAATCCAATTCTCAAAATGTCTATCAGTGATGCCAATAGATATTTCACGCTTGCAGCCAAGTTTTTTGACCATATCGATAATTTGAGAGCGCATTTCTTCCGTAGAGATTTTTCTGCATTCTCTGTCCAGAATGACGATAATTTCATCGACCTCTCCGCTTATAAATTCTACGGATTCCGCGATGCATTCAGCAATAAGGCTCAACGATACGTCACGGCCGTTGGGAAAGGGGCGTTGTATGTGCGGTTTTGAAAATGTAGCGTTTATAAAGTGAACTTCTGTGTGGCCCTCAACCAGGGCTGCTATCTTCGGCATAAAGCGCCCCGCTCCTGTAGTAGTATCCAAGGCCAAATCTAGAATTGGCGATTTTATCTGCGAGCTGCTGCCTGTTTGCTACTCGACTGGATGTCGTCTTCGCGCCGTCAAGTGATATTATAATTATCTCGGAAGGTGTGCAGCAGTCAAGAATTGTTGGGCTGTGCGTCGATATTATTAATCCCTTTGTTCCGCCCTCTGCATTGTTCATCACTTGTCGGCAAAGATTTATAAATGACTCTTGCATAAATGGATGGAGAAAATTTTCCGGCTCTTCTATAACTGAAGCTGCTTCTTCAAGAAAAAGTATAGTGGATAAGGCTAGCCACTTTACGGTTCCGTCGCTTATTCTTGAAAATGGATATAGGGCCTCCGATCCATCAACGCTAAATGTCATTGATGGGCGAAACTCAGCTGCTTGAAAATCTAGCTTTACGTCAACGGAAGCTATGTTTTGATTTACCTCTTTGCACCAACTTATTATGGATTTATATGTTTTTGCTTGATGTTCACGAATTGCTTTCGTGGATCTGCGTGCTTGAAGTCGTCTTGAGAAGTATTGGCCCTCCTTGAGTTGGTATAGGGAGCCGGCGAGGCCTTTGCCGTTTCTTTCGAGCTCGCTTGTAAGGCCAACTGGGGTCGGTAGGCGCGCCATGGCGGGGTCAATATTGATTGACCTGTATTGAGTAAGTTCAAGTGATAGGCTCATAAACGCGACGTGATCACTGCGAATATAATTAATTAAAGACATGTCTGGGCGGACAATGTGAGACAATATTCTTTCAATCTCAGTATCTCTGTTTGATCCGCGTTGCCATCTAAGCATTGACTTTGCTATGGCATGGCTTCTTGCTGAAAGGCTTACTTTCGAGTGAAAGTCACCATCGTAATGTTCTGTTTTTCTGTGAATGGAAAATGGTTTTAAATTGTGAAGTGTTACCGTAACTGTTTCTTCGGCAACGTATATAGCTGGTACTTCGGCTATGTATCCGAGCGTACACTTGTATTCATAATCAAGAGGGCCCTTATGCCTGGCTTCGTCGGGAAACCAGTTTGTCGTCGGGCGTATTTCTTTTAAATCACCTCTCACTATGAAAGAGAGTTTTGCATTGCTTTGAGAGTCGTATTTTTCCTTACTAAATACAGCTCCGGATCCGTGCGCTACGCCAATTGCAGAATTTAGATTTCCTTCAATAAAGGCGGCAATGAAATCAAGGAATGTTATAAAGTTCGATTTTCCGGTCCCGTTTGAGCCGACAAGGATATTTAGTCCATCTTCCAAAGCAATTTTAAAGTCTAGAAGTGATCGGAATCCATCAACCTCAATCGTGCGCAGCATGCTCCGACTCTCCCCTTATAGCTGTACCTTAGCTGTCAGCTATCTTTGCGGGAAGGGGGCTGATTGTCCTTCCGTTCGCGGCTAAGCGCTTCGCCTCTACCTTTTCCCCTTCCGAAACGCCTCCGCCTGCTCCGCCCTATGTTCCGCCCGCACCCGCTTGGGCGCTGACTTGTCCACGGCCTCGCCGGCCCCCGTCAGGGCCTCGTTCGCAAACTCCAGGTCGAGCAGCTTCATGCGCTTGATCTCGTCGCGCAGTCTCGCGGCGGTCTCGAACTCGAGGTTGGCGGCGGCTTCGCGCATCTTGGCTTCGAGGTCGCGCAGGGCGGCCTTGAAGTTGTCGCCGCTGAACGGCTTCTCGGCGCCCGAGGCGTCGGCGACGCCCATGGGCACCAGGACGCGGTCGCCGCGCTCGTAGGGGCTGGCGAGGATGTCCTTGATGTCGCGCTTGACGCTTTCGGGCGTGATGCCGTGCTCGAGGTTGTAGGCGTTCTGCTTGTCGCGGCGGCGGGCGGTCTCGGCCATGGCCCGCTCCATGCTGCCGGTGATCCGGTCGGCGTAGAGGATGACCTTGCCGTCGACGTTGCGGGCGGCGCGGCCGATGGTCTGGACCAGCGAGGTCTCCGAGCGCAGGAAGCCTTCCTTGTCGGCGTCGAGGATGGCCACCAGGCCGCACTCGGGAATGTCGAGGCCCTCGCGCAGCAGGTTGATGCCCACGAGCACGTCGAAATTGCCCAGGCGCAGGTCGCGGATGATCTCGATGCGCTCCAGGGTGTCGACGTCCGAGTGCATGTAGCGGACGCGGATGCCCTGCTCGTTGAGGTATTCGGTCAGGTCCTCGGCCATCTTCTTGGTCAGGACGGTGACCAGGGTGCGGTAGCCCTTGCTGATGGTCTGGCGGATCTCGTCGACGACGTCGTCGACCTGGGAGGCGCCGTCCTTGGCCACGGGGCGCACCTCGACCGGCGGGTCGATCAGGCCGGTGGGGCGGATGACCTGCTCGGCGAAGACGCCGCCGGCGCGCTCCAGCTCCCACGCGGCGGGGGTGGCCGAGACGTGCACCGACTGGGGCCGCATGGCGTCCCACTCCTCGAACTTGAGGGGGCGGTTGTCCAGGGCCGAGGGCAGGCGGAAGCCGTATTCGGCCAGGGTCCATTTGCGGTTGCGGTCGCCCTTGTACATGGCGCCGATCTGCGGAACCGTCTGGTGGCTCTCGTCGGTGAACAGCAGGGCGTTGTCGGGGATGTATTCGAAGAAGGTCGGCGGCGGCTCGCCCGGCCGGCGGCCCGAGAGATAGCGGCTGTAGTTCTCGATGCCGGCGCAGGAGCCGGTGGTCTCGATCATCTCCAGGTCGAAGGTGGTGCGCTGCTCCAGGCGCTGGGCCTCCAGCAGCTTGCCGTTGGCGTTCAGCCACGCCAGGCGTTCCTTCAGCTCCTTGCGGATCTCGATGATCGCCTGGCGCAGGGTGGGGCGCGGGGTGACGTGGTGGCTGTTGGCGTAGACCTTGATGGTCTCCATGTCGGCGGTCTTCTTGCCGGTCAGCGGGTCGAACTCGGCGATCGCCTCGACCTCGTCGCCGAACATCGAGACGCGCCAGGCGCGGTCCTCGTAGTGGGCGGGGAAGATCTCGATGGTGTCGCCGCGGCGGCGGAACGTGCCGCGCTCGAAGGCCTGGTCGTTGCGCTTGTACTGCTGGGCCACCAGGTCGGCCATCAGCTGCTTCTCGTCGACCCGGTCGCCGACGGTCAGGGTGAAGGTCATGGCCGTGTAGGTCTCGACCGAGCCGATGCCGTAGATGCACGACACCGAGGCCACGACGATGACGTCGTCGCGCTCCAGGATCGCCCGCGTGGCCGAGTGGCGCATGCGGTCGATCTGCTCGTTGATCGAGCTGTCCTTCTCGATGAAGGTGTCGGTGCGCGGGACGTAGGCCTCCGGCTGGTAGTAGTCGTAGTAGCTGACGAAGTACTCGACCGCGTTCTCCGGGAAGAACGCCTTCATCTCGCTGTAGAGCTGGGCGGCCAGGGTCTTGTTGGGGGCCAGGATCAGCGCCGGGCGCTGGGTGGCCTCGATGACCTTGGCCATGGTGAAGGTCTTGCCCGAGCCGGTGACGCCGAGCAGCACCTGGTCCTGGTCGCCGTTCTCGACGCCCTCGACCAGCTCCTTGATGGCCGTCGGCTGGTCGCCGGCCGGCTCGTAGGACGAGACCAGCTTGAAGGTCTTGCCGCCTTCCGACTTCTCGGGCCGGGCCGGACGGTGGGGCGTCCACAGCATCGGCATGCCTTCCAGGGCGCCGTCTAGCTGCGCGTCGAGGACGAAGGGCGTCGAGGCGTCGGAAACGCCGGGGTTCTGGCTGCTGGGCATGGGCCAAATCTAGGCGCCCCGGGCCGCGAAGGCCAGGGGGGCTGCTGACAGCCGGTGTCAGCAGGTGGCGGCAGGTTGGCGCCAGGGGCGGGGAGGGGGCCGCCTCAGGTTCCGTACTCGCCGCCCAGGCCGTGGGCGAGGGGGCGTCCGACCTTGGCCAGGGCGGCCTGGACGTCGGGGCGCGCCTTCAGCGCGGCCGACCGGCGCATGAGGGCGGGGGCGCCGGCCGCGGTCGCCTTGGCGCCCGCCGACGGGCTGCCGGTGCGGAACCAGGTCAGCGCCGCGCCGCGCAGGGCCGGGTCCTGCAGCCAGCGGATCAGCATGGCGGCGGCCTCGTCGTCGCGCCCCAGGCAGGCCAGGCCCGAGATCGCGGCGCCGGGCTCGTCGCGCCAGTTGGTCCGCAGCCTGGCCAGCGGCGCCTCGCCCTCGTCGCTCCGGCCGAGCAGGGCCAGGGCGCACAGCCGGTTGCTGGCCGTCGCCATGCGGCCGTACGGCGTGCCGTAGTCGGCCGGGATCTTGTCGAGCGCCGCCATGGCCTCGGCCGGACGGTCGTGGAGCAGCAGGTCGGCGGCGCGGTTGACGTGCTGGCTGATCTTGTCGGGCCCCCCGGCGCCGGCGGCCAGGGCCGCGTCGGCAGCGGCGGTCTCGCCCAGGTCGCCGAGCACGCTGGCGTGGATGTAGAGCAGCCAGGCCTTCTGCTCTTCCTGGTCGTCGAAGGCGCCCATGCGCTCGGCGCGCGCGATGTAGTCGACCCCGACGGCGCGGGCCTCCTCGTAGCGCTCAAGGTGGCGCAGGGCCCGGATGCGCTCGACCACCAGCTCCAGGCGACGGGGCTCGCGGGCGATGCGCGCGTCGATCCCCGCCAGCCGTTCGGTCTCGCGGGCGCGCCAGTCGAAGCGGCCGGCGGCCACCATCTCCGGCCACAGCCGCTCGAAGCGGCGGTCCTGGTAGACCGCCATCAGCACGCCCGGATCCGAGGCGCGCGACAGGGTGGCCGAGGCCAGGGTCATGTCGCCGGCGTCGGCGGCGAAGGCCGCCTCGCGCAGGGCCCAGTCGTTGTCGACCAGCTGGCGGGCGTCCTCGGTGGTCCAGGGCGCGCGGCGCAGGGCGGTGACGAACGCGGATCGGCTGGCTGGGGGCTGGTTCGGATCGCTAAGGACCCAGTTGAACACCTGCGGCGGGAAGAGAACTCCCTTCTCGGGCGTGGTCTCCAGCACGATCCGCATGTTCTCGGCGAACGCGCCGACGTCCATCCTGGAGGCGGCGGCGAGGGCGACCGTGAAGGCCGCGTCGCCGCGGGTTTCGGGCGAGAAGCCGGGGACGGTCAGGCGGCGGGCGACGATCGCGGCGGCCGGATGGTCGTCGACGCGCTGGGCGCAGGTCACGCGGAGCCGGAGCAGGGTCTCGCGCGTGGCGACGTCCAGCTGGTCGAAGCCGGCGGCGTCGGTCACGGCGGTCACGCGGTCGAGCGTCGCGGCCTCGCAGGCGCGGGCGCCCTGGCCGGCGATGGTCTCGACCAGGCCGCGAGCCTGCTCGCTTAGCGCCGCCGGCGCGGCGGCCCGGGCGAGGGCGGGGCCGGTCGCGACGATCGAGGACAGGCCGGCGGCGGCGAGCAGCGCCGCGCGGAGCGTGAAGCGGTACGACATGACTTGAGTTCCGATCCAGCCCTAGTAGCCGCCCGCGTAGTCGCCGCCGAGCGGAAGCGTCAGGGCGCGGCCATACTCCTGCATCACCGCCACGACCTCGGGCCGAGCGACCAGGGCGCGGCGGCGGGCGTCGAGCTCGGCGTCGCGCGGGGTGACGACCGGCGGCGGCGGACCGTCGCGGAAGGCCTTCAGCGCGTCGCCGCGCAGGGCCGGGTCGCGCAGGCGGCGGATCATCAGCTCCGCCGCCTCGTCGTCGCGGCCCAGGCACAGCAGGGCGCCCGACAGGGCGTAGGGGTTGTCGCGCCAGCCCTTGCGCAGCTTGTCCAGCGCCTTGCGGGCGGCGGCCTCGTCGCCCAGGCGGTGATGGGCGCAGGCCCGCAGCTCGTCCAGCCACATCAGGCCGAACGGCGAGGCGATCGAGGCGTCGGCGGCGTCGACCGTCTTCAGCACCTCGGCCGGACGGTCCAGGCCCAGCAGCAGGGCGGCGCGGGCGGTGTTCTGGGTCAGCCTGTCCTGGGCCACGGGCTTGGCCAGCACGGCGTCGGCCTCGTCGAAGCGGCCCAGTTCGCTGAGCGCGGCGGCCTGGATGGCGACCAGCATCGGGCCCGAGAGCTCGGCGTCGTCGAAGGCCTCGCCGGCCTGCAGGCGCGTGACGTAACCGCCGCCCAGGGCGATCGCCTCCTCGCGCCGGCCCAGCGCCCGCAGGTGGTCGACGCGATGGGCGATGCGCTTGAGATTGGCGGGCTCTCGCCGGGACTGGTCCTCGGCCTTGGCCAGGGCGGCTTCCAGCACCTTCTTCCAGTCGAAGCGGCCCGCGGCCTCCAGCTGCGGCCAGAGGGCGGCGAAGCGGCGATCCTGGGCCACGGCCAGCAGCACGTGCGGGCTGCTGGCGCGATCGAGCACGGCGCCGGCCCTGGTCATGTCGCCGTCGTCGGCGGCCAGTTCGGCGCGGACCAGGGCCCAGTCGTTGTCGACCTGGTCGTGGCCGTCCTCGGTGGGCCAGTCGAGGCCGCGCAGCCGGTCCAGCGCGCGGGCCCGGGCGGCCGGGTCGTTCTTCAGGTCCTCGACCAGCTGGCCGTACATCTCGGGCGGCAGGGCGGTGACCTGCGAGGCGTCGGCGTCCAGGGCGCGCTCCAGAGCCTTCAACTCGCCCTTGCCGTCGTTGCGCATGGCCGCTTCGGCCAGCAGCACCATGTTGGCCGAGGCCAGGATGGGCGGGGGGACGTCGTCGCGGTCGAGGCGGCGGGCGGCGGCCACGGCGCGCGGATCGTCGAACGGCCGGCAGACGACGACGGCGTAGAGCACCGCGTCGCGGCGGAAGGCGTCCAGCGCGTCGAAGCCGCGGCGGGCGGCCAGGGCGTCGACCTGGTCGGCCAGGGCCGGCGGGCACTGCTGGCCCGCCTGCGCCGTCTCGGCCTTCGACAGGTCGAGCATGCGGGCGATCACGGCGTCGGCGTCGCGCGCCAGGTCGGGCGAGGCCTTGGTCGGGGCGGCCAGCGCCGAAGAGGCCGCCAGGGGCATGGCCGCCAGCGAGAGGGCCGCCGCCACGGCGGCGCGCTGCAGGTTCAGGATCATGCGGGCCCCCAGGTCACTCCGCGACTAAGACCACGCGTCCGGCCGCGCCGCAACGTCGCTGCGATCAAGCACACGCCCGGCGCGGGTCGTCTGCCTTGATCACGCAGAGGATCTTGCCGCCGCGCGCCTGGCCGTAGCGTTCGAGCACGCGCTCGGAGAACTGGTCCCACTTGGCGCGGGTGTCGGCGGCGGCGACCGCCATGGCCTTGTCGTAGCCGCCGCGGCCGGTGTGGACGGTGTCCTTGTTGAGGTAGTCGTGCTTGATGCGGCCGCCGCAGCTGGCCCATTCGGGGAAGCCGTAGCAACCGCTGACCAGGCCGGCGGGAACCTCTGCCGGCAGGGCGGGGCCCAGCCATTCGGCCGGGGCGTCGTGGTTCAGGCCCTGGGGATCCTTGACCGTCGGGTTGGCCCGCGGCGCGTCGACCCAGTTGGTGTGCGAGTAGAAGTCCTGGGCGGCGTGCAGGGCCAGGCCGAAATACTCCAGCACCCGGCACTTGGCCGTGTCCTTGTCGCTCTCGTCGAACTTGCAGCCGGAGTCGATCGAAGTCGCGCCCAGCGACAGGTCGGGGGCGACCAGGTCGCCGGCGCGGCGCAGGGCCTCGTCGAGGTTGCGGTACATCAGGGCCCGGCAGGCGCGCAGGGCGTCATTGGCCTTTTCGCGGCTCTGGGCGTAGTCGCGCTGGTCGAACCAGTCGCCGTCGTCGCAGTGGGCCTCGGTGACGCTGATCAGGCCTCGGAACGGACGGTCGGGCGCGCCGACCGCGCCGAACGTGCCGGCCCCGACCATCAGGCTCGTGCCGGCCAGCTGGTTGAGGGTCAGCCGCTCGAAGCCGGCCGGCTCCAGGGCCCGGCGGGTGATCCGCTCGTGCTCGGCGTTCTGGCCCGCCTTGCGCACCGTGCCGAAAGCCTGGGCCTGGGGCGCCAGCACGGCGGCGAGCATGGCGGCGATCGCGCCGGCGGCCGCGAGGCGGGAATGGACGGACTTGGACATGGCGCGAAACCCCCCTCGGACGCGACAACCGACGGTCACATTTTCAGGGATTCCCTTAAGCGCCGGTGTGTTCAATGTCACAGCCGCTCCAGCGTCAGCGGATCGTCCCGCCCATCGAAGTACTTGGCCAGCGCGGCCCGGAAGCGCGGCTCGTCCGGCGCGGCGGCGGAAAACAGGGTGAGGCTGGAGCGCAGCTTGGCGTCGTCTGGCGACCCGAACACGGCGTGGGGGTCGCCGCCGGGCAGGGCCAGGAGCGCCTCGACGCAGTCCAGCAAGCGGGGCCCCAGCACCGGATGAGCCAGATAGGCCCGAGCCTCGTCCAGTCCCGCGATCGCGTAAAACTGGGCCGTCGGACTACGCCCCAGGCCCCCGACCTGCGGGAAGACGAACCACATCCAGTGCGTCCGCTTGCGCCCGCCGCGCAGCTCGGCGAGCGCGGCGGGGTAGGCGCTGGCCTGGGCGGCTAGGAAGCGGGCGAGGTCGTGGGGCATGGAGTGAGCACCGTGGCGGGCAGGGAAGGTCCCGCCACTGGGCAGGGCTATCTACCAAGCGATTTACGGGCCTCACGCTCTGCTACTGCAAGGCGTTCGTCTTCCACTTCCCTTGAGAGCACAGCAGACAAGTATCCAGTCGCATCGCGGATCACGACGGCGCCGTCGACGGTCTCCGGCCCGAGTGACCGTCCCAGGCTATCAACAAACTCATTCAGGCTGCTGTCAAAATCGATCGCCAACGCCATGCCGACGCGCGCATGTCTCGCCCGTATTCCTGCGCCATTCGTGCCTCAGTCGGTGGTTGCGGCCGGGAGCTTAGCCAACAACGCAGCATTGTGACAGCCAAGCTATGTATCTCAGAGCTGATTGCGGCCTTTTCTTTCGGTCGGTCGCTCCATGAGGCTATGAATTCGATGGCAAGGTAGGAGCCCAGGGGGGCAATCGCCCATGGGTCTGTCATGCTGGTATTCAGGCTCTGCGGGAAGTGAATAGCTTCTAAGGCTGCAGATGCTGCGAATGTCCCCAGCGCCCCGCTCACCCCGCCGCCTTCAGCCTCTCCGCCGCCCAGTCGATGAATACCCGGGTCCGCGCCGACAGCTGGCGGTCGCGGGGCCAGAGGAGGTGGACGGGGGTCGGGGTCGGGGGATGGGTGGCGAGCACCTCGACCAGGGCGCCCGAGGCCAGGTGTTCGTCGGCGCGGTAGCGGGGGACCTGGATCAGGCCAAGGCCGAGCAGGCCCATGGCCAGGGAGCTTTCGGCGCTGGAGACCACGACGTCGGCGGGGACCTGGACCTGGCGGACGGCGTCGCCTTCGGTGACCTCCAGCGGATGCCAGCCGCCGTCGGGGCGGGCAAAGCCGACCATGCGGTGGCGGGCCAGGTCGGCGGGGGAGGCGGGAGCGCCGCGGCGCTCGACATAGGCCGGGGCGGCGCATGTGACCTCGGGCAGCAAGGCGACGCGGCGGGCGGCCATGTTGTTTTCCGAGGGCGTTCCCAGGCGCAGCACGCAGTCGACGCCCTCGGCCACCAGGTCGACCAGCCGGTCGCCTTCGGTCATCCGCAGGCGCAGTTCGGGATAGGTCGCCAGGAAGGCGGGCAGGCCGGGCAGCAGGAAGCGGCGGGCCAGGGCGCCTTGGACGTCGACCCGCAGTTCGCCGCGCGGGCTGGCGCGGCGGAAGGCGTTCTCGGTCTCGTCGAGTTCGTCGAGCAGCTTGAGGCAGCGACGGTAATAGGCCTCGCCGTCCAGGGTGGGGGCGACACTGCGGGTGGTGCGCTGCAGGAGCCGCACGCCCAGGCGGGCCTCCAGCTGCTGGACGGCCTCGGTGGCGGTGGAGCGGGGCAGGGCCAGATCGGCGGCGGCCTGGGTGAAGCTGCGGCGTTCGACGACGCGGGTAAAGAGACGCATGGCCTCGAAGCGATCCACGGCGAACGCCCTTATTATTCGATTATACGAACAGTGATGGCCTGATCGGCTGAATTATTCAATCGGCGCGAAGGCGCATGGTCCGTTCGTCGACGCGGTTGTCGACCGGAGGACCAAGAGATGAACCAGAACAACGGCAGGACGGCGCTGGTGACCGGCGCCTCGGGCGGCATCGGCGAGGCGACCGCCCTGCGGCTGGCGGCCGACGGCTTCGCCCTGATCGTCAACTATGCGGGCCGCACGGCGGCGGCCGAAGGCGTGGCGGCGCGGATCGAGGCGGCCGGCGGCCGGGCCGTGACGGCCCGGGCCGACATCGCCGACCCGGCGGCCGTGGCCCGGATGTTCGACATGGCGCAGGCGGCCTTCGGCGGCGTGGACGTACTGGTCAACAACGCCGGCGTCATGGAACTGGCGACGATCGCCGACGCCGACGACGCGCTGTTCGACAGGATGGTGGCGGTGAACCTGAAGGGGACCTTCAACACCCTGCGCGAGGCGGCGCGGCGGATGGGGCCGGGCGGCCGCATCGTCAACGTCTCGTCCAGCGTCGTGGGCCTGCTGCAGCCCACCTACGGCCCCTATGCGGCCGCCAAGGCCGGCGTCGAGGCCCTGACCATGGTCCTGGCCAGGGAACTGCGCGGGCGCGACATCACCGTCAACGCCGTCGCGCCCGGCCCCACGGCCACGCCGCTGTTCCTGGACGGCAAGCCGGCCGAGCTGGTCGAGCGCCTGGGCAAGGCCGCGCCGCTGGAGCGGCTGGGGACGCCGGAGGACGTCGCCGCCGTCGTCTCGTTCCTGGCCGGCCCCGACGGGGCGTGGGTCAACGGCCAGACCCTGCGCGCCAACGGCGGGATCATCTGATCCGCGACCGGCCGCGTCCCTCCGCGCATTACCAACAATTCAGAGAACGGCGGTTGACCCGTGCGCTTACTGTGTGACACACAGTGTGTATCGCACACTATGTGCTGCACACCATGTGACGCACACCAAACCGGGCACGCCAATGCCGACAGACACGGACATCTTCGAATCCCTCCGCCAGGAGCTGCGTCGCGGGACGCTGATCCTGGCGGTGCTCGCCCAGCTGAAGGTCGAGCGCTACGGCTACAGCCTGCGCCAGGCCCTGGCGGAAGTCGGGCTGGAGATCGACGAAGGCGCGCTCTACCCGATGCTGCGCCGGCTCGAGGGCCAGGGCCTGCTGACCTCCGAATGGCGCGAGGAGGAGAAGCGCAAGAAGCGCTTCTACCGCCTCTCCACCGAGGGCGAGACCGTCCTCGAACGCCTGGCCGCCGAGTGGCGCGCCATCAACGACACCCTGCAAAATCTGATCTGAGGGGACTGGATCATGGACCTGCTCGACCGCTATCTCGCCGCCGTCGCCGCCCTTTTGCCCAAGGCCCAGCGCGAGGACATCGTCGCCGAACTGCGCGACCTGCTGCTCAACCGCATCGAGGAGAAGGAAGAGGCCCTGGGCCGCCCCCTGACCGACAAGGAGCGCGAGGCCGTGCTCAAGGACTTCGGCCATCCGCTGGCCGTGGCCGGCCGCTACGGCCCCCAGCAGAGCCTGATCGGCCCGACCGTCTATCCGTTCTACGTGTTCGCGCTGAAGATCGCCCTGGCGGTCGCCGCGGCGATCTCGATCGTCCCGGCCCTGGCGGCCATCGTGCTGGGCCAGGCCAACCCGGCCCGCCTGATCGCCAACGCCGCCTTCGACCACTTCCCGAGCTCGGCCCTGATGCTGGCGGGCCTGGTCACCCTGGTGGCGGCGGGGATCGAGCGCGGCTGGGTGCCGCTGACGGGGCTGACCGAATGGAAGGTCAGCGAGCTGCCCGTGCCGACCAAGAAGAAGGGGGTGTTCGAGACCCGCTTCAACGCCGTGGCCGAGGTGGTCGTGACCTCGCTGTTCATCCTGTGGTGGACGGGGCTGTGGAAGGTCGACATCGCCAGCTCGATGAACGTCAAGCACGGCCTGTCGCTCGAACCGTCGGCGATCTGGGCTGCGCTGTACTGGCCGATCCTGGCGATCGCGGCGGTGCAGCTGGTCGGGGCGCTGGTCGCCCTGCTGCAGACCGGCCGGGTGCGGCTGCGGGCCGCCTTCGAACTGGTCCTGGGCGTGGCGGGCATGGCCCTGACCACCGTGCTGTGGAAGGCGGTCCCGCTGTTCACCGTTCAGCCCGCCGGTCTGCCCGAAGCCGCCAGGCTGCAGCAGGTGCTCGACATGGGCGTCCACGTGGCGATGCTGGTCTCGGGGATCACCTTCGCCTGCTACATCGGCGCGGCCGCCTGGCGCCTGTACAAGGGCGCCCGCTGAGGGGCGCCCGTCGGGGGCGACAACAGCGGGGCGGATTTTTCCACGGTCGAATGACACGGAATTAATCCGTCCCCAGTTGCCCCGCCCGCCAGGGGCATTTACGCCTTCGCCCCAGCCTTTCCGGCGCGGACCAACGCGCCGGAATTCACGTCAGGGCCCGACCGGAGGGGGAGGGCTCGAGGGAAGGGGACTTTCTCTTGCAAAATCGCCGCGAACTCCTGCTGTCGACCGTGGCCGCCGGCCTGGCCGCCGCCGCCGCCCCGTCGCTGGGCTTCGCCCAGCCGGCCGCCGCCTCCGCCTCTGGCGAAGCCGCCAAGATGAACGCGTTCTTCGACGCCGCCATGGCCAAGCTGATGCGCCAGGCGCCGGAGCTGACCACGAGCCTGGGCCTCGACAAGGACGACCTGGCCTGGACCAAGGGCCTGCTTTCGGACCGTTCGTTCGAGGCGATCGCCGCCAGCGCCGCCCAGACCACCGCCCAGCTGGCCGAGCTGCGCGCCATCGACCGCAAGCAGCTGACCGGCATGGACGCCGTCAACTACGACACCGTCGAGTTCACCCTGGCGGTGCAGGACGAGGGCAACCGCAAGTTCACCTACGCCGGCGGCGGCTCGGGCGCGCCCTACGTGCTGAGCCAGCTGACGGGCTCCTACCAGTCGATGCCCGACTTCCTCGACACGCAGCACAGCATCGAGACCAAGGCCGACGCCGACGCCTACCTGCAGCGCATGGAAGGCTTCGCCCGACTGATGGATCAGGAGACCCTGATCGCCAAGCGCGACTACGCCGACGGCGTGATCCCGCCCGACTTCGTCATCGACAAGGCCCTCGTCCAGATGAAGGCCTTCGCCGACACCCCGACGGCTGACACCACCCTGGTCAAGTCGATCGCCCGCCGGACCAAGGAAAAGAACATCGCCGGCGACTGGGCCGCCGAAGCCAGCAAGGTCTACGAGAACTCGGTGCTGCCGGCCCTGAAGCGCCAGATCGCGCTGCTGGAAAGCGTGCGCCCGAAGGCCAACCACGACGCCGGCGTGTGGCGCCTGAAGGACGGCGGCGAGTACTATCGCGTGTCGCTGGAGAACTACACGACCTCGACCATGGGTCCCGAGGAGATCCACCAGCTGGGTCTCGACCTGGTGAAGTCGATCTCAGCCGAGGCCGACAAGCTGTTCAAGTCGATCGGCATGACCAAGGGCACGGTCGGCGAGCGCATGGCCGAGCTGGGCAAGGACATCTACGAGAACACCGACCCGGCCAAGGAACAGCTGATCGCCGACCTCAACACCAAGGCCAAGTGGATCGAGAAGCAGCTGCCGGCCTATTTCGGCCAGCTGCCCAAGGCCCCGCTGGAAATCCGCCGCGTGCCCAAGGCCATCGAGGCCGGCGCGCCGGGCGGCTACTACAACTCGCCCTCGCTGGACGGCAAGCGCCCGGGGATCTACTGGATCAACCTGCGCGACACGGCCGAGCAGGCCAAGTACACCCTGACCACCCTGACGGTGCACGAGGGCGTCCCGGGCCACCACCTGCAGCTGTCGCTGTCGAACGAAGCCCAGGGCCTGCCGCTGATCCGCAAGGTCATCGGCTTCTCGGGCTACGCCGAGGGCTGGGCGCTGTACTCCGAAGAGCTGGCCGTCGAGATGGGCATCTACAAGGGCGACCCGCGCGGCCACATCGGCATGCTGCACGACGCCCTGTTCCGCGCCGTCCGCCTCGTGGTCGACAGCGGCATGCACTACAAGAAGTGGACCCGCGAACAGGCCGTCAAGTACATGGCCGAGACCATGGGCGACGAGGAAAGCGGCACGATCACCGAGATCGAACGCTACGTCGTGTGGCCGGGCCAGGCCTGCTCGTACATGCTGGGCAAGATCACCTGGCTGCGCGCCCGCGAGCGCGCCAAGAAGGCCCTGGGCAAGAAGTTCGACATCAAGAAGTTCCACGACGCGGGCCTGCTGTCGGGCATGACCCCGCTGACCGTGCTGGACCGCGTGGTCGACGACTACATCGCCGCCACCAAGGCCGGGAAGTAGGCCTCGGCCTGATCTTCGAGCAAAGACGGGAAGGGGAGCGGCCGAAAGGGCGCTCCCTTTTTCTTTGGGCGGAGCGTTGGTGCGGCCGCCGCGCCACAGTCGTCCAGCCGTTATCGCCCCAAGTCTCCGCGGACGGGAGCATCCGCCGCGTAGCCGCTGCTGTTGCGGAAAAAGTGTCATCAACCTGTGAAATAGACGCGGCGCTGAAAACAAGCGGCGCCGGGGCACGAGTCTCGTGGCGGCGTCGCCACGGGGGATGCCTAGATGTTGCAACGGTCCGCTAGCGCGATCGCGATCACCGCCTGTCTGATGTTCGCCGCCCAGGCCCACGCGGCCGACGCTCCGGCGACGAACGCCGCCGACGCCGCGACGGCGACGGCCGACGAACTGGACGGCGTCGTCGTCGTCGGCAGCGGCCAGACCCGCTCGGTCTCGACCCTCACCCCGGCCAGCCTCGAAGTGCTGCCGCCGGGCACCAGCGTGCAGAAGGCGCTGAACTTCCTGCCCGGCGTGATGGCCCAGTCGATCGACGCCCTGGGCGTCAACGAGCAGTCGCTGTCGCTGCAGGTGCGCGGCTTCAACACCACCCACCTCGGCTACACGCTGGACGGCATGCCGCTCGGCGACGGCGCCTACAACAACTACAACGGCCTGACGATCAGCCGCGCGCTGATCTCCGAGAACCTGGGCCGCGCCGATCTGGCCACCGGCATCGCCGGCCTGTCGATCCCGTCGACCAGCAACCTCGGCGGCGCGCTGATCTACGTCTCCAGCGATCCGAAGAAGGACATGGGCCTGTCGATCAGCCAGAGCTTCGGCAGCGAGGACACCCTGCGCACCTTCGCGCGCTTCGACACCGGCGAGTACAACGGCTGGTCGGCCTATCTGTCGGGCCAGTACAGCGAGCAGGACCTGTTCGTGAACCAGCCGGCCTACAACAAGTCGACCGGCAAGCAGTTCAACGGCAAGCTGACCTACAAGGGCGAGCGCGGCCAGGTGACGGCCTTCGCCGACATCTCGCGCACCAACCAGGCCGACGACGCCTACCTGTCGAAGGACATGCGTACGCGCCTGGGCTGGGACTGGGGCGGCTATGCGCCCAACTGGGACGCCTACGTCGCCCGCGCCGCCTGCTCGGTGCCCTCGCTGGCCTCCAAGTGCGTGACCTCGACGGCGCCGGAAAAGCTGTCTGACGTGACCTTCACCAACGGCCAGATCCTGCGCAACGACGACCTGTTCTACGTCGCGGCCGACTTCGACGTCACCGACACCCTCAAGGCCCACGGCCAAGTCTACAAGCACGAGAACAAGGGCGCGGGGAACAACTTCATCACCGGCCTGTCGACCCAGGGCACGACGTCCACGGCCGACGACCTGCCGGTGCAGATCCGCGACACGCGCTACACCATCGATCGCGACGGCGTGGTCGCCAGCCTGGCCTGGACCGTGGGCTTCAACCACCTGCAGGCCGGCCTGTGGCTGGAGCAGAACACCAGCAGCGCCGCGCGCTACATCTGGACCAACGTCACCGGGCCGTTCAGCCTGGCCCAGTACCTGAAGGGCCGCCCCGACACGGCCCAGTGGGTGCAGAAGACCGACTGGACCACCCAGCAGTTCTACGTCCAGGACACCATCACCCTGCTGGACGACGCGCTGAGCATCGACTTCGGCTTCAAGAGCACCAACGCCAAGTCGACCGCCACGGCCCTGCCGGGCATCGCCAAGGCTCCCGCCGCGGCCTCGACCCAGTTCGCCAGCGGCTCGCTGAAGGCCTCGGACAGCTTCCTGCCGGAAGCGGGCGCGCGCTGGCGCATCGCCCCCGGCCACGAGGTGTTCGCCAGCTACGCCGAGAACATGGCCATGTTCCAGGGCGGCTTCAAACTGGGCCCGCAGTCGGTGTCGCAGGCCGTCTGGGACGCCCAGGGCAAGTATCTCGAACCCGAGACCTCCAAGAGCTTCGACGCCGGCTACCGCTATGTGGGCGAGACGCTGCAGATCTCGGTGTCGGCCTACGAGGTCGATTTCGACAACCGCCTGCTGCAGTACAATCCCTGCCCGACCAACCAGCAGCAGAACCCCGGCTGCGGCAACTCCTTCCACAACGCCGGCAGCGTCACCAGCAAGGGCGCCGAGATCGGCGTCCTGTGGAAGCCGCTGTCGTGGCTGAACTGGTACAACTCGGCCTCGTACAACGAGTCCACCTACGACGAGGACCTGAACTGGTGCTCGGGCGCGACCTGCGTGGTCAAGAAGACGGCCGGCAAGCAGCAGGTCGACACGCCCAAGGAGATGTTCGCCAGCGTGGTCAGCCTCAAGCGCGGTCCGTTCTCGGCCTCGCTGCAGGGCAAGTACACCGGCCGCCGCTACTACACCTACACCAACGACCAGAGCTTCGGCGGCTACACGACCTTCGACCTGGGCCTGGGCTACAGGTTCGGCCAGGCGGGCTTCATGAAGGGCGCCAAGGCCTCGCTGAACATCACCAACCTGACCGACAAGCGCTATGCGTCGAACTTCGACAGCAGCGTGTTCGCGCCGGACGACGCGACGGGCAGCATCTTGGTGTTCCACTCGTCGGCGCCGCGACAGTTCTTCGCGACGATCGGCTTCGACTTCTAGGGCGGGCTCGCCAGACCGAAACCTCGCAACGGCGGGCGGCCCTGGCGGTCGTCCGCCGATCTGCGTCAAGGAGATCCCCGATGCGCCGTTCGATCCTGCTGGCCCTGGCCACCGCCACCCTGGCGGGCGGCGCGCACGCCCAATCCTCGCAGGCCCACCTGGTCAAGCACTGGAGCCAGGCGGCCGGGGACGAGGTCGTCACCTTCCAGGGGCGGACCTTCGTCAATCACGGCCTGGTCGCCGTCGGCCGCCTCGACGCGGCTGCGCGCGACTTCAAGGGCGACACTCTGGGCTCGTTCTCGGGCATGGCGCTGCGGTCGTGGCGGCGGCTGCCCGACGGGCGCTACGAGGGCGACCTGCTGACCCTGCCCGACCGGGGCCCCAACGGCGTCGGGTCGGTGGCGGGCACGGTCGACTACGCCAACCGGCTGCACGCCCACCGGCTGACCCTGGACGGCGGGCGGCTGACGATCACGCCGACCGGCGGCTTCCTGTTGCGGGACGAGACCAACCAGCCGTTCACCGGCAAGGACCCGGGCGGCAACGTGCTGAGCCGG
Source organism: Caulobacter flavus (assembly GCF_003722335.1). Lineage (GTDB taxonomy): Bacteria > Pseudomonadota > Alphaproteobacteria > Caulobacterales > Caulobacteraceae > Caulobacter > Caulobacter flavus. Next base: position 2,423,533 of record NZ_CP026100.1, read on the forward strand.
CGCGGGATCCGCTACCCTTCGCCCGCGAGCGGCGAGGGCGCGGGCCGGATCAGCCTGGACTCCGAGGCCCTGGCCTACCTGCCGGACGGAAGCTTCTACGTGTCCGACGAGTACGCGGCGGGGATCTACCTGTTCGACCAGACGGGACGGCAGACCGGCGCGATCCAGGCGCCGCCGGCCCTGCTGCCGATGCACGGCGAGAACCAGGTCGACTTCACCGCCGAGCGCGCGCCCGACGCGGGCCGGCGCAACAACCAGGGCCTGGAGGCCCTGGCGGTGACGCCCGACGGCCAGCGCCTCGTGGCCATCCTGCAGAGCGCCACGGTGCAGGACACGGCCGGCAAGGACGCGGCCACGCGCAACGTCACCCGCGTCCTCGTCTACGACATCAGCCAGAGCCGGACGCCCGCGGCGCCGATCGGCCACTACTTGCTGCAGCTGCCGACGGTGCGCGAGGCCGGCGACGGCGGGCCCGCCGACGCCACCGCCGCCCAGTCGGAGATGCTGGCCCTGAACGATCACCAGTTCCTGGTGCTGGCCCGCGACGGCAACGGCCGGGGCAAGGGCTCGACCAACGCGCCGGTGTTCAAGAGCGTGCTGCTGGTCGACATCGACGGCGCGACCAACCTGGCGGGCACGCCGTACGAGCAGACCGCCAGGCCGGTCGCCAAGGACGGTGCGCTGGTCGCCGGGCTGAAGCCCGCCGCGCAGGCCGAACTGGTGAACCTGCTCAATCCGGTCCAGCTGGCCAGGTTCGGCATGAACCTGCAGGTCGCGCCGTCCGACCGCTTCAGCCTGTCGGAGAAGTGGGAGGCCCTGGCGTTGGCGCCGGTCATGGATCCGGCCGCGCCGAACGACGTCTTCCTGCTGGTCGGCAACGACAACGACTTCGCCGTCGCCGACGGCCACGTCAACGGCCAGGCGTTCGACGCGGGCCTGCGCGACGTCAAGGGCAGCGGGAGCGGCGACAACGACAGCGTCATCCTGGTCTATCGCCTGACCCTGCCGGCGGGGCTTGCAGCCGCCGCCTCCGCGGGCGCAGAGCGATAGCGTCCGGCGCGCCGGGGCGAACCGGACGTCCCGGCGGGCGTTGAAGCCCCGCGACCGGTCCCGCCTGGACCGGGTTTGCGGGAGCCCGCCGTGACTTATGTGAGCCGCGCCGTCTTCGCCGGCGCCAGCCTGCTGCTGTTGCTGGCGGCCTTGAGCCTGGTCGTGCTGGGCGTCAACGAGGCCGTCGCCAGCCTGCGCGATCCTGGGCAGTCGGGCGCCGAGGCGGTGCTGGACGTGCTGGGCTACATCATCGTGGCGACCGCCGTGTTCGACGTGGCCAAGTACCTGTTCGAGGACGAGGTGCGGCGCGGCAACGAGAAGCGCAGCGCCGCCGAGGCGCGACGCAGCCTGACCAAGTTCCTGTCGACCATCGTCATCGCCCTGTTCCTCGAGGCGCTGGTGGTGGTGTTCAAGACCGCGCGGAGCGACGTCGCCCAGCTGGTCTATCCCACCATGCTGCTGGCCGCCGCGGTCCTGGTTCTGGTGGGACTGGGCGCCTACCAGCGCTTCTCGGCCGCGGTCGAGGAGAAGGTCGGCGACGACGACGACGCCGAGGTCCGCAAAGAGAAAAGCCGCCGACGCGGAAGCGCCGGCGGCTGAGGCTGGGCGTTCGGCCCGCGACTAGTTCAGGTCGAGCCGGTCGGCGTTCATCACCTTGTTCCAGGCCGCGACGAAGTCGGCGACGAACTTGTCCTGGGCGTCGGCCTGGGCATAGACCTCGGCCAGAGCCCGAAGCTCGGCGTGGGAGCCGAAGATCAGGTCCACGCGCGTGGCCGTCCAGCGCGGGTCGCCGCCCGCCCGGGGGCTGCCGGCGAAGGCGTTGACGGCCGTCGGGCTCCAGGTGGTGCCCATGTCGAGCAGGTTGACGAAGAAGTCGTTGGTCAGCGCGCCCGGATGTTCGGTGAACACCCCGGCCTTGGAGCCGCCGGCGTTGGCGCCCAGCACCCGCAGGCCGCCCACCAGGACGGTCAGTTCGGGGCCGGACAGCCGCAGCAGCTGGGCGCGGTCGACCAGGGCCTCCTCGGGGGCCATGAACTGGGTCCCCTCGCGGCGATAGTTGCGGAAGCCGTCCGACAACGGCTCCAGCGGGGCGAAGGAGTCGGCGTCGGTCTGCTCGGCCGTGGCGTCGGCGCGGCCCGGGACGAAGGGCACGGTGATCCGCGAGCCGCCGGCCTTGGCGGCTTCTTCGATGGCCGCCGCCCCGCCCAGCACGATCAGGTCGGCCAGCGAGATCTTCTTGCCGCCCTCGGCCGCGCCGTCGAACTGGGCCTTGATGCCTTCCAGCACGCCCAGCACCTTGGCCAGGACCGGCGGGTCGTTGACCTCCCAGTCCTTCTGCGGAGCCAGGCGGACGCGGGCGCCGTTGGCCCCGCCGCGCTTGTCCGAGCCCCTGTAGGTCGAGGCCGAGGCCCAGGCCACCGAGACCAGTTCCGAGATCGACAGGCCGGAGGCCAGGATCTGGCGCTTCAGCTCGGCGATGTCGGCGGCGTCGACCAGCGGGTGGTCGACCTCGGGGATCGGGTCCTGCCAGATCAGGGTTTCTTCGGGGACCAACGGGCCCAGATAGCGCTGCTTGGGACCCATGTCGCGGTGGGTGAGCTTGAACCAGGCGCGGGCGAAGGCGTCGGCGAACTGGTCGGGGTTCTCGAGGAACCGGCGCGAGATCTTCTCGTATTCCGGGTCGAAGCGCAGGGCCAGGTCCGTGGTCAGCATCCGCGGCACGTGGGTCTTGGAGCCGTCATAGGCGTCGGGAATGTCGGCCGGGGCGTCCTTGGCGCGCCACTGCTTGGCGCCGGCGGGGCTTTCGTGCAGCTCCCACTCGAACTTGAAGAGGTTCTCGAAGAAGTGGTTGCTCCATCTGGTCGGGGTCTGGGTCCAGATCACTTCCGGGCCGCCGGTGATGGCGTCGGCGCCGATCCCGGTGCCGTGCTTGCTGGCCCAGCCGAGACCTTGGGCCTCGATCTCGCCGCCCTCGGGCTCGACGCCGACGAAGGACGGATCGCCCGCGCCGTGGGTCTTGCCGAAGCTGTGGCCGCCGGCGATCAGGGCGACGGTCTCCTCGTCGTTCATCGCCATGCGGGCGAAGGTGTCGCGGATGTCGCGCGCGGCCGCCTTCGGGTCGGGATTGCCGTTGGGGCCTTCCGGATTGACGTAGATCAGGCCCATCTGCACCGCGCCCAGGGCCGGATGCAGCTGGCGCTCGCCGCTGTAGCGCTCGTCGCCGAGCCAGGAGCCTTCCGGACCCCAGTAGAGCTCCTCGGGCTCCCACTGGTCGGCCCGGCCGCCGCCGAAGCCGAAGGTCTTGAAGCCCATGGACTCCAGCGCGACGTTGCCGACCAGCACGTAGAGGTCGGCCCACGACAGCTTGGAGCCGTACTTCTGCTTGATCGGCCACAGCAGGCGGCGGGCCTTGTCGAGGTTGGCGTTGTCGGGCCAGCTGTTGAGCGGGGCGAAGCGCTGCTGGCCCCCGCCCGCGCCGCCGCGGCCGTCGGTGACGCGGTAGGTGCCGGCGCTGTGCCAGGCCAGGCGGATGAAGAGGCCGCCGTAGTGGCCAAAGTCGGCGGGCCACCAGTCCTGGCTGTCGGTCATCAGCGCGTGGAGGTCGGCGATCACCGCGTTCAGGTCGAGGCCGTGGAAGGCCTGCGCATAATTGAAGTCCGCGCCCAGCGGGTTGGAGCGCGGATTATGCTGGTTCAGGCTTTCGAGGCTGAGCTTCTGGGGCCACCAGTCGCGGTTCGCTCGCCCGCGGCCATGGCCCACCGGGCACTGGCCCTGCGCTTTAGGATCGACGTTCCCGTCCATTGTCGGCTTCCTCCGGTTGGCTTGTTGCGTTCGCCATTTCCCCCGTCGGGCCTAGTCAACGCGCCCTTGCAGTCATTGGTACAATTGATTGTTCCTATCGGTTCGATAGACGCAGCCAACCTCAGGCGGCCGTACTCTCCGTGTACCCGCGCAAACGGCGGGCGATGACCTCGCCGACGGCCTCGGCGGCGGGACGTTGCGGGTAGTGGGCGCGCCAGACGATGCGGATGGTGCGGCCGGTCCAGGTGGATAGCGGCCGCAGCACGATGCCGGCGTCCTGGGCCGCGCCGGCGGCCAGGCCCGGGATCAGGGTCGTGCCGTAGCCGGCAGCGACCATGTTGAGCAGGGTCGTCAGGCTGGAGGCGCGCAGGGCCGCGCCGAGCGCCGTGGTCTGGCCGCAGGCCTCCAGCGCCTGGTCGCGCAGGCAGTGGCCGTCGGACAGGACGAGGATGTCGCGGGCCAGGTCCGTCTCGGCCACCGCCTCGCGCGCGGCCAGCGGATGCTCGGGCGGCAGGGCGGCCAGGAACGGCTCGGCGAACAGCGGCACGCCCGTCAGGTCGGGCGCGGTCTCGTCGGTGGCCAGCAGCACGGCGTCCAGTTCGTGGGCGCGCAGGCGCTCCAGCAGGGCGGCGGTCTGGTCTTCCCACGGCTCCAGCTCCAGCGACGGAAGGGCCTCGCGCAGCGGGCCGAAGACCAGCGGCAGCAGATAGGGCGCCAGGGTCGGGATGACGCCCAGCCGGAAGCGGCCGGCCAGCGGATCGCGCAGGCTGCGGGCGGTGGCCAGAACCGCCTCGGCGGCCGTCACCGCCGCGCGGGCGTGGTCGAGCAGTTGCCGGCAGGCGGCGGTCGGGGCGGCGGTCTTGCCGCCGCGCTCGAACAGCACGACGCCCAGCACGTCCTCCAGCTTGCGGATCTGCACCGACAGGGTGGGCTGGCTGACGCCGCAGGCGCGGGCCGCGCGGCCGAAGTGCTCGTGCTCGGCCACGGCCAGAAGGTAGCGGAGGTCTCGCAGGTTCATCGTCCGCTCCCGATAGGTGATGCCTATCGATATCATTGATCTTTGGCGCTTCATTTCAAGGAAAGCCTGCGCCAAGCTCCCGGCGAACGGACGCGAGGAACAGGTCGCGACGCGGAATGATCGCGACCGTCCTCGCCGCCCCGGGAGGACGCTCTGCTATGCCCCATGCCGTGGACGCCGTCCTGCAGGACGAGTTGCGTCGCGCGGGCCTGCCGTTTCGCGGGCCGACCGCGCGGCTGCTGGCGCTGCTGCGCGAGTCCGAGGAGACGCACCTGACGGCGCACGAGATCGCCGAACTGGCGGCCGAGGCGGGCCTGGCCATGCCGCCGGCCGAGGTCGTCCGCCAGGTCGAGGCCTTCGCCGACCACGGCCTGCTGGGACGCCTGCCGACCACCACGGCCGAGCCGGTGTTCGACACCCAGCCCGAACCGCATTTCCACCTGATCTACGAGGACACCGCGCGGATCGTCGACCTGCACGTCTCGCCCGAAACCCTGCTGGCCATGCTGCGCGACGCCTTGGCCCGGCGTCCCGGTGGCGTGGAGGTGGTGGTGGTCATGCGCCGCGAGCCCGGGGCCGCCGGCGGGGGATAAACCAGCGTATGGGTGTCGGGCGACGGGGCGGTGGTCTAAGCCAGTCCCCGTCAGCGTCCATGTTCCGGGCGTGTTTAGAGCAAACGCCATGTCCCCCCGGCGCGCCATCGCCGTCATCGACGACGACGCCCTTGTCCGTTCCGGCCTGGCGCGACTGATCCGCTCGTTCGGGCTGGAGGTCGGCGTCTTCGGCTCGGCGGCCAGTTTCCTGGCCTCGGGACCGGAGACCTGGGGCTGCGTGGTCACCGACATCCACATGCCGGAGATCTCGGGCCTGGACCTGCTGCGCCGGCTGCGGACCAGCCATCCGGACCTGCCGGTGGTGGTGGTCACCGCCTTTCCGGACATGCGCGACCAGGCGATGGCGGCCGGCGCGCGCGATTTTCTCGAAAAGCCCTGTGCGCCCGACAGGATCGAGGCGACCCTGAGACGGATGCTCGACGAGGCGTGATGCGCGGGGGCGCGTCGCAAGTGGATGGGGAGAGGGGATGCCGAGCAAGGCCGAAAGCGCGATCGACGAGACGGTGCAGACCGTCCTGATCGTCGACGACAACGAGATGTTCCGCGGCTCGATGGACAAGCTGTTCCGGTCGGTGGGCCTGCGCACGGCGCTCTACGGCTCGGCCCAGGCGCTGCTCGAGGCGCCTTTACCCGACACCCCGTGCTGCATCCTGGTGGACGTGCGGATGCCCAAGATGAGCGGCCTCGACCTGCAGGAAACCCTGGCCGCGCGCGGCGTGCGCGCGCCCGTGATCGTCATGACCGGCCACGCCGACGTGCCGATGACGGTGCGAGCGATGAAGGCCGGGGCCGTCGATTTTCTCGCCAAGCCCTTTCGCGACCAGGACATGATCGACGCCGTCACCGCCGCCCTCGCCAAGGACGGAAAACGCCGCGCCCTGGCCCGCGACGTTGCCGAGGTGAAGGCCCGCTTCGAGGCCCTGACCCCTCGCGAACAGCAGGTCATGACCCTGGTCACCGCCGGACTGCTCAACAAGCAGGTGGCCGGCGAGCTGGGCCTGCAGGAGATCACCGTCAAGCTGCACCGCGGCAGCCTGATGAAGAAGATGCGCGCCGGCTCGTTCGCCGAGCTGGTGCGGATGGCCGAGGCGCTGGAGCGCGAGCGGGCCGGCGCCTGAGCGATCGGTCCGCCGGACGAGACGGGCGTCGCGTCCGGCGGCCGGCCGGTCAGAATTGCGCGCGCAGTCCCAGCCTGGCGGCGCGTCCGGCCATCGGCGCCCGATAGCGCAGGAACGAGTTGTGGGCGCGGGCCTCGTCGTCGAGCAGGTTGGTCCCGTCGACGAACGCCTGCCAGCGGACGCCGTTGGCCCGGAAGGCGTAGGCGGCGTGCGCGTCCACCAGGGTGTAGGCCTCTGACGGCGCCTCGTTCTTGGCGACCCGCCGCTGGTCCTCGTAGCGCACCGCGCCCAGGCTCGCGCTCCAGGCGCCCATCGACCAGGCGGCGTCGAGGCCGAAGCGCGACACCGGCATGCGCGGCAGGTAGTCCCGTCGAGATTGCGGCGGTAGTACTCCTTGTCCCAGGCCGCGGTGGTCACCGCCGAGGTGAAGGGGCTGTAGCCGTCCGGCAGCGAGAAGCGCGGGGTGCTGCGCACCTTGTCGACGAAGCCGCCGAGCACGACGTCGCCCCAGGCCATGCCCCTGAAGGCGACCGAGCCTTCGATCTCCAGGCCCTCGATCCGGGTGTCGCCCTGGCGCCATTCGCGCACGGGCAGGGTGCGCGAAATGCCGGTGTTGCCCAGATAGAGGAAGTTCTCGTAGTCGGTGCGATAGGCGTTGGCCGACAGCCGGTAGCGGCCCCGTTCGAAGCCGGCCGCCAGTTCGACGGCCTTGGCCCGCTCGACCTTGAGCCGGTAGTCGCCCTGCTCCTCGGTGAGGACGCCGAAGTGGTCGCCGTTGGCGTAGAGCTCGATCAGCGAGGGCGCGCGCTCGGTCTCGTCGTAGCGCGCCTCGACGAACAGGCCCGGCAGGACGGCGTAGCGGGCCGACCCCGAGAAGTCGGTCGTCGAATAGTCGCGGTCCCGGGCCAGAGAGCCCAGCCCGCGTCCGGGGCGGATGGTGCTTTCGTCGACGTCGTAGCGGGTGCGCCCGGCGCGGGCGCCGGCCTTCACCGTCAGGGCGCGCCAGGCGAACTGTTCGGCCCAGTAGACGGCGTCCTCGCGCACGGCGACCGACGGCAGGTAGGCCTTGGCGCCTTCCGTGGCCAGGTCGCGCTGGCTGGCCTGGACGCCGACCAGGCCGCTGAAGCCGGCGAGGGGCGTATGGACCACGTCCAGGCGGAAGTCGTCGGCGTCGGTGCGCAGGCGCGTATGGGCCGCGCCGTCGATCACCTCGCGATCGTCGCTCCTGGTCCGGGCCAGCTGGACGTCGATCCGCTCGACGCCCAGGGCGCGGGGCGTCAGGCCCGCCTTGACGTCGTAGCGCGTCGAGCGGACCTGCAGGTCGATCGGCGAGGGCCTGGGATGGCTGGAGGTGACGTATGCGAAGCCCGGCACGCCGTAGTCGCTGACGTAGCGCTGCACGGCCGCGCCGACATAGCCGTCGGCGGTGACACGGCTGCCGCCGAGGGTGAAGGCCTTGGTGGTCAGGCCGCTGTTGGTCAGCCTGCCGTCCTGGCCCGGATAGAGATCGGTGATGACCTGGCGCTCGGGCGGGGTGCCGTCGACCCAGCGCCCCGTGGCCGGGTCGCGCACCCAGGTGGGCGCGGCGAGGCGGACCTGGCAGAGCGACTGGACGTAGGTGTTGGCCACCAGGGTCTTCCAGGTGCGGCAGGCCTGGTCCTTGGAGCCGGAGGGGATGCGCAGGTCGGGCACATCGCGATAGAGCGCGTCGACGTGCCAGGCCCATTCGCCGCCGCCGCCGTCCAGGCGGGCCATGGCGGCGGAGCCGGTGTTGTAGCCGCCGCTGACCTCGGCGCGTCCCGATAGCGGACGATCGGGAACGGCCAGGGGGATGCGGCCGTCAATCACGTCGACCGCGCCGCCGATCGCGCCGCCGCCGTGCAGGATGGCGGCTGGTCCCTTCGACACCACGATCCGGTCGGCGAGGAACGGCTCGATCGGCGCGGCGTGGTCGCCCGACAGCGACGAGGCGTCGCGCGAGAGCATGCCGTTGACCAGCAGGGCGACGCGGGGGCCCGACTGGCCGCGGATCTCCGGACGTCCGGCGGCGGGGCCGAAGGCGCTGTTCTGCACCCCTGGCGTCCTGGCGAGGGTTTCGCCCAGGCTGGCGGCCCGGACGCGTGCGAGAGCCTCGCCCGCCAGGACCGAGCGTGAGCCGGTGACCAGGGGCTGGTCGTCGGCGCTGGTGACCAGAACGGGCTGGACGGGGGTGGGGCGCTCGGGGGCGTCAGCGGCGAACGCGGGCGCGGCCGCGAGCGGCAGCAGGGAGGCGAAGGCGAGCAGGGATCTACGCAAGGCGGCACACGTCGGGAAAGGCGCGGGACGCGTCGGGGCGTCCCGGCCGCGGCGGGAGGAAACGGAGGGCGCGGCGCCAGCCTGGGACGCGGAGCCCGCTGAACCGTCGCTTCGCACCTCGCGATGAAGTTTTGCGATTATGTTATAACGTAACGATTCTCAAGCAAAGCTTGAGCGGGCCGCCGATCGCTTCGCAACGCGGCCTAAGTCCGGGTCAGGCGCGCGCGCGAGGTTCCTATCGGCTCCGGGCCGGCAGCCGGATCTCGATCCGCGCGCCGGTCTCGCCGGGCGCCGATGGCAGCACGGCGATCCTGCCGTCGTGGGCGGCGACGGCCGACTGGCAGATGGCCAGGCCCAGCCCCATGCCGCCGGGCTTGGTTGTGAAGAAGGCCTCGAAGGCGCGGTCGGCGGCGTCGGGCGGAAAGCCGGGGCCGGTGTCGGCGATCTCGATCACGGCTTCGTCCCCGTCGCGGCGCGCGCGGACATGCAGGCGGCGGCCCTCGGCGGGACAGGCGGCCATGGCCTGGACGCCGTTGAGCATCAGGTTGACCAGGGCTTGCTGCAGCACGACGCGGTCGCCCTGGACGACGGTGTCGGCCGCCTGCTGGTCGAGGACCAGCTCGACGCCGTGCTCGGCGATCTCGCGCCGGACGAAGCCGGCCGAAGCGGTCAGCAGTTCGTCCACCGGCAGGGCCGCGCGGTCGGCGGGGGTCTGGGCGATCAGGCCGCGGATGCCGCGCACCACCTCGGCGGCGTGGGCGGCGGCGTGGACCACGTCGGCCACGGCCTCCTTGGCCTCGTCGAGGTCGGGCGTCTCGCGGTCGAGCCAGCGCTGGGCCGCGCCGGCGGCGTTGGAGATGGCGGCCAGCGGCTGGTTGACCTCGTGGGCGATCGAGGCCGACAGCACGCCCAGGGTGGCCGCGCGCAGGGCGTGCTCCAGCTCGGCGCGGGCGCGGTCGAGGCGCTCCTGCATCCTTCGCTGCTCGGTCAGGTCGACGATCGAGGCCTGGACGCGGTCGAGCCCTTGCGCGTCCGGCGGGAAGTTCAGGGCGACCATCACCGGGATCATCTCGCCCGTGCGGCTGCGAACGGTGGTCTCGGTCTCGAAGCGCGGCGCGCCGGAGTCGAAGGCGATCAGGAACTGGGAGAAACTGTCGTCGGTCTCGGGCAACAGCTCGTCCAGGCGCTGGAAGAAGCCGGCCTTGTCGGCCACCCCCATCATCTTCAGAGCCGTGGCGTTGACGTCGGTGATGCCGACCTGGGCCTTGATCGCGCGGGCGACCTCGGGGTGGCGGGCCAGGTGATCGGCCAGGTCGCCGACGCCCTGGGCGCGCAGGGCGTCGAGGGCCGCCCTCACCGGACGGAAGTCGTGCTCCCAGATCGACACCGCCAGGGTGTTGAAGATGGTGCGGTAGCGCGCCTCGCTGCGCCGCAGCGCCTCGTCGGCGCGGCGCAGGTCGGAGATGTCGGTGTTGCTCTCCAGCAGGGCGTGGGCGCCGGTCTCGGCGTCGCGTTCGAGGATCCACTCGCTGAGCACGACCAGGGTCGCGCCGTCCTTGCGGCGCTGGGTCACCTCGCCCTGCCAGGCGCCGTGGCGGGCGACGTGGGCGGCGATGTCCTCGGAAGGAGCGGGCAGGGCGGTCGCCAGCAGGCGGTGGGCGTCCTGGCCGACGGCTTCCTGGCGGCTCCAGCCGTAGAGCCGCTCGGCGCCCCGGTTCCAGAAGGTGATGCGCCCCTGCGCGTCGCGGATGAAGATGGCGTCGGAGGTGACGTCGAGCAGTCGGGCCTGGGCCTGGAGGATCTCGCGGGCCGCCAGGTTGCGGTCGGTCAGGAAGGCCGCCACGCCCAGCGCCGCCAGGCTGACCATCAGGCGCAGGGTCGGCGCCAGTTCGACGTCCTCGCCATGGGCGACGGCGAAGCTGATCGTGGCCATGGCCGCGCAGGCCAGGGTGACGGTCCAGAGGCGGCGGCCGGGCAGCTCCTCGCCGACCAGCAGCAGCACCAGCACGTAGAGCACCGCCACCGCGCTTGAGAGCGGCGTGAAGGTGTCGATGACGAACACCGCCGCGGCGATCAGGCCCGCGCCGGCCAGGCGCAGGCGACGGCCCACCATCGAGGGCCGCGACGAGGGAAAGGGCGAAAAGCGCATCAGGCGATTCATAGCGCGAGCTTGGACCAGAGCGGCGCCCCCTACCAAGGTCTGGGGCGGGCCAACCAAGTCGATACGCGCGGCCAACGTCCGTTCGGTGTGTCGACCGGGCGACCCTCGCTAGGGTTGCGGTCATTCGAGGCGGCAGGAGGCCGGAGCCATGTTGCAATCCATCGACACCGGGGCGGCCGCGCCGTCCACCAACGCGCCGCAGGCGATCTGGCTGGTCGAGCAGGCCCGCGCCGCCCTCGACGCCGACCTCGGCTCGGCCCGCGAGATGCTGGACCGGCTGGCGGTGGTGCTGAACACGGCGGCCCCGCGCGAGGAGCGCAGCTTCCTGCCCGGCTCGCGGGTTCGCTCGTCGGGTCCGGCGCGCGGAGGGCTGGCCGGCTGGCAGATCCGCGCCGTGGCGGCCCACGTCGAGGCCAACATCGGCGCAAGCGTCTCGGTCGCCGTCCTGGCTGCCCGCGTGGGCCTTTCGGCCAGCTACTTCTGCCGCGCCTTCAAGGTCAGCACCGACGAGACGCCGCACGCCTACATCATGCGCCGCCGTCTGGAGCACGCCCAGACGATGATGCTGGAGACCGACGAGAGCCTGGCCCACATCGCCGCCGTCTGCGGCCTGGCCGACCAAGCCCACCTGACGCGCCTGTTCCGCCGCCACACCGGCCAGACCCCCAATGTCTGGCGCCGCGAGAAGCGTCCCTGGGGCCGAGCCCTGGTGATGGGCTCGCTGCGGCGGGCCTGAAACGCCTCGCGGCGGCGCCGACGTTCAAGCCGGCGCGCCTCGCGCCAAGAGCGTCCGCCGTTTCGGGCGCAAGGATGATCTCAACGGCGCGGCGCTGGCCCGCCTTCTCTGGAGACCAAGCATGGACATCGAAACCGCCCGCACCCGGCGCCTGGCCCCGCTGACCACGCCGACCGGCCTGGGCGAGGCCGCCGCCAAGGACATCTCGGCCGCTCTGACCGCGCTGCTGGCCGACGTGTTCGCCCTCTACATCAAGACCAAGAACTTCCACTGGCACGTCTCGGGGCCGCACTTCCGCGACTACCACCTGATGTTCGACGAGCAGGGCGACGAGCTGTACGCCATGACCGACCCGATCGCCGAGCGGGTGCGCAAGCTGGGCGGCACGACCCTGCGCTCGATCGGCCACATCGCCCGCGCCCAGCGCGTGCTCGACAACGACGCCGACTATGTCGAGCCGCACGACATGCTGGCCGAGCTGCGCGACGACAACGGCGGGCTGGCCGCGGCCATGCGCGCGACGCACGCGGCCTGCGACGAGCACGGCGACATCGCCACCGCCAGCCTGCTCGAGAACTGGATCGACGAGACCGAAAAGCGCGTCTGGTTCCTGTTCGAGGCCGGCCGTCGCGACCGGGGCTGACGCCTTTCCCCTTGGAGCCTCACCCCCTCTCCCCCCAGGCCGAGGCTCCATCAGGCCCCGCCCGCCGCGCCTCCCCCGAGCGGCCGGCGGGGCCGTCCCCTTCCGATCGAGGGCGTCCGTCGTGAGCGGCATCCAGAAACTGGCGCTGAGCGCCGCGACCGTCGTCCTGCTGGCCCTGACCGCCTTCGCCGCGGTGGCGCCGCGCGCGCTTCCCGAGCGTTCCGCCGTTTCCGTTCAAGACGTCGCCTCCGCGCGTTCCGTGAACTAGGGTTTCAGGGAACGCCAGGAGGCCCGCCGTGACCGACACCCTAGGCAACAAGCCGCTCGCCGCCGACGACCCCTACGCCCGCACCGCCCAGATCTTTCCGGTGCTGTCGCCCGAGATGGCCGAGCGCCTGTCCGGCTACGGCGTCGAGGAGGCGATCGCGCGCGGCCAGGTGCTGTTCCGGCGCGGCGACCGGCGCGCCGACTTCTTCCTGGTGCTGGACGGGCAGGTGGGCATCACCCGCACGGGCGAGGAAGGCGACGACGAGATCCTGACCATCCACCGGGCCGGCCAGTTCAGCGGCGAGCTCGACCAGATCAACGCCCGAGCCCTGCTGGTCGGCGCGCGGGCGCTGACCGACGGTCGGGTGGTGCGGGTGGCCAACCGCGACGTGCCGCGGATGATGGCGGCCGAGCCCGACATCGGCGAGATCGTCATGCGGGCCTTCATCCTGCGCCGCATGGGCTTCCTGCACCATGGCGAGGCGGGGATCGTGCTGATCGGCCGGCCCGATGATCCCGAGACCCTGCGCATCGAGCGCTTCGCCGTCCGAAACGGCTATCCGCTGCGGCTGGTCGACGTCGAGAGCGACGAGGCCGCATCCGGCTGCATGGGTCGTCACGGACTGGACGTGGCCGACCTGCCGGCGGTGGTGCTGCCCGACCGCAGCGTGCTGCTCAATCCCGACACCATGGCCCTGGCCGACCGGCTGGGGATGACCGAGCGCTTCGACCCCGAAGCGGTGTTCGACGTGGCCGTGGTCGGGGCGGGACCGGCGGGCCTGTCGGCGGCCACCTACGCGGCGTCGGAAGGCCTGGCGACGGTGATCCTCGAGGGGCTGGCTCCCGGGGGACAGGCGGGCGCCAGCTCCAAGATCGAGAACTATCTGGGCTTTCCCACCGGCATATCGGGCCAGGCCCTGGCCGGCCGCGCCCAGGTGCAGGCCCAGAAGTTCGGCGCGCGCCTGGCGGTGTCGCGGGCCGTGGTCGGCATCGAGTGCGACAAGCGCCCCTACCGCCTGAAGCTGGAGGACGGCCAGACCCTGCTGGCGCGGGCGGTGGTGATCGCCTCGGGCGCGCGCTACCGCAAGCTGGACGTCGAAGGCTACGACCGCTTCGACGGCCAGGCCATCCACTACGCGGCCACGGCGATGGAGTCCGACCTCTGCCGGGGCCAGGCGGTGGTGGTGGTCGGCGGCGGCAACTCGGCGGGCCAGGCGGCGATGTTCCTGTCGCGCACGGTCGGCCATGTGCACATGCTGGTGCGCGGCGAGGGGCTGGCGGCCACCATGTCGGACTATCTGGTCCAGCGCATCGAGGGCTCGGCCCGCATCACCCTGCACCCGTTCAGCGAGGTCACCTGCCTGACCGGCGAGCGCACCCTGCGCCAGATCGGCTGGACCGACCGGCGGACGGGCGAGAAGACGGTGGTCGACGCCGGGGCGCTGTTCGTGATGATCGGCGCCGAGCCCAACACCGACTGGCTGCGGGGCTGTATCGACCTGGACGACAGCGGCTTCGTGCTGACCGGCGAGAGCGGCCAGGTCCCCGGCGCGCGCTCGGCCTACGAGACCGAGCGGCATGGCGTCTACGCCGTGGGCGACGTGCGCGCCGGCTCGATCAAGCGCGTGGCGGCCGGGGTGGGCGAGGGCTCGGTGGTCGTCTCGGCGATCCACCGCGATCTGGAGGCGCTGCGCGGGGTCTAGAACCTCGCGATGATGGTGGCTTCCAGGCGGCGCTTGAGCGGATCGTCCTCCGACCAGCGGTCGAAGAGATTGCGCACGCCCAGCCGCAGCTCCGTCTCCGTCGCGCCGGCCGGCGCGGGGAGCTCCCAGGCCAGGGACAGGTCGACCGTGGTGCGAGCGGGCAGCGCCGTCTGGGCATTGGACTCGATGTAGCGGACCATGGCCGAGGCCGCGAAGCGCTCGGTCGACCAGCGGGCCCCGAGGGCCCCGCGCCACTTGGGGATGCCGCCGTCCGGGGTGCGTTTGTAGGCGCCGGTGTCGGGCGGGACGTAGAGGCGCAAGGTCGGCTGCCAGGTCAGTGCGGCGCTGAGGCCCAGTCGCCCGCCGGCGAGGCCCAGGTCGTGCTCGGCGACCATGTCGACGGCCCGCATCAGGCTGGCGCCGGTGTTCTCGTTGAGGTCGCGGACCTCGAGGATGCGGCCGCCCGTATAGCCCCTGGCGCGGTCGGCGTCGGTGAGCGGCGCGCGGATGACGGCGCCCGGATAGCGGTCCTCGTTGAGGATGTAGAAGTCGTAGCCGCGGTTCACCTGCACCATCAGGTCGTGGCCTTCGATGCGCGTGTAGTCGACCGACAGGCGGGTGCGCGGCAGCAGCGGCGAGGCCAGGACCAGGCCGGCCGAGAAGGTCCGGGTCTGGTCGGGTCGCAGGTCCGGCGGCCCGCCCCAGGCATAGCGGAAGCGGCCGTCGGCGTAGCCGAGCTGCTCGGAGCTTCGCTTGGGATCGATCACGCCGCTGAAGCCGGCCCCGACGGTGAGGGCCAGCAGGCGAGGCTCGGGCAGTTGCGCGCCTTGGGCGTAGGAGGCGCGCAGGATCAGGCCTTGGACGGGTTCGGCCTTGGCGCCGACCTGGTAGAGGTCGGCCGACTTCTCCAGCGGTCCGGTGAGGCCGCCCAGGAAGATGCGGATGCGGCCGACCTGGCGGCGCGCCGCGGCCTGCAGCTCCAGGCCAGGAACGCCGACCACCCCCTCCAGCGGCGCGCGCAGCTCGGCGAAGACCGACCGGGAACGGGTCGAGATGTGGTTGCTGGGGTGGTTGATGAAGTAGGGCAGCCCTTCCCACAGCTGCTGGGCCGTCAGCGACAGCGTCATGTCGCGGCCGTCGATCCGCGCGATCGGCCCCGAGGCGCGCAGCGAGATGTCCTCCATGTGCGACGACATGTAGGGCGAGTACGTCCCCCAGGGGGAGCCGTAGCGGGCGAGGTAGGCCAGGAACTTCGC
This sequence comes from Caulobacter flavus, assembly GCF_003722335.1. Taxonomy (GTDB): domain Bacteria; phylum Pseudomonadota; class Alphaproteobacteria; order Caulobacterales; family Caulobacteraceae; genus Caulobacter; species Caulobacter flavus. The sequence continues at coordinate 2,439,196 of NZ_CP026100.1, forward strand.
CTGGCTTCCGAACGGATCGGGCGCGGGACGGCCGTTCGAGGCGATCCCGCTGGACACGGCCGTCCAGACCTCGCCGTCGAGGCCGGTCACGGCCCTGGCCTGCTTGGAGCGGGCGTGGCCGACGGCGTAGTCGATCCCGCCGCGCCAGCGCGCGGGCAGGTCGAACACCAGGCCCGCGGTGGTCCGGCGCGAGATCGTCCGCGAGATGTTGGGCCCCAGGGCGTAAGGCTGGGGCGCGACCATCTCGATCGATCCGGTTCCCGTGATCATCGTCGCGGGTCCCATGCCGGGCGTGAGGGTGGTCGAGAAGGCGCCATAGGCCGTCGGATAGGTGTCGCGGCTGGCCAGGTAGATGTAGTCCACATAGGCCTCGGCGCCGCGCCACAGTCGCTGGCGCACATTGACCAGCACCGCGTCGGTGCGGCTGTCGGTGGACAGCAGCCGGTCGCGGTGGGCCGGCGCCAGCCCCGGCGCGGACTTGCCGGCGTTCTGGATCAGCACCGTCTCGATCGGCGTCGAGCCGTCGTAGTCGGCGGGGATGTAGGTCTTCGACATCGACACGCCGCCGACCGTGAACGGGCCGTCGAGGCCGAACAGGGTGACGCCGTTGCCCGGCGGCCGGCTGTAGGCCTGGCCGGGCTGCAGCATCGAGCCGTCCAGCGGCGCGGAGACCTCGCTGCGGTCGCCATACGTCACGCCGTTGAAGCGCTTCTGGCCGTAGCGAACCATGACCGCCGTGCCGCCGTCCGCCGTGCCGTGGCCCAGACGGGCGTCGAAGCGCCCATACTCGCCGTCGCCGCCCTTGCCCGCGCCGACGGTGGCGGCGACCTCGGCTCCGCGATAGTCGCGGTCGAGCACCAGGTTGACCACGCCGTTGACCGCGCCCAGGCCGTAGAGCGCGCCGCTGCTGGCGGCCAGGGTCTCGATCCGGCCGACCGCCGCCAGCGGAATGGGGCCAAGGTCGGCCTGCGCCAGCAGCATGTAGTCGGGCATGGCCGGCATGCGGCGGCCGTCCACCAGCACCAGCGTGCGCTCCATGGCGTTCGGATCGCGGAAGGTGAACTTCGAGCGCGAGGGCGGCACGCCGCGCCCGGCGCGCGGAATGACCTGGCTGGTGTCGCCGTTGCTGGTCAGCCAGGTCTGCAGGAAGTCGTCGGCCGACAGGCTCTGGGCGGCGCGCAGCGTGCTGCGCTCGAACACGCGATAGGGCTGGATGTCGTCGGGGTCGCGGCGCTGGTCGACGTTCTGGCTGCGCACGCCCACCACCAACAGCTCGGGCAGGGCGACCGCACCGGTTTCCGCCTCGGCCGGGGCGCCGCGCTTGGCGCGCACGACATAGACGCCGGCCTCCACGGTCTCGAACTCCAGGCCGCTGCCCGCCAACAGTCGACCCAGCGCCTCGCTGGGCGTCAGGCGACCGCGCAGGGCTGGGGCGCGCCGATCGCCGACCGTCTCGGAGGAGACCAGGATGTCGACCCGCGCCTGGCGGCCCAGTTCTGCCAGGGCGCGGTTCAGCGGCTGGGCGGGCAGGGCGAGGGTGGTCATGCGCTCGGCCGCCCAGACGGGCGCGGCCAGCGCCCAGGCGCAGGCCATTGCCGTCAGTCCACGGATTACATCGCGTCGCTTTCTAGAGGCCACCCCGACCCGCCCTGATGTCTCCCGCCGGCCCTACAGGCGAGAGTCTTGAAGATCGATCGGGCAATAAATAGAACGCCGTTCTTCAAGCAATACCCGAACGGGTAGCGCTACCCTTCGACCCAGCGCTTGATCGGGCGCGGATGCGGCGTCCGGTATTCGGTGAGGTCGAACATCACCTCGTCGACATAGCACCAGCCCCAGCCCTCGGGCGGGTCGTAGCCCTCGATGATCGGATGCTGGGTGGCGGCGAAATGGGCGCTGGCGTGGCGGCTGGGCGACTGGTCGCAGCAGCCGACATGGCCGCAGGCGCGGCACAGGCGCAGGTGCACCCACCAGCCGCCGGTCTTGAGGCATTCCTCGCAGCCGTCGGCGCTGGGCGTCACGACGACAATTGTCGACAGGTGGGTGCAGCTCATCGGCGGGCTTCCTCGTGGCGTCCGGACGGTCCGGCGATCATGCCGCCAAACCGTCCGCCGCGCTTGCGCCTTGCTGCCGTCGATTGGCCGGGCGGTCTATTTCTTCGGCTTGCGGGCGGCCTGGACCTCGATCTCGACCAGCATGCCGTCGGCGACCAGGGCGGTGACCTGGCTGGTGATGCGAGAAGGCTTGTTGGGCTGCTCGGCCGTGCCGAAGAAGGTCTTGTAGCCCTCCATCATGCCGGCGAAGTCCATCTTGCCGTCCTTGGCCGGGTCGCCGACCAGCAGCACGCGCATCATCACCACGTCGGACAGGCTCGCGCCCTGGCTCTTCAGCGCGTCCTCCAGGCGCTTGATGACGCCGATGGTCTGGGTCTTGGTGTCGCCGAACTTGGCCACGCCCGAGGCGTTGGCGTCGACCATTGGCGGGGTCATGCCGCTGACGTAGATGGTGTCGTAGCCGGCCGGCACGGTGACGACGCTGGCGATGGCCGACTTGGGGTCGCCGCCGCGGACGATCTCCTGGGCGAAGGCGGGCGTGCTCGCGGCGGCGGTTGCGACGAGGGCGAGGGCGAGGCGTTTCATGGGCGTTTCTCTCCTGGGGAACTCTACTTGGACCGAAAGCGGGGCGCGGACCTAGTGGGCCTGAAGACCGCGCGCCTTGGCGCCGGCCTTGGACTGGGCGCGGGCGCTGGAGACGTCGGCGAAGCTGACCGGCTTGCCCTTGTTGCCCCAGGCGGTGCGGACATAGTTCAGAAGGCCCGTCAACTCGGCGTCGGACAGGTCGTCCTTGAAGGCGGGCATGCCCGCGCGGCCGTTGAGCACCACGCCGGCCATGGCCTTGCCGTCGCCCTGCACGAGGGGGGAGCCGGCCAGGGCCGGGAAGGCGCCCTTGACGCCCTTGCCGGTGACCTGATGGCAGGCCGAGCAGTTGTCGGCGTAGAGGGTCTGGCCGGGCGGGGCGGCGAGGGCCGGCGAAGCGGCGCCGGCGACGAGGCCGAGGGCGGCGAGCGCCGGGAAGGCGTGGCGAAGCATCGGGTCTCCGAAGGTCTGGATGAGGGGCGTCACGCGGCGCGGACGCGGGCGTGCAGCTTGGCGATCTGCTGCCAGGCGGACTCGATGGCCCCGGCCTGCCAGCCGCCGAGATAGCTGAGGTGCTCGCCGGCCAGGTAGAGGCGGCCGTCGGGCTCGCACAGCACCGGATAGGCGGTCTTGCGGCCTTCCTCGCCCCACTCGGCCCAGCCGCCCAGATTGTGCTCGGCCAGGTGCCAGCAGAACGAGAAGGCGTTCTCGTAAGCGTCGGCGTATTCGGGGAACACCTTCTGGCCGCCGGCCACGGCGAAGGCGGCGCGCTCGGCCGGGGACTTGGCGCTGATCCTCGCGGCCTCGCCGCCGAACGAGTAGTAGCCCAGCAGCACGCCCTTCTGGCTCTGCCAGCCGGTGGAAGGCAGGCTGATCGTGCCGATGCCGGGCATGTCGTTGTAGATGTGGCCGCCGTAGATGAAGTGGTCCTCTTCCCAGAAGCGGCGCTTCATCTGCAGGCCGATCTTGTTGACCGGGGCGTAGGCCACGCCTTCCATCGCCGCCTTGAACGGCTTGGAGGCCTGCAGGTCGACATTGCGCAGCACGCTGAGCGGGATGGTGCAGATGCAGTAGTCGGCGACGACCTCGGCTTTCTTTCCGGCCGCGTCGCGGTAGCCGATCTTCACGCCCTTGGCGTCCTGGCCGATGGTCTCGACCACGCAGGAATAGCTGATCTTGTCGGCCACCTTGCGCTCGAAGGCCTTGGCCAACTGGTCCATGCCGCCGATGGGCTGGAGCATGGTGCGCTGCTGCTCGTAGCCGGCGACCGAGGTCAGGGTGCGCCAGGCGCCCGAATGCAGCACGTCGGCCATGCTGCGCGGCGTCGAGGGCTTGCCGGGGCCGGGCGAGACGCCGGCGCCGGGATGGACGTCGAAGCCGCGTCCGTCCGTGCCGCTGTAAGCGAGATCCGAAGGTGAAAGGCGGCCCTCGTTGACCATGTAGGCGACGAAGAGGTCGCGGTCCTGGGCCGTGAAGGCGCCGTCCAGCCCGCCCTTGGCGGCGACCTTGGCCATCAGTTCGGCGGCGTGGCCGCGGGCGTCGGCGGCGATCTCGCCCTTGCGCACCGGCTTGCCCTTCAGCGGGCCCTCGCCCTTCTCGAAATAGACATAGGCCGCGTCGTTGTCGTTGACGAAGCTCTCCAGCGGCACGCCCAGCAGCTTGGTGTAGTGCAGGGTCGAGCGGTGGTGATACGGGATCCGCCACGGGCCGTGGTTGATGTAGAGCCCCTCGTCGAACTGGCAGGTCTGGTCGTTGCCCAGCAGGTCGACGTGGCGGAAACCCTTGCGGGCGGTCTGGCAGCGGCCGCCGGCGAAGTCGCGGGCCTCCAGCACCTGCACATCGTAGCCGTGCTTGGTCAGTTCGTAGGCGGCGGTCAGGCCCGCCAGGCCCGCGCCCAGCACCACCACCTTGATGCCCTTGCCGCCGCCTTCCAGCGGCGGCGGGGCGGCCTGGGCCGACGCGAAGCCGTAGCCCAGGGCGTCCATGCCGGCCATGGCCAGGGACACCCCGCCATAGGCCGCCAGGCCCTCGAAAAAACGCCGGCGCGTCAGAACCGCGCCAGATGCCGATGTCGCTCGACCGTCCATACGCCACCCCGTGTTGTCCGCCTGCCGGATGTTCCGGCGGCGGGTCCATCTCGAAATCCCCGTCTTGGCGGGGCAATCCCTTTAAGCCGGGCAGGGCGGCCGGTTCGTCGCGGAACGGCGTTGTGCCGCCTGCTTGGGCGCCCTGATCGCGGCTTGAGCGAAGTCGGGGCGCGGCGATGGCCGCGCCCCCTGTCGGCGGGACCTAGAAGGTGTAGGTCAGGCGGCCGTAGTAGTAGCCGCCGTTGATCCCGAACGGCGAGAACGCCGGGTACTGGGTGACGCAGCCGCCGCCGGAGGCGACGCAGGCCGACTGGAACGCCGCCGAGAACTTGTCCGGATACTCGTTGAACAGGTTGTTGGCGCCGATCGCGGCGACGACGCCGACCGGGAACTTGTAGGAGATCTCCAGGTCGGTGAGGGCGGTGGCGCTGACCACGGTGTCGAGCAGCGGGCCAGTGCCCGGGTCGGACAGGGCCGAGGCCTTGCCGTAGAAGGTCTCGGTCAGGCTGACCGTGACCGGGCCGAAGCTGTAGAGGCCGTTGAGGCCGATCTTGTACTTGGGCGCGGCGCTTTCCAGCAGCGAGGCGGCGTTGCCGGCGAACAAGACCTGGCCGCTGGGGAAGGCCGTGCTGGTCACGCCCAGCGCGGCCGGCGCCGATTTGACCTTGGTGATCTTGGTCTTGTTGTAGTTGCCGCTCAGGGTCCAGTCGATGCGACCCCAGTCGCCCAGGTCGGTGGGGTAGGACACCACGACGTCGACGCCCGTGGTGCGGGTGTCCAGGCCGTTGGAGAAGATGTTGATGCCGGTGCTGGTGACGGTGCTGTCGAGCACGTTGCCGTTGGCGGCGATGGCGGCGTTGACGTTCGGATTGACGATCACGCCGTTGCGCATGCCGTAGACCGAGCTGGAGCCGAAGATCCGGTCTTCCAGCTTGATGCGATAGGCGTCGATCGTGGCCGTCAGCTTGGGCAGCGGGTGGGCCACGACGCCGAAGCTGTAGTTGGTCGACTTCTCGGGCTTCAGCTTCTCGATGCCCAGCAGGGCGGCGGCGGCCGAGTTGGGGGCCAGCTGCACGAAGGCCGAGGTCGGCGAGACGTTGGTGGCCGAATAGAACGACTCCGCCAGGGTCGGGGCGCGGAAGCCGGTGCTGACCGTGCCGCGGATGGCGAACATGTCGTTGAAGTCGTAGCGGCTGGTCAGCTTGCCGACCGTGGTGTCGCCGAAGTCGCTGAAGTCCTCGTAGCGCAGGGCTGCGTCGACCTTCCACGGGGCGACCGGCGAGACGGCGAGATCGGTGTAGAGCGCCCAGCTGGTGCGGCTGTGGCCGCCGGCGTCGGTCTTGGAGAAGCCCGGATAGGACTGCGAGCCTTCCTTGTAGGTCGAGGCCGCGTAGCCCGCGCCGATGGCGTAGGTGTCACGGCGCTGTTCGACGCCCAGGGCCACGTCGAGCGGCGTGGCCAGGCCCACGTCGAACCCACGGGAAAGGTCGAGGTTGTTGGTCCACTGGGTGGTCTGCCAGCTGCCGGCATGGAACGAGGTGGGGGTGAAGCCCCTGGCCGTGAGGGTCGAGGTGTCGGTGTAGAGGCTGGCGTTGGCCGAGTCCTCGACGCGGACCTCGATGTCGTCCTTGCCGTAGGTGGCGCTGAGGTCGAGGTTCCAGCCGGCGACGACGCCGGACAGGCCCAGCGTCATGGCGTAGTCGTCCTCGACGATCCGTTCACGGGGGCTGAAGCCGTTGGGGAACGGCCGGTCGGCCGCGCCCATCTTGCCCTGGATGCGATTGTAGCGGCGGTAGTTCTCGTAGGCCGAGGCGTCCTTGTGGCCGTAGGTGCCGAACGAATAGACCTCGAAGTCGCCGGGCAGCTCGACGCCGGCGTTGAAGGCCAGGACGTGCATCCGGTACTCGGCGTCGCCCGAGATCAGGTTCAGGTTGGGATAGCCCGGTATCTGGCTCTCGATGGCGTTGTTGGCGGCCGAGTAGCTGGGGCTGGCGGGGTTGTAGACCCGCTGGTCGGGCAGGCCGCGGTTGGAGAAGCCGTGGTATTTGCTCTCGACCGTGAAGTTCAGATAGCTGTTCTCGGTGGGGGCCGTGCCCAGGTTGGCCGAGAACGAGGCGGTCTTGCCGCCGCCGTCGAAATACTCGCCGCCGGTGACCGACACCGCGCCGCCCGACTCCGACTTCTTGAGGATGATGTTGACGACGCCGGCGATGGCGTCGGTGCCGTACTGGGCCGCCGCGCCGTCGGTCAGCACCTCGATGCGGCCGATCGAGGCCATCGGGATGAAGCCCAGGTCGGCGGCGGCCGCGCCCTGGTAGGGCCCTGACAGGACGGCGAAGTTGCCGGTGGTGTGGCGGCGCTTGCCGTTGATCAGCACCAGGGCCTGGTTCGGCGACAGGCCGCGCAGGCGCGCCGACAGGGTCAGGTTGGCGGTGTCGCCGCCGAAGGCCTGGGCGTTGAACGACGGCACCAGGTTGGCCAGACCCAGGCGCAGGTCGACCTGGCCGGTGCGCTCCAGCGTGGCGGTGTCGACCACCTGCACGGGCGCCGGGCTGTCGGCGACCCGCAGGCCGGTCTGGCGCGTGCCGGTGACGATGACGGTGTCGAGTTCGACGGAAGGATCCGGCGCGGGCTCGGCCGCGTGCGCGATGGTCGAAGTACCGATGGCGATCGACAGAGTCGAAATGCTGGCGGTCAAGATATTTTTGAGATTATTGTTCACTGGTGCCCCTCTCCGCATAGTCAATGCATGACTGATGGCTCCTTCGTGGGGTCCGCCCTAATCGTGTTCTTATGATTGGAACGCGAATACTAGACTGAACAGCGGTTTTGGCCGCGGTTCAGCGTTGATCAGGCGGCGGGGTTCGGCAATGGGGCAGGCGGCCGGGAACGGCTTTGCAGGCCTTCTTCGTATACGCACGCCGCATTTCAGGGCGCCGGCCAAAGGTTTCCGGAACGTGCTGATCATCACGTCGGCAACTGAGATAACGCCGTTTGATCGTGCGCGCACGGCGACGCCGACAGCCGGTTCCGGCATCGGCGCCCAGGCAGCGTCCTAGCGGTGAAAGCGCGCCGCCAGGCCGCAAGTCGCGGAATCCGGCTCGAGCGGCGCGCGGGGAAAATTGCCGTTCCAACCCATTTTTTGACGGCCGGGCGGCAAACTTGGTCGCAAGTGCTTCAGAAAATCTCGAATTCAATTCCCACTGAATCAATGGGAATTGACCGGCGCCGGCAATGATCCGGCACGACCTGTTCGTTTCGTCAGCATCGGGACGACGCGCCGGCATTTCCTAAAATGTGGATTGCGGGCGCGCTCGTGCGGCGAGGAGCGTCGGGTCGCAGTTCTGGAGGGGATACCATGAACACTCGCCTACGCGTCGCCCTGCTGGCGACCACGACTCTCTGCGCCGCCGTCCTGGCCGCGCACGCCAACGCCCAGGAGGGCGAGGCCGCGACCGTCGAGGAGATCACCGTCGTCGGCTCGCAGATCAAGGGCGCCAAGGTCACCGCCGCCCTGCCGGTGACGGTGGTCGGCGAGGAGCAGATCCAGGCCACCGCCGCCGTTTCGGGCGACGACCTGTTCCGCGCCATTCCGCAGATGGGCGACGTCAACTTCAACTCGCAGTACCTGCCCGGCACCAGCAACAGCGCACGCGGCGACGTGGGTTCGGTCAACCTGCGCAACCTGGGCATCGGCAACACCCTGGTGCTGCTGAACGGCCGGCGGGTGGTGACCCACCCGACCAGCCAGGCCAACGACAACCTGGTGCCGGTGCTGACCTACAACTCCAACGCCATCCCGGTGACGGGCCTGCGCCGGCTGGAGGTGCTGCGCGACGGCGCGGCGGCCATCTACGGCGCCGACGCAGTGGCGGGCGTGGTCAACACCGTGCTGCGCGACGACCTGGAAGGCTTGAGCGTCTCGGCCCAGTACGGTTTCGCCGAGGGCACGAACCTCAAGGAGTACAATTTCAACGCCTATGGCGGCCACAACTTCGCCGAGGGCCGTGGCAATATCAGCGCCTTCTTCTCCTACGACGCGCGCACGCACCTGCGCTCCTACGAGCAGGCGTTCACCGCCTCGGCCGACCGCCGCTCGTTGTTCGCCGACACCCGCTTCGCCGGCGCGGCCAGCCTGGACGGCCGCAGCACGACCACGCCCTGGGCCTATCTGCAGACGCCGTCGAGCTTCGGCACGGTGCGCCAGGGGACCACGGCCCTGACCAGCAGCGCCGGCTATTTCCACATCCAGCCGACCACCTTCTCGGGCTGCCAGCTGAACATCGGCAACGGGCTGTGCATCGACGACGGCGCCCTGGCGACCTCGGGCGTCGACCGCGACCTGCGCTTCGACGCCGCCTCGCTGGGCACGACGGTCGTCCCGTCGGTCAAGCGGGCCAACCTGTTCGCCACCGGCAAGTACGAGATCAACGACAGCGTCACCGCCTTCGGCGAGCTGGGCATCTACCACGCCAAGACCAACGCCGGTCAGGCGCCGATCCAAACCCTGTCGTCGGGCGTGATCACCATCCCGGCCAGCAACTACTGGAACCCGTTCGGCCCGACCGTCTTCGCCAACGGCTCGGTCAATCCCAACCGCCTGCCCAACCTGAACGTCCCAGCCTCGGGCCTGGCGGTCACGCTGCGCGGCTACACCTTCGCCGACCTCGGCCTCACCCAGGTGGATGTCACCAACAAGCAGTACCGCGTGCTGGGCGGCCTGCGCGGCGAGAAGTTTGGCTTCGACTGGGAGTCGGCGTTCGTCTACTCCGAGGCCACCGCCGAGGACGTGGCCGACAACATCTCGACCACCAAGCTCTATGCGCAGCTGGCCCTGTCGACCCCCGACGCCTACAACGTCTTCAACGGCTCGGACCTCACCTACACCAGCGGCGCCGACAGCACCCGCAACAGCCAGGCGGCCATCGACGCCATCCGCGTCAAGACCATCCGCCGCACCAAGAGCACGCTGGCGCTGTGGGACTTCAAGGTCTCGCGGCCCGACCTGCTGACCCTGCCGGGCGGCGACCTGGGCATCGCCTCGGGCGTCGAGTTCCGGCGCGAGACCCAGCTGGACGACCGTGACGGCCGCATCGACGGCACGACCACCTTCACCGACCCGACCAGCGGCGCGGTGCTGAGCGACCTGATCAACTCCAGCATCAACCCCGACACCAAGGGCCACCGCACGGTGGGTTCGGCCTATCTGGAACTGGCCGTGCCGCTGGTTTCGCCGGAGATGTCGATCCCGCTGGTCCACCGCCTGGAGGGCCAACTGGCCGGCCGCTACGAGCGCTACAGCGACTTCGGCAACACCGCTAAGCCCAAGGTCGCCCTGGCCTGGGACGTGATCGACGGCGTGCGCTTCCGCGGTTCGTGGGCCCAAGGCTTCCGCGCCCCGAACCTGGAGCAGATCAACGCCTCGATCATCTCGCGCTCGAACACCCGCACCGACTACGCCTTCTGCGAGGCCGACCTGCGGGCGGGCCGGATCAACGCCTTCTCGTCGTGCTCGCGCTCGCAGCTGACGACGGCGCGGCGGGCGGGCAATCCCGACCTGGAGCCCGAAGAGTCCGAGACCCTGTCGTACGGCGTGGTGTTCGAGCCGAAGTTCGTGCCCGAGGCCCTGGGCCGCTTCACCTTCACCGCCGACTACTGGAAGGTGAAGCAGACGGGCCTGATCGGCGTGTTCGGCGAAGGCAACGCCCTGATCCTCGACTATCTGCTGCGCCAGCAGGGCTCGAGCAATCCGAACGTGGTGCGGGCCGCGCCGACCGCCGACGACGTCGCCGCCTTCGCCGGCACGGGTCTCACCGCCGCCGGCCAGGTGCTGTACGTGAACGACAAGTACACCAACCTCCAGCCGCAGGTGGTTGAGGGGCTGGACTTCGGCTTCCTGTGGAAGCTGGGCACCCAGCGGTTCGGCGACTTCGACCTGAACGTCAACGTCGCCCACCTGCTGAAGTACTACCAGTCGCCGTCGCCGGGCATCGCCGAACTGCTGAAGGCGCGCTCGGACGGGGTGATCAACGCCGGCACCACCATCAGCGGCGGCGGCGACCTGCTGCGCCAGAACGGCAAGCCGGAATGGAAGTGGTCGGCGGCCCTGACCTGGCGCTACGACCGCTTCACGGTCGGCGGCTTCACCCAGTACATCGGCGACTACGACGACACCGCGCTGATCGACAGTTCGGGCCAGCCCTGGGTGGTCGACTCGACCCTGACCGGCAACCTCTACGGCGAGGTCGACGTCGCCGAGATCGGAACCAAGCTGCGGCTGGGCGTGCGCAACATCACCGACGAGCAGCCGCCGCTGAGCACGGCCGGCTTCGACGGCGCGGTCTACACGCCGTACGGCCGCTACTGGTACTTCAACGTCAAGAAGCGGTTCTAGGCCGCGCCGCCCGGGCCGCCGACGCGGCCCGGGCCCTCATCCTCATTCGAGATCAGTAGGGGAAAATCCCATGACATCGCGTTCCGCCCGCATCCTGCTCGGCGGCCTCTGCGCCGCCGCCCTGTCGACCTCGATCGCGGTCGCCCAGACCCGGCCGCTGGCGGTGGTGAACGCCGAGATCTTCGACGCAACCGGCTCCACGCCCTATCGCGGCACGCTGGTGGCCAAGGACGGGCGGATCCTCGAGGTCGGCCCGAAAGTGAAGGCGCCGAAGGGAGCCACGATCGTCGACGCCAAGGGCGCGGCGCTGATCCCGGGCCTGTTCGACGTGCACACCCACTGGACCCCGGCCGGCGCCCCGGCGATCGTTCCGAAGATCGCCGACGCCTACCTGGCCTCGGGCGTGACGACGGTGAACGACTTCCACCAGCAGCCGGAAAGCTTCGCGCCCCGCCGCGCGTGGCTGGGAACCCTGACCGCGCCGCACGTCAACTTCGTCGCCCGGATGAGCACGCCCGGCGGCCACGGCGCCGACTGGGCCGACCAGGCCACCACCCGCTGGGTCGACACGCCCGAGAGCGCGCGCCTAGCCGTCGAGGAGATCGCCGCCTACAAGCCCGACGCCATCAAGGCCTTCACCGACGGCTGGCGTTATGGCTCGGCGCCCGACAACACCAGCATGGACGCCTGGACGCTGAAGGCGCTGACCGAGGCGGCCCACAAGCACAATCTGAAGGTGCTGACCCACACCGTCACCGTCGAACGCGGCAAGGTGGCGGCCGCCAGCGGCGTCGACGTCATCGCCCACAGCCTGCAGGACGAACCGCTGGACGCCGAGGCCGTCGCGGCGATCAAGGCCTCGGGTCTGTTCTACGCCCCGACCCTGGCGGTCTACGAGCCGGTCAAGCCGGGCGCCAGGCCGCCGGCCGATCCCGACAGCCCGCGCAACGTGCAGGCGCGCCGCAAGTTCGGCTACGCCCTGACCAATGCGAAGGTGCTGTTCGACGCCGGCGTGCCGGTGGCGCTGGGCACCGACGCGGGCATGCCCGGCACGCCGCATGGGCCCTCGACCCTGCGCGAGCTGGAGCTGCTGGTGCAGGCCGGCCTGACCCCCGCCCAGGCGCTGGTCGCGGGCACCGCCACGAGCGCCCGGGCCATGAACCTGCTGGCCGACCGCGGCACGCTGGAGGTCGGCAAGCGGGCCGACTTCGTCCTGGTTTCGGGCAAGCCGTGGGAGACGATCTCGGACGTGCGCAGGACCGAGCGGGTGTTCCTCGACGGCCAGGCGGTGTTCGGTCCCGGCGCCGTGCGCGCCCCGGCCAACGACAAGCCGACCCCGCCGGCGGTGAAGGCCGTGGCGCTGATCGACGACTTCGAACGCGCCGACGGCCGCACCAGCCTGGACACCTTGCGGCTGGACGATTTCGACGGCGGCCGCGACCGCAGCCTGGAGGTCTCGCAGGTCATCGAGCGCGAGGGCGGCGGCAAGGTGCTGAGCGTCGGCGCGCGCATGGCGACCAAGGACGACGCCTCGGCCGGTGTGCTGCTGCCGCTGACCCGGGGCTCGGTGGTTCCGGCCGACGCCACCGCGTTCAAGGGTCTGAGGTTCGCCGTGCGCGGCGACGGCGGCCCCTATGTGGTGACCCTGGTCGGCGCCGCCGGCCGCTGGACGACCAAGGTCGAGGCCGGGCCGCAATGGAAGACCGTGGAACTGCCGTTCACCGCGTTCAAGCCGGTGGCGGCGCGCGGCGAGGCGCCGGCCTTCACCGGAACCGACCTGCTGCAGGTCGGCGTCGAGGGCGAACGCGCCGCCGGGACCAAGCTTTGGTTCGAGCTCGACGACGTGGCGTTCTACTGAGGGGAAGAGGGCGTGTTGTCGCCGGACGGTCATGGACGGTGGCTAGAGGGGCGGTTTCCCGTTTCGCCAGCCCTGGTCCCGATCCGATGAAGACGCGCCTTTCGCTCCTGCTCGCCGCGGGCCTGCTGGCCTTGGCCCTGCCGGCGGCCGCCGCGCCGCCGGTTCCGCCGCTGAGCCAGAACGGCGGGAACTGGGCCTCGGGCCACGTGCAGGGCGTCGCCGTCGATACCAAGGGCGGCTATGTCTATTACTCGTTCACCAACCTGCTGGCGAAGTACGACTTCGACGGCAAGCTGGTGGGAACGCTGGTCGGCTGGACCGGCCACCTGGGCGACCTCGATTTCAACGCCGAGGACGGCAAGCTCTACGGCTCGCTGGAATACAAGAAGGACCAGGCCTTCTACATCGCCGTGATCGACGTCGCCCGACTGGACCGCGTGGGCGTCGAGGCGGGCGCGAGCGACCCTGCCCGAGGTGACCAGGGATTACGCCGCCGACCTGAACGGCGACGGCAGGTTCGACGGCGACACGGCCAGGACGCCCGACCATCGCTACGGCTGTTCGGGCATCGACGGGGTGAGCTTCGGGCCGGCCTTCGGGCGCGCCGATGGTCCGCGCTACCTGACCGTCGCCTACGGGATCTATGGCGACGAGGGCCGCGCCGACAACGACCACCAGGTGCTGCTGCAGTACGACGTCGCCGACTGGGCGAAGCTGGCCCGGCCGCTGTCGGAGGCCGCACCGCACCACGAGGGCCCGCCCGCGCCGCGCGACAAGGTGTTCGTGCGCACCGGCAACACCCGCTTCGGCGTGCAGACCCTGGCCTATGACGACACGCTGAAGCGCTGGTTCATGGGCGTCTACCAGGGCGGCAAGCCGGCGTTTCCGAACTACTTGCTGTTCGCGTTCGACGCGCAGGCCGCGCCCGTGACCGGCGACCTGGTCGGCGTGCCGGGGCCAGGCGGCAAAGGCTGGGAGCAGGGCAGGGTGCTGCCGCTGGCCAAGGACGGCCTGAGCGACGCGGCCAGCGGCGTGCGCGGCTGGAACCAGAAGGCCGACGTCGGCTTCCAGCCGATCGGCGGCGGGCTGGTCTACGTGGCGGCCAACGCCAAGGTCGACGGCAAGCAGACGGCCGACCTGACCCTGATGCGCTGGACGGGCGAGGCGGAGCGTCCGCTGGCGGCGGCGACAGCGGCCGACCTGCACTCGCTCTCCGCGCGCGCCCGGAACTGACTGTCACAATCGGCGGCTAGGCAGGGCGCCGACTCGATGCGGGGAATTGTCCGGTCCCGGACCGCCCCAGCCAGGGAACAGGGATGACCGGCGCCGACAGGGAAAGACAGCGATGGTTCGTGCGCAACGTGCTGCCGCACGAACCGGCCCTGCGCGGCTGGCTGTCGCGCAGCACGCCTGTCGGCGTCGATCCCGAGGACGTCATCCAGGAGGCCTACACCATCCTGGCCGAGCTGGAGACGGTGGAGACCATTCGCTACCCCCGGGCCTATCTGTTCCAGGTGGCGCGCTCGGTGATCATGCGGCACGTGCGGCGGGCCAGGATCGTGTCGATCCACGCGGTGGGCGACCTGGAGCGGATGGACCTTCCCGACGACGCCGCCTCGCCCGAGCAGCACGCCCTGGACCGCGACGAACTGCGGCAGCTGGCCCGGGCGATCGCGGCCATGCCGGCCAAGGTGCGGGAAGCCTTCGTGCTGCGGCGTGTGGACGGGCTTTCCCAGCGCGAGATCGCCGCCCGGATGCGCATTTCGGAGAATACGGTCGAGACGCATATTTCGCGCGGCGTTTCGTTCTTGATTGATTGGTTCGGCCGTAGCGGAAACAAGCGGTCCCAAACCTCTAGTACAGTGGATGCGGAGATCGCCTCGCCAGATGGCCGAACGAGACACCAGTCGAGACATTGACGAAGCGGCGTCCAACTGGACGGCGCGGCTGGATCGTGGGCCGCTGACTCCGGAGGAAGAACGGGCTTTCCAGAGCTGGCTGAAGGGGGATCCCCGCAGCCGGGGCGCGCTGCTGCGCGCCCAGTCGCTGTTCATGATGAGCGAGTCCGCCCAGGCCCTGGGCGCGCACTACGACCCGGCGGACTTCGCCGAGCCGGCGGCGCCGAAGCCGCGTGGGCTGTCGCGGCGCGGGGCCCTGCTGTGGGCCGGCGGCGCGGGAGCGGCCGCCTCCGTTGCGGCCCTGGCCGTGGGCGTGCCGGCGGCTGGCGCGGTGACCAGCACCCGGCGCGGCGAGATCCGGCTGACCCCCTTGAAGGACGGCTCGACGGTGCTGCTCAACACCGACAGCCGCATCCGCGTCCGCTACAGTCGGGGCGAGCGGTTCGTGGCCCTGCTGAAGGGCGAGGCCTATTTCTCGGTGGCGCGCGATACGCGGCCCTTCGTGGTCGAGGTCGACGGCCGCCGGCTGAGCACGACCCAGGCGGGCTTCCGGGTGCGCAAGCTGGCCGCCGATCCCGTCGATCTCTTGGTGCAGCAGGGGCGGGTGGACGTGACCATTCCCCGTCTGGCCGCGCCGGCGACCAGCCTGGCCCTGGACGGCAACACCCGGCTGGTGATGGCCGATCTGGTCCCGCGCCCGCAGCCGATCACCCCGGCGGTGGTCACGCGCGAGCTGGCCTGGCGCGAGGGCAAGCTGGCCTTCGAGGGCGAGAGCCTGAAGGAGGCCGCCCGCGCCTTCGCCCGCTACAGCGACACCCGCATCGAGATCGTCGACCCGACCCTGGCGCGCGAGCCGGTGGCGGGCCTGTTCGCAGCCAACGACCCCGTCGGCTTCAGCCGCGCCATCGCCCGGGTGTTCGACGCCCGGCTGGACCAGAAGGGCGACCTGGTCGTCCTGAGCCGTCCCTCGACCCCGGCGCCGGCCTCGAACTGAGAAATTTTTGTGACCGGTCACGGAAGCCGCCGGTCCGGCGGCTCTCAACCCGCGACGTCGCGATCTGGGCGACGATTGGGGGCTGCCTGCCGATGAATTCCCGTTACTCCATCCTCGCCTGCGGCGTCGCCGCCGTGGCGATCGCCGTCGCCTCGCAAGCCCAGGCGCAGGACCGCGACTTCGACATTCCGGCCCAGCCGGCCGTGCGCGCCATCCCCGAACTGGCCCGCCAGGGACAGGTGCAGATCGTGGCCCCGGCCCGCCTGCTGGACGGCGTGCGCACCCCGGCGGTGAAGGGCCGCATGGACGTGCGCGCGGCGCTGTCGCGGCTGATCGCCGGCACCTCGCTGCGCATCGACAGCGACGACGGCCAGGTGATCACCCTGAAGTCGGCCGGCCCGGCCGGGGCGCGGCCCTCGGCGGCGGCCGGCTCGGGCGTGGTGCGCGGCAAGGTGCTCAACACCGCCACGGGCCAGTACGTGCGCAACGCCGAGATCCGCGTCGAAGGCACGACCATCGTGGCCTTCTCGGACGACGGCGGCGACTTTCGCCTGACCGGCGTGCCGGCCGGCGATGCGGCCGTGCTGGCCAAGTACGCGGGCCTGGAGACCGCCCGCACGATCGTCACCGTCGAGTCCGGCCAGACGGCGGCGCTGAACTTCGACCTGACGGCCTACGCCGCCGCCGGCGGCGACGCCGTCGAGGCCGTGACCATCACGGCCGCCCGCGACGGCCAGGCCGCCGCGATCATGGAGCGCCGCGCCTCCACCAACGCCAAGAACGTGGTCGCCGCCGACAACTTCGGCGCCCTGACCATGGGCGACGTGGGCGAGTTCATGAAGAACATGCCGGGCGTGTCGCTGGACTATACCGAGGTCGACGCCACGGCCGTGCGCATCGGCGGCCTGGACCCGAAGTACTCGACCTTCACCACCGACGGCGCGCGCATGGCCACGGCCACGTCGAACAACAATTCGGGCCGTCAGAACTCGTTCGAGCAGATGTCGATCACCGGCATCGACTCCATCGAGCTGAACAACACCCTGCAGGCCAGCATGGACGCCGACAGCCCCGGCGGCTCGATCAACCTGCGCAGCAAGTACGCCTTCCAGCGCAAGAGCCGCCTGCTACGCTTCCAGATCGGCGGCGTGGGCACGTCCGACTCCACCCTGTCGCGGCAGTACCTGCCCGACGACAAGAAGCACATGACGATCTATCCGTCGGCGCAGATCGGCTATGGCGACGTGTTCCTGGACGGTCGCCTCGGCGTGGCGTTCAACGCCAGCTACAACGCCAACTTCGTCCAGCAGGATCGCGTCCAGACCGACTGGTCCTACCTGCCCGACGGCCGGATCCTGCCCTACCAGGTGATGTGGCGTCCGGGGCCGAAGCTGACCAGCCGCAAGGCCGCCAACCTCAGCGTCGACTACAAGATCACCGACAAGCTGGCGCTGAGCCTGCGCAGCACCTACTCGTTCTACGACGTCGAGTACTTCAACCAGTACACCTACCTGATCTTCGGCACGACGACGGTGTCGCGGGCCACGGCCGACTCCACGCCGACCCACATCGTCGTGAACCCCAGCACGACCAACACCCGCCTGCACACCCAGTATTCGCACCGCTACGCCGGCACGCCGGCCTGGGTGTTCGCGCCGAAGCTGGAATATCGCGGCGACACCTTCGAGGCCCTGCTGAAGGCCAACTACTCCAGCTCGCAGTTCAATTTCGAGGACAACGACCAGGGCTTCTTCGTCCGCACCGACAGCTACCTGACCCGCATCGGCTTCACGCTGGATCGCGCGTCGGAGGACAGCAACGCCTGGACGATCAAGCAGACGGCCGGCCGCTCGTGGAGCGACCCGGCCAACTTCAACCGCGACGACGACATCGGCAACAACATCCGCACGTCGCAGTCGAACGCCAACAACCAGATGTACGGCGTCAATCTGGACCTGAAGAAGCAGCTGGCCATCGGCGACGTGCAGGTCAAGCTGCTGGGCGGCGCGGCCTTCCGCACCAACGTCTGGAAGACCAACGAAGGCTCGTACAAGCAATTCCAGTACGTCGGCCCGACGGGCGACCTGACCCAGAAGGCGCCCGAGGCCGTCATCCCGTGGACGCAGAACTACCAGTTCAAGATCCACGGCTTCGACGCCGGCAACATGAACGACCAGGGCTGGCGGGCGGACAACAACTACGCCGTCTATGACATCTACCAGGCCCATCCCGAGTACTTCGTGCCCGACACGGTGGGCAACCTGAAGCGCCAGCTGGATAACAACAAGAAGATCGGCGAGGAGGTCAGCGCCGCCTATGTCGAGGCCCAGCCGCGCCTGGGCAAGGCCCAGTTCGACCTCGGCCTGCGCTACGAGAAGACCAAGACCCAGGCCCGCGTCGCCGACATCCGCTCGGCCAAGGAAGTGACCGCCGCGGGCCTGTCGACCAGCACCGTCGAGGGGCTGATGTACCAGTACCGCAACGGGACCTACACGACCCGCGAGGGCGAGTACGACGACTGGTTCCTGAGCGGCGGCGTCAAGTACGACTTCAACAAGCGGCTGGTGGGCCAGCTGGCCTTCAGCCAGTCGATCCTGCGTCCCGACTACGGCAACCTGGGCGGCGTGGTCGCGGTCGACGACAACAACCTGATCGTCACCGTGCCCAACCCGCTGCTCAGGCCCGAGCACTCGACCAAGTACTACGCCAGCCTGCTGTACTATCTGGAGCCGTCGGGCGTGGTCGGGATCTCGGCCTACCAGCTGGACGTCAAGGACATGCAGGTCACCGGCATCACCGTCGATCCCGAGGACGTCGGCTACAATCCGGGCGACTACGCCGGCTACACCTTCCGCAGCGCCCAGAACCTGCCGGGCACCAGCACCAACAAGGGGATCACGCTGGAGTATGACCAGCAGCTGAACTTCCTGCCGGGCGCGTGGCGGGGCCTTGGTCTGCGGGCCTCGGTCACCAAGATCGATCCCGACGGCGAGCGCGTGAACCTGCCCAAGACCTCGGCCAATTGGGGCCTGCGCTACAGCTACGGCAAGTTCGACCTGCAGCTGACCGGCAACTGGCAGGACTCCTACCGGACCAGCGCGCTCAGCAACACGCCGACCACGGCCAACAACGGCATCCTCTACCGCGCCGAGCGCCAGCTGTGGAACGTCAGCGCCAGCTACAAGATCAACAAGCGCTTCGAGGTCATGCTGGCCGGCCGCAACATCTTCAACGAGCCGGACATCGTCTATTCGAACGTCCGCAGCCGGGTGCAGCAGTACAGCATCTACGGCTCGATGTGGAACGTGGGCCTGAAGGGCGTCTTCTAGGCGCCAAAGGCCCCCGGCGGTCGCGTTTCCCTCCCCTTGGCGCGACCGCCGCCCTTCTTCTTCCGACATTTCCTTCTCAACGCACCGAAGAGGTCGTTCCCGTGGTTCTGCACATCGATCGCCGCAGCCTGGTGCTGGGCGGCCTGGGCGTGGGCGCCCTGACCCTGCCGGCCGGCCGCGCGGCCGCCAGGCAGCTGCTGGGCGCCAGCGGCTTCACCCACAGCGTCGCCAGCGGCGAGCCGGGGGCCGACGCCATGCTGCTGTGGACGCGCTACGTCCCGGCCGGCGACGGCGTGATCACGCTGCAGGCCGAGGTGGCCCTGGACCAGGCGTTCACCAAGGTGGTGTCCGGCGGCGTGGTGCGCACCGGCGCCTATCGCGACTGGACGGCCAAGGTGACGGTCGACGGGCTCAAGCCCGGCACGGTCTACTGGTACCGCTTCGTGGCGCCGGACGGCTCGAAGTCGCCGGTCGGCCGCACCAAGACCCTGCCGGTCGGGCCGGTGTCGCGCTTCGGCCTGGCGGTGTTCTCGTGCTCGAACCTGCCCAACGGCTACTTCAACGCCTATGGCCACGCCGCCGCCCGCCAGGACCTGGACCTGTGGCTGCACACCGGCGACTACATCTACGAGTACGGCGTGGGCTCGACCCGGGACGGCGACTGGGCCGACGGCCGCAAGGAACAGCTGCTGCCCGGCCACGAGATCCTGGCCGTCGCCGACTACCGCCTGCGCTACGCCAGCTATCGCGCCGATCCCGACCTGCAACGCCTGCACCAGATGGCGCCGATGGTGGCCCTGTGGGACGACCACGAGTCGGCCAACGACAGCTGGGAAGGCGGGGCCCAGAACCATCAGCCCGACAAGGAAGGCGACTGGAACGTGCGCCGCGCGGCGGCCATGCAGGTCTATCGCGAGTGGATGCCGGTCTCGGACGAGCCGTGGAAGGCCTATTCGCTCGGCGCCCTGGCGACGCTTTACCGCACGGAATCGCGTCTCCTGGGGCGCACCCGGCCCGCCGACCTCGGCGCGGCGTTCAAGGCCGCCGATCCCGACGCGGCGCTGAAGGCGTTCCGCGACGGGGCCTGGCGTGATCCCTCGGCGACGATGCTGGGCTCGACCCAGGAAAGCTGGCTGGCGCACGAGATGAAGGCGAGCGCCAAGGCCTGGCAGCTGGTCGGCATGGGCACGATCCTTGGCCGCACCGTGATGCCCAGGGACGCCGTCGACTGGCTGCGGCCCGAGGTCAACGACAAGAAGGTCGCCGGCTATCGCAACAACATCCGCGCCGCCCAGGCCGGGGTGCCGATGTGGATGGACCGCTGGGACGGCTATCCCGCCGCCCGCTCGCGCCTGCTGAAGGCCGCCCAGGCGGCCGACGCCGACCTCGTCATGCTGTCGGGCGACAGCCACAACGCCTGGGCCTACGGCCTGGTCGAGGACGGCCGTCCGGTCGGGGTGGAGTTCGCCGGCCAGGCGGTCACCTCCAACGGCATGGAAGGCGACATGGGCGCCGACCCCAGGATCGTGGCCCAGGGCTTCATGGCCGCCAATCCCGAGCTGAAGTGGGCCGACACCAGCCGGCGCGGCTACATGATGATCGAGGTGACGCCCAGGAGCGTGACCGGCGAGTGGCTGTTCCTCAGGACGGTCAAGGCGCGCTCGACGGAGCTGGCCGGCAGCCACCGCATGCGGGTCGATCGCGGGCGGCGGGCTTTCGCCGTCTAGACGGGCGTGCGCAGCATCCGGTCGACCCGGGCGGCCAGGTCCGACACCGCGAAGGGCTTGGTCAGCACCTCCATGCCCGGCTGGATGTGGCCGTGGTTGAGGGCGGCGTTCTCGGCGTAGCCGGTGATGAACATCACCTTCAGCCCGGGCCGCAGGGTCCGGGCGGCGTCGGCGACCTGGCGGCCATTGAGGCCGCCGGGCAGGCCGACGTCGGTGATCAGGAGGTCGAAGCGGGCGTTGGACTGCAGCAGGCGCAGGCCCGCCGGACCGTCGGCGGCCTCGGCGCAGGCGTAGCCCAGCTCCTGCAGCGCATCGACGATCAGCATGCGGACGGTCGGCTCGTCGTCGACCACCAGCACCGTCTCGCCGGCCGCCGCCGGGGCGGGCAGCACGGCATGGACGTCGTCCTGCGGCGCGGCCTCCTCGCCGAAGTGGCGCGGCAGGTAGATGCAGACCATCGTGCCCTGGCCGATCTCGGAATAGATCCGCACGTGGCCGTGCGACTGGCGGGCGAAGCCGTAGACCATGGACAGGCCCAGGCCGGTGCCTTCGCCCATCGGCTTGGTGGTGAAGAACGGGTCGAAGACGCGGTCCTGGATCGACTTGTCCATGCCCACGCCCGTGTCGCTGACGCAGACGGTGACGTACTGGCCCGGCTCCATGCCGCGCTCGTCGGCGGCGCGGCGGTCGAGCCACTTGTTGCCCGTCTCGATGGTGATGCGGCCGCCGTCGGGCATGGCGTCGCGGGCGTTGATGCAGAGGTTGAGGAGGGCGTTCTCCAGCTGGTTGTCGTCGACCAGGGTGGGCCACAGGCCCGCGGCGGCGACGGTCTCGACCTTGATCGACGGACCGACCGTGCGGCGCACCAGCTCGACGAGGTCGGCCATCAGCCGGTTGATGACGATCGGTTTGGGCGACAGGGTCTGGCGGCGCGAGAACGCCAGCAGGCGATGGGTGAGGGCGGCCGCCCGGCGGGCCGCGCCCTGGCCAGCGGCCAGGTACTTCTCGACGTCGCGCGAGCGGCCCTGCGACAGGCGCGTGCCGATCATCTCGAACGAGCCGGAGATGCCCGACAGCAGGTTGTTGAAATCGTGGGCCAGGCCGCCGGTCAGCTGGCCGACGGCCTCCATCTTCTGGGCTTGCCGCAGGGCCTCCTCGGCCTCGCGCAGGCGGTCCTGTTCCTCCAGGCGCTCGGTGACGTCGTAGACGAACTGGTAGGCGCCGGTCTGCGCGCCCATGTCGTCGCGCAGCACCCCGAACCGCATCTCGTAGAAGCGGCGGTAGCGGCCGGGGTCGCCATAGGCCTCGACCTGGACGAACTCCTCGCCGGCCAGGGCCCGCGCCCAGACCGCGCGGACCTGCTCGCGGTTGTCCGGTTGCTCGTCGAGCAGGTCGAGCATGCTGTCGCCCACCCGGGGCGCGACGCCGAACACCCGCTCGAACTCGCCGGCCGCGGCGCTGTTGATGGCCAGCCAGCGGAAGTCCTTGTCGGCGACCTGGATGAAGGCGTTGGCGCCCTCCATGGCGTCGGCCAGCACCCGTCGCTCGGCCAGGGCCGAGGCCACGCGCTGCTCCAGGGTCTCGTTCAGCTGGCGCAAGGCGAGTTCCGCGCGGCGGCGCTCGGTGATGTCCTGGAACAGCACCGCCACCTGCTTGCGCTCGGGGGGCTCGATGCGGAACGACGACAGCGACAGATAGCGGCCGGTGGCCACCAGCTCCTGCTCGAAACGGATCGGCTGGCCGGTGCGCAGGACGTGGCCGTAGCGCGCCACCCAGGCGTCGGCCTCGTCCGGCACCATCTCGCGCAACTTCTGTCCGACGACGTCGGGGATGCCGGCGTGGCGAGCGTAGGCGGCGTTGGCGTCGACGTGGACGTAGTCGCTGTCGGGGCCGTGCGGCCCGTCGAGGAATTCGATGACGCAGAAGCCCTCGTCCATCGAGTCGAACAGGGTGCGGTACTTGCGCTCGCTGTCTGCGCTGGCCTGCAGCGACAGGCGCAGGTCCAACTGGCTCATCACCTGGCGGGCCAGAACCTGCAGCGTCCGTTGCTGCAGGGGCGAGAGGACCTTGGGCGCGGTGTCGAGCACGCACAGCGTGCCGATCGGCAAGCCCTCGGCGGTCTTCAGCAGGGCGCCGGCGTAGAAGCGCAGGTGCGGCTCGCCGGTGACCAGCGGGTTGCAGTCGAAGCGGTGGTCGCGCGTGGCGTCCGCCACGAGCAGGAAATCGTCCTCGAGGATCGCCTTGGCGCAGAACGAGCTTTCCAGCGGCGTCTCGCGCACCCCCAGGCCCACCTCGGCCTTGAAGAACTGGCGATGCTCGTCGATCAGGTTGACGACCGCGATCGGGGTTTCGCAGATCTCGGCCGCCAGCGCGGCGATCTCGTCGAAGGCGGCTTCGCGCGGCGTATCGAGGATGTCGTAACGACGGAGCGCCGCGAGGCGGCGGACCTCGCGTTCCGACGGGTCGGCGGCATGCATGCGAACTTAAGGCCCCCCGACCCAGGCTACGTCGGAATCCCGACGCACGTGCGCGGGTTCAGACGCTTAGACGCATGGCGCGTTCAACGGTTCCACGCAAGCAAGGCCAAGCTTGTGGACGGGAGGCGGTCAGCCCCAGCCTTCCGACACGCCGGCGCGGCGGGCCACGGGGGTGACGGCCGAGAGCTTCTGAGACGGCTGCGGCTGGTCTGCCGGCTTGCCGTAGAGCCAGCCCTGGGCGAAGTCGACGCCGGCCTTGCGGACCACGTCCTCGACCTCGGCGGTCTCGACCATCTCGGCCACGGTGCGGACGTTGAGGTCGCGGCACAGCTCGACCAGGCGGCGGACCATGGCCCCGTCGCGGCTGTTGCCGGCCAGCTCGCGCACGTACCGGCCGTCGATCTTGACGATGTCGAGGGTCAGTTCCTGCAGGTAGGCGAACGAGGCCGCGCCCGCGCCGAAGTCGTCCAGGCAGACCAGCGATCCCATGCCCCGCAGCGCCTGGATGTGACGGTTGGCGCGGGGCAGGTCGTCGATGGCGCTGGTCTCGGTGACCTCGAAGATCAGCCGGCTCCTGGCCGACGGGATCGCGGCCAGCAGGCGGCCGATGTGGTCGACGAAGGTCTCGCTGACGATGGTGCGGCCCGAGACGTTGACGGCCAGGCGCACGTTGCCGGCGCGATCGGAGGCGATCCGCCGCACCGCCTGCTCGGCGATGGCGTGGTCCAGCTCCTCGATGATGTCGAACTCCTCGGCCATGCGGATCAGGGCGAAGGGGCTGGCGCCGTCCTCGAAGCGCACCAGCGCCTCGTGGTGGTGGGCCTGGCCGGTCGAGAGGTCCACGACGGGCTGGTAGGCCAGGGTGAAGCGGCGCTGGCTGACGGCCGCGCCCAGGGCCCCGGCGCGGGCCAGGGTGCGCTTGACCGATCGGTTCATCGCCTCCGACAGCGTCATCGGCGGGGTGTCCTTGAGGCCCTCGCGCAGGAAGTCGTCGAGGGCGTAGCGCAGGGCCCGCAGGCCCCGCGACGAGGTTCCGCCGTCCAGCGGCACCACGTGGGCGCTGGCGTCGAGGGCGGCGATCTTGGTCAGGCGGGCGGCCAGGGCCTCGGGCCGGTCGTCCTTGGCGCGCAGCAGGGCGAAGCGCTCGGGCGAGACCTGGGTGGCCATGGTCCCGGCGTGGGACTCGGCGCGGACGGCGCCGGCGATCTTCATGTCCAGCGCCAGGGCCTCGGGCGGGGCCAGGCCCTCGCGCATGGCCGTCAGGCCGGCGAACTCGACCATGGCCAGTTCCAGCTCGAGCCCCGTGACCCTCGCAGCCTCGAAGAGCCCCTTGGCGATCTCCTCGAAATTCTCGCGCGGACGCAGGCCGGCGACGTCCAGCCCCCCGGCCGGCGCGCGGGCGGCGGTGATCGCCACGGAGGTACGTCCGAAATTGTCGGGGAGGGCGCGCAGAGTGACTCCGACGAAACGTTCCGGCTCGCCGGCGACGCGGACGGTGACCGGACCCCGGCGCTGGCCTTCGTCGAGAGCGTAGAGCGTCGCGTCCATCAGCGGGCGGTCGGCGGCGGTGAACAGGTCGCGCCAGACGCGGCCCATCAGGGAGACTTCGGACTTGCCCATGATCTTCTGCGCCGCGCCCAGGGCGAGGCTGACGCGATCGCCCTCTAGCTCGAGAAGCAGGTCGGCGCTGGCGAAGGCCAGGCCCAGCAGGCGGCGTGGATCGATCGACAAAGGACAGAGCTCCCCCAGAGGGCGCCACCTTGCGCCTCCTTAGCTTAAGGAGCCGTGCATGGGGCGCGGCGAGCGGGGTGCGGCGGCCCGCCGCGGGACGGCTGAGGCGGACTGAAAAGAACATCTTGCGAACATAGAACAAAATGTGTACGTGTTAATCATTCCACAGGCGGTGGGCGTAGCGGCGCCCGAACTTCCGGCCCAGCGGTCGGAATCATGGAATAAGGCGATCATCCAATGACCAGTCAGGCGGCTTTGAAACTCGTGGGCAAGGAAGAAGGCGACAAGGCGCGGGCGCTAGAAGCGGCTCTGGCGCAGATCGATCGGGCCTTCGGCAAGGGCTCGGTGATGAAGCTCGGCGAAAAGGGCAAGGTCGAGATCGAGTCGGTCTCCACCGGTTCGCTGGGCCTGGACATCGCGCTCGGCATCGGCGGCCTGCCCAAGGGGCGGGTGATCGAGGTCTACGGTCCGGAAAGCTCGGGCAAGACGACCCTGGCCCTGCACGTGGTGGCCGAAGTCCAGAAGGCCGGCGGCACCGCCGCCTTCGTCGACGCCGAGCACGCGCTCGATCCGTCCTACGCCCACAAGCTGGGCGTCAATCTCGACAACCTGCTGGTCTCCCAGCCCGACAACGGCGAACAGGCCCTCGAGATCACCGACACCCTGGTGCGCTCCGGCGCCGTGGACATCGTGGTGGTCGACTCCGTGGCGGCCCTGACCCCCAAGGCCGAAATCGAAGGCGAGATGGGCGACAGCCTGCCGGGCCTCCAGGCCCGCCTGATGAGCCAGGCGCTGCGCAAGCTGACCGGCTCGATCAACAAGGCCAACACCATCGTCATCTTCATCAACCAGATCCGTCACAAGATCGGGGTGATGTACGGCAGCCCGGAAACGACCACGGGCGGCAACGCGCTGAAGTTCTACGCCTCGGTGCGCCTCGACATCCGCCGCACCGGCTCGGTCAAGAACCGCGACGAGATCATCGGCAACAACGTCCGCGTGAAGGTGGTCAAGAACAAGGTGGCCCCGCCGTTCCGCGAGGTCGAGTTCGACATCATGTACGGCGAGGGCATCTCCAAGCTGGGCGAGATCATCGACCTGGGCGTCAAGGGCGGCATCATCGACAAGGCCGGCTCCTGGTTCTCCTACAACAGCCAGCGCATCGGCCAGGGCCGCGACAACGTCCGCGAGTTCCTCAAGAACAACAAGGACCTGGCCAACGAGATCGAGACGGCCGTGCGTCGCGCCTCGCAGAAGATCGAGGAAGAGCTCCTGGTCGGCGGTCCCGAGGACGGCGACGAGGAATAGACCTTCGAGACAGGGATTCGGCGCGCGCCTGCGCCGAACTTCGCGGCCGCCGCCCGCCGAGGGCGACCCCGCCTTATAGCCCGCGGCGGAACGACACCGCCGTCGACGGCCGCGATCCCCGGACGCCTGGACCCCATGCCAGGCGTCCGATTTCGTTTCTGCTTAGCTGTCGGGCAGGCGGCGTGACGGAGGGGCGGACGCGGCGACGCGGCCAGCCTCGGAGCGCCGCCCAAGATCCTCCCCCTCTGGGGGAGGTGGCGCGAAGCGCCGGAGGGGGGCCGTTCTCAGCTTCCGCCGAGCCTGCCGATCGGGCCCGTCAGCAGACTGAGGAGGGCGCTCCGCCAGCGGCGAGACCCCCGCCTCACTCTCCCATCCTGAATCGCTCCCGCTGCAGGCAGCGCGGCTGGCCGTCGATCACCACGACCCGGGCCGCGGCGGGAGGCGCCCAGTAGGCCCTGGCCGCCGAGGTCTCCACGGCCACCACGCCGGGGCCGGTGAAGTCGCAGACCTGGGCGTCATGCCGGCCGTCCTCCAGGCGATAGACGTGACTGGCGCACTGCATGTGGCCGACGTGGCGCGACAGCCGGACCGCCTGGAAGGTCGCGCCGAGCGGCGGCCGAGACGAGGCGGCGAAGGCCCGGGCGTCGGCGGTGGGGCAGGGAACGCCGTCGAGGCTCCAGCGGATAGCTTCCTCGGCGCGCTTCTCGATCTCGAACTGGTGCTCGGCCCGGTACCAGAAGCTGGCCAGCGGCGAGACGATGGCGGCCGCGACCAGCAACCGCATCGGCCAGGGCGGCGGGCGTCGCCCCTCGACCCGCACCTCTCCGGCCTGGCGGGGTGGACGACGTCGCGGCGCCGGACCAAGTTCCCGTTCGAACATCCGTGTTCCCCCGCCCGTCTTCTGGCCTATAGCCCGGCGCCGCCGTGTCTCGCCAGCGACGGCGGCCCCGAAACCCGGCCATCTTCCGAGGTTGGATTTCCACAAAGCTTGAAACCGCGCTATGCAGCGCCGACCTCCGGCAGCCACCGGACCTTTCGAGATTCCCGAGACGACGATGCCTAGCCTCAACGAGATCCGCAGCACCTTCCTCGACTACTTCGGCAAGGCCGACCACGCCGTCACGCCGTCGGCGCCGCTGGTGCCGCAGAACGATCCGACCCTGCTGTTCGTCAATGCGGGCATGGTGCCGTTCAAGAACGTGTTCACCGGCGCCGAGACGCCCGCCTATCCGCGCGCGGCCAGCTCGCAGAAGTGCGTCCGCGCCGGCGGCAAGCATAACGACCTGGACAACGTCGGCTACACCGCCCGCCACCACACCTTCTTCGAGATGCTGGGCAACTTCTCGTTCGGCGACTACTTCAAGGAACAGGCGATCACCCACGCCTGGACCCTGCTGACCAAGGAATTCGCTCTTCCCAAGGACAAGCTGCTGGTCACGGTGTACCACACCGACGACGAGGCGGCCGATCTGTGGAAGAAGATCGCCGGCCTGTCGGACGACAAGATCATCCGCATCCCGACCAGCGACAACTTCTGGTCCATGGGCGACACCGGTCCCTGCGGCCCGTGCTCCGAGATCTTCTACGACCACGGCGAAGGCATCTTCGGTGGCCCTCCGGGCAGCCCCGATGAAGACGGCGACCGCTTCATCGAGATCTGGAACCTGGTGTTCATGCAGTTCGAGCAGATGGCCGGCGGCGAGCGCGTGGCGCTGCCCAAGCCGTCGATCGACACCGGCATGGGCCTGGAGCGCGTCGCGGCCGTGCTGCAGGGCGTGCACGACAACTACGACATCGACCTGTTCAAGGCGCTGATCGCCGCTTCGGTCGAACTGACCGGCGTGAAGGCCGAGGGCGACCAGGCCCCGTCGCACCGCGTCATCGCCGACCACCTGCGCTCGTCGTCGTTCCTGCTGGCCGACGGCGTGACCCCGTCGAACGAAGGCCGCGGCTACGTGCTGCGCCGGATCATGCGCCGGGCCATGCGCCACGCCTATCTGCTGGGCGCCAACGAGCCCCTGATGCACCGCCTGGCGCCGACCCTGGTGGCCCAGATGGGCCAGGCCTATCCGGAACTGCGCCGCGCCGAGGCCTCGATCGTCGAGACCCTGCGCCAGGAGGAAGAGCGCTTCCGCACCACGCTGGGCCGCGGCATGGGCCTGCTCGACGAGGCCACCGCCAACCTCTCGACCGGCGACGTGCTGGACGGCGAGACCGCCTTCAAGCTCTACGACACCTACGGCTTCCCGCTCGACCTGACCCAGGACGCCGTGCGGGCCAAGGGCCTGACCGTCGACACCGACGGCTTCGACGCGGCCATGCAGAAGCAGCGTGAGATGGCGCGCGCCAACTGGGCCGGTTCGGGCCAGCAGGGCGCGGCGGCCGCCTGGTTCTCGATCAAGGAAAAGGCCGGCGCCACCGACTTCGTCGGCTACGAGACCACCGAGACGACGGGCGTGGTCAAGGCCATCGTCGTCGACGGCGCCGAGGTCGAGGCCGCCTCGGCCGGCCAGACCGTCGACGTGCTGCTCGACCGCACCAGCTTCTACGCCGAGAGCGGCGGCCAGGCCGGCGACACCGGCGTGATCGAGGCCAATGGCGCCGAGAGCCGCGTGCTCGACACCCAGAAGCAGGCCGGCGAACTGCACGTTCACCGCGTCGAGCTGGCCGGTCCGCTGAAGGTCGGCGACCAGGTCGTGGCCTCGGTCGACGCCGAGCGCCGCCACACCACCCGTTCCAACCACTCCGCCGCCCACCTGGTGCACGCGGCCCTGCACCATGTGCTTGGCCCGCACGTCGCCCAGAAGGGCCAGATGGTCGACGGCGAGCGCATGCGCTTCGACTTCAGCCACGGCGGTCCGCTGACCGCCGACGAGATCGAGCGCATCGAGGCCGAGGTCAATGCGGTCATCCGCCAGAACGTCGCCGCCCAGACCAAGGAAATGGCCCCGCAGGAAGCCATCGAAGCCGGCGCCGTGGCGCTGTTCGGCGAGAAGTACGGCGACAGCGTGCGCGTGCTGACCCTGGGCGACAGCCTGACCGAGGCCGGCAAGGCCTATTCGGTCGAGCTGTGCGGCGGCACCCACGTGGCCCGCACCGGCGACATCGCGCTGTTCAAGATCGTCTCCGAACAGGGCGTGGCCGCCGGCGTGCGCCGCATTGAGGCCCTGACCGGCGAGGCGGCCCGCCGCTTCCTGCTCGACCAGGCCGGCGTCGCCAAGGCCCTGGCCGACCAGTTCAAGACCCCGGTCGCCGAGGTCCTGGCCCGCGTCGACGCCCTGGTGGCCGAGCGCAAGAAGCTGGAGAAGGAACTGGCCGAGGCCAAGAAGCAGCTGGCCCTGGGCGGCGGCGGCGCGGCCTCGGGTCCGGAAGACGTCAATGGCGTGGCCCTGATCGCCCGCGTCCTCGACGGCGTCGGCGGCAAGGAGCTGCGCGGCGTGGCCGAGGAGTTCAAGAAGCAACTGGCTTCGGGCGTGGTCGCCCTGGTTGGTACGACCGACGGCAAGGCCGCCGTCACCGTGGCCGTCACCGCCGACCTGGTCGGCAAGTTCAGCGCCGCCGACCTCGCCAAGGCCGCCGTGATCGCCATGGGCGGCCAGGGCGCGGGCGGCAAGCCCGACTTCGCCCAGGGCGGCGCGCCCGACGCGACCAAGGCCGACGACGGCCTGGCCGCCATCAAGGCCGTGCTGGCCGGTTGATCCGAACGAGGAGCCGGGGCGGCGTCGCCGCTCCGGCTCGTCTTCGTCGGGTTGAACTGATCGAGGCCGTAGGCCAGGGTTGGCTCCGCCAACCGACGGAGCTCCCATGATCGGCCTGTTTTTCGCCGCGATCCTCGCCACGCAGGCGCCCGCCGGACCGTCGCCCGACGCCGCCGATGCCGAGGGTCAGGCCCAGGGCCAGGCGGCGTTGGAGGGCATGGCCAAGATCTTCACGACGCTCGGCTCTTGCGAGCGTCATTTCACGCCGGCGCAGGTGCAGGGCGTCAAGCGCGGCTTCCAGCCCGCGGCCGGGCAGGCTCCGACGCCGCTGCAAGCCTACATCGCCGCCGCCTACGAACGCGGCAAGGCCGACGCCTCGCTGTCGGCGCCGGCCTGCCAGGAGATCATGCGCGTCCTGGCCGAACAGAAGAAGCGCTAGCCCCGCCGACCTAAGGCTCCAGCTGCGCCTGCCCCTTGCCCAGTTCCAGCCAGTCGGTGAAGGGCCGGTGGTAGTAGAGGTCGAACACTTCGGCCTGCAGCTTGAAGGGCAGGCTGCTCTCGCTGTTCCACAGCATGACGACGCCGGTCTTCTTCTCGGGATCGAACATCATGGTGGCGCGATAGCCGTCGACGGCGCCGCTGTGTCCGGCCAGGCGATGGCCCTGATAGCCGAAGCTGCGCATGGCCAGGCCGTAGCCCGGCTTCTCCAGCGTGCGGCCCAGCGGCGAGTTGCCGTAGGGCTTGCCGGTGTTGACGCGCGGGCGCTGGATCTCTTCCAGCACGCCGGCCGGCAGCACGGCCGGCGCCAGGCCCATCTGGGCCTGCATCCAGCGCGCCAGGTCGACGATGTTGGAGTTCACGCCGGCGGCGGCGGGGGTCAGGTAGTAGGCCTCGGCCAGGGTCAGGCGACGGCCGTAGCGCGACGGACGCGCCCAGTGCCTGGCGTCGCTCAGCTCGCCCATGCCGATGGTCGCGCTGCCCATGCCCAGCGGCAGGAACAGGCGCTGGCGCACCTCTTCGGCGTAGGGGCGATGGGTGGTGGTCTCGACGACCTCGCGGATCGTGTCGAAGGCGACGTTCTGGTAGGTGTGGCACGTGGCCGGCGGGCACTGCGGCGGCACGTCGCCCAGGGCCTGGCGGATCATCTTGGGGGCGCGGCCGCCCTCCAGCCAGCCGTCATAGGCGTTGCGCGGCAGGCCGGTGCGCTGCGACAGCAGCTGCTCGATGGTCAGGGTTTCCTGGGCCCCCGCCGGCAGGCGCAGGCTGGTGTGGAACTTGCCCAGCGGATCGGCCAGCGCGAACGCGCCGTCCTGGGCCAGGCGCGCGCTCAGCGAGCCGGCCACGGTCTTGGACAGCGACGCCCAGCGAAACACCGTGTCGGGGCCCACGGCCTCGCCTTCGTCGGGGGCGGTCACGCCGTAGCCCTTGACGAACGACAGCCGGCCGCCCTCGACCACGGCCACGGCCAGACCGGTCATCGAGCGGTCTTGCATCATCGCCTGGATGCGGGCGTCCAGCGCGCGGTAGTCGATCTCGCCGCGCCAGTCCTGCGGTTTCAGCGGCAGGACGACGGGCGTGGCCGCCGCGGCGATCGCCTTGTCGTCGGCCGCGCGCGGCTCGCGGGTGCAGCGGGCGACGCCGAACACCACGCCGCCCAGGGCCACGACGCCGACGGCCGCCGCCACGGCGATCCGCCGGCCGCTCCACCGGCGACGACGGAAGGTGAACTGCGAGGTCTTGAGGAACTTGGTCAGGCTGGCCGTCCGTAGGTGAAGCTAAGCGGCGTCGGCGACGCCGGCAGCCCCCCGGCGACGCGTCCGCGACACATGAACACGATGAGGTCTCCTACCGGTTTGACCGGCGCCGACAACCCCATTTGCGCCGCCGATCCGGGATTGTCGCCCCGCCGCCGCGCGAGCGCCTTGCCTGGCGCCACCGGGGCGATAACATCGCCGCATGAAACGTCTCGCCGCCGTCGCCGCCGTCGTCACCCTGGTGCTCGCACCCGCGGCTGCGTGGGAAGCGAACGCGCAGATTCACGAGCGGATCTATCCGGCGCCGAAGACGCCGTTGAGCCTCTCCGGCCTGCCGCCGGCCGCCGCGCTGATCACGGTCGTGACCGCTGACGGCCTGACCTTGCAAGGGGTGGAGGCCGCGCCGCGCGACGGCAAGCCGACCTTCCTGATCTTCCATGGCAACGGATCCAGCGCCGCGAACTCGGCGGCCTGGCTGGCGCCCCTGATCGCCGAGGGGTACGGCGTCGTGGCGGCCGAGTATCGCGAGTACAGCGGCAATCCCGGCCGGGCCAGCGAGAAGGGCTTGGCGGCCGACGCCGACGCCTTCTTCGACCGGGCCAAGCAAGTCGCCGGCGCCGGGCCCCTGATCGTCGTCGGCCACAGCCTGGGCGGGGGCGTCGCCTTCGGCCTGGCGAGCCGGCGCAAGCTGGACGGCCTGGTCACCATCGGGACCTTCACGCGACTGTCGGCCATGGCCCCGGCCATCGCCCGCCCGCTGCTGACCGACCGCTACGACAACAAGGGGGCGATCGCGTCCTTGGACGAGCCGCTGTTCCTGATCCACGGCGACGCCGATCCGGTGGTTCCCTACGCGCATGGCGAGGCGCTGCGGGCCGAAGCGGTCGCCGCTCGCCGCGAAGGCGCGCTATTCACGGTCCGAGGCGCCGGCCACGGGCCTGGGGCGACCACGCTGGCGATGGTGCTGAAGGCGATCGTCCTCAGGATCGAAGGCGGCAAGTCCACCCCGGCCGTTCTGCCGGCCAGCGTGGTGCCCGCGCCGTTCTAGCGGCCCCGTCACGTCACCAGCACCAGTTCCCCGCCGGGGGTGAACACGTACTCGTAGTAGAACCACAGGTCGGTGGGGCTGCTCGCCTCGATCTTGAAGGCGGTGATCAGACGCTGGCCGTCGGTCTTCAGGTAGATGGCGCCATAGACGTCGACATTGGTCTTCGACAGCTTGGCCAGGTCGGCCTTTATGGTCTCGGCCAGGGCCGGGGAGGGCGCCGCCGCCAGCTGGGCCACGGCCTTGCCGACCTTGTCGATCAGCGCCTGGTCGGCCTTCTCGCGGGTGGAGCGCTGCAGCTCGGTCGACAGCAGCACCGGCGAGGCCCCGCGACCGGCGCGGCCGAGGCGCCCCAGCAGGTCGGGTCGGGGGTGGACGTGGCCTTCCTCGTCGCCCGAGGAGATAATGAAGCAGGCCGGATTGACCGCCTCCAGGAAGGCGTCGGTGACCTTCGCCGCGCCGTGGTGGCAGACCTTCATGACGTCGGACCGGAAGCGCTGGGCGACCTTGCCCACCATCAGCCGGTAGTCGGCGCTGCCGGCGGCGGGAAAGGCCGGCAGACCGGCGTAGCGGGTCAGGAGGTAGCGCTCGGCCGGTTCGTTGAGGTCGCCGCCGAAGAATACGGTGAACCGGTCGTAGGCCAGGCGCAGCAGGATCGAATGGCCGTTCTTGGTCTCTCCGTACGAGCCGCCGATGCGGCGCAGGCGGGCCTTGCCGGCCGCGTCGCGTTCGACCGCCGGACCCAGCACCTCGATCGTATAGCCGCGCGCGTCGGACGGGGCGTAGCCGGGCATGTAGCTTCGGCCGTTCTCGATCTGGCCGTGCTCGGTCGACAGCATGCCGATCTCGCCGACCTTGGGATTGTCCAGCGCGGCCTGCATCATGCTGGGATAGCCGTACTTGGCGTTGGCCTTGCGGTCGGGGATCTGAGCGCGGACCTCGGCCTCGGTCTGCGCCAGCTCGGTCTGGTAGGTAAGCTTGTCGACCGGGTCCTTCACGAAGGCGCCGAGCTTGGCCCAGGTGCCTGACACCGCCCGCTCGACCAGGCCGTTGTGCCAGATGCGCCTGAAGCCGATCTTGGGATTGGCGAAGATGGCCGAGAAGCCTCGGTAGTGGTCGCTGTCGGGATGGGTGATCACCGCGGAGTCGAACGAAAAGCCGCGATAGGCCTTGAAGCGGCCGTTCAGGAACCGCTCCATGTTGTCGCCCTCGCCGGCGTCGACGACGATCACGCCCTCCTTGTCGCCGGTCTCGGGGGTGATCAGCACCGCCCCGTCGCCCTGGCCGACGTCGAGGAAGACGATCTCCAGCGGCCGTGTCGCCACCGTGTCGGCCTTGGGCACGTAGAGAATCTGGGGATTGGAGTTGGGCGACCACTTGATGCGCAGCCAGCCGTCCGGCTCCTCGCCGTCCAGGCTAAGCCAGTCGCCCCACAGCACCTGCCTTACCTTGGTCTTTCGATCGGCGGCGTAGAGAAAGATCTTCCGTCCGTCGTCGCCCAGCCCGGCATAGACGTGAGCCATCTCGCCCCCCTTCCTGTTTTTCAACCCATGAGGGCAATATAGCGCAGTTGCGCGTGAAGTTCACGACGATCCTCGCCGGCGTCCCGATGGCCGGCCCGGCCAAATCGCAGGGGGACTGAACAAGACTGTTTTTGTCGCCGCCGACACATTCCGCGGACTTCTTCCACTCCGCATCCAAGGACAAAGTCGATGCCGATCAAGGCCACCCCGACCCCCGGCGCCCAGCTGCTGACGCCGACCGATCACACCCTGATCATGATCGATTTCCAGTCGCAGATGGCCTTCGCGACCCACTCGATCGACGCGATCACCCTGCGCAACAACGCCGGCCTGGTGGCCCGGGCGGCCGCCGGCTTCGGCGTCTCGACCATCCTGACCACGGTCGCCGAAAAGAGCTTCTCGGGCCCGATGTTCGACGAAGTCACCGCGCCGTTCCCGGGCAAGACCCTGCTGGACCGCACCTCGATGAACACCTGGGAAGACGCCCCGGTGATCGAGGAGATCAACAGGATCGGCAAGGACCGCATCGTGCTGGCCGGCCTGTGGACCAGCGTCTGCATCGTCGGCCCGGCGCTGTCGGCCCTGGCCCAGGGCTACGAAGTCTACGTGGTCACCGACGCCTGCGGCGACGTCTCGGCCGAGGCCCACGAACGCGCCGTCGAGCGCATGATCCAGGCCGGCGCCCGCCCGATCACCGCCCTGCAGTACCTGCTGGAGATGCAGCGCGACTGGGCCCGCACCGAGACCTATGACATGACCACCGGCATCGCCAAGACGCACGGCGGCGCCTACGGCCTCGGCATCATCTACGCCAAGTCGATGTTCAACGCCCACGAAGGCTAACCGGATCGCCCGCGCCGGCCCGCGGACGGGTCGGCGCGACGCGCCCGAGCAAGGCGTCCCCATGATGAAGATCTACATCCTGTCGCTCGCCGCCGGCCTGGCGGTCGGCGTGTTCTACGGCCTGCTGCAGGTGCGCTCGCCCGCCCCGCCGGTGGTGGCGCTGGTCGGCCTGTTCGGCATCCTCGTCGGCGAGCAGATCCCGCCGCTGGTCAAGGGCTGGATGGCCCGAAAGCCGGCCGCCGTCTCGTGGCTGAAGCATCAGGTCGGGCCGCACATGTTCGGCCCGCTGCCCTGCGGCCAGAAGCCGAGCGAGCTGGCCCAGAACGAGCCGCCGGCGCCGCCCAAGGCCTGAAGACGCGTCCCGCCAGTTCGCTGGTCCCCCAAAGTTTACCCCGGAGTTCCGCCCATGACCTCGCCCGACCTGATCCTGCGCAACGGCCGCTTCACCACCCTGGACCGCAGCAATCCGAACGCCGAAGCCGTGGCCGTGACCGGCGGGCGCTTTTCCGCCGTCGGGACCGAGACCGACGTCATGGCCCTGGCCGGGCCGGCCACCAAGGTCGTCGACCTGAAGGGCCGCCGCGCGCTGCCGGGCCTGATCGACAACCACCTGCACATCATCCGAGGCGGCTTGAACTTCAACATGGAGCTGCGCTGGGACGGCGTGCGCTCGCTGGCCGACGCCATGAACATGCTCAAGCGCCAGGTGGCCATCACCCCGCCGCCGCAGTGGGTGCGGGTGGTGGGCGGCTTCACCGAGCATCAGTTCGTCGAAA
The DNA here is from genome assembly GCF_003722335.1 of Caulobacter flavus. GTDB lineage: Bacteria > Pseudomonadota > Alphaproteobacteria > Caulobacterales > Caulobacteraceae > Caulobacter > Caulobacter flavus. Next base: position 2,475,274 of record NZ_CP026100.1, read on the forward strand.
AGCGCCTGCCGACCCTCGAGGAACTGAACGCCGTCGCGCCCGACACGCCGGTGTTCATCCTGCACCTCTACGACCGCGCGCTGCTGAACGCCGCGGCCCTGCGCGTCATCGGGTACGACCGCGATACGCCCGAACCGCCCGGCGGCCAGATCCTGCGAGACGCTGCCGGCAATCCCACGGGCCTGCTGCTGGCCAAGCCCAACGCCCAGATCCTCTACGCCACCCTGGCCAAGGGCCCCAAGCTGCCGTTCGACTACCAGGTCAACTCGACCCGCCACTTCATGCGCGAACTGAACCGCCTGGGCGTGACCGGGGCGATCGACGCCGGCGGCGGCTTCCAGAACTACCCGGACGACTACGAGGTGATCCAGAAGCTGGCCGACGAGAACCAGCTGACCATTCGCCTCGCCTACAACCTCTTCACCCAGAAGCCCAAGGGCGAGAAGGACGACTTCCTGAACTGGACGAAGACGTCGAAGTACAAGCAGGGCGACGACTACTTCCGCCACAACGGCGCCGGCGAGATGCTGGTGTTCTCGGCCGCCGACTTCGAGGACTTCCGCCAGCCGCGTCCCGACATGCCGCCGCAGATGGAGGGCGAGCTGGAGGAGGTGGTCACTATCCTGGCCCAGAACCGCTGGCCCTGGCGGATGCACGCCACCTATGACGAGACCATCGACCGGGCGCTGGACGTCTTCGAGAAGGTCAACAAGGACGTTCCGCTGGAAGGCCTGAACTGGTTCTTCGACCACGCCGAGACGATCTCGGAGAAGTCGATCGACCGCATCGCCGCCCTGGGCGGGGGCGTCGCCGTGCAGCACCGCATGGCCTATCAGGGCGAATACTTCCTCGAGCGCTACGGCGCGGCCGCCGCCGAGGCGACGCCGCCGATCGCCAAGATGCTGGAGAAGGGTCTGAAGGTCTCGGCCGGCACCGACGCGACGCGCGTGGCCTCGTACAATCCGTGGGTCTCGCTGGCCTGGATGATCACCGGCAAGACCGTCGGCGGCACGCGCCTCTATTCGCAGCGCAACTGCCTGGACCGCGAGAGCGCCCTGCGCATGTGGACCGAGAACGTCACCTGGTTCTCGAACGAAGAGGGCAAGAAGGGCCGCATCGTCGAGGGGCAGCTGGCCGACCTGATCGTGCCCGACCGCGATTTCTTCGGCGTGCCCGAGGACGAGATCGCCGACATGACCTCGGACCTGACCATGGTCGGCGGCAAGATCGTCTACGGGGCCGGCGACTTCGCCAAGCTGGACGAGAACGAGGTGCCGCCGGCCATGCCCGACTGGTCGCCAGTGCGCACCTTCGGCGGCTACGCGGCCTGGGCCGAGCCGGAGACCGACAAGGCCCTGCGTCGCCAGGCGGCGGCCTCGTGCGGCTGCGCCAGCGGCTGCGGCGTCCACGGTCACGACCACGCCACCGCCTGGACCAAGAGCCTGCCGATCGCCGACCTGAAGTCGTTCTGGGGCGCGCTGGGCTGCGCGTGCTGGGCGGTCTGATGAGCGCCGCCCTCGACAACCGCCTGCGCGGGGCATTCCTCGCGCCGGCGGTGCGCTGGATCGCCCTGCTGGGCCTCTGCGCCGCCTACATCCAGGGCGGGCTGACCAAGGCCTTGGACTTCCCCGGGGCCGTGGCCGAGATGACTCATTTCGGCCTGTCGCCCGCCGCGCCCTTCGCGGTGCTGGTCATCGCTCTGGAGATCGTCGCCTCGCTGATGATCATCACCGGCCGGCTGCGCTGGCTGGGGGCGCTGGCCCTGGCGGCCTTCACCCTGGGCGCGACCTTCATGGCCAACCGCTTCTGGGAGATGGCCCCGCCCGAGCGCTTCGGCGCGACCAACAGCTTCTTCGAGCACCTGGGCCTGGTCGGCGGCTTCGTGCTGGTCGCCTGGCACGATCTCGACGCGCGGAGGCGGTCATGAGGACGCTGGCGGCCGCGGCGCTCGTCCTCGCGGCCCCGGTCCTGGCGACCGGCTCGGCCGTGGCGGCCGAGCGCCCCGCGATCAAGGTCAACCGCTGGCAGGAAGAGCGGCCCGACACCTCGCTGACCGTGGGCCTGACGCTGCGCGAGCGGATCGAGACCGGCGACGCGGCCAGCTTCGGCGGCGAGCCCTCCGACACCAGCCTGTCGCAACGCCTGCAGGTCCACGCCGACGCCCGCCGGAACGGATGGCAGGGTTTCGTCCAGCTGGAGGACGTGCGCGCCTTCGGCCGCCGCGACATCGGTCCGGCCGACCAGAACCGCCTGGACCTGCGCCTGGCCTTCGTCGCCTACGAGACGCAGGTCTGGGGCGGGAAGGGGACCGTGAGGGTCGGTCGCCAGGACTTCCCGATCGACCAGCAGCGCTTCCTGTCGGCCCGCGACGGCCCCGGCGTGCGCCAGTCGTTCGACGCGGTGTGGGCCGACTGGTCGCGCGGCGACTGGAAGCTGGCCGGCTTCGTCAGCCAGCCGGTGCAGTACCGCGATAGCGAGGCGTTCGACGACACCTCCAGCGGCAATGTCCGGCTCGACCTGGTGCGGGTCGAGCGCCGCGCGCCCGGCGGCGCGGTCTCGGTCTACGCCGCCCGCTTCGCCCGCTCGACCGCCCGCTATGTCGACGCGGCCGGCGAGGAGGACCGCCAGGCCTACGACCTGCGCTATCTCGGCGCGGCCGGGGCGCTGGACTGGGACCTGGAGGCCATGGTCCAGCGCGGCGAGGTGGGCGCGAGTCCGGCGCGCGCCTGGGCGGCCGGCGGCCGGATCGGCTGGACGATGAAGGCCCTGGCCTGGAAGCCGCGCCTGGGCTTCCAGGTCGACACGGCCAGCGGCGACAAGCAGTCCGGCGACGGGCGGGTGGGGACGTTCGACCCGCTCTATCCCAACGCCGCCTACTTCACCCGCGCGGCCTACACCGGCTACGCCAACCTCGTGCACGTCAAGCCGTCGGTGACCTTGACGCCCGCCAAGGGTCTTTCGGTGACCGCCGCCCTGGCGGGCCAGTGGCGGCGCGAGACGACCGACGCAATCTACGCCCAGCCCTTCGTCCCCCTGTCCGGCACGGCCGGGCGCGGCGGGCGCTGGACCGGGGCCTACGCCCACCTGCGGGCCGACTATGCTTTCAACCCGAGCCTGACCGGGACCATCGAGGCCGTCCACTACGAAGCCGGAAGCGCCTTGCGCGCCTCTGGCCGGGACGACAGCGACTATCTCGGCGTCGAGCTCAAGTACGGATGGTGACCATGAGATTCCCGAGCCTTTCCCAGCTGATGAGCTTCAACGGCGGCTATCTCGACACGGTCGGCTTCCTGGCGCTGCAGGGCGTGTTCGTGGCCCACGTGACCGGCAACTTCGTCACCTTCGGCGCGACGATCATCCACGGCGTGGACGGGGCGATCGCCAAGCTCCTGGTGCTTCCGGTGTTCTGCGCCGCAGTGGTGATCAGCCGGCTGGTGACCTTCAAGCTGGCCGCTGCCAACCTGCCGACCTTGCGCATCATGCTGGCGGTCAAGACCGTGCTGCTTGTCGCCGGCTCGGTCGCGGCCGTCGTGCTGTCGCCGTTCGCCAAGGGCGACAGCTGGCAGCTGATCCTGGTGGCTGTGCTGTTCGTCTGCGCCATGGCCATCCAGAACGCCGCCCACCGGGTTCACATCCCGACCGCCCCACCGACCACGCTGATGACCGGCTCGACCACCCAGATCATGCTCGACGTCGCCGAGCTGATCCGGGGCGGCGGACCCGACCGCGCGGCCTCGGTGGCACGGATCAGGAAGCTGTCGGCGGCCGTGGGCCTGTTCGCGGCGGGCTGCGGCCTGGGCGCTCTGGCCTTCGCGTTCGGCGGACAGTGGGCGTTCTCGCTGTCGGCCGTGCTGGCCTTCCTGTCGCTGTTTTCGGCCGAGGCCCGCAGTCAGCGCGGGTAGCGCTCCCAAAAGAGCCGTCAGCTTCACCCGCCTGGGTAGGGAAGGTTCACCCGGGCGGGAATGGCGGCGGGGGTCTGGTTGGTCGAGTTTGGCTACACGCCGTCCACCGCGTCGGCGCGCCGAAAGACCAGCCGAAGAGAGCGACGATGCAAGTCCAGACCGTGTCGAGCCGCGTTCCCGTACCGGCCCTAGAGTCCCGAGAGCCCGTCCCAGAACCCGCCCGCGACCAGATCCGCCTTCTGCTGATGCAGGCGCGGCATGCGCTGGCCACCGATCCGGCCGACGCCGAGCGCTGCATCGCGGTGGCCGTCCGCCTGCTGCCGCAGATCGACGCGCCGGCGTCCGAGCCCAAGGCCTTCGCCGCGCCGGCCATGCAGCGCGGGGGGCTGGCCCCCTGGCAGGTGCTGCGGATCAAGGCCCTGGTCGAGGCGCGGCTGGCCGGCCGGATCTCCAGCGCCGAGATGGCCGCCGCCGCCCGTCTCAGCCCCAGCCACTTCTCGCGCGCCTTCCGCATCAGCTTCGGCGACGCGCCCAAGGCCTATGTGAACCGCCGCCGCATCGCCCGCTCCAAGACCATGATGCTGGACGGCGGCGACTCCCTGGCGGCGATTGCCCTGGCCTGCGGCCTGTCGGACCAGGCCCACTTCTGCCGGATGTTCCGCCGCTTCGAAGGCATGTCGCCCAGCGTCTGGCGCCGCCTGCGCGGCGGGGCGGCCGAGGTGGCGCAGACCGAGGCCGACTGGCCGGCGGCCGCGGCCGGCTGATCGGAGAGACGAGTGACCGCCGCCGTCATGCTTATCCACGGCGCCTGGCTGACGCCACGCGCCTGGGACCGTTTCAAGGCCCGATACGAGGCCCAGGGAATGACGGTGGTCGCGCCGGCCTGGCCGCTGATGGACGCGCCGGTCGAGGGCGTGCGCGGCCTGTCGCCCCGGGCCCTGGGCAGGCTGACCCTCGAGGCGGTGGTCGAGGCCCACGCCGCGCACGCCGTGGCCATGGTCGAGCCGCCGATCCTGATCGGTCACGGGCTGGGCGGTCTGGTCGTGCAGCGCCTGCTCGACGGCGGCTGCGGCGCCTGCGGGGTGGCCATCGCCTCGACGCCGCCTCTGGGCCTTCTGGCCCGGCCCCGCGCGGCCTGGGCGCTGCGGCGGCTGCTGGCGCGCTGGAACGGCGCCGCGCCGCTGTCGCCGGAAGGCTTCGCCGATCTGTTCGCCCACACCCTGCCCGAAGATCAGCGCCGGCTGGCCTATGCCGAGCACGTGGTTCCCGCGCCGGCCCGGGTGTTGCGCCAGGCCCTGCTGGGGCCGGGCGGCGGCGCGGCCAGGGCGGCCCGCCGCCGTCCGCCGCTGCTGCTGATCGCCGGCGACGAGGACCGGATGGCGCCGCCGGCCATGGTCGCCGCCGCCGCCCGCCATCAGCGTCGTGCGGCTTCTCGCACCGACCTGCAGTGCTTTTCCGGCCGCTCCCACTGGCTGTGCAACGAGCCGGGCTGGGAGGACGTCGCCGACTTCGCGCTGGACTGGGCCCTGGCCAACGGCAGGGCAGCCTCGCCGGCGACGCGCGCGGCCCTTCCGGGTCAAGCCCCGAAAGGGTAATCGTGCGCCGCTTTCGTGTATGGTCGTGTTTCGCCAAACCCGCCAACTGTACGAGTCCCATGTGCAAGGACCGGTTCCCGGACGTCGCCGAATGAACGAGCATCCCGCCGGCGGCGCGCCTGGCGACGACCGTATCCGCGTGCTTATCGCCGACGACCACCCCATGCTGCGCGAGGGGGTGATCGCGGTGCTCGAGACCCAGTCCGACATGGTGGTGGTGGGCGAGGCGGCCACCGGCGACGAGGCGATCGCCGGCTGGGAGCGGCTGCGCCCCGACATCACGCTGATGGACCTGCAGATGCCCGGCAACGGCGTGGTGGCCATCGAGACCATCCGCCGCTCGCACCCCGAGGCGCGGATCATCGTGCTGACCACCTTCACCGGCGACGCCCAGGCCCTGCACGCCCTGCGGGCCGGGGCGGCGGGGTATCTGCTGAAGAGCAGCCTGCGCCGCGACCTGCTGGACGCCATCCGGGGCGTCCACGCTGGCCGCCGCCACCTGCAGGCGGAGGTCGCCGAGCGCATCGCCATCCACGCCATCGACGAGTCGCTGAACGCGCGCGAGATCACCGTCCTGCAGCTGATCGCCAACGGCAATTCCAACAAGCACATCGCCCGCGAGCTGAACCTGTCGGAAGACACCATCAAGTCGAACATCAAGAGCATCTTCGCCAAGCTCTATGTGAACGACCGGACCCACGCGGTGACCGTCGCCGCCAAGCGCGGCATCATCGACCTTTGAGCCGGGCGGGGGGGCTTCGAGGCGGACTGGCGAGCGCGGCGCTCGCCGTGACCTTGGGCTTGAACTGGGCCCTGGCTGGAACGGCCGTGGCCGCGCCGACGCTCGAGCCCCTGGCCGAGTACAAGCGCGTCAGCTGGTCGATCGAGGGCGGGGCGCCCAGCCGGGTCAACACCATCGGCCAGTCCAGGGACGGCTATCTGTGGATCGGCAGCGTCGATGGTCTGTTCCGCTTCGACGGCGTCGCCTTCGAGCCCATCCAGCGCGACGGCCCCAAGCCCGGGCGGCTGAACGTCTCGCAGGTGCTGGGCGCGCGCTCGGGAGCGCTGTGGGCGGGCCTGGGCCGCGGCGGCGGCGTCGTGGTCTATCGCGACGGCCGGCTGATCGACGCCCGAATGCCCGATCCCTCGCGCGAGGTCACCAGCCTGGCCGAGGACCGCGAGGGCGGGATCTGGGTCGCCCGGGGCGGCCGCAAGCGCGCCACCCTGGCCCGCTGGCATGACGGTCGCTGGCGGGAGTTCGGACCTGAGGCGGGCCTTCCCGAGCAGGAGATCTGGCAGGTCTTCTTCGACCGCGACGGCGTGCAATGGCTGGTGCTGACCGACACCGTGCTGCGCCGTGCGCCGGGCGAGACGCGGTTTTCGCCGACCGGCGCCAAGGTCGCGCGCCGGGCCAGCCTTGCCGAGGACGCCCTGGGGCGGCTCTGGCTGTCCGACACCGCCAGCACCCGCCTGCTGCGCGGCGAGACCCCGGCGGCCTCGTCCCTGACCAGGGCCTATCCCCGCCGCGACGAGGTGGGCGCCTCGCGGATCCTGTTCGACCGCAAGGGCGACCTGTGGGGCGCGACCTGGACCGACGGCGTCGTCCACATCGCGGCGCCCGGCGTGGCGGCCCGCCGGGCCGACGCCGGGACCCTGCGCATCCAGTCCTACAAGGCCGTGCACGGCCTGACCTCGGACCAGACCCACGCCGTTTTCGAGGACCGCGAGGGCAATGTCTGGTTCGGCACCGAGCTGGGCCTGGACATGATGCGGCCGGCCGCGGTGACGGTCGAGCAGGCCATTCCGCCCAACTCCGCGCGCGGCTATCGCATGACCTCCACGGCCGACGGAACGGTGTGGGTCGCCGACGCCCATACCCTCTACGCCATCGCGCCGGGCCGCTCGCCCAAGCCGGTCCTGAAGACCGCGTGGTCGGCCGGCTCGCTGTGCGCGAGCGCTGGCGACGCCGTCTGGGTGACGCTGCGCGACACCGTGCTGCGGGTGCGCGGCGACAAGGTCGAGACCTTCGCCAAGCCGGCCGAGGCCAGCGCCTACGGCTGCGCCGAGGACAAGAACGGACGCCTGTGGATGGCCGCCCTCGACAAGGGCCTCTACTGGCGCGAGGGCGGGGCCTGGAACCGCTGGCCGGGCGGCGGGGGCATCGCCTCGAACGCCGCGCCGCAGGCCGACGGCCGCGCCGCCGTGCTGTTCCGCAACGCCCCGACGCTGCAAGGGGCCGCGCCGTTCGAGCCGATCCACAAGGCCCGCTTCCCGATCGGCGAGATCGAGGGGCTGCTGCCCGGCCGCGAGGCGCTCTATCTCAGCGGCGGCCAGGGTTTCGCGCGGCTGCGCGGCGGAGCGACCGCCAGCCTCGACGCCGAGCGCTATCCGTGGCTGGCCTCGGTCAACGGCCTGGTCCAGACCCCGGCCGGCGACACCTGGACGATTGGCGACGCGGGCGTGGTGCGGATGCGCTCGGCCGACCTCGACCATGCCCTGGACCGGCCGGGCGCGCCGCTGCCGCGCCGGGTGTTCGACTTCCGCGACGGCCTCAACAGCTTCGTCCAGAAGTCGCCGGGCCGGCAGATCGCCGCCGGCGGCGACGGCCGGATCTGGATCCTCACCCGCCGCAACGTCGTCGTCGTCGATCCCGCCCGGCTGACCGTCAACACCCTGCCGCCGCCGGTGGCGGTGCGCGCGGTGATGGTGGGCGACCGGCACTTCCGCGATCCGACCGCCCTGCGCCTGCCGGCCGGCACGCGCGGCCTGCGCATCCACTACACGGCGCTGAGCTTTCCCGCGCCCGACCGCGTGCGCTTCCAGTATCGGCTGGAGGGCTTCGACAAGGACTGGATCGACGCCGGCGACCGGCGCGAGGTCATCTACGACAACCTGCATCCGGGGACCTTCACGTTCCGCGTCAAGGCGGCCAACAGCGACGGCGTCTGGAACGAGCAGGGGGCGACCCTCACCGTCGAGATCCCGCCGACCCTGGTCGAGACCTGGTGGTTCCGCGCCGCCTGCGTACTGGCCGTGGCCCTGGCGCTGTGGGGCGTCTACGCGCTGCGGCTGCGGCGAGTGTCGGCCCAGATCAAGGACCGGCTGGAGCAGCGCGCCGCCGAGCGCGAGCGCATCGCCCGCGAGCTGCACGACACCCTGCTGCAGAGCGTGCAGGGCCTGATCATGCGGTTCCAGTCGGTGGCCTACCAGATCCCCGACGACCTGCCGGCCAGGGACGTGATCAACCAGGCGCTGGACCGCGCCGACCAGATGCTGGTCGAGGGCCGCGACCGGGTGCGCGACCTGCGCGGGGCGGAGGTGCGGCGGCTCGACATCGTGCTGCGCGAACTGATGGCCGAGCAGCCGTTCGAGACGGGGGTGAAGGTCGAGCTGGTCTCGGAGGGCGCGCCGCGTCCGGTGCAGCCGCTGGTGCAGGAGGAGATCGTCCGCATCGCCGGCGAGGCCCTGTTCAACGCCGCTCGCCACGCCAAGGCCAGCCAGGTGCTGGTCAAGGTGTCGTACGGGGTGCGGCAGCTGCAGGTGACTATCCGCGACGACGGGGTGGGCATCGGGGCCAACCGCATGGCCTGGGCCAGCCGCGAGGGCCATTACGGCCTGATCGGCATGCACGAGCGGGCCGGCAAGATGGGCGCCCAACTGGCCATCGAGAGCGCCTCGGGCAAGGGCACGACCATCGCCCTCAGCGTCGCCGGCTCCATCGCCTATCCGACCCAGCCCTGGTTCGCGCGGCTGGGGCGAAAGAGGGGCGGGGCCTAGGCGTCAGGCCTTCAGCCACACCGCCACGGCCGACAGGGTAATGCAGGCGATGGCGGTGGTCAGGGCGACGGTGCGGGCGCCGCCGCGGACAAAGACGCCATAGGCGCGGGTCTGGATGAAGACATTGACCGCCGACGGGGTCGCCGCCAGCAGGGTCGCGGCCAGGTGGAAGGTGGCGGGAGCGGGCGTCAGCCCGACGACGAACCAGACCAGCGACGGCAGGACCAGCAGCTTGGCGATCGCGGCGAGCGCCACGGGGCTCCAGCGGGGCGTGGCGGCGTCGGCTTCGGCGGGCAGGCCCAGCACCACGCCCAGGGCCACCAGCGCCACCGGGCTGCCCGAGGCGGCGGCCGCGCCGACCGCACGGTCGAGCACGCCGGGCAACTGCAGGCCCAGCAGGGCCAGGCCCGTCCCGAACAGGGCGGCCGCGACGATCGGGTTGCGGAACGCCTGCATGGTCGAGCGCCAGACCGAGCGCCCGCCGGCCCAGCCCAGCAAGGCCACGCCCAGGGCCGTGGCCAGCACGAAGTCGATGGCGACCATGCCGGCGCCGACGCGGGCGACCTCGGGGCCGAACACCGCGGCGGCCACCGGCAGGCCGAGGAAGGCGCTGTTGCCGACACCGGCGGCCATGGCCGCGCCCGCGCGCTCGCCCCGGTCCCAGCGCAGGGCCAGGCCGCCGCCGACCATCACGGCCATGATCACGGCCAGGCAGCCGGCGTAGGCGGCGAGCCCCAGGGTCAGGTCGTGGTCCGGCCGGCCCATGCGCGACAGCGAGTGCACCAGCAGGGCGGGGAAGCCGATCCAGTAGACGTAGGCCGACAGTCCCTGGGCCATGCGGCCGTCCAGCAGCCGCAGCCGCGCCAGGGTCACGCCCGCGCCGACCAGCAGGAAGAACGGCAGGGCGCGGGCCAGCACCTCCAGCGTCAGGGCGATCATGCCGAGGGCGCCCGGAGCGGCGAAGGAAGGAACATGCGCGAGGGCCTCGGCGGAAGACGCGGTTCGCTGGATAGCACCGCCCGCGCGCCGGGGTCAAAAGCGGCGCCGCACGAACGGGCCCGCCTGTTGCGGCCCGGTCGAAACGAGCGCCAGATGGGGCCATGAGCGACCCCGTCCAATTCCTCCGCGCCGTCCCGATCCTGCGCAGCTTCGACGAATCCAAGGCGCGGGAGTTCTATCTCGGCTTTCTCGGCTTCTCGGTGCAGTTCGAGCACCGCTTCGAGCCGGGCATGCCGCTGTACATGGGGATCGAGCGGGCAGGGCTGGTGCTGCACCTGTCCGAACACCACGGCGACGCCGCGCCGGGCTCGACCGTCTACGTGCCGATGAAGGGTGTCCGCGCCTACCAGGCAGAACTGATAGGCAAGAACTACGGCTACGGTCGGCCCGGCGTCGACGAACAGCCGTGGGGCGACGTGCTGCAGGTGCACGATCCCTTCGCCAACCGCATCCGCTTCTGCGAAGAGCGCGGTTAGAGCCTGCCGTAGCCCTTCAGCAGGCTGAGCGCGCCGTCCATCACGATCAGATCGTGGCTCTTCATCGGGTCGTCGGGTCCGGTCTCGACCTGGTAGAGGATCATGCGGTCGCGCTTCTCGTCGCGGAACTCCAGCGTGCGCTTGGTGCGCGAACTCTTGTCGGCGTGCAGCACCAGGCCCTTGTCGTCGAGCAGCGCGCCGATCATCGACGCGGTCTCCAGCCCGGCCATGCGCACCGAGCATTCGTCGATCGTGGCCTTCGGATTGACGACCCGCGAGGCGTGCAGCCGCCACTCGTCGGCGTCGGTCATGATCCAGGTGGTGTCGGCTTGGCGCTGGCCCAGGCGCGCGGCCGACTTGCCGCCTTCGGCCTCGGGATCGGGCCGGCCGTTTCCGCCCTCGGCGACCCTGGCGGCGACTGCTTCATAGGCGGGATCGTCGCAGTAGCGGTCCATCCGGGCGACGGCGGTGGTCGCGGGCGTCAGGAAGGTGACCGGGTCGGGCAGGGGCGGCCCCCTGCGCACGACATAGCTCAGGGCCAGGCTCGGCTTGGCGCCCCACACCCCGGGCGGCAGGCCGCGCCACAGCACGTAGTAGCCTGAGAGGCCTTCGCCAGCGTGCCGGTCCTTGTAGAGCAGCATGCGCGCGCCGTCCTCGAAGGCGATGTTCACCGGCAGCGAGCCGCTGACATACTGCACCAGGAAGTCGAAGAACTCGCCCTGGCCGGTGGGGACCTGCACCTTGCAGCGGATCTCCTTGCCGCCGTTCGGCAAGGCGATCTCGTCGACGGTGGCTAGGTGGAAGGCGTAGTCGTTGTCGTAGCGCCACTGCGTCTCGCCGCGCTCCAGGCGGGTGAAGGCCGGCATGTTCGGCGCCGGATCATGGGTCTGGACGAAGGCGCCGATGATCGGCCGGCCTTCCTTGGCGCCCGCCGCGATGAAGGCCTTCTTCGCCTCGTCGGCCGACCGCATGTCGTGCGGGCACAGGGTGTGGAACTCGTCCATGAACACCGTGCCCGTCAGGGGCTTCTTGGGCTTGGACTCGCAGGCCGACAGCACCAGCAGGGCGACGCAGCCCAGAACGCCGAGGATACGCACGATCGATTCTCCAGGATCGCGGCCAAGCTCCGACAATTTCAACCCAGAGCAAAGGCCTTGCGCCCTGCGGGCGAGCGGGATGCGTCTACTTACATAACTTTCAGTTGCGGTGATCCCGGGCATGCGGTTGAAGTGACGCTTCATTGCAAGTGAGGGTCGCTTCCATGCTGCATCGTCGTCGCCTGCTTACGCTCGCCGCCGTGGCCGGGGGCGCGCCGTCGGCGGCGCTGGCCCGCCAGATCATGGCCCTTCCGACGGTCGATCCCGCGGCGGTGTTGGCCGAGACCGGAGCGCCGGCGGTGGCGGGCCTGGTCAGCGGCGTCGACGATCTGGTCGCGCAGGTGGTGAGCGGCGTGCGCCGCGCGGGTTCGTCCGATCCGGCCACGCGTTCGGACCCCTGGCACATCGGTTCCAACACCAAGGCCATGACCGCCGCCGTCTACGCCCGGCTGGTCGAGGCGGGCAAGGCCAAGTGGGGAGCGACCCTGGGGTCGCTGTTTCCGGGCGTGAAGCTCGACCCGGCCTGGAACGACACCACGATCGAGCGGCTGATGAGCCACGTGTCGGGGATCAGCGACAAGCCGGTGATGGCGGGCGGCTGGCTGGTCCGCGCCCATGCCGACAAGCGGCCCCTCACGGCGCAGCGCGCCGAACTGGCGTCGCAGATCCTAGCCGCGCCGCCCGCCGCCACGCCCGGCAAGTACGAGTACGCCAACCTCAACTACATCCTCGTGGGCGCGGCCATCGAGACGATCACCGGAACGCCCTGGGAGCAGGCGATCGACGCCCTGCTGTTCAAGCCCCTGGGGATCACCTCCGCCGGGTTCGGCGCGCCCAAGGGGCCGGCCCCCTGGGGCCACCTGCCCAAGCCGGGCGGCGGCCTGACGCCGGTCGATCCGGCCGGCCCGTCCGACAACCCGCCCGCCCTGGGGCCCGCCGGCACGGTGCACATGACCCTGGCCGACCACGCCCGCTTCGCGCGGCTGTTCTTGAAGGACAACGCCCTGCTCAGCGCCGACAGCGTCAAGCATCTGACCACGCCCGTCGGCGACGCGATCTACGCGTTGGGCTGGCTGGTGGTGCGAAACGCGCCGTGGAGCCGCGGTCCGTTCCTGGTCCACGAGGGATCCAACACCATGTGGCACGAGGTGATCATGATCGCCCCGGGACGCGGGACGGCGATCATCGCGGCCTGCAACGCCGGACCCGAGGCCTCGAAGGGCGCGGCCACCAAGCTGGTGCACCAGTTCCGCGCGGCCTACATGGGCTGAGGTTGCTAGCGCTCGTCGGCCGGCAGGCGGATGTGCACCAGCTTCCAGACGAACAGCTCGCGGCGCTGGAAGGTGAAGATCGTGGCCTTGGACTTGTCGCCCGGGCGGCGCACGGCGATGCGTACGCGGTTGGGATCCCAGTAGGCGATGGTCGGGTAGGGACCGCGCACAACGGCCTGCATCCGGCCCAGCACCGTCTCGGGACGAGCCGTCGGCGCCGGGGCCGCGCCCGGGGCGTAGCCGCGGGTCAGGGCCGACAGGCCCTGGACGGTCAGGTAGCGGTCGACCTTGGGCTCGGGCGGGGCGATCGGCTCGATGGCCCGCTTGAAGACGCCCATCGGGTTGGTCCACAGCGACGGGGCCTCGGGCTTGGCGGCGGGCGCGGCTTCGTCCAGCTGGCCCGTCAGGCTGCGGCGCACCACCGGAAAGTCGACCAGTTCGCCCAGCGCCTGCACGTCCTCGTACTGGGCCGCGGCCTTCAGGGCGCGAAAGGCGAACCAGGGCGCGGTGGCGAAGGCGGCGGCGAAGATGAAGATCGCCAGGACCAGCAGGTCCCAGATCCGCTTCTGCAAAGTCATTGCGCCCCCGCACGGTTAACGCTGCCTAGAATGGGCATTCATGCCCCCACCGCAAGGGCGTTCGCTCATGAAGGGTTCCATCGATGGAATCCGCTTCCCCCCGGGGCTTGGCGGCTTTATGGGGTCGCCGCTCACGGCGAGCGCCTAAGCCTTCGCCGTCCCTGAGGAATTTCCGGAGCGCCCATGGCCGGCTCGCGCATCGCCGATCTCTTCCGCTGCAAGCCCGTCGGGGCGATCGCGGCCGAGGGCGACGACAATCCCAACGAGCTGCCGCATGAGCTGGAGCGTTCGATCGGCCTGTTCCAGCTGACCATGCTGGGCGTCGGCGCCACGATCGGCACCGGCATCTTCGTGGCCCTGACCACGGCCGTGCCGCTGGCCGGCCCTGCGGTCATCGTCTCGTTCGTCATCGCCGGGATCACCGCGGCCCTGACGGCCCTGTGCTACGCCGAGCTGGGCTCGACCATCCCGGTCTCGGGCTCGTCCTATTCCTACGCCTACGCCACGCTGGGCGAGTTCGTGGCCTTCATCGTCGGCGCCTGCCTGCTGCTGGAGTACGCCGTGTCGGCCTCGGCCATCGCCGTGGGCTGGGGGCAGTACCTGAACGAGCTGTTCGTCGACCTGTTCGGCTGGCGCCTGCCCGACGCCCTGGCCAGGCCGCCGGGGGCGGGCGGGGTGTTCAACCTGCCGGCCGTGGTGCTGGTCAGCGCCTGCATGGTGCTGCTGCTGCGCGGGGCCAAGGAATCGACCACGGTCAACGCCGTGCTGGTGGTGGCCAAGCTGCTGGTGCTGCTGTTCTTCGTGGTCATCGCCTTCACCGGCTTCCGCTCGGAGAACCTGGCGCCGTTCGCGCCCATGGGCGTGGCCGGGATCGGGGCGGCGGCCTCGTCGATCTTCTTCTCCTACATCGGCATCGACGCGGTCTCGACCGCCGGCGACGAGGTCAAGAACCCGCGCCGCAACCTGCCGCTGGGCGTGGTGCTCAGCCTGCTGATCGTCACCGGCGTCTACGTGCTGGTGGCCGTCGCCGCCGTGGGCGCCCAGCCCTGGACGGCCTTCGCCGGCCAGGAGGCGGGCCTGGCGGTGATCCTGCGCAACCTGACCGGCGCGGGCTGGACTTCGCTGATCCTGTGCCTGGGCGCGATCGTCTCGATCTTCAGCGTCACCCTGGTCGTCATGTACGGCCAGACGCGGATCCTGTTCGCCATGAGCCGCGACGGCCTGCTGCCGCGCATTTTCCAGAAGACCGATCCGCGCACCCGCACGCCGGTCTGGAACACGGTGATCGTGGCGGCCTTCATCGCCTTCCTGGCCGCCTTCGTGCCGCTGGACGTGCTGGTCAACCTGACCAGCATGGGCACGCTGATCGCCTTCGCCATCGTCTCGCTGGGCGTGATCATCCTGCGCCGCACGCGCCCCGACCTGCCGCGCGGCTACAAGGCGCCGCTCTATCCGGTGCTGCCGATCGCCAGCGTGGCCTTCTGCGGTTACCTGATCATCGGCCTGCCATGGGACACCTTCGCCCTGTTCGGCGTCTGGGTGGCGGCCGCCTGCCTGATCTATTTCGGCTATTCGCGAAAGCACTCCAGGCTGGCCTGAAGACGCCGGGGCGGCCCATTCTGGGTCAAGAACGGGCGCCGGGCCGCCTTCCTGGGGACGGAAGGGCCTCGCGCCTTGCCCGGCCTTCGCGACGCCCCCTAGGGTCCCCGCCGACGCCTCGCGCACGATTGCGCGGCCGTTTGACCCGAGTCGGGTTTAGGATCGCCGCGATGACCCAGATCGAAGTCCAGGGAATGGAAAAGCGCGCCTACCGTCGCTACCCCGCCTCGCGCAAAGCCTACCTCGTGGTGGGCGGCGAGCCCCTGCGCTGCCGGCTGATCGACATCGCCAAGGGCGGGGCGCGCATCGCCGCTCCCGAGTTCGCGGTTCCGCCCGAAGTGCTGCACCTGGTCGACCCGGCGCGGCGCATGGTCCACCTGACCCGCATGGTCTGGCAGGGCGACGGCCAGATGGGCCTGCAGTTCATCGACTCGAGCGCCTTCACCGAACCGCTGGGCGGCGCCGAGGGCGCGGGCAAGGTGGTCGAGATGGTCGGCCCGTGGCCGAAGGAAACCCGCGGGAACTAGAAATTTTCCGGCTTCCGCAAGGGCAAGCTGAGCCAACCCAAAGCCAAGTCGCGCGTTGCTGGGTCTGTCGGATTTCGACGGACGCCAAGGTGAGCGCGTGAACTCGATATTTCGTGCGGCCGGCCTCGCGGCGGCCTTGCTGCTGGCCGGTTGCGGGACCTTGTCGCGGCCGCCCGAGGGCGTGGTCCGGGTCGCGCCGGAAGCGGTGATCCCCACGGCCGATCCGCGCATCGTCGCCAGCGACGCCGGGCCGGTGCGGCTGCTCGAACGGCAGATCATGGGCGAGCCGGGGCAGGGGCCGACAGCGATCCTGGCCCTGTCGGGCGGCGGAGCGAACGGCGCCTATGGCGCGGGCGTGCTGACGGGTTGGACGCTGAGCGGCCGGCGACCCGAGTTCCGCATCGTCACGGGCGTCAGCACCGGCGCCCTGGCCGCGCCGTTCGCCTTCCTGGGACCCAGCTGGGATCCGCAGCTGGCGGCCGCCTATTCCGACGGCGGGGCCAAGGACATCCTGGCCTGGCGGCAGCTGGCCACCTTCGCCTCGCCCAGCCTCTACAGCAGCTCGGCCCTGCGCAAGCTGGTCGACCGGGCGGTGACGCCGCAGATGCTGACCGCCATCGCCGCCGAGCACGGCAAGGGCCGGCGCCTGCTGGTTGCCACCACCAATCTCGACAGCGAGGAGACGGTGATCTGGGACATGGGCCTGATCGCCAGGCAGGGCGGGCCGCAGGGGCTGAAGCTGTTCAAGGACGTGCTGACCGCTTCGGCCAGCATCCCGGGCGTGTTCCCGCCGGTGCTGATCGCCGGCCGCGCCAAGGACGGGCGGATCATCCAGGAGATGCACGTCGACGGCGGGGTCAACACGCCGTTCCTGGCCGTGCCCGAGAGCCTGGTCCTGTGGAGCCGCCCGGCCGGGGCCGTCGGGGCCGGCTCGATCTTCGTGCTGGTCAACGGCCAGCTGGGCCGTCGCGACGCGGTCACCGCCGGCAAGCTGACGGCGATCCTCAAGCGCAGCTACGACAGCGGCAGCAAGGCCTCGACCCGCGCGCACCTGGCCGCCAACGCCGCCTTCGCCCAGCGTAACGGCCTGGCCTTCCGCGTGGCCGCGGTGCCCGACGACGCGCAGGCCAACAGCCTGGACTTCAGCGAGGCGGCCATGCGCCGCCTGTTCGACCTGGGCCGCGAGCAGGGACGTTCGGGCAAGGCCTGGGGCGACTGGAAGCCGGCGGAGGCCGAGAAGGCGGCGGCGACCGGACTGATCGTCATCGACGCGCCGCCGGCGCGGCGGTAGCGTCGGGCGGCCAGGGGAGGGAAGGACATGAGGCGCTTGGGGATCGCGCTCGCGGCCGGGCTGGCCGCGCTGTATGCGGGAGCGGCCGCCGCCGACGTGGTGATCGCGCCCGCCGAGGGCTTCACCAATGTCGAGCCGCTGGGCCGCCTGACCCTCAGCCGAGCCTACGGCCCCAAGCCGGGCAAGACCTGCGTGGCCGACGGCGCCGGGGCGGCCGGGTGCCGGCTGGTCGCGGCGGCCGCCGAATGGTCGCCGGCCGATCTGCCCGTGACGGTGGAGCTCGAACGGCGGGGCGACGGGCTTGCGCTCCTGCTGTCGACCCGCTTGCAGGATCCCAGAGCGCGCGCGGCCTGCTGGTCGCGGCGTGAGCTTTCCACGGCTGAAGCGTCGCGCCCCGAGCGGACTTGGGCGGCGATAGAGGCCGGTCTCGACGCCTGGAGCCGGGACTGCGCGGTGGTGCGGACGCTCGACGCCGAGACGGTGGGCCTGGCCTTCCGCGAGGCGCGGGCCGACTTTGTCCGGGCGCACGCGGTGCTGCGCGGCGTGCGCGGGCTGCCCGACACGCCGGCGGAAATGAGCGTCGGCTCGTTCTTTCCGCCGAAGGTCAGCCAGGCCCTGCTGGATGCGGTGGCCGTGGCGTGCGGCGGGCCGCCCGGCCAGGCGAGGCTGGAGGCCGACGGCGCGATCGCCTGGGACTTTGACCGCAACGCGGTCTACGGCGCGGATGGCGCGCGTCCGTTCGGCGTCTGCGTGGACGACCAGATCCGCTACTATCCCGGCTATCGGCGCGGCAACTAGATCAGGCGCCGCGTCGCCGCGTTCCCGGCGCGAACAGCAGGTCCGACCAGCGCCAGGAGGCGTCGCCCAGCGCCAGGCGCGGGGCGCCGGGACCGTCGGCCAGGCTGACGACCACCAGGCCCCGCATCGGATCGGCGCGGCAGGCGGCCGGGGCGAAGCCGACTTCCATGATGATCGCCTCGCGCACGCCGGCCAGGCCCCGGCCGACCTGGTTGGGGCTCTGCAGCCACTTGCCGTTCCAGATCAGCACCGCCTTGCCCGAGGCCGCGGCCTCGCCGTGGGCGGCCGCCAGGGCGCTGCGGACGCGCGGGTTTCGGCGCAGGGCCGCCTGCAGCCGGCGCACCATGTCGCAGCTGGTGCCGTCGCCCGAGCCGTTCCCCGATCCCGTGCCGACCGTCGTGGCGCCGGCCAGCTCGGCCTCGCCCAGTTCGGCGGCCATCATCGTGGTGTCGGCGGGCGTTGCAGGCAGGGGCTCGACGTCGGGCGGGCGCACGGCCGGCCGGGCGGTCTGCTTGGGCGGCTTGGGATCGGGTTTGGGCGGGGCGGGCGAGGGCGGCCGCGCGGGCTTGGAGTCGGGTTTGGGCTCCGGCGCGGGCGGCTTGGGTTCGGGCGGCGGCGGCGGAGGAGGGGGCTGCACCAGGTCGACCGCGAATGGCTCGGGCTCTGGCGGGCGCGGCTCGCCCTGGGCCATCAGCACCGCGACCAGCACGGCCGCATGCGCCCCGATGCTGAACAGGCCAGCCGCCAGCTTCGTCGCGCGCGAAGTGCGGCGGCGTTGCGGAGGGTCGAGCAGCGGTCGTAGCATCGGGCGTCCGTCGCGGGCGCCGGAACGCCGGCGCATCGTGCAGGTGAGCACTTCCCCGCGTCAGGATCGTGGCGGGCGCCGCCCCGATGCGGCCCCGATGTGTCCATGGGGCCTAACGGGGCGGCCTGAGGTCAGCCGGCGACGGGTACGACCTCGATGGCCAGCGGCGCGCCGCCGGCGGCGATGGCCAGCAGGCGGTCGACATTGGGGTGCGCGCCGGGGTTTTCGCGCGCGTCGTCCGTGTGCTCGGCGAAGACGGCCAGGCCGTGCTCGGCGGCCTTGGCGTCCAGCGCGCCGAAGGCCTGCTTCAGATACTGGTAGACGGCGACCGAGCCCTTCTTGCCCGGCTGGTTCTCGATGCTGGCGACCACGGTCGCGTCGGCGTCGACCAGGTCGACGCGCTGCACGCCGTCGATGGCCGGAAGCTGCTGAAGGTTGTCCTTGAAGGTCGCGCTGGGCTGGATCATCGCCGGCTTTCTCGAGTTTCGGAGCGGGGCGGGCCTTTAGCACCCCGCGCCGATGTCGGGCCAAAGAAAAAGGCCCTCCCGGGAGGGAGGGCCTTCGTCCTTGACGGAAGGTCGGTCGCCTTAGGCGGCCATGGCCTTCTGCAGGTTCTCGTCGATCTTGTCGAGGAAGCCTTCGGTGGTCAGCCAGCCTTGCTTGTCGCCGACCAGCAGGGCCAGGTCCTTGGTCATGAAGCCGCTTTCGACGGTGTCGATGCAGACCTTTTCCAGGGTGGCGGCGAACTTGGCCAGTTCCTGGTTGTCGTCGAGCTTGGCGCGGTGGGCCAGGCCACGGGTCCAGGCGAAGATCGAGGCGATCGAGTTGGTCGAGGTCGACTCGCCCTTCTGGTGCTGGCGGTAGTGACGGGTCACCGTGCCGTGGGCGGCTTCGGCTTCCACGGTCTTGCCGTCCGGCGTCATCAGCACCGAGGTCATCAGGCCCAGCGAGCCGAAGCCCTGCGCCACGATGTCCGACTGCACGTCGCCGTCGTAGTTCTTGCAGGCCCAGACGTAGCCGCCCGACCACTTCAGCGCCGAGGCGACCATGTCGTCGATCAGGCGGTGCTCGTAGTGGATGCCCAGCGCCTTGAACTGTTTGGCGTAGTGCTCGTCGTAGACTTCCTGGAACAGGTCCTTGAAGCGGCCGTCATAGGCCTTGAGGATCGTGTTCTTGGTCGACAGGTAGACCGGGTACTTGCGGTTCAGGCCGTAGGCGAACGAGGCGTGGGCGAACTCGCGGATCGACTCGTCGATGTTGTACATGGCCATGGCCACGCCCGAACCCGGAGCCTTGTAGACTTCGTGCTCGATGGTCTCGCCGTCTTCGCCGACGAACTTGATCGTCAGGGTGCCCTTGCCGGGGAACTTGAAGTCGGTGGCGCGGTATTGGTCGCCGAAGGCGTGACGGCCGACGATGATCGGCTGGGTCCAGCCCGGCACCAGGCGCGGCACGTTCTGGCAGATGATCGGCTCACGGAAGATCACGCCGCCCAGGATGTTGCGGATCGTGCCGTTCGGCGACTTCCACATCTTCTTGAGGTTGAACTCGGTGACGCGCTGCTCGTCCGGGGTGATGGTGGCGCACTTCACGGCCACGCCGTGCTTCTTGGTGGCCTCGGCGGCGTCGATCGTCACCTGGTCGTTGGTGGCGTCGCGGTTCTCGACCGACAGGTCGTAGTAGTCCAGTTCCAGGTCCAGATACGGGAAGATCAGCTTATCCTTGATGAGCTTCCAGATGATCCGGGTCATTTCGTCGCCGTCCATGTCGACGACGGGATTGGCGACTTTGATCTTGGCCATTGCGGGGTCTTCCTCTCGCGGTGGCGCGCTCTGACGCTCGGCGCACAGGGCCGGAACGTGGCGCGGACGGCGAGCCCTATAGACTGTTGCGGCCGCTGGGGAAAGGCTGCGTGGTGCGGCGTCCGGCGGTCGAGCGCGGCATTCCACCGCAGGCGACATGAAGTCCGCAGCGCCCTAATGGGTTGAGGCTGCGCCGGACGTCCCGCGTGGGGACGAGAGTGGGGAGAGGGTTTGAACAACTTGTGGCGTCATACGGGCGTGATGTCGCCCCTTGCGCGCCGGTTGCTGGCCTTCGCCGCCCTGCTGTCGATCGCCGTGACGGGGCTGGTCACGGCCGTCACCTTCTATTTCGTGCAGCAGAGCGCCGCCGAGACCCAGATGCGGCACCTGGCCGAGTATGTGGGCGAGCGGGTCAAGACCGAGGACCGCCTGTTCTCGGACCTCGTCAAGGTTCACGACGCCGCCAGCCTGGCCCTGATGCGCCGCCTGCGCGAGATCGAGCCCGACATCGACGGCCAGTTCGACCTGCTGTTCCCCGAGTTCGGCGACGGCACGCGCCGCACCGCGCCGCGCCTCTACGACGGCGGCCGCACCGGCAACCACTACGTCTACGGCATCGGCGGCTTCGTGCCCGAGGCCAGGGAGCTGACCCGCGAGGACAAGGCCCTGATGGTGGCGGCCATGGAGGTCGTCGCCAACGCCGGCGAGACCGAGATCGGCCACTACGACAACTTCTACTTCTTCACGCCGCAGACCCGGCTGGTGATGTTCGGGCCCAAGCGCAGGGACCGGCTGCTCTACTACAGGCAGGAGGCGCCGCCGAGCCTGGACATCGCCCAGGAGGAGATGAGCCAGCTGACCCTGCCGGCCAACAATCCGCAGCGGGTGATGAAGTGCACCAAGCTGCGCAAGCTGATCTCCAACCCGAACGGCCGGGGGCTGAACGCGGCCTGCGTGACGCCGTTCGACATCGGCGAGCGGCACGTGGGCGCCTGGGGCACCAGCCTGTCGCTGGACTCCTTCCTGCTGCGGGCGGTCGGCGACGCCCTGCCTGGCGGCCAGAACATGATCGTCTCGTCCGACGGCGATCTGATCGCCGCGCCGGGTCTGGCGGCTGACGGCGTGGTCGACGCCGCCCAGCTGGCCAAGGTGCAGTCGCGCGAGCGGGTGTCGGACCTGGTCGCCCAGATCCGCAGGCACGGCGGCGACGTCGGCGCGCTGCGCGACCGCACCGGCGACCGGGTCGTGGCCTATGGCCGGATGAAGGAGCCCGACTGGTACTTCCTGATGACCTTCCGTTCGGACCAGATCGTCTGGAACGCGGTCAAGACGGCCTCGTGGGTGCTGCTGTTCGGCGTGATCGGCGTCCTGGCCCAGCTCTTCCTGCTCTATCGGCTGATGTCCCGCGAGGTGGTGGCGCCCCTGAGGGGCCTCGGCGAAGCGCACCGCGCCGACGACGGCGAGACGGCCGCCCGCATCGAGGCTCGCGGCGACGAGATCGGCGCCCTGGCCCGCGCCCTGCGCAAGCAGAGGGAAGTGCACGAGGAGCTGCTGCGCTCGCTGGAGGTGCGGGTGGCCGAGCGCACCCGCGAGCTGGAGACGGCCAACCAGGCCAAGTCGGTGTTCCTGGCCAATATGAGCCACGAGCTGCGCACGCCGCTGAACGGGGTGATCGCCGTCGGCGACCGCCTCGCCGAGGAGACCGATCCGGCCCGCCGGCGCGAGCTGGCCGCCCTGGTGGCCTCGTCGGGCCGACTGCTCGAGCAGGTGCTGGGCGACATCCTTGACGTCTCCAAGATCGAGGCCGGCGAGTTCCAGCTGACCTTCGCGCCCTTCGACCTGGAAAGCCTGGTCGGCGGCATGGCCGAGCTGCATCGCGCCTCGGCCGAGGCCAAGGGGCTGGCCTTCTCGTGGTCGGTCACCCCGGAGGCGGCCGGCCGTTACGACGGCGACGCCGGCCGCATCAGCCAGATCCTGTCGAACCTGCTGGGCAACGCGGTGAAGTTCACCAGCGTCGGCGGCGTCGACCTGTCGGTAGAGAAGGTGGGCGAGCTGATCCGCTTCAGCATCAGCGACACCGGCGTCGGCTTCGACGACGCCGTGCGCGAGCGGCTGTTCAAGCGCTTCGTCCAGGCCGACCAGTCGATCACCCGCCAGTTCGGCGGCACGGGCCTGGGGCTGTCGATCTGCGCGGCCCTGGCCGAGATGATGGGCGGTTCGATCGACGCCCGGGCGGTGGTCGGACGCGGGGCGACCTTCGTCGTCGAACTGCCGCTGCAGCCCTCTACCGAAAGCCTCGCCAGCGATCACGCCGACGACGAGGGGCCAGTGTCGCTGGAGGGCATGCGGGTGCTGGTGGCCGAGGACCATCCGGGCAACCGCAAGGTCGTGGAGATCGTGCTGGAGCCCTTCGGCGTCGACCTGACCATGGTCGAGGACGGCGAGGCGGCGCTGCGGGCCCTCGAGGCCCAGCCGTTCGACGCGGTGCTGATGGACATGCAGATGCCGGTGATGGACGGGCTGACCGCCACCCGCGAGTTGAGGGCGCGCGAGGCGGCGGCCGACGCCGACCCGATCCTGGTGATCATGCTCACCGCCAACGCCATGGACGAGCATATCGCGGCCGCCCACGCCGCCGGGGCCGACCTGCACGTGGCCAAGCCGCTCAATCCGGGCCTGCTGGTCCAGGCCCTGGCCTCGGCGCGGCATCGCGCCGCGATCCACGACCTCGCCTCAAGGCTTGAAGGCTGAGGCCTTAGCAGCTATCTCCCCGGCCACAAACCGAGCGAGGCCACGTCCTCCCCCGTCCGTTTCCGGGCGGGCTTAAGTCCGGGACGGCCCGGCGTTCTTGCAAGGGAACGCCGTCATGGCTTGGATATTCCTCATCGTCGCCGGCCTGCTGGAAGTGGTCTGGGCCTTCTTCATGAAGGCCTCGGAAGGCTTCACCAAGCCGTGGCCAAGCATCGCCACCATCGTCTTCATGTTCGCCAGCTTTGGCTTGCTGTCGCTGTCGATGAAGGCGCTGCCGCTGGGCACGGCCTACACCATCTGGACCGGTATCGGCGCGGTCGGCGCCTTCGTCGTCGGCGTCGCGGTGTTGGGCGAACAACTCAGCGTCACGCGGGTGATCGCCGCCGTGCTGATCGTCAGCGGCCTGGTGCTGATGAAGCTGTCGTCGTCGCACTGACGGGGCGGAGGGGCGCCTAGCGTCCGCCCTTCTCCGCCGCCTGCAGCACCGTCCGCATGACCTCCAGGACCAGGGCGTCGCGGTCGCTCTCCTCTAGCGGCGAGGCCTTGAGGAATATGGCCAGCGCGAAGCGGCGGCCGTCCTTCAGTCGGACCATGGCCAGGGTGTTGTCGGCCGCCGTCAGGCCCAGGTCCCAGGACGTGGCCGAGGTGATGGCCGCCAGGCGCGCGCCGGCGGGCAGGGCGGGGCGCAGGCGATCGCCGGCGGCGGCCTCCATAATCCGGAGCAGGCGGCGGCGTCCCTCCTGGCCGCTCAGTTCGCCCTGGTTCAGCGCTTCCAGGAAGCGCACCGCGGCCAGGGGCGTGGTGGTGTCGTGCGGATCGGCCAGATAGTCCCGCCAGGCCTTGCGCCGGGTCGCCTCGGGCGTGGCCAGCACCGCCTTGCGCCAGGCCTGCCCGCGCCAGTCGGCCCGAAACGAGGCCGTGCCGGTCTGCTCGGGCGTCAGCTGGCGGGCGTAGCGGTCGACGCGGAAGTTCTCGACCTTCTTCAGGTCCAGCCAGGCGGTGACCGCGCCAGGGCCGCCGATCCGCTTCATCAGCACGTCGGCGGCGGTGTTGTCGCCGCCGGCCACGGCGCGCTTGAGCAGGTCCTCCACCGTCCAGCGCCGCCGGCCCGGCCAGGCGTCGGCCACGCCGCTGGGCGGCGGCGACAGGTCGACGTCGTCGATGGTCAGAGTCTCGCGCAGCGACAGGGCCTTGGCCTCGACCTCGGCCAGCACCGCCGCGCCCAGCGCCGCCGTCCAGATCCCGGCCAGCGGGAACAGCTGCTCGCCGGCCACGGCGGCCCGCTGGGCGGTGGATAGGTCCTGCACCGCCACGCCCAGGTCGCCGGGGCGGGCGCGCTCGGCGATTGCGGTCAGCTTGTGGCTCATCGCCTCGTGGTCGAAGGTGGGATCTTCCTGGCCGGCCAGCGGCGGCTCGCGACAGGCCGACAGGGCCGCCGGCACGGCGGAAACGGCGAGGGCGGCGAGCAGGGCGCGGCGGTGCATCGGGTTCGAAAGCCTCCAAAGCGTGAGCGCAGGCTAAACGCGCCAGACTGCTGTTCGGACTTGCGTCAAAGTATGGCTCGACGGCAAAGGACGCCCATGACCGCCGACACGACACCTCCCAGCCCCTCGGGCGAAATCGTCCGCACGCCGCCTTGCGTGATCCTCAACGCCCCGCAGCTGGCCGAGAACATCGGCTCGGTCGCCCGGGTCATGGCCAATTTCGGCCTGTACGAGCTGCGGCTGGTCAATCCGCGCGACGGCTGGCCGCAGGAGCGGGCCTGGGCCAGCGCCTCGGGCGCGAGCTGGCCCCTGGACGACGCCAAGGTGTTCGACACCCTGGCCGAGGCGATCGCCGACCTGCATCTGGTCTACGCCACCACGGCCCGCCCGCGCGAGACGCGCCTGCCGGTCTACACCCCGCGCGAATCCGCCGGCCATCTGGCGCAGGAAGTCGAGCAGGGCCGCAAGGTCGGCCTGCTGTTCGGCGGCGAGCGCGCCGGCCTGGAGACCGACGACATCGCCCTGTGCCAGGCCATCGTCTCGATCCCGATCGACGAGCGCTTCCGTTCGCTGAATCTGGCCCAGGCGGTATCGATCAACGCCTACGAATGGAAGATGACGGTCGACGACCGCCCCTGGAAGAAGTTCGAGCTGAACGTCGAGGGGCCGGCCGACCAGGCCGCGATGATGGGCCTGTACGAGCACCTGGAGAACGAGCTCGACAAGGCCGGCTTCTATCACCCGCCCGAAAAGAAGCCGTCGATGGTGCGCAACCTGCGCGTCCCGCTGGCCCGCGCCCGCCTGACCGACCAGGAGGTGCGCACCTTCCGCGGCGTGATCACCGCCCTCTCCAAGGGGCGCGGCCGGGTGCTGGCCAAGCTGGCCCAGAAGGCGGCGGACAAGGGCGAGGACTGAGCTTCCCCTCACGTTGCGGACGTTTTCGGACCACCTCGCCGCAGTAACCGGTTTCCCACCTTACGCCGCTTTAATTTCCGCCCTGGCGAAAACGCCGCTATCCAGCCAAAATCTGCAACCACGGTCCAGGTTGTGAGATAGCCGGCGGTAGAGCGCCGGGGGCGTAGGGTAGGGGGCATGGCGATGGCGCTTGGTGGCGTGCTTCTGCAGGGTTTTGCCGCGGCCTTGACGGTCGGTTCGGTGTCGCCGTCCGAGGCCAGGCCTCCAGAGGTCAAGGCTCCCGAGACCAAGGCCCCCGAGGCCAAGCCCGAGGATCCCAAGCCCGCGACCATTCCCGTCGTCGAGGCCGAGGACGCGGTCGTCGAGGGCGTGACCGTGCAGTCGGCGCCGCGCGGCAAGACCGAAGGCCCGGTCGAGCCCGAGGTCTCGCTCGACGAGGCGGCCATCAAGGCCTACGGCGCGGGTAGCGTCGCCGAGCTGATGACCATGCTGGAACCGCTGACCGTCAGTTCGCGCGGACGGGGCGGCGAGGGGCCGGTGACCCTGGTCAACGGCCAGCGCATCTCGGGCTTCCAGGAGATCGCCGGCCTGCCGCCCGAGGCGATCCAGCGCATGGACATCCTGCGCGAGGAGGCCGCCCTGGCCTACGGCTATCGCGCCGACCAGCGGGTGGTGAACATGGTCCTCAAGAAGGACTTCCGCTCGCTGAACCTGGAGGACGAGTTCCGCTTTGCCACCGAGGGCGGGCGCACCTTCAACGAGCAGAAGGGCAATCTCTTCAAGGTCGACGCCGACGCCCGCTGGACCGTCAACGTTCGCTACCGGCGCGAGACGCCGCTTTACGAGGCCGAGCGCGACATCGTCCGCGCCAGCAGCACGCCTTACGACATCCAGGGCAACATCGGCACGCCGACCGGCCCCGAGCTCGATCCGGCCCTGTCGGCCCTGGTCGGCGCGGTGGTGACCGTGACGCCCGTGCCGGCATCGGTCGCGAGCGGCGCGCCCAGTCTCGCCGACTTCGTCGCCGGGGCCGGAACCGCGGCGACCGACGACCTGACCGCCGCGCGCACCCTGCTGGCACGGGGCGAGGAGGGCGCGGTCCAGGGCGCCTACACCCGCAACCTGGTGCTGGGCGCGCTGGGCAACGTGACGACGACCTTCAGCGGCAACGCCGAGAGCACCAGCCGCGTCAGCTACAACGGCCTGACCGGCGTCGGCCTGGCCCTGAAGGCCGACAGCCCGTTCTCGCCCTTCGCCCGGGACGTGACCCTCTATCGCTATCTCGACGTGCCCGACGCCCTGCGCCGCAAGACCGACACCGACAAGGTCGAGCTGGGCATGACCGCGTTGGGCATGCTGTCGGGTTGGCGCTGGACGTTCGCCGGCAACTACGACCTGACCGACAGCGCCACGCGCACCGGCCGGGGTCTCGACACCGCGGCCTATCGCGCGGCGGTGGCGGCCAGCGACCCGAGCGTCAATCCGTTCGCCCCGATCCCGCGCGACCTGCTGCGCTACGCCGCCCAGGACACCGCCGACTCCATCACCACCAACGCCAGGGCCGAGCTGACCATGAACGGCACGGTCGCGCAGCTGCCGGCCGGGCGCCTGCGCGCCACGCTGAAGGGCGGGGTCGACAGCCGCAAGGTCGAGTCCGAGAGCGTGCGCTCGAGCGTCTTCACCCGCCGCACCCTGGTCCGCGACCGGGGCACGCTTTCGGCCAGCGCCGACGCGCCGATCGCCGAGCGCGACGGGGTGCTGGGCTTCCTGGGCGGGGTGTCGGTGAACGGCAACGTGCTGTACGAGCAGTTCTCCGACATCGGCGGCCTGATGACGGCGGGCGGCGGCCTCTCGTGGTCGCCGATCAAGCGCATGAACCTGTCGCTGAACTACAGCACCGAAGAGGGCGAGCCCTCGCCCCAGCAGGTCAACGACCCCGTGCTTCTGACGCCCAACGTGGCGATGTACGACTTCGCCACCAACCAGACGGTCAACGTCACCCGCATCGAGGGCGGCAATCCGAACCTGGGCGCCGACAGCCGCCAGGTCGTCAAGCTGGGCTTCAGCTACCGGCCGTTCGAGAAGCGCGAGCTGTCCCTGTGGGGCAACTACACGGCCAGCCGCGTCGAGGATCAGATCGCCAGCTTCCCGGCCGTCTCGCCGGAGCTGGAGGCGGCCTTCCCCAGCCGCTTCGTGCGCGACGCCGCGGGGCGGCTGACCTCGGTCGACACCCGGCCGGTGAACTTCGCTCACGCCGACCGCCAGGAACTGCGCTGGGGCCTGAACTACAACCTGCGCTGGGGCGGTCCGCCGCCGCCTGCCGCCGGCGCACGGCCGGGCGGCGCCCCGCGTCCCGGCGGCGGGGGCGGGCAGGCCGGCGGACCCGGCGGCATGATGCGGCCGGGCGGTGCGCCGGGGCAGGGCTTCCTGAACGTCTCGCTGAACCATCTGTGGCGGCTGCAGGACGAGGTGGTGATCCGCGATGGCATGACCCCGCTCGACCTGCTGGACGGCGCCTCGCTGGGCCGGCGGGGCGGTACGCCGCGCCACGAGGTCAACCTGCAGGCCAACCTGACCAAGGACGGCCTGGGCTGCGGCCTGCGCAGCGCCTGGCGCTCGGCCACCTGGGTCGACGGCGGTCCGCGCGGCGACGATCTGTTCTTCGCCGACATCCCGACCGTCAGCCTGTCGGGCTTCGCCGACCTGGGGCAACGCAAGGACCTGGTGCAGCGCTACGACTGGCTGAAGGGCTCGCGCGTGACCCTGGCGGTCGACAACCTGTTCGACGAGAAGCAGCAGGTCCGCGACGACCAGGGCCGCACGCCGCAGGCCTATCAGGAGGACTACATGGACGCCATGGGGCGGACCGTGCGCCTGAGCCTGAGGAAGCTGCTCTGATTAAAGTCAAAACCCCTCCCCCTTGATGGGGGAGGGGCAGGGGTGGGGGTGTGACGACGTCGGACGCCATGCGCGGCTGCCAGCGCCGTGGCTCACCCCCATCCCCGACCCTTCCCCCATAAGGGGGAAGGGAGCCTATCCCAATCCCCGCTCCAGGTGCTCGACCAGCAGCCGCACCTTGGCCGGCAGCAGGCGCAGGTGCGGATAGACCGCCCAGACGCCCTCGTCGGCGGGGGTGTTGTCTTCCAGCAGCGGGACCAGCCGGCCGTCGGCTATGGCCGGGTCGACGTAGAAGTTGGGCAACTGGCAGATCCCCAGGCCCTGCAGAGCAGCGTCCAGCACCGCCTGGCCGCTGTTGCAGCGGAAGCGGCCCTGGGGCTTGAAGGCGATCTCTCGTTCGCCCTCGCGCAGCGGCCAGGCGTCGGTCGCGCCCAGCACGCAGGCGTGGCTCTCCAGAGCGGCGATCGTCGTCGGCGCGCCGGCCCGGTCCAGATAGGCCGGGGCCGCGCAAAGGCGGCGGGTGCGCGAAGCCAGGCGCTTGGCGATCAGGCGGCTGTCGGTCAGCCGGCCGAAGCGGATGGCCAGGTCGAAGCCCTCGTTGACGATGTCGCGCACCGCGTCGTCCAGCTCCAGGTGCACCGACAGCTTGGGGTGGGCCAGCATGAAGGCGTTGACCGCCGGGGCCACGTAGCGCTCGCCATAGGCGCTCGAGCAGGTCATGCGCAGCAGCCCCTTGACCTCGCCGTCCTCCTCGCCGACCGCGGCCAGGGCCTCGTCGCGGTCGTGGATCAGCTCGCGGCAGCGGGCCAGGAACGCCCGGCCGGCGTCGGTCAGGCTGACCCGGCGCGTGGTGCGATAGAGCAGGCGGGTCTGCAGCCGCTCCTCCAGCCGGGCCACCTCGCGACTGACGCCCGAGGTCGACAGGCCCAGCCGCCGCGCGGCCTGGGAGAAGCTCTCGGCCTCGGCCGTGGCCACGAACTCGTCGATCCCGTCCCAGCGGCTCATAGGGTGGTGGTGCGCTCATTGTCCCGATGTGGCAACAATGTTTTGCACGGTGCGGGATTATCGCCGGGCCCGCATCGGCGTACCACAATGGCCGAGACCTTATCGGAGCCTGCCATGAAGACCCGCGCCGCCGTCGCTTTCGAAGCCAAGAAGCCGCTGGAGATCGTCGAGGTCGACCTGGAAGGCCCCAAGGCCGGCGAGGTCCTGATCGAGATCAAGGCCACCGGCGTCTGCCACACCGACGCCTACACCCTGGACGGCCTGGACAGCGAAGGCCTGTTCCCGTCGATCCTGGGCCACGAGGGCGCGGGCGTGGTGGTCGAGGTCGGCCCCGGCGTCACCAGCCTGGCGGTCGGCGACCACGTGATCCCGCTCTACACGCCCGAATGCCGCCAGTGCAAAAGCTGCCTTTCGGGCAAGACCAACCTCTGCACGGCCATCCGCGCCACCCAAGGCAAGGGCCTGATGCCGGACGGCACCAGCCGCTTCTCCTACAAAGGCCAGACCATCCACCACTACATGGGCTGCTCGACCTTCTCGAACTACACCGTGCTGCCCGAGATCGCCGTGGCCCGCATCCGCAAGGACGCTCCGTTCAAGACCGCCTGCTACTGCGGCTGCGGCGTGACCACGGGCGTGGGCGCGGTGACCAACACCGCCAAGGTCGAGCCGGGCGCCAACGCCATCGTCTTCGGCCTGGGCGGCATCGGCCTCAACGTCATCCAGGGCCTGAAGCTGGTCGGCGCCAACATGATCGTAGGCGTGGACCTGAACCCGGATCGCGAGGCGTGGGGCCGCAAGTTCGGCATGACCCACTTCGTCAATCCCAAGGACGTCTCGGGCGACCTGGTCGCCCATCTGGTGGCCCTGACTGACGGCGGCGCCGACTACACCTTCGACGCCACCGGCAACACCACGGTCATGCGCCAGGCGCTGGAAGCCTGCCATCGCGGCTGGGGCGAAAGCATCATCATCGGCGTGGCCGAGGCCGGCAAGGAGATCGCCACCCGTCCGTTCCAGCTGGTCACCGGCCGGGTCTGGAAGGGCACGGCCTTCGGCGGCGCGCGGGGCCGCACCGACACGCCCAAGATCGTCGATTGGTACATGGACGGAAAGATCCAGATCGACCCGATGATCACCCACGTCCTGCCGCTGGAGCGCATCAACGAGGCCTTCGACCTGATGCACAAGGGCGAGAGCATCCGCACCGTGGTGACGTTCTAAATCTTCAACTCCACCCCTCCCCCTTGACGGGGAGGGGCAGGGGTGGGGGTCACACCCCCGCGTCAGAACCTTGGCGCGGCCGTGGTGATGTCCGCCGCCGCTGCTCACCCCCATCCCCGACCCTTCCCCCATCAAGGGGAAGGGGGAGACGCGATCATGGTCGAGATCCTCAACACCCACCGCACCCAGGGCGGGACGCTGCGCTACTGCCGGCACGACAGCGCCAGCACCGGCACGCCGATGAAGTTCAGCGTCTGGGTTCCGCCCCAAGCAAAGGATGGCGGGGAGGGGCCGTTCCCCTATCTCGTCTGGCTGTCGGGCCTGACCTGCACCGAGGACAACTTCACCACCAAGGCCGGCGCCTATGCCTGGGCGGCCAGGCACGGCGTGGCCATCGTCGCGCCCGACACCAGCCCGCGCGGTGAAGGCGTGGCCGATGACCCAGCCTACGACCTGGGGCAGGGCGCGGGCTTCTATGTCGACGCCACCGAAGAGCCGTGGGCGCCGCATTTCCAGATGTACTCCTACGTCACCAAGGATCTGCTGGAGGCCGTCGACGCCGCCTTCCCGCTGGATCCGGCCCGGCGGGGGATCTTCGGGCACTCCATGGGCGGCCATGGCGCCCTGACCATCGCCCTGCGCAATCCGGGCCTGTTCAAGTCGGTCAGCGCCTTCTCGCCGATCGTCTCGCCGCTGAACTGCCCCTGGGGCGACAAGGCCCTGACCGCCTATCTCGGCCCAGACCGCGCCGCCTGGCGCGCCCACGACGCCTGCGCCCTGATCGAGGACGGCTTCGGCGAAGGCTTCGACGAGATCCTGGTCGACCAGGGCCTGGCCGACAGCTTCCTGGAAAACCAGCTGAAGCCCGAACTGCTGGAAGAGGCCGGCGCCGAGGCCCGGCTGAAGGTCACCGTCCGCCGCCAGGAAGGCTACGACCACAGCTACTTCTTCATCGCCAGCTTCATCGGCGACCACATCGACTGGCACGCGGCGCGGCTGTAGCCGGCGTCACGCTTCAGAACTGGCCGCTGAAGTCGAACAGCTGGCCGTTGATCCAGCCCTTGCGGAAGGCCAGGGCGCCCTTGCGGTTCATCACCACGCCGCGCGCCTTGGCGCTGCTGAGCGAGGCGCGCAGGTAGCTGAGCACGAACAGCTCCAGGTCGGCGGCCGCGACCTTGTCGCGCCACAGGCCGGCGTTCTTGATGCAGTCGACGCGGCCCCACCAGGCGGCCGGGGCGGCCAGCAGCCAGTCGCAGACCACGTCGTCGGCCTTGCCCGGCGTCGAGGTCTTGATGAACTGGGTCACGTCGTCGTGGTCGAGCCCCTTGAGGCTGCCGTTCTGGGTGACCAGGTCGAAGAACCAGATCAGCTCCTGCAGGCTGCGCGCGGGCCGGCCGGCGGCCAGCGCCCAGGCCGTGGCCAGGGCGTCGGCCTTGGCGGCCACGACCTTGATGCGGCTGAACTGCTGGGCCTTCATCTCGGGCGAGCCCATCAGGGCCGCCAGCTCCTTCTTGGGAACGGCCTTCAGCTGGGCGCCGGTCTGCCACTGGCGCACGGTCGCCAGGCCTTGGGCGACGCCGCTGTTGCAGGCCTGCCAGAGCTGGGCCCCGATCGTCGGCGCCTCGCGCAGGACCACCGGCTTGCCGACCGCCAGCACCAGCGGCTGCAGCGAGGCCGAGCCGATGTTCCACTGCAGCACGCCGCAGGAGATGCCCATGCCGTCGAAGTCGCCCGTGACGCCCCGCCAGGGATCGCCGGCGTTCTCGAAGCGGCCCGTCACGGCCACCGCCGTGTTGATCTCGGCGTCGGTCACGGCCATGTCGCGCTCCCCCTTTTGGCGATAATCAGAAAATACACTCATCGCGCGATATTGTCATTCGAACCCGTCAGGCGCGCGACGCGCCACGGTTGTGAACTTTCGGTAATTCATCCCGGGTTCAGCCGAAGGATCCTCCTCTGAGCCAAGGCCAAGTTCGGTCGTAGAGGGGTGTTCAACATGCAGAAGAAACTGGCCGTATTGGCCCTGGTCGTCGCCGCGGGCCTGTCGACCTCGGCCTGCGTCATCATCGACGCCGACGACGGCGGCAAGCGCGACGTCTCGGTGAAGATCAACGACGGCGCCGACTCGCTGGAGCCGGTCTATGGCGTGGCGCTCGAGAAGGGCGAACTGGTGGCGCGGGTGTCGTCGAACGGCTGCACCAAGGCCGAGGACTTCAAGGTCACTGCCGATCGTCGCGACAGCGGCGTCGCCGTCACCCTGACCCGCGAGCGTCCCGACCTCTGCCGCGCTCTCGTGCCGGAAGGCAAGGAAGTGCGCTTCGACCTCGACGCCATGGGCGTGCAGCGCACCGACAAGGTGCGGGTCCGCAACCCGCTGCAGCGGGCCTAAATTACGCTTGTCGATCACTTGCCGCCGCGCCACTCTCGCTTCGAGAGAGAGGCGCGGATGGCTCAGCGACTGGCGGGACGGTTCGAGGCAAGGCCGATGAAGGCGCCGAACCTGGCGCCGATGATCGGCGTGCTCATGGCGGTGTTCGCCGGGGGTGTCGGCTTGGCCGGCGCGGCCGGGACGACGACGTCCGTGGAACTGCCGCTGGTCGCCTCCATCTATTGCGGGCCCGCGCGACACGCGACCGTGCTGGCCGTCGGGGCGGGCGGAGCCCTCAGCTTCGAAGGGCGGGCGATCGAGACGGAAGCGCTGGACGCGGCGTTGGCCAAGCTGGCGGCCGCCGATCACCGGCTGGCCATCTGGGCGCGCCCCGATACCGGCTATGGCGTCATCCAGCCATTGATCACAGCCGCTGGCCGGGCGGGCGTCGGCGTCGACCTGATCTCGACGAACGCTTATCCCGAGCCGCCGGACCGGACCTCGCGTTGACTCTCGCTCCTCCCTCCGCCATAAACCGCGCCTTCACGCTGCCGGCTCGCCGCGCGGCGCGATAGCTTCATGACGGAATGACCCGAAGCCGCCGTTGAAATCGCCCTCCCTCGGGAGGACCGGCCCGGATCGACATAAAGAGTGACCTATGTCCAAGCGCCATAGCGCCAAGTACAAGATCGATCGCCGTATGGGCGAGAACCTCTGGGGCCGGCCCAAGTCGCCGGTCAACCAGCGGTCCTACGGCCCCGGCCAGCACGGCCAACGCCGCAAGCAGAAGGTTTCGGACTTCGGCCTGCAGCTGCGCGCCAAGCAAAAGCTGAAGGGCTACTACGGTAACCTGACCGAGAAGCAATTCTCGCGCACCTACGAGGAAGCCGCCCGCCGCAAGGGCAACACCTCGGAAAACCTGATCGCGCTGCTCGAGTCGCGTCTGGACGCCATCGTCTACCGCGCCAAGTTCGTGCCGACCGTGTTCGCCGCCCGCCAGTTCGTGAACCACGGCCACGTGACCGTGAACGGCAAGCGCGTGAACATCCCGTCGTACCGCTGCAAGCCGGGCGACGTGATCGCGGTCCGCGAAAAGTCGCGCAACATGGCTCTGGTGCTGGAAGCCGTCGCCTCGAACGAGCGTGACTTCGCCGAGTACGTCTCGGTCGACGCCAAGGGCCTGTCGGCCACCTTCGTCCGCGCTCCGGAACTCTCGGAAGTTCCGTACCCGGTGAAGATGGAACCGAACCTCGTCGTCGAATTCTACGCCTCGTAAGACGCGTAGAACTCGCAAGAGATCGGAAAAGGCCCCGGAGCGATCCGGGGCCTTTTTTGTTGGGCTCCGCATGCCCCTCCGGCCCTCCGGGCCACCTCCCCCAGAGGGTGAGGATCTGAAGCGCCAAGATGCTCTCCCTCTGGGGAAGCTGTCGCGAAGCGACTGAGGGGGCTTGAAACCCGAAAAGCCCCTCCTATCTCCAATGAGCGGGCCGGGCCCCTCTGGCGCAGCGTCTTCACCTCCCCTCTGAAGGACGCGCGTGATGTCGGACCGCATCGGGTGTTCTCGATGTCTGGGTCCGGGTGTCCCTCCCCCTCGTGCCGGATCCGACATCGGGAACCCCGTCTCCATTCTTGGACCAGGGACCCGAACGACCCATGCCTCTCCTGATGTGCCCCAACTGCGACGGCTCCATGCAGGCCGTGCAGCGCGCCGGCGTCGAGTTCGACATGTGCCCCAAGTGCCGGGGCGTGTGGCTCGATCGCGGCGAACTCGAAAAGCTGATGGCGATGGAGCGCGAGGAGGCCCAGGTCTCCGCGGCGCCTTCCGGACCCTCGCCCTTCGGCCGGCCGCAGCCGGCCCCCGACACGCGTTATGGCGAGCAGCGCTCCGAGCCGCGCCGCTACGACGACAACTGGCGCGGCGATCACAAGCGCCACGACGACCGCAAGCACTACGACCGAGACGACGACTATCGCCGCCACGGCCACCACAAGAAGAAGCGCTTCGATCTCTTCGACATCTTCGACTGATCCCGCGCAAGAGGACCATGAACCACTTCAAGACCTTCGCCCTGCTGACCGGCCTGACGGCCCTGTTCGTCGGGGCCGGCTACATGATCGGCGGCCCCACCGGCATGCTGATCGCCTTCGTGCTGGCCGCCGGCATGAACCTGTTCTCGTACTGGAACGCCGACAAGATCGTGCTGCGGGCCTACGGCGCGGTCGAGGTCGACGAGAACCATCCCGAGCCGCTGGTGCGAAACTACGCCCGCGACGTGCGCGACCTGGCCGACCGCGCCGGCCTGCCCATGCCGCGCGTCTGCATCATCGAAAGCGACCAGCCCAACGCCTTCGCCACGGGCCGCAACCCGCAGAACGCGGCCGTCGCCGCCACCACGGGCCTGCTGGCCATGCTCGACCGTGACGAGATCCGCGGCGTCATGGCCCACGAGCTGGCCCACGTGAAGAACCGCGACACCCTGACCATGACCGTGACGGCGACCATCGCCGGCGCGATCTCGGCCCTGGCCAACTTCGCCTTCTTCTTCGGCGGCTCGCGCGAGAACGACGAGCGTCCGGGCGGGATCATCGGGGCCGTCGCCCTGGCGATCCTGGCCCCCATCGCCGCCATGCTGGTGCAGATGGCCATCAGCCGCTCGCGCGAGTACGAGGCCGACCGGGTGGGCGCGCAGATCGCCGGCGACAACCGCGGCCTG
Organism: Caulobacter flavus; assembly: GCF_003722335.1. Classification (GTDB taxonomy): domain Bacteria; phylum Pseudomonadota; class Alphaproteobacteria; order Caulobacterales; family Caulobacteraceae; genus Caulobacter; species Caulobacter flavus. Next base: position 2,511,150 of record NZ_CP026100.1, read on the forward strand.
GCCCGCGCGCTGGAGAAGATCGACGCCTATGCGCGCGGCGGGGTGGTCAACCACGAGGCCGAGCGCAATCCGGCCACGGCCCACATGTTCATCATCAACCCGCTGGCCGGCCGGGGCGCCGACAACCTGTTCTCGACCCACCCGGCCACCCACAACCGGATCGAGGCCCTGATGAAGCTGGCGATCGGCCAGGGGACGCGCCAGCGGCTTGGAACCGCCGTCCCGACCAGCGGCCCCAGCCGCCAGCCGGGGCCGTGGAGCTAGAAACGAGAAGGGCGGCGGGGATGGCCCCGCCGCCTTTTTTCTTTCCCCTACCGCGCCGTCGCCGGGGCGCCGCGCACGGGTTCCTCGTCATCCTCGTTCAGCGCGCCCAGTTCGCCGCTCAGCCGCGCCTTGCGGCCATAGACGATCTCGAACAGCGGGCTGGCCATCAGGGTGGTGACGATGGCCATGACCACCAGCATCGAGAACAGCGCCGGGCCGATGATGCCCTTCTGCAGGCCGATGTTGATGATGATCAGCTCCATCAGGCCGCGGGCGTTCATCAGCGCGCCGATGCCCATGGCCGTGGCGTTGTCCTGGCCGGTGAGGCGGGCGGCGGCCCAGCAGGCCAGGCCCTTGGCGGCGATCGAGCCGGCCAGGATCACCAGGGCGATGCCAGCCAGGGCCCAGCTGTTGACCATGGTCAGCTGGGTGTTGAGACCCGAGAAGGTGAAGAACATGGGCACCAGCAGCGCCAGGGCGAAGGGCTCCAGCTGCTTCTTCAGCTCGCGGGTCAAGAGGCCGCGCGGCATGGCCGCGCCCAGGATGAAGCCGCCGAACACCGAGTGCAGGCCGGCCGCGTCCATGGCCCAGGCGCTGAGCATGAACAGCACCACGATCACGCCCAGCAGGGTGGGGGTGACCTTGCCTTCGCGCTCGGCCCAGCGGCCCAGCGGGGCCAGCAGCTTTGGACCCATGGTCAGCATGAACAGGGCGAACAGGCCGCCGCCGATGATCGCCTTCACGGCCACGGCCGCGCCGCCTCCCAGGCTGGCCAGCACGATGGCCAGCACCGTCCAGGCGCCGGCGTCGTCGATGGCGCCGGCGGACAGCGACAGCGAGCCCAGCGGGGTCCTGGTCAGGCCGCGCTCCTGGATGATCCGGGCCAGCACCGGGAAGGCGGTGATCGAGATCGCCGCGCCCATGAACAGCGTGGCCTGGAACGACTGCACGCCGGCGCCGAACAGGTTCAGGCTCATCAGCCACGGCGTCAGCAGGATCGCGACCAGGAACGGCGCGGTCATGCCCGACAGCGATACGGCCAGAGCGCTCTTGGCGTTGGCCTTGAAGTGGTCGCTACGGAAGCCGACGCCGACCAGGAACATGTAGAGGCCCACGCCCAGCTGGGCGCCGACATAGAGGACCGACTTGGTCTCCTTGGGGAACAGCATGTGCTGGATGTCGGGGGCCAGCAGGCCCAGCAGCGACGGGCCCAGGATCACGCCGGCGATCATCTCGCCCACCACCTGGGGCTGGTCGAAGAAGCGCTTCACGACCCAGCCCATCGCGCGGCAGGCCGCGACGATCACCGCCATCTGCAGAAAGAAGGCTACGCTCAACTCAGCCGTCGTCATGCGGCCGTCCCCCCCGATACGCCGCGTGACGCGGTCGCGTTTCATCCCTGCGCCGACGCTAGCAACGATCCTTGGTCCGGACAACGTTGTCAGAATTGCATGTTACCGCTCCCTGTGGAGGCTGGGCGCAAAGCGTGTGTGTGGGGAGGCTCGACGATGATCCGGAACCTGGCGGCGGCGTTCGCGACCCTGGCCCTTACGGCGGGCGCGGCGCCCTACGAGGTCGCGCCGGGCCTGTTCCGCGCGGGAGAGGCGGACCTGGGCCTGAAGGCCGCGCGGGGAACCGGGACCTTCACGGTCTTCGCGCCTACGGAAGGTTCCGACAAGTTCAGCAACGGCGTGGTGCTGGCCGCCTTCAAGGGACGTCTCTACGCCCAGTGGCAGAGCTCGGCCCGCGACGAGGATTCGGCCGACACCTGGGTCGCCTACGCGGTCAGCGACGACGGACGGATCTGGACCCCGCCCAGGGCGCTGGCGCCGGCCGGGCAGGGCGGGCTGATGCGCTCCAGCGGCGGCTGGTGGACGGACGGCGAAACCCTGGTCGCCTACGCCAACGTCTGGCCCGACGGCTTCCAGTCCGGGGCCGGCGGCTACGCCGAGTATCGCGCCAGCCGCGATGGGGTGAACTGGAGCGACGCCCGGCGGGTCATGGGCGCCGACGGCCGGCCGGTCGAGGGCGTGATCGAACAGGATCCGCACCTGATCGACGGCCGGGTGATGACCGCCTTCCACCTGCGGCCGGGCATGATCGCCAAGCCGTTCTTCACCGACGACCCGCTCGGCGTCTCGGGCTGGACGCAGGGCCGGATGGAGAACCTGCCGCGCGACGTCTCGGGCGCGGCCGCAGCCCACGAGCGGCGCCTGAGCCGCGAGATCGAGCCCAGCCTGTTCCGTCGCGCCGACGGCTGCGCGGTGATGGTGTTCCGTGACGAGGAACTGAGCTTTCGCCAACTGGCCTCGGAAAGCTGCGACCGGGGCGTCTCGTGGACGACGCCGGTCCTGACCGCCATGCCCGACGCCCGCGCCAAGCAGAGCGCCGGCAACCTGCCAGACGGAAGCGCCTACCTCGTCAACGCGCCCAACAGCGACCGGCCGCGCCTGCCGCTGGCGGTGACGCTGTCGGCGGACGGCCGCCTCTTCGACCGCAGCTTCCGCCTGCGCGGCCAGGGCGACCTGCAACCGCTGCGGTTTCCGGGCCAGTACAAGCGGCCAGGCTACCACTATCCCAAGAGCGTGGTCTGGAACGGCGCCTTGTGGGTCGGCTACGCGGCCAACAAGGAGGACGTGCAGGTCACCCGCGTCCCGCTATCGGCTCTCGGGACGCGCTGACATCGGACGCTAAGGCAGCCTCACCGCTGTCGGCGGCGGAAACTGATCGAGTTCCCAGGTCGACGAGCTGTTGTACGAGCCGCTCATATAGGGAGGCTGCACGTACCACGGCGGCTCGTAGTCGTAGTCGAGACGCGGCATCCCGGTTCGGGTTGGCGGCAAGGGGGGCTCGTACACCCAGTCGACGCGCACCCCGCAGGCCCGGAAGTCGGAGGCGCTGTCGGCGCGGCAACGGAAGCCGTCGGCGGTCGCCTGGCAATCATTGACCCTGACGGCCGGCTTGAAGCAGGTTCCCTTGCGCTTGGCCCTGGCCTGGGCCTTGTCGGTGGCCAGGCGCATGGCCTCCTCGCGGGTGGGCGCCTTGGCCCAGTGCCAGCTCGAGGCGACCGCGCCGCCGGCCGCCAGCGACATCACCAGTCCGACCGCGATGATCCGCGCCTTCATGTCGTGTCCTCCCTTGCCTGGACGGATTTCGACAGGAGAGTGAAGGGCGCGTCAACAACCTTCACGGATGTCGATGGGCAGGTTCCACCTTTGGGATCATTTCACCAGCGGCGCGCGCGACGGGTCCTGGCGGACGATCTCGCGAATGCCGACCAGGGTGGTGAACGAGCGCACCCGCCGGTCGTCGTTCAGCACCTCGTTGGTGAAGGCCTCGTAGGCTTCCATGGTCGGCACGGTGACCAGCAGGACGAAGTCGGTGCTGCCGGTGACGTGCCAGGCGCTGAGCACTTCCTTGCGGGCGGCCACGCCGGCGGCGAAGGCGTTGTAGATCGCGCTGCCCTCGCGCTCCATCTGCACCAGCACGTGCATGGTCAGGCCTGCGTTGAGGCGCGCCGGATCGACGATGGCGACGTCGGCGACGATCACGCCCTCCTTACGCAGCCGCCGCAGGCGACGCAGCACGGCGCTCTCGGAAAGCCCGACCTTTTCGGCCAGGCTGCGGGCCGGTTCCAGGTTGTCGCGGCGGACCAGTTCCAGCAGGCGACGATCGAAGTTGTCGAGGGTGACGGATTTCGTCATCTGGCTTGCTCATGTCGCCTGTTTTGGGCGGTATACGACGAATTTCGGCGAGAAGCGCCAGTCATCCGGGACTAGTTTGCCGTCATGTCCGCCGCCGCCCTCCGTCGTCCCGCGCTAGACGCGCTGTTGCCCTATGCCGCCCTGTTCGGGGGCATGGTGACGCTGGCCGGCGGCACCTCCTTCGCCAAGACGCTATTCCCGGCCGTGGGCGCCCAGGGCGTGTCGGCCTATCGCGTCGGCTTCGCGGCCGTCCTGCTGCTGCTGCTGTGGCGGCCGTGGCGGTTCCGGCTGACCCGCCAGGACCTGCAGGGCGTGGCGTTCTACGGCGCGGCGACCGGGGTGATGAACCTCTGCTTCTACATGTCGCTGCGGACCATCCCGCTGGGCGTGGCCCTGGCCATCGAGTTCCTGGGGCCGCTGACCCTGTCGCTGCTGCACGCGCGCAAGGCCAGCCACTTCCTGTGCATCGGCCTGGCCGCCTTCGGCCTGCTCATGCTGCTGCCGCTGAAGATGGGCGCCGCGCCGCTCGACCCCGTCGGCGTCGGCTTCGCTCTGGCCGCGGCGGTCTGCTGGGCGCTTTACATCGTCGCCGGCAAGCGCATCGGCCATCTGCATGGCGGTCGCTCGGTGGCCATGGGCATGAGCGTGGCGGCCCTGATCGTCGTGCCGTTCGGCGTCGCCTCGGCCGGCGCGGCCCTGCTCGACCCGCACCTGATGCTGCTGGGCCTGGTGGTGGCCGTCTGCTCCAGCGCCGTGCCCTATTCGCTGGAAATGGTCGCCCTCAAGCGCATCCCCAAGCGCACCTTCGGCGTCATGCTCAGCGCCGAACCGGCGATCGGCGCCATGGCCGGCCTGATCGTGCTGTCCGAGCACCTCTCGATGCAGCAATGGGCGGCCATCGCCTGCATCGTCGCCGCCTCGGCCGGCGCGATCCTGACCACCACGCCCGAGAACGTCGTGATCGAGGATCCCGAGGAACTCGAGCGGCCAGGGGCCTAGGATGCGGAATAGTCGTATTTGTTGCGGTGGCTTGTCGATACCCGCTTGACGAGTGTCGTGGGCTGCGTTCGTCTTTCTTCGGGGGAGGCGCAGCATGACATCCGCAGAGCCGATCGTTCGCCAGCTTAGCGAAACAGCGTCGCCTCCGGCCGCTTACGAGCCTGAGCGGGCCGCCGAAGCGTGGCGGCTGCGCCTGACGCCATTCATGATGGCCATGATCGTGCTCGGCAGCCTGTTCTTCGCCGGTGTCGGCGTCGCGCAGATGCAAAGCCTGGACAGGCAGTTGGGCCGAGCGGCCGTTCATGTCGTCCCTCCGCGTCCATCCGGCCTGCAACAGTCCGAGCAAGGCTATCGTCAGGACGTTGCGGCGGCTCTGGAGCAGAGCGTGGTCGCCCGCCGCTACGAGTTCGCCGTCGCGACGCTGCGGGTGCGTCTCTGGACTCGGATGCTCGGCTTCTCGGCAGGCATGGTGCTGGCCATGGTCGGAGCGGCGTTCGTCCTCGGCAGGCTTCAGGAAAGCCAGAGCCAGCTTTCGGCCCAGGGGGCGGCGCTCTCGGTATCGATGACCAGCGCGTCGCCGGGCCTGATCCTCGCCGTGCTGGGGGCTGGCCTCATGGCGCTGTCGATCGCCGTGGCGCCCAATGTCACCACGTCCGACGGCGCGATCTACTGGATGGAACCGGCGCCGGCGGACAGTGCGGAGCCGCCGGGCTCCTCCCTGCCGCCGCCAACGCCGCTCGGCCAATGAGCGGCGCTCGTCTTCTCCTGGGAGTGGCGCTCTGGGCCGGGTTTGCGACCGTTCATCCTGCCTGGGCGCAGGCGCCGGCCACCACGGCCGACGTCGCACGTTCAACGGCGCTCGACGCCTGGGCGGCAGGTCAATTCGCATTGTCCTACAAGCGAGCGACGAACGCGCTGGCGAGCTACGGATGGCATCTCGATACGGCCTATGTGCAAGCGACCAGCGCCTGTCGGATCCCTAACGCCCGGGCGGTGGGCCATGACTTGCTCGCCGCTCTGCTGCGGCGACCGGCCAATCGTGGCGGTCCAAACGCCCGCCAGCGTGCGAACATCGCTCTGGAGTGGCAACTATGCGAGCCGCCGATCACGGCGACGGTCACCGCGGCCTACACGCGGCGTCCAGCGCGTTGGGTGGGCGTGACCGGGGCGCCTTACGACCCGGCCCCGCCCGCCTTCACCTTGTCGGCGGAGGCGTTGGCGGCCCAATCCGCCGCCGAGATCGCAAGCCTGTCGCCTCGCCTGGTCTCCGACGCCGATTTGCAGGCGCGCGCGCTGGCCGTCGGCGACACGGAGGAGCCTTTCCCGGATGGCGTCGACTGGGCCATTGACTGCTTCTCGGACTTGTCGCCGCAAGACGAAGCTCGTTTCTGCCCGGCGCCCCAGAACGTGAAGACGACCCTGCCGGTCGCCAACTAGCGGACTACTTCGCCTCCACCGGCAACAGGCGGCTGTACTCCCAGGCCCAGGGCATGCCGGTCTCGCCCAGCGCGGCCTTGACCACCGACGGGAAGATCCGCTGGCCGTCGCCGCTGTTGGTCAGCACCACCACGCATCGCCGGCGCTCCTCGACGCAGACCATGATGTTGTCGGTGATGTCGTTGTGGCCGCCCTTGAAGAAGGCGCGGCCCTGCGGTCCCTCATAGGTCACGACCCCGACGCCGGCCGCCAGCTTGATCCTGGCGTTGTCGGGGTTGGTCTCTTCGGTAAAGGTCGGGAATTCCGAGCGCGAGACGATCGGCAGGCTTCCCCGCGCGAACTCCGCGCGGGCCGCTTTCGACAGGCCCCAGCCGCTGGCCATGGCCGCCGCCATCTTGCCCATGTCGTCGATCGTGGTGTCGAGCGAGCCGGCCGCCTTGACGCTGGAGCGGTCGTCGTGCGGCTGCCACTTGCCGGTCTCCTCGCGGCCGTCGGCGAGGTCGGGGGCGAAGTCGTCGCGCCAGACCATGCCCGAGCGGCTCATGCCCAGCGGCTGGAACAGGCGCCTGTCCATGTCGGCCCCGACCTTGACCCCCAGGCCCTGCTCGATGACGAACTGCATCAGGTTGATGCCCTCGCCGGAATAGGCGTAGCGGCTGCCCGGCGTGAACTTGATGTCGAGCTTCTCGTCGGGGTTCAGCCAGCGGAAGTTGGGAAAGCCCGTCGAATGCCCCAGCAGCATGCGCGGCGTCAGCGCCCGCCAGCGCTCGTCACCGGCCAGGTCGGTATAGGCCTTGTACTCGGGCAGGGGCTTGGGAAGGTAGGTCGCGATCGGCGTGTCGAGATCCAGCTTGCCCTCGTCGACCAGCATCATGACGTAGTAGGCGAACACCGCCTTGGTGATCGAGGCGGCGTACATCACCGTCTGGGGCTTCAGCGGATCGCCCTTCTCGTTGCGGATCCCCTGGGCGGTCACGTGCGCCACCTTGCCGTCCTCGATCACGGCCACGGCGACGCCCGGGACCTTGCCCAGGGCCATGAGTCGGGCGATCTCGGCGTCGAGCTTCGGATTTTCGGCGCGCGCCGACCCGCCGGCCAGGCACAAGGCGGCCGCCGCCCACGCCAGAGACTTTCCACGCATTTCAAGAGGCCCCACTGTTGCGCGCACCCCCGCGCCGGGCGACCTTGGAGCCCATGGGCGTCTTTTTCAACCGCCGCGTGCTGCTGGCCGGACTGCTGCTTTCGGGATGCGTGACCGTCGGCTCGCGTCCGCCGCGCCTGTTGCCGGCCGATCCGGATCTCTACGGCGAGCTCGAGCCCCTGGTGACCGTCCGGTCGGAGGCCGACGGCCTGGTGATCGGCCTGCGGTCGCGGGGCTGCCTTCGGCGGGAGGACCTGCGCTTCTTCGTCGACCGGCGCGACGGGATCGCCGACGTCGCCTTCGCCCGCCGGCGGCTGGAGACCTGCGGGACGGGGGAGGCGGCGGGCGTGGCCGATTTCCGGTTCGGCTGGAGCGAACTGAACCTGACCGGCGCCCGGGCCGTGCGGGTGCTCAATCCGGTCCGCTGAGACTCAGCCCTTGGGCGTGAAGCGCTCGACCATCCACGGAAGCACCCGGGCCGGGCGCTTGGCGGCGATGTCGATCAGCACCCAGTCGGTGCGGCTCTGGGCGCACATCTCGCCGTCGGGACCGTCGATGCGGACATAGCGCTCGAAGCGAGGGCCCTTCAGCTCGCCTACCCAGGTGTAGCCGGTGGCGATCTCGTGCGGCAGCAGTTCGCGGCGATAGTCGATCTCGTGGCGGCGCGCGACCCAGCTCCAGGGGGCCCGCTCCTCTTCCGAAGCCCAGGCCTCCCAATGAGCGATCGCCAGGTCCTGAGCCCAGCCCAGATAGACCACGTTGTTGACGTGGCCGTTGGCGTCGATGTCCGACGCCCTGGGCTCGAAGGTCAGGGGAAAGGCGTCGCCCGGCGGGACGAAGAGGCGGCTCACCCGGTCAGGCCGAGATGAGGCCCTGCTCGATCAGAAGGGTCTTCAGCTCGCCCGACTGGAACATCTCGCGGACGATGTCGCTGCCGCCGAGGAATTCGCCCTTCACGTAGAGCTGGGGAATGGTCGGCCAGTCGGTGAAGGTCTTGATGCCCTGGCGCAGTTCGTCGTCCTGCAGCACGTCGACGCCGACGAACTCGACGCCCAGGTGGTCGAGGATCTGCACGGCCACCGACGAGAAGCCGCAGCGCGGCTGGTCGGGCACGCCCTTCATGAACAGCACGACGGGGTGTTCGGCCACCGTCTTGGCGATGAATTCGAGGGCGGGGGAGGCGGCGACTTCGGTCATGGGGAGGTATTCCTTGGCGGTAGCCCCTCAGCTAGGCGCCGCAAGGCCCTCGGTCAAGCGCGGCGCTTGGTCCCGGCGGCCTGTTCGGCCGAAAACCGCGCCATCTCGATCTGGGCGGCGCAGCCGGTCGGCAAGTCGCGCTCGACCACGCCGGCCAGGCCCTCCAGCTTGTCGCGCTTGGTGGTGATGACCTGGACGGTGGCCAGCGACGGTTCGGTCAGGGCGTAGCCCAGGCAAAGCTCCTGGCCGGTCCAGCCCGGCGTGTTGTCGAGGAAGTCGTAGCCGCCGAGATTGGTCAGCGGGTCGGTGCGGCGGCGCCACAGCGACGGCTTCTTGAAGATCGGCTTGGCCTCGCGCTCGCGGATGGCCTGGGGCCAGAAGTCCTCGCCGATCACCGCCACGTCGCGGGCGACGGCGCTGCGGATGCGGTTGCGCTCGGCCCAGCCGGACGACAGGTTGAACGGCGCGGCCAGGGCGTCGAAGACTCCGGTCGCCAGGTGCCGCTCCTGGCTTTCGCCCCGGCTGGCCAGGCCCAGCGAGCGGATCAGGCCCGACTGGCGCAGGCCCAGCAGTGCGGCCATCGCCGTCGGCGGGAAGGCCGAGCCGGGATCGTCGACCGTGACGAGATCCACGTAGGACAGGCCGCAGCGCTCGACGGCGACGTCGACCATGTCGTGGATCGCCTGGGCGCCGAGCAGCTCGCCGCCGCTGCGCAGGCGCCAGCCCACGAACAGCAGCCGCCGCTCCAGCGTGGTCAGGGACTCGCCCACGCCCTCGATCAGGGCGTTCGACGAGCCGTGGACCTCGAAGCTGTTGATGCCGGCCTCGAGGGCCGTGAAGATCAGGTTGCGCCAGTCCTTGCCGCTCATGCGCGGATGGTCGGCGAGCCGCAGCGTCACCGCCGAGATCGCCATGCCCGCCTTGCCGAAAGGACGATAGCGCAAGGTCGTTACTCCGCCGGAGCCGCGGTTTCGAGCGCCAGGGCATGCAGTTCGCCGCCCAGCACGTCGGCCAGGGCGCGGTTGACCATCTGGTGCTGCTTGACGCGGTTTAGGCCGCGGAAGGCGGGCGAGACGATGCGCGCCTTGTAGTGGTCGCCGTCGCCGGCCAGGTCGGTCAGCACGATCTCGGAATCCGGGAAGGCCGCGTTCAGGCGGGCTTCGAGCACGTCGGGCGACATGGGCATGGGCGGATTCTCCGATCCTCGTAGGGGCTGTATGCCCCGTAAACCTTAAGATCGCGCATATGGCGGGCGTCGCGGGCCGACGCAATCGTTCCATGCATCGGCCCGCCCAGCCGTGGGATCCTAGGTCGTCGGGATCCACGCCGCGCCGTTCGAGAATACGAGCTTGCCCGTCCCGCTGTCATAGGCGAGCTGGCCGGCCGGCGCAGTCGAGGGCAGCACGCCGTAGACGGGAACCTGGATCGGCGCGTCGAGCGCGGCGGAGAACCGGGAGTTGGCGCCGATCAGTTCGGGCTTGCCCGTCAGGGTCGACAGCAGGTTGCGGTCGGACGTTCCGGTCTCGCGCGCCACGGTCGTGGGATGGATCGAGACGGCGTTGACGTTCGAGACGGTGCAGTTCTGGCTGTCGGTAAGGCGGATGCAGGCCGCGCCGACGTCGATGCGGTTGTAGTCCTTGGCGCTGACCTGGGAGAGGCTGACATGCTGGCACCCCTCGAGCCGGACGGCCTCCCGGTGATGCGAGATGGCGATCACCCCGTTCACCTGCAGGTTCTTGGCGTTTCGGATCACCATGCCGGCCTCGGTGCAGTTGCCGGTCCATAGGTTGCACAGGATCATTTCGCCCAGGTCGTTGTCCGACTGGATCAGCCAGCCGATTTCGGCAGTGTCGGCCAGGCAGTTGTCGATGTGCAGCCAAGTGTTCTTCACGCCGCCGGTCGTGTCGCCGATGTACCAGCCGTACTTGGTGCCGCCGGCTTCGCAGGCGGTGAACTTCGAGCCCTGTCCGTTGACGATCCGGAAGCCGGTCTCGATGCAGTCCTGCATCGTGCAGCCCGTGGCGATCACGGCGTTGTCGATGTACTCGCTGGAGGACTGGCTCATGTAGACGCCATGTCGGCAGCGGTCCGCGCCGCCGCCGGTGGCCTGCAGGTTGGTCAGCTTGGTCTGCCAGGCATGAGACACGACCATGCCCAGCATGCAGCTGAAGAACAGCACGTCCTCGACGGCGCAGCGGTTGGTCCACTTCAGCATGATGCCATACGAACCGGGCTGGTCGTTGCCGAAGCCGCGGATCGTCAGGCCCTTGATGCCGGCTTGGTTCAGCGGCTCGGTCGGCGAGCCCTCGGCCCGAATGACGGAAAAGTCGCCCAGCGCCCGCATCTCGGTGGTGTGCATGCCTTGGCCGCGGATGTGGACGCCGTGAGCGTTGGACAGGTCCAGGCTCTGGGAAAGGCGATAGACGCCGCGGTCGAGGGCGATCTCGACGCCGTCGGTGGTGAACTGACCGTAGGGACGGCCATGATCGACAAGGGCTTGCAGCACGGCATGGTCGTCGACGCCGTTGGGCGCCGGAGCGTTGATGGTGGGCATGAAAATAGCGCTTTCGAAAATGTGTTCTGAAATCAGGCTTGGCCTGTGTGACGAACCTGTCTGGACGAAGCGTCAGGAGCGGTCGCAGGCCGGCGGACTTGCGCTGCTGACGGGAGAGCCGCATTCAGGGGACATGGTTTGCTCTTCCCCCGGTTTTCGCCGCGCCAGCCGTCTTGTCGGCGTCGTGCTCGTCTCCGCCCTGATCGCCGCGCCGGCCCTGGCGGGGCCCGGCGACACGGCGCTGGACGACGTTAAGGTGTTGTCGGCCGACGCCATGCAGGGGCGCGCCCCGGGCACGCCGGGCTCGCAGCTGGCCCGGACCTACATCCTGGAGCGTTTCAAGCTGATCGGGGTCGCGCCCATCGGCGAGGGTTTCGAGCGGCCGTTCCGCTACACCCGCAAGGACGGGACGACGATCACCGGCGTCAACCTGGCAGCCCGCATCAAGGGGACGGCGCCGGACGGCAAGGCCCTGGTGGTCACCGCCCACTACGATCACGTCGGGGTCAAGGACGGCAAGGTCTACAACGGCGCCGACGACAACGCCTCGGGTGTCGCCGGCCTGCTGGCCGTGGCCGAGGCCTTCAAGGAAAAGCCGCCATTGCATGACGTGCTGATCGTCGCGCTGGACGCCGAGGAGGGCGGCCTGCGGGGCGCCAAGGCCTTCGTCGCGCAGCCGCCGATCCCGCTGTCGGCGATCGGCCTGAACGTCAATTTCGACATGCTGAGCAAGAACGCCAAGGGCGAGCTCTACGCCGCCGGCGCCTCGCCTCAGCCGGCCCTGAAGCCGATCCTGGAGGCGGTGGCCAAAACCGCGCCGGTCAAGCTGAAGCTCGGCCACGACACCGACGCCGACGGCAAGGAGAACAACTGGACCGCCCAGTCCGACCACGGGGCCTTCGCCGAGAAGGGCGTTGCCTGGGTCTATTTCGGCGTCGAGGATCACCCCGACTACCACCAGCCCACCGACGACTTCGAGACCATCCCCCAGCCGTTCTTCAAGGCCTCAGTGGCGACGGTGATCCAGGCGACGCGGGCCTTCGACGAGCGACTGGCCGAGATCGCGCGCTAGCCGGGATCGAAGGTCAGGCATTCGGATCGTCTTGCCGAAGGATGGGGCGCTGGACGCGTGGCGGATCCCCTCCGGCCCTCCGTGCCACCTCCCCCAGAGGGGGGAGGATCTTTAGGTTCGCCTTCCTCGCCCTTGTAGTGAGGTTTTCCCTAGGTCCGAGCAGCGACCGGCATGGGCCCTCGCCACAGGGCGAGGGAAGCAGGATTACGGGGGCGCGTGGGGGATGGCGGAAAAGCCTGGGTCCCCGCTTTCGCGAGGATTTTACGGGTGGGAGCGGGCTGGCCCTGGCGCTTGAAGCGTCCGAGCACAGGCCAAACCCGCCTTCCTCGTCACGGGGGATGGAGGGACGCGGAAAACCTGCGCCCGAGCATGAGTTGCGATACCTGATGGTGGAGGTAGCCCGATGTTCGGCTCTCGGCGGAGAGAAATCCCTATTCTGCCTCTTCGTCGTTGGCCGCCTCGACCTCGACGCCGAACACCTCGTCGATGACGTCCATGATCTCCTCGAGGTCGTCGAGCGTGACTTTGACGCGCATGGTCTGGTCGTCGTCGGCGGTGAGAGTCAGGAAGATGCCGTGCTCGGTCTCCTCCAGGATGAACTCGTCGAGATTGGCGATGACCGACATGTTGCGCCTCCCAGGCTTCGCAAGGTGAGCGGCCGGCGGCGGCTTTCGTTCCGCCGCCGGCAGGGTGTCAGGCTAGGCCGTAGCGGGGCGCGGGGCGGTCGCGCGACAGGTTGGGAGCCAGATTCAGGCGGGCCGCGTCGTAGGCGGCGAAATCGCCGGCCTCGGGCAGGGAGGGTATGGTCACCAGCTCGCCCTGGTCGAAGCCCGCCAGCGCCGCGTCGACCAGGTCGCCGACCTCCATCACCGTCGACGGATCCAGCGCGTCGACGCTGCCGCCCGAGCGGTCCCAGATCTCGGTGCGGGTGGCGCCGGGCAGCACCGCCTGCAGCTTCACCGCGTCTGGCAGCTGGCTGCGGAGGCCTTGCGTGAAGTAGGTCACATAGGCCTTGGTCGCGCCGTAGACCGGCGAGCGGAACTCGGGCAGCAGGCCCACCACCGACGAGATGTTGACGATCGCGCCGCGGCCGCGGGCCTTGAAGGCGCGGGCCGCCGCGTGGGCCAGGCGGGTCACCGACACCACGTTCAGCTGGATCAGGTTGTCGACCTTGTCGACGTCCTGGTCGACGAAGTCGCCGCCCAGGGCCGCGCCGGCGTTGTTGATCAGGATGTCGATGGTCGCGTCCTCGGCCAGCCGGGCCTCGACGCGGGCCAGGTCGACGGCGTTGGTCAGGTCGGCCTGGACGACGTCGACCTTGACGCCGGTCTGCGCCGTCAGGCGCTCGGCCAGGTCGGCCAGGCGCCGGGCGTCGCGGGCCACCAGCACCAGGTCGTGGCCGCGCCGGGCCAGGCGGTCGGCATAGGTCGCGCCGATGCCGCTGGAGGCGCCCGTCACCAGGGCCGCGCCGGGAAAGTCTTGTTTGCTCATGTCTCGATCCCCTCGGGATGCTGGCCGTCGCGCTCGTCGCGGCGGAGTGACTTGCAGATGGCTAGTTACTTTCGAATTGCAAGTAACTGGCTTTCATTTTGCTATCGACGCCCTATCTTCGCTTCATGACCACGCGCGCCTTCGATCCTGGACAGTGCCCCGTCGGCCGCACGCTCGAACGCGTCGGCGACACCTGGAGCCTGATGATCCTGCGGGACGCCCAGCAGGGGCTGACCCGCTTCGACGCCTTCGAGAAGAGCCTGGGGGTCGCCCCAAACATCCTCGCAAAGCGCCTGGCCGGACTAGTACAATCCGGCTTTCTCGAGCGGCGGCCCTATCAGGACAGGCCCGTGCGCCACGAATACGTGCTGACCCCGCAGGGCCGCGACTTCGCGCCGGTGCTGACCGCGCTGCTGGCCTTCGGCAACCGCCACTTCGCGCACGAGGGGATCGCCGGCCAGCTGGTCGACCGGGTCACGGGGCAGGCGGCCGAGCCCGTCGTGGTCGACGCCGTCAGCGGCCGGCCGATCGACGCCGAGCGCTTCACCTACGCCGCCGGCCCGGCGGCGGGCGAGACGGTGCGCCAGCGGGTCGCCGAGATCGAGGCTCGCCGCGGCCGCGACTGAAACGGCGCCTTTGGGTAATCTTCGTAGGGTTGTATGCTCCCTCAGATTGCGAAGGGCAGGGGCGCCTTCGCGGGGAGGCCTGGCTATGGACACCATCACCGCCAAGAGCGCCAACGGCGCGAGCGACCCGGGCGTCGTCTCGGCCCTTGCCGAGGACGTCGCGGCGCCTCCGGCCGAGGCGCCGCCCGCCGAGTCCGCGTCGGAGAAGCCGGTCCTGGCCGCCGGCCTGGGTTCGGCGGGGCCGGAGGTGAAGCTGAACTTCGTCAACCGCTCCAACGACGCCAGCAACGTGCACGTGCTGCTGTTCGGCCAGCCCCCTTCGCCGGCGATCGACGAGATCGGCCAGGCCTGGCGGGTGATCGACAACTGCGGTCCGGGCTGGAGCCATCCGTTCGTCTGGCCGGCGGCCGTCACCCTCGGCGTCGTCGATCCGCACGGCAACGTCTCGCCGCAACTGGACATCGCCAACGGCCAGGTCGCCGAGGTCGTGGCCGGCGACACCGGCACGGTCCTGAAACTCGCCGACCAGCAGGGGCCCGCGAGCGCGATCAGCGTTCTCAACCAGCTGCCCCAGGGCTTCGTCGAGGCCGCCTTCTTCCGGGACGGCAAGCCCTATGCGCGGCAGTTGCTGGGGCCGCACACGACCGCCGTCTTCACCCTGCCGCCGAAGATCTGGATCGGCGCGGCCTTGCGCAGCGAAGCGGGGGCGGCGGTCGGCGCCGATGCGGTCTCGGCCCTGACCGAGATCAACCTGATGGGCATCGCCGGCGCCGACATCGTCATGACCGGCGGCGGCCAGGGCGCCGACGCCAAGCCGTTCCTCTTCACCCTGGCGAACGTCACCTACGGCTGAGCCCAGACCCGGACGGCGGCTTGCGGGCCGCCGTCCGATCGCCAGTTGTCCACCGTTGCTGACCGCCTTGTCAGGCGGGCGTCAGCCTGACGACCCGATGGCGCCGCTACATCCGTCGCAACCTCTCCGGAACGACGGATTTCTCGATGATCTCGCTTGTGCGGACGGCTTTGGCGCGTCCCTACACCTTCGTCGTCATGGCCGCGATGATCCTCATCGTCGGCGTGCTGGCGATCCTGCGCACCCCGACCGACATCTTTCCGGAGATCCGCGTCCCCGTGGTCGCGGTGGCGTTCACCTATAACGGCCTGTCGCCCGAGGACATGTCGGGCCGCATCCTGACGCCCTACCAGCGGGCGCTGACCACGACGGTCAACGACATCGAGCATATCGAGGCCACCTCGCTGCAGGGCATCGGCGTAGTGAAGGTCTACTTCCAGCCCGGCGCCGACATCCGCCTGGCCAACGCCCAGATCACCGCCGTTTCCCAGACCCTGCTGCGCCAGATGCCGACGGGCACGACGCCGCCGCTGGTGCTGAACTACAACGCCTCGACCGTGCCGATCGTGCAGCTGGCCCTGGCCGGCCAGGGGATGAGCGAGCAGCAGCTGTTCGACTACGGCGTCAACTTCATCCGCACGCGCCTGGTCACCGTGCCCGGCGCGGCCGTGCCGTTCCCGTTCGGCGGCAAGACCCGCCAGATCCAGGTCGACATCGACCCGCAGGCCCTGCTGTCCAAGGGGCTGTCGGCCACCGACGTCGGCGCGGCGATCGCCGCCCAGACCCAGATCACCCCGGCCGGTTTCGTCAAGATCGGCGAGTTCCAGTACAGCCTGCGCCTGAACAACGCCCCCGGCTCGGTCGACGAGCTGAACGCCCTGCCGGTGCGCACGGTCAACGGCGCGACCATCCGCCTGGGCGACGTCGCCCACGTCCGCGACGGCTCGGCCCCGCAGCAGAACGTCGTCCACGTCGACGGCCAGCGCTCGGTGCTGATGACGGTGCTGAAGTCGGGCGCGACCTCGACCATCGCCATCGTCGACGGCATCAAGGGCGCGCTGCCCGAGCTGAAGGCCCAGCTGCCCGACAACCTGACCATCACCCCGCTGAACGACCAGTCGACCTTCGTGAAGGCGGCCGTCGAGGGCGTGGTCCACGAGGGCGCGCTGGCCGCGATCCTGACCTCGCTGATGATCCTGCTGTTCCTGGGCAGCTGGCGCTCGACGGTGATCATCGCCGTCTCGATCCCGCTGGCCGTGCTGGCGGCGGTGGCGGCCCTGGCGGCCTTCGGCCAGACCCTCAACGTCATGACCCTGGGGGGTCTCGCCCTGGCCGTCGGCATCCTGGTCGACGACGCCACGGTGACCATCGAGAACATCAACTGGCACCTGGAGCACGGCAAGGACGTCAAGACCGCGATCCTCGACGGCGCGGCCCAGATCGTCACGCCGGCCTTCGTCAGCTTGCTCTGCATCTGCATCGTCTTCGTGCCGATGTTCTTCCTGCCGGGCGTGTCGGGCTTCCTGTTCGTGCCGATGGCGATGTCGGTCGTCTTCGCGATGATCGCCTCGTTCCTGCTGTCGCGGACCCTGGTGCCGACCATGGCGGCCTTCCTGCTGAAGCCGCACGCCCCGCACGACCAGGAGGCCCCGTCCAAGAACCGCCTGGTGCGCTTCCAGCGCGGCTTCGAGCGGATGTTCGCCAAGGTGCGCGACGCCTATGCCGGCCTGCTGGGCTTTGCGCTGGGCGCGCGGGGCAAGTTCGTCGCCGGCTTCCTGGCCTTCGCGGTGCTGAGCCTGGCGCTGGTTCCGTTCCTGGGCCGCAACTTCTTCCCGGCCGTGGACTCCGGCTCGATCGCCATGCACGTCCGCGCGCCGACCGGCTACCGCGTCGAGGAGTCGGCGGCGCTGTTCGACCGCATCCAGCGCCAGGTGCGCACGATCATCCCCAACGCCGAGATCGAGACCATCGTCGACAACATCGGCCTGTCCACCAGCGGCATCAACGTCGCCTACAACGCCTCGGGCACCATCGGCGCCCAGGACGGCGACATCCTGATCAGCCTGAAGAAGGGCCACAAGCCGACCGACGGCTACGTCAAGGCGCTGCGCCGGGAACTGCCCAAGGCCTTCCCGACGGCCACCTTCTCGTTCCTGCCGGCCGACGTGACCAGCCAGATCCTCAACTTCGGCAGCCCCGCGCCGATCGACATCCAGGTGGCCGGCGGCGACGCGGCGACCAACCAGGCCTATGCCCAGAAGATCCTGCGGGCGATCCGCGGCGTCGAGGGCATCGCCGACGTGCGCATCCAGCAGCCCAGCGCCGCCCCGCAGCTGCGCTTCGACGCCGACCGCACCCGCATCCACGCCCTGGGCCTGGACGAGCGCGACGTCACCGCCAGCCTGGCCGGCGCCGTGGCCGGCAGCGCCCAGACCTCGCCGGTGTTCTGGCTGAACCCGCAGAACGGGGTGTCCTATCCGATCGTCGCCCAGACGCCGGAATATCTGATCGACAGCTTCGAGAAGCTGGGCGCCATCCCCGTCACCGGCAGCCGCGTGCCGAACGAGGCGCCGCAGGTGCTGAGCGGCCTCGGCGCGCTGAGCCGCGGCGCGACCTCGGCGGTCGTCTCGCAGTACAACATCCAGCCAATGGTCAACGTCTATGCGGCGACGCAGGGCCGCGACCTCGGCGGCGTGGCGGCCGACGTCCAGAAGATCCTCAAGGCCCTGGAGAAGGACAAGCCGGCCAAGGTGCGCGTCACCCTGCGCGGCCAGTACCAGACCATGAACACCGCCTTTTCCGGCATGGGCTGGGGCCTGTTGGGCGCGGTGGTGATGATCTATCTGCTGATCGTCATCAACTTCCAGTCCTGGCTGGACCCGTTCGTGATCATCTCGGCCCTGCCGGCGGCCCTTGCGGGCATCGCCTGGATGCTGTTCGCCACCGGCACGCCGCTGTCGGTGCCGGCCCTGACCGGCGCGATCATGTGCATGGGCGTGGCCACGGCCAACTCGATCCTGGTGGTCAGCTTCGCCCGCGAGCGGCTGGCCGCCACGGGCGACGCGATCCAGGCCGCCTTCGAGGCCGGGGTCACCCGCTTCCGCCCGGTGCTGATGACGGCCCTAGCCATGATCATCGGCATGGGTCCCATGGCGCTGGCCCTGGGCGAGGGCGCGGAGCAGAACGCCCCCCTGGGCCGCGCCGTGATCGGCGGCCTGATCTTCGCCACCTGCGCCTCGCTGCTGTTCGTCCCGACCATCTTCGCCATCGTCCACGGCCGCCGCCCGCGCGCCGAGGCTTCGTCCACCGAAGGACACGTCCATGCCTGACACCCTGCCCAAGACCGATCCGCGTCGGCTGCGCCGCCTGGCGCTGGTCGGCGCCGCGGGTTTCGCCCTGATCCTGGCGACCGGCGCGGCCGCCCGCTTCATGACCGGCAAGGACCTGGCGACCGCCAGCCAGGACGCCGGGGTTATCACCGTCAGCGTCGTGCGCCCCACGGCGGGCGAGGACGGGGCGTTGGTCCTGCCCGGCCGCCTGCAGGCCTGGAACCAGGCCCCGGTCTACGCCCGCACCGACGGCTACCTGCGCCGCTGGTACGTCGACATCGGCCAGCCGGTGAAGGCCGGCCAGGTGCTGGCCGAGATCGACGCCCCGGAAGTCGACCAGCAGCTGGTCGCCGCCCGCGCCGCGTTCGCCACCGCCTCGGCCCAGCGCGACCTGGCCGCGGTCGGCGCCGCACGCTGGAAGCGCCTGGTGGGCGAGAACGCCGTCTCGCAGCAGGAGGCCGACGAGAAGCAGGGCGACCTGGCCGCCCGCGAGGCCATGCGCAACGAGGCCGCCGCCAATGTGCGCCGGCTGGAGAGCCTGGCCGCCTTCAAGCGCATCGTCGCCCCGTTCGACGGCGTGGTGACCAGCCGCGACACCGACCTGGGCGCCCTGATCAGCGCCGGCGGCGGCGCGCCGTCGCCGCTGTTCACGGTGTCGGACACCCGTCGCCTGCGCCTCTATGTCAGCGTGCCCCAGAGCCTGGCCGGTTCGATACGCCCGGGCATGACCGCCAGCTTCTCCTCGCCCGACCTGCCGGGCCAGTCGTTCCAGGCGCGGCTCGTCCGCGCGGCCGACGCCGTCGACGCCCAGTCGGGCGCCATGCTGGTCCAGCTGGAGGTCGACAACGCCGCGGGCCAGCTCAAGCCCGGCGCCTACGCCCAGGTCAGCCTCGAGCTCGGCAAGGACGGCGCGGTCCAGGCCGCGCCGGCCACCTTGCGCGTGCCGGCCAACACCCTGCTGTTCCGCAAGGAGGGCACGGCGATCGCCGTGGTCGACAACGACGGCAAGGTCCATATCCGCAAGGTCACGATCGCCAAGGACAACGGCTCGGAACTGGAACTGGCCGGCGGTCTGGCGGCCAACGAATGGGTGGTCAGCAGCCCGCCCGACGCCATCGCCGACGGCGACACCGTGCGGGCGATCCAGCCCAAGCCCGCCCAGGCCAAGACGGCGCAAGCCAAGGGAGCGACCGGTGCGCGCGGCTAACGCCATCCTGCCCTTGGCCTTGCTGGGCCTGGCGGCCTGCGCCGCCGCCCCGGCCTATGCGCCGCCGGCCGTCTCGACGCCGGCGGCCTTCCGCGACGACGGGCCCTGGACCCCCGCCGTCGGCGACATCGCGCCGGCCGGCGACTGGTGGGCGGTGTTCGCCGATCCGACCCTGGAGGGCCTGGAGCAGCGCCTGTCCAGCGGCAACGCCAGCCTCGCCCAGGCCCTGGCGCGCTACGACCAGGCCCGCGCCCTGGCCCGCCAGGCGCGCGCGAACCTCTATCCCTCGGTTGGCGTCGACGCCAGCGCGGCCAGCCAGCGCACGACCTCGTCGGGCCGCACCGATCCGGTCGGCATCGGCGCCTCGGCGTCCTACGAGCTCGATCTGTGGGGACGTGTGCGCAGCCAGGTCGAGGCCGGCCGCGCCGACGCCCAAGCCGGCGCCGCCGACCTCGCCGCCGTGCGGCTGAGCCTGCAGGCTCAGCTGGCCGACGCCTATTTCCAGCTGCGCGGGGCCGACGCCCAGATCGCCGTGCTGTCGTCCACCGCCGACGCCTACCGCCAGGCGCTGGACCTGACCCGGCGCCGCCAGGCCGGCGGCGCGTCCAGCGCGGTCGACACCGGCCGGGCCGAGACCCAGCTGGCCACGGCCCTGGCCCAGCAGGAGCAGGCCCAGGCCGATCGCGCCCTGCTGGAGCACGCCCTGGCGGTGCTGGTCGGCGAGCCGGCCTCCAGTTTCTCGGTGGCGAGGATCGACGGCCTTTCGGACGCGCCGCGCACGCCGGTGACCACGCCCTCGCTGGTCCTGCAGCGCCGGCCCGACATCGCCGCGGCCGAGCGCCGGGTGGCCGCCGCCAACGCCCGCATCGGCGTGGCCCGAGCCGCCTGGTTCCCGACCGTGACCCTGGCCGCCAGCGGCGGCTGGCAGTCGACTGGCGGCGAGCTCCTGACCACGGCCAACCGCGTCTGGGCCCTGGGGCCGGCGGCGGCGGCCCTGCCGCTGCTGGACGGCGGCGCTCGCAAGGCCGAGGTCGCCCGCAGCCGCGCGGTGTTCGACGAGGCCGCCGCCGGCTATCGCCAGACCGTGCTCGACGCCTTCCGCGAGGTCGAGGACCAGATGGCCCTGGCCAACCGCCTGGCCGCCGCCCAGGCCCGCCAGGACGAGGCCGTGGACGCCGCCGCCCGCACCAGCGCCCTGGCCACGACCCGCTATCGCGAAGGCGCGGCCAGCTATCTCGACGTGGTCACCGCCCAGACCGCCGAGCTGGACGCCCGCCGCTCGGCCCTGGACCTTCGCACCCGGCGCCTGGCCGCCAGCGTGGATCTGATCCGCGCGCTGGGCGGCGGCTGGCGAGGCGGGGAGGCGGCTTAGGGCCTTACTTGGCCGGTTGCGGCTTGGCGTACCAGAGCGCGTTGACGATCACCCAGCGGTCTCCGAACAGGCCGAGGTTCAGATGGTCGACGAACCACGGCGTCTCCACCCGCGCCACCGCCACGTTGCCGGCGATGTCGAGCACGCGCACGCTGCGGTCCCACTGTTCGCGCGGGGTCTTCAGGGCGCCCTGCCGGGTCAGGCCCGCTAGCTCGTCGCGGTTCATGCGTCGCAGGCCGAGGGTCTCGTCGGGATCGGGCCGCGAGCGCACGGCGCGCTTGGCCAGGTCGGGGTGCAGCGAGCGGACGACCCGCGCGACATCGCCCTCCAGCTGACCGTCGACATAGTCGTAGGCGACCGCCTCGACCGCCTTCACCGCCGCCGGATCGAGCGCTTGCGTTGCGGCGGGCGCTGCAGGCGGCGCGGCGATGCTCGACGGCGGGGCCGATCCGTCGATGACGATGGCGGCGAGCAGGGCGGCGATCATGGCGTCTCCGAATTGCTGTTGGGTCGTGTCAATCGGCGAGGCGGGTCCAGACCAGGGCGGCGAGGTCCTTGGGCTTGAGGTCGATGTTCTCGCCCTGCGGCGTGCCGTGCTGGAAGCCTTCCAGGCAGGTGGGGAAGCCGTCCTCGAGCCACAGGATGAAGCCCATCAGCAGCGTCTTGCCGTCGACCGCGACCTCGGCGGTCGGACTGTCGAGCGTGCGCGTGGGCCAGTCGATGGGCGGCTGGTCCCGATCGACGTCGAAGCACGTGTAGAAGCCGTGCCCGGTGTTCTCGCGTTCGGGCTGCCGCATCGTCGCCAGAAGCGCGCGAAGCTGCCTGGCGATGTCTGGCCGTCCGTCGCAGATCGCGGCGAGCGCGGCCCTCTCAAGATCCGTGAAACCCGACATCCGCTCCCCCTGGGCGCGACCTTAGCGCCAAGGTCGCGGGCCGCCTATGGGGGTCGCGAGGGGGGCTCAGGCCCCGACCGGTTCGATCCTGCGCGCGGAGGGCTCGTGAGGCTCGCCCGTCGCGACCGCGCCGCCGGGCAGGACGAAGCCGATCAGCACCTCGCCCTTCTCGCAGCGGGCGAAGACCGTTCCGCCGTGCATGGTGACGATGGCCTTGACCACGGCCAGGCCCAGGCCGTGGACGTCGTGGCTGTGCTCGCGCGCCCGGTCGAGGCGGTAGAAGCGATCGAACAGGCGGGCCAGATGCGCCTCGGGGATCGGGCCGCCGCGATTGCGCACGCCCAGGCAGACCTTGCCGTCCTGCGGCTCGATGGTGACGCGCACGGTCTTGCAGTCCACCCCGTGGCGGATGGCGTTGTCGAGCAGGTTGGTCACCGCCCGGCCCAGCAGCGAGGCGTCGGCCGCCACCACGCCGTCGCCCGACACCTCCAGCGTCACGCCCGCGTCCTCGAACAGCACGTCGAGGAAGTCGGCGGTCTTGTGGGTCAGGCCGGCCAGCGACACGGTTTCGAGATTGGCCGCCAGCGCGCCCTGGTCGGCGCGGGCCATGAACAGCATGTCGTTGATGATGCAGCGCAGGCGGTCCAGCTCCTCGAGGTTGGAGTGCAGCACCTCCTCCAGCTCGTCAGCCTCGCGCGGGCGGGAGAGGGCGACCTGGGTCTGGCCGATCAGGTTGCCCAGGGGCGTGCGCAGTTCGTGGGCGACGTCGGCGTTGAACGAGGCCAGGCGCTCGTAGGCGTCCTGCAGCCGGTCGAGCGCGCCGTTGAAGGCCGCCATCAGGCCCTCCAGCTCGGCCGGCAGGCCCTTCGTCGGCATGCGCAGGCTCAGGTCGTCGGGGTTCAGCGCCCGGGCGCGCTGCGACAGCCGGTCGACCGGCGCCAGGCCCTTGCGGGCGACCCACCAGCCCAGCAGGCTGACCAGCGCGATCGTCACCAGCGAGACGGCCAGCACGCCTACGCCCAGCACCCTGCGCGAGGCGTCGAACGGCGCGGTGTCGGCGGCGATCACCAGCCTGACTTCCGGCCGCTCCAGATAGGGCGGCACGCGACGGGTCAGCGTCATGTAGCGCTTGCCGTCGAAATGGATCAGGTCGATGCCGTCGCGCGCCCGGGCCAGGGCGTCGTCGGGCGCGAAGCGGAAGCGGGCGTCGGGGCAGTCGACCCGGTAGCGGATGCTGCCGTTGGCGGGGGTGAACGACTCCAGCTTGTCGCCCAGCATCGGCCAGCGCTTGGGATCGCCGGCATGGCGGATCATCGCGTCGATGATCTCCATGCGGGCGTTCAGCTCCTCGGCCTGGTGGCGGCGCAGTTCCAGGCTCTGGAAGCCGAAGATCGCCACCCCGGCCAGGACCGAGACCAGGGTCGTTGCGATCGCGAACATCAGGGCCAGGCGCCCGGCTATCGATTTGGGGCCGATGGACCTGAGCGCGAGGGAGGCGGGGGTCATTCGACGCCTCCGTCGGGACGGTGTTCCAGCACGTAGCCCATGCCGCGCACGGTATGCAGCAGCTTGGTCTCGAACATGCCGTCGATCTTGGCCCGCAGGCGCTTGATCGCCACCTCGACCACGTTGGTGTTGGTGTCGAAATTGATGTCCCAGACCAACTCGGTGATGATGGTCTTGGAGACGATCTGCGACTGCCGGCGGCCCAGCACGGCCAGCAGGGCGAACTCCTTGGCCGTCAGGTTCAGCCGGCGGCCGGCGCGCGTGGCGCGGCGGGCCAGCAGGTCCAGGTGCAGGTCGCCGACGGTGATGGTGGTCGCCTCGCCGCGGCCGCGCCGGGTGATGGCCTGCAGCCGGGCCAGCAGCTCCAGGAACGAGAACGGCTTGACCAGGTAGTCGTCGGCCCCGGCCCCCAGGCCGCGCAGGCGGTCGTCGACGCTGTCGCGGGCGGTCAGCATGATCACCGGCGTCTGGCGGGTCTGGCGCAGGCGCTCCAGCACGGCCACGCCGTCGAGGCCCGGCAGCATGCCGTCCAGCACGATGGCGTCGTAGTCGAGGGTCTGGGCCAGGTGCAGGCCGTCCTCGCCGTCGCCGACAAAGTCGACGGAATAGCCCTGCTCCGTCAGCCCCTTGCGCAGATAGGCGACGGTCTTGGGTTCGTCCTCGACGATCAGGATCTTCATGGTGGCGGCGGCCCGGCGGCGCGGTGTTCGTGCGACGGAGGCCAAGCGCCTCCACGAACAGCTTTGATACAGCGTCCCCGCGCCGACCGCCACGGCTGGGGCGGGAAGGGGGCTCGGTAGCGGCCGGGCGAGGACTGCGGCCTTGGTGCCATTGCGCGCTGGTCGCCAGGCTGACGCCAGCATGACATTTTCGACCGGAAGGCTATGGCGGCGTCGATGTGCGCCATCGTCAATTGCGAAGCTCATCGATTCATGTCCAGGTTGCGCCCGATTTCGACGCGAGCGGCGCGTTCGGGGGCAGGGGCGAGCGATGGCGATCTGGACGATCGAGGTGGTCAACGAGACCGGAGCGGCCAAGGACTTCTTCGTCTACAGCGAGCCGCCGAAGGTGCGGTTCTCGGGTCAGGCGGTCGCGGTCCATCCCTGCGCCTGGATCACCTATCCGGGGATCCAGCCAGATGATCGCCGCCGCTCGACCTTCAGCGAGAGCATCGCCATCTACGTGGACTTCAGCGCCAGGCCCGCGCCCGGCGTGGTGCTGACGGAAAACGCCAACGTGCCGGTCGACGCCCGGGCGCGCGACCGCGTCGACCTGCTCGACAACCCCGCCCTTTTCGGGCCGGTGGAACATGACCGGTCGGACTACGGCACGGTCTCGCTGCACACGCCCGATCCGCTGTCCAACGGTTCGTTTCCGCCGCCCGCGACGATCGGGCTGGGCAAGTTCGGAGACAGCGACGTGCCGACCCCGATCGCTGGTTTCCCGCCCCAGCCCGGCGGCGTGTTCGTGATCGAGCCGTCGCACCGCTTCCACTTGGCGCAGGGACGTCCGCTGCGCGGCGAGGCGCTGGCGCTGCATCCGCCGTCGCTGGTCGCCATCGACTTCGACCAGGACAAGCTGACGGCGACGATCGTGGCCAAGGCTGACGGGACCTTCGCCGTCACCTACGAACCGGTCTGATCGGGCGGAGGCGAGCATGGCGGTCTGGACGATCGAGATCGTGAACGCCGGCGGCAAGGTCCGCAGCTATGCGCTGCTGCCTGCGCCGCCGGACGTCACCCTGGACGGCGCGTCGGTGGCGGTATGGCCCGCCGTCTGCGCGCCCTTCGACTATGTCGAGCCGAACGCGCCCCGCGCCGCCACCTTCAGCGAGGCCGTGCAGGCCCTGTTCGCCTTTCCGGCCAAGGTGGAGGTCGAGCGCGTGATCAAGGCGGCGTTCACGGCGCCGGTGAACCCGCTGGCCCGCGACCTCGTCACGATCACCCACATGGACCACGAGGGGCCCAGCCGGGGCTTCGCCGAGAAGCTCACCGCCGGCGCCGCCGAGCCCGGTCACTTCGCCATCGACACCAAGGCCGACTTTCCGGAAGGCGACGGGGTCGTGCTGGGCTTGACCAAGCAGATCGACAGCAACGAACCCGTGCCCGCGGCGGTGTTCGACGCCCGGCCGCACGTCACCTATCAGATCCGGCCGCGTCCGGTGTTTCACCTGATCGAGGGGCGCTTCGTGCGCGGCAAGGTGCTGGACCTGTCGACCAGGCCCGGCGCGATCATCGACTTCACGGGCCGCGAACGCGCCAAGGCCACCGTCGTCCAGGCGGCCGACGGCGGCTTCTCGGTGACTTACGAAGCGATCTAGCGGCGCGTCAGTCGATGCAGATCGCGCCGGTCGCCTTGCCGTTGACGACCTTGGCGTAACAGCCGAACTGCACGTTCGAGCGCTTGCACTGGCCGGTCACCGGCGCGTCGTTGGGCTCGAGGTTGCCCTCGACGATGCAGCCGCCCTGGCACTGGGCGGTGTCGGTGCAGGCCTTGCCGGCGTCGGCATAGGGCACGACGCAGGTGGGCAGGCCCCGCCGGCCGACGGTCTCGATCCGGCCGCCGCGGGCGGCGCAGGTCTCGGCGGTGTCGCCGCCCGAGGCGGCCTGCGCGGGTCCGGGCGGCGGGGCCGTCGGGGCGCAGGCGGCCAGGGTCAGCAGGGCGGCGGCGATCAGCGGCAGACGCATCTTCAGCACTCTTTCGATACTCTCGCCGAGACCGGCGATCAGCCCATGAACGCCGGCAGCCAGGCTTCGTTCGCCTCGCGCAGCTTGGCCAGCGGGATCGAGAACAGGCCCGTGGAGGCGAAGGCCTCGCCGCCGGCCACGCCCGCGATGTTGGCGTGCACGCCGGCGTCCTTGGCCGCTTCCAGCAGAGCGTCCGGATCGGGCGTCGCCACCAGGTAGCGGGCCTGGTCCTCGCCGAACAGGTAAGGGTGGGCGTGGGCGTGGCTGGTGGCGTTCAGGGTGACGCCGACCTTGCTGGCCAGGGCGATGTCGGCCGCGGCGACCAGCAGGCCGCCGTCCGACAGGTCGTGCACGCCGGCCACCAGGCCCGTGCCGGCCAGGCCGCGCACGAAGTCGCCGTTCTTGCGCTCGACGGCCAGGTCGACCGGCGGCGGGGCGCCGTCCTCGCGGCCCAGGATCTCGCGCAGATAGATCGACGCGCCCAGCTCGCCGTGCGTCTCGCCGATCAGCACCAGGGTGTCGCCCTCGGCCACGGCGCCGAAGCCCGTGCGCAGGTCGAAATCGGCCAGCAGGCCGACGGCGCCGACGGTCGGGGTCGGCGGAATGGCGACGCCGTTGGTCTCGTTGTAGAGGCTGACATTGCCCGACACGACCGGGAAGTCGAGCGCGCGGCAGGCCTCGGCCATGCCGTCGGTGGCGCGCACGATCTGGCCCATGGTCTCGGGCTTTTCGGGGCTGCCGAAGTTGAGGTTGTCGGTGATGGCGATCGGCACGGAGCCGGCGGCGGTCAGGTTGCGCCAGGCCTCGGCGACGGCTTGCTTGCCGCCCTCGTACGGATCGGCCTGGACGTAGCGCGGGGTGCAGTCGCTGGTGACCGCGACGGCCTTGCCCGTGCCGTGGATGCGCACGATGCCGGCGTCGCAGCCGGTGGCGCTGTCTTCCAGCGTGTCGGCCATAACGTGGCGGTCGTACTGCTCCCACAGCCAGCGCTTGGAGGCCATGTCCGGGCAGCCGAGCACCTTGAGCACGGCCTCGTCCCAGTTCTCGGGCGCCGGCACCTTGGCCGGGTCGAGGCGGTCATCGACCTTGGGCTCCGTCCACGGCCGATCATAGAGCGGGGCGTCGTCGAACAGCGGGGCCAGCGGCACGTCACAGACGACCTCGCCGTGGTGGTTGAGCACCAGGCGGCCGGTGTCGGTGGTGTAGCCGATGACGGCGGCGTCCAGGCCCCACTTCTCGAAGATGGCGTGGCCGTCCTGCTCGCGGCCGGGCTTGAGGACCGCCAGCATGCGCTCCTGGCTTTCCGACAGCATCATCTCGTAGGCCGACATGCCGGTCTCGCGCTGCGGAACCATGTCCATGTTCAGCTCGATGCCGACGCCGCCCTTGCCGGCCATCTCGACCGACGACGAGGTCAGACCCGCCGCGCCCATGTCCTGGATGGCGGCGACCGCGCCGGTGGCCATCAGTTCGAGGGTGGCCTCGATCAGCAGCTTCTCGGCGAAGGGGTCGCCGACCTGCACGGTCGGGCGCTTCTCCTCGGAGTCCTCCGAGAACTCGGCCGACGACATGGTCGCGCCGTGGATGCCGTCGCGGCCGGTCTTGGAGCCGAAGTAGACGACCGCCAGGCCCGGGCCCGGAGCGGCGGAGTAGAAGATGCTGTCGGCCTTGGCCAGGCCCACGCACATGGCGTTGACCAGGATGTTGCCGTTGTAGCCCTTGTGGAAGTTGGTCTCGCCGGCGACCGTGGGCACGCCCACGCAGTTGCCGTAGCCGGCGATGCCGGCCACCACGCCGTCGACCAGGCGCTTGGTCTTGGGATGGCCCGGCTCGCCGAAGCGCAGGGCGTTCAGGAGGGCGATGGGACGCGCGCCCATCGTGAAGACGTCGCGCATGATGCCGCCCACGCCCGTCGCCGCGCCCTGATAGGGCTCGATGTAGGACGGGTGGTTGTGGCTCTCCATCTTGAAGATGATCGCGTCGCCGTCGTCGATGTCGATGACGCCGGCGTTCTCGCCCGGACCGCAGATCACGCGCGGACCGCTGATCGGGAACTTCTTCAGCTGGTTCTTGGACGACTTGTACGAGCAGTGCTCGGACCACATCACCGAAAACACGCCCAGCTCGACGAGGTTGGGCTCGCGGCCCAGCCGGTCGAGAACGACCGCGTATTCCTCGGGCTTCAGGCCGAACTCGGCGGCCGTATCGGCCATCGACTTGGCGGGGGACTTGGCGGGGGCGTTGGTCGGTGCGCTCATGGGCGCGCCTTCTAGCGCGGCTGGGGGGATTCCGCTAGATTTCCAGCCGGAGGCTTAGCGCGAAATGGGCATACTAATTCTCGCGGAAGAAACTGAACGCCTTGCGCATGAGATCGCCGAGGCGACCGGTGAGAGCATCAACGAGGTCTATCATCAGGCTTTGATGGAGCGGAAAGTCCGTCTATCCGGCTCCGACCTTACCCCTGAAGAGCGAGAGGCCAGGAAACTGGCTTTCTTTGCACGGCTCGATGTTCGCCCTCGAACCCAAGATCCCCGATCCTTGAAGGAGATCGAGGACGAGGAACTGTACGGCGAGTACGGTCAACCTATCGGATGATCATCGATACTTCGGCCTTCATCGCCATCACATTGGACGAGCCGGAGCGCGAGGCTTTCTACAGCCTGATCCGTGATAGCTGGGTGAAGAAGATGTCGGTCGCCTCCTATCTCGAATGCGCCGAAGTTTATTTTCGCAAGTTCGATGTCGCCAATGGGCTGGCGTTGCTGGACACAGATATCGCCGAACTTGGCATAACGATCGTTGCGGTCACGGCGCAGCAAGGCTTTATCGCCGCCCAAGCCCGGCGCGCCTACGGCAAAGGGCGTCACCGTGCAAATCTCAACTACGGTGACTGTTTCAGCTACGCCCTTGCGAAGGTCATGGAAGAGCCGCTGCTCTACAAAGGCGACGACTTCGCTCATACCGACATTCGTTCGGTCTCCTGACGTATTCCGCGAAAAGATCTGCGAAAACATGAGCTAAGCTGGAATTAAGGCAGCTGCGCAAAAGGAACGCGGCGAGTCCCGGGTCCGTTCTTCCTCCTGTGCGCAGCCAGCGCGCGGAACGAAGAGGAGTAAAGCCCATGGGCGAGCAAACCCGCAATCCGCAGCAACAGCAGCAGAACCCGCAGCGACAGGCTCCGGGCCAGCAGCAGCAGCAGCGCCAGAACGAACAGGGCCGCAACCCGGGCGGCCAGGAGAATCAGCCGGAGCGCGATCGCGACCGCTGATCAGCGAGCGTTAGCAGCGCTCTATCGGAGGAAGGGCCGGCGTCGCTCCGTCGGCCCTTTTTCGTGGGCGGTCGGTTACGCGCTCTGGAAGACGCTGCGGAACAGGATCGCGCCGTCTTCCGAGCCGAGATCGGCGTCGAACGAGCGGTCGGGGTGGGGCATCAGGCCCAGGACGTTGCCGCCGGCGTTGACGATGCCGGCGATGTCGCGGGCCGAGCCGTTGGGGTTGTCCTTGTAGCGGAACACCACCTGGCCTTCGCCCTCGATGCGGTTCAGCGTCTCTTCGTCGGCGAAGAAGTTGCCCTCGCCGTTGCCCACGGTCATCACCGCGTCGCGCTGCTCGCCGAAGGCGGCGGTGAAGCGGGTCTGGCTGTTGACGATGTCGAGCTCGACCGGCTTGCAGATGTACTTCAGCTTGGCGTTGCGCAGCAGGGCGCCGGGCAGCAGGCCCACTTCGGTCAGAACCTGGAAGCCGTTGCAGATGCCGACCACGGCCACGCCCTTGTTGGCGGCCGAGACGACCTCCTTCATCACGGGGCTCTGGGCCGCCATCGCGCCGCAGCGCAGATAGTCGCCGTAGGAGAAGCCGCCGGGCAGGACGATCAGGTCCAGGTCGTCCGGCAGGGCCGTCTCCTGGTGCCAGACCATCTCGACGCGAGCGCCGGTGGAGCGTTCGACGGCGACCTTGCAGTCACGATCGCAGTTGGAACCCGGGAAGACGACGACGGCGGCTTTCATGGCGCGGGCCTGTAGCACCGTTCGAACCGAATGTCAGGCGCCGCCGTCCCCGAAACTCGCGATCAGTTCACGCACATTCGTCCAGCACCGGCTGCGCGCCGGGATCGCCGGGGGCGCCGGCGGGGGCGGGGAAAGGCTGGCGGAAGGTGAAGGCGGCGGGCGTGGGTCCGTTCGCCGCCAGCAGGGCGATCTTCTCCATCGCCTCCTCGACGGTTGGCCGATGGCCGGCCGGAACCCACCACAGGGCCATGTGCGGGCCTTGCGCCGGTTCGAACCATTCGCGCCGCCGCCGCATGATCTCCACGTGGGCCGAGCGGTAGACATAGGCCCCCAGCGACGGGATGTCGGTCCAGGTCGACAGGTTGGGGATCAGAAGCGGGTCGCCGTCGATCGAAAGGTCGGTGGCGTTGTTCCCGTCGCCCTTCAGCCGCCATACGAAACCCGGCGAGCCCTCGGCCAGCAGGTTGATGCGGTCGAGGTTGTCGGCGAAGTCCCTGATCGACGGATGGTCGATCGGCGCCTTCAGGCGGCCGATATTGACCTGGGCCAGCTCGAATGCCGCCATGACGTCCTCCCGGTTGTGCTTGTCCTTCGGAAGTAGGCGCCGGGCGGCCGTCGCGAAAGGGGCCTAGCCGCGGATCAGGCGTTCCAGCACGCCGAACACCTCCGCCTCGTCCCAGAGCCGGTGGGCATGGCTCAGTACGACGCGGCCGTCGGCGCCGAGCACGGCCAGGTCTATGCGGTGCTGGTTGACGGTCGCCGGCCCGAAGCCGACGCCCAGTTCGAAATGGGCCTGCAGCGGGTCCAGGGGGCCGGTCGTGCGCAGCAGCCGGCAGCGGTCGCCGAACGGAAAGTCGCGGTCGCGACCGTAGGCTTCCAACTGGCGCGGCGTGTCGTAGGCCGGATCGTAGGTGAAGGCGGCCACGACGGCCTGCCCGGCCAGGCCCGCCCCCTTCAGTCGCGCGCTCACCGCCGCCAGCCGCGAGATGGTTAGCGAGCATTTCTGCGGGTTCATGCAACGCGTGTAGAAGAAGGCGATCGCCGCTGGCGTCCCGCCGAAGAGGTCGGCGAACCGCATGACCGCGCCCGACTGGTCCTGGATCTCCAGGTCGTCGATCGCGCCGGGGGCGGCGACGGGCCTCGCGGGCGCGGCTTCGGACCGTCCGCCGCAGCAGCTTTTCGGCGCGGCGGCTTCGGCCGTGGCGATGGCCTGGGCCAGGGCCGCCGTCACCGTCGCCGACCAGCCGCCTTCGGCGCGCAGCACCCGCAGTCGCGAGACCGCCGGCGCGCCGTGCCGGGCCATGGCCAGCACCACCTCGGCCACGGCGCTGACGGGGGCGGCGGGATCCAGCCAGGCCAGACTGTCGCTCGATCGGATGCGCAGGGCGGCGGCCGCCAGCAGGTCGAGCGCCTCGGCCGGAGGAGGCTCGGCGCCGGCAAGCGCCCGGGCGGCCCCGGCCACCACCTGCGGATTCAGTCCGGTCTCCAGCTCGGCCAGCACCTGGGGCAGGGCGGCCGGCGGCAATCCCGCCCGGGCGAACCCCGCCAGCACCCGGCCGCGCAGGCGCTCGGCCTCGGCCGTTCCCCGGCCGCGATAGAGCGGCGCGTCCTCGGCCAGCAGCCGGATCAGGGCCGTCGCGGCGTCAGGATCAGCCAAGGCCTGGTCGACGGCCGCCTCGGCTTCGTCGAGCGACGCGGCCGGCCGCGCGGCGTCGATCGACAGTCCGGGCGCCATCTCAGGCGTCCGATCCCGGCTTGATGCGCGACAGCAGGGAGGAGAAGGCGTTCGAGGCCAGCTTCTCGCCGATCGCCCTGGCCGAGGCGCGCACCGCCGGATTGCTCAGCAACTGCTCGGCGATCGGGCTGCGCGCCAGCCCGTTCAGCGCCGTGGCGCGGATGTCGTCGAAGTCGTGGTCGTCGACGGCGATCTGCTGGGCCACCTTCTGGAAAAGGTTCTCGTTCAGCTTCTGCAGGCCCACGGCGCTGATCTGGCGCACCTCCTTGAACTCGTCCTTGTCGCGCATGAAGCGCGCGAAGATGTCGGCCGCGTTCGGATCGGCCGTGAGGGTGCGCAGCGCCGCCACGCGGGCTTCCAGGTCCTTGTCGCGTTCCAGCACCAGGCGCGCCAGCGGCGTCACGGCGCTGTGCTCGTCCAGACTGAGGAACTCCAGGGCGCTGGCCGCCGACACCAGGGCCTTGCGCGGGTCCTTCAGGCCGTCGGCCAGGACCTTCTGCGCGACCTCGTCCTTGGCCGCGCTCAGCCATTCCAGCGCCGTGCGGCGCAGCGCGGGGGCGTCGTCGGTGATCAGCTTGCGCAGCGCGGACTCGTATTCGGCGCGATGGCGATCGAACGCCTCGCCCAGGAAGGTGGCGGCGTGCACCTGTTCGAGGGCCGCCTGGCGGTCGTCCTGCAGCGCCTTGGGGTCGGTGGCCACGGCGAGCAGGGTGGGAATGTCCGCCTCGGTCTCCAGCGGCGCCGCGGCGGCGCGCAGTCCGTCGGTGAACGCGGCTTCGGAGGCGAGCTCGGCCTCGTACTGTCGGCGATAGTCGCTGGCCTTCATCGGTCTGACTCCCTCGTCACGCGGCTTCGAACGGGACGTCGTCATAGGCGAAGCCCTGGTCGCGGCCGGAGCGGACGCCCAGGTAGTCGAGCATGGCGCCCACGGTGGGCTTGGGGCCAGGCAGGCTGGTGACGGGGGAATCCCTCAGCGGTCCGCCGGGCGCCGTCGGCGGGCGGCCCCCGCCCGTGACGCCGTTCCAGGGCCACATGGTGTCGGGCAGCCGGTGGCCGAGCGATCCGCCCGCCTGGAAGGCGTCCGGATCGGCGGTGTCGAAGCGCCGGTTGGCCCACTGCCACTTGGCCCACAGCCGGTCGACATTGCCGTGCAGCAGGAAGAACAGCGGGTCCTTGGCGGCGGTGGGGATCGAACTGATGAAGCCCGAGAAGCTGACGTGCGCCGGTCCGTGCGGGGCGCTTTCCATGCTGCGCAGCTGGCCGAAGGTGGGGCCCAGGTCCAGGGTCTCGCGCTCGGTCAGCACGTAGGCCCGGCCGGCCCGGCGCGTCGGCGGCGCGCCGCTGACGTCGAAGTTGGGCCGGCGCATCACGCCGGTGAAGCTGTCGGTCGACCAGTGCTCCAGCGGATGGCCGGGCGGAAACCGCACCAGGTCGCCGGCGGTGGGCGAGGCCGCGGGCATGCTCAGGAAGTGCGGGTCGAAGATGTTCGGGGCCGGCTTGTCGAACCGCCAGTAGGGCAGGGCGACGCTGGGGTCGACGGCCTGCAGCTCGCGCTCCAGGTCCAGCAGGTACGAGCGGTGCCAGGGCATGAAGCCGGGCCCGCCGTGGGCCTCGCGGCTGGAAAGGTTGGTGTGCATGTCGCGGAACGCCCGAAACGGGCCCGCCCCCGCGTCGTTCAGCCGGGCCAGGGCCACCAGGAAGCGGTCGCGCTCGGCCTCGGTCAGGGTCTGGGCGTCCTTGCGGATCCGCACCATCAGCGGCAGCGTCCCGACGACGGCGCCGCCGACGACGGCCTTGATCCCGGCGTCGCCATAGCTCTTGCTGGGCTCGCCGAACTCGCCGGCGACCCAGAAGGCGACCGGGGTCCCGTCGCGGGGCAGGCGCAGTTTCAGGTTCGACGCGCCGTCGTGGCGGCGCCGGGTGTCGAACACCACCTTGCCGCCGCCCGCCGTGCCGCCGTTGTCGAGCAGGACGTCCACGTCGCCGCCCGCGCCGCCGTCGATCACCCGCGCGGTCGCCTTGACGGGCGCCCAGGTCAGGAACACCCGGCCGTCGGGCAGTTCGCCCTCGACGTCGATCTCCACACGCATCACGCCGCTCCCCCGTGTCGCGAGCGCCTGGCGCCGCTAGAAATCCATCCGTGCGCCAGCAGGCCCAGGCCGTGGCCGGCGACCATGGCCGCGAGCATCGCCGCGACCGTCGCCGCCAGGCTTTCGCCGCCCCAGGCGGGCAGGGCCCCCAGGCCGGCCATGGCCAGCAGCATGGCGCCGAACGCCAGGCCCGAAGCCAGCAGCACCCGGTTGCGCGCCGGCGTCGGGGCCCGCCAAAGCCTCAACCGCGCCAGTCCCGCGCCGCACCCCGCCATCGCCCCGGCGATCATGCCCAGGTGACCCAACTCGCAGACCGTCCAGAAGGCCGGGCCATAACCGCCCGAGGTGGTGCAGAGGCTGGAAAGCAGGGCGCCCGCGCCATTGGCCCAGTCGGCCGCCAGCCCCACTGCCAGGCCCAGCCCGCAGCCGATCAGTTGAGGCAGGGTGGCCCTCAGCGGCGCGGCCGCGCAGGACTCCAGGCGGACGAGGTCTCGGCACATCGGCGCACGGCTTTAGGGTGTCGATTGCGAATGCAACCTATGAAGCAGCTCACGCTCGAGCTTGGCCGTCAATAACGCGTAACGACGTTCTTCTATGTGCGCGAAAGCACAACCGTCGGTCGATGCGGAAGATCGCTCAGACCACCGTCAGGCGCGGCGGCGCCTCGCGCCAGGCGGCGAGCAGGCCGTCGCAGCGCTCGATCTCGGCGTCGCGCACCCAGTCGCGGAAGCGCCAGTAGGTCGGCGCCAGGCGTTCGGGCGTGACGGCGATTGGGGTCATGCCCTTGGCGTCGTAGAATTCCAGCGCCAGGCCGGCCTCGAAGTCGACGATCCCGACCGCCAGGTTGATCAGGCCCCGCTTCTGGAAGCCGCCGACCGCGGCCAGCAGGAAGGGGGCCAGGGCGTCGGGCGTGGCGGGGACCTCGGCGTAGGCGAGGTTCCACCACCAGTCGGGCGCGTCTTCCGGATCGGGGCGAAGGCGCCAGGCCGGCTGGCGGGGCAGGTCGAAGCCCAGGTGCGACAGGCGCTTGAACGGCGGCTTCTCGCCGGTGCTCCAGCCCAGCTCCAGGGTCACCCGCTCGGAACGGCCGAACATGGCGGCGACGACCGTCCGGGCGGTGTCGAGCTCGCGCAGCAGGCGCGCCGACGACGTGAAGGGATGAGGAAGACGATCGGGGGCCGTGGCGTCGGGGATCAGCTCGATCCGCGTCCAGGCCGGCCCCCGGAAGTCGTGCAGGCGCTCGACGCCGAAGACGTCGAGCATCCGCTGGCGGGTGGGATGGAGAGCGCTCGATCCCACGGCCCGCCTCAGGCGATGTCGATGCGGTAGCTTTCGATGACCGTGTTGGCCAGCAGCTTGTCGCACATGGCCTTGACCTCGGCCGTGGCGGCCTCGGCGTCCGTGGCGTCGAGGTCGAACTCGATGACGCGGCCGACGCGGGCGTCCTTCACCGACGGCCAGCCCAGGCCGTGCAGGGCGTTCTCGACGGCCTTGCCCTGGACGTCGAGCACGCCGGGCTTCAGGAACACGTGGACGGTGGCTTTCAACGCAAAATCTCCCCAGCGACGCATCGAGCATCGCGACGGCTCCCGGCGGGGAGCCGTCCTGACTGACCTTAGTGCACGCCGCCTTGGATGACGGTGGGCATTTCCTTCATGATGCCGAGGCGGCGGGCCACTTCGGTGTAGCTCTCGATGACGTTGCCCAGGTCGCGGCGGAAGCGGTCCTTGTCCAGCTTCTCGTTGGTCGCCGAGTCCCACAGGCGGCAGCTGTCGGGGCTGATCTCGTCGGCCAGGATGATGCGCGAGAAGTCGCCTTCGTAGACGCGGCCGAACTCGATCTTGAAGTCCACCAGCGTGATGCCGACGCCGCCGAACAGGCCCGACAGGTAGTCGTTCACGCGCAGGGCCATGGCCATCATGTCGTCGATCTCCTGGGTGGCGGCCCAGTTGAACGCGGTGATGTGCTCCTCGGAGACCATCGGATCGCCGAGCTTGTCGTCCTTGTAGTAGAACTCGATGATCGAACGCGGCAGCGGCTGACCCTCGGTCAGGCCCAGGCGGGTGGCGATCGAGCCGGCGGCGATGTTGCGCACCACGACCTCGAGCGGAACGATCTCGACTTCCTTGATCAGCTGCTCGCGCAGGTTCAGGCGGCGGATGAAGTGGTTCTGGACGCCGATCGCGTTCAGGCGAGTCATGATGTACTCGCTGATGCGGTTGTTGATCACGCCCTTGCCTTCCAGGACGGCCTTCTTCTGCGCGTTGAACGCGGTGGCGTCGTCCTTGAAGTACTGGATCAGGGTGCCGGGCTCGGGGCCCTCGTACAGGATCTTGGCCTTGCCTTCGTAGATCTTCTTGCGACGGGTCATGGCTCTCGTCGAGGCCCTTCCTGCGAATAAGCGCGCCGTCCTTGCCCGGAAGACTCCCGGAGAAAACGAAAAGCGCGCGCGGCGGATAGCTGCGCGCGGCGTTCGACTCAAGGCCGCTCACTGAAAAATGTCCGGCGGAACCTACCCGAACGCGGCCTTTTCCGCAAACGCGGGCTGCCATCGTGGTAAACCTTCGCCCTGCGGCGTCGCGGGCGATTGCCCCCCGCCGCTGGGCGGGATATGGAGCCGCCACAAGAACACTTCGTCTCGCGGACACGCTATGTTCGCGTGGGACGAAACCGGACTACTCTCTTACACTGGAGCGCCGTACTACCGCCCTGGGTTGCACCCTTAGGCGGCGGGCGCTTCGGAAAACTTGGGGCTTTCATGACGACCTTCGACGACCGCGAGCAGGCTTTCGAACGCAAGTTCGCGAACGACCAGGAGCTGGAGTTCAAGGCCACCGCGCGCCGCAACCGCCTGCTGGGCGAATGGGCCGCCGGCCTGATGGGCCTGGCCACGGTCGAGGAATACGCCCGCGCCGTCGTGAAGTCGGACTTCGAGCAACCCGGCGACGAGGACGTGTTCCGCAAGGTCTTCGAAGACCTGAAGGGCTCGGGCGTCGCGGTGTCGGAAGGCGAGGTCCGCATGAAGATGGCCGAGCTGCTGGCCTTCGCCCGCGAGCAGCTGCGCGCCGGCGAATAAGCCGCTCCGCCGAGAGGCGACCACGAAGAGGCCCGGCCCGGTTCGCACCTGCCGGGCCTTTTCTTTTGCGCCATCGCGCATCTGTGAACTTATGCACCTTCAGGTTGTCGAAAAACTGTAATCGTCCTCAGGCTTTATAGGGCGGCGAATTCGCCCTCGAGGCGCATCGTCGACAACGGGGCGGCGATCACGCGACCGCTCCGAAAACCGGAGGACGCAATCATGGCTGACGACGTCGGCAACCTGCATTCCCAATCGGCCGAGATCGGCCCGGTCGGCCTGTACCTGGTCAAGGTCGTGGTCGGCGACGTCGGCACGCCCGGCGCTCCGATCGTCAATCTGGCCCTGACCGTCGACGCGCCCTCGGGCAACGTCAGCGGCATCGCCGAGATCACCCAGGCCGTGCAGGGCGGCAATCACCGCTTCCCGGTCTCGGGTCACATCTACCACACGGGCCTGGGCCAGGATCAGCTGCTGGTCGCGCTGCAAGGCCAGTTCGTCTACAGCGTGCCGCCGCCGGCCATCGGCTCGTTCCTGGCCCAGTTCCGCGCCGGCCTGGCGGTCGACAAGACCTGGAACGGCCACGGCGGCTTCGACTACCTCAACACCCACGTCGACAACGTGCCGGTGAAGCGGGTCTGAGCCTTTCGGCCCAGTTGAAAGAGGCCCGGCCGGCGCTCGCCGGTCGGGCCTTTTTCGTCCTCGAAGAGCGGCGTTGTGCGAAATCGCACGACATCTCGCCCGCGCGCGCCCTAGCTTCCCGGATCGAAATCCGCGGCGGCGCAGGGGGCGATCGCCGTGGACGGGGAGAGAAGGCCATGGCCGACGATATCGAGATGTGCGGCGCAGACGCTTCGACCGCCCAACTGGTCGTGGGCAGGCTCGGCATGCCGGGCGCGCCGATCGTGAAGCTGGACCTGCGGTTCGCCGCCGACCGGGTAAACGGCGCGGCCGAGATCAATCAGGCGGTGATCGGCGGCCGGCATCGGTTCGAGGTGTCGGGCGAGGTCGCGCCGACCGGAGACGCGCCCTTCGGCCTTCGGATCGCGCTGCAAGGCGAGTTTCCCCATGCGGGGCAGTCGGCCCGCTTCGGCGCCGTCCTCACGGTCGATCAGGCCTGGGTCGGCGAGGGCCAGTTCGAGTACCTGCAGACCAAGGTCTCGAAGGCTCCGGTCAAGCCCGAAGCCTAGAGCCGGTCTCTCAAGGCCAGCCACGCCTCGCGCTTGGCCTCGAAGCTCATGGCCGCGTGGGCGGGGCTGGACGAGGGCAGGGAAACCAGGGCCAGGCGGTCGGCCCGCGAAGCCAGCAGCCGGGTCCCGGCCTTGGCCGCCGCGCCGCCGTTGAAGGCCACGGCCCGCAGGCGCGGCAGGCCGTCGACCAGGCCTGTCAGGTCGTTGTCGGCGGCGTCCTTGATCGCCGCGTCCAGGCTGCCTGGCCGCACGGCCTCGGCGTGGACGTCCCACAGGCCCACGCCCGCCGCCAGCAGGGCCGAGAGCCGCTGCTCGTAGGGCAGGGCGGCCAGGTCGCGCCCGACGACCGCGCCGATCAGCCGCCAGAAGCCGTTGCGGGGATGGCCGTAGTACTGCGCGGCCGCCAGCGAGGCGTCGCCAGGCAGGCTGCCCAGCACCAGCACGCGCACGTCGGGATCAACGACCGGCGGAAAGCCGCGCTTGCGCCCGTCCTGGCTCACCCCTGGCGAGGCTGGCCGGACGGCGGGCTGTCCTTCAGCCAGCCGGTGATCATCAGCCGCGGCGCGCCGGCATAGGGCGCGACCGGGGCCACCGAATGCTGCCGGGGCACCTTGAAGATGGTCATGGTGTTGAAGGCCGGGGCGTAGCCGCGCTCGATGTCGCCCAGGTCGTCGTGGAACAGCAGCTGGCCGCCCCAGTCGCTGCGCCATTCGCGCGTCAGGCTGATGGTGTAGGCGGCCCGGCGGTCGCCCTCGCCGGTATCGTCGTGGCGGGTGAGGAAGTCGCCCGGCCGGTACAGCGTGGCCTGGGCGTCCAGCTTGGTGATCCCGGGCTCGCCGATCACCTGGGCGCCGAAGGCGATCATCTCCGGCCCGTTGAGGAAGTCGGTCAGGTCGTGGATCGGATGGCCCGGATTACGCCCCGACAGATAGGCGTTGATCATCGGATAGCCGAGATAGACGTAGGCGAAGCCGCTGCGGGCCCGCAGGGTGGCGGCCTTCAGCTTCTCGCCGACAGCCGCCCCGCCCAGCTGCTGGATCTTCGCGCGGTCCAGCACCTCGGCCTTGCCGGTCTCGGTGGAGACGACGACGTCCCAGTCCATGCCCTGTTCGAGCATGCGGGCCAGGACGTCGGCCGTGGCCGGCTCGAAGATTCCCGGGATGCGGACGACGCCGTCCCGGGCGTAGACGGCCGCGAGGGCCGCCGGATCCAGCGCCGGATCGAGACGAAGGATCGGCGGCTCGCTCACTGGGGTCAGGCCTGTTCGCCGAAGACGCGCTTGAAGATCACGTCGACGTTCTTGGTGTGGTAGCCCAGGTCGAACAGGTCCTCGAGCTCGGCGTCGGTCAGGGCCTTGGAGACCACCGGGTCGGCCTTGAGGAAGTCGAGGAAGCGGCCTTCGCCGCGCCACACCTTCATAGCGTTGCCCTGCACGGCGGCATAGGCGTCCTCGCGCGACACGTCCTTGTGCGTCAGCGCCAGCATGACCCGCTGCGAGAACACCAGGCCCCCGAGCTTGTCGAGGTTCTTGGCCATGTTGTCGGGATAGATGTTGAAGCGCTCGATGACGCCGGCCAGGCGGCGCAGGGCGAAGTCGAGGTGGATGGTGGCGTCCGGGCCGATGCCGCGCTCGACCGACGAGTGGCTGATGTCGCGCTCGTGCCAGAGGGCGACGTTCTCCATCGCCGGCACCACGGCCGAGCGGACCAGACGCGCCAGGCCGGTGAGGTTTTCGGTCAGGATCGGGTTGCGCTTGTGCGGCATGGCCGACGAGCCCTTCTGGCCCGGATCGAACGGCTCTTCGGCCTCCAGCACCTCGGTGCGCTGCAGGTGGCGGATCTCGGTGGCCAGGCGCTCGATCGACGAGGCCACGACGCCGAGCGCGGCGAAGTAGGCGGCGTGACGGTCGCGCGGGATCACCTGGGTCGAGACCGGCTCGACGGCCAGGCCCATCTTGTCGGCCACGTGCTGTTCGACGCGCGGGTCGACGTTGGCGAAGGTGCCGACGGCGCCCGAGATCGCGCAGGTGGCGATCTCGAACTTGGCCATCGCCAGGCGTTCCTTGGCGCGCTGGAACTCGGCGTAGTAGCCGGCAAGCTTCAAGCCGAAGGTGATCGGCTCGGCGTGGATGCCGTGGCTGCGGCCGACGCAGACGGTGAACTTGTGCTCCAGCGCGCGGCGCTTCAGGGCGGCGAGGACGAGGTCGACGCCGTCCAGCAGCAGGTCGGTGGCGCGCGACAGCTGCACGGCGAAGCAGGTGTCCAGGACGTCCGAGGACGTCATGCCCTGGTGCAGGAAGCGGGCCTCGGGGCCGACGATTTCAGACACGTGGGTCAGGAAGGCGATGACGTCGTGCTTGGTGACGCGCTCGATCTCGTCGATGCGGTCGCTGTCCCAGACCGCGTCGCGGCCCTTCTCCCAGATGGTCTCCGCGGCGAGCTTGGGGATCACCCCCAGCTCGGCCATGGCGTCTGCGGCATGGGCCTCGATCTCGAACCAGATCTTGTACTTGGTCTGGCTGGACCAGATGGCGGCGGCTTCGGGGCGGGCGTAGCGGCTGATCATGGTCGGGCCGTTTCGGCCGGAGCGGCCCCGGAGTCAAGGGAAGCGGGTTATTACTTAGCGAGTGAGGGGGACCTCCTTCACCGCGAATTTTTGATCCTCCAGAGTGATCAGGTAATTCTTTTCCTGCGGGTTGAATTGGCCGTCGAGGTAGCTGACGGTGACGAGCGTTTCCAGGCTGTCTCGACCATTCAGAACGATGGAAAAATCGCATGTCTCGCCACGGCTGAGACGGTCTTTCTTGGTGGAAATTTCATCTCCGCGGATGTGAACTCTTGTGCATTCGTTGCCGTAATTCTTCATTTCGAAGTACTTTTTCGTAATTGTTGAGCCTGATGACATGGACATGCCAGGCGACAGGTTGAGGAGTGGCTGGGCGCTACGCTCGGCCTGTTGACGCTCAGATTGCAGTCGATCGCTCTCGAACTTCAGTTGCTCGCGGGTGACCTCGACCAGTTCGCGCTGTTGCTCCACCGATTGCTGCAGTTCGCGGCCCTGCATCTGGAGCGCTTCGCTGCTGTTGCGCAGTTCCTGGCCCTGCTGGAAGAAGCCCAGGACCAGCCAGAGGAACGCCAGCGGGGCGAAGGCCCCCGACAGGAAGTCGCCCACCTCGTTGGGTTCGAGGTCGTGCACCTTGTCCTGGTTCAGGGCGATGTATCCGACGAACAGCATCAGCCATGCGGCCGTGATGGCCATGCCGACGACCGGCATGTCCCTTTTCTGGTTGGGCGTCGGCATGCCCCCTCCTTCTTCAAGCGCACTGCGTGAACGGCGCACCTGGCCGTTCAAGCGACGTTTGGTTCGAAAGGGTTACTTCTGAATGTATTCACGGCGCGGGCGCCGCTAGACGGTAGTGGCGGCGTCTCTGAATACCCTTCTCACAGGAAGAACGGCCCTCCGACGGAGATGGAGCCCCCTCCGACCCTCCGGCTCCCCCCTCTTCAGGGGGAGCATCTCGAGGAACCAAGACCGCTAAGCCCCAGCCCGCGACTTCATGTGCTTGACCATGCCGATCGCCGCGAGGGTGTAGTGGACGCCGGCCCAGGCGTAGAAGCACAGGGAGACGATGATGCCCTGCTGGGTCGCGCGGGCCATGGCCGCGCCGCAGGCCTTGGCGGCCTCGACCGGCGCGCCCTTGGGGGCGATCCCGCCGGGGCAGGCGCTGGCGAAGTCCGCCGCGCCCGGCGTGAACATGCCGCCCAGCGCGGCGAAGATGCCGCCGGCCTGGGGATGGTTGAAGTGGAAGCCGGCGAGGTGGTCGATCAGCCAGCCGGTGAACACCGGCCCGCCGCCCAAGGCGATCAGGTTGAGGAAGAAGAACAGCAAGGCCGTGGCGGTGGCCCGGCGGCGCGGCTCCACCGAGTTCTGCACCACGCCGAAGGTCGGGGCCAGGTAGACGTAGTGGAAGACGCCCGGGATCAGCAGGATCAGGGCGGTCATCTGCCAGTCGGTCTGCAGGTAGGCGACGATGTAGATCGGCGTGCAGACGATCAGGCCGATGGCCGGGGTCAGGGCGTACCACTTGGCGCTACGCTTGCCGGCCCAGTCGCTGAAGAAGCCGCCGACCAGGGTGCCCAGGCCCGCCGAGAAACCGCCGATCAGGCCGACGATCAGGCCCACCTGCGCAAGGCCCAGCCCGAAGGCGCGCACGAAATAGGGCGGCACGAACGCGCCCGAGCCGTAGGAGCCGAACGAGGCGATGGTCACCCCCAGCACCATGTGCAGCACCGGCCACTTGCCGAACAGCACCTTGGTCACGGCCCACAGTTCGGAGAACTCGCGGCCGATCG
The DNA here is from genome assembly GCF_003722335.1 of Caulobacter flavus. Classification (GTDB taxonomy): domain Bacteria; phylum Pseudomonadota; class Alphaproteobacteria; order Caulobacterales; family Caulobacteraceae; genus Caulobacter; species Caulobacter flavus. Next base: position 2,553,931 of record NZ_CP026100.1, read on the forward strand.
AGAAGGCGGGCTTGGCCGGTTCGGCCGGGATGATCGCTTCCGGTTCCAGGGGCGTCTCGACGACGTCGGAATGGCCGCGCGGCGGCTCCTTGACGATCAGCTTGACCAGCAGCGCCAGCAGGATGCCCGGCAGGCCGACGATGACGAAGGCGGCGCGCCAGGACAGTTCCTGGGCGAGCCAGCCGCCGGCCACCGCGCCGAACATCGTGCCCAGCGGAATGCCGAAGCTGTAGATCGACAGCGCCGAGGCCCGCTGCTTGGGCGCGTAGTAGTCGCTGATCAGCGAGTGGCTGGGCGGCGAGCAGCCGGCCTCGCCGACACCGACCCCGAAGCGGTAGAGCGCCAGCTGGGCGAAGCTGGCCGCCGTGCCGCACAGGGCGGTGAAGCCCGACCAGATGACCAGAGAGATCGAGATGATGCTGACCCGGTTCCAGCGCTCGGCCAGGCGGGCGATCGGAATACCGAGGATGGTGTAGAGCAGGGCGAAGTACAGCCCGCCCAGCAGGCCCAGCTGTGTGTCGGTCAGGTGCAGGTCGACCTTGATGGCCTGGCCGATGGTGGCGATGATCGTGCGGTCGATGAAGTTGAAGGTGTAGGTCGCCAGGAGCAGCCCCAGCACCGAGGCCTTGTATCCCTTGGAATAGAGCGGCCGATCGCCGCCCGGCGCACGCGCCTGGCCCATACTGACTCTCTCCCTTCAAACACTTGTTCTATTTGCGCCGACTGTGACCCAAGGTCAGGCGCAGCGCCACCCCTTTTCGAAGCTTCGGAATGGTGGCGGCTTTGCGGCGCGCGGATGAACCGAAGACAACGGGAAGGGGCGGGGACGTTCAGGAAGGCGAGCGCCTACTGGCCACATGCAAGGCCGCTCGAACGGCCGCCGCGTCGGAGGTCTCTCATGCAAGCCGTCCCCCGCAAGACCCGTCAGGAAACGCCCGCCCGCGACGCCGAAATCGTCTCGCTGGCCCAGTTGAACCACGCCCGCTCAATGAAGGCGCTCGACCGCTGGGACGCCGGCGTTCCCGCCGACCCGTACCCCTTCGCCTACTGCTTTCCGCGCCGCATTCCGGGCTGAGCTCCGCTTCCCTGCAACTACGAATTGAGGTATCGTCGTTCTCTCAATTCGCGGGGGCGAGGCATGACCGGCAACACGCCTTTCGAGTTCTTCAAGCTCGTGTTTCCATGCGTCGGAGCCTTGTGGCTCTTCTATGGGGTCACCTTGCTGGGTCTGCTCAAGCAGTTGCAGGACCCCGCATCTCTTCTGCGATGGCCGTGGTCGGCGCGTTTGGGGGTCTTCACCGCCGTGACGCTCTTCCTGGTGATCAACCTCATTGCGTTGATCGGGGCGCAGTCGCTGATGCTCGAGGCCGCCGACGCGGCGCAGCTGTCGCTGATGAAAGACTATCGCGACGGCCTCGGTTGGCTGATCGTCCTCCATGCCACGGTCGATGTCGGCGTGGCGCTGGTGACGGCCGTCGTCCTGGGCGTGTTCCCCAAGAGGCCGGCCGCCATAGCGGCGACCTAACCCACCATGTCCTCTCGGATGGTCTTTCGCGCCGCCCAGAACAGCGCGAACGCCACCAGGCCGAACATCGTCGAGACGATCAGCGCCCAGCGCACGCCCTGGCCCTCGCCCAAGCCCATGGGCCCGGCGAAGAGGTCGCTGAGCGCGCCGACGGCCACCGGGCCAAGGCCCAGGCCGATCAGGTTGATCACGAACAGCAGCACGGCCGAGGCCGTGGCGCGCATCGACGGATCGACGATGCTCTGGGCCGTGGCGTAGACCGGCCCGTACCACAGCGTGCCCAGCAGGATCGGGATCGTGAGAATGCCGATGGCGGCGGTCACCGAGTCCAGGCTGACGGCGGCGATGTAGAACGGCAGGGTCACCAGCGACGCGATCGCCGGCACGGTGACGTAGGCCCGCAGGTCCCTGGCTCCCAGCTTGTCGGCCAGCTGGCCGCCCAGCCAGGCGCCGATCACGCCGGCCGTGCCGCCGATCAGGCCCAGGGCCAGGCCCAGGAACCCGGCCGACTTCAGGCCGAACTGCGCGGCCAGGGCGGCGACGTCGGCGCCGTGGTTGCGGAAGAAGTACGAGGCGATGAACGGCGCCTGGCCGTAGCCGACGAAGGCCTTGATCGAGGCGGCGAAGGCCACGAGCCAGAAGGTCTTCTTGGTCATCAGCACCGCCAGGGCCGCGCCGAAGCCGACCTGGTGGGCGGCGCGGCCGGCGAGGTCGGCGGCCAGCTGCCTGCGCGGCTCGACCAGGGTGAAGGCGGCGATGATCGCGAACAGCACGCCCGGCGCCCCGGCGACCATGAAGGCCGCCCGCCAGCCGTAGGCGTCGGCGATCAGCCCGCCCATGGCCATGCCGGCCAGGGTGCCCAGCGGCGTGCCGATCGAATAGAAGGCGATGGCGCTGGCCCGCTTCTCCTTGGGCACGTAGTCGGTGATCAGCGAGTGGGCCGGCGGGGTGCAGCCGGCCTCGCCGACGCCCACGCCGATGCGGGCGGCGATCAGCTGCCAGACGTTCTGGGCGAAGCCGCACAGCACGGTGAAGGCGCTCCAGGCCAGGATCGAGGCGGCGATGATCCGCGGCCGGTTCTTGCGCTCGGCCAGGCGCGCGATCGGGATGCCCAGCACGGTGTAGAAGATCGCGAAGGCCAGGCCCGTCATCATGCCCAGCTGCCAGTCGGCCAGCCCCAGGTCGCGCTTGATCGGCTCGGCCAGGATGTTGACCACCTGCCGGTCGAGGAAGTTCAGCGTGTAGATGATCAGCAGCACCCACAGGGCGTAGCGGCGATAGCCGCTCGACACGGGCGCGATCACCGGCGACTGGGTTGCCGTCTCCGCCATGGGCGTTCCTCCTCGAACAGTTGTTCTAATCGTTGTTGGGACTGTAGACGCGCGTTAAGCGAGAAGACCAGTCCGCATCGAACAGGAGACCGTCATGGAACTCGTCATCGGCACCAAGAAGTGGTCGACCTGGTCGCTGCGCCCCTGGCTCGCGCTCAAGCGGGTCGGCGTCCCGTTCAAGGAGATCGAGATCGAGCTGCGGCGCGGCGACGCCACCGAGGCCGACATCGCCAAGCATTCGCCCAGCAAGCTCGCGCCGGCCCTGAAGGACGGCGACCTGGTGGTCTGGGACTCGCTGGCGATCTGCGAGTACCTGGCCGAGAAGTTCCCCGAGGCCAAGCTGTGGCCGGCCGATCCCGAGCTGCGCGCCCTGGCCAGGTCGGCGGCGGCCGAAATGCATTCGGGCTTCTCGTCGCTGCGCGGCGAGTGTCCGATGGACCTGGGCCTCGTGAAGAAGGCCGACCTGTCGGAAGCCACCCAGAAGGACGTGCGCAAGATCACCGAGCGCTGGAACCAACTCCTGAAGCGCTCGGGCGGGCCGTTCCTGCTGGGCGAATGGTCGATCGCCGACGCCTTCTACACTCCGGTCGCCACCCGTTTCCGCACCTACGGCGTGCACCTGTCGGACTACGGCGACACCGGCGCGGCCGGCGCCTATTGCGAGCGCCTGCTGGAGACGCCGGAGTTCCTGGCCTGGGAAGCCGAAGCCTAGGCTTCCGGGAACATGTGCAGGTAGGGCTCGGCCTCCTTCAGCGTTCGCGCGTAAGAGGGCCGGGCCTTCAGCCTTTTCAGATAGGCCGCGGCGTTGGGGCGGTCCGGCGCCAGCGGCATGACCTTGTCGGCGTAGAACAGGGCCGGCGCGGCCGCGCAGTCGGCCATCGAGAATGTCTCGCCCGCGGCCCAGGTCCGGCTTTCGAGGTCGCGTTCGACGATGTCGAGGGCGGTGGCCAGATGGGCGCGGGCCTCGGCCAGGCCGTGCGGGTCCTTGGCGTCAGCCGGCCGGATACGGTCGTTGACGATCTTCTGCATCGGAACCTGCACCGAAAGGTCGAAGAACCGGTCGCGCGCCCGCACTTCCAGCGCCGCGTCGGGGTCCTGAGGGATCAGTCGCACCGCGCCCGGATGATAGATCTGCAGGTACTCGATCAGGATCGAGCTCTCCGGCACGACCGCGTTACGACCCGTGTCCTCCAGGACCGGCATCCGCGCCATCGGCCACAGGGCGCGGAAAGCTTCCGCCGACGCCGGGTCGCCGAAGTCGACCATGCGCTGCTCGAACGAAAGGTCCAGTTCGTAGAGCGCCGTCAGCGCCTTGTGGCAGAACGACGAGAGCGGGTGGGCGTGCAGGATCAGCGCCATCGGTTTCCTCCGTTGTCCGCTCTCCGCGGAGCGGTCCCCTCCGGCCCTTCGGGCCACCTCCCCCAGCGGGGAGGATCCAGCTAAGCAGATGCTGCCCCTCCGGGGGAGCTGTCTCGAAGCGACCGAGTGGGTCCTACAGCCCGAACGCCTTCAGCAGCCGGTCGGCGGCGGCCGAGGCGGGCAGGTCGCCGGCCCGCACCGCGCCCTCGGTCTCGTCGACCAGCGCGGCGACGGCCGGCGCGGCGCGGAAGGCTTCGGTCAGGCGGTCGTTGACCATGGCCCACATCCAGCGGGCGTCCTGGTCGGCGCGGCGGGAGGCCCGCGCGCCGTTGGCGGTCATCACCTCGCGATGCCGCCGGATCTGGCTCCACAAGGTGTCGAGCCCGGCGCCGGTCAGGCCCGAGGCCGTCAGCACCGGCGGCGTCCAGTCGCGATGGGCGGGCGTGAGGATGTGCAGGGCGTTGCGATAGTCGCGGGCCGAGCGTTCGGCCTTGGCGGGATCGGCGTCGGCCTTGTTGATGACCAGCAGGTCGGCCAGTTCGATCAGGCCCTTCTTGATCCCCTGCAGCTCGTCGCCGCCGCCGGGGATCAGCAGGGCGACGAAGATGTCGACCATGTCGGCCACGACGGTCTCGGACTGGCCCACGCCCACCGTCTCGACGATCACCACGTCGAAGCCGGCCGCCTCGCACAGCAGCATGGCCTCGCGGGTCTTGCGCGCCACCCCGCCGAGGGCGCCGCCGGACGGGGAGGGGCGGATGAAGGCGTTCGGATCGATGCTCAGGCGTTCCATCCGCGTCTTGTCGCCGAGAATCGAGCCGCCGTGCCGGCCGGACGAGGGATCCACCGCCAGCACGGCCACCCTGTGGCCGGCGGCGGTCAGGGCGCAGCCCAGGCTTTCGATGGTGGTCGACTTGCCCGCGCCCGGCACGCCGGTGATCCCGACACGCTGGGCCGCGCCGGTGCGCGGCATCAGGCGTTGCAGAAGGTCGCGGGCGGCGGCCTGATGGTCGGGCCGGCGGCTCTCGACCAGCGTGATGGCGCGGGCCAGAGCCGCGCGTTCGCCGGCCAGCAGGCGGCGTTCGAGATCGGCGATGTCGAGGACGGGCGGGCTCACCCCGCCGACTTAGAGGACGACCGCCGTGCCGGAAACCGAAACCATCATCATCTGGCCGTTGGGACCGACGGTGTTGTAGTCGAGGTCGACCGCCAGGATGGCGTTGGCGCCCAGGGCCTGGGCTTCCTTGGTCAGGTTCTTCAGGGCGTCTTCCCGCGCCCGGCCCAGCACCCGCTCGTAGGAGCTGGAGCGGCCGCCGATGAAGTCGCGGATCGAGGCCAGCAGGTCGAGCACGACGTTCGCGCCCAGGATCGCCTGGGAATAGACCGCGCCCTTGTACTCCTTGACCGGACGGCCCTCGATGAACGGGGTGGTCGAGATCAGCATGCCTGCGGGTCCTTCGATCGATGGCGCGTAGTTAAGCATAAATGGCGCGAGCCGCGAGGGGCTCCGGGGCTGCGGGCATGACGATAAGGCGAAGTTTCCCCTCTGGCGGGAAACCGGCTTTCGGCAAGCGTGGCCTTGAGGCAGATTGCCCGCGCTGAAGCTGGGGGGCTGGCCGTTGTTCTTCGCCAAATCGCATCTCGACCTGCACAACATCCGGGGCAGCGTCGAGCGCACGGTCAAGCTGTCCGACAACATCGTGGGCGTAGGGCCGGTCGGCATCGGCCTGGACGGCATCCTGGCCTGGTTCGGCGGGGCCGGGTCGCTCTACTCGCTGGGCGCGGGCGGCGTTCTGCTGTTCGACGGCGTGCGGGCCCGGGCCGCGCCGATGGTGCTGATCCAGATGACCGCCGTCCTGCTGATCGACGCCCTGCTGCCGCTGGGGCCGCCAGGCTTGGGCGCGGTGGCCGACACCCTGTTCACCGGTCAGAAGTGGGCCGGCGGGATGTTGATCAAGCACATGGACGACACGATCTACTTCGAGGGAAGCCGCAAGGACGCGCAGGGCACGGCCGAGTATCGCGACCTGCTCGAGCGGATCCGGTCGGGCAAGGAAAAGCGCCGGGTGGTGTTCCTGGGCTGACAACCAAGCTTGCGGCGAGGCGTTGAGACAAGATGACCGATGAAGCCGCCCTGCATGGCCAGTTGATCGATGAGGGCCCCGCCGACCATCGGCGGCGGGCCCACAAGGCCTGGCGCAACGCCGAGACCATCAAGCGGTTGTCCGACCGCCTGATCGGCGTCGGTCCCGTGGGCATCGGCCTCGACGGCGTGCTGGCCTGGGTGCCGGGCGCCAATACCGCCTACAGCGTCGGCGCGGCGGCGGTGCTGGCCTATCACGCCTGGCAGGCCCGGGCCTCGATGCCCACCGTGGCCCGCATGGCCGCCTACATGCTGTTCGACAGCTCGACCAGCGCCGTGCCGGTCGTCGGCTGGGCGATCGACACCCTGTTCCCGGGCCACCTGATGGCCGCCAAGGCCTTGCAGAAGGACATCGAGGCTCGCCACGGCCTGCCCGAGGATGTCGACCTCAAGCGCCGCAAGAAGAAGCCGAAGGCGGGAAAGCGCTAGTCGGTCAGCGGCAGTTCGGCGACCCTGACGTCCAGGTGTGGGAAGGCTTTCGGCGCGACGCCGCCGCGCGCGCCTTCCTCCCAAACCGAACGATAGCCGCCAGCGGTCGGCTCTCGGTGAACGATCAGGCGCTTGCCGGTCAGGTCCACAACCCAGTACTCCTGAACCCCGGCCGCGGCGTAAAGTTCTGCTTTCCGGCCGAGATCGAAGGCCTGGCTCGACACTGACACCTCGATCGCCAACACGATGTCGCCGCCTTTCAGGTCGCGGTCATGAACGGCGCTGGAGAAGATGGCGATATCCGGTTCGGGGGCGGTTTGATCGTCGAGGCGGACGGGGGCGTCGGAATTGACCTCCCACTGGCCTTCGGCGAGGCGACGGGTGAAGAACTGGGTCAGCCACCGCCGACAGCGGACGTGGGGCACGCTTTCTGGCGACACCGATATGAGTTCCCCCTCGATCAGCTCGATGCGAGCGTCCGCCGCCAGGATGCCGGCCTCCACCATGCGCAGCACGTCGTCATACGTGAAGCGGTAGGGCGTAACGGTCTCGGCGGGACGGCTCGGAGCGTTCATGGGCGGAACGATAGCATGGCCTCGGCGAGGCGTAAGGTCGTGCGCTCAGAGCGACAGGGGGCGGGGCGGCCGTCGTGGTTGCGTCGAGGGCAGGGCGCTCTGCCGACCGTAGGCGATCCACCAGACGCCCAGTCCCGTCAGTAGGCCGATGCCGATGCAAAGCGGGTAGGCCGCCGGGGCGCCGAAGAAGCGGCCGTCGCGAAACGCGACAAAGGCGACGCTGGCGCCGACCGCTGCGCCTACGCCCGCCGCGGCCCAGAGGTAATGTCGATTCAGCCTATCGAGCACCACCCAACCCAGAAGCCCGGCGATCACGAACGGCCAGCCGAAGAAGGCTCCGAAAATCGGCGATGTCAGGGTGAAGAGCAGCGGGTCTTGCTTCGCCCACAACGCGCCCTCGCCGATATGAATGATGCCTTGCGCCAGCATCGTCGATGGCGCGACGAGGCTGAACACCGCGCCGCCCAGGAATCTCAGGGAGCTGGTCTGCTGGCTCGCCTTGCGCATTCCTTCTCCCCCCAGTTCGAATGGGGAGTTGAGGTGCGCTGCGTGCAGCCAGGACGGCGCCCGCGATGGAGAAGCAGTGCAGGTGCTCCCTAAGCCGCCTCGCCCTGGGTGTAGCCGAGCTGCTTGTTCAGCTTGTCGAGCAGCTCGATCACCGCCTCGGCGATCACGGTGCCGGGCGGGAAGATCGCCGCGGCGCCGGCGTCGCGCAGAGCCTGGAAGTCCTGCGGCGGGATCACGCCGCCCACGACCATCATGATGTCGGCTCGGCCCTGCTTGCCCAGTTCGGCCTTCAGTTCCGGCGCGAGGGTCAGGTGCCCCGCCGCCAGCGACGAGGCGCCGACGATGTGGACGTCGTTCTCCACGGCCTGGCGCGCGGCCTCGGCCGGGGTCTGGAACAGCGGGCCGATGTCGACGTCGAAGCCCAGGTCGGCGAAGGCGGTGGCGATCACCTTCTGGCCGCGGTCGTGGCCGTCCTGGCCCATCTTGGCCACCAGGATGCGCGGCCGGCGGCCGTCGGCCTGGGCGAAGGCCTCGACCATGGCCTTCGCACGGGCGGTGGTGGGATCGGAGCCGGCTTCCTTCATGTAGACGCCCTGGATCGACTTGATCTCGGCCCGGTGGCGGCCGAACACCTTTTCCATGGCCATGCTGATCTCGCCGACCGTGGCCTTGGCGCGGGCCGCGTCGACGGCCAGGGCCAGCAGGTTGCCGGTTCCGCGCGCGCCGTCCTCCAGCGCCTGCAGCGCGGCTTGCGTGACGGCCGGGTCGCGCTCGGCCTTCAGGCGGGCCAGCTTGTCGAGCTGCTGATTGCGCACCGAGCTGTTGTCGACCTTCAGCATCGGGATGTCGTCGGCCACCTCGGGCTTGTAGCGGTTGACGCCGACCACGCTCTGGCGATTGGCGTCGATGCGGGCCTGGGTCTTGGCGGCGGCTTCCTCGATCCGCAGCTTGGGGATGCCCTGCTCGATGGCCTTGGCCATGCCGCCGGCCGCCTCGACCTCCTCGATGTGGGCCAGGGCCTTGACCGCCAGGTCGTGGGTCAGGCGCTCGACGTAGAAGCTGCCGCCCCACGGGTCGGCGACGCGGGTCGTGCCGCTCTCCATCTGCAGGAAGAGCTGGGTGTTGCGGGCGATGCGGGCCGAGAAATCGGTCGGCAGGGCCAGGGCCTCGTCCAGCGCGTTGGTGTGCAGGCTCTGGGTCTGGCCGTTGACCGCCGCCATGGCCTCGACGCAGGTGCGCGAGACGTTGTTGAACACATCCTGGGCGGCCAGCGACCAGCCGGAGGTCTGGCTGTGGGTGCGCAGGGAAAGCGAGCGGTCGTCCTTGGGTTCGAACTCGCGCTTCATCAGGCGGGCCCACAGCAGGCGCGCGGCCCGCATCTTGGCCACTTCCATGAAGTAGTTCATGCCGATGGCCCAGAAGAACGAGAGGCGCGGGGCGAAGGCGTCGATGCTCATGCCGGCCGCGACGCCGGCCCGGGCGTATTCGATGCCGTCGGCGAGGGTGTAGGCCAGCTCCAGGTCGGCCGAGGCCCCGGCCTCCTGCATGTGGTAGCCGCTGATCGAGATCGAGTTGAACTTGGGCATGTTCGCCGAGGTGAAGGCGAAGATGTCCGAGATGATCCGCATCGAGGGCGCGGGCGGATAGATGTAGGTGTTCCGCACCATGAACTCTTTGAGGATGTCGTTCTGGATCGTGCCCGACAGCTTGTCGGGGGTGACGCCCTGTTCCTCGGCGGCGACGATGTAGAGCGCCAGGATCGGCAGCACCGCGCCGTTCATGGTCATCGACACGCTCATCTTGTCGAGCGGGATGCCCGAGAACAGCGTGCGCATGTCCAGGATGGAGTCGATGGCCACGCCCGCCATGCCGACGTCGCCCTTCACCCGCTCGTGGTCGCTGTCATAGCCGCGGTGCGTGGCCAGGTCGAAGGCCACCGACAGGCCCATTTGCCCCGCCGCCAGGTTGCGGCGGTAGAAGGCGTTGCTGTCCTCGGCCGTGGAGAAGCCGGCGTACTGGCGGATCGTCCACGGATTGGTGACGTACATGGTCGGGTAGGGGCCGCGCACGAAGGGCGCGACGCCGGGACGACCGTCGGTGAAGTCCAGGCCCGCTGCGTCTTCCGCGGTGAAGGCGGCGGCGACGTCGACGCCTTCGGGGGTGCTCCAGGGCGTGCCGGCTTCAGGCGCGGCCGTCGGTTCGGGCGTCTCGAAGGCGACGTCGGCGAAGTTGGGGAACTTGCTCATGACTCAGGCTCCCTCGAAGGCGGCGGCGAAGCGGATGGGAACCAGCGCCGGGCACCGGCTGTCTGGGCCCGGCAGGCGCGGATCGGGGCCGTCGACCGCGAAGGCGCCCGGATCGGGCGTCAGGGTCTCGGGCGTCTTGTCGTCGGCGTTCGGGAAGGCGGTGACGCCCAGGATCTTGCGGCTTTTGTCGGCGAAGGCGGCCTGTTGTCCCTCGCGGGTCTCGGCGACGATGTCGGCGATCAGGCCGCTTTCCAACGCCTTGACGATCCCGCCGTCGTTCTCGATGGCCTGGAAGCCGCCCCAGGCGGCGCGCGCCAGCTGGTCGGTCAGGGTGTCGAGATACCAGGCGCCGCCGGCCGGGTCGGCGACGCGACCCAGGTGGCTCTCTTCCATCAGCACGAGCTGGGTGTTGCGGGCCTGGCGGCGGGCGAAGGCGGTCGGCAGGCCGACGGCGTCGGTGAAGTTGCCGAGCACCACGGTGTCGGCGCCGCCCACGGCCCCGGCGAAGCCGGCGGCGGTCAGGCGCAGCAGGTTGGTCCAGGCGTCGGCCCTGGCCAGCATGCGCTGCGACGAGCGGGCCTCGATGCGCGCCGGCGCCACGACGCCGCAGGCCCGGGTCAACTGATCCCACAGCGCGCGGACCGCGCGGACCTTGGCCACGCCGGTGAAGTATTCGCCGTCTAGGCTGACGCCCAGCACGATGCGCGACCAGGCCTCTTCCATGGAGAGGCCCGAACGGACCAGAGCCTTGGCGTAGGCCACGGCGCTGGCGGCCATCACGGACAGTTCCTCGGTGTTGGAGCCGCCGGCCTCGTGCACGGCGCGGCCCGTGGCCAGGAAAAGGCTGGCCGTCGCGTAGGTCTCGGCCAGGCGCGCGCCGACCGTGGCGGCCGAGAAGACGTGGCTCTCGATCGGGCCGGGGCTGACGCCCGCCTGCATCCAGGCGGTGAGCGGGTCCATGTGGAAAGCCAGCGGGGCGTTGGGCGCGGCCTTGGCCAGGCTGGCCAGCCAGTCGGCGGCCTTGGGCCCAAGGAACCCGGCGTCCAGCGCCACGGGCGCCAGATCCAGCAGCACCCCGTCGAGCACGCGGGCCAGATCCTCGCGCGAGCCGACGGCCACGCCGGTCTGGCCGGCCGGATCCAGCGCCAGCAGCACCGAGGCCGCGCCGTTCTCCAGGTCTTTCAGGATCTCGGCGCCTGCGTGCCTGGGATCGGGATGGGCGACGCGCGTGCGCAGGTCCCAGGGGCGATCGATGTCGCGCGGGCGCAGGTCGCGGGCCACGGTCACGGCGTCGGCGACGGTGTAGAGCGGGCGGATGGCGATGCCGTCAGGCGTGGGGCGTGTCAGGGTCTCGTCGAAGTCGGCCCCTTTCAGGGTCTTTTCGACCAGTTTCAACCACTTGGCCTGGGCCAGGGCTTCGTCGGGCGGGCCGAAGTCGTCGGCCAGTGGGGCGGGCGCCTCGCTCACGACGGGGTTCTCCTGCAGTGCGGCATTCTTGTATTTTGACGCAGTTGCGCGCCTGCCGCCACGGAGGTCAAGCGCTTGCAAGTCCCATGAACAGGCGTTTAAGCTAACGCTGTTAACATGCGCGGCGCGTGACGTCGCGGAACGAGGAGACCCCCGTCCCATGGCTCTGCCGCCCATCCTGCGTGACCGTCTGCGCCTGCCGGTGATCGCCTCGCCGCTGTTCATCATCAGCAACCCGGACCTCGTGATCGCCGAGTGCAAGGCCGGCATCGTCGGCTCGTTCCCGTCGCTGAACGCCCGCCCGCTGTCGCAGCTGGACGAGTGGCTGGCCCGCATCACCGAGGAACTGGCCGCCTGGGACAAGGCCCACCCGGACATGCCCTCGGCCCCGTTCGCCGTGAACCAGATCGTCCACAAGACCAACAACCGGCTCGAACAGGACATCGAGCTGTGCGTGAAATACAAGGTGCCGGTGGTGATCACCTCGCTGGGCGCCCGCGAGGACCTGAACCAGGCGATCCACTCGTACGGCGGCATCACCCTGCACGACGTCATCAACGACCGCTTCGCCCGCAAGGCCATCGAGAAGGGGGCCGACGGCCTGATCCCGGTGGCGGCCGGGGCCGGCGGCCACGCGGGCGCGATCTCGCCCTTCGCCCTGGTGCAGGAGATCCGCACCTGGTTCGACGGGCCTGTGGCCCTGTCTGGCGCCATCGCCAGCGGCCGCTCGATCCTGTCGGCCCAGGCCATGGGCGCGGACCTGGCCTATATCGGCTCGGCCTTTATCGCCACCGAGGAAGCCAACGCGCCGGAGGCCTACAAGCGGACGATCACCGAGGCCAACGCCAGCGACATCGTCTATTCGAACCTCTTCACCGGCGTGCACGGCAACTATCTGCGCCAGTCGATCGTCGCCGCGGGCCTGGACCCGGACAACCTGCCGGAAAGCGATCCGTCGAAGATGAGCTTCGGCTCGGGCGGCAACCAGGACGCCAAGGCCTGGCGCGACATCTGGGGCTCGGGCCAGGGCATCGGCGCCATCAAGGAAGTGCTGCCGGTCGCCGAACGCATCGCCAGGCTGGCGGAGGAATATGAGGACGCGAAGGCCGAACTGGCGGCCAAGACCGCGCTGACGGCCGGCAATCGCCTGGCTTTCGCCGCCGAGTAGGACGGGGATAGAGCCGGGGACGAAGGCGGCCTCGTCCCCGGCGACTCCGGCGGGGCGATCCTAGGCGGGTTCGAAACCGCCAGGAGCGCCCCATGTCCGACGCCGCCACGCCCCGTCTTTCGCTGCCCTACGTGGCCGCGGGGCAAGCCCAGAAGCACGTCACCGTCAACGAGGGCCTCGCCCGCCTGGACGGCCTCGTCCAGCCGTGCGTCGTCAGCCGCACGGTGACCTCTCAGCCCTCCGCGCCCGCCGACGGCGCCCTGTGGATCCGCCCCGCCGCCGCGACCGGCGCCGACTGGGCGGCCGCGCCCGCCCACAGCTTGATGCGCTTCGAGGCCGGCGCCTGGGAGGCCATCGCCCCGGCTGCCGGCTTCACCGCCTGGATCGCCGACGAAGGCCAGGCCGCCGTGTTCACCGGCTCGGCCTGGGTGGCGCTGTCGTCGACCTTCACCAGCTTGACCGCCGCCCGCTCGCCGTTCGGGGCCGACGTCCGCGTCGAGATCCGCGAGGTCGAGGCCGCCCTCAGCGGCGCCTCGGTGACCACGACGGCCGTGATCCCGGCCCGCTCGATCGTGCTCGGCGTCTCCACCCGCACCAGCGCCGCGGTCACCGGCGCGATCTCCTACAGCTGCGGCGTCGCTGGCGAGCCCGGCAAGTTCGGCGCGTCGCTGGGCGTCGGTTTGAACGCCAGCAACATCGGGGTGGTGGGGCCGACGGCGTACTATGCCGACACGCCGGTGGTGCTCACCGCGGCCGGCGGCAGCTTCGTCGGCGGCAAGGTGCGGGTGTCCATTCAACTGCTGCGGTTCGAGGCCCCGGCGGCGGTTTAGGGGGCTGGTCTCCACCTTTTCAGCCCGTCATTCCCGCCCTTGTGGCGGGAACCCCTCTGTCAGCGGCAAGAACAGTAGGGGCGGCGTGCCAGGCACGCCGCTTGCACCTTCCGTGCAAGCGGAACCAGGGCTTCCCGCCACAAGGGCGGGAATGACGGGCATTGGGAAGGCGTAGCGCTCACCGCCAGCCGACCACGCCGTCACTTGCGAATGGCTCTCTGCTTGATCCGGCCGCCCAGCCCGGCTAAACGGCCCGCATCCCTTGGGGAGTAGCCGCCCGCACCTATCAGCGGGGCCCGCCGTCAACATACTTGCTCCTCGGAGCATGGCGCGGGCGAGGAAAGCACCGACAGCTTTCTTGGCGAGACCAATGGCGTCGTTTTCCGTCCGGGCTGGGCGGGGAAACGGTCGCTGTTGTCTTGTCTGCGCTCGGCCCCCGCAACGGTATCTTCGAATGGAATCCCTACTCGTCTCGACCCTGGTCGTGGCCATCGCCGAGATCGGCGACAAGACCCAGCTTCTGGCCATCATCCTGGCCACGCGCTTCAAGAAGCCGATCCCGATCATCATGGGCATACTGGTCGCCACGCTGCTGAACCACGCCCTGGCGGCGCTGGCCGGCTCGCTGGTCGCCCACTATCTGCAAGGCGCCTGGTTCCAGTGGCTGATCGCCATCTCGTTCATCGCCATGGCCGCGTGGGCCCTGATCCCCGACAAGGCCGACGACGAAGAGGGCGGTGCGGTCGGCCGCTACGGCGTGTTCGCGACCACGGCCGTCGCCTTCTTCCTGGTCGAGATGGGCGACAAGACCCAGATCGCCACCGTGGCCCTGGGCGCCCAGTTCCACAGCGTGACCCTGGTGGCCGCCGGCACCACGCTGGGCATGATGCTGGCCAACGTGCCGGCCGTGTATCTGGGCGAGGCCGCGACCAGGATCGTGCCGCTGAAGTACGTGCGCATCGGCGCGGCGCTGATCTTCCTGGGTCTTGGCCTGTGGGGCGTCGCCACCCTGCTGGGCCTCTTCAAGTAATGACGTAGCGTGGGGCGGCGGCTATGGACGGGGCGAACCGTTCAGGAGCCCGCCGCCCCATGACCCTCGACGATCCGCGCGCGACCGGCTGGGAATTCTGGATCGATCGCGGCGGCACCTTCACCGACATCGTCGCCCGCCGGCCGGACGGTCGGCTGGTTACTCACAAGCTGCTGTCGGAAAATCCCGAGCAGTACGAGGACGCCGCCGTCGCCGGAGTCCGCGCGCTGCTCGAGGCGGGCGGCGGCGGGACGGTCGAGGCGGTGAAGATGGGCACCACGGTGGCCACCAACGCCCTGCTGGAACGCAAGGGCGAGCCGACCCTGCTGGCGATCACCAGGGGCCACGCCGACGCCCTGCGCATCGGCCAGCAGGCCCGGCCCAAGCTGTTCGACCGCAATATCGTCAAGCCCGAGGCCCTGTACACCCGCGTGATCGAGATCGACGAGCGGATCGGCGTCGACGGCGAAGTGGTGCGTCCGCTCGACGAGGCGGCCGCCCGTGAAGGCCTGCAAGCCGCCTACGACTCCGGTTTTCGCGCCGTGGCGATCGTGCTGTTGCATGGCTTCCGATTCACCGACCACGAGGCCCGGGTCGCGGCGATCGCCCGCGAGATCGGCTTCACCCAGGTCTCGGCCAGCCACGAGGTCAGTCCGCTGATGAAGCTGGTCGGCCGAGGCGACACGGCGGTGGTCGACGCCTACCTGTCTCCGATCCTGCGCCGCTATGTCGACCAGGTGGCCTCGCGGCTGGGGGAGGAGACGCGGCTCTTCTTCATGCAGTCGAACGGCGGCCTGACCGACGCCCGCGCCTTCCGGGGCAAGGACGCCATTCTCTCGGGGCCGGCCGGCGGCGTGGTCGGCATGGCCAGGACGGCGGCGCAGGCGGGGTTCAACCGCGTCATCGGCTTCGACATGGGCGGCACCTCGACCGACGTCTGCCACTACGCCGGCGAATACGAGCGGGCCTACGAGACGGTGGTGGCGGGCGTGCGGATGCGCAGCCCCATGATGAACATCCATACCGTGGCGGCCGGCGGCGGCTCGATCTGCAGCTTCGACGGCGCGCGGCTGCGGGTGGGGCCGGCCTCGGCCGGGGCGAATCCGGGACCTGCCTGCTATCGCCGCGGCGGACCGCTGACGGTGACCGACTGCAACGTCATGCTGGGCAAGCTGCAGCCCGAGTTCTTCCCGCACGTCTTCGGCCCGAACGCCGACCAGCCTCTGGACCGCGACGTGGTCGCTCAGCGCTTCGAGGCCCTGGCGGCCGAGATCGCCGCCGCGACCGGCAAGGCCATGAAGCCTGCCGAGATCGCCGAGGGCTTCCTGACCATCGCCGTCGAGAACATGGCGAAAGCCGTGCGTCAGATCTCGATCCAGCGCGGCTACGACGTCACCCGCTATGTCCTGGCCTGCTTCGGCGGGGCGGGCGGGCAGCATGCCTGCCTGGTGGCCGACGCGCTGGGCATGAAGACGGTGATGATCCATCCGTTCGCCGGGGTGCTCAGCGCCTACGGCATGGGCCTGGCCGACCTGCGCCTGCTGCGCGAGGCGACGGTGGAGTTGCGCCTGGACGAGGCCGGCGAAGTGCTGCCGGCCCGCGCCGCCGCGCTGGCGGCTGAGGCGGAAGCCGCCCTGCGCGCCCAGGACGCGCCGCTGCTTCGCGTCGAAACCGAGGCGGCCGTACTGGTGAAGTACGCCGGTACGGACACCCCGCTGCGCGTGCCGCTGAGCGACGCCGCGGGCGTGAAGGCCGCCTTCGAGACTCTGCATCAGCGCCGCTTCGGCTTCGTCTCGCCATCGACGCCGCTGGTGGTCGAGACCCTCAGCGTCGAGGCGATCGGCCATGCCGACGCTGGGGACGCAGCGGACCTAAAATCCGCCGGACCGGACGCCACGGGGCCGCTTGCCACCGTCGAGGTCCGGATGGCGGGATCCCCCCACGCTACGCCGGTCTTTGATCGCGATCGCATGAAGATCGGCGCCGAAGTCGCCGGGCCGGCCATCATCCGGGAAGCGACGGGCACGACGATCGTCGAGCCTGGCTGGCGCGCCCGTGTAGACGATCATCAGAACCTGATCCTCGACCGCGTCGAAGCCCTCGCGCCTCGCCGCGCCGCCGGAACCGACGCGGATCCGGTGATGCTGGAGGTGTTCAACAACCTCTTCATGGCCGTGGCCGAGGAGATGGGGTTCGCCCTGCAGAACACCGCCTACTCGGTGAACATCAAGGAGCGGCTCGACTTCTCCTGCGCCCTGTTCGACCGCGACGGGAACCTGATCGCCAACGCCCCGCACATGCCGGTGCACCTGGGCTCGATGGGCGACAGCGTGCGGGCCATCCGCGATGCACGCTCCAACGACGGCCGGGGCATGAAGGCCGGCGACGTCTACATGCTCAACGCCCCCTATGCCGGCGGCACCCACCTGCCCGACGTGACGGTGGTCATGCCGGTGTTCGACGCGGCCGGAGCCTTGCTTTTCTACGTCGCCGCGCGCGGCCACCAGGGTGACATCGGCGGCGTCACTCCAGGCTCCATGCCGCCGGGCAGCCGAACGGTCGAGGAGGAGGGGGTGCTGATCGAGAACTTCCTGCTGGTCGAGGGCGGGCGGTTCCTGGAGGCGGAGACGCGAGCGCTGCTGGCTTCAGGCCGGTGGCCGGCGCGCAATCCCGACCAGAACATCGGCGACCTCAAGGCCCAGGTGGCCGCCTGCGCGCGCGGCGCCGAAAGCCTGACCGGCCTCGTCGCCGAGTTCGGCCAGGAGGTGGTCGAGGCCTACATGGCCCACGTGCAGGACAACGCCGAGGAGGCCGTGCGCCGGGTGCTCGCCAAGCTTTCGGACGGCGCCTTCGCCTACGAGCTCGACGACGGCAGCGTGGTGAAGGCGGCGATCACGGTGGACCAGGCCGCGCGCACCGCGCGCGTGGATTTCACCGGCACCAGCGATCAGGTTCCGACCAACTTCAACGCGCCCGCCTCGATCTGTCGGGCGGCGGCCCTGTATGTCTTCCGCACGCTGGTGGACGACGAGATCCCGATGAACGACGGCTGCCTGCGGCCGGTCGAGCTGGTCATTCCGGAAGGCTCGATGCTGAAGCCGCGCTATCCGGCGGCGGTGGTGGCGGGCAATGTCGAGACCAGCCAGGTCGTGGTCGACGCCCTCTACGGCGCGCTCGGCGTCATGGCGGCGGCGCAGGGTACGATGAACAACTTCACCTTCGGCGACGACCGGCGGCAGTACTACGAGACGATCTGCGGCGGGGCTGGGGCGGGGCCTGACTTCGACGGCGCCGACGCGGTGCAGACCCACATGACCAACAGCCGCCTGACCGATCCGGAGGTGCTGGAGACGCGCTATCCGGTGCGTGTGGAAGCCTTCTCGATCCGGCGCGGATCGGGAGGGGCGGGCGAGCATCGCGGCGGCGACGGGGTGGTGCGCACCATCGGCTTCCGCGAGCCGATGACCGTGACCTTGCTTTCCAACCGCCGGCGCGTGCCGCCGTTCGGCCTGCATGGCGGAGCGAGTGGCGCGCTGGGCAGGGCGCGGATCGAGCGGGCCGACGGGTCGGTGCAGATCCTGGCCGCCACCGACGAGGCCCAGGTCGCGGCCGGCGACCGGGTGGTCATCGAGACGCCCGGCGGCGGGGGCTGGGGCAAGGGCTGAGCCTTTCGCCGCTCTATCCCGCGCGCTAAGCATCGCCAGACACAAGAGAGGCCCAGCCCATGACCGACATCGCCCGCCGCACCCTGATCGGCGCCGCCGGCCTCGTCATCGCGACGCCCGGCCTGGCCCTCGCCGCCGGCAAGCCGCGCGTGGCGATCCAGACCAGCGCCGGCCTGATCGTGGTCGAGCTGGAGGACAAGAAGGCGCCGATCACCTCGGCCAACTTCCTGCGCTACGTGGATGCGAAGAAGTACGATGGCGGGACCTTCTATCGCGCCTCGCGCACCAAGGGCGTGAAGGGCGCGGGCTCGATCCAGGGCGCCCCGCCGCCGCGCGCGCGCCGGTTCGCACCGATCGCGCATGAGAGCACCGCCAAGACGGGCATCCGCCACAAGCCGGGCGTGATCTCGATGGCCCGCAACGCGCCTGGCACCGCCACCTGCGACTTCTTCATCTGCGCCAGCGCCATGCCATACCTGGACGCCCATCCGGGCGCGAAAGGCGACAACCAGGGCTTCGCGGCCTTCGGCACGGTGGTCGAGGGGCTGCCGATCGTGAAGAAGATCCTGGCCATGCCGACGGGCGGACCCGCCTATACCGAGGCGATGAAGGACGAGATGCTGAAGGCCCCGGTTCAGATCCTGGGCATGAAGCGCGCTGGCTAGTCCCGCTTCGACAGCTCCGCGAGGCGAGCCTCCAGCCGGGCGAGCGTGGCCTTGATCTCTTCCTGCTCGGCGTGGCTGAACTCGTTGGCGTCCTTGATGCAGCGCGAGCAGATGGTGCCGATCAGCAGCGGCAGGATCAGCAGCAGGGTGACATGCATCAGCACCACGGCCACGACGCGTCCGCCGGGCGTGGCCGGATAGACGTCGCCATAGCCCACCGTGGTGGCGGTCACGCAGGCCCACCAGAGTGAGTCCAGATAGGGCTTGCCCTCGAACAGGGCGTAGGCGCCGGCGGCGGCCAGCAGGATCACCACATAGACCGCGAGCAGCTCGCGGACCGTGTCGAGGTACTTCATCATCAGCGGTCTCCTGGCGGTCTCGGCCTCAAGGGCCCACTACCCGTCGCGCGCGGATCGCGGGCTGGCCGTCGATGTTCATCAGGTAGCTGCCGGCGGCGGCCTTGCGGATCTCGACCTTGGAGCCGGGCTTGGGCAGGGATGAAAGCGCGCGATCGTCGGCCTGGCGCCAGGTCGCGCCGTCGGCCAGGGTCAGGATCCAACGGCCGTCCGCCCCGCGAGCGGCCTTGGTCACCTGGCCGGCGATGCGATCAACCTCCTCGGGCTTGTCTCCGCGGTCGAAGACCGACAGGGCCGAAAGGTCGAGGCCGAAGGCCTGGCGACGGGCGGCCTGGGCCTGCTGGCGATCGACGATGATCACGTCGCCCTTCTTCTCGGCGGTGGTGATCGAGTCGACGGCGGCGTCGTAGCAGGCCAGACGCTTGTCGCCGTCGGCGACGCCTCGGCAGTCGAGCAGGGCCTTGAGGGCGGGGGCCACGTCGCGGACGACCGGCGCGGCCGCCTGGGCTGCGCCGACCGCCAGCGCGGCGGCAAGGCCCGTGGCGACCAGGGCGCGCGGGGAGGGCAGGCGGAAGGCGGTCATCGCGGCGCTCCTTCGGGATCGTCGATCAGCCAGCCGGTGACCGACAGGCGCTTGGCGGCGGCGTAGGCGGCGACCGGCGCGACGGAGTGCGGCCGCGGCACGCGGAACAGGGTCAGGACGTTGAAGCCCGGCATGAAGCCGCGCTCGATCTGTCCGTCGGCGTCGTGGAACAGCAACTGGCCGCCCCAGTCGGGCCGCCACTCTCGCGTGAAGCCCAGGGTGAAGGCGGCCAGCCGCGCGTCGCGGCCGTGCTTGTCGTCGTGCAGGGTCAGGAAGTCGCCCGGACGGTAGTGCGAGGCCTGGGCCCGGACGCCCGCCACTTGCGGCGCGCCGATCACCTTCGCCCCGAAATCGAGGAACGCCCGGCTCTGCACCAGTTCGGTGAGGCCGTGGATCGGGGGCGCGGGGTCGCGCACGTACTCGTCCTGCATCGGGTAGGACAGATGAATGAACGAGAACCCCGCGAAGCGCGCTTCAGCGCGCCCTGCAGGAACTGGCGCACGGCCGCGTCGCCGAACTTGCGGACGGCCTCGTTGGTGATGACCAGAGTCTCGTTCTTCTCGTCGGGAGCGACGATGGCCCAGGACGGGACGCCCTCCAGGAGGTCGCCGGCGGCGTCGGCGTCGATGGGTTCGAGAAAGACCGGAATCTGCACGACGCCCTCGCGGGCGAAGGCGTCGGAAAAGGACGAGGGATCAAGACCGGCGCGAATGCGCAGGACGGGTCTGGCGGACGTCATCGGGCGACGTGGTTCACGGCGAATCTCCCCCGTCGCGGCGAATGCGGCGACGGGTTCTAGCTAACAGATCGATGTTCGCCGGTTCAATCGCCCCTCACGAGGCGTATGACGCCGGCGCCGAAAAAGCGGGCGCCGGATCGTGGGGCCTGGCGTCCCGTGTGTCCGAAAGCGTCCGTTCGCAACTGAATTGCAATGTTATGCGACGGCTTGGCTTGAGTTTAAAATCGGCGAACCGTAGTTTTCGTATACCGTCGACAACGCAACGTTCGACCATTCGATGTCCAGTAAAGCTGGAACAAATTGCCACGATTGCTTCGGCGATCTTCGCGGCGGGTGTTTTCGATTATCGATAAGAAATGTTGCACTAACTGCAACATTTCCAGGACTATTTCCGCCATAATGGGCGAATGCGCGGCAATATGTGGCGTATTCAGGGCAGAGTGCGTCCCTTTTGTTACAGTGTGAACCAAATGTAATCTGCCGCTGTCGGGCAAGATTGACCCCGGTTCGCCAAACGCCGTTCATGCGGGCGGACCCGCTTCGAGCCCGATGCGGGGGGGCAAAATGCGCCGCACGGGGGAACACGAGCGGCGCCGAGATAAGTTTTTGGAGGTCTGATGTTGCACGCCTTGTCCACGCGTAAGCGTTTGCTTGCGTCCACCCTGCTCTGCGGCGTGATCGCGCCCGCCATGGTGGCCTCGCCCGCTTTCGCGCAGGAAGATCCTGCCGCGGTCGAGGAAATCGTCGTCACCGGTTCGCGCATCGCGCGTCCTGACCTGACCTCCAGCAGCCCGGTCGCCTCGGTTGGCGAAAAGGAACTGCAGCAGTCGGGCGTGGTGAACACCGAAAACCTGATCAACACCCTGCCGCAGGCCGTCCCCGGCATCACCTCGACGGTCAACAACGGCAGCAACGGCACGGCCACGGTCAGCCTGCGCGGCCTGGGCGCCAACCGCACCCTGGTGCTGGTGGACGGCAAGCGCCAGACCCCGACCACCCAGGCCGGCGCCGTCGACATCAACCTGATCCCGCCCGCCCTGATCAAGCGCATCGAAGTGCTGTCGGGCGGCGGTTCGGCCGTGTACGGCTCGGACGCCATCGCCGGCGTCGTCAACTTCATCCTGAAGGACGACTTCGAAGGCCTGGAAGTGTCGGCCGGCTATCAGGCCACCGACAAGGGCGAAGCGCCGATCTATTCGGGCTCGATGACCTTCGGCGCCAACTTCGGCGGCGACAAGAAGGGCAACGTCGTCCTCAGCCTCGGCTACAACAAGCGTGAAGCCCTGACCCAGGGCGAGCGCGGCGGCATGCTCAGCACCGCCTGGGGCGAAAACCCGGTCCGCAACGGCCTGAACCCGATCGGCCTGGTGCCCAGCGGCTCGGGTTCGAACGAGCAGGGCCAGGTCGGCGCCTTCGTCGGCGGCCGGTTCGTGGCCCTCGGCAACAACAACCCGGCCAACACCGCGCTGTTCCTGCCCGACGGCAACGTGCGCATCTACAACGCCGCGACCGACACCTACAACTTCGCGCCGGTCAACTACGTCCAGACCCCGCAGGAGCGCTTCTCGGTCACCTCGCTGGCCAGCTACGAGATCAAGCCCGGCCTGACCGCCTACGCCAAGGGCAACTTCGTCAACAGCCAGGTCGTGACCCAGCTGGCGCCGACCCCGATCGGCAACCGCACCTTCCGCTTCACGCTGGACAACAACCCGTTCCTGACGACCGCGGCCAAGACCGCGCTGAACAGCCTGGGTTCGAGCACCGCCTACACGATCCCGTCGAGCGCCTCGTGGACCGCCGGCACCTTCACCGACGTCGACAGCGACAACGACGGCATCTACGACACCGTCACCGGCGTCTTCAACCGCCGCCTGTCGGAAGTCGGTCCGCGCGTCTCGCGCTTCAACTTCAGCGCCTTCCAGATCCAACTGGGCCTGAAGGGCGAGATCGAGGCCATCAACGGCGGCTTCGACAGCTACTTCCAGTACGGCAACACCCACGGCAGCAACTCGCTGCTGGGCGACACCAGCCTGGCCCGCATCCAGCAGGCCCTGCTGCTGAACGCCTCGGGCACCGGCTGTCTTGATCCGTCGGGCGGCTGCGTGCCGATCAACCTGTACGGCCAGGGCAATATCTCGGCCGCCGCGGCGAACTTCATCAAGACCCGCATCAACTCGTCGCAGGACTACGAGCAGCTGTACGCGGGCCTGGCCTTCAACGGCGACACCAGCAACGCCTTCTCGCTGCCGGCCGGCCCGATCGGCTTCGCCGTCGGCGTCGAGTACCGCGCCGAGGACTTCGCCTTCAATCCCAGCCAGGACCTGGCCACCGGCAACCTGACCGGTTTCAACGCCAGCCCGCCGGTCACCGGTCGCTTCGACGTCTACGAAGCCTACGCCGAAGTCGCCATCCCGATCCTGAAGGACCTGCCGTTCGTCAAGATCCTCGACCTGGAACTGGCCGGCCGTATCTCGGACTACACCACCCAGCCCGATCCGGTTGAGACCTACAAGGTCGCCGGCACCTGGAAGCCCATCGACGACCTGATGTTCCGGGTGTCGTACAACAAGGCCATCCGCGCCCCCTCGATCGGCGACCTCTACGCGCCGCAGTCGAACGGCTTCCCGACCGCGACCGATCCCTGCTCGGCCCGCGCCGCTCCGAACGCCCAGGTCCGTCAGGCCTGTATCAACTCGGGCATCCCCGCGGCCCTGGTCGGCAACCTCAACGCCAACCAGCAGACCCAGACCCTGTCGGGCGGCAACCCGAACCTGAAGCCGGAAAAGGGCAAGACCACCACGGTCGGCGTCGTCTACACGCCGTCGTTCGTCTCGGGCCTGTCGCTGACCCTCGACTACTTCAAGATCGAGGTCGAGGACGCCATCGACACCTTCGGCGGCGGCACGTCCAACCTGATGAACGTCTGCTACGGCACGCTGGTGAACGGCAACCCGAACTCGCCCTACTGCCAGGCCATCAAGCGCCTGGGCAACGGCTCGATCGACTACGTCTCGTCGATCAACGAGAACGTCGCCCTGCGCACCGTGGAAGGCATGGACATCGGCCTGACCTACCGCACCCAACTGGAAGACATCGGTCTGCCGGACTGGGGTTCGCTGTCGGTCCGCTCGCTGTACACCAACACCTGGATCTACACGATCAACCCGGACGACATCTCGGCTCCGATCAAGTGCGCCGACCGCTTCGGTTCGCGTTGCTCGGGCTCGGGCGTCAACCCGCTGCCGCGCCACAAGATCAGCTCGGCCGCCAACTGGCGCTTCAAGCAGGTCGGCGTGAACCTCGTCTGGAACTACCTGGACGACATGATCGACGACAACCCGCTGAACACCAACGCGGCCACCTACTATGTCGAGAAGATCGGCGCGAAGAACTACTTCGACCTGTCGGCCGACTGGGACGTCAACGACAACCTGGCCTTCACCGCCGGCGTCAAGAACCTGACCCAGGAAGCCTATCCGATCCTGGGCGCCAACGCCTCGCCGTCGAACAGCGGCTATCCGGCCGTCTACGACGTGCTGGGCCGCGTGTTCTTCCTGAACGCGCGCCTGCGCTACTGATCCGGACGGCGCGCTCCGCAAGGGGCGCGCCGGACCCTGGTCCAAGGAAAGCCGGCGGCCTCGCGGTCGCCGGCTTTTCGCGCTTTAGGCCCTAGCCGCGCTTGCTGGCGGCGTCGGCGAGATAGAGCTCCAGATTGGTGTAGCCCGAACCGTCCCTGGCCGGGGCCGCGCCGTCGGCGGCGGACTTGGGGTCAAGGCCGTGGGCCTTTTCCCACGCGTCGGGCATGCCGTCGCCGTCGCTGTCCTTCGCGGGCTTGCCGGCGGGGAGGGCGGGCCAGCCGCCGACATCCTTCTGGCTGTTGATCACCGCCCCGGTGCGGTCGCGCACGCCGGCGACGACGCGGGCGTCGACGCTGTCGCGGAACACCGAGGCGCCGGCCGTGGCCAGCACGCGCTCGTAGGCCTTGTCGGCCGGTTCGGCCGCCACCGGCGCCACGTCGATCGGCGCGGCTTGCCGGTAGCCGGCCGGCTCGGGGATGGTGAAGGTCACCAGGCTCCACGGATCGGCGGGAACCGCGCCGCCCATGCTGTTGCCGGCGAAATAGGCCCGCGCCAGGCTGTTGCTCTCCTGGAAGGCCACCGGCTTGCCGCTCTGCGGACCCATGACGTAGGCGTTGTCGACGAAGTTGTAGGCGACCATCGCCGCCTTGTCGGCGTCGTAGCCGGCGTAGCCCTTGCCCCAGTTGTAGAAGACGTTGGAGCGGAACTCGAAGAGGGCCCCGACAGGATCCTTGTCGACGCCGTCGTAGTTGCCGGGACGCGGCATGCGGGCCATGTGGTTGGCCCACAGATTGTGGTGGAAGCTGGCCCTCGAGCCCTTGCCGCCCCGGATCAGGCTGCCGTAGCCATGGTCGCCCTTGGCGTGCAGCGAGCGGGCCATGGACTCGGCGATGATCGACCACTGGACCGTCAGGTCGAAGAAGCCCTGGCCTTCCTCGCCGTAGCGGGCCGAGGCCGACAGGGTCTCGTCCACCGACCAGCTGGCCGAGACGTGGTCGAGGATGATCCGGCGGCCGTTGTTGATCCAGATCGCGTCGCTCTCGGTCTTGCTCTCGTCGCCCAGCCGCGAGCGGATGAAGCGGATGATCACGTCGTCGGCCGAGACCACAAGGGTGTGGTCGCGCAGGGTGACGCCGCCGCCGGGCGCGGTTTGGCCGGCGATGGTGATGCGCGGCTCGCTGATCTTCAGGTCGGACTTCAGCTGGATCGTGCCGGCGACCTCGAAGACGACGGTGCGCGGGCCCTTGGCCTCGACGGCGGCGCGCAGCGAGCCGGGACCGGAGTCGTCTAGGTTGGTGACCTTGATCACGGCCCCGCCGCGGCCCCCCTGCGAGAACCGGCCCGCGCCCTCGGCGCCGGGAAAGGCCAGGGTCTTGGCGGCCATCTGGGCGGCCATCTGGGCGGCCGCCTGGCCGGCGAGGCCGAGCAGGGCGATGGCGGCGGCGCCGGCCAGCAGGCGGCGCGGACGAAGGCGGATCATGACGCGGTTCTCCCCGAGGCCGGCGAGCGTCGTGCGCGCATCGTCCGGATGGCGCGAGCCTGCCCGCGGGATCGAGAAATGTCCACCGGTGTCATTTCCGCCGGCGCGTCGAAATCGTGTGACGGTAACCTTACGGTCGCCATTGGTCTGCCGAGTGCATGATCAATTCGTGCTCGATATCCAGGCGAAATGGTGTGCTGCGTTGCGGCGAAACCCCGGCAGGCGAAGTTTTCTTTCGAAAGCGGGCGGTCGAACCTGACGCTGGTGTCAACCTTGCCGGATCGCCGTCGATTCGCGTCCCGGGGGGGAAGCACGCCATGTCCGCAGAAGAAGCCAGTCTCCGCCCGGAGCGTATCCTCGACCTGTCCGAGCGCCTGAGCGTGGTGGCGGGCCAGAAGATCGGCGAGATCTCCACCGTCAACCGCGCGGCCAAGATGCTGGCCATCAACGCCTTGATCGTCGCCGCCCGCGCGGGCGAGGCGGGCAAGGGTTTCGCGATCGTCGCCGAGGAGTTCAAGAAGATCTCCACCCAGATCGACGAGGTGGCCGGCGCCCTGGAAAGCCAGGTGCGCGCCGACCTCGACGAGTTGACGGCCATCGGCGGGGCGATCCTGTCGCACCTGCGCGGCCAGCGGCTGGCGGACCTCGCCCTGAACGCCATCGAGATCATCGACCGCAATCTCTACGAGCGCACCTGCGACGTGCGCTGGTGGGCGACCGACAGCGCTGTTGTGGACTGCGCCATGGCGCCGTCGCGCGAGGCGGCCGACTACGCCAGCCAGCGCCTGAAGGTGATCCTCGACGCCTACACCGTCTATCTGGACCTGTGGATCTGCGACGCGGCCGGACGGGTGATCGCCAGCGGCCGGCCCGACAAGTACCGCGGCGTGCAGGGCGCCTCGGTGGCCAACGCCAGCTGGTTCCAGGAGGCGCTGCGCACCAAGACCGGCGACGATTTCGCCGTGGCCGACATCGCTCGCCAGCGGCTGCTCGACGAGGCGCCGGTGGCCACCTACGCCACGGCCATCCGCGAGGGCGGCCAGTCCAGGGGCAAGGTGATCGGCGTGCTGGGCGTTCACTTCGACTGGCGCCCGCAGGCCCAGGCCATCGTCGACGGCGTGCGCATGACCGACGAGGAAAAGAGCCGCTCGCGCGTGCTGCTGCTCGACCAGAACCATCGGGTGCTGGCGGCCTCGGACGGGCAGGGCGTGCTGACCGACAGCTTCAAGCTGGACACCTCGCATGGAACGATGGGCAGCTACGCGCAGGGCGACCGCACTATCGGCTACGCCCTGACCCCCGGCTACGAGACCTACAAGGGCCTGGGCTGGTACGGCTGCCTGGTGCAGCGCCAGGCGGTCGACACCCCGCTGCCGGCGGCCGTCGAGCGCAAGGCGGACAACGTGCTGCGGCTGAAGGCCTAAGACCGAGGAACCTCCCCCCGTGGGGGAGGCGATCGCGCAGCGATCGGTGGGGGAGTTGGTGATGACTTTTCGGCGCTTCGGAAGCTGAAAACGTCCCCCCTCCGGCCCTCCGGGCCACCTCCCCCAGAGGGGGATCGTTGCATAATGGGGTAAAACAAGAACGACTTTCCCCTTTTGATTCCGAACTGTTCTCGAACGGATTCTGGTCTGTTCTTCGACGTTCCGAATTTCGCAACAGTCCCCCAGAGGGGGAGGATCTTTGGGTTCGCCTTCTCGGGGTCTCGGCTGGTTTTCACTCCACCGCCGCCAGCACCGTCCTGATCGTTTCCACCACTTGGTCGATCTGGCCCTGTTCGATGATCAGCGGCGGCGACAGGGCGATGATGTCGCCGGTGACGCGGATCAGTAGGCCCCGGTCGAAGGCGGCCTCGAAGGCTTCCATGGCGCGGGCGGTGGGGGCGCCGGGGCGAGGGGAGAGTTCGATGCCCGCGATCAGGCCGAAATCGCGGATGTCGATCACGTGGCGGGCGTCGCGCAGGGAGTGCACGGCCGCGCGCCAGTAGGGCTCCAGCGCCAGGGCGCGGTCGAACAGGCCCTCGCCCTGATAGATCTCCAGCGTCGCAAGGCCCGCCGCGCAGGCCAGCGGATGGCCCGAATAGGTGTAGCCGTGAAAGAGTTCGATCGGCGCGTCGGCGCCGTCGAGCATGGTCTCGTAGATCGCCGTGCTGGCGGCCACCGCGCCGGCCGGCACGGCGGCGTTGGTCAGGCCCTTGGCCATGCACAAAAGGTCGGGCGTCACCCCGAAGCGGTCGGCGGCGAAGGGCGCGCCGACGCGGCCGAAGCCGGTGATCACCTCGTCGAAGATGAGAAGAATATCGTGCCTGTCGCAGATCGCCCGCAGCTTCTGCAGGTAGCCCTCGGGCGGCACGAGCACGCCGGTGGAGCCGGCGACGGGCTCGACGATGACGGCGGCGATGTTGGAGGCGTCGTGCAGGGCGACGATGCGCTCGAGGTCGTCGGCCAGATGGGCGCCGTGCACGGGCAGGCCCTGGCTGAACAGATTTTCGGCAATGCCGTGGGTGTGGGGCAGGTGATCGACGCCAGTGAGCAGGCTGCCGAAGTACATCCGGTTCTTGGGGATGCCGCCCACCGAGATCCCGCCGAAGCCGACGCCGTGATAGCCGCGCTCGCGGCCGATCAGCCGGGTCTTGGTCCCCTTGCCGCGGGCGCGGTGATAGGCGAGCGCGATCTTCAGCGCGGTGTCGACCGACTCCGAGCCGCTGTTGGTGAAGAAGATCCGGTCGAGGCCCTTGGGCGTCACCTGGACCAGGCGCGAGGCGAACGAGAAAGCCAAGGGGTGGCCAAGGTTGAAGCTGGGCGCGTAGTCCATCTCGCCGGCCTGCTTGCGGATGGCCTGCGTGATCGCTTCGCGCCCGTGGCCGGCGTTGACGCACCACAGGCCCGAGGTGGCGTCGAGGATCTGGCGGCCGTCGGGCGTGGCGTAGTGCATGCCCTTGGCGGCGGCGAGCAGGCGCGGATTGGCCTTGAACCGCCGGTTGGGTGTGAACGGCATCCAGTAGGCGTCGAGGTCGTTGGCGCCGAAGTCGGGCATGTGGAGAGTCCTCCGCGAGACCTTGCATTGTGATCGCAATTATCGGCTAGCTGGCAACCCCTGGATTGAGCCGGAGCGAGGAGGGGGCATGGCCGAGCCGAAACCGCGTCGTCCCCTGGCCGATTCCACGGCGGTGCACGACCAGGTCTACGACGCCATTCGCAAGGCCCTGATCACCGGCAAGATCGCGCCGGGCGTGGGCGTGTCCCTGCGCAGCCTGGCGGCCGAACTGGGGGTTTCGCCGATGCCGGTGCGCGACGCGGTGCGCCGCCTTGCGGCCGAGCGGGCCCTGGCCATCAACCCGGCCAACAAGCGCCTGTCGGTGCCTTCGCTGAGCGCCGAACGGCTGGAGCAGCTGGAGCTGGCGCGCCAGTGGATCGAGCCGGAACTGGCCGCCCGGGCGGCCCCTCGGGCCGACGAGGCCTTGGTGCGCAAGCTGAAGCTTATCGATCAGGACCTGGAAGAGGCCCTGCGCGTCGGCGACGTCGACCGCTACATGGTGGCCAACCACGCCTTCCATTTCGCCATCTACGAGCGGGCCGGCGCCGAGGTGCTGCTGGCCATGGCCGGCGGGCTGTGGCTGCAGATCGGACCGTTCATGCGGGTGGTGTTCGGCCGGGTCGGCACCGGCAGCCTGCCGGCCGACCGTCACGCCCAGGCCATGGACGCCCTGAAGGCCAGGGACGCCGAGGGCGCCCGCCGGGCCATCGCCGCTGACCTGTCCGAAGGCATGGACAAGATGCGCGCCGCGGTCGAGGCCGGCGCCGGCTTGACAGCTGCTCCGGCGGGGCAAACTGTGATCACAGTTTCATGAGGTCGGACGTGAGCATTCCCGCAGCCATCTCCGAACAGCTGAGCCGCCTGGTCCTTCCCGGTCGGGCGGTGATCGACGGCGCGCTGGTCGGCGCGGCCTCGGGCGGAACCTTCGACAATGTCGGGCCACGCGACGGGGCGGTGCTGAACACGGTGGCCGCCTGCGACGTCGCCGACGTCGATCGCGCCGTGGCCGCCGCCCGCGCCGCCTTCGAGGATGGCCGCTGGCGCGACCTGCATCCGCGCCAGAAGAAGAAGGTGCTGTTCCGGCTGGCCGAGCTGATGGAGCGCGACGCTGAGGAGCTGGCCCTGCTGGAGAGCCTGGACGTCGGCAAGCCGATCCGCGACGCCCGGGCCGTCGACATCCCGCTGGCGATCAACACCACCCGCTGGTACGCCGAGGCGCTGGACAAGGTCTATGGCGAGGTCGGCGCCTCGCCGGCCGATCGCCTGAGTTTCGCCACCCACGAGCCGCTGGGCGTGATCGGGGCCATCGTGCCGTGGAACTTCCCGCTGCACATGGCGATGTGGAAGGTCGCGCCGGCCCTGGCCATGGGCAACTCGGTCGTCCTCAAGCCCGCCGAGCAGTCGCCGCTCACGGCGCTGAAGCTGGGCCAGCTGGCCCTCGAGGCCGGGCTCCCGGCGGGGGTGCTGAACGTCGTTCCGGGGTTCGGGGCGATCGCCGGCCAGGCGCTGGCGCGGTCGATGGACGTCGACATGATCGCCTTCACCGGCTCGGGCCCCACCGGCCGGCGGCTGATGGAGTACGCGGCGCAGAGCAATCTCAAGCGGGTGTCGCTGGAACTGGGCGGCAAGTCGCCCCAGATCGTCTTCGCCGACTGCCCCGACCTGGACGCGGCCGCCCAGGCCGCCGCCTGGGGCGTGTTCTATAACCAAGGCGAGGTCTGCACGGCCGCCTCGCGTCTGCTAGTCGAGGCGTCGATCAAGGACGAGTTCCTGGAGAAGGTGGTCGCGGTCGCACGCACCATCCAGGTCGGCGACCCGATGGATCCTGAGACTGGCTTTGGAGCCATGGTCAGCGAGCGGCAGATGCAGACCGCGCTGTCCTATATCGACAAGGCCCGTGAGGAGGGCGGCGCGCCGGTGCTGGGCGGGTCGCAGGTGCGGATCGAGACCGGCGGCTTCTACGTGGAGCCGACCATCTTCGACGGCGTGAAGCCTTCGCATCGCCTGGCCAAGGAAGAGGTGTTCGGTCCGGTGCTGGGCGTGATGACCTTCACCGGCGAGGACGAGGCCTTCGCCCTGGCCAACGACACCGTCTACGGCCTGGCCGCGGGACTGTGGACCAGCGACATCAACCGCGGCTTGAAAGGCGCGCGGAAGCTGAAGGCGGGGCTGGTCTGGGTCAACGGCTGGGACGCCTGCGACATCACCATGCCGTTCGGGGGCTTCAAGCAGTCGGGCTTCGGCCGTGACCGCAGCCTTCATGCGTTGCACAAGTACGCCGACCTGAAGTCGGTGTCCGTAACGCTGAGGTAGCCCGCCATGACCGCCCTGAACCTTGTGGAAACCGCCGCCCTGATCGACGGCCTGTGGATCGAGGGCGATGCGACCTTCGCCGTGACCAATCCGGCCGACGGTACGGAGATCACGCGGGTGGCCGAGCTGGGCGCGGCCGAGACGCGGATCGCCATCGAGGCGGCGCACCGGGCCTTTCCGGGGTGGGCGGCCAAGACGGCAAAGGAGCGCGGGGCGATCCTGCGCAAGTGGAGCGACCTGATGCTCGCCCACGCCGAGGATCTGGCCCGGCTGATGACGGCCGAGCAGGGCAAGCCGCTGGCCGAGTCGAAGGGCGAGGTGGCCTATGGCGCCAGCTTCATCGATTGGTTCGCCGAGGAGGCCAAGCGCGGCTACGGCCACACCATCCCGACGCCGGATCGCAGCAAGCGCCTGGCCTCGATCAAGCAGCCGATCGGGGTGTGCGCGGCGATCGCGCCGTGGAACTTCCCGATCGCGATGATCACCCGCAAGGTCGGCCCGGCCCTGGCCGCCGGCTGCACCGTGGTGGTCAAGCCGGCTGCCGAGACGCCGCTATGCGCCCTGGCCATCGCGCGGCTGGCGGTCGAGGCGGGCGTACCGGCCGGGGTGTTGAACGTCGTCACCGGCACGGACGCCAGCGCCATCGGCAAGGCCCTGTGTGAGGACGGCCGGGTGCGCAAGCTGTCGTTCACCGGCTCGACCCCGGTGGGCAAGGTGCTCTACGGCCAATGCGCGGGCACGATGAAGAAGCTCTCTCTGGAGTTGGGCGGCAACGCGCCCTTCATCGTCTTCGACGACGCCGACCTGGAGGCCGCCGTCGACGGCGCGATCGCCAGCAAGTACCGCAACACCGGCCAGACCTGCGTCTGCGCCAACCGCCTGATCGTGCAGGCCGGCATCCACGACGCCTTCGTGGCGCGCCTGACCGAGAAGGTCGCGGCGATGAAGGTGGGACCGGGCACGGGCGAGGGCGTGGTGATCGGCCCGCTGATCAACGACAAGGCCATCCTCAAGGTCGAGGCCCTGGTGCGCGAGGCCGTCGAGGGCGGGGCGCGGGTCGAGGTCGGCGGCCAGCGCCACGACCTGGGCGGGCTGTTCTACCAGCCGACCGTGCTGTCGGGCGCGACGCCGGACATGCGGCTGTTCAATGAAGAGATCTTCGGCCCCGTCGCGCCGGTCGTGAAGTTCCACACCGAGGACGAGGCGGTCGCCCTTGCCAACGCCACGCCCTTCGGCCTGGCGGCCTATTTCTACAGCCGCGACGTGGGCCGCTGCTGGCGCGTGGCCGAGGCCATCGAGGCGGGCATGGTCGGGATCAACGAAGGCCTGATCTCGACCGAGGTGGCGCCGTTCGGCGGCGTCAAGGAAAGCGGCCTGGGCCGCGAGGGTTCGTCCGAGGGTCTCGATGAGTATTTCGAGACCAAGTACCTGTGCTTTGGCGGGGTGGCATGATCGGCGAGCTCTCCCGCCCCGCCACCCTAGCCGACCTCATCGCCGCCGAGCGCGCGCGGTTCCTGGCCGAGCATCCGCGCAGCGTCGGCATGGCCAGGGCGGCCGCGGGCGTGTGGCGGGGCGGGGTTCCGATGCACTGGATGGGCGACTGGGCCTGCCCCAGCCCCATCTTCGCCGCCCAGGGCGTGGGCGCGCAGATCACCGACGTCGACGGCAGGCTCTACGACGACTTCTGCCTGGGCGACACGCCGTCGATGTTCGGCCACGGCGAGCCTTCCGTTGCGGCGGCCGTGGCGGACCAGGCCAGGCGCGGGGCGGGGTTCATGCTGCCCACCGCCTCGGCGGTGATCGTCGGCAAGCTGCTGGCCGAGCGCTTCGGCCTGCCGCTGTGGCAGGCGGCGACCACGGCCAGCGACGCCAACCGCGCGGCGATCCGCTGGGCGCGGGCGGTGACGGGGCGGCCGGTCGTGCTGGTGTTCGACGGCTGCTATCACGGCATGGTCGAGGACGCGTTCGTCGTGCTGAAGGACGGCGCCCCTGCGATGAAGCCCGGCCTGCTGGGCCAGGTGCAGGACCTGACGGCCACGACCCGCGTCGTGCCGTTCAACGACCTGGAAGCGCTGGAAGCGGCCCTGGCCCCCGGCGACGTCGCCGCCGTGCTGGCCGAGCCGGTGATGACCAACTGCGGGATGATCCTGCCCGATCCCGGCTTCCACGAAGCCCTGCGCAGGCTGACGCGCGAGGCGGGGACGCTGCTGGTCGTCGACGAGACCCACACCATCTCGACCGGCCCGGGCGGCTACACCCGCGCGCATGGGCTGGAGCCCGACGTCTTCGTGCTGGGCAAGGCCGTGGCCGGCGGCGTGCCGGCCGCCGTCTGGGGCGTGACCGCGCAGCTTTCGGCGCGGATGGACGAGGCGGCCGCGCGGATCGGTCCTGGCCAGTCGGGCATCGGCACGACGCTGTCGGGCAATGCCCTGGCCATGGCGGCGATGCGGGCGATGCTGAGCGAGGTGATGACCGACGCGGCCTATGCGCGGATGCTGGCCGGCGCCGAGCGGCTGGTGGCGGGGCTGAGGGGCGTGGTCGAGGCACGCGGCCTGGCCTGGTCGGTCGTGCATGTCGGCGCGCGGGTGGAGCTGGTGTTCGCCGATCCGCCGCCGCGCGACGCCGCCTCGATGCGGAAAGTTCTGGACCATGGGGCGGTGGAAGCGCTGCATCTGTGGCTGATCAACCGAGGGGTGCTGATCGCGCCCTTTCACAACATGATGCTGGTCTCGCCCGTCACCGACGACGCGGCGGTGGATCGGCTGGTCGCGGCGGTGGACGCCTTCGCCGTGGCCGTCGGGGAGGTGTCGATATGAAGTCTTGGCGCTTTCCCTCCCCCTTCGATGGGGGAGGGGCAGGGGTGGGGGTGACACCGTCGGCGGGCTTCAGCTCGGCCGTGCATCACCTTGAACCGCCCCAGTCACCCCCATCCCCGTCCCTTCCCCCATCAAGGGGGAAGGGGGAGTTGAAAGCATGAGCGCCGTCGCTTCCCCCGACGAATGCCGCGAGTTCCTCGCCGCCCATCCGCAGGTGAAGTACGTCGAGGTGTTTTTCACCTCGATGACCGGCGTGCCGCGCGGCAAGCGGCTGCGGGTGCACGAACTGCAGGCGATCTACGACTACGGCCGGTTCCTGCCGGGCTCGATCCTGGTGGTCGACACCGTGGGCGCCGACTGCGAGGAGACGGGC
Source organism: Caulobacter flavus (assembly GCF_003722335.1). Classification (GTDB taxonomy): domain Bacteria; phylum Pseudomonadota; class Alphaproteobacteria; order Caulobacterales; family Caulobacteraceae; genus Caulobacter; species Caulobacter flavus. Next base: position 2,588,145 of record NZ_CP026100.1, read on the forward strand.
CTGGTGTGGGAGGACGGCGACGCCGACCGCCGCGCGCGGCCCGTGCCCGGGACCCTGACCCTGGCCCCGTGGCTGGGCCCGGACGTCGCCCAGGTGATGCTGTCGCTGTACGAGCTGGACGGGACGCCCAACGACCTGGACCCGCGTCATGTTCTGCAGCGGGTGCTCGACCGCTACGCCGCCGACGGCCTGACGCCGGTCGCCGCCTGCGAACTGGAATACTACCTCGTCGATATCGAGCGCGGCCCCAGCGGCGAGCTTCTGCCCGCCAGGTCGGTGCTGACCGGCCAGCGGCCGACCGGCATCCAGGTCTACGGCCTGCCGGAACTGGAGGCCAACGCCCCGTTCCTGCGCGAGCTGTGGGATACGGCCGACGTCATCCGCGTGCCGCTGGAAGGCGCGATCTCGGAGTTCGCCCCGGCTCAGGTGGAGCTGACCCTCAAGCACAAGCCCGACGCCCTGAGGGCCGCCGACGACGCGGTGCTGTACAAGCGCGCCGCCAAGGGGGTGGCTCTGCGCCATGGCTGCGAAGCGACGTTCATGGCCAAGCCCTGGGCCGACCGGGCGGGCAACGGCTTCCACGTGCATGTCAGCTTCAATGACGAAGGCGGAAACAACCTGTGCGCCGCCGAGGATCCGGAAGGCTCGGAGCTGCTCAAGCACGCCATCGGCGGCATGAAGGCGCTGCTGGGCGAGGGCATGGCGATCCTGGCGCCCAACGCCAACAGCTATCGTCGCTTCAAGGCCAATTCCTACGCGCCCGTGGCGCCGACCTGGGGCGTCAACAACCGCACGGTCAGCCTGCGCGTGCCGGCGGGGCCTGCGCCGACGCGGCACGTGGAGCACCGCGTGGCGGGCGCCGACGGCAATCCGTACCTGGTGATGGCGACGCTGCTGGCGGCCGCGCACCACGGGATCAAGAACAGGATCGATCCGGGGCCCGCGGTGGTCGGCGACGGCTATGCCGCCGCGGCCAAGGAGAACGTGCGTCTGCCGTCCAACTGGTTCGCCGCCGTCGACCTCTTCGAGAAGTCTGAGGTGCTGGCCGACTATCTGGGCGAGCGGTTCGTGGAGATGTTCGTCTCGGTCAAGCGCACCGAGCAGGCGCGGTTCTTCGAGGTGGTCGGGCAGCTCGACTATGACTGGTATCTGCGCAACGCCTAGAGCGGAGCGCCGGGAGTAACGCTTTGGGTTGAACTGGCGGCGAGGGAGGGGCCTCGTCCGCTTCATGCGAACGAAAGAGGGAGTTTCGAGGCCATGAGCACCAACCACTTTCGAGGGGCTTCGCGCCGCTCGCTGCTGACCGCGTTCGGCGCGGCGGCCATCGGCATGTCGTTCACCGCCTGCGGCGAGAAGCCCAAGCCCGACGCCGGCGGCGAAGAGGCCAAGCTGAACTTCTACAACTGGGACACCTATATCGGCGAAACCACGCTGGGCGACTTCAAGAAGGCCAGCGGCGTCGACGTGAACATGAGCCTGTTCGCGACCAACGACGAACTGTTCGCCAAGCTGAAGGCCGGCAATCCGGGCTTCGACGTCATCGTGCCGTCCAACGAGTTCGTCACCCGCATGAGCCAGGCGGGCATGCTGGAGCCGCTGGACCACGCCAAGATCCCGAACATCAAGAACATCGACCCGACCTTCCTGAACCCGGACTTCGACCCGGGCCGGAAGTTCTCGTTGCCCTATACCTGGCTGCTGCTGGGCATCGGCTATCGCAAGAGCAAGGTCTCGGGCGTGCCCGACAGCTGGAAGTGGCTGTTCGACAGCAACCAGTACGCCGGCAAGATCGCCCTGCTGTCGGAAAGCGCCGACCTGGTGCGCCTGGCGGCCAAGTACCTGGGCCACTCGGTCAACGACATCCCGGCCGACATGCTGCCGAGGATCGAGCAGATGCTGATCAAGCAGAAGCCGTTCGTGAAGGCCTTCCACGACGACAACGGCCAGGACCTGCTGCTGTCGGGCGAGGTGGACCTGGTGCTGGAGTACAACGGCGACATCGCCCAGGCGATGAAGGACGACGACGACATCGACTTCGTCGTGCCCAAGGAAGGCAGCCTGATCAACTCGGACTGCCTGTGCATTCCGAAGGGCGCGCCGCGTCCGAACAACGCCCACAAGTTCATCAACTACCTGCTGGACGCCCAGGCCGGCGCCGAGATCAGCAAGACGATCCTGTACCCGACGCCCAATGCGGCGGCCAAGGCGCTGATGCCGGACGACTACAAGAACAACAAGGTGATCTTCCCGCCCGCCGACGTGATGTCAAAGTGCGAGTACGGGGCCTTCGAGGGGGCGGAAAAGGCCAGCCTCTACGAGGAGATCATCACCCGCGTGCGGGCGGCGTGATCTGGCTTCCTTCCCCCATCAAAGGGGGAAGGGAGAAGGCCTCTGAAATGGAACAGAGCTGGAAGAAGGCCAAGTCGGTGTTCGCCGCCGCGCTGGGACCGCCGCTGGTCTGGCTGGTGGTGTTCTTCGTCGCGCCGATGGCGATCGTCTGGGCCTACAGCTTCGGCCACAACGTCGGGCTGACCGAGATCTCGTTCACCGGCACGATCGCCAACTACGCCCGGGCGCTGGAGCCGCTGTACCTGAAGATCTTCGTCAAGTCGGCCTGGGTGGCGGCGCTGACGACGGCGCTGTGCCTGGTGATCGGCTTCCCGGTGGCGCTGGCCATCACCTTCGCCTCGCAGAAGGCCAAGACCTGGCTCTTGCTGCTGGTCATGCTGCCGTTCTGGACCAACCTGCTGGTCCGCACCTACGCCCTGATCGCGGTGCTGCGCACCGAGGGCTACGTCAACCAGACCTTCGAGTGGTTCTGGAACATCGGGGCCAAGGTCGCGCCGCTGGGCGCCTACCAGCCGCTGGAGCTGCTGCACAACAATTTCGCGGTGATCCTGGGCCTGGTCTACGTGCACCTGCCGTTCATGGTGCTGCCGCTCTATTCGGCGCTCGATCGCCTCGACAAGTCGCTGCTGGAGGCCAGCCTCGACCTCGGGGCCGGGCACCTGCGCACCCTGTTCCGGATCGTCGTGCCGCTGGCCCTGCCGGGCATCGCCTCGGGGATCCTGATTACCTTCATCCCGGCGCTGGGCGCCTATCTGACGCCCGACCTGCTGGGCGGGCCCGACAGCCAGATGATCGCCAACGTCATCGAGCGCCAGTTCAAGCGCGCCAACGACTGGCCGTTCGGCGCGGCCCTGTCTTTCCTGCTGATGTACCTGACCTTCATCGCCATCGCTGTGCAGGCGCTGCTCTCACGGGGCAAGAAGAGGGAGGGCGTGGGATGAATATGCGTCTTTTTTCATCTCCCTCCCCCTTTGATGGGGGAAGGGCAGGGGTGGGGGTGACGCCGCCGGCGGGCCTTAGCTCGGCCGCGCCTTACCCTGAAACGCAGCTGTCACCCCCATCCCCGGCCCTTCCCCCATCGAGGGGGAAGGGGGAGGCTTTCCGATGAGCCGCAAATCGCCGCCCGGACCGCTGGAGTACCTGCGCCGCTGGCCGATCAGGCTGTGGCTGCTGGCGGTGGGGGTGTTCCTCTACGCGCCGCTGATCGCCCTGATGGCCTTCAGCTTCAATGACAGCCGGCGCAACATCGTCTGGAAGGGCTTCACGCTCAAATACTACGAGAAGGCCTTCAACAACGACGGTCTGATCGAGGCCTTCGCCAACAGCTTGACCATCGCGGCGGTGTCGACCCTGCTGAGCGTGGTGCTGGGGGCGCTGGTCGCCCTGGCCCTGTGGCGGTTCCGCTTCCCGGGCAAGACGGTGGTCGATGGGGCCCTGGCCCTGCCGATCGTGGTGCCCGAGATCTGCATGGGCGTGGGCATGCTGGTGTTCTTCGCCAAGGTGCTGCCCTGGCCGCAGGGGCTGGTCTGGCCGCTGAACCTGGGGGCGATCATCATCGCCCACGTGACCTTCTCGTTCCCGTTCGTGGCGGTGGTGGTGAGGGCCCGCATGGCCAGCTTCAACCGCGAACTGGAGGAGGCCGCGCGGGATCTCGGGGCCGGCGAGTTCCGCACCATCAGGGACGTGATCCTGCCGCACATGACGCCGTCCCTGGTGGCGGGCGCCCTGCTGGCCTTCACGCTCAGCCTGGACGACTTCGTCATCACCTTCTTCACGGCCGGGCCCGACACCGTGACCTTCCCGGTGAAGGTCTATTCGATGGTGCGCTTCTCGGTGACGCCCGAGGTCAACGCCGCCTCGACCATCCTGATCGTGCTGACCGTGATCCTGACCGCCGTGGCGCTGAAGCTGCAGGGCGATCCGGCGGCCGCGGCCGGCGGCCATGGGGGGGATGGGAAATGACCGTGCTGGGAACCCCCTCAGTCGGCTTCGCCGACAGCTCCCCCAGCGGGGGAGCATCTTCTTGGCGCGGCGCCTCTAGGTCCTCCCCCTCTGGGGGATCGTTGCATAATGGGGTAAAACAAGAACGACTTTCCCCTTTTGATTCCGAACTGTTCTCGAACGGATTCTGGTCTGTTCTTCGACGTTCCGAATTTCGCAACAGTCCCCCTCTGGGGGAGGTGGCCCGGAGGGCCGGAGGGGGTCTTGGGGCATGGACTATTCGGGGGGAATGACGAAGTGACCGACAAACCCATCATCACCTTCGAGAACGTCACCAAGCGCTTCGGCAAGCTGGCGGCGGTCGACAACGTCTCGTTGAGCATCAGGGAGGGCGAGTTCTTCGCCCTTCTGGGACCGTCGGGCTGCGGCAAGACCACCTTGCTGCGGATGCTGGCCGGGTTCGAGACGCCGACCGAAGGGCGGATCCTGATCGACGGCCAGGACATCTCGAACGTGCCGCCGAACAAGCGGCCGGTGAACATGGTGTTCCAGTCCTACGCGGTGTTCCCGCACATGACCGTGGCCGACAACGTCGCCTACGGCCTGAAGGTCGACCGGGTGAGCAAGGCCGAACGCGACCGCCGGGTCGAGGAGGCGCTGGAGCTGGTGCAGCTGGGCGGCCTCGGCCAGCGCAAGCCCGACCAGCTGTCGGGCGGTCAGCGCCAGCGGGTGGCCCTGGCCCGGGCGCTGGTCAAGCGGCCGCGCGTGCTGCTGCTGGACGAGCCGCTGTCGGCGCTGGACGCCAAGCTGCGCGAGCAGATGCGCACCGAGCTCTGCACCCTGCAGGAGAAGGTGGGCATCACCTTCATCATGGTCACCCACGACCAGGACGAGGCGCTGGCCCTGGCCAGTCGCTGCGCGGTGATGAGCAAGGGCCTGCTGCAGCAGGTGGCCGCGCCCAACGACCTCTACGAGTTTCCCAACAGCCGCTTCGTGGCCGACTTCATCGGCAGCGTGAACCTGTTCGAGGGCGTGCTGGCTGTGGACGAGCCCAGCCACGCGGTCATCAAGTCGCCGGGCCTGCCGACCGACATCTTCCTCGACCACGGGGTGACCGGCCCGCGCGGCGGCGCGGTGTGGGCGGCGATCCGGCCCGAGAAGATCGAGCTGCACAAACGCCCAGACGACGGCGAGCCGCCGAACATGGGCGACGCGCCCAAGGGGACGAACGCCGTGGCCGGCGTGATCCGGCACGAAGCCTATCTGGGCGGGGTGTCGACCTACGAGGTGGAAATCGAAGGGGGCCGCCGCGTGAAGGTGCAGCGCCCCAACCTGACCCGCTGGGACCAGGAGGACTTCCGGCTGGGTGAGGCGGTGTGGATCGCCTGGCACGCCTGCTCGCCGGCGGTGCTGCTGTCGTGATCAGGCCCGCACATTTCCCCTCCCCCTTGATGGGGGAGGGGCCAGGGGTGGGGGTGGTCGCGGCGGTTCGTATCGCGCCAGGTTCTGACGCGCTGTCACCCCCATCCCCGACCCTTCCCCCATCAAGGGGGAAGGGGGAGGCGCGGAGATGAACCGTCCCGTCGCCGGCGTCATCTGCTGCACCCGCACCGTCGGGATCGAGCCGGCCCAGGCGGTGATGAACCGCTACGTGGCCGGCGCGATGGCCTATGCCGACGCCGCGGCGCTGCTGGTTCCGTCGATGCCGGGGCTGATGAGGGCCTCGGAGGTCGCCGCGCGGCTGGACGGCCTGATGCTGACCGGCAGTCCGTCGAACCTGGATCCGGCCTTCTACGACGAGGACGCGCCCGACGCGCCGGGGCCGTTCGACCGCGACCGCGACGTCATGACCCGCGACCTGATCAAGGCGATGCTGGATCTGGGCCGGCCGGTGTTCGGCGTATGCCGGGGCTTCCAGGAGATCAACGTCGCCTTCGGCGGATCCCTTCGGCGCGACATGGCGACCAGCGCGCAGCTGATCGCCCACCACGCGCCCGACGAGGTCGACTTCGACGGCATGTTCGACCATCTCCACCCGGTCGACCTGACCCCCGGCGGGGTGCTGGCCACGGCCTTCGGGGCCGAGCGGGCGGTGGTCAATTCGGTGCATTACCAGGGCGTCGACCGGCTGGGCGAAGGCCTGACGGTCGAGGCCCGCGCGCAGGACAGCGTCGTCGAGGCGGTGTCGGCCAGCGTCAACGGCGCGCCGGTGCTGGCCGTGCAGTGGCATCCGGAATGGAAGCCGCAGGAGAACGCCCAGAGCCGGACGTTCTTCCAGCTGTTCGGCCAGGCGCTGCGCGGAGAGTTTCCCCACCCCCTCGATGGGGGAGGGGCAGGGGTGGGGGTGGCTGCGGCGGTTCGGCCCGCGCCATGACCTGACAGGCTGTCACCCCCATCCCCGACCCTTCCCCCATCAAAGGGGGAAGGGGGCAAAAACAAAATATCGTCCAGGAGTTCGTTCCATGACCGCCCCCCTCCGCAACCACGACATCGCCGAGCTCAAGCGCCTGGACCTGGCGCATCACCTGCCGGCCCAGGCCGACCACAAGGTGATCGCCGAGCAGGGCGGCAGCCGGATCATCACTCGCGCCGAGGGGGTCTACATCCACGACGGCGAGGGCCATAGGATCCTCGACGGCATGGCCGGGCTGTGGTGCGTCAATGTTGGCTACGGTCGCACGGAACTGGCGCAGGCGGCCTACGACCAGATGCTGGAGCTGCCGTACTACAACACCTTCTTCAAGACGGCCTCGCCGCCGCCGATCGAACTGGCGGCCAAGATCGCGCAGAAGATGGGCGGGCATCTCTCCCACGTCTTCTACAACTCGTCGGGGTCGGAGGCGAACGACACGGTCTTCCGCCTGGTGCGCCATTACTGGAAGCTCAAGGGCCAGCCCAGCCGCACCGTCTTCATCAGCCGCTGGAACGCCTATCACGGCTCGACGGTGGCCGGCGTGAGCCTGGGCGGCATGAAGCACATGCACCGCCAAGGCGACCTGCCGATCGCCGGTGTCGAGCACGTGATGCAGCCCTATCCGTTCGGCGACGGCTTCGGCGAGGACCCGGCCGCCTTCCGCGACCGCGCGGTGCAGGCGATCGAGAACAAGATCCTCGAGGTCGGGCCCGAGAACGTCGCGGCCTTCATCGGCGAGCCGGTGCAGGGCGCGGGCGGGGTGATCATCCCGCCGGACGGCTACTGGCCGGCGGTCGAGGCCCTGTGCCGCAAGTACGGCATCCTCCTGGTCTGCGACGAGGTGATCTGCGGCTTCGGCCGGCTGGGCCAGTGGTTCGGCCACCAGCACTACGGGATCAAGCCCGACCTGATCGCCATGGCCAAGGGTCTGTCGTCCGGCTACCTGCCCATCTCGGCCGTGGGCGTGGCCGACCACATCGTCGCCGAGCTGCGCGAGAAGGGCGGCGACTTCATCCACGGCTTTACGTACTCGGGCCACCCGACCGCGGCGGCCGTGGCGCTCAAGAACATCGAGATCATGGAGCGCGAGGGCCTGGTCGAGCGCACCCGCGACGAGACCGGTCCCTATCTGGCCCAGGCCCTGGCCGGCCTGAACGACCACCCGCTGGTGGGCGAGGTGCGATCGCTGGGCTTGATCGGCGCGGTCGAGATCGTGCGCGAGAAGGGCACGAACCACCGCTTCCTCGACAAGGAGGGCGAGGCCGGCCCGATCGTGCGCGACCTGTGCATCAAGAACGGCCTGATGGTCCGCGCCATCCGCGACAGCATCGTCTGCTGCCCGCCGCTGATCGTCACCAAGGCGGAGATCGACGAACTGGTCGGCATCATCAGGAAGTCGCTCGACGAGGCCGAGCCGGTGCTGCGGGCGCTGAAGCCTAAGGAGGGCGATGCGTGATCGCCGCCTCAATCCGGCCGGCGCGCGCCGTGCCGGACTATTCTCGCCAGGAGTACGGCGTCGGGGTCTGTTCGGGCGTCCCTACCGTTTTGAGCCACTCGCGCACGCGTTCATGCGGAACACAGCGGCCGGCGGCGACGTCCGCGTCGGCGGCGGCCTCGCGCTCTGCATCTGTATCCGGATCAGGTTCGACCATGCTTCACCCTAACGTGGACACCGCCTGAGCGGAACGCCGCCGCCAAGCGTTACAATTCCAATAGCCCAAACTTCAGCAAGCGCGAGGAGCGCCCCTATGAAGCCCAAGCACAAGAAGAACCACGACGGTCCGAAGGTCACCCGGGGGGTCAAGACGCTGGACGAGGCCCAGGCCTGGTTCCGCAGCCAGAACATCGAGGAGATCGAGTGCGTCGTGCCCGACCTGGCCGGCGTGGCGCGCGGCAAGATCATGCCGGTGCGCAAGTTCCTGGGGACGCCCTCGATGAACCTGCCGCTGGCGGTGTTCTACCAGACCATCACCGGCGACTTCCCGGAGTTCGAGGGCGCGGTGAACGCCGTGCAGTCGGACACCGACATCTTCCTGACCCCCGACTTCGCCACCCTGGCGGCGGTTCCCTGGGCCCAGGACCCGACGGCCCAGGTGATCCACGACGCCTTCCATCCCGACGGCCGGCCGGTCGAGGAAAGCCCCCGCCAGGTGCTGCGCCGGGTGCTGTCGCTGTACCGCGAGAAGGGCTGGAGCCCGATCGTGGCGCCGGAGATCGAGTTCTACCTCGTCGAGAAGAACGTCGACCCGGACTATCCGCTCAAACCTCCGATCGGCCGCTCGGGCCGGCCCGAGACCGGCCGCCAGGGCTATTCGATCAGCGCGGTCAACGAGTTCGACGCCCTGTTCGAGGACATGTACGAATACTCCGAGCGCCAGGGCCTGGAGATCGACACCCTGATCCACGAGAGCGGGGTGGCGCAGATGGAGATCAACCTGCGTCACGGCACGCCGCTGGAGCTGGCCGACCAGGTGTTCATGATGAAGCGCACCATCCGCGAGGCGGCGATGGAGCATGACATCTACGCCACCTTCATGGCCAAGCCGATGGCCAGCGAGCCGGGCAGCGCCATGCACGTGCACCAGTCGATCCTGACCGAGGACGGCGACAACCTGTTCTCGGACCCGAAGACGGGCGAGGCGACGCCGGCCTTCTACGCCTTCATCGCCGGCCAGCAGCGCTACCTGCCGGCGATCATGGCCATACTGGCGCCCTACGTGAACAGCTACCGCCGCATCGCCCGCGACAGCGGCGCGCCGGTCAACACCCAGTGGGGCTACGACAACCGCACCTGCGGCCTGCGGGTGCCGCCGTCGGATCCGGCCAACCGCCGGGTCGAGAACCGCATCCCCTCGTCGGACGCCAATCCGTACCTGGCCATCGCCGCGGTGCTGGCCTGCGGCTATCTGGGCATGACCCAGAACCTGGCGCCGACCGCGCCGGTGGAGATCGACGCCAGCGCCCGTGGCATAGAGCTGCCGCGCAGCCTGCTGGAGTCGGTGACCCTGTTCGAGGAGGCCAAGCCGCTGGTCGACATCCTGGGCGCCACCTTCTGCAACGCCTACGCCCGGGTGAAGCAGGCCGAGTACGAGACCTTCATGCGCACCATCAGTCCGTGGGAGCGGGAGTTCCTGCTGCTGAATGTGTAGCGTCATGCACCCCTTCCCCCTTGATGGGGGAAGGTGGCCGCGAAGCGGTCGGATGGGGGTGAACGCGAAGCGTTCCTGGTGCGGCCGGCGTCGCTTCACCCCCATCCCCGACCCTTCCCCCATCAAGGGGGAAGGGAGATGTTGAACTCCGGCCACCCCTCCACCTCCTGGTATGCCGCCACGGCGCACGACCTGCCGCCGCTGCCCGCCCTCGACGGCGAGGTCACCGCCGACGTCTGCGTGGTCGGCGCGGGCTACACGGGCCTGGGCGCGGCGCTGGAACTGGCCTCGCGCGGGGCGCCGGTCGTGGTGCTTGAGGCCGCCCAGGTCGGTTCCGGCGCTTCGGGGCGCAACGGCGGCCAGGTTCACATGGGCCAGCGCAACGACCAGGCCTGGCTGGAGAAGTCGGTCGGGCGCGACGACGCCATGGCGCTGTGGAAGATGTCGCTGGACGCCCGCTCGCATCTGGCCGCGACGATCGCCGAGCACGCCATCGCCTGCGACTTCGTTCCCGGCATGATCCATGCCCGCCACAGGCCGGACGGCGAGGGCGAGGACCTCGACCACATCGAGTTCATGGCCGCCCGCTACGGCTATCACGAACTGGAGCCGATCGACGAGGAAGCCCTGGCCGACGACCTGGGCACGGGCGTCTACCATGGCGGCGTGCGCGACAACGGCGGCGGCCACCTGCATCCGCTGAACCTGACGCTGGGCCTAGCCCGCGCGGCCATGGCCAGGGGCGCGATCATCCACGAGCGCAGCCGGGCCAGAAGCTGGCGGCGCGAGGGCGGACGGATCGTGGTCGAGACGGCGGCCGGCCGGGTGCTGTGCGACCAGCTGATCCTGACCGGCGACGGCTATCTGGACGAGCTGGCCGGGGGGCAGGCCCGCGCCCGGGTCATGCCGATCAACAACTTCATCCTGGCCACGGAACCATTGGGAGACCGCGCCGAGACGATCATCCGCTCCAACGCCGCCGTGGCCGACAGCCGCTTCGTGGTGAACTACTTCCGCAAGACGCCGGACGGCCGGCTGCTGTTCGGCGGCGGCGAGAACTACCGGCCGGGGTTTCCGCCCGACCTGCCGAACTTCGTGCGCCGCCACATGCTGAAGATCTATCCGGACCTGGCCGAGGTGAAGGTGACCCACGCCTGGGGCGGGACCCTTGGGATCACCGTGCACCGCTCGCCCTATGTGCGCGAACTGGCGCCGGGGGTGCGGGTGGCGGCCGGCTATTCGGGGCAGGGGGTGATGCTGGCGCCGTGGTTCGGCAAGCTGCTGGCCGATGCGGCCCTGGGCGAGACGGCTGGAGTGGATCTGCTGTCGCGCCTGCCGACCCCGCCGTTTCCGGGCGGCCGGCTGCTGCGCTGGCCGCTGACGGTGGCGGGGCTGTCCTGGTACGCGCTGCGCGACCGGCTATAGGGCCTTGGACCGGCTTCGCAGCACCAGGCAGTAGCCGATGGTGACGGCCAGTCCGGCCAGGATCGCGGCGCAGCCGCCCACGACCGCCACGTCGAAGGGCCCGAAGGCCCAGAGCCCGGCATAGACCAGGCCACTCAACGCCAGGGACCAGCCGCCGACGCGATTGACCCGTCGGGCCAGGGGGCTGGGGACGAACCGCTTGGGCATGCGGTTGCCGAACCAGGCCACCATCAGGCCGATGGCGCCCATGACCAGCCGGTTGACCGTGTCGGTGTCGATCAGGCCTTGCTGACGCGCGAGGCTGGCTGCCAGGGCCAGCACGACGATGCCGACGCCCCAGCCGAGGTCGACGACCACTTCCTTGTTCATCTCGCGATCTCCTCTTTGGACCTGGATGCTTCGGGCCTGGGCGCTTCCTCCCCGACGCCGAACGAGTGGACAAAGCCCAGCAGCGCCTCTTCCAGCACCGAGAGCTTCAGGTGGTAGATGACCGACTTGCCCGCCTTCTCGGCGTGGACGAGGTCGGCCTCCCTCAGCACCGCGAAATGCGCCGACATCGTCGGCTTGGAGACGTCGAACTGGTCGCTGAGTTCGCCGGCGCTGAGCGGCCCCTTGCGCAGGAGCTGCAGCACCCGCCGGCGGGTGGGATCGGAGAGGGCCTTGAAGACGTGGCTCATGGTGAGACGATTAGCTAATCGTCGAAATGAGTCAAGCGACTGTTGGCTTCGACCCGTCCGGCGGGCTAACACCTCCCCATGGCGCGAACCAAGCTGAACCCCGAATTTGAAGTCGAGATCGACGGCGAGACCTATGTCTGGCGGCTGCAACGCACGCCCCACTGGTCCAAGGACCCGGTCGAACGGCACGGCATGGCGATCTGCGTGCATCACGTCGAAGGCAAGCGCGAGGTGGTGATCGAGTTTCCGCCGGGCGAGCAGCCCCGCTACGGCGCGCCGCAGCTGAAGGCCGAACAGGTGCCCAAGAAGCTGGTGGCCGCCGCCATCGCCTCGGCCCTCCAGGCCGGCTGGGAGCCTTGGTCGCGCGGCAAGCCGGTGATCATCGCCGTCGACGCGAACGGCGGCTGAGGTTTGAGCCCCTCTCTTCGAGAGGGGCCAAGAGAGCGACGCCGACCACTTCTTTGGCAGACGACGGGCCTCTTCGCAGGACGCGCTCTGACGGATTGACACTCGCCCACCGGCGTTCTCCGATGCTCGTCGTAACGAGCGTCGCGGGGTGAGATGCAGGGGCAGGTTTCGGAGCCGACGGGCAGTCTCGCCGATGCGCTGGGCCATGCGGCGCGGCTGCTGGCGCGCGATCCGGACATGGCGCGCGAGCAGGCCCTGGCCATATTGGAAGCCGTTCCGCGCCATCCCGGCGCAACCCTGATCCTGGCCGCGGCGCTGCGGCTGTCGGGCGATGCGGCCGCCGCCCTGCCCGTGATCGATCCGCTGTCGCGCGGCCTGCCCCAGGCGCCGGACGTGCAACTGGAGCACGGCCTCGTGCTGCTGGACCTGGGCCGCACGCAGGAGGCGACGGCGGCGCTGCGGCGGGCGACCGCGCTGGATCCCAATCTGGGCGAGGCCTGGCGGGCGCTTTCGGTCGCCCTGACGGTGCTGGGCGACATGGCCGGCGCCCAGGCCGCCGGCGACCGGCAGGTGCAGGCTTCGGTGCGCGAGCCGGCGCTGATCGCCGCGGCCTGCGCCCTGGTCGAGGGACGATTGTCCGAAGCCGAGCACGACCTGCGCGCCTATCTGAGGGCTCGCCCCGACGAGCCGGCGGCGCTGCGGATGCTGGCCGAAGTGGCCGCGCGCCTGGGCCGCTACGACGACGCCGAGCGGATCCTGACCCAGACCCTGGCCTTCGCCCCGGGCTTCACCGCCGCGCGGCACAATCTGGCCACCGTGCTCTATCGCCAGAACAAGACGCTGGAGGCGCTGGGCGAACTGGACCTGCTGCAGCGGGCCGACCCGCGCCATCCGGCCTACGCCAACCTGCGCGCCGCGGCCCTGGTGCGGATCGGCGAGTACGAGGCGGCGACGGCGATCTATCGCGACGTGCTGGCCCGACATCCGCACCAGCCCAAGGGCTGGATGAGCTATGGCCACGCCCTGAAGACCCTGGGCCAGCGGGCCGAATGCGAGGCCGCCTATCGCAGGGCCGTCGAGCAGGCGCCGATGCTGGGCGAGGCCTGGTGGAGCCTGGCCAACCTCAAGACCCTGCGGTTCTCGGACGAGGACCTGACGGTCATGCGGGGGCAACTGGCGAGCGACGCCCTGGCCGACGAGGACCGCTTCCACCTGCACTACGCCCTGGGCAAGGCCCTCGAGGACGCCGGGGCCTACGAAGACAGCTTCGGCCACTACAGCGAAGGCGCGGCGCTGCGCCGGGCCCAGATCCGCTACGACGCCGACGAGACCAGCGCTCACGCCGCGCGCAGCAAGGCGCTGTTCACGCCGGCCTTCTTCGCCGAGCGCAAGGGCTGGGGCAGCCCGGCGCCCGATCCGATCTTCGTGGTGGGCCTGCCGCGCTCGGGCTCTACCCTGGTCGAGCAGATCCTGGCCAGCCACTCGCAGGTCGAGGGCACGATGGAGCTGCCCGACGTCATCGCCATCGCCAAGCGGCTGGGAGGACGGCGGGGCGAGGGGCTCTATCCCGAAGCCCTCGCGCAACTGGACGCCGACGCCCTGAGGGCCCTGGGCGAGGAGTACCTCGAGCGCACCCGGGTGCAGCGCAAGACCGACCGGCCGTTCTTCGTCGACAAGATGCCCAACAACTTCGCGCACGCCGGGCTGATCCACCTGATGCTGCCGAACGCCAGGATCATCGACGCCCGCCGCCATCCGCTGGGCTGCTGCTTCTCGGGCTTCAAGCAGCACTTCGCGCGGGGCCAGACCTTCAGCTACGGCCTGGAGGACATCGGCCGCTACTATGCCGACTACGTCGACCTGATGGCCCATTTCGACGCGGTGCTGCCGGGGCGCGTGCACCGGGTGATCTACGAGGCGATGGTCGAGGACCCGGAGGGCCAGATCCGCCGCCTGCTGGACCATTGCGGCCTGCCGTTCGAGGCGGCGTGCCTGGATTTCCACCAGAACGACCGCGCCGTGCGCACCGCCAGCTCCGAACAGGTGCGCCAGCCGATTTTCAAGGACGGGGTCGACCAGTGGCGCAACTATGAGCCGTGGCTCGATCCGCTGAAGGCGGCGCTGGGGCCCGTCCTGGCCGCCTATCCCGCCGCGCCTGTTATTTGACCACCGGAAGACGGCGCTGCCGTTTTTGCAACAGTCCGGTGAATTGCGCGGTCGCCAAGCTACGCCGGATTGTCGGGCTCACGACATTGAACGAACGTTGTTCTCTCTGGGGCCAAGGAGTGAACACGTGTCGATTAGGCGTTCAAAAACAATGAGGTCGGGCCTGCTGGTCACGGCCCTGATGTCGAGCAGCGCGCTTTGCGGGGCGGCGATGGCGCAGGAAGGCGGGGTGGCGCTGGAAGAGGTGGTCGTCACCGCCCAGAAGCGCTCGGAGAACCTGCAGGACGTGCCGGTCAGCATCCAGGCGCTGGGGCAGGCCAAGCTGGAGCAGCTGGAGGTCGCCAACTTCGCCGACTACGTGAAGTTCCTGCCCAGCGTGTCGTTCCAGGGCTCGGGCCCGGGCTTCAACCAGGTCTACATGCGCGGCGTCGCCAGCGGCGGCGACGGCAACCACTCCGGCTCGCTGCCCAGCGTGGGCATCTATCTGGACGAACAGCCGATCACCACGATTCAGGGCGCGCTCGACGTCCACATCTACGACATCGAGCGGGTAGAGGCCCTGGCCGGGCCGCAGGGCACGCTGTACGGCGCCAGCTCGCAGGCCGGCACCATCCGCATCATCACCAACAAGCCCAGCACTGCCGGCTTCAAGGCCGGCTACGACATCGAGCTCAACAAGGTCGAGGCGGGCGGCACGGGCTACGTCGCCGAGGGTTTCGTCAACCAGCCGCTGTCGGACACCGTGGCCGTGCGCCTGGTCGGCTGGAGCAAGCGCGACGCCGGCTACATCGACAACGTGCCCTCGACGCGGACCTACCCGACCTCGGGCGTGACCATCGACAACGACGGCGTCACCAAGAAGAACTACAACGAGGTCGAGACCCACGGCGCGCGGGCGGCGGTGAAGGTCGAGCTGGGCGAGAACTGGACGGTCACGCCCCAGGTCATGGGCCAGGTGCAGAAGAGCGGCGGCTTCTTCGGCTACGACCCCGACATCGGCGACCTGAAGGTCGGCCACTACTATCCGGAAAGCGCTGACGACCGCTGGTGGCAGGCGGCGATGACGGTCGAGGGCAAGATCAGCAACCTCGACATCGTCTATGCCGGCTCGTACCTGCAGCGCACGACCGACACCGAGCAGGACTACACCGACTACTCGTACTTCTACGACACGCTGTACGGCTACGGCGCCTACTGGACCGACGACGCCGGAAACCCGGTGGATCCATCGCAGTACATCGAGGGCAAGGACCGCTACAACCGCATCAGCCACGAACTGCGGGTCAGCTCGCCGCAGGAGAAGCGCCTGCGCTTCGTGGCGGGCCTGTTCTACCAGCGCCAGGCGCACGGCATCCACCAGGACTACCAGATCGACGCGCTTGGTCCGTCGCTGTCGCCGACGGGGCATCCGGGCACCATCTGGCTGACCGAGCAGAAGCGCGTCGACCGCGACAGGGCCGCGTTCGGCGAGGTGTCGTTCGACATCCTGCCCAACCTGACGGCGACGGCCGGCATCCGCTTCTTCGAGGCCGACAACTCGCTGGTGGGCTTCTACGGCTATGGCGCGGGCTACGGCTCGACGGGCGAGCGGGCCTGCTTCAAGGGGCCGGTGATCGCCGGCTCGCCCTGCACCAACCTCGACAAGCGGGTGAAGGAGACGGGCAACACGCCCAAGCTGAACCTGACCTACAAGATCGATCCGGCCAAGCTGGTCTACGTGACCTATTCGGAGGGCTACCGACCCGGCGGCATCAACCGGCGCGGGACCCTGCCGCCCTATCTGTCGGACTATCTGAAGAACTACGAGTTCGGCTGGAAGACCAGCTGGGCCCAGAACCGCTTCCGCTGGAACGGCGCGGTCTATCTGGAGAAGTGGAACAAGTTCCAGTTCTCGATCCTGGGGGCCAACGGCCTGACCGAGATCAAGAACGCCAACGAGGCCGAGATCAAGGGCGCAGAAACGGACCTGACGATCGCGGTCGCCGAGGGCTTCACCGTCAACGCCGCGGCCGCCTACACCGACGCCAAGCTGACGGCCAACTACTGCGGCGCCACCGACAGCGCGGGCGTGCCGATCACCGACTGTCCGGTCGGTTCGGCCGACTTCCCCGACGGGCCGCAGGCGCCCAAGGGGACCCGGCTGCCGATCACGCCGAAGTTCAAGGCCAACCTGACCGCGCGCTACGAGTTCGACTGGAACGACTTCGACGCCTTCGTGCAGGCCTCGGCGGTGGGCCAGACCTCGTCCTATTCCGACCTGCGCACGGTCGAGGCGGCGATCTTGGGCAAGCAGCAGGGCTACGTCACCTTCGACGTGTCGTCGGGCTTCGCGCGCGACAGCTGGTCGATCTCGGCGTTCATCGTCAACCTGACGGACGAGCGGGCCAGCACCAGCCGGTTCGTGCAGTGCGCCGAGGCGGTCTGCGCCGACAAGGTCTATGTGATCCCCAACAAGCCCCGGACCTTCGGCGTGAAGTTCGGCCAGAAGTTCTGACCACGGACGGCCGCCTCGTCGCGAGACGGGGCGGTTGCGCGGCCGGGGCGGCGGTGAAAGCATGGCCATATGAGCAGTAGTTCGTCTCCCAAGGCCCTCGGCTTCTGGATGTGCAGCGCCCTGGTCGTGGGCAACATGATCGGCTCGGGCGTGTTCATGCTGCCCGCGTCGCTGGCGCCTTACGGCTGGAACGGCGTGCTGGGCTGGATCGTCACCATCGCCGGCGGCCTCTGCCTGGCCTTCGTCTTCGCCCGGCTGTCGGCGGCCCTGCCGCGCGAGGGCGGTCCCTATGCCTACACCCAGGAGGCGTTCGGCAGGACGGCGGGCTTCGTCGTGGCCTGGGCCTACTGGATCTCGCTGTGGGTGGGCAACGCGGCCATCGCCACCGGCGCGGTCAGCTATCTGTCGGTGCTGGTCCCGGCCATCGCCAAGACGCCCGGCCTGCACGCCCTGGTCACCCTGGGGCTGATCTGGGGACTGATCGGGGTGAACTGCCTGGGCGCGCGTCTGGCCGGCGAGGTGCAGGTGGTGACCACGGTGCTCAAGCTCTTGCCGCTGGCGGCCGTACTGGGCCTGTCGGCCCGGCTGCTGGGCCGCGACGGCGCGGCCGCCGTCACCGCGCCGCTGGACACGGCGCAGCTGGGCGGCCCCGGCCTGGTCGCCGCCTCGGCCCTGACCCTGTGGGCGTTGCTTGGCCTGGAGTCGGCCACCGTGCCGGCAGACAAGGTCAAGGACCCGGCCCGGACCATCCCCCGGGCCACGCTGTTCGGCGCGGCCTTCACCGGCGTCGTCTACCTCTTGGTCTGCTCGGCGGTGGTGCTGCTGTCGCCGCCCGACGCCCTGAAGGCCTCCAACGCTCCGATGGCCGAGTTCATCGGCCGGTTCTGGGGCTCGGGCGCGGCCATGGCCGTGGCCGCCTTCGCCGCGATCAGCGCCTTCGGCGCGCTCAACGGCTGGGTTCTGCTGCAGGGCGAGATGCCCTACGCCATGGCCCGGGGCGGGGTATTCCCGGCCTTCCTGGCCAAGTCGTCCAGCCGAGGGACGCCGGTGCGGGCTCACCTGGTCTCGGGCCTGTTCCTAACCGCGCTGGTCGGCATCAACTACGCCAAGTCGATGGCCGACCTCTTCACCTTCATCGCCCTGCTGGCGACCACGGCTTCGCTGTTCACCTACCTAGCCTGCGCCCTGGCGGCGCTGAAGCTGCAGAAGGACGGACAGGTTCACGGCTCGCGGCCGCTCACGGTGGTGGCGATCCTGGCGGGGCTCTACGCGGTCTTCACCCTGTTCGGCGCGGGCAAGGAGGCCGTGATGTGGGGCCTGGTGCTGCTGGCCGCCGGCCTTCCCGTCCATCTGCTGATGCGCCGCGCGGCGCGTGCATGAGGCCTTTCGCATGATCCTGCGCTCGACCCTGGCCGCCGCGGCGCTGCTGGCGACCCTGCCCGTCCAGGCCTGGGCCGCGCCCGAGGTGTCGTACGTACGGGCCGGCCGGCTGGTGGATCCGGTCGCGGGCAAGGTGCTGAGCGACCGGCTGATCCGTATCGAGGGCGGACGGATCACGGCGGTGAGCGCCTGGAGCGGCGCGCCGGCCGACGGTCCGGTGCGCGACTGGTCGGGCCTGACGGTGCTGCCTGGCCTGATCGACATGCACACCCACATCGTCGACCAGGAGCAGACCGAGAACATCGCCGAGCCGCTGCTGACCAGCGCCGCCGAGCAGGCCTATATCGGCGCGGCCCACGCCCGGACGACCCTGATGGCCGGTTTCACCAGCGTGCGCGACGTCGGAACCTGGCGCGCGTTCGGCGACGTGGCGCTGAGGGACGCCATCGACAAGGGGCTGGTTGCGGGGCCGCGCATGTCGGTGGCCGGCGCCTATGTGACGACACCTGGCGGAGGCGGGGAGGTGACGGGCCTGGCGCCCGACGTGGTCATCCCGGCCGAGATGCGGCGGGGCCTGGTCGAGGACGTGGCGGACGTCCATCGCAAGACCCGCGACATCCTCGTGCACGGCGCTGATTTCCTGAAGCTGATCGCCACCGGCGCGGTGCTGACGGTCGGCACCGAGCCGGGCCAGCTGGAGCTCTCCCGCGAAGAGATCGAGGCCGCCGTCGAGGAGGCCGGCAAGCGCGGGACCTACGCCACCGCCCACGCCCATGGGGCCGAGGGGATCAAGGTCGCGGTGCGGGCCGGCGTGCGATCGATCGAGCACGGCTCGCTGATCGACGACGAGGGGATCGCCCTTATGAAGGCCAGGGGCGCCTGGCTGGTCGCCGACATCTACAACGGCGACTACATCGACGAGATCGGCACGAAGAACGGCTGGCCGGCCGAGACCCTGCGCAAGAACCGCGAGACCACCGACGCCCAGCGGGAAGGCTTCCGCAAGGCGGTGAAGGCTGGCGTGCGCATCGCCTACGGCACCGACGCCGGGGTCTATCCGCATGGGCTGAACGCGCGCCAGCTGCCCTACATGGTCAGGTACGGCATGACGCCGATGCAGGCGATCCAGTCGGCCACGACCAGCGCCGCGATGCTGATGGGCAAGGAGAAGGACGTCGGCTGCGCCCAGGCCGGCTGCTACGCCGACCTGATCGCCGTGGCGGGCGACCCGCTGGCCGACGTCGGGGTGCTGGCCGCCGTGGCCAAGGTGATGAAGGGCGGGGTTATCTACAAGGACGAGGTGTTGCCGGGAAATTAACCGTTTCCCAGCTGGCGCGGCATGTGCATTGTGCGCTGCAACTCAATGTTGCTGTGCAGCATTGAAACAGCTGTCGCGAAGCGGTCCGTGGGGGAAAGCTGGCGTCAGCCTCGATGCAGGAGCCTCCCCATGGCCGACTCGAACCACTACTACGTCCGTCCCGTCGCCGGCGTCTGGCACGTGACCTGGAACGACTCGCCCGACCTGATCAGCTCGTGCCCCAGCCAGCACGAGGCCGTGGCCCTGGCCCAGCTGCTGGCCCGCCACATGACCAGCCAGGGCCGCTACGCCGAGGTCCACGTGGCCGAGCCGGAAGCCCGCCGCCCGACCTGGGGCCGCAAGGGCCTGGCCGCTGGCGCCGCCGTCGCGGCCTGATCCTTCCGTTCGAATCTAGGCTGACTTCAGGCCGCTCCGATCCGTCGGGGCGGCCTTTTTTTATGTCGTCCAGGCGTTGGCCGCCGTCTCCAGCGCCCGGATCGCGTCGGCGGGCGCGAAGGCGCTGGGATCCAGGCACAGCTCCAGCCACAATCCGTCGACCATCGCCGTCAGGGCGATGGCGGCCAGTCGCCGCTCGCGCGCACCGCAATCGGCCAGCAGGGTCTCGAGCCGCGCGCGATAGGCCGCGTAGGAGGCCGCGTGTATGGCGGCGATGCGCGGCTTGGTCTTCACCAGGCCCCAGAAACCGATCCAGGCGGCCAGCAGGTCCGGGTCCAGCACCGGCGGGGCGAAGCTGGCGGCCAGATAGGCCGACAGCCGGACGCGGGGGTCTTTCCCGGCTCCCGTCACCGCCGTCTCCAGCGCCGCGTCTATCCTCTGGTCCACCGCTTCGTAGGCCGCGGCGATCAGCTCGTCGACGCCTTCGAAATAGTGCCGCAGCAGTCCGGCCGAGACGCCCGCCTCGGCGCAGATCGCCCGCACCGAGGTTCCCGCCACGCCCTCGCGGGCCAGCACGGCCTCGGCGGCGACGACCAGGGCCTGACGGCGGACGTCGGCGGCCTCGCGGGTGAAGGGGGCACGCAAGACTTAGCCCTCCCCCTTGATGGGGGAGGGTTGGGTGGGGGTGGTGCGGCCTTGCCGGCCGAACCGCCGCGTCACCCCCATCCCCGACCCTTCCCCCATCAAGGGGGAAGGGAGAAGATTGGTCCCACCCATCACCACCCCTCCGGCGGGCGCGGCAGGCGGCTCTCGGGGATCAGCGCCCGCAGCTTGCGGCCGAAGCTCCTCAACGAGACCTCCGACGTCGCCAGCGGCCCCGCCGTGAAGGTGCGCGAGGCCATGCCCTGCTGGACGCGGGCCACCAGCTCGGTGTCCTCGGCGTTGACCTGGCGGTTGATGCGCCAGTTCAGATAGCGCGCGGCCTTCATCTCGCGGCGCGCGTCGGGCAGGGCGTAGGCGATCTCGCGGATGATGGTCCTGCCGGCCGAGACCGGGATGAACTGCATGAAGTCCACCTGGTCGGGATAGATGTCGAAGGCGAAGTTCGGCCAGAGCTTGAAGTAGGTCCAGAGGCGCTTGCGGTCGCCTGGCAGGTGCGGGACGTCGGGCAGAAGATCCTGGTAGAGGCGCTCGGACGGCGCGTTCGACGGCTCGTCGATCAGCTGGCCCCACATCTTGTCGACCCACGCCTGCGCCTCGACGCCATAGCCCTTGCCGAACAGGCGGGTCAGGCCCGGATGGGCGATGGGGATGTGCAGGCCGTCCGAGTAGTTGTCGCTGATGTTCTTCCAGTTGACGTCGCGCGGCCGCAGGGTGACGCGGCCGAACGGCTGCAACGCCTCGAACCGGTAGTGCGCCACCTCGTGCTCGTAGGGGGCCATCATCTCGGCGACGGACGGGCCGTCTCCCTCCAGCCGCATGAAGACGAAGCCGCGCCAGATCTCGGTGTCGATCCTGGCCAGTCCCTCCCTGGCCATGTCGAGCGCCGGATAGTCGTCGCGCATCGGCACGCCGATCAGCCGGCCCTCCAGGTCGTAGGTCCAGGCGTGGTAGGGGCAGACGATGCGGCCGCAGCGGCCCGTAGGGCCGTCCAGCAGCCGCGCGCCCCGGTGCCGGCAGACGTTCGCGAACGCCCGCGCCCCGCCGTCCTTGCCGCGCATCACGACCAGGCTTTCGCCCACGAAGTCGAAGGTGTGGAAATCGCCGGCTTTCGGAATGTCGTTGAGGTGGCAGACGATCTGCCAGGACGGCCGAAAGACCTTGTCCTGCTCCTCGCGGAAGAACCGCTCGGAGCCGTAGATCCAGCCGGGCAGGCCCCAGTCGCCGAGGGGGTCGTGGTTGGGCAGGGCGGTCATGGTTGGATTTCCCCTCCGCAATCGCACGCTGCATAAACAACGCCGTCTTCCTCGCCCCTGTGGCGAGGATCCATGGCGCAGCCGCCGCTGCCTCGCCCGTGACCGCGCGATCTGAGCGGCTGAACGATGGGTCCTCGCCACAGGGGCGAGGAAGGCGGAATTGGACTGGCTGGGGAAAAGGCCATGACGCCTCTCACCGCCCCGCCACGGCCAGCTTCACCGCCGTGGCGAAGTCCTTGTCGCGCAGGATCTCGCGCGCGGCGTTGCGGCCCGGATTGCCCGAGACGCCGCCGCCGGGATGCGTGCCCGCGCCGCACATGTAGAGGCCCCTGATCGGCGCCCGATGGCTGGCGTGGCCCAGCAGCGGACGCGTGGCCCACAACTGATCCAGGCTCATGTGGCCGTGCATGATGTCGCCGCCGATCAGGCCGAACTTCCGCTCCAGGTCCAGCGGCGACAGGATCACGCGGCCCAGCACCGAGGCCTTGAAGTTGGGGGCCCACCTGTCGACCGTATCGATGATCAGGTCGGCGGCGGCCTCGCGCTCGTCGTCCCACGAGCGGGCGTCGGGCAGGGTGGGCGCGAACTGCTGGCAGAACAGGCTGGCCACGTGCTGGCCGGGCGGGGCGAGGGAAGTGTCCAGCGTCGAGGGGATCAGCATCTCGACGATGGGGGCGCGGCTCATGCCGCCGGCCTTGGCGTCGCGATAGGCCGCGTCCATGTAGTCGAGGCTGGGGGCGATGACGATCCCGCTCTGGTGATGCTCGGCGACGGCCTTGCCGGGCAGGCAGGTGAAGTCGGGCAGTTCCGACAGGGCCACGTTCATGCGGAAGGTGCCCGAGCCGTTCTTGTAGCCGTCGATGGCCTTTCTGAAGTCGGCCGGCAGGGCCGAGGGCGGCACGAGCTTCCTGTAGAGCAGGGCCGGGTTGACGTTGGCGCTGACGATCGGGGCCATGATCTGGCGGCCGTCGACCAGTTGCACGCCCACGGCCCTGTTCCCGTCGACATGGACGGCCTCGACGGGGGCGTCGAGCAGGATCTCGACCCCGGCCTTCTCGCAGGCCTTCGCCATGGCCTGGGTGATCGCCCCCATGCCGCCGACCGCGTGGCCCCAGGCGCCCTTCTTGCCGTTCACCTCGCCGAAGGTATGGTGCAGCAGCACATAGGCCGAGCCTGGCGTGTCGGGGCTGGCGTAGTTGCCGACCACGGCGTCGAAGCCGAAGGCGGCCTTGACCGGCTCGCTCTCGAACCAGCCGTTCAGGAAATCCCGGGCGCTCTTGGTGAACAGGTCGAGCAGGTCGCGCTTGCGTTCGCGCGACAGCATGGCCAGCCGCCCGCCCTGGCGCAGGGCCCGCAGGATCCCCGGCAGGCCGTCGCCCAGGTTGGGCGGGGTCTCCTGGGCCAGGTCGCGCAGCACGTCGCCGATCTCGTCGAGCATGGCGTAGTAGGCGGGCAGCACCTCGGCGTCGCGGCGGCTGTACTTGCGGAACTCGGCTTGCGTGCGCTCCAGCCCGCCGCCGAGCTTGAGGAAGCGGCTGTCGTCGATCGGCAGGAAGTTGGAGATCGGCCGTTCGAGGAAGGTCAGGCCAAAGCCGTGCAGGTCCATATCGGCGATGACGCGCGGATTGAGCAGGCTGACCGTGTAGCTGGCGACGGAGTTGCGAAAGCCGGGGTGGAACTCCTCGGTCACCGCCGCCCCGCCGACCAAGCCGCGCGCCTCGCAGACGGTGACCTTCATCCCGGCCCTGGCCAGGTAGAAGGCGCAGACGAGGCCGTTGTGGCCTCCGCCAATGATCACGGCGTCGCGGGTGTCAGGCATCGTCTCTCTCCCCAGGAGGCGGCTGGGGAGAGCTTGCTATACGAGTGTAAAATAGTCCAGCGACTCACCTGATCCCTCTCTCAAAGAGAGAGGGAGCGAGAGCTAGTGCTTGCCTCGATCCCGGCCGAAGTTCGGCTCGGCGCTTTCCTGGCCGGCGGCCACGATGCCTCTCCGGATCGCCCGCGTGCGGGTGAAGTGGGCGTGCAGGGTGTCGGCGTCGCCCCAGCGGATGGCGCGGCTCATGGCCTGCAGGTCCTCGGTGAAGCGGCCCAGCATCTCCAGCACCGCGTCCTTGTTGGCCACGAAGATGTCGCGCCACATGGTCGGATCGCTGGCGGCGATGCGGGTGAAGTCGCGGAAGCCCGAGGCCGAATACTTGATGACCTCGTTCTCGGTGACGTTCTCCAGGTCCGCCGCGCTGCCGACGATGGTGTAGGCGATCAGGTGCGGCAGGTGCGAGACGACGGCCAGCACGAGGTCGTGGTGCTTTTCCTCCATCAGTTCGACCTGGGCGCCGAACGAACGCCAGAACGTCGACAGCTTGGCGACGGCGGCGGCGTAGGCCTCGTCCTCGCGGTCGGCCAGCGGGGTCAGGATGGTCCAGCGACCTTCGAACAGCTCGGCGAAACCGGCGTCGGGGCCCGACTGCTCGGTGCCGGCGATCGGATGGCCGGGGATCGGGAACACCTTGGCCAGGGCGGGCGAGCGGAAGGCCTCGGCGATAGTGGCCTTGGTCGAGCCGACGTCGGTCAGGGTGGCGCCGGGCTTGAGGTGCGGGGCGACGGCGGCGGCGACGTCGCCGATCGACAGCACCGGCGTGGCGATGACCACCAGGTCGGCGTCCTTGACGGCCTCGGCGAGGTCGCCGGTGACGTGGTCGGCCAGGCCGATTTCCAGCGCGCGGGCGCGGTGGGCCTCGCTGGCGTCGGCGATGGTGACTTCGCCGACCACGCCATGGGCGCGCGCGGCCAGGATCACCGAGCCGCCGATCAGGCCGGCGCCGACGACGGTCATCTTGGGATAGAGCAGGCCGGTGGGGCTCATCGGGCGACGAACTGCGCCAGCAGGTCGACGACGGCGCGGTTGTGCTCTTCGCGGCCGATGGTGATGCGGATCGATTCCGGCAGTCCGTAATTGGCCACGGCCCGGACGAGATAGCCCTTGCTGGCCAGGAAGGCCTCGGCGTCCAGCGCGGTCTTGCCCGGGGTCGAGGGGAAGTCGACCAGCACGAAATTGGCCGCCGACGGGGTGACGGTCAGGCCAAGGCCGCCCAGTTGCTGGGCCAGCCAGGGGCGCCACTGCTCGACCAGCGCCACCGAGGCGGCCTCGAACTCACGGTCGGCCAGGGCGGCGATGGCGGCTTCCTGGCCGGGGATCGAGGTGTTGAACGGCGGACGGATGCGCTCGATCGGGTCG
Organism: Caulobacter flavus; assembly: GCF_003722335.1. Taxonomy (GTDB): domain Bacteria; phylum Pseudomonadota; class Alphaproteobacteria; order Caulobacterales; family Caulobacteraceae; genus Caulobacter; species Caulobacter flavus. Next base: position 2,613,391 of record NZ_CP026100.1, read on the forward strand.
ATGATCCCGAAGTCGGCATAGCCCCAGCCCACGCGCAGGGCGGCCAGGCCGTGGATCTTCGAGAAGGTGCGGGTGACGATGACGTTCTGGGTTTCGCGCGCCAGGGCCAGGCCGTCCTCGAAGCGCGGATCGGTCGCGAACTCGGCATAGGCGCCGTCAAGCACCAGGATCACCGACGGCGGCAGGGCCGCGTGAATGCTGCGGATCTCCTCGCCGGTCAGCCAGGTGCCGGTGGGGTTGGCCGGGTTGGCGATGAAGACGAGGCGCGTGCGCTCGTCGACCAGCTTGACCGTCTCCTCCAGGTCGATGCGGCGCTTGGGCTCCTTGGCGAAGCGGACCTCGGCCTGGCAGGCGCGGGCGCCGATCGCGTAGGCGGCGAAGCCGTGCTCGCCCTGGACGATGTTGTCGCCCGGCTCGAGATAGACCTGGCACAGCAGGGCGAAGATCTCGTCGCTGCCGTCGCCGAAGGTCAGGCGCTCGGGCTCCAGGCCGTAGCGTTCGGCGACGGCAGTGCGCAGGGCGTTGGACTTGCCGTCCGGATAGACGTGCAGCCGGTCGACGGCGTCGCGATAGGCGGCCTTGGCCTTCTCGCTGCAGCCCAGGACGTTCTCGTTGCTGGACAGCTTCACCGGATGGGCGATCCCCTCGACCTTCGACTTGCCGCCGACATAGGCGGCGATGTCGAGGATGCCCGGCTTGGGCAGCGGGCGAGGCGAGGCGGAACGGTCGGAAGCGGTCATCACGGGTCTCGGCGGGCGGCTCTGCGCCCCTTACGAAAAGCGGGGCCTTCTTACACGTCGAAGGGAACCGGCGCAGCCCCGATGACGCCGGTCAGCTGGCCCGGCGCGCGGGCCAGGCGCTCGTCGTCGCGCTGGTAGAAGCCCGACAGCGAAAAGAGCTTCAGGCCGCCGGCCTCGGCCAGCGGCTCGGCCGCCACGCCGTCTGCGCCCAGGGCCTCGACGATGGCGGCGGCGCTCTTGGCGCTGTCGGTCACCCAGAAGGTCTGGTCGCCGCCGGTGGGCTCGACCTCGACCTGGGCGACCGCGAAGGCGGCCTGCGGGCCCCAGCGGGTCAGGCAGGGCAGGGCGGCGAAGACGTTCAGCGTCGGCTCGGCCAGCAGGCGCGCCCACCAGGCGCTGCCCGGCTGCAGGCCCAGCACCGAGACGCCCCACGGCGTCCTGGCGGCGGCCAGGGCGTCCTTGTCGGACGCGACCACGGTCATCGGCGGCGCGGCGCCGAAGCGCAGGCGGGCCAGCTCGACGGTGCGGCCGTCGCCCCAGACCGTCAGGTGGAACGGACCCTGGCGCGACAGGCTGTCGGCCATCAGCTCGCGCCAGATGCGGATGACGAGGCCGTCGGGGGCGTCGTTGCGCTGCGCCGACAGCAGTTTGCGGACGATCAGGGCCTCGCGGCCCGGGCGCAAACCGAAACCCGTGTCGCCGGCGGCCTGCTTGGCCGCGGCCACGGCGCGCGACAGTCCAGCCCGCTCGTCGATCAGCGCGAGCAGTTGGCTATCGATGGCGTCGATGCGCCATCGGACCTCGTCCAGCGAGGGCGGCGTCTCGTCCGCGTCGCGACCCATGTCTATCCCCGAAAATGAGGGGCGGAACATAGTCCTTGCCGCGAAGGGTGCAATAGCCGCGTCGCCGGGGAAGGAAATTGCGTCGTTCGGTGGCGCGCCCTCGGGCGCTATCGCCGGCGGGCGGCTTCCCTGACGCGCTCGCCGGGCAACAGCCGGACGTGGTTCTCGCTCAAGTCGGCATATTGCGAATATTGGACCCACCGCCCGCGGGATCGCTGTTTCCAGCCGCACATCATGGAGCGTGGCTCGCGCCCGACGCACATGATGGCCGCTACGTCCCGGCGCTTGACCGGCTTGCCGTCGAATTCAGAAAGCGCCGTCGCCCACGTACTGGGAGCGATATGCATGCGCAGCAGTTCGTCCTCCTGTCGTGGGAGGGCGAGGGAAAGGCAGAGGGCCAGCAACCACATGGTCGGAGGCTACGACCGTCTCAGCGCCCGCGCAAACGGGCGCGCAGGGGCGTATCGCTCGCCTAGCGCGGAACATAGACCTGCGGCGATGGGCCCGTGTCGAACGGACCCAGGCGCGTGCGGCCGTCCTGGAACAGCAGGGTGGCGCTGAGCGTCGGGTCCTTGCCGGCCGCCGCGGCGACGGCGGCCACGGCCGAGCGGGCGTCGGTGATGGCCTCGGTCGGGGTCGGCTTCTCGCGCACGGTGACGTCGAGGGCGCCTTGCAGCCGGCCCAGATCGTCGATCGTCAGGGCGCCCGACCTTGCCTCGATCAGGGCGTCGCCGGCGGTCAGCTTGCCACTCTCGACGGTGATGGCCCCGCCGGCGGCGGTCCAGTCGCGCACGGCGTCCGTCCAGTTGTCGCCGCGCAGGGCCGAGGCCTTCGACAGGCGCGAGTCCCAGTACAGCGACGCGGTGCGGTCCTGGGCGATGCGGCCCAGCAGGCCGGTGAGCGCCACCTTGGCGCCGTCGGCCTTGAACAGGATCGCGCCCTGGTCGTCGGGGCCGGGGCGCAGATGCAGCTGCAGGGCTTCGGTGGAGCTGATCGGGAACGGTTCGACGCCGGCGGCGGTGGTGAACAGAAGCTTGGAGCCCTCGACCGAGACGCGCGGCGGGTGCTGGTCGAAGCCGGCAAGGCTGGCGCGCAGGGCCTGTCCCGTGATCGCCACGTCGCCCTTCTCGGGGCGGGTCAGCACCACGCCGGCGGGGGCCACGATGATCCAGTGGCCGATGCCGTAGATCATGGCCTCGCCCTTCAGCTCCGGCGCGCGCACGGCCCAGCCGGTGGGCTCGGCGACGCGGGCGTTCTCCAGCCTTACGTCGAGGCGGAACGGAAAGCCGGTGACGTCACGTTTGGTCCACGACAGGTCGTAGCCCTCGGCCTTCAGGTGCGCCGACGTGGCGTCCATCCGCTTGATCATCTCGTTGCGCAGATAGAACCAGCCGACGCTCCAGGCGATGCAGACCAGGGCCGCGAGCACGAAAGGCAAGGCGAGGCCGCGACGGCGGGGCTTGCGGGACGGCGTCGGGTCGCTATGGGTCATGGGCGAAGGGGCTGTTCCGGTCGGTGAGGGTTTTGGGCGTGTCGAGCGAGCAGCCGGAAGGCGGCGATCGTTGGGTGTTCGGTTACGGATCGCTGATGTGGCGGCCCGGGTTCCCGTTCATAGACCGAAGAACGGCGGTTCTCCATGGGCGCAGGCGCGCCTTCTGCATCTATTCGGTGCATCATCGGGGCACCTACGAGCGGCCGGGCCTAGTGCTGGGCCTGGCGCCCGGCGGTTCGGTGCGCGGCGTGGCCTATCGGGTGGCGCAGGCCGCCTGGCCCGAGGTCTACGCCTATCTGCGCGAACGCGAGCAGCCGACCGAGACCTATTTCGAGGCCTGGTCGAAGCTGCGCATCGACGGCGACGGCGAGGTTCCGGCCCTGGTGTTCCTGTCCGACCGCAAGCACGGCCAGTGGGCCGGGGCGCTGACGCTGGAGCAGCAGGCGGAACTGATCGCCGGCGCCAAGGGCCTGTCGGGGCCGAACATCGACTATCTGCGGGATCTGGTCATGCACCTGCGCGAGGACGGAGTGCGCGATCACGCGATGGAGGCGCTGCTGAAGATGGTCGAGGCGCGGGAGGGCTCTAGATCCTCCCCCTGAAGGGGGAGGTGGCCCGGAGGGCCGGAGGGGGAAGTCCCTTCCGAAGCTGTCCAGGCCGCCGACGGGAGCAGTCACTACCCCCTCCGTCGGCTTCGCCGACACCTCCCCCTTCAGGGGGAGGACCTTACAGCCCCGAATCCTCCAGCGCCTTGGTCGCGCCGTCGATCCTGGTCTGCAGTTCGCGCATGAACTCGCCGCGCTTGAGGCCGGCGGGGATGGGCGGCAGGTATTCGAAGACGATGACGCCCGGCTTGATCAGCAGGCTCTTGTGCTGCCAGTGCTGGCCGCAGTTCAGGGCCAGCGGGGTGACCGGCAGTTCCAGTTCGCGATAGAGCGCGGCGATGCCGGGCTTGTAGTCGCCGGGCTGGCCGACCTTGCCCCGGGTGCCTTCGGGGAAGATCACGACCTGGCGGGTCTCCTTCATGCGATCCACGCTATCGCGCACCAGTTTCTTCAGGGCCGCCGAATGGCCGTCGCGGTCGACGACGATCATCTTGGCCTTCAGGCCGTGCCACCCGAACAGCGGCACCATCAGGAGCTCCTTCTTCATCACGAAGCAGGCGTCGGGCATGATGGCGAACTGGCTGAAGACGTCGAACATCGACTGATGCTTGGCGGCCACCAGGGCCGGACCCGTCGGGACCTCGCCCCGCACCTCGACCCGAACGCCCGCCAGGATGCGCAGGCCCAGGATCACGCCCCGCGACCAGAACCGCATGGCGGCCCGGTTGATCGGGCGCGGCAGCGGCAGGGTCACCAGCATCAGGATGGCCATGGTCGCCGACCACAGCCAGAAGAACAGCTGGAACAGGAACGAGCGCAGATAGATCAAGAGTCTTTACCTCTTCGCCGACGTCTCGGCGGGCTTGTCTTTCGGACCCAGGTTCAGGAACGCCTCGCGCCCCAGGATCGCCAGGTACTTGCAGTATTCCACGATCATCCGCCGGGCGGTGTGCGAACGCTTCCACCAGCGGCGGGCGTTCAGGCTCTCGGTGGCCACCGGATAGGCGGAGAGCTCGACGTCGGGCATGGTGGCGCGCAGCTCCAGCATCGAACGCGGCATGTGATAGTCGGCGGTGACGACGATCAGGCTGGTATAGCCCCGGGCCTTGGCCCACTCGGCGGTCTCGCGGGCGTTGCCGACGGTGTCGGCGGCGGCGAAGCCCAGGTCCACGCAGCAGTCGTAGATCGGCTTGACGGCCTTGGTCACGTCCAGCACGTCGGCGCGGGTAGCCTCGCGGTTGACGCCGGAGATCAGCAGGCGCTTGCCCTTGCCGGCCTCGAGCAGCTTGGTGGCCGCCTCCAGCCGTAGGTTCGAGGCGCCGGTCAGCACCACCACGCCGTCGGCGACGGGCGGGTCGGCGGCGGGGGTCGAGCGCTCCACCCGCGAGGTGAAGGCCAGCAGGCCCAGCACCCAGATCATCACCACGATCAGGAAGGCGGCGATGCTCTTCACGGCATGTCCTTCAGCAGGCGGAGGGCCGCGGCGCGCGCGGCCAGCCCCGCGACCAGGGCGGCGATCAGCGGGCAGGGCAGGGGCGCCAGAAGGTCGATCCACGCCAGCGGCAGAACCGGCGTCAGACCCGTGCCGCCCCCCGCCAGCCGCGCCGCGATCCCGACGATGACCGCCGCGAGCCCGCCGAGCAAGCCCGCGCTGGCGGCCATGGCTGCGAAGCGGTTCTGGAACAGGCGGGCGATGAACGGCGCCTCGGCGCCGGAGTGGTGCAGGACCTCGATCACCTCGTGCCGGGCGGCCAGGCCCGCGCGGGTGGCGAAGGTGATGACGGCGGCCGTGGCGGCGGCGATCAGGCCGAAGACCCCCAGCGCCGCCCAGCGGGCCACGCCCGCGCCGCGCTCGATGTCGGCGATCCAGCGGCTGTGGTCGTCGACCACGGCGTCGACGGCGGCCTCGTGCAGGGCCTTGGTCAGGGCCGCGGCGGTGGCCGGGGCCTTGGGATCGAGGTCGAGGGTGACCAGGCGCGGGGTCGGCAGGTCGGCCACCAGGGCGTCGCGGCCGATCCACGGCTCGAGCAGGGCCTCGGCCTTGTCCTTGGTGAGCGCCTGGGCCTGGACCACGCCCTTGACCCCGGCCAGGGTCTCGGCGGCCCGGGCGGCGGCGCTGTCGGGCGTCTCGCCGGCCTTGGCGCGGACGACGACGGTGGCCGAGCCGGTCAGCTGGGCGGTCCAGCCCTCGGCGGCGCGGTTGGCGGCGAGCGCGGCCAGGGCGGTCAGGCAGGCCAGGAAGCACAGCACCGCGACGACGAACACCAGCGCCCCGTCGCGGGCGTCGCGCGGCGGCAGCAGCGGGCCGGGCTTCCAGCGGTTGAGATCGAAGGGGCCGCTCATCGCGCCTCGCCTGCGTCGACCAGACGGCCGTGCTCGAGATGCAGGACGGGGCGGGCGGCGCGGGCCACCAGCTCCTCGTCGTGGGTGGCGATCAGGACCGTGGTGCCCAGGCGGTTGAGCTCGACGAACAGGCGCAGCAGGCGCAGCGACATGGCCGGGTCGACATTGCCGGTGGGTTCGTCGGCCAGGAGGATGTCGGGCCGGTCGACGACGGCGCGGGCGATGGCCAGGCGCTGCTTCTCGCCGCCCGAAAGCGTGGCCGGCAGGGCGTGCATGCGCTCGCCAAGGCCCACCCAGTGCAGCAACTCGGCGACGTCGTCGCGATAGGTGTTGGGCTTGCGGCCGGCGATGCGCAGCGGCAGGCCGGCGTTGTCGAACACCGACAGGTGCTCGAGCAGGCGGAACTCCTGGAACACCACGCCGATGCGGCGGCGCAGGAACGGCAGGTCGGCGGCCGGAACCAGGTTCACGTCGCGGCCGAACAGCTCCACGCGACCCCGTGACGCACGGTGGGCCAGGTAGATCAGCTTGAGCAGCGAGCTCTTGCCCGCGCCCGAGGCGCCGGTGAGGAAGTGAAACGAGCCCGGGGCAAGGGAAAAGCCGATGTCGCGCAGGGTTTCGGGGCCCCGCCCGTAGCGCATGGAGACGCCTTCGAAACGGACCACGGGGACGGCGTCGGGGTCGTGATCTGCGCCGGTCCGCAAGGGTGTGTCGATGGGGTTTCTGGACATCAGGGTTAAAATCGGCGACCTCCAATGCTGTAAAGCGGGGATGACCGATTCGCGGCCATGATACTGACCTGTCCCGAGTGCGCCAGCCGGTATTTCGTCGACGACGCCAAGGTCGGGTCGGCCGGTCGTGTCGTGCGCTGCGCCTCGTGCGGCGCGCGCTGGACCGCGCGTAACGAAGAAGCCGCCGACGAGGATCTGTTCGACGCGCCGCCGCCCGCCGCGGCCGCCTCCGGGCCGGCCAACGACGCCGCCGCCGCTTCGGCCTCGATCGATCCCCTGCACGCCTTGGAAGACGAGCCCGAGCCGCCGGTCAGCGCGCTGCCGGGCGAGGAGCTGCCCAAGGTGTTCCGCGCTCGCGCCGACGCCGAGCGCCGCCTGAAGGAAGCCAAGACCACCGGCATCGTCTGGGCCTCGATGGCCGCCTTCGTGGTGCTGGTGCTGCTGGGCGCCTGGGTCTTCAACTTGAACATCGGCAAGCTGCTGCCCAGCACGGCGGGCGCCTACGCCATGGTCGGCAAGCCGATCAACACCGTGGGCCTGATCGTCGAGGAGAGCAGCCTCCGCGCCCAGCCCTCGATGCAGGACGGCCGCGCCGCCCTGACGGTCACCGGCGTGATCCGCAACATCACCGAAAAGCCTGTCTCGGCCCCGCCGCTGCGCATCGCTCTGCTGAACAAGGGCCAGAAGCGGGTGGCCGGCCAGCTGGCCGCCGCCGCCGACCCGATCATCCCGCCGGGCCAGACCCGCCATTTCTCGGTCACCCTGCTGGACCCGCCGTCCAGCGCCCAGATCCTCGAGGTCGGCTTCGCCGTCGAGAAGGGCGCCGCCCACGCCGTCAAGACGGGCCTTGGGCCCGCCAAGGCCGGCCACGGCGAGCCCGAACTGCGCGGCGCCCAGGACACGCCGACCACGGATCATGCCGCCGATGAGGCCCATGCGAGCGATTCCGCGGCGGAAGGGGCTGGACACGACGCCCCCGGTCATGAGACCGGAGCGGCCGAACCGGCCGCCGCCGCCGACCATCATTGACCAAGATCCCCTGACATGACCGATACCGCCCGCCCCGAAGTGCTCATTTCCGAGCAAGAAATCGCCGAGCGGGTGGAGGCCCTGGCCCGCCAGATCGCCCCGCGCATCGACGACGACACCGTCGCCGTCTGCCTGCTGACCGGCGGTCTGTGGTTCGCCGCCGACCTGACCCGCGCCCTCTGGAAGGCGGGCCGCAACGTCCGCTTCGACGCCCTGTGGCTGGCCTCGTACCACGACGAGCGCAAGAGCACCGGCCGCTGCGAAGTGCGCGCCGACCTGCAGCGCCCGCTGGTCGGCCGCCGCGCCCTGGTGGTCGACGACGTGTTCGACACCGGCCTGTCGCTGTCGGAAGCCGCTCGCCTGGTGAAGGACGCCGGCGCCAGCGAAGTGCTGACCGCCGTCTTCGCCCGCAAGCCCTGGCCGACCTCGCGCGGCATGGAGCCCGACTTCGTGGCCTGGGAGGCCCCGGCCCGCTACCTCGTCGGCTACGGCCTCGATGACGAAGGCAAGAGCCGCGGCCTGCCGTACATCGGCGCGCTGGACTGAGAACCGTCCTGATCCTTCTCCACTTGCGGGAGAAGGTGTCGGCGTAGCCGACGGATGAAGGGTGTCTCAGACATCAAAAACGCCGCGACAGCTGATCGGCTGTCGCGGCGTTTTTCGTTTCGGGAGACCTCCCCCCTGTGGGGGAGGTGATCGCGAAGCGATCGGTGGAGGGAGTGTTTGGAAGCCGGCCATATTGCCGGCAGCTGAAAACGGCCCCCCACCGGCCTTCGGCCGCCTCCCCCAGGAGGGGGAGGTTCTTTTCTAGTCCATCGCTCTCTGGGTCGTGGCGATGAAGCCGCCGCCGAGCACGCGCTCGGGATCGGCGGGGTCGTAGAGCACGCAGGCCTGGCCGGGCGCGACGCCTTCTTCCAGGACGTCGAACACCAGGCGCACGCCGCCGTCCTCAAGCGTCAGGCGGCCGGGCACCGGTTCGCGGGTCGAGCGCACCCGGGCCAGCACCGGGGCGTTGGCCCCGGCCGCCGCGATCAGGTCGTCCTCGCCGCCCAGCCAGTTGTCTTCCTTCAGGGTCAGCGAACGGGTCAGCAGCGCGTCGCGCGGGCCGACCACGACGTGGCGTTTGTCGGCGTCGATGCGGACCACGAACAGCGGCTCGCCGGTGCCGCCGCCGACGTTGAGGCCGCGACGCTGGCCGATGGTGTAGCGGGTGACGCCCTCGTGGCGGCCCAGCACCTTGCCGTCCAGGTGCACGATGTCGCCCGCTTCCGCGCCTTGCGGGCGGATGCGGTCGATCACCGTGGTGTACTTGCCCTCCGGCACGAAGCAGATGTCCTGGCTGTCGGGCTTGTCGGCCACAGACAGCCCCAGGGCGGCCGCGACGGCGCGCACCTCGGGCTTGGAGAAGCCGCCGAGCGGAAAGCGCAGGAAGTCGAGCTGGTCGCGCGTGGTGGCGAACAGGAAATAGGACTGGTCCTTGGCCGGGTCGGCCGCGCGGCGCAGCTGCGGGCGGTTGCTGGCGGCGGTGAAACCCCGCTGCACGTAGTGGCCGGTGGCCATGGCCTCGGCGCCCAGGTCGCGGGCCACGTCCAGCAGGTCGCGGAACTTGACCGTCTGGTTGCAGCGCACGCACGGGATCGGGGTCTCGCCGCGCAGATAGGCGTCGGCGAACTCCTCGATGACCTGCTCCTTGAAGCGGCTCTCGTAGTCCAGCACGTAGTGCGGGATGCCGATGCGTTCGGCGGCCATGCGGGCGTCCATAATGTCCTGGCCCGCGCAGCAGGCGCCCTTCTTCGAGATCGCCGCGCCGTGGTCGTAGAGCTGCAGCGTCACGCCCACCACGTCGTAGCCGGCGTGGGCCAGCAGGGCGGCGGTGACGGTGGAATCGACGCCGCCGGACATGGCCGCGACGATCCGGGTTCCCTCCGGCAGGCCGACGGCCCGCCTGGCGGCCTGGGCGGCGCGCGCGATGAGAGCGTCGCCCTCCGGAACGGGGGCGTGTGCGGGGTTGAAACGGGCGAGATCGGCGTCCATCGGCGCTATTTAGAGCCTCGACCCCGATTTTGCGAGGTGGAGCAGCGCCGCAGGTTCCGCCGGCCCTACTTCAGCACGTTCAGCAGCGACGAGTTCTGCAGCGAGGCGAACACCTGGGCCGAGGCCTGCACGGCCAGCTGGGCGGCCTGCAGGCGGGTGACGGCCTGGGCCATGTCGACGTCGACCACGCCGCCGATCATCACCGTCAGGCTGTCGGACTGATCCTGCAGCGAGACCTCGGCGCTCTCGAAGCGCTTCTGGTTCAAGCCGTTCTTGCCCTGGGCGGTGACCAGGTCCTTGTGGGCGTCGTCGAACGCCGGCAGCAGGCCCTTGAGGAAGGTCGACTGGGCGTCGGTCAGGTTGCCGGTGAACGGGCCATTGGCGTCGACATAGGCCTGCACCTGCTTGAAGGCGTCGAACAGGTCGGTCCCCAGGGCGTCGCCGAGCACGCCGGTCGAGACCGTGGTCGACTCGTCGATGCGGTTGGTCGTGACGTACTGGTCGTTCTGGAACAGCGAGGCGGTGCTGGGCGCGGCGGTTAGGTCGGCCATGCTGGTGGCCGTGGTCGTGGCTGTGTCGTTCTTGGCGCCCGAGAACACGTAGTAGCCGTTGGACTTGGTGTTGAGGCCCTGCACCGCGTCGCCGAAAGCGTTCTGCAACTGCTGCATCAGGGTGGTGGCGTTGCCGGCGGCCAGGGCGTTGGCGATCGCCTCGCGGGCGCCGGTGGCCGAGTTGGCCAGGCGCTCGATGCCCATGTCCTGCATCTCCAGGCGGTTGGAGACGAGCTTGGTCTGCTCCAGGAAGCCGTCGATCTTGGCCTGGGCGCTCTTCATGGCCGTCAGCATCTCGGCGTTCTTGGAATAGCCCTTCAGGTCGCTGGCGACCTTCTGGCTGGAGACCTGTTCGCCGATCTGGTTCTGGCGCACCTGCGCCAGCATCAGGTTCGACGTCATCACGCCGTAGTTGCCGGAGGTGGAGACACGGGTCATGGCGGACCTCAGATGATGTTCACGAGGACGTCGTACATGTCCTTGGTCGCCTGGATCAGGCGGGCCGAGGCGTTGAACGCCTGCTGGTACGTCGTCAGATTGATGAGCTCTTCGTCGAGATTGACGCCCTCGTGCGACTGGCGCTGGGTGTCGACCTCGACCTTCACCGAAGCGGTGGCGTCCTTCTTGGATTCGGCGGCGGCGGCCTTGCGGGCGATCGAGCCGGCGAAGTCGGCGCCGTAGCGCAGGACGCTGCTGCTGGCCGCGCCGACGCCGCCGGCGGACGAGAAGTTCACCGCGCTGTCGCCGGCCTTGGCCAGGGCCAGGGCGCCGCGGGCGTCGCCGACGGCCAGGGCCGGGGTCCCGGCGGCGGCCGTCAGGTTGAGCTTGGCGAAGGGCAGGCGGGTCGGGTTGGACTCCATCGCCGCATCGACGGTGTAGCCCGAGGCCCGGGTGCTGCGCTCGGACGGGCCCAGGCCGAACAGCTGGCTCAGCGAAGGACCGCCGACGCCGCGCTGGGTGCCGTCCTCGACCACCGACAGGGTGACCGGCGAGGCGCTGTTGGAGCCGAAGCTCAGCGCGCCCTTGGAGTCGAGCGCGAAGGTCCCGTACTGGCCCGCGCCGTCGCTGCGCGAATTCAGGGCGGTCAGCAGGTCCTGCATCGTGCCGCCGGCCGGGACGGTGACCTTCACGTCGCGGATACGGCCGCCCTCGACGTCGGTCAGGCGCAGGGTGATCTCCTCGCCCGGCGTGAAGCCGTGCGGCGAGGCCGTGGTCATGCCCGTCTCGTAGGGCGAGTAGCCCGTCTGGCGGACGATGTCGTTCATGCCGAAGAAGTGGCTGAAGCCCTTGCCGGCCTTGGTCGACGGATTGGTCGGGTCGTCGGCGATGGCCACGCCCAGGCCGCCGTTGGCCGACAGGCTGAGCGCGCCGTTGGTGAAGCTGGCCTGGCCGTCGGCGCCCAGGGCGCTGTTGAGCTGGGTCAGGAAGTTGGCCGGGGTGAAGGCCGGGCCCGCCACGCCGTCCACCGTCATCGAGCCGGCGCTGAAGTCCACCTCGATACGGCGCTGGATGACGCCGCTGGCGTTGGTCAGGGCGATGGTCGTCTTGCCGGTGAAGCCCGAGAGGGCCGTCGTGGCGTCCAGGCCCGTGTTGCGACCGGTCATGCTGGCCGGGGCGGGGACCGACGAGTTGGCGTTCGAGGCGCGGTTCAGTTCCTCGGTGGCGCGGGTGACGAACTCGCCCAGCTGGTCCGACAGGGCCGGCAGCTCGGTGTTGCGCAGCTCCATCAGGCCCTTGATCTCGCCGCTGCTGATATAGAGCGGGCTGGCCTGGCCGCCGCTGTTGGCCGAGGTGACCGTCAGGAAGCCGTTGGCGGTGGGCGACTGTTCGTACTTGATCACGGCCGGGCCTTCGCCGGCCAGGCTCATGCCCTCGGTCGAGCGGATCAGCACGCCGCCGTTGGCGCGCTGGCTGACCTGCACGTTCATCAGCGACGACAGCTCGTCGATCAGGCCGCTCTGGATGTTCTCCGAGCCGGTGGCGTCGACGCCGGTGGTCTTGGCGCGGGTGATGTCGGCGTTCAGTTCGTCGATCTGCTTGAGCAGCACGTTCACGCGGTCGACGTCGGCCGAGATCTTGGTGTCGGCGTCCTTGCCCAGGCTCGACAGGCCCGCGGTGATGCGGCTGCTCTCGCCCAGGAAGTCCTCGACCTTGGTCAGCGCCTGCGAGCGCAGCAGCGAAGAGGACGGCTCGTCGGCGGCCTGCGAGAAGGCGCTGAACACGTCGTCGAGCATCGAGAAGAAGTTGGTCTTGGCGCTGGGGTCGCCGAACAGCTCCTGGGCGTTGTCCAGCGCGCTCGAGAGGGCGGCGGCGCGGCCGGAGTCCGACGCGGCGTTCAGGCTGGCCGACTGCAGGAAGCGGTCGGTGGCGCGCTTGATGGCGTCGATGTTGACGCCCACGCCCATGCCGTTCGACACGAGGTTGGACTGGCTGATCGTCTTGCGGACGTAGCCGGCCGTGTTGACGTTGGCGATGTTGTCGGAAACGACGCGCATGCCCGTCTGGGCGGCCATCATCCCCGACGTCGCGGTGTTCAGGATGGTGTTCAGCGACATCAGCGATCTCCTGTCCGCTCGGCAAAGCACGAACCACGCGACGCGACCTTGCCCGGCGAAACTTGCCGGGTCGGCGTCGAGAGCGTCTCGTTTCCGTTGTGCAAACCGTTGAAATACAAGGCGTTGAGTTCCATGCGCCGTGCGGACGACGAGAAGGGGAGCGCAAGGATGGCGCCAACCCGGTCCGGATCCCGGCTGCGACGCGCCGACGCGGCAAACGTGGGGTCATTCTTTCCGTTTCCGCTCGGCAAAAACCGCCGCAACCTGCCGAAATCAAAGGGTAAATCGGAAGTTAAAACCTTTTGAATCAATGGCTTGAAGGAAATTTCCGGGTTGGCCCGGCGATTGCTCAGAGGACGGCGGATCAAGGCGTGCTCCATCCGAGCCGTCGTCCAGCCGAGCGTACCGACCCGCATGACCGCGATCGCCGCCTCTCTTCCGCTTCCGACGCCCGCCCAGGGCGGCGCCGGCGCGTCCGACGCCTCCGGCGCGGGCGACGTGTTCGGCGCCCTGCTGGCGGCCAAGGGCGCGAGCGAAGAGACGCAGGACCAGCCGGCCGCCCGTCCGGCCGCCGGCAAGGCGCAGGCCAAGCCCGCCCCCGACCGCAAGGGCGACGACCGCAAGGCCGGCGACGACGCCGGGCAGGACGCCGCCGCCGCGCAGGCCGGCGCCGCCGTGGTCGCCGCCATGAGCGCGCAGCAGCAACAGCCCGCCCAGACCGGCCAGGCCGCCGCCGCGGTCGACGCCTCCGCCGAGGCCTCGGCTCCGGCCGCCGGCTCGACCGATCTGCTGGCCAAGGCCGCCGACCTGGTCGGCGACGTGGCCGACACTGCTTCCGACGCCGCCAAGCTGGCCGGCGCGACCCCGGTCGCCGCCGCCGCCGAGACCGTGCAGGCCGTCGCCGACCTCGTGGCCGACGCCGCCGCGCCGCAGCTCGACGCCGACACCATTCAGCCGGCCGCCGCCGAGCTTCCGGCCGCCGAGCTGGCCAAGCTGGCCGCCCAGCCGCAGGCCGACGCGCCCGCCGAAGCGCCGGTCGCCCCGAAGGCCCAGCCGCAGGCCCAGGCCGCCGCCGACGCGGCCCAGCCGGCCGCCGCCGCGCTGGGCGACGAGATCGTCAGCCTCAAGGCCATGCAGGTTCCGGCCGACGACGCCGCGGCCACGGTCGCCGCGACGCCGGTCGAAACCGCCGAAGTCGCCGCGCCGGTCGAGGCCCAGGCCGCCGCCGCCGAAGTCGCCAAGCCCGCCGAGACCCAGACGCTGGCCCCCAAGGCCGGCAAGGCCGAGGTCGCCGCCAAGGGCGAGGCCGTGGTCTCCGCCCACGCCGTGGCCGCCGAGCAGGCCGCCCACGACGCGGCCACCAACAGCGACTCCGGCCAATCGGGCGCTCAGTCGGGTGGGGGCGACGCCTTCGCCCAGATGGCGACCGACGCCGCGCCGACCGACGCTCCGGCCGTCAAGGCCGAGGCGACCTTCGCGCCGACCGTCCAGACCCAGGCCGCGGCGACCGCCCAGGCCCCGGCCGAGACCATCGTCCGCGGCTCGCCCGAGACCGTCGCGGCCATGTCGGCCGAGATCGCCAAGAAGCTGGAAGCCAAGTCGACCCGCTTCGACATCGTCCTGACCCCGGAGGGCCTGGGCAAGGTCGACGTGCAGGTGCGCATCGGCGCCGAGGGCAAGCTGACGGCCGTGATGGCCTTCGAGAACCCGCAGGCCGCCGCCGATCTGCGCCACCGCGCCGGCGAGCTGCGCCAGGCGCTGAGCCAGGCCGGCTTCGACGTCGCCGACAACGCCCTGAAGTTCGACGTGTCGAGCCAGGGCGGTAACGGCGGCCAGGGCCAGCAGCAGAACGCCTTCTTCGATTTCCAGGGCGGCGACCACGGTCGCCGCGCCTTCGCCGGCCGCGCCTTCGCGGGCGCCATGGCCGAAGACATCCCCACCCTTTCGGCCGCGTCGCTGATCCCGGGCTACCGCCTCGCGGAGTCCGACGGCGTCGACGTGAAGATCTAGGAGTTCAACGTCATGGCCACGACCAACGCGACGTCCGGCAGCACCTCGGTGATCGACAAGATCAACAACTCGAGGAACCAGCTGGCCAGCAGCGAGGAGACCTTCCTCAAGCTGCTGACCACCCAGATGAAGAACCAGGATCCGCTGTCGCCGATGGATTCCAACGCCTTCACCGGCCAGATCGTGCAGATGACCGGCGTCGAGCAGCAGCTGGTCACCAACGACCTCCTGGCGGCGCTCGTCGGCATGAACGACGGCGGCATCGCCGACGCGGTCAACATGATGGGCAAGCAGGCCACCGCCGAGACCGACACCTCGGTGCTCAAGGACGGCAAGGCCAACTGGAGCTACACGCTCGGCCGCAACGCCACCTCGGTGAAGATCGAGGTGCTCGACAAGTACGGCAACGTGGTCGCCACCAAGCTGCCCGACGACATGAGCAAGGGCGACCACACCTTCGAGTGGGATGGCAAGGACAGCACCAGCGGCGTCCAGCAGCCCAACGGCGCCGCCTACACCCTGCGCGTCACCGCCCTCGACGGCGAAGGCACGAAGATCGCCACCACTTCCAAGGGCCGCATCGAAGGCATCGTGACCGCGGTGACCAACGAGAGCGGCCAGAACATGGTCACCATCGACGGCGTGAAAGTGCCGATCAGCCAGGTGATCGGCGTCACCAACCCTCCGGAGAAGACTCCGGAAACCCAGGCCGAGGCCGCCTAGGGCCTCCCTAGAGCCTCCAAGGAATGAACCGGGCGTCAGAATGACGCCGACGCGGTCCCCCACCGAGCCAGACGGCCGACCCGGGACCCAAACGCAAACTGCGCTGAACCCCGCCAAACAAACCTCACGAGCAGGATTTCAGTCATGTCCATCAACAGCGCCATGCTCTCGGGCGTCTCCGGTCTGGTCGCCAACTCGTCGGCCCTGGCCGCGATCTCGGACAACATCGCCAACGTCAACACCGTCGGCTACAAGCGCTCGTCGGCCAACTTCTCGACGCTGGTCACCTCGCAAAGCAAGAACAACACCTACAGCGCCGGCGGCGTGAAGTCGCTGACGCACCAGTTCATCAGCCAGCAGGGCCTGACCCAGTCGACGACCTCGAGCCTCGACCTGTCGATCGCCGGTTCGGGCTTCTTCGTCGCCACCGAGAAGCCGGAAGGCCTGACCGCCACCGACACCCGCTCGTTCACCCGAGCCGGTTCGTTCCAGCTCGACAACCTGGGCTACCTGAAGAACGACGCCGGCCTCTACCTGCAGGGCTGGCTGGCCGACCCGGTGACCGGCGCCATCACGCCCGATCCGTCGGACCTGACCCAGCTGTCGTCGATCAACGTGGGCAGCGTCGGCGGCACCGCCGAGAAGACCACCCGCGTCGGCGTCAACGCCAACCTGCGTTCGGAGCAGGCCGTGTCGGCCGCCGCCAACGCCACGGTCGCCAAGACCGCCGTGCCCGAGACCCCCGCCGGCACCGCCAACTACAGCGTCGCCTACAGCCCGACCGGCAACGGCAACGAATACAGCGTGTCGATCACGCGCGGCGGCGTGGCGTTCCAGTCGGGCGTGGCCACCTACGACCCGGCCACGGGCGCCCTGACCGGCTACACGCCGTCGGGCACCACGACCCCGACCACCACGACGATCACCTCGGGCGGCGTCACCGTGAACCTGTCCGACCTGGGCCTGTCGACCAAGACCCAGGCCGTCAGCGCCGGGGCCTACGATCCGACCACCCGCTCGATGTCGGACTACGCCGAAGACCCGACCACCGGCGTCAAGCCGGACTTCGAGATCCAGATCCCGGTCTCGGACTCCAAGGGCGGCCAGCGCACCGTCACCCTGTCGCTGCTGAAGGGCCCGGGCCCGAACGAGTGGTTCGCCGAACTGCGCGCCAAGCCGGGCGACCTGGACAACAACACCAACGGCCTGATCAGCTCGGGCAAGATCACCTTCACCACGGACGGCAAGCTGGCCTCGGTCGGCAACCTGTTCGGCGGCGTGACCCCGACGGCGATCAACATCGGCGCCTCTGACCCGACCGCCACCGGCACGGGTCCGCGCTGGGCCGACGGCCTGGGCATCGACGCCCAGGACATCCAGATCGACCTGGCCAACGCCGCCGGCGGCCTGACCCAGTACAACAGCCAGTCGGTCGTGCAGTCGGTGAACACCAACGGTACGGCGTTCGGCAACCTGACCAACATCGAGGTGGACGAGGACGGCTACGTCTCGGCCATCTTCGACAACGGGGTGACTCGCCGGATCGCTCAGGTGGCCATCGCCACCTTCTCGAATCCGAACGGCCTGAAGGGCGTCAACGGCAACGCCTACCGCGTCACCAACGAAAGCGGGACCTACAGCCTGAAGACCCCTGGCCAGGGCGGCGCCGGTTCTCTGGCCCCGTCGACGCTGGAAGCTTCGACTGTCGACCTGTCGACTGAATTCACCGGGCTGATCACTACGCAACGCGCGTACTCGGCCTCGTCGAAAATCATCACTACCGCTGATCAGATGCTGGAAGAACTTCTGAGCATTAAGCGCTGATCATAGGTATTAACTGGTCTTAATCAGAGTGTGTCACATCGATACACTCTGATCGCTGGAGGAAGTCCCGTGTTTAGGTCTTTCTTTACTACTGGAATTAAGCCGTCGTTATTCCCCGGCGCCTATATTCCTCGTCAACAGTGATGGTTGTGGGAAAGGCGTAAAGCCATGTTGCAGCAGCAGCGCACGAACAGCCGGGGTGAAAAGTACGTCATCGGTCCGACCGGTGCGCCTCTTACCCTGTCGGATCTTCCGCCCCCGGAAACCCAGCGTTGGGTGATCCGGCGCAAGGCCGAGGTGGTGGCCGCCGTCCGCGGTGGTCTCCTCTCGCTCGACGAGGCGTGTGATCGTTACAAGCTGACCAACGAGGAATTCCTCGCCTGGCAGCAGTCGATCGATCGGCACGGCCTGGCGGGTCTGCGGACCACCCGGCTTCAGCAGTACCGCTAAACGGCGGAAAAACTGAAAGGGCGCGAGGAGTTATGCTCCGCAAAGCGCCCGAACGGTCTGTTCAGCGGCCGCGCCCCTTGGGGCGCGGCCGCGACCATTTGGCGCCTATGGAGGTGGGTTCTCGCCTCAAATCTAAAGTCCGCGTTAACCATCGACTGGGTAAATCCTGCCTAGCGACGGCGGACTTCCATCCGTCTCGTTTGCGCCCCGTTCGGACGCAGTTTGAGGGATAGGCCCAGTGGATAAATTCCTGAGCGCGATTCAGAGGTTCGGCGTCGGTCGACTGGCCGCCCTGGCGGGCGTCGCCGTCGGCTCCATCGCCGTGCTGGCCGCGGTTGTGATGATGCTGGGCAAGCAGCCGAGCGAGCTGCTGTATTCGAACCTCGACCTCAAGGAAGCCTCGGCCGTCACCCAGGCGCTGGACCAGGCCGGCATCAAGTACGAGACCAAGGGCGACGGCTCGACCATCATGGTCGCCCGCGACAAGGTCAATTCCGCCCGCCTGCTGGTCTCGGGCAAGGGCCTCGTGACCTCGGGCTCGATCGGCTACGAGATCTTCGACACCGGCAACGCCATCGGCCAGACCGACTTCGTCCAGCAGCTGAACCGCCAGCGCGCCCTGCAGGGCGAGCTGGAACGCACCATCCGCGGCTGGCAGGGCGTGCGCGACGTCCGCGTGCACCTTGTGCTGCCCAAGCGCCAGCTGTTCGAGGAAGACGCCGAGCAGCCGTCCTCCGCCGTCACCATCGGCACGGCCGGCCGCGAGCCGTCGTCGGACATGGTCGCCGCCGTCCAGAACCTGGTCGCCGGCTCGGTCCCGGGCATGAAGCCCGAGCGCGTCAACGTCATCGACGACCACGGCAAGACCCTGTCGGCCGGCGGCGACGAGAGCCTGGCCGGTCGCCTGGCCCAGGACCGCAAGTCCGAGGCCGAGGCCCGCATCGCCAAGAGCGTCAAGGAAATGCTCGACGGCGTCCTGGGTCCGGGCAAGGCCCGCATCACGGTCACCGCCGACCTCGACCTGAACCGCATCACCACCCAGGAAAAGCGTTACGATCCGGACGGCCAGGTCGTGCTTTCGGAAAGCACCAGCGCCAACAACGCCTCCGAGACCAAGAACGACGACACCGGCGGCGTCACCGCCACCCAGAACATCCCGGGCGCCGCGCCGGGCGGCCTGCAGCCCCTTGGCTCGACCTCGGGCGCCAACGAGACGACGACCAACTACCAGAACTCCGAGACGGTCCGCACCGAAGTGGTCGAGCCGGGCGCGATGAAGAAGGTCGCCGTCGCCGTGGCCGTGGACGGCGTCACCGCCGCTCCGGGCAAGGACGGCAAGCCGGGCGCCTACACCCCGCGCACCGCCGACGAGATCCAGCAGATCGAAGAGCTGGTGAAGACCGCCATCGGCTACGACGCCGCTCGCGGCGACCAGGTGAAGGTCACCAACATCCGCTTCCCGACCGCCGAGGACCAGGGTCTGACCGAAGGCGGGCTGATGGCCGGCTTCGACAAGAACGACCTGATGCGCGTCGCCGAGATCGGCGTCCTGGCTGTCGTCGCCCTGCTGATCCTGCTGTTCGCCGTGCGCCCGTTCATCAAGAGCCTGACCCAGCCGGCCGGCAACCACCCGATCCAGCTGGCCCTGGGCCAGGGCGACCAGCCGGTTACCCGCCTGGTCACCCTGTCGGACGGCACCACCCAGCAGGTCGTCGTCGACCAGTCGGGCGAGCCGATCGCCATCGCCGGCCCGGTCAGCGACATCGACCAGCGCATCGACATCGCCAAGATCGAAGGCCAGGTGAAGGCCTCGTCGATCAAGCGCGTGTCGGAGTTCGTCGAGAAGCACCCCGAAGAGTCGGTCGCGATCCTGCGCAACTGGCTGCACGAGTCGGAGTGATCGGATGAAGGCCGCCGTCACCGACATCGCCAAGCTGGCCGGTCCCGAAAAGGCCGCCATCGTCCTGCTCGCCCTGGGCGAAGAGCACACCCGCATCTGGGAAGCGCTCGACGACGAGGAGATCAAGGAAGTCTCGCAGGCCATGGCCAGCCTGGGCACGGTCTCGGCCAGCGTCGTCGAAGAGCTGCTGGTCGAGTTCGTCTCGGGCATGAGCTCGACCGGCGCGATCATGGGCTCGTACGAGCAGACCCAGCGCCTGCTGATGTCGTTCATGGCGCCCGAGAAGGTCGACCAGCTGATGGAAGAGATCCGCGGTCCGGCGGGTCGAACCATGTGGGACAAGCTGGGCAACGTGAACGAGGCGGTGCTCGCCAACTACCTGAAGAACGAATACCCGCAGACCGTCGCCGTCGTGCTGTCGAAGGTGAAGAGCGATCACGCCGCCCGCGTGCTGGCCTGCCTGCCGGAAGACTTCGCGCTGGAATGCGTTACCCGCATGCTGCGCATGGAGCCGGTGCAGCGCGAGATCCTCGACAAGATCGAGCAGACCCTGCGGATCGAGTTCATGTCGAACCTGGCGCGCACCTCCAAGCGCGACAGCCACGAGATGATGGCCGAGATCTTCAACAACTTCGACCGCCAGACCGAAGCCCGCTTCATCGCCGCCCTGGAAGAGCGCAACCGCGAGGCGGCCGAGCGCATCCGGGCCCTGATGTTCGTGTTCGAGGACCTGTCGAAGCTGGATCCGGGCGGCGTGCAGACCCTGCTGCGCGCCACCGGCAAGGAACAGCTGGCCCTGGCCCTGAAGGGCGCCTCGGACAAGCTGCGCGAGATGTTCTTCTCCAACATGTCCGAGCGCGCGTCGAAGATCATGCGCGAGGACATGGAAAGCATGGGCCCGGTGCGTCTGAAGGACGTCGACCAGGCCCAGGTCGCCATGGTCCAGATCGCCAAGGACCTCGCCGCCAAGGGCGAGATCATGCTGGCCGGTTCGGGCAGCGACGACGAGCTGATCTACTGAGGCGCGCGGGATGACCAACGGAACCTACCAGCGCTTCGCCTTCGACACGGTCTTCGACGACCGTGGCGGTGTGGCCTACGAGGCCCCCAAGGTGAAGAAGAGCTTCACGCCCGAAGAGGTCGAGGCCGCCCGCGCCGAGGCTTTCGCCGAGGGCGAGCGTTCGGCCGTGGCCCGCGCCGAGCAGGAAGCCGCCCAGGCTATGAACGCCATCGCCCACGCCGTGCACGGCGCGCTGGGCACGCTGGCGGCCGTGGCCCACGAGCACCGCGAGCACGCCGCGCGCCTGGCGCTCGCCTGCGCCAACAAGATCGCCGACGCGGCGCTGGACCAGTTCCCCGAGGCCCCGGCCTCGGCGGCCCTGCTGGCCCTGGCCCGCGAGGTCGAGGCCCAGCCCAAGCTCAGCGTCCGCGTCGCGCCGCACCTGGTGGAGCGCACCCAGGCCGCCCTGGAGCAGACCGCCGCCGCCATCGGTTTCCCGGGCCAGATCGTCGCCCGCGCCGACGGCGCCCAGCCGCCCGCCGCCTTCGTCCTCGACTGGGGCGACGGCCGGGCCGAATTCAATCCCGACGAGGCGGCGCAGCGCGTCGCCCAGGCCCTGGAAGCCGCCATCGCGGCCGAGGGCCTGCACGCCGAACCCCTGCTTCCTTCTGAAGGCTGACAGCCATGTCCGACGACCTGACCCTGAACGACTTCAACGGCGGCATGCTCGCCTCGGATATCCCGGTCGAGCTGAGCGACAAGATCGCCTCCGACCTGGCCCCGGTGTTCGACGTTCCCGTCAACATCTCCGCCGTGCTCGGCCGCTCGAACATGTCGGTCGCCCAGCTGCTGCAGCTGCAGGCCGGCTCGATCCTCGAGCTGGACCGCAAGGTCGGCGAGGCGATCGACATCTACGTCAACAACCGCCTGGTCGCCCGGGGCGAGGTCGTCGTCGTCGACGAGCGCCTGGGCGTGACCATGACGGAAATCATCAAGGACGGCGACGCCGCGGGCTGATCGCCCCAGGCTTCCCGTCCACCCAGTCCGCGCCCTTCGAAATGAGGGCGAAGCAGTAGAAGATCGGTCCGGAAGGGCCGCCCGGAGACAAGACAATGCGCCTCTTGGTCGTTGGTAAACTGAACGGTCAGCTCTCGGTCGCCGTGAAGATGGCGATGAACGCCGGGGCCAAGGTCTCGCACGTCGAGACGACGGAGCAGGCCACCAACGCGCTGCGGGCCGGGCAGGGCGCCGACCTGATGATGGTCGACTACGGCCTCGACATCGCCGGCCTGATCGCCGCCAACGAGAGCGAGCGCATCCGGGTGCCGGTCGTGGCCTGCGGCGTCGACGCCGATCCGATGCGCGCCGCCGGCGCCATCAAGGCCGGGGCCAAGGAATTCATCCCGCTGCCGCCGGACGCCGAACTGATCGCCGCCGTCCTGGCCGCCGTCACCGACGACAACCGTCCGATGATCGCCCGCGACCCCAACATGGAGCAGGTGATCAAGCTGGCCGACCAGGTCGCGCCGTCCGACGCCTCGATCCTGATCACCGGCGAGAGCGGTTCGGGTAAGGAAGTGATGGCCCGCCACGTCCACGCGAAATCGCGTCGGGCCAAGGCGCCGTTCATCAGCGTCAACTGCGCGGCCATTCCCGAGAACCTGCTGGAAAGCGAGCTGTTCGGCCACGAGAAGGGGGCCTTCACCGGCGCCCTGGCCCGCCGCATCGGCAAGTTCGAGGAAGCCAACGGCGGCACGCTGCTGCTGGACGAAATCTCGGAAATGGACGTTCGCCTGCAGGCCAAGCTGCTGCGCGCCATCCAGGAGCGCGAGATCGACCGGGTCGGCGGCACCAAGCCGGTGAAGGTCGACATCCGCATCCTCGCCACTTCGAACCGCAACCTTGCCGACGCGGTCAAGGAAGGCGTGTTCCGCGAAGACCTGCTCTACCGCCTGAACGTCGTGAACCTGGCCCTGCCGCCGCTGCGCGAACGCCCAGGCGACATCATCAATCTGTGCGAGCACTTCGTGAAGAAGTACTCGGCCGCCAACGGCATCGACCTCAAGCCGATCTCGGCCGAGGCCAAGCGCCGCCTGATCGCCCACCGCTGGCCGGGCAACGTCCGCGAGCTGGAAAACGCCATGCACCGCGCGGTGCTGCTGTCGACCGGCTCGGAGATCGAGGAGTTCGCCATCCGCCTGCCGGATGGCCAGCCCCTGGCTCCGGCCCCCGACGCGGCCGTGGCTCGCGGCGCCTCGATGGCGGCGGCCGAGGCCGTGGCGGCCGCGGCGGTGACCCGCAGCTTCGTCGGCCAGACCGTGGCCGAGATGGAGCAGACGCTGATCATCGACACCCTGGAACACTGCCTGGGCAATCGCACCCACGCGGCCAACATCCTGGGCATCTCGATCCGCACCCTGCGCAACAAGCTCAAGGAATACGGCGACGCCGGCGTCAACGTGCCCCCGCCGCAGGGCGGCGTCGGCGCGGCCGCCTAAACCTCAAGTGTAGAACCTGTCCGGCGCCCGCGACGATCGGTCCGGCGCCGAACATGGCTAATTTCGATTAAGGAGATGGCGGGCCGCTCCAAATCGCTCCAAGCGGAACGGTCCGAGATCCAAAACAGCAGCAAGGCTTTCCATGGCTGACGCCGCCGCCCCCAAGGCCGCCTCCTCGATCCCCAGCGCCAAGTCGCTGTGGGAGGGGATCCTGCGCGGCGAGATGGGCCTGGCCGTCGGCGTCGTGGGCATCATCGTCCTGCTGATCCTGCCGGTGCCGCCGGCGCTGCTCGACATCCTGCTGGCCGTGTCGCTGACCGGCTCGGTGCTGATCCTGATGACGGCGGTGCTGATCAAGAAGCCGCTGGAGTTCACCTCTTTTCCGACCGTCCTGCTGGTCGCGACCCTCTATCGCCTGGGCCTCAACATCGCCTCGACCCGCCTGATCCTGGGCAATGGTCACGAGGGCGGCCACGGGGCCGGCGCGGTCATCGCCGCCTTCGGCAACCTGATGATGCAGGGCAACTTCGTCATCGGCGTGATCATCTTCATCATCCTGGTGGTGGTGAACTTCATGGTCGTCACCAAGGGTTCGGGCCGCATCGCCGAAGTGGCCGCGCGCTTCACCCTGGACGCCATGCCGGGCAAGCAGATGGCCATCGACGCCGACCTGTCGACGGGCCTGATCGACCAGGACACGGCCAAGATCCGCCGCAAGGAGCTGGAGCAGGAAAGCACCTTCTTCGGCGCCATGGACGGCGCCAGCAAGTTCGTGAAGGGCGACGCCGTCGCCGGCCTGATCATCACCGGCATCAACATCGTCGGCGGCATCCTCATCGGAGTGGTGCAGCACAAGGTGCCGATGGGCGAGGCCGCCTCGACCTATACCCTGATGACCATCGGCGACGGCCTGGTCAGCCAGATCCCGGCCCTGATCATCTCGATCGCCGCCGGTCTGGTGGTGTCGAAGGCCGGCGTCGAGGGCAGCGCCGACAAGGCCCTGACCACCCAGCTGGCCATGAACCCCGTCGCGCTGGGCATGGTGTCGGCCTCCTCGGGCGTCATCGCCCTGATCCCCGGCATGCCGCTGCTGCCGTTCGCCGGCCTCGCCGTCGGCGCGGGCTACCTGGCCTATCGCCGGGCGCAGCAGGCCAAGCTGGCCCCCGCCAAGGAGGCCGCCGAGGCCGCCGCGGCGGCCGCCGCCGCGGCTCCGGCCGAGCCGGAAGAAGAGCCGATCAGCGCGGCCCTGGCCATCGACGACGTCAAGATCGAGCTGGGCTACGGCCTGCTGACCCTGATCAACGACCTGGAAGGCCGCCGCCTGACCGACCAGATCCGCGCCCTGCGCAAGACCCTGGCCACCGAGTTCGGCTTCGTCATGCCGCCCGTGCGCATCCTTGACAACATGCGCCTGGCCAACCAGGGCTACGCCATCCGCATCAAGGAGATGGAGGCTGGTCTCGGCGAAGTGCGCCTGGGCCACCTGATGGCCATGGACCCGCGCGGCGGCCAGGTGGAGCTGCCTGGCGAGCACGTGCGCGAGCCCGCCTTCGGCCTGCCGGCCACCTGGGTCGCCGACGACCTGCGCGAGGAGGCGACGTTCCGCGGCTACACGGTCGTCGATCCGGCCACGGTGCTGACCACGCACCTGACCGAGATTCTCAAGGAGAACATGGCCGACCTGCTCTCCTACGCCGAGGTGCAGAAGCTCCTGAAGGAGCTGCCGGAAAACCAGAAGAAGCTCGTCGACGACCTGATCCCCGGCGTTGTCAACGCCGCCACCATCCAGCGCGTGCTGCAGGCCCTGCTCAAGGAGCGCGTCTCGATCCGCGACCTGCCGCAGATCCTGGAAGGCATCGGCGAGGCTGCCCCGCACACCGCGTCGGTCACCCAACTGGTCGAGCAGGTGCGCGCCCGGCTGGCCCGCCAGCTGTGCTGGGCCAACCGTGGCGAGGACGGCGCCCTGCCGATCATCACCCTGTCGGCCGACTGGGAGCAGGCCTTCGCCGAAGCCCTGATCGGGCCGGGCGAGGACAAGCAGCTGGCCCTGGCCCCTTCGCGCCTCCAGGACTTCATCCGCGGCGTGCGCGACACATTCGAGCGCGCCGCCCTGCAGGGCGAGTCGCCCGTGCTGCTGACCAGCCCGGGCATCCGTCCCTACGTCCGCTCGATCATCGAGCGCTTCCGCGGCCAGACCGTGGTGATGAGCCAGAACGAGATCCATCCCCGCGCCCGCCTGAAGACGGTGGGGATGGTCTAGGGGGAGTGGACGAGCCGATTTCGGGTTACGCCCGTTGCGGACCTTCCCCATGCTCCCGTCATTCCCGCCCTTGTGGCGGGAAGCCCTCTTTCAGCCGCAAGGGCGGTAGGGGCGGATCGCTGGCGATCCGCTTGCCTCTCACCTGTCAGCTGAACCAGGGGTTCCCGCCACAAGGGCGGGAATGACGGGAGGTTTGGAGAGGCCGCGGCCGCTTCCCACCCACGGCTGACAGCCCGCCCGCTTCCAAGGTGCGTCAGGGCGCCGCTGGGGCGCGAACTACGTTAGGACGGTCGCGTTCTAAGCCCCGAACGCCGTGTGATAGGTGACCGCGCCGCGCGGCGGGCGGCCCTTGAAGACCAGCCGCTGCAGGTAGGGCGAGGACTCGCCGCCGTAGGTCAGGGCCTCGTCGGCCACGAAGCCGAACCGTTCGTAGTACTTGGGCGAGCCCAGCAGCACGCAGCCCGCCGCGCCGCGCGCCTCCAGTTGCTTCAGGCCTTCGTGGATCAGGGCCTGGCCAAGGCCCGTGCCTTGCTGGTCCGGCGTCACCGACACCGGGCCCAGGCCGTACCAGTCGCCGGACGAGACCTCGATGTCGACCGGCGAGAAGGCGATGTGGCCGACGACCTGATCGTCGACCTCGGCCACGAGCGACAGAGACAGCGCGCCGGCCGCGCGCAGGGCCGCGACGATCAGGGCCTCGGTCTGGCTGCTGTAGGGGCGTCCGAGGAAGGCGGCCGAGGTCACGACGCCGATGGCGGCGACGTCTTCAGGACGTTCGGGGCGGATCGGCATGGTTCAGGCTTCCAGCGTGGCGATAACGAAGTCGGCGCGGGCGGCGACCGAGGTCCTGGGCAGCACGACGACCTCGTAGTCGAGGGCGGGCAGGGCGGCTTCCAGGCGTCCGTACTCTTCCAGCGCCGCGTCGAAGCCGTGGCGGCGTTCGGCGTCGGCGACGTGGATCTCGGGCCAGGGCGGGGCCAGGAAGACCCGGCGATGATAGCGGTGGGCGCGGTCCAGCGCCCGCAGCGCGGGCTCGCCGGTGGCGGCCTCCAGCGCGCTGGCGGCATCGACCAGGCCCCGGTCGAAGAACACCCAGCCGTGGGGGCCGCGCGCGGCCTCGCGATCGGCCAGGGCCAGCTCGACGGCGCGGCGGGCGAAGGCGGCGGGATCGATCCAGGGCAGGACGCGGTCGTCGGGGCCTTGCGCCTCGCGCACGATCCGGCGGCCTGGCTCTTCGACGACGGCGTAGCCGCGCGCGGCCAGCTCGGCCAGCAGGCTGGACTTGCCGCCGCCCGAGCAGCCGGTGATCAGGACGAAATTGTCGGCCATGGATCGTCCTCCGGCCGGCTTGTGAACCTAGCGGGTCATCCAGGGGCGCGACTTGCCGGTCGGCGCTGCGGCGTCGGCCTTGTCGACCTTGCCGCTGGAGGCCTTGGGCCCGTGGCCATGGCGGCCCTGGGCGGCCTTCTTCAGGCGCAGGGCGCGCTGCATCGGCGTTTCGTTCGGCGGGGCGTCGTTGGTCTCGTTGCTCATCGCCGCGCTTTAGCACGCCGCGACGCCCCGCGTCCCGATTAGTGACCTCCAGATCTGTCGGGATGGGGGATCTTCGCCACGTCGGCGGCGGTCACCGGCTTAGCGTAGGCGTTGCCGAAGCGGGTGCGGACATAGGTGACGACCTGCGCGATCTGCTCGTCGTCCAGAGTGCCGGCGAAGGGCGGCATGCCGCCCTGGCCGCGCACGACCACCATGGAGACGTAAGGCGCCGCGGCCAGCTTCGGATTGCCGGCCAGCGGGGGAATCGTCCCCGCGCCGGTTCCTCCCCTGGCGTCGGCCATGTGGCAGGCCTGGCAGACGGCCTCGTAGACCTGCTGGCCGGTGACGGGCTTTTGCACGCGCACCACGCCGCCGCCGGTGTCGCCGCCGGGCGGGGCCTGGGCGACGGCGGGGATGGCGCAGGCGAGCGCGGCGGTCAGGGCCGACGCCGCGACGAGAACGGAACGGGTCATGCTCAGGCCTCCAGGGCGCGCTTGTGCAGGCGGGTGATGGCGTCCAGCGACGAGAGCAGGGCGCCCTCCATCCAGCAGCCGACGTAAGACGCGTGCTCGCCGGCCAGCACGATCCGCCGGTCCATGGCCACAAGGGTCTGGTAGTGCTGCTTGCGGGTCTGCTCGGTCCAGCGGGCGCAGCAGCCCAGCGCCCAAGGGACGCGGCTCCAGGCCACCGAGGCCCCGCTGGCGAACTCTTCGCGGTAGCTTTTCGGGTGCAGCACCGAGCCCTGCTGCAGGGCGACCTCGATCCTCTGGTCGGGCGTCATGCCGGCCAGGCGATAGGCCCCCATCTCGCGCGCGAAGGCGCCCAGCAGCACCGCCGGCCCGTTCCCGAACAGATTGTTGTTGGGATAGGAGATCAGGGCGATCTCCTGGTCGGTGAAGCTGTGGCCGCCGTAGATGGAGTCTTCCTCCTCCCAGAACCGTCGCTTCATCTCCAGGCCGATCTTCACCTGGCCGGAATAGGGCACGGCCTTGATGGCGGCGGCTAGGTCGTCGCTGATCTCGCTGTCGATCTGGCCGAGGATCGACAGCGGTATGGTGCAAACGCACCAGTCTGCCTTGACGGTCTCGACCTTGCCGTTAGCGGTGTCGGCGAAGGTGACGGCCACGCCCTTGTCGTTTTGGGCGATCTTCGTGACCTTGGCGTTGAAGGTGACCATGCCCTCGACCTGCCTGGCGAAGGCCTTGCCGATCATGTCCATGCCGCCGACCGGCTGGAACATGGTGGTCTGCATCTCGTGGCCCATGAAGAAGGCCATCGAGGTCCAGACCTGGGGATCGAGCACGTCGTGCAGGGCGTAAAGGTCGGACGGGACCGGCGCGCCGTCGACCCCGCCGCCGGGCGGCCGGTCGTAGCCCCGGTGGGCCGAACTGCGCAGGCCCTTGGCGTAGCGGTAGTCGCCGTCGAGCATGCCCCAGCCCTTCAGGGCCTCCAGCAGCTTCTCGCGGTCCTCGGGCGTGACCGCGTCGTCCAGCGCCTTGGTGTTGATGGACTTGGCCAGCAGTTCGGCGACATTGCCCTCGAAGTCGGCCGCGGCGGCCTTGAAGCGCACCGGCTTGCCGCCGAACGCGGCCTGGGAATGGACCCAGGTGTTGTGGTTGAACTGGATGAACGGCTCCAGCGCCACGCCGAACTGCTTGCAGTAGTGCAGCAGCGTGCGGTGATGGTGGGGGATGCGCCAGGGGCCGGGGTTGAAGTAGTTGCCGGCGCCGAAGCCGATCTTCTGGGTCGCGCCGCCCAGCTCGGTATAGCTGTCGCCGCCGCGCAGGCTCCAGTTCCGCCCGCCCGCGCGGCCCTGGTACTCGAGGATCCGCACCTTGTAGCCGGCGCGGGTCAGTTCGTAGGCGGCCAGCAGGCCGGCGAGGCCCGCCCCCAGCACCAGCACCGAGGCGCCCGGCCGCGCGCCCGAAAGGTTCGGCGGGCCGTGAAACTGGGTCTCGGCCGCGTGGCCGAGGGTGGTCATGGCCTGGTACAGCGCCGCCGTCCCGCCTGCCTGGGCGATCGCGGTCAGAAGCTGTCGTCTGGTCGGTACGCGGACTCCGTCTGGCATGTGCTCGGCCCTATCCCCTTGGCCGCCGCCCGCGACCGGGCGGCGCGCTGGGCCGAGCTAAGCAGGGCGGCTTTCGCCCGCGCCGCCCACTTTGTTGGCGTGACGAGCGGATCAGGTCGCGGATCGCCGTTCCGCAGCGTTCGGACGATGGTCCTGCGCAGGAAACGGGCAGCGGAACGGGCGGGGGGCGGCGTCAGCCTCTACGGAACCTCGTCCAGCGCCCACGGACCGAACGCCTCGCGGGTCTTGAGGCGGGCGTAGTAGGCCTCGATCGCCGGCAGGGCGGCGCGGTCGATGGGGGAGGCGGCCCAGCGGTGGACCGAGACGCCCAGCACCACGTCGGCGAGGGTGAAGGCCTCGCCGGCGGCATAGGCGCCCGTCTGGTCCAGCCGGCGGTCCAGCAGGGCCATGGCGGCGTTCCAGGCGCGAACGCTGGCGGCGATCTGCTCGGGATCGTCGAAGCCGGGCATCCGCCGCACCAGGCCGGCGAAGGCGTAGCGCCAGGCGGTGTTGAGCTCGGTGGCCTGCCAGTCCATCCACTGTTCGACGCCGGCCCGGGCGCGCGGCTCGGTGGGCAACAGGGTCTCGCCGCCGACATGGCGCGAGGCGAGGTAGCGGCAGATGGTGTTCGACTCCCACAGCGGCCCGTGCTCGTCGATGATCACCGGCACCAGGGCGTTGGGATTGAGCGCCAGGAAGGCGGGATCGCTGGTCGAGGCGTAGCCAGCGCCCCAGTCCTCGCGGTCGTAGGGCAGGGCGAGCTCGCCGCAGGTCCACAGCACCTTGCGAACGTTCAACGACGAGGTGCGGCCCAGTATCTTCAGCGTGGGGGTCTTGAGCATGTCGCCTCCGGAAACGCTTCGATCTCTAGCATTTCGGCCGCGCGGGTCCGGCGGAGAAAATCTGCAAGGCGTGGTGTGCGGCGACTCGTTATGTAGTCAAATTACATAACGAGGGGATTTCATGCTGTTTCGGACCGTTCTGCTCGCCGGCTCGCTTCTGGCCGGCGCCGCCCACGCCCAGGGCGACGTCTATGCGCTGGGCGAGGTGCAGGTCACCGCCCGCAACGCCGCCGGCGAGACTGTGGGCGGGGCCACGGTCTCGGGCGAAGCCCTGCGCAAGTTCGACAAGGCCAGCGTCGACCAGGCGCTGGACCTGATCCCCGGCGCGGCGGCGGGCAACAGCGGCGGCTCGCGCAACGAGCGCCTGGTGTTCATCCGTGGCTTCGACCGCTTCCAGACCACCCTGTCGATCGACGGCGTGCGGGTGTTCCTGCCGGCCGACAACCGTATCGACTTCGCGCGTTTTCTCACGGCCGACCTCTCCGAGGTCCAGGTTTCCAAGGGCTACGTCTCTGTGCTCGACGGCCCGGGCGGCCTGGGCGGCGCCATCAATCTCGTCACCCGCAAGCCGTCGCGGCCCTTCGAAGGCGAGATCCGCCTGGGCGCGGGCTTCGACGGCGACGGCTCCTTGAACAGCAACACGGTGTCGGGCCGGATCGGGGGCAAGACCGACCGCTTCTACGTCCAGGCCAGCGGCGCGCGCAGCGAGCGCACGCACTGGCGGCTGCCGGACGACTACAAGGCCACCGCCCTGGAGAACGGCGGCAACCGAGACCATTCGGAAAGCGAGGACTGGCGGGTCAACCTCAAGGCCGGCTTCACGCCCAACGCCACGGACGAGTACTCGATCACCTACAGCCGGCAGGAGGGCGAGAAGAACGCGCCCTACCACGTCAGCGACACGGCCAGCACGCGCTACTGGTCCTGGCCCTACTGGAACATCGACAGCCTGGCCCTGCTGACGAGCACGAGGATCGCCGACAACGCGGTGCTGAAGGCGCGCGTCTATCGCAACACCTTCGAGAACGCCCTCTATTCCTGGGACAACGCCCGCCAGAACAGCCAGACCCTGGGCCGGGCCTTCCGTTCCTACTACGACGACGTGGCCTATGGCGGAAACCTGGAGCTGGACGTCGACGTCACCGCCAGCAACACCCTGAAGGCCGCCGCCTTCTATCGCCGCGACAGGCACGTGGAATGGCAGCAGAGCTTCGCGCCGGCCGGGACCGAGCCGCGCCAGACGGTGATCGAGGACACCACCTCGGTCGCCCTGGAGGACACCCAGCGGTTTGGCGACAAGCTGGACCTGGTGGTCGGCGTCTCGCGCGACCGCCGCGACCTGGTCACCGCCCAGGACTACAATTCGGGCGCCTTCGTCTTCTATCCGCTGACCGACGACGTGGCCTGGAACGGCCAGGCGGCGCTGGTCTGGCGGCCGCTGCCCGACGTGCAGCTGCATGGCAGCGTCTCGTCGCGCGCCCGCTTTCCGACCCTGTTCGAGCGCTACAGCGCCCGCATGGGCCAGGCGGTGCCCAATCCGGACGTCAAGGCCGAGCGGGCGATCAACTACGAGCTGGGCGGTTCGGTCGACTTCACGCCGCTGCTGAAGATCGAGGGCGCGGTGTTCTACAGCGACGTGCGCGACGCCCTGATCCTGATCCCGGTGGCGCTGGGCCCGCCCTATGGCACGGTCAACCAGACCAGGAACGCAGGCGACGGCGAGTACTACGGCCTGGAAGGCGCGGCGACCTTCAAGGCTAGCGACCATCTGATCTTGGGCGGCAACTACACCTACCTGCACCGCAAGCTGACCGACCCGACCAGCGCCGCCTTCCGCCCGACGGGCGTGCCCGACCACAAGCTGTTCGTCTATGCCGACTGGACGCTGAACGATCGCCTGTCGCTGACGCCCAGCGTCGAGGCGGCGTCCAGGCGCTGGACGGTGACCTCCAGCTCGCTGGTCTCGCCCGTCCGCTACTACCGCACCGGCGGCTACGTGCTGGCCAACCTGACGGCCCACGTGACGGTGACGCCGAAGATCGACGTGATCCTCGGCGCCCGCAACCTGCTGGACCAGAAGTACCAGCTGGTCGACGGCTTCCCCGAGGAAGGCCGAAACTTCCGCGCCGACCTGCGGGTCAAGTTCTGAGGAGTCCCGCCATGCGTCTTGCCTTGATCCTCGCCACCGGTCTCTCCCTGGCCGCGCCTGCAGCCTTCGCCCGATCCATGCCGGCCAGCCAGCCCGACGTCGCCTGCGCGCCGGGCGTCGAAGCCGGCCTGCCGCCGGAACTGGCCGCCTGGGTCAAGAAGGCCCCGTTGACGGCGGCGACCTCGGCAGCCGGCCTGCCCGACGCCATGCTGACGCCGGGCCAGGCCTATGCGGCGGCCCTGTCGCCGACGCCCGAGATCGCCTACGCCGTCCAGCCGGAAAAGCCTGGCGGCACGGTCAGCAAGGGCGGCCTCTTTTCGCTGAAGGTCGAGGCGGCCGGGTCCTACGTGATCGCGCTCGGTACGGGCGCCTGGATCGACGTGCTGAAGGACGGCGCGACCCAGCGCTCGACCGCCCACGGCCGGGGGGCGGCCTGTTCGACCGTGCGCAAGATGGTGACCTTCGACCTCGCGCCCGGCGACTACGTGATCCAGATCTCGGCCAACGCCCAGGCCGAACTGCCGATCATGGTCGCGCGCAAGCCCTGACGAACGGCGAGGCGGGGCGTGCGGCTGGACTTCTACGGCAAGGCGCTGGCCCTGGCGGCGGGCCTGCTGCTGACGGCCGGCTTCGCGCCGGCGGCGTTCCACTGGACGCTGCCGACGGCCATGGCCCAGCCGCCGGTCCCGGCCGACAATCCGATGTCGGACGCCAAGGTCGCCCTGGGCCGCAAGCTGTTCTACGACGCCGACCTCTCGATCGACGGCACGATGTCGTGCGCGACCTGCCACGAGCAGAGGCGCGGCTTCACCGACGGCAACCGGAGCCATCCGGGCGTGCATGGCGACCCGGGCAGGCGCAATGTCCAGACCCTGGCCAATGTCGGGTGGTACGGGGCCCTGACCTGGGGCGACGCCAGGGTGAATTCGCTGGAGGCGCAGGCCCTGATCCCGATCGCCGGGACCGATCCGGTCGAGATGGGTTTCGCCGGTCAGGAGGCCGTGCTGACCGCGCGGCTCGAAGGCCAGGCCTGCTATCGCAGGATGTTCGGCGAGGCGTTTCCGGAAGAGGGCGGGGCGGTGACCATGGCCGCGATCGCCAAGGCCCTGGCCGCCTTCCAGCGTACGCTCGTGTCGTTCGACAGCCCGTACGACCAGCGAAAACGAGGTGAGGTGGTGGAGATCTCGCCCGAAGCCCTGCGCGGCGAGCGGCTGTTCAAGGCCAACTGCGCCAGCTGCCACGCCGGCCCGCTGTTCACCGACGCCGACAGGGCTGGGGCGGGCTTCCACCGCATCGACGCCCCGTTCGCCGGCGACCGCGGCCTGGGCGACGTCACCGGCAAGCCGGCCGATGCAGGGCGTTTCCGCACGCCGAGCCTGCGAAACGTGACCCTCAGCGCGCCATACCTGCACGACGGCTCGGCCCCGACGCTGGAGGCGGCGATCCGCCGGCATCGCGCGGCGATGCGGCTGGGGGATCGTGAACTGGCGGACCTGATCGCGTTCCTGAGCACGCTGACCGACGAGCGGTTCGTGACGGATCCGAGATTTTCGCTGCCGAAGGGCGGTTGCTGACCCCCCTCCGGTCCTCTGGGCCACCTCCCCCTCTGGGGGAGCTGTCACAGAGCGACTGAGGGGGGTGTTCCCTACTCGAAGATTTCCTTCGTCGCCTCGCCGGTGCTGGCGGTGTCGACCGAGAGCAGCGTGCTGACGCCCTGCGTGGTCGAGGCCAGCATCGTCTCGTTGGACTGCTGCTGGCTTTCAGTGGCGTTGTGGGCGGCGTTCGACAGGGCCTGGGCGGTGGCTGCGAACAGGTTGCCCATGGCGACGGCGGGCGCGTCGCCCAGCACCTTGGTGTTCGCCTGGGTGACGGCGTCGGTGATCTGGTCGTTGACGGCGGTCGGATCGGCCATGGTCGTTTCCTCGGCTCGGGCGGTCCTCGAAACGAAAACCGCGGCTCATCCTTACGAATGGCCGCGGCGTCCGGAATAGGAAATTTCGCACAGAGGGGAGGGGCCTTGGCCCCGCCGATCAATCCTCGTCCATCTTCAGGGCGGCGATGAAGGCTTCCTGCGGGATCTCGACCTTGCCGAACTGGCGCATCCGCTTCTTGCCGGCCTTCTGCTTGTCCAGAAGTTTCCGCTTACGCGAGGCGTCGCCGCCGTAGCACTTGGCCGTCACGTCCTTGCGCAGGGCGCGCACGGTTTCGCGGGCGATGATCCGGCCGCCGATGGCCGCCTGGATCGGAATGACGAACATGTGCTGCGGGATGAGCTCCTTCATCTTCTCGCACATGCCCCGGCCGCGGCTCTCGGCGCGGTCGCGGTGGACCAGCATCGACAGGGCGTCGACGGGCTCGGCGTTGACCAGGATCGACATCTTCACCAGGTCGCCGACGCGATAGTCCTCGAGCTGGTAGTCGAAGCTGGCATAGCCCTTCGAGATCGACTTCAGGCGGTCGTAGAAGTCGAAGACCACCTCGTTCAGCGGCAGGTCGTAGACGACCATGGCGCGGCTGCCGACGTAGCTGAGCTCGCGCTGCTGGCCGCGACGGTCCTGGCAGAGCTTGATCACGCCGCCGAGATATTCGTCCGGGGTGAAGATCGTCGCCTTGATCCAGGGCTCGGAGATGTTCTCGATCTGCATCACGTCCGGCAGGTCGGCCGGGTTGTGAAGCTCGATCTCCGAGCCGTCGCGCATGTGGATCTTGTAGACGACCGACGGCGCGGTCGCGATCAGGTCGAGGTCGAACTCGCGGGAGAGGCGTTCCTGGATGATCTCCAGGTGCAGGAGGCCAAGGAACCCGCAGCGGAAGCCGAAGCCCAGGGCGGCGCTCGATTCCATCTCGTAGGTGAAGCTGCCGTCGTTCAGGCGCAGCTTGCCGACGGCGGCGCGCAGGTCCTCGAAGTCGGCGGCGTCGACTGGGAAGAGGCCGCAGAACACGACGGGCTGGACTTCCTTGAAGCCCTTCAGGGCCTCGGCGGTCTGCTTCTTCTCGTCGGTGATGGTGTCGCCGACGGCGGCGTCGGCCACTTCCTTGATCGAGGCGGTGAAGAAGCCGACCTCGCCGGGGCCCAGTTCCTGCACGTCGGTGGCCTTGGGCTTGAACACGCCCACCTTGTCGATGCGATGGGTGGCGCCGGTCTGCATCATGCGGACCTGCTGGCCGGCCTTCAGCGTGCCGTCGAAGATCCGCACCAGCACGACCACGCCCAGATAGGCGTCGTACCAGGCGTCGACCAGCAGGGCCTTCAGCGGGGCGTTGGCGTCGCCCTTGGGGGCGGGCAGGCGGGTGACGATGGCTTCCAGAACGTCGTGGATGCCCAGGCCCGACTTGGCGCTGGCCAGCACCGCGTCGCTGGCGTCCAGGCCGATCAGGTCCTCGATCTGGGCGCGCACCCGGTCGGGTTCGGCGGCCGGCAGGTCGATCTTGTTGAGAACCGGGACGATCTCGTGGTTGTTGTCGATCGCCGAATAGACGTTGGCCAGGGTCTGGGCCTCCACGCCCTGCGAGGCGTCGACCACCAGGATCGAGCCTTCGCAGGCGGCCAGCGAACGGCTGACTTCGTAGGCGAAGTCGACGTGCCCAGGCGTGTCCATCAGGTTGAGGACGTAGGTCTCGCCGTCGTCGGCCTTGTAGTTCAGGCGCACGGTCTGCGCCTTGATGGTGATGCCGCGCTCCTTCTCGATGTCCATGTTGTCGAGAACCTGGGCGCTCATCTCGCGCGCGGTCAGGCCGCCCGTCTCCTGGATGAGACGGTCGGACAGGGTCGACTTGCCGTGGTCGATGTGGGCCACGATCGAGAAATTGCGGATTTTATCCAGGGGCGTAGAGCTCATGCGCGTGCGTCTATCACATTTGAACCGCTTCGCGAGAGGGCGTGAAGGGTTTGCGTCATCGACCCCGTTCACGGCGGGCGTCAAATCGTCTAATCCGACGCGATGAACCAGCGTCGACGCCCCGTCCCCTTCGAACTCGGCCCCGTGCACTTCATCGGCATCGGCGGCATCGGCATGTCCGGCATCGCCGAGATCATGATCCGCATCGGCTACACCGTGCAGGGCAGCGATGCGAAGGCCAGCGCCAACACCGAGCGGCTCGAGAAGCTGGGCGCGCGCATCTTCGTGGGCCACGACGCGGCCAATGTCGAAGGCGCCTCGGCCATCGTCTATTCGACGGCGGTGAAGGCCGATAACCCGGAAATGGTCGCCGGCCGCGACAAGCGCCTGCCGCTGGTTCGCCGCGCCGAGATGCTGGCCGAGCTGATGCGGCTTCAGTTCTCGGTCGCCGTGGGCGGCACGCACGGCAAGACGACCACGACCTCGATGGTGGCGACCCTGCTCGACGCCGGCGGCCTGGACCCGACGGTGGTCAACGGCGGCATCATCAACGCCTACGGCACCAACGCCAAGGTCGGCGAGGGCGACTGGATCGTCGTCGAGGCCGACGAGAGCGACGGCTCGTTCCTGAAGCTGAAGTCGACGGTGGCCATCGTCACCAACATCGACGCCGAGCACCTGGACCACTGGGGCGACTTCGACGCGGTGAAGAAGGGCTTCCAGGACTTCATCGAGAACATCCCGTTCTACGGCTTCGCGGCCGTCTGCACCGATCATCCCGAAGTGCAGGCCCTGACCTCGCGCATCGAGAACCGGCGCCTGGTGACCTATGGCGCGAACCCGCAGGCCGAGGTGCGCGTCTCCAACGTCGAGATGGGCCCGGAAGGCGCGACCTTCGACATCGCCATCTCGCCGCTCGAGGGCGAGACGATCCGCTACGAAGGCCTGAAGATGCCGATGGCGGGGCACCACAACGTGCTCAACGCCACGGCCGCCGTGGCCGTGGCCCGCGAGCTGGGCGTGGACGCCGAAGCGATCCGCGCGGGCCTGGCGGCCTTCGGCGGCGTCAAGCGCCGCTTCACGACGACGGGCGTGGCGGGCGGCATCCGTGTGGTCGACGACTATGGCCACCACCCGGTCGAGATCGCCGCCGTGCTGAAGGCCGCCCGCGCCGTCTCGACGGGCAAGGTGATCGCCGTGGTTCAGCCGCACCGCTACACCCGCCTGCGCGACCTGATGACCGAGTTCTCCAGCTGCTTCAACGACGCCGACACCGTGGTCGTCGCCGACGTCTACACGGCCGGCGAGCAGCCGATCGAGGGCGTCGACCGCGACCACCTGGTCGAGGGTCTCAAGAAGTTCGGCCACCGCCGCGCCCTGCCGCTGGAAAGCCCGGCGGCCTTGCCGGCGCTGATCGCGGCCGAGGCGACCAGCGGCGACCTGGTGGTGCTGCTGGGGGCCGGCGACATCACGTCGTGGGCCTACGCCCTGCCGGGCCAGCTGGAAGCGCTGGCGAAGTAGCTTTCGTGGGGGAAGACCCCCTCAGTCGCTCCGCGACAGCTCCCCCAGAGGGGGAGCATCTGGAAAAACGATCCTCCCCCTCTGGGGGAGGTGGCCCGTAGGGCCGGAGGGGGCCTCGCAGCGCCATGACCTGGAAGACCAATCTCCCCGCCGTGCGCGGCAAGCTGCTGATCGACGAGGCCCTGGCCCCGTTCACCTGGTTCCGCGTCGGCGGGCCGGCCGACGTGGTGTTCCTGCCGGCCGACGAACAGGACCTGTCCGATTTCCTGAAGGCCCTGGACCCGGCCGTGCCGGTGATGGCCATCGGGGTGGGCTCCAACCTGCTGGTCCGCGACGGCGGCGTCGAGGGCGTGATCATCCGCCTGGGCAAGGGCTTCAACACGGTCGAGGCCCTTGGCGACAACCGCATCAGGGCCGGCAGCGCCGTGCCCGATGCCATCCTCGCCCGCAAGGCGGCCGAGGCCGGCATCGCCGGGCTGGAGTTCTATGCCGGCATCCCCGGCACGATCGGCGGCGCGGTGATCATGAACGCCGGCTGCTATGGCTCGGAGACGGTGAACGTCGTCAAGTCGGTGCGTGTGATGGACCGTTCGGGCGCGGCGCGCGAGCTTTCGGTGGACGAGCTTCACTACACCTACCGCCACAGCGCGCTGCAGGACGGCGACGCCGTGATCGTGCTCGATGCGGTCTATGAAGGGACCGCCGACGAGCCGGCCGCCATCAAGGCCCGCATGAGCGAGATCACCTCCCGCCGCGAGACAACCCAGCCGATCCGCGAGAAGACCGGCGGCTCGACCTTCAAGAACCCGCCGGGCCACTCGTCGTGGAAGCTGGTCGACGAGGCCGGCTGGCGCGGCAAGCACTTCTCCGCGAGCGGGAAAGAGGGTGGCGGGGCGATGTTCTCGCCGCTGCACAGCAACTTCCTGATCAACACCGGCGAGGCCACCGCGGCAGACCTGGAAGGCCTGGGCGACACCGTCCGCGCCGACGTTCTCGCCAAGACCGGCGTCCAGCTGGACTGGGAAATCAAGCGGATCGGCCGCCCCGCCTGACGGCGGACCCCCTCAGTCGGCTTTGCCGACAGCTCCCCCAGAGGGGGAGCATCTTCTTGGCGCGGCGCTCTTAGATCCCTCCGGGGGAGGTGGCCCGAAGGGCCAGAGGGGGGACGTTTTCAGCTTCCGCTGAGCTCATCAGCCGCTCCCCTCTCCGTCGCCTTCGGCGACACCTCTCCCACAGGGAGAGGGTCTCCAATTACACGTCCTTCTTCGACAGGTACTCCGGCACGTCGATCTCCTTTTCCCACCTGGCCACGGCCGTGGCGATCGACAGGTCGCAGGTGACGTTAGGCATTGTGCGGATCATGTCGAGGATGCGGTCGAAGGGCAGGATGAAGCCGACGATGATCGCCGTCTGGGCCGGGCCGACGCCGATCGTGGCCAGGACGGCGGCCAGCACGAACAGCGAACCCGACGGCACCGGCGCCACGCCCATGGCCACGATGGTGGTGGTCACCGCCACCAGGGCGTAGTCGGCCAGGGTCAGCGGCACGCCGAAGGCCTGTGCGGCGAACAGGGTCAGCATGGCGACGTACATCGCCGTGCCGTCCATGCCGATCGTGGCCCCAAGCGGCAGGACCGTCGACGAGATCGACGGCTTGATCCCCAGGTTCTCTTCGGCCACCCGGATCGCCACCGGCAGGGTCGCCGAGCTGGACGAGGTGGAGAAGCCGACCAGGATGGCGTCCATGCAGCCGCGATAGAACGGGATCAGCGGCAGCCAGGCGCCCAGCCGCACCACGGCGGCGTGGGTGACGAAGGTCTGGATCGCCGCGCCGATGATCACGCAGACGCCCAGCTTGGCCACGTGCAGGAAGGTCTCCGGCCCGTTCGTGCCCATGACCACGGCGATCAGGGCGAACACCCCGAACGGCGCGGCCTCCATCACGAAGCCGACGATGCGCAGCATGACCTCGCTGGCGCTGGCCAGCAGCCGGGCCACGGGCTCGCCGTCCTTGCCCGCCACGATCACCCCGGCCCCGACCAGCACGGCGAAGAAGATGATCGCCAGGGTCTCGCCTTCGGCCAGGGCCTTGATCGGATTGAGCGGCACGATGCCGATGAACAGCTCGGCCGGCGACTTGGGCGGGGCCACGGCCTGGGGAGCGGCGTTATGCAGGTCGGCCCCGACGCCGGGACCCAGCAGGCTGGCGATGGACAGGCCGATGCAGACCGCCACCAGCGTGGTCAGCACGTACATGGCGATGGTCTTGACGCCGATGCCGCCCAGCCGCTTGGCGTCGCCCAGCTGGGCCACGCCCGACGCGATGATCACGAACACTAGCGGGGCCACCATCATGCGGATCAGCCGCACGAAGATGTCGCCCATCCACTTGAGGCTGGTCGCCCCCTCGCCCCAGAAGTAGCCGACCACGGCGCCCAGCACGAGCGCGGCCAGGATCCGCTTCCACAGCGAGATCCCGAACCAGACCTGCAGCGGGTTCTTGCGGGGCGAGGGCGGCGGCGCGGCGGCGGGGGCGTCGGTCATGCCGCTGAGAGCACGGCGTTATCCGAGGCGGGTCAAGGGGGCTGCATACGCCCCGCTTTCTGAACTCCCGTCGTTCCCGCCCTTGTGGCGGGAATGACGGGAGGGAGGAGGCGAGGCTATCCCCTCAAATCCACAGTCCCTCGGCGTCCACGCCGTCCCCCCAGAACCCCGCCGTCGGCGGGGTGATCCGCCCGGCCGTCACGCGCAGGCCGCCCGGGTGGTCTTCCTTCAGCCACCAGGGCCCGTCGAGGTCGGCGAAGGCGCATTCGGCGGCCAGGTGCAGGGCGGGCGCGATGGCCAGCGACGAGGCGACCATGCAACCGGTCATCAGGGTGAAGCCCAGGTCCTTGGCCGCCCGCAGCATGGTCAGCGCCTCGGTCAGGCCGCCGGACTTGTCGAGCTTGAGGTTCACGGCCTGGTAGCGGGCGCGCAGGGCCGGCAGGTCGGCGGCGGTGTGCACCGACTCGTCGGCGCAGATCGGGAAGGGCGGCGCGTAGCCTTCGAGCGCGGCGTCCTCGCCAGCGGGCAGGGGCTGTTCGACCAGGGCGATGTTGAGGCGCGAGAGCTGGTCTTCCAGCCCGCGCAGGATGTCGAAGGTCCAGCCCTCGTTGGGGTCGACGATCAGGGCGGCGGCGGGCGCGGCCTGGGCCACGGCGGCGAGGCGAGCGGCGGGGTCTTCGGCCGACAGCTTGACCTTGATCAGCGGCGCGTCGGCGACCTTGCGGGCCGCCTCGGCCATGGCGTCCGGCGTGTCCAGGCTGACGGTGACGGCGGTGACCAGCGAGGGCGGGACGGCAAGGCCGGTGGCCGCCGCCACCGAGACGCCGGACGCCTTGGCCCGCAAGTCCCAGATCGCGCAGTCCAGGGCGTTGCGCGCGGCGCCGGCCGGCAGCAGGGCCAGGGCCTCGGCGAGATCGCCGCCCGTGGCGATCAGGCGGGCGGCGGGGGCCAGCTGCGCCTCGACGGCCTGCACGGTCTCGCCGTAGCGGGCATAGGGCACGCTCTCGCCCCGGCCGATGTGGCCGCCCTCGGCGATCTCGACCACCACCACGGCGGCGGCGGTCTTGACCCCCCGCGAGATGCGGAACGGCGCGGCGAGCGGATGGCTGACGGGGCGAACGGCGACGAGACGGCTCATGCCCCTGGCTTGGCGCCGTTCGAAGCGTTTGGCGAGAGGATCAGCGCTTGCCCAGGCGGGGCAGGGGCGAGTCGGCGCGGCGTTCGGCCATGACCCGAAGGGCCAGGCGCGGACGGATCACGAAGAGGCCGGCCCAGACCAGCAGCACGCCGGCGTAGGTGACCGAGCCCCACACCCCGGCCGGACGGCCCGGGCGGGCCACGCGCACGCGGCGGGCGGTGCGGACGGGAGCGTCGAAGAACTGGGTCATGGCGATGTCGGTCATGGCTTCCTCCGTGGACGCTCGGACCCTGAGCCACCGGTGCGTCAGAACCGGACGTATAGCCGAACGCCTCGCGCATCCTTATGTCAGGGGCGCAACACGCCTATCGGAGTTCCCATGTCGAAGCCCGTCACCATCAACATCCCGCACGAACTCGGCGTGGCCGAGGCCAAGCGCCGGATCGAGAACGGCTTCGAGCAGCTGGGCGCCCAGATCCCCGGCGGCCTGGCCAACGTCACCAAGGCCTGGCGCGACGACGTGCTGGACTTCTCGGCCCTGGTCATGGGCCAGGCCATCACCGGCAAGCTGAACGTGGCGGCCAACGTGGTGATCGTCGAGGTCGTGCTGCCGGGCCTCCTTGGCATGATCGCCGGCAAGATCACCGGCCAGGTCAAGAAGCAGGGAACGCTGCTGCTGGAGAAGAAGTAGGCCGCCGGCCTGCACCGAATATCCACGCGGCCTCCATCGGCGTTCCTGATCCGATGAGGCATGCTCCTCGTCATGGCTGATGGAGCGGTGCGATGGGTGCGTCCGTGAAGGGAAGAACCGTGAGGGTGGTCGGCTGGGGGCTGGCGGCGCTGCTGCTGGCCGCGCCCTGGCTGGCCATGCGGGTCACCGACGAGGTGGCCTGGAGCGCGGGGGACTTCGCCCTGTTCGCCGCGATGCTGGGCGGGGCCGGCCTGACGCTGGAACTAGCGGCGATGCGCAGTCGCGACCTGGCCTATCGGGCGGGGGCGGTGCTCGCCGTCGGCGCGGCCTTCCTGATGGTCTGGGCCTGCCTGGCGGTCGGGATCGTCGGCGGCGAGGGCGACCCGATCAACCTGGCCTATCCCGGCGTCGTGGTCCTGGGTCTGGCGGCGGCCGCCTTGGGACGCTTTCGGGCCTCCGGGCTCTCGCGGGCCATGTTGGTCGTCGCCGCGGCCCTGGTCGCCGTCGCCGTGTTCGCTTTGGCGCGGGGCGCGGGCGGACCGCCGGGCGAGACGACCGCGATCCTGGTCGCCCACGGCGTGTTCGCCGGGCTCTTCCTGGGCGCGTCGCTACTGTTTGGCCTGGCCGCGCGGCGGGGCGGCTAGCGCTTGGCCCTGGCCGGCGCGCGCCTACGTGGCGCGGGCTTGCTGTCCAATTCGCCCTTGCCGTGCCGCTCACGCAATGCCGTCACCTTCTCCAGCCGGTTGTGAGCCAGGTCGGCGGCCTTCTTGCAGCGGGCGTGGAGCGCATCCAGCTCCTTTTTCGACAGCTTCTCGATGCCGACGAAGTCGTTGTCGGCGGTCGACGACAAGATCAGTTCGTCGAGCTTGGTCTGAAGCGCCTCGCTATCGCGGTTCTGGGTGTTCTGGATCAGGAACACCATCAGGAAGGTGATGATGGTCGTGCCGGTGTTGATCACCAGCTGCCAGGTCTCGGAGAACTTGAAGATCGGACCGGACGCCGCCCACAGGATCACCAGCGCCAGGCACGCCAGGAAGGTCGCCGGCTTGCCGGCGGCGAGGGCGGTGGCGTTGGCGAACCTGGCGAAGAACTTGTCCAAGGGCGGGCTCCGGCGATCCTGACGGAAACGCCAAAGCCCCCGTTCGTGTTCAGAGCCGTCGCGGATCGTGGTCGTGCCGTCCCAGGCTCTCGAACTTGCCTTCCTCGGCCTTGTTGACGAACTGCGAGGCCACCAGCCAGGCCTTCACCGGACGCAGGGTGGCCAGGCAGCCGAGGATCATGGCCGGGAACACGGTCACGAAATGCACCCAGATCGGCGGGCGATAGACCACCTCGACCCAGGCGAAGACGAAGGTCACCAGTATGCCGACGCCGCTCATCACGAAGAAGGCCGGGCCGTCGGCCGGCTCGGCGAAGCCGTAGTCCAGGCCACAGTGGTCGCAGGCCGGGGCGAGCGCCAGGAAGCCCTTGAACAGCTTGCCCTCGCCGCAGCGCGGGCAGCGCTGGCGAAAGCCGCTGACGATGGGCGAGGGCGGGTCGAAAAACTCGTGTCCGGGCGTCATGACCCCTACCTACAATCCGAGAATTGATCCATACATTCCCGTATAAATGTATGGATCAATGATGGGTGACGCAAGAGAAGGCGGCTTTCCAGCGGGCGCCGCGTGGCTGCGGCGCGTGGCCGCGGGCGAGGGGCCGATCTATCGCCGGGTGTTCGAGGCCCTGCGGGCGGCGGTCGCCGACGGCGAGCTGTCGCCCGGCGACCAGCTGCCGCCCCAGCGGACGGTCGCCGGCCTGCTGGAGGTCGACTTCACCACCGTCACCCGCGCCTACGCCCTGGCGCGCGAGCACGGGCTGGTCGAGGGCGCGACCGGGCGCGGCACGTTCGTGCGCCGGCGGGCGGGCGAGGAGGAGGCCGGTCTCGTCGACCTGTCGATGAACCTGCCGCCGCCGCCCGAGGGGCTGTCGCTGGCCGCGCTGCTGCGCGAGACGACGGCGGCCGTGCTGGCCCGCACCGATCCGGCGACGCTGATGGCCTATCACGCCGGCGCGGGCTCTCTGGCTCAGAGGGCGGCCGGGGCGGCGTGGCTGGTGCCGGGCCAGGGATCGGTGGACCCCGAGCGGGTGGTGGTCTGCGCGGGAGCCCAGGCGGCGCTCTCCGCGATCCTGGCCCTGGAGACCGCGCCGGGCGACGCCGTGGTCGTCGAGGCCCTGACCTACCCCGGCTTGCTGGCGGCCCTGGCCGCGCGCGGCGTCCGCGCCGTCGCCTGCCCGATGGACGCCGAGGGGATGATCCCCGGGGCCCTGGCCGCGCAACTGGCCGCCAGCCGCGCGCGGTTGGTGGTGCTCACCCCCACCTGGCAGAACCCTACCACGGCGACGATGGGCGCGGAGCGACGTGCGGCGGTGGTCGAAGCCTGCGCGAGGGCCGGCGCCCGTATCGTCGAGGACGACGCCTACGGCCGGCTGCCCGAAGCCTCGCCGACGGCCCTGGCGGCGCTGGCGCCCAAGCGGACATGGCGCGTGGCCACCCTGGCCAAGGCCCTGACGCCGGGCTTGCGCATCGCCTATGTCGCCGCGCCCGATC
Organism: Caulobacter flavus; assembly: GCF_003722335.1. GTDB lineage: Bacteria > Pseudomonadota > Alphaproteobacteria > Caulobacterales > Caulobacteraceae > Caulobacter > Caulobacter flavus. The sequence continues at coordinate 2,657,890 of NZ_CP026100.1, forward strand.
CCGAGGCGGCGGGTCGTCTGGCCGCCGCCGGCCACGCCCTGTGCCAGATGCCGGCGCCGCTGATGGCGGCCGTGGCCGCGGCCTGGATCCGCGACGGCGCTGCGCAGGCGATCCTGGCGGGCGTTCGCGCCGAGGCGGTGGCCCGACGGGCCTTGGCCGCCGAGATCCTGCCGCGGGCCGTCGGGCCCGAAGGCTGCCTGCATGTCTGGCTCGAGCGGGCGGCGGGCGGTTCGCCCGAGGGGCTGTCGCTGGCGCCGGCCACGCTGTTCGCCGCTCCGGGCGTCGCGGCCGAGGGGGCGCGGCTGTCGCTGGGCGCGCCGGGCAAGCGGGCGGTGCTGGCCTCGGCCCTGCGGCGGGTGGCGGCCTCGCTGACCTGAGGCGCACGAAAAAGGGGCGGACCCGAAAGTCCGCCCCTGATCGTCAGTCCCGGCTGACCAGCACCGGTTCTTCCTGGTGCGGCCCGTGGGCCGGGTGGTGGTGGGAGTGGTGGAAGAACCGCCCCAGCAGCCCGTTCGACCAGTTCTTCAGCTGGTCCATGAACACGAACACCACCGGGATGTAGAGCAGCGACAGGAAGGTCGAGGTGATCAGGCCGCCGATGACGGTGATCGCCATCGGGGCCCGGAACTCGACGTCGGCGCCGAAGCCGACGGCCACCGGCACCATGCCCGCGCCCATGGCCACGGTGGTCATCAGGATCGGACGGGCCCGCTTGTGGGCCGCGTCGAGCAGGGCCTCGCGCCGGGTCATCTTGCCGTCCTTCATCGCCATGATCGCGTACTCGACCAGCAGGATCGAGTTCTTGGCGGCGATGCCCATCAGCATCAGGATGCCGATCAGGCTCGACATCGAGAAGCTGCTGTTGACCAGCTTAAGCAGGGCGAAGGCGCCGCCGATGGCCAGGGGCAGGGCGGCCATGATGGTCACCGGGTGGGCGAAGCTGCGGAACAGCAGCACCAGCACGACGTACATCAGCAGCAGGCCGGTGAAGAGCGCCATGGCGAAGCCCGTGGCCATCTCGGCCATGAACTCGGCGTCGCCCGCCGCCACCTCCTTCACGCCGGGCGGCAGTTCCTTGACCGTGCTGAGGGCGTGGACCCGCTTGCCCGCCTCGCCGACCACGATGCCGTCGAGTTCGGCGGTGATCTCGGCGACGCGCGAGCGGTCCTGGCGGCTGATCTGCGAGGGGCCGGCGCCGAAGCGGATGTCGGCCACCGCGTTCAGCGGCACGGACGCGCCGGTCGACGACGGCACCTTCAGGGTCTCCAGCACCGACAGGTCCTCGAGCGCGTTCTGCGTCAGGCGCAGGCGGATCGGCACCTGGCGGTCGCCCAGATTGTACTTGGGCAGCGACTGGTCGATGTCGCCGATGGTCGCCACCCGCACGGCCTGCGAGATCGCGCCGGCCGAGACGCCCATGCGGGCGGCCTGGTCGGGACGCGGGGTGACGATGATCTCCGGACGGGCGATCGAGGCGGTGTTGACCACGTTGGCCAGGCCCGGGACCGTGCGCATCTGCGCCTCGACCCTGCGGGCGGCCGCTTCCAGTTCCGGACCGTCGTCGCCGACCAGGCGCAGGGTGTAGCTGCCGCCGTCGCCGGGGCCGCCGCCGCTGTTGTTGCCCGCGCCGATGCGCGCGCCGGGGATGGCCTTGAACTGGTCGACCATCATGCGGCTGAACTGCTGCTGGTTCATCCGCTCGCCCTTCGGCACGAGGTCGGCGGTGATCCGCGCCTTGTTGACCCCGTCGTTGCCGACCGAGGCGTAGACGCTCTTGACCTCCGGACGGGCCTTCAGCTCGCGGGTGACGCGCTCGGCGACGGCGTCGGTCTCGTCCAGCGTCGCGCCGGGCGGCAGCTCGATCGAGAACGGCGCGCGACCGCGGTCGGCCGCCGGCTGGAACTCGAACGGCAGGCTCATGGCCAGCAGCACCGAGCCGATGAAGATGGGGATCGCCATCAGGGCGACCTTCCACTTGTTGTTCAGGCCCCAGCCCAGGGCTTTCAAGTAGCCGTCCATCCAGAAGGGGTCGGTGTCGGGCTTGTGGTGGGGCTTGAGCATGTAGGCGCCCATCAGCGGCGTCAGCATGCGGGCGACCAGCAGCGAGAACAGCACCGAGACGCAGGCGGCCAGGGCGAAGGCCTTGAAGAACTGGCCGATGATGCCGGGCATGAAGCCGGTGGGCGCGAACACCGCGACGATGGTGAAGGTGGTGGCCACCACGGCCAGGCCGATCTCGTCGGCGGCCTCCATCGCCGCGTTGTAGGGCGACTTGCCGCCGCGCATGTGGCGGACGATGTTCTCGATCTCGACGATGGCGTCGTCGACCAGGATGCCCACGGTCAGCGACAGCGCCAGCAGGGTGACGCCGTTCAGCGACTGACCCAGCGGCGCCATGACCGCGAAGGTCGGCAGCAGCGACAGCGGGATGGCCACGGCCGCCAGGAAGGTGGCGCGCCAGTCGCGCAGGAACAGCAGCACCACCAGCACGGCCAGCACCGCGCCCAGGATCAGGGCCTCCATCGACGCCCAGTAGCTTTCCTCGATGTACTTCACGTTCGAGGTGATTTCCTGGATCGTCAGCTCGGGATGCTCCTTGTCGAGCTTCTCGATCGCGTGGCGCACCTTCTCGGCGACCTTGACCTCGCTGGCGCCGCGCGAGCGGACCATGTTGAAGGTCACGACTTCCTGGTTGTCGAAGCGGGCGCGGTTGCGCGGCTCGGCCCAGCGGTCGGTGACCTCGCCCAGGTCGCCCAGGCGCACGGTGCCGCCCGACGGCAGCTGGATGCGGGTCTCGCGCAGTTGCTCCACCGAGCCGGCCGCGCCCAGGGTGCGGATGGCGCGCTCGGAGCCCGAGACCGTCACCCGGCCGCCCGGCAGGTCGGCGTTGGTGCTGGCCAGGGCCTGGCTGACGGCGGCGGCGGTGACGCCGCGCGACGACAGGCGGTCGGGGTCGAGCGCGACCTGGATCTCGCGGCTGACGCCGCCCAGGCGGTTGACCTCGCCGATGCCGCGGATCGCCAGCAGGGTGCGGGCCACGTCGTTGTCGACGAACCAGCTGCGCTGCTCGGGCGACAGGCCGGGGGCCTGGACGACATAGGTGATCAGCGGGTCGCCCGAGATGTCGATGCGGGTGACGTTGGGGATCTGCATGTCCTGCGGCAGGGAGGACTGCAGGTTGGACATGGCGTTGCGCACGTCATTGGTGACGCGCTCGTGGTCGACGCCCAGCTCGAACTCGATGAAGGTCGAGGAGAAGCCGTCGCCGACGGTCGAGGTGATGTGGCGCACCTGGCCCAGGCCCGCGATCGAGTCCTCGATCAGGCGGGTGACCTGGGTTTCCAGTTCGCTGGGCGCGGCGCCCGGACGCGAGGCCGACACCACCACCAGGGGCAGGTCGACGTCGGGGTTGTTGTTGATCCGCATGCTGTTGAAGCCGACGATGCCGGCGATCGTCAGCATGACGAACAGCATTAGGACGGGGATCGGGTTCTTGATCGCCCAGCGCGAGATGTTGTTGGTGTCCATCGCCGGTCCCTAGCGCTTGGCGGCGGCCAGGGTGGGGGCGGGCTTGTGCACCGCCACCCGCACCGCGTCGCCATCGCCGAGGAAGCCGGCGCCGTCCACGATGATGTCTTCGCCGGCCGAGACGCCGGACACGGCGGTGATGTCGCCGGTGCGGGCCACGATGCCGACCTTGCGGAACTGGGCCTTCTTGTTGCGGTCGACCAGGAATACGCCCGGCTGGTTCTGGCGGTAGAGGATCGCGGCGCTGGGCACCACGGGCGAGGCCTGGTCGCCGGCCTGGATCTGGGCGCGGGCGAACATCCCCGGGCGGAAGGCGCCCATCGAGGTCAGGGCGATGCGGGCGACGCCAAGCCGGGTCTGGGGATCGACCTCGGAGGTGACGATGCGCACCGCGCCGTCGGCCTGGCCGACCTGTTCGGAGGTGATGCTGGCGGGCATGCCGGCCTTGACGACGCCCAGATCGGTCTCGGGCAGTTCGGCGTCGAGCTCCATGCGGCCGTCGCGGACGATGCGGAACAGCTCGCTGCCGGCGTTGACGATCTGGCCCTTGGTGACGCTGCGGCGGACGATCAGGCCCGAGACGGGCGCGCGGATCGAGGCCTGGGCCACGCGGGCGGCGGTTTCGCCGCGGGCCGCTTCGGCGGCGGCGACCTGGGCGGCGGCCGTGGCCTGGCGGGCGGTGGCGGTGTCGAGAGAGGCCTGCGACAGGAAGCCCTTGGCCAGCAGCTCGCGCGAGCGCTTCAGCGAGGCCTCGGCCTCGGCGAGGGTGGCGCGGGCGCTGGCCACCGACGCCTCCTGCTGGCGCAGCTGGGCGCGCAGCAGCGTGTCGTTCAGCGCGACCAGCACCTGGCCCTGGCGGACGAACTGGCCTTCCTCGGCGTTGACGGCGGTGGCGGTCAGGCCGCCGGTCTCGGCGCCCACCGGCACCTCTTCCCAGGCCGAGATGGTGCCCGAGGCGTTGATGACGCGCGGCAGCGGCAGGACGGCGACGGGTGCGACGCTGACGGTCTGGGCGGCGACGGGCTTCTTGGCCTTGGCCTCGGCCTTCTTGTCCTTGCCGCAGGCGGAAAGGCCGGCGGCGCAGACCGTCAGAACCAGGGCCAGCGCCGTCGTGCGCCCGATGGACCCCTTAAACCCGTAACCCACGACACGCCCCTTTTTGCGTCAGATTCCCAGCAGGGACTTCTAGACGAGAAACGGGGTTCGACGAGTTAAATCGGGGTAAGGCGCGGCGACCGGGGGTCAGGCTTCCTTGCGCGTCGCCTGAGCGTCGTTGGTCGATGCCGCGCGGATCAGTTCCAGCACGTCGACGATGATCGCCTGCATGGCGGTCTGGGCCGCCACGGCGTCGCGGGCGATGATCGCGTTGGCCACGTCCTCGTGCGACGGGATCGAGGCGGTGCGGCCCTTGATGCGGTTGGTGAAACGGATCGAGATCCGCAGCGCCGTGTTCACCAGCTCGTGCAGCTCGCTGTAGAACGGGTTCTTGGTCGCGTTCAGGATCGAGATGTGGAAGGCGATGTCCGAGGCGAGGGGGTCGTCCTCGCCGTCGGCGGCGGCCTTCATGCGGGCCAGACCCTTGCGGATGGCGTCGAGGCCCGCCTCGTCGGCGTTGCGGGCGGCCAGGGCCGCGGCGGCGGGCTCGATGCCCAGACGCATCTCGGTGAAGTCCGAAAGCAGCTTGAGCGAGAACTTGCGCTCGAGCAGCCAGCGCAGGACGTCGGGATCGAGCAGGTTCCAGTTGGCCTCCGGCTCGACCACCGTGCCGTGGCGCGGACGGGCGCTGAGCAGGCCCTTGGCGGTGAGCATCTTCACCGCCTCGCGCGTGACCGTGCGGCTGGCCCCGAACTTCTTCGACAGTTCGCCTTCGGTGGGAAAGCCCACCTCGACGTACTCGCCGGTGACGATGGCCTGACCAAGCGATTCCACGAGGCCGTAGGTGAGGCTCAGTCCAGGCTGGGTGCGCATCGCCAAAGTCTTCTTTTCTATACGTTGGACGCGAAACGAATCGCCCCTGTGTATCGTGGTTCGGGCAGACCCGGAACGGTCACGTCATACGCGAATACATCGCCAGCGTGCGGTTGTCTGACCAATTCGTCGTCCGACAGCTCGTCGCGCGCCGAAGTGACGAAAAGCGTGCGCAGGTCGTCGCCGCCGAAGGCGACGCAGGTCGGCTGGCTGGCCGGCACGCGCAGGGTCTGCAGCACGCGGCCGTCGGGGGCGTGGCGCACCACGGTTCCGGCCGCCCAGCGGGCGCTCCACAGACAGCCTTCGGCGTCGACCGTGGCGCCGTCGGGATAGCCGTCGGTCACCTGCGCGAAGACGCGTCGGTTGCTCAGCGTCCCGTCCTCGTCCAGGTCGAAGGCGAAGATGGTCTGCAGCGGACTGTCGGAGAAATAGGCCGTCTTGCCGTCGGGGCTGAACGCCAGGCCGTTGGCGATCTGCACGCCGCCGAAATGCGGGGCGAAGTCGCCGGCGTGGTCCAGGCGCCAGACGCTGGCTTCGGCGCGATGGCGGATGGCCTCGTCCTCGACCATGGTCCCGGCCCAGAAGCGGCCGGCGCGGTCGACGCGGCCGTCGTTGAAGCGGCGGCCGTTGGCGTCGGCCTCGACGCGGTGCAGCCAGGCGACGTCGCCGCTGGAAAGATCAAAGAGGCCAAGGCCCGTCTCGAAGGCGGCGACCACGCGGCTGCTCTCGTCGGGCAGCAGGGCGATCGAGCCGATGCGCTCGGGGCGGCGAAGGTCTCGACCGCGCCGGTGGCGGGGGCGAAGGCGCGCAGGCGGCGGCTCTGGATGTCGGTCCACAGCAGGCGGCCGGCGTGGACGTCCCACACCGGCCCCTCGCCGAGCACGTCGCCGGCCGCGATGATCGCGGCCGGCTGTTGGCTGGAGATCACCACCACGTGGCGTACAGCGCGATCAGGATGATGATCACGCCCAGGCCGGCGATGTTGAAGCCGGTGGTGGTCTTGTAGGAGATGCCGTCGAGGCTGACGACATTGACGTCCTTCTTCTGCGGGGCGACCAGCGAGACGACCACGGCCGCGGCCAGGGTCAGCAGGAAGACGACGCCGACGCGGTTCATGAACGGCATCGTGAAGATCGCCTGCTCCTGCAACTGCCAGAAGATCGCCGACAGGATGGCCGAGCCGATGGCGGCCGTGAGGGCGCCGGCGGTCGTGGCCTTCTTCCAGAACATGCCCAGGATGAAGATCACCACGATCCCCGGCGTGAAGAAGCCGGTGAATTCCTGGATGAACTGGAAGGCCTGCTCGGCGCCGCCCAGCAGCGGCTTGGCGGTCAGGATGCCGATGATCACGGCCACGACGGCGGTGACGCGGCCCACCAGCACCAGGTGCTGTTCGCTGTTGCCCGGCTTGAGCTTGGCGTAGAGGTCGAGGGTGAAGATGGTGGCGATCGAGTTGATCTTGGCCGCCAGCGACGCGACGATCGCGGCCACCAGGGCGGCGAACACCAGGCCCAGCAGGCCGGGCGGCAGCAGCTTCATCATCTCCGGATAGGCCTGGTCGGGCTTGATCGAGCCGGGGACCAGCACCAGGGCGGCGATGCCCGGCAGCACCACGATGACCGGCATCAGGAGCTTCAGGTAGGCGGCCAGGGCGATGCCCTTCTGGGCTTCGGGCAGGTCCTTGGCGCCCAGGGCGCGCTGGATGATGTACTGGTTGAAGCCCCAGTAGCTGATGTTCATGATCCACAGGCCGCCGAACAGGACCGACAGGCCTGGCAGGTCCTTGTAGTGCGGGCTGGCCCGGTCGAGGATCATGTCGAAGTGGTCGGGGAACTGGGTGGTCAGGTGGTGGAAGCCGGCCACGACGCCGCCGGCGCCGCCGATCTTGTCCAGCGACAGCCAGGCGATGATCAGGCCGCCGGCCACCAGCAGGGCCACCTGCACGATGTCGGTCAGGGCCACGGCCTTGAGGCCGCCCCACAGCTGGTAGGCCAGGGCGAAGACGCCGATGGCGGCGAGAGCCCACATCTGGTCCATGCCGGTCACGGTGTGCACGGCGATCGAGCCCAGCCACAGGATCGAGGTCAGGTTCACGAACACGTACAGGCCCAGCCAGAACACGGCCATGATGGTCCGCACGCTGGGGCCGTACCGCTGCTCCAGGAACTGGGGCATCGTGACGATGCCGTTCTTGATGAAAATCGGCAGGAAGAACTTGCCGACGATCAGCAGGGTCAGGGCCGCCATCCACTCATAGGAGGCGATGGCCAGGCCGATGGCGTAGCCCGAACCGCTCATGCCGATGATCTGCTCGGCCGAGATGTTGGCGGCGATCAGCGAGGCGCCGATCGCCCACCAGGGCAGGGCCTTCGACGCGAGGAAGTAGTCGGTCGAGTCCTTCTTGTGCCCGCCCTTGTCGCGGGAAACCCACTGCGCCAGGGCGAAGATCGCCACGGCGTAGATCGCCAGGATGGCGAGGTCGATGGTTGCTAGTGTCACGTGGGCTTCCCCCCTTTAGGGCTGCTCTTCGTTATGACGGTAAGACGGCTCAGCTAGCCGTCTGCGCAGTCCAGGCCGCGACCAGGGCGCGGGCCCGTTCGCCGACTTCGGCGGCGGTGTAGCCGGGGCGGTAGAGTTCGCCGCCGACGCCGATGCCGGCCACGCCGATGTCGAGCCAGGGCTTGAGGTTGGCCGCGCCGACGCCGCCGACGGCGTAGATCTCGATGTCCTTGGGCAGGACGTCGCGCACGGCCTTCAGGTGGCCCGGGCCGAACGAGCCGGCCGGATAGAGCTTCAGCGCCTTGGCGCCGGCCTTGACGGCGACGAACGCCTCGGTCGGGGTCGAGAAGCCGGGCATGACGGTCAGGCCCAGCTCGACGGCGCGCGCGATGACGTCGGCGTCGATGTTGGGGGTGACGATCAGCTTGCCGCCGACCGCGGCCACGTCGTCGACCGCCTGCGGGGTCAGGACGGTGCCGGCGCCGCACAGGGCCTTGTCGCCGTAGGCCTCGCAGAGCTTGCCGATGCTAACCAGCGGTTCGGGCGAGTTCAGCGGGATCTCGATGTAGCCGATGCCGGCGTCGACGAGGGCGCCGGCGATCTCGACGATCTCGTCGGGCTTAACGCCACGCAGGATGGCGACGATGGGCGGGGCGTCAGGCAAGGACATGGGCATCACGCGTGATTGAGGAGGAAAGGGAAGACAGGCCGGCGAGCACGGCGGCGTCGCCGTCGATCTCGAAGCTGTCGCCGCCGGCGGCCTTGATGGCCTTGGCGTAGAGGGCGTTGAGGGCCGGGGCGCCGATCAGGGCGACCTTGCCCAGCTGGCCGAACCAGCCGGCCGCGCCGGCCGCGTCGGCGCCGATCAGCAGGCCCGACAGGAAGCCCATGGCGTCGGCCTTGGGCAGGCCGTCGATCAGCTGGCGGCTGCGGGTCTCGAACAGCAGGTGCGGCAGCAGGGCCGCGCCTTTCTCGGTGATCCGCGACAGGCCCAGGTCGAAGCCTTCAGGCGTGGCGGGCGCGTCGCCGGCGGCGGCCTTGGCCAGGATCGAATGCTCGCGCAGCACGGCGAAGGTCTCGCCGACCGGGGCGGTCAGGAAGCTGGCGATCGCGCCGTCCTCGACCACGACCCACTTGGTGTGGGTGCCGGGCATGGCCAGCAGGTGGCGGCCGGTCTTGAGCTCGGGGTTCAACGCCAGGGCGCCGAGGATCTGGGTCTCCTCGCCGCGCATCACGTCGGGGCCGCCCAGCGGATTGGTGCAGGACAGGCCGGGCACGATCGACACGGTCAGGCCTTGGGCCTCCACCTTGACCAGCCGGTCGCTGATCGCCTTGGCGTCGGCGGGGCAGGGGGCGTAGGGGGCTTCGACCCAGCCGTTGCGCGATCCGACCATGCCGCACAGCAGGATGGTCTCGGGGCCGGCCTCGCGCCAGTCGCCGACCAGGTCGAGGAAGGTCTGCTCGGGCGAGGCGGTCAGCGAGCCGATGCCGGGCCCGTCGCGACGGTCCAGCACGCTCTTGCCCTGGCGCAGATAGAGGCGCAGGCGCGAGGTGCCCCAGTCGCCGAAGATGGTGATCGAGGGATCGGACGCGACCATCAGCAGGCTCCTCCGGCGCGAGCGCTTCCCGTGTGAAGCCGTACGGAGTCGTCAGGCTGCGTCATGTTCGTCCCTAAACGCGCGCCCGGCGGGAGGCTCCAAGCCGGGTCGCAAGGCATTTATAATATAATAATGACCGGTGCAAACCGCAGGGTGGTCCAGCCTCCTGCAGGTGTGGTCAGACCATTGTTTCACCTAGGAGTTTAGGGATGACAAGGGGGCGCTGTGACCGAAAAGGCGCGGCCATTCGTGGAAATGATAGCGCTATCAATTTTATCTTGATGACCATAATTATATGACTATAGCTACCAATTAGATTGTGCGGGCATTCGTCGTTCCGCACGTCACCGGCGCCGATGAGAGCGCCGGGGCGGATTAACTCACGGGGGAAGGAAACAGGCATGCGACGCCTTCATAGCTCACATCGTTTCATGTTCGGCGCTTCGGCTCTGGCGCTTTGCGCCGTGGCTCCGTTGACAGCGCTGGCGCAAGGCGCCCAGGCGCCCGCCGACACGACCGTCGAAGAGGTCGTTGTCACCGGCCAGCGCGCCCAGATCCAGTCCGCGCAGAAGATCAAGCAGAACGCCGAAGTGATCGTCGACTCGATCACCGCGGTCGACATCGGCGCCCTGCCGGACCGCTCGGTCTCCGAAGCCCTGCAGCGCATCTCGGGCATCACCCTGCAACGCACCAACGAAGCGCGCGACCCGGCCCGGATGGCCGCGGAAGGCGGCGGCGTGGCCATTCGCGGCCTGTCGTGGGTGCGTTCGGAAACCAACGGCCGTGACATCTTCTCGGCCAAGAACGGCCGCGGCCTGAGCTTCGAGGACGTGTCGGCCGACCTGCTGGCCGGCGTCGACGTCTACAAGAACCCGTCGTCGGACATGATCGAAGGCGGCATCGGCGGCACCGTGAACCTGCGCACCCGCCTGCCGTTCGACCAGAAGGGCCACCTGCTGGCCTTCTCGGGCGACTACAACTACGGCGAACTGCAGAAGAAGGGCTACTATTCGGGCAACGTGATCGCCAGCGACCGCTGGGACACCAAGTTCGGCGAGTTCGGCGCCCTGATCGCCTACAGCTACGGCAGCGTCGGCAACCGCACCAACAGCATCTCGGTCGACCGCTACGACCCGATGACCGTGAACGGCAAGACCGTCTACGTGCCCAAGGCCATGGGCTGGCGTTCGGTCGACTGGGAGCAGAAGCGCCAGTCGCTGGCCTTCGCCGCCCAGTGGCGTCCGAACGACAAGTTCGAGTTCAGCCTGCAGGCCATGGGCTCCAAGGCCGATCCCAAGGACCTGGAGCGCGCCGCCCTCGTCGAAAACACGATGAACCAGGCGAACGCCAACGGCTATACCTACAACTCGGCCGGCGTGTTCACCGGCGGCACCGTCTATGACGCCCAGTACACCGCCGACACCCGCGCCGGCGAAGGCCACAAGAAGACGGGCGACATCGCCCTGAACGGCAAGTGGTACGTCAACGACGCCCTGACCGTCTCGGGCGACCTGCAGTACGTGAAGTCGACCTCGAAGACCTCGAGCCTGACCGTCTTCACCCAGCTGCAGGACATCGCCGGCGTCGACGGCGACCTGCCGGACGTCAACTGGAACCTGGGCACCAGCGTGCCTACGGTCACGACGATCGGCGCCAACAACACCTACGTCAAGGACCAGTACTACTGGGGCGCGGCGATGGATCACATCGACCAGAGCGAAGCCTCCGAAAAGGCCGCCCGCCTGGACGTGACCTACGAGTTCCCGGAAGACGGCTGGCTCAAGAGCTTCCGCTTCGGCGTCCGCGCCACGGACAAGGACTTCGAGACCCGCGAGTCCGGCTGGAACTGGAGCCTGCTGAGCGCCCAGTACTGGGGCGGCGGCACGCCGGTCTACCTGACCGAAAGCAAGACGGCGAACCTGACCGAGCTGTACACCTTCAAGAACTTCTTCGGCGGCGACGTGCGCGTTCCGGGCGTGGCCTGGTTCCCCACCGCGGACGTGGTGACCAACGGCTCGCAGCACGCCTACGACCTGCTCAAGCACACCGAGACGGCCGGCTGGGGCTGGTCGCCGGTGACCAGCTTCCTGGACGCCAACAACAACACCCAGAACGAAAAGACCTACGCCGGCTACGGCCTGCTGCGCTTCGGTTCGGACGGCCTGTTCGGCTCGAACATGCCGCTAGACGGCAACATCGGCGTCCGCGTGGTCAAGACCGAGGCCTCGGCCGACGGCGGCAGCATCGTGCCCTCGTCGCCGACCTGCGATGAACTGACCAACGCCACCTGCGCGGCCGCCAAGGCCTTCGCCGCCGGCGGCACGATCATCACCGGCAGCACCAAGTCCGACTACACCGACGTGCTGCCCAGCCTGAACCTGCGCCTGCACGTCACGCCGCAGCTGCAGGTGCGCTTCGCCGCCTCGAAGGCCATCGTCCGCCCGACCCTGTCGCAGCTGCAGCCCTACACGGCGCTGGGCTTCGACTTCACGACCTCGGGCACGACCTCGATCTACAACGGCGCCAACGGCACCGGCGGCAACCCGAACCTGCGCCCGATCAAGTCGGACCAGTTCGACCTCAGCGCCGAATGGTACTTCGCCCCGACGGGCAGCCTGACGTTCGCGGTCTTCCGCAAGAACATCAAGGACTACATCTTCACCGACACGGCCACCGAGCGCTACACTTCGAACGGCCAGACCTTCGACTTCGACGTCATGCGTTACTATAACGGTGACAAGGGCACCGTTCAGGGCTTCGAGATCGGCTACCAGCAGTTCTACGACTTCCTGCCGGGCGCGCTGTCGGGTCTGGGCGTGCAGGCCAACTACACGTTCATCGACAACGAAGGCGGCCGCAACACCGCCGTCGACGTCGACGACACCAACCAGACGGGGGGCGCCGACAACGCCGCCCTGCCGCTCGAAGGCATGTCGTCGCGCAGCTACAACGTGGCCGTGATGTACGAGAAGTACGGCGTCTCGGCGCGCCTGGCCTACAACTGGCGCCAGCGCTACCTGCTGACCAGCTCGGCGGCCAACGTCAACGCCCCGGTCTGGTCGCGTGACTACGGCCAGCTGGACGGTTCGATCTTCTACAGCATCAACAAGCAGTACAAGATCGGCGTGCAGGCGACCAACATCCTCAAGGAACGCACCGTGCTCGAGGTCGGCAACCCCGACCGCGTCGCCCCCTACAACTGGGTGGAGACCGACCGTCGCGTCGCCGTGGCGTTGCGCGCCAGCTTCTAAGCTGATCTGACTTGGACTGAACGAGGGCCCTCCGACGATCCGGACCACATGCTGGTCGGGGCCGTCGGAGGGCTTTCGTGTTTGTGGGGCGGCGTTAAAGAGCCCCGGGGAGGGACGTGATGGATCAGCGCATCCGCAAGGTCGTGGTCGTAGGCGGCGGCACCGCCGGCTGGATGGCGGCGGCGGCGTTCAGCCGGCTGCTGGTCAGCGACGCGGTGGCGGTCGAGGTCGTCGAATCCGAGGCCATCGGCACGGTCGGCGTCGGCGAGGCCACCATCCCGACCATCCGCAACTTCAACCAGACCCTGGGCCTGGACGAGGTCGAGTTCATCCGCGCCACCCAGGCCAGCTTCAAGCTGGGCATCGACTTCCGCGACTGGGGCCGGGTCGGCCATCGCTACTTCCACGGCTTCGGCGACTTCGGCGCCGACCACGAGGCCGTCCAGGCCCACCAGCTGTGGCGGCGCCTGAAGGCGCTGGGCGATCCCAGCGGCCTGGAGGACTGGTCGTTGCCCACCGCCGCGGCGGCGCTGAACCGCTTCATTCCGCCGAGCCCGGATCCGCGCTCGCCGCTGCACGACTACGCCTATGCCTATCACTTCGACGCCGGGCTCTATGCGGCCTTCCTGCGCCGCTACGCGCAGGCCAGGGGCGTGACGCGCACCGAGGGCAAGATCGTCGACGTCGCCCTGCGCGGCCAGGACGGCTTCGTCGAGGCGGTGGTGCTGGACGACGGGCGCCGGATCGAAGGCGACCTCTTCGTCGACTGCTCGGGCTTCCGCGCCCTGCTGATCGAGGGAACCCTGAAGGCCGGCTTCGAGGACTGGTCGCGGTGGCTGCCCTGCGACCGCGCCCTGGCCGTGCCGTGCAGGCTGGGCGGCGACGGCCTGACGCCCTACACCCGGTCCACGGCGCGCGCGGCCGGCTGGCAGTGGCGGATCCCGCTGCAGCACCGCATCGGCAACGGCTACGTCTATTCCAGCGCCTTCGTCGACGACGAGCGCGCCGCCCGCACCCTGATGGACAACCTGGACGGCGAGGCGCTGGATGATCCGCGGCCGCTGCGGTTCCTGGCCGGCCGGCGCCGCAAGTTCTGGGATCGCAACGTCGTGGCCGTCGGCCTGTCGGGCGGCTTCCTCGAGCCGCTGGAATCCACCTCGATCAGCCTGATCCAGAACGGCATCTCGCGGCTGCTGGAATTCTTCCCCGACCGTCGCTGCGACCCCCTGCTGGCCGACGAGTTCAACCGCGTCTCGGCCCTCGAGTACGAGCGCATCCGCGACTTCATCATCCTGCACTACTGCATCAACCAGCGTGACGAGCCGATGTGGCGGCAGGTGCGCGAGGTGGCGCTGCCCGACAGTCTCCAGGCCAAGATCGCGCTCTACAGGGCGCGCGGCCACGTGGCGATCCACGAGGGCGACGGCTTCGGGCGGCCCAGCTGGATCGCCATCTACAACGGCCTGGGCGTCGTGCCCGAGGCCTATGATCCGCTCGCCGACCGGATTCCCGAGGCCGAGCTGCGCGGCCTGATGGACCATCGCCGGGCCCTGATCCGGCACACGGCCCAGACGATGCCGACCCAGGAGGCCTTCATCGCCCGCCATTGCGCCGCGCCGCCGCTGGGCTGAGCGGGGAGGGGGTGTCCAGTTCGCCGGCGCCATGCCCATGCGAGGCGCGCTTCGCGGTCGGCGTTGCCGCGGATAACCGCGGTCACGCAAAAAATGGGCTGACAACGCTATCAAGTCCCTTGCGTGTTCATTTGTATGATTATACATATCGGACGTGGCGCCGGGGTCGCGAAAGCGACTGTCCGGCCGTGCGATCCTCTCGCGAGGTTCGCCAGCGCGCCGCGCGAACCACCTCCCCGGTCTCGCGCGAGTCTTTTCAACCGCGCATCGCCTCCTGCGGGCGATGCGCGGATTTTTTTTGCCTTTTCCGCAATTGTTACAAAGGTTTGCCGGCTTGAGCCCGGCATTGGCGCGCCGTGAAAAGCGGTTGCAATCGCGCCCGCCTCGGCTAATTGTCCTATTTATAAGAATGGTAGCGGTAACGAGTTGGCGGGGCTGAAGTCTCTCGCGCGACCGCAGGGAACGGGAGGAGGCGAGGGAATGTCCATCCACATTGACAGCGCTTACTTCCCATATCCGGCGATCGATGCAGGCATAGGTCCCGACCGGTTCGCCAGCATGGAGGTTCTCGCGTGACGTCTCACCGCAAGCCCAAGTGGAGCCGGCATGGCTTCGCGGCCCTGGGCGCGATCCTCAGCCTGGCCGTCGCCGCGCCGTCCTTCGCGCAAGCGCCTTTGCCCAAGCTGGTGACAAAGGACGGCAAGCACGCCCTGATGGTCGACGGCAAGCCGTTCCTGATGCTGGGCGTGCAGGCCAACAACGCCGCCAACTATCCCTCGCAGATGCCCAAGGTGTGGCCGGCCGTGAAGGCCATGCACGCCAACACCCTGGAGATCCCGATCGCCTGGGAACAGATCGAGCCGGTCGAGGGCAAGTTCGACTTCAGCTATCTCGACCTGCTGCTCAAGCAGGCTCGCGAGAACGACACCAAGCTGGTCATCCTGTGGTTCGCCACCTGGAAGAACAACGGCCCGCAGTACGCGCCCGAGTGGGTCAAGCTCGACGACAAGCGCTTCCCGCGCCTGATCAACGGCAAGGGCGAGGTCAAGAACTCGCTGTCGCCGCACTTCCGCGCCACGCTCGAGGCCGACAAGAAGGCCTTCGTCGAGCTGATGCGCTTCATCAAGGCCAACGATCCGGACCACACCGTGATCATGGTCCAGCCCGAGAACGAGGTCGGGGCCTACAGCGCCATCCGCGACTTCTCGCCGACCGCCCAGAAGATCTTCGACGGCCCGGTTCCCAAGGACCTGCTCAAGGCCATGAACAAGAAGCCGGGGACCTGGAAGCAGGTGTTCGGCAAGGACGCCGACGAGTTCTTCTACGCCTGGTCGATCGGCCGCTACGTCGACGAGATCGCCGCCGCCGGCAAGCAGGTGCTGCCGCTGCCGATGTACGTCAACGCCGCCCTGCGCGACCCCTTCAACGACCAGGACCCGTTCACCTATTCGTCGGGCGGCCCAACCTGGAACGTGCTCGACGTCTGGAAGGCCGCCGCGCCGTCGATCGACGCCCTGGCTCCCGACATCTACATGCGCGAGAGCGAGAAGGTCCGGAAGACGCTCGAACAGTACGGCCGTCCCGACAACGCCCTGTTCGTGCCCGAGATCGGCAGCGACAAGGCCTACGCCCGCTACATCTACGACGTGCTGGGCCATCAGGGCATCGGCTTCGCGCCGTTCGGCATCGACTACACCGGCTATTCCAACTACCCGCTGGGGGCCAAGACCATCGACGCCAAGGCGATCGAGAACTTCGCCGTCCACTACCGCCTGCTCTCGCCGATGGCGCGCGAATGGGCCCGCCTGTCCTACGAGGGCAAGGTCTGGGGCGTGGGCGAGCAGGAGGGCGGCAAGCCCGAGACCATCGACCTGGGCGGCCGCTGGAACGTGCGGGTCACCTACGGCGAGTGGCAGTTCGGCTCGATCGAGGCCCCGTGGATGGCCAAGGCCGAGAAGCAGCCCGACCGTGAAATTCCCGACGCCGGCGCCCTGATCGCCCAGCTGTCGCCCAACGAGTTCCTGATCACCGGCTACCGCGCCCGCCTGACCTTCGGCTCGGCCAAGGGCGAGCGGTTCATGGTCTCGCGGGTCGAGGAGGGTCATTTCGACGACAAGGGGCAGTGGGTGTTCGACCGCCTGTGGAACGGCGACCAGGTCGACTACGGCCTGAACCTGACCACCTTGCCGCAGATCCTGAAGGTGAAGCTGGCGACATACTAGGTCGCCGGCCGTCCCTCAAAGCCAACAACGAAGAACAACGAGAACAGGGAAGAAGAACGACATGCGCAGCATCTATCGGGGACGCGGCCTGGCCGCCGGCCTCGCCCTGGCCCTGCTGGCCTCGACCAGCGCCTTCGCCCTCGACGGATCGTTCGAGAAGACCGCCGACGGCGTGGTCGTCAGCCCCGCCTCCGGGCCGGCCAAGAAGGTGCGGCTGCAGGTGATGGGCGAGCGGATCATCCACGTCACCGCCTCGCCGACGCAGACCTTCGACAATCCGCCCAGCCTGATGGTCACGGCCAAGCCGGCCACCACCGGCTTCACGGTAGACGAGAAGGGCGGGGTGCTGACGCTGAAGACCGCCAAGGCCGCTGCGCAGGTCTCGCTGAAGGACGGCACGGTCGACTTCCTCGACGCCGCCGGTCGCAAGGTGCTGGCCGAGCGCGATCGCGGCGTCTTCACGCCGGTCAAGGTCGAGGGACAGGACTTCTACGCCGTCCGCCAGCAGTTCAATCCGGGCACGGACGAGGCCTTCTATGGCCTTGGCCAGCACCAGAACGGCCAGATGAACTACAATGGCCAGGACGTGGAGCTGCTGCAGTACAACCGCGCCGTCGCCGTGCCGATGCTGCTGTCGTCCAGGGGCTACGGCCTGCTGTGGGACAACAACTCGATCACCCGCTTCGGCAATCCGATCCCCTACGACGTCGCCTCGCGCGACCTGAAGATCTTCGACGCCGACGGCAAGGCCGGCGGCTTCACGGCCAGATACTACCAGAACGGCCAGCTGAAGGTGACGCGGGTCGAGAAGGACATCGACTACCGCTTCCTGAAGGACCTGCCCAACTGGCCGGCCGAGCTGCAGGACGCCAACAAGAAGAACCTGCCGGGCCAGACCGTGACCTGGGAGGGCTTCGTCCAGACCGACAAGGCCGGCGAGCACAATTTCAAGCTCTATTCCAGCGGCTACGCCAAGGTGTGGCTGGACGGCCAGCTGGTGATCGACCGCTGGCGGCAGAACTGGAATCCCTGGTACCACAACTTCGACGCCAAGCTGACGCCGGGCAAGAAGCACAAGGTGCGCGTCGAGTGGACGCCCGACGACGGCTATATCGGCCTGCTGCACAACGACCCGATGCCGGCGCTGGACCGCCATTCGCTGCAGCTGACCTCGGAAGTCGGCAAGGCCATCGACTACTACTACATCGGCGGCGACGACCTGGATCAGGTGGTGTCGGGCTATCGCGATCTTACCGGTTCGGCGGTGATGATGCCGCGCTGGGCCTACGGCTTCTGGCAGTCGCGCCAGCGCTACGAGACCCAGGACCAGATCGTCGGCGTGGTGAAGGAGTACCGCAAGCGCGGCCTGCCGCTCGACAACATCGTCATGGACTGGCGCTACTGGAAAGATCCCGAGTGGGGCACGCACAAGTTCGACGAGACGCGCTTTCCCAGCCCGCAGAAGATGGTCGACGACATCCATGGGATGAACGCCCATTTCATGATCTCGATCTGGCCGAAGTTCTATCCGACAACGGACAACTTCAAGGAGCTGGACGCCAAGGGCCACATGTACAAGCGCAACATCGAGCAGGGCGCGCTTGACTGGGTCGGCCCCGGCTATCTGAACTCGTTCTACGACCCGTATTCGCAGGAAGCCCGCGACATCTACTGGAAGCAGGTCAAGCGCGACCTGAAGGGTTTCGGCGTCGACGCCTGGTGGATGGACGCCTCCGAGCCCGACCTGCACTCGAACGTCGACGTGGCCGAGCGCACCCTGCGCATGAGCCCGACGGCGCTGGGCCCGGGCGCGGAATACTTCAACAGCTACGCCCTGGAGCACACGCGCGGTGTCTACGAGGGCGAGATCAAGGACAATCCGGACGTTCGCCCCTTTATCCTGACCCGCTCGGGCTTCGGCGGGTTGCAGCGCAACGCCTCGGCGGTGTGGAGCGGCGACGTGGTGGCGCGCTGGGACGATTTCCGCGACCAGATCTCGGCCGGCGTGAACCTGTCGATGTCGGGCATCCCCAACTGGACCACCGACATCGGCGGCTTCTCGGTCGAGAAGCGCTACGAGAGCAAGGACCCCGCTCACCTGGAAGAGTGGAGGGAGCTGAACCTGCGCTGGTTCCAGTTCGGCGCCTTCAGCCCGCTGTTCCGCAGCCACGGCGAACTGCCGTTCCGCGAGATCTACGAACTCGCCGACGAGGGGACCGAGGTCTACAAGTCGCTGGCCTGGTACGACGAGCTTCGCTACCGGCTGATGCCCTACGTCTACACCCTGGCGGCCGACACCTATCACCGCGACGGCAGCATGATGCGCGGCCTGGTGATGGACTACCCCAACGACTCCAAGGCCCGGAACGTCGACGACCAGTATCTGTTCGGCCAGGACTTCCTGGTGGCGCCCGTGACGGCGTTCAAGGCCCGCTCGCGCGGCGTCTACCTGCCGGCCGGGACCTGGTACGACTTCGAGACCGGCAAGGCCTTCAAGGGCGGCCAGACGGTCAAGGCCGACGCGCCGCTGGCCCGCATGCCGCTGTTCGTGAAGGCCGGCGCCATCGTGCCGACCACGGTCGTCCAGCAGTATGTCGGCGAAAAGCCCGACGCGCCGATCACCCTGCTGGTGTTCACCGGCAAGGATGGCAAGTACGAGCTCTACGAAGACGACGGTCTGTCCAACGGCTATGCCCGCGGCGCCTGGGCCCGCACGCCGATCTCCTATGACGACGCCAGCGGCCGGGTGACGATCGGCGCCCGTTCGGGAACCTTCAAGGGCCAGATCGAGAAGCGCACCTTCAAGGTCCGCTTCATCGGCAAGGGCGCCAGGCCGACCGACTTCGACGCGGCGGCCGACCTGACCGTCGAGTATGATGGCCGGCCGGTGGTGCTGACCCGCAAGTAGGGCGATCTCCACCTGCGATCGTGAAGCCCCGGCGCCGCAAGCGCCGGGGCTTTGCTTTGCTGGGAAGGGCGGTCCACCTTGGCGGCGACGAATCCGAAGAGGGCCGCTCCATGTCCAAGCTCATCGCCGCCGCCGCGCTCGCCGCGTCCCTGACCGCCGCGCCCGCCTTCGCGGGCGACTGGTCTCTGGCAATCCATGGCGGCGCCGGGGTGATCAATCGCGGCGACCTGTCGCCGGAGAAGGACAAGGCCTATCGCGCCGGGCTGGACGAAGCGCTGAAGGCCGGCTCGGCGGTTCTCGAAAAGGGCGGCTCCAGCCTCGACGCCGTGGAAGCGGCGGTGAAGGTGCTGGAGGACAATCCGCTGTTCAACGCCGGGAGGGGCGCGGTCTTCACCGCCGACGGCAGGAACGAGCTCGACGCCTCGATCATGGACGGCGCGACGCTGAAGGCCGGCGCGGTGGCGGGCGTCACCCGCACCAAGCATCCGATCAGCCTGGCCCGGGCGGTGATGGAGAAGTCGCCGCACGTGATCCTGGCCCGCGAGGGCGCCGACAAGTTCTCGGTCGAGCAGGGTCTGGAGCAGGTCGATCCGTCTTGGTTCCGCACCGAAGAACGCTGGAAGCAGCTGGAGGCCTGGCGCGCCAGGCAGAAGGCCGCCCTGGATCCCACCCACCTCTACGGCACGGTCGGAGCGGTCGCCATCGACGCCAAGGGCCACCTGGCGGCGGCGACCTCGACCGGCGGCATGACCGGCAAGAAGTGGGGCCGCATCGGGGATTCGCCCATCATCGGCGCGGGGACCTACGCCCAGGACGGCGTCTGTGCGGTCTCGGCCACGGGCTCGGGCGAATACTTCATCCGCACCAGCGCCGCCCATCAGGTCTGCGCCCGCATCGCCTGGAAGGGCGAGGACCTCAAGACCGCCGGCGACGCCACCATCAAGGCGATCGGCGACATCGGCGGCGACGGCGGCATGATCACCATGAACGCCAGGGGCGAGGTCGCCTTCCCGATGAACAGCTCGGGCATGTACCGCGGCTGGGCCAGCGCCAGGGGCAAGGGCACGGCGATCTACGCGGACGAGAACTAGGCCGCCTGCGGCGGCCCCCTCAGTCGCTCCGCGACAGCTCCCCCAGAGGGAAGCATCTGGCGCGGCGCTCATCGATCCTCCCCCTTTGGGGGACTGTTGCGAAATTCGGAACGTCGAAGAACAGACCAGAATCCGTTCGAGAACAGTTCGGAATCAAAAGGGGAAAGTCGTTCTTGTTTTACCCCATTATGCAACGATCCCCCTTTGGGGGAGGTGGCCCGGAGGGCCGGAGGGGGTCTAGGCCGCCGCGACCAGCTTCGGCTGGATCAGCGCCGCGGCGTTGATGCGTCGGCCGCCGGGCTTGATGACTTCCAGGTGCACGTGGTCGGTGATGCCCGGATAGTGCTTCTGCAGGCTGGCCACGTGGCCGATGACCTGGCCCAGGCGGATGGTCTGGCCGACCTCGACGTCGGGATCGACGTAGAAGGCGCGGGCGACGTAGCCGAGGGCCGGGTTGGTGATCTCGACGAAGCGCAGGTCGGGCGCGTCGGCGTAGGCATAGCCAATCTTGGTGACGTAGCCCGACATCGGCGCCTTGGCGGCCTGGCCGGCGACGGCGACGTAGTCGACGCCCTCGTGCTGGCGCGAGCCGCCGTCGCGACGGGCGCCGAAGGCCCCGTTCCCGAAGGCGTCATGCTCGCGCGGGGCCGCGCCCGTGGGGTTGGCGAAGTCGGACGCGCCGTCGCCGTCGACGTCGGCGCCCTTCCAGACGGTCTCCATGCGCACCGGCTGGGGCGGGGCCTCGTCCAGCCTGTTCAGCAAGGTCCGCACCGCGGGCGGCGTCGACCGGTTCACGTGCGGGCTTTCCATCGCCAGACCCGCCATCGGCGCGAAGAGCACCGTCAGACCCAGGGCGATCCGCGCCTGGGGAGGAAGCTTCTTCAACGCCGGAAAATGCATTTCGCCATCCTATGGATCGTTTCGCGTCGTGGGGCGTTCGCCGTGCCACGGGCGTCGTTAACCATTCAGATAAGGCGATGAAAAGGCAGGATTGCTGCGTCAGGTCGACGCGCATGTGCTTGGCTATGCTCAAGCTGAAAGCTTGAGATTCAATCGAACATTGTTGGGTTGTCGACTTACGCGTCGGCCAGGACTGATCGGATGCGGTCGGCCAGTTCCCTGTTCTCGAAGGGTTTGCGCACCAACGATAGGTCGGTTCGTTCGGGCGTCACGTCGGCGTGGCCGGTGACCAGGATGACCCGGATCCCGGGCGCCAGGTCCTGGGCCGCGCGGGCCAGTTCCAGGCCCGTCATGCCCGGCATGGCGAAGTCGGCGATCATCAGGTCGGGCCGAGTCTCGCGCACGCGCCGCAGCGCCTGCTCGCCGTCCTCGGCCTCGATCACCCGATGGCCGAGGTCGCGCACCATGGCCACCGTCACCGCCCGCACCGTGGGGTCGTCGTCGACCACCAGCACGCTGCGCGACGGCTGCTTGTCGAGGGCTACGTCGACGGGCGGGCAGTCTTCGCCCGGGCCGCAGTCGCCCGATCCGCGCGGCAGGTAGAGGTTCACGGCGGTACCCTCGCCGGGCTGGCTCTCGATGTCGATCGCCCCGCCCGAACGCTGGGCGAAGCCGTAGACCATGGAAAGGCCCAGGCCCGTGCCCTTGCCCACCGGCTTGGTGGTGAAGAACGGCTCGAAGATGCGGGCCATCAGTTCCGGCGAGATGCCCTCGCCGGTGTCGCGCACGGTGACCAGCACGTAGTCGCCGTCAGGCAGGTCGTGGCGGGCGGTCGGGCCGGACATGGCGAAGTTGCGGGCGCTGATCGAGATCACCCCGCCGCCCGGCATGGCGTCGCGGGCGTTGACCGACAGGTTCAGCACCGCCAGCTCCAGCTGGTCGGGCTCGACATGCGCCGGCCACAGATCGGCGGGCAGGTCCCAGGCGATGCGCACCGCGCCGCCCAGGGTGCGCACCAGGATGGCGTCCATGCCCATCAGGGTGTCGGCCACGTCGACGACCTTGGGCTGGCTTTCCTGCTGGCGGCTGAAGCCCAGCAGGCGGTGGGTCAGGGCCGCGCCCTTGCGGGCCGCCAGGCTGGCGTTGTCGAGATAGCGCCGCACCTTGTCGGCGTCGGGCAGGCGGCGGCCGGCCAGCTCCAGGCTGCCCAGAATGGCGGTCAGCAGGTTGTTGAAGTCGTGGGCAACGCCGCCGGCCAGAGTGCCCAGCGCCTGCAGCTTGTCGGCCTGGCGCAGGCGGATCTCGGCCATCTTCTGGTCGGTGACGTCGCGCTCGATGACCAGCAGGTGCCCGGCCTCGTCGCGCAGCGGCACGTACTGGCGTTCGGTCCAGACCGGTCCGCCCAGGGTGGCTTCCTCGGTGACGACCTGGACCGGCTGGCCCGCGGCGAGGGCCTCGGCGCCCTCGGGGGCGTCGGCGAAGGGATGCGCGTCGGAGGCGTTGGTGCGGACCACCCGGCCTTGCGCGTCCTTGAAGGCGATGACGGCGGGAATGCTGTCCATCAAGCCGCGCAGCAGAGCCTGCTCGGTGCGCAGGGCGCGGCGCAGGCGCGTGCGCTCGACCCCGGCGGCGACGGCCGCGCGCAGGGCCTCGGGCTCCCAGGGCTTGGCGACGTAGCCGCTGACGCCGCCCAGGTTCAGGGCCGAGACCACGGCCGACAGGTCGGCATAGCCGGTCAGCAGGATGGAGTCGGCGTCGCTGATCGAGCGGGCGGCGGCCAGGAACTGGTCGCCGGTCAGGCCGGGCATCCGCTGGTCCGAAAGGATCAGGGCGACCGACGGCTCCTGGGCCAGGATGTCGAGGGCCTTGCCCGGGGCGTTGCTGGTCAGCACGCGGTAGCGGTCTTCCAGCAGGTCTTCCAGGGCGACCAGGATGTCGGGCTCGTCGTCGACGACCAGGATCGTCGGACGCTCTCCGCTTTGGACGCTCATCGGGCATCTCCGTCGACGACAGGGGGCGGGATGGTGATGGTGAAGCGCGCGCCGCCCAGTTCGCCCTGGTCGACGGCGATCGCGCCGCCG
The DNA here is from genome assembly GCF_003722335.1 of Caulobacter flavus. Classification (GTDB taxonomy): domain Bacteria; phylum Pseudomonadota; class Alphaproteobacteria; order Caulobacterales; family Caulobacteraceae; genus Caulobacter; species Caulobacter flavus. The sequence goes on from NZ_CP026100.1 coordinate 2,681,567, forward strand.
TGGGCGCGCACCACGTTGTAGGCGATGGCCAGGCCCAGGCCCGTGCCGGCCCCGACGGGCTTGGTGGTGAAGAACGGCTCAAAGATGCGGTCGCGCAGATCGGCCGGCACGCCAGGGCCGGAATCCTCGACCGCGATGACGAAGTCGCCGCCGTCGTCCCGCGTGGAGATGCCGATCACGCCCCGCCCCCCGTTTGCGCCGCCCAGCGCGTCGGCGGCGTTGCCGACGATGTTCATCACCACCTGGTTCAGCAGGGCGGGCGAGCCCTCCAGGGTGTTGCGGGCGGCGTAGGCGCGGCGCACCTCGATGCCGTCGCCCAGCTTGTGGGCGAGAAGGGCCAGGACGGTCTCGATGGAGTCGGCGGCGTCCAGAACATGGCGGTCGCCTTCGTCCAGGCGCGAGAACTTGCGCAGGTTGAGGACCAGGTCCTGGATGCGCTTCATACCCACCCGCATCGAGGCCAGGCGGGCCTTGGCCTTGTCGAGGCCGGGGGAGGGGGTCTCGTCGGCGGCCGTGGCGATCAGGCGCTCGACGGTGTCCTGGTGGCCCAGCAGGAAGGCCAGGGGATTGTTGATCTCGTGGGCGATGCCGGCGACCAGCTCGCCCAGCGAGGCCATCTTGGCGGCCTGGACCAGCTGGCCCTGAGCGTCCTTCAGCTGACGGTTGGCGTTGGCCAGGTCGTCGGCGACGGCGGCGCGGGCCTCGGCTCTCGCCAGCGCCAGTTCCTGGGCGCGCGCCTCGCCGGCGCTGCGGCGCGCCTCGTCGGCCATCAGCTTGCGGCGCAACTGGGCGCGGACCCGGGCGCGCACCACCTCGTCGTTGGCCGAGGCGGGCACCACGTCGTCGGCGCCGGCCTCCAGCGCGTCGGTCAGCAGGTCGCGGTCGGCCTCCTCGCCGCCGAAGGCCAACAGCTGGAACGGCGCGCCCAGCCGCGCGCGGCGGGCGTCCAGGGCGGCCAGCAGGGCCAGGTCGTCGCGGTCGCCGCCGCGCACGCCGACGACCACGCCGTCGAGTTCGCCGTCCAGCGCCGCGCAGTCGGGGTCCAGACGCTCCAGCGCGGCCACCTCGTAGCCGTCGTGCTCCAGCAGGTGACGCAGGCGCAGGCGCAGGGTGGCGCTGGGATGGGCGACCAGCACCCGGGCGCGGCGGAAGGGTTCGGAGGCCTTGGGCGCGGCGGTCTCGGCCTTGGCCCGGCGCAGCAGCGCCTTCAGCCGCACGATCACCACCTTGGGATCGGCCGACTTGGCGACATAGGCGTCGGCGCCGCTCTCCAGCCCCTGACGCTCCAGGTCGCTCTCACGCGCGCCGGTCAGCATCAGCACCGGCAGGGCCCGGGTGCGGCCGTTCAGGCGGATCTGGCGCGACAGCTCGCGGCCGTCCATGCCGGGCAGGTGGAAGTCGGCGACGATCAGGTCGGGCAGATGGGCGTTCAGGTGCTCCAGCGCCGCCTCGCCGCTCGTCGCGCAGGCCACCGAGAAGCCCTCGGCTTCCAGCAGGCCGCGCAGGCGCAGGGCCTGGGTCTCGGAATCCTCGACGACCAGGACGGAGGCGGTCATGCGTCCTCCCGGCGGCGGGCCAGCTGGGCGATGCGCGGGCCGATCAGGTCGAGGCTCAACACGGCCCGCGCCGCGCCCAGCTTAACGGCCGCGGCGGGCATGCCGTAGACGACGGCGCTGCTCTCGTGCTCGGCGATGGTGAAGCCGCCCGCGGCGCGCAGTTCGGAAAGGCCCTTGGCCCCGTCTTCGCCCATGCCGGTCAGCAGGGCCGCCACGGTCCTGGAACCCACCGATCGCGCCAGCGACTGAAAGAGCACCGTGGCCGAGGGCCGCTGGCCGCTGACGGGCGCCGCGCCCGACAGGCGCAGCACGCCGCCGGGCGTCAGGGTCAGGTGACGGTCGCCGGGCGCGACATAGGCGCGGCCCGGCAGCGCCAGCTCGCCGTCCCGGGCCACCGCGACGCGGATCGGCGACAGGCTGTCCAGCCAGCCGGCGAAGCCTTCCATGAAAGCCGCGCCCATGTGCTGGACGACCAGAACGGGCGCGGGGAAGTCGGCGGGCAGCGCGTCGAGCACCCGGGCCAGGGCCGGCGGTCCGCCGGTCGAGGCGGCCAGGGCCAGATAGCCCAGGTCCTGGAAATCGGCGCTGGTGGCGAGGGGCATGGCCTCGCGGGGCGCGCGCGCCCCGCCGCCGATGGCCCGGCGACGGATCACCGGCACGCTGCTCATGATGAACAGCTGCGTGCAGATGGTGTCGGCCAGGCGCTCGTAGCCGTCGGTGGCCAGGCCCACGGGCTTTTCCACCACCGTCAGGGCGCCGGCCCGCAGCGCGTTCATCGAGATCTTCAGCGAGGCGTCCTCGACCGCGTCGGCGATGACCACGATGGGCGTCGGATGGTCAGACATGATCCGAGCCGTGGCTTCCAGTCCGTCCATGCCGGGCAAGCGGATGTCCATCGAGATCACGTCGGGCTTCACCTGGCCGATGCAGGCCAGGGCCTCCTCGGCCGAGGCGACGGCGGCGGAGACGGTCAGGCGCGGGTCGCGCTCGACGATGTGGGTCAGCAGGACCCGCACCACCGTGGAATCCTCGACGATCATCACCCGCACGGGCTTGCCGGACGCCTTCACAGCAGTTGCCCGATGGCGGCCAGCAGCTCGCGCTGGTCGAACTTCTGCTTGGTGATGTAGGCCTCGGCGCCGAGGTCCAGGCCCCGGCGGACGTCGGCGGCGTCGGCGCGCGAGGTCATCAGGATCACTGGCGTCGAGGCCAGAGCCGCATCGGCCTTCACCGCCTGCAGCAGCGAGAAGCCGTCCATGCGCGGCATCTCGATGTCGGCCACGACCAGGTCGATCATCGCCTGGCCCGAGCGCAGCAGGTTCAGGGCGTCCAGGCCGTCGACGGCCAGCAGCACGCGATAGCCCTGGGCCTCCAGGATGCTCTTCTCCAGCGTCCGGGTGGTGATGGAGTCGTCGACCACCAGGATGGTGCGGGTCGTCTCGTCGGCCTCGTCGGCGGTTTCGGCGAAGCCCAGCCCGCCGGCGGCCAGCTGGCGCTGGTCGCGCAGCCAGCGGCGCACCAGGGCGTCGGGATCCAGCGCCAGGGCCGGGGCCTGGTCGTCCATCTGCACCGCGCCGGCGATCAGGTCGGCGTCCAGGTCGTCGGCGTCCAGGTCCTCGACCATGGCCGACCGCACGTCGCACAGGGCGTCGACGGCCAGGGCCACGTGCCGACGGCCGTGGCTGAGCAGCACCGCCGAAACGGCGCCGGCGTGGACGGGAACCTCGGCGGCGACGCCGGACAGCAGGGCGGAAAGCGGAACCATGGGGACGATAACGTCGTCGCCGTCGATGGCGATCCGTGCGGCCGGGTGTCCTTCCACCATTTCCAGCGCGGTGGCGTCCAGGCGCAACAGTCGGCGCACGCCCAGCGAGGGCAGGGCGGCCTGGCGGCCCTGGACGTCGACGAACAGCAGCGACTGGCGCGCCGCCGACAGCGGGGTCGACAAGGCCACCCGCGCGCCCCAGGGGCGGCCGGCGGTCAGGCGCAGTTCGCCGCGCAGCTTGCGGACGGCCTCGGCCACCACCGACAGGCCCATGCCGCGGCCGGCCAGGCGATCGACCCCTTGCGCGGTCGAGACGCCGGGCGCGAAGGCGTGGGCCAGCAGTTCCTCGGGCGTCGGGGCCGGGGCGCCTTCGGGGCGAGGCGACATCAGCCCCTTGTCGACGGCGGCGGCCTCCAGCCTGACGAGGTCGGGCCCCGGGCCGTCGTCGGCGATGTCGATCCGCAGCCGGCCCGACGCGGCCGAGACGGTCATGGCCACGGTCAGGCGTTCGGGCTTGCCGGCCGCCGCCCTGGCCTCGGGCGCCTCGCGGCCGTGACTGACGGCGTTGCGCAGCAGGTGCATCACCGGGTCCTTCAGCGCCTGCAGCACCCGGCGGTCGGCGCGGGTCTCCAGGCCGGTGACGCGCACGTCGACGGAAACGCCGGCCTCGCGGGCGATGTCGCGGACCATCGGGGCGAAGCCGCCGAACACGGTCTCGGCCGGCGCCTGGCTGATCTCCTCGACCCGGCCGCGCAGGTCCGACAGGCCCTGGTCCAGCGCCCAGCCCGCCCGCACCCGGCGCACCGACAGGTCGTTGATGGCGCGGGAAAGATCCTTGAGGCCCTGCTCGACCTCCCGCGCCCGCGCGGCGGCGCCGCGCGCGTCGCGCCAGCGGCGCTCCAGCTTGCGGGCGTCGGCCGCCACCCGGCGCAGGTCCTCGTCGATGGCCCCGTGGTCGAGCACGTCGCCCGACAGGGTCTGCATGGCGCGCGACAGGCCAGCGACCGCCTCGACGTCGATGCGGACGTACTCGACCGCCTCGTCCGTCGCCGGGGCGGCGGCGGCGGTCGCCGGCTTCGGCGCGGGCGGCGCATAGGCGGCGGTGGCGGCGTCCTCGACCGCGTCGAGCAGGCCTTCCAGTGTCGCGACCGTGTCGGCGTCGAGCGTCCGCTGGCCGTCCATCAGCTCGGCGCAAAGGCTTTCCAGCGCGTGGGCCTGCGCCTCGACGGCCGGAAGGTCGACCGCCCGGGCGGCCCCCTTCAGGCTGTGGGCGCGGCGGAAGATCTCGCGCGTGTCGGCCTCGCCGCCGGTCGCGAGGGACTGGCGGATCGCCTGGAGGTGCTCGCGGTGTTCGAGGTCGAACGCCGCCAGGAGCTGTCGACGGATATCCGGCACGATGCGATCAGGTCCGGTAGCGCTCGGAGAGAGCCAGCAGCTGGCGCGACAGGTCCGACAGGTTGGCGGCCGCCTCGTCCAGCTGGCGGGTGCCCGCGGCGGTCTGCTGGCTGGCCTGGCGGATGTTCTGCAGCGCGCCCATCACCTGCTCGATGCCCAGCTGCTGCTGGTTGGTCGAGGCGACGATCTGCTGGAAGGTCTGGACGCTCTCCTGCACCCTGCCGGTGATCTCGGTGATCGTGCGCTGGGTGGTGTCGGTGCGCTCCTTGCCGGCGGCCACGCGCTTGACGGCCTCCTCGGTCAGCATGACCGAGGCGTTGATGCCGCGCTGGATGTCGCCGAGGATCGAGCGCACCTGGGTGGTGGCCTCCTTGGCCTGGTCGGCCAGCATCTTCATCTCCGAGGCCACGACCGCGAAGCTGCGGCCGTTCTCGCCCGCCGAGGCGGCCTCGATGGCGGCGTTCAGGGCCAGCAGGTGCGAGCGTTCCGAGATATCGTTGACGGTGGCGATGATGTCGCCGATCGCCTGGGTCTTCTCCGACAGGGCTACGATGTTCTCGGCGACGGCCTCGGCCTGCTCGCGGATGGCGTCCATGGCCTTGGCGGTCTCGTCGACGGCGCGCAGGCCCTCGTTGCTGGTGTGGGCCGTGGCCTGGGCCGACGCGATGACCTCCTGGGCGCGCTTGCCGATCTGGGCGCCGGAGTGGGTGATCTCGTCGACGGTGGCGGCGGTCTCCTGCACGGCGGCCAGCTGCTCCTCGACGCTGGCGGCCTGCTCCTGGGTCGAGGCGCGGATCTCGGCGGTGGCGGCGTTGAGGTTCTCGGTGGCCTCGCGGCTCTGGCGGGCCAGCACCACCAGGCCGTCGACCATGGTGTTCAGCGTGCCGCCCAGCTTGCCGATCTCGTCGTTGGCCGTGGCCGCGGCGCGGCCGGTCAGGTCGCCTTCGCCGACCTTGGCCACAAAGCCCATGAAGGCGCCCAGCGGACCGACGATCGAGCCCCGGATCGCCCAGGTGATCGCGCCGGCGATGACGGCCGCCACGATCAGGGCGACGATGATCGACACCTGGCTGATCTTGTAGACGTCGTTGATCCGGCGCTGGCCCGACAGGATGGCGTCGTCCAGCACGTCCTCGGCGCCCTGGATGCCGCGCCCGAACTCGCCGCGGCGCTGGACCAGGGCGGTCTGGGCGGCGGCCACGCCGGCGCTGTCGTTGCGACGGATGGCGCTGAACAGGTTCTCGGTGTCGGTGCGGCCCTGGCGCGAGGAGGCGGCGGTCTGGTTCAGATAGTCCTCGATCCGTCGCCAGGCGTCGGCGCGCTCGGTCGAGAGCGCGCTCTGGCGATAGTCGCGGGCGGCCGAGGCGGCCTTTTCCAGGGCCGAGTCCATGTCGACGCCGCGCTGGCGCCAGCGGGTGACGGGATCTTCCTCGTTGCCGCCGACGCCGCCGGCGGAGCGAGACAGATAGCTGGTGATCACCGCGTCGCTGGCCGCGCGCATTTCGTTGGCGGTGGTGCGGATCTGGGCGATCTGGCGGACCACGGCCATGTCGCGGGTGACGATGGTCTCGGTGGTGTCCTTGACCACGCCGATCTGGAACAGGCCGAACAGGCCCACTCCCAGCAGCAGGACGGTGACGGCCGCGAAGCCGAGGATGATGCGGTTGGCGATGGTCACTAGGCTCTTGCCCCCAAGGCGGCGGAAAGGTGGTCGGCGAGAAGGTCGCCGAGATCGAGAAGGGTGACGGTGCGGCCGGGCAGGTCGCCCGGGCCCTCGGACACGACGCCGCGCGCGCCGCCCTCGAAGGCGTCGCCGCCCGGCGCTTCGCGGGCGACCTTGGCGGCTCCCGGAGCGGCGTCGACGCGCAGAGCGAGGTTTCCCGCGCCGCGCAGGGCGAGGAGGAAGCCGGCCGCGTCGGGGGCGGCCGGCGCCGCGCCGGTCAGGCGCGAGAGGTCGAGCACCCGGCGCAGACGGCCGTCGACGCTGGCCAGGCCCAGCAGGCCGGCGCGGCCGAGGGCGGGGGTCAGTCGGCGCGGCTCGAACGGCGTCACGCGCTCGACGGCGGCCAGCGGCAGGGCGAAGAGCCCCGCGCCGGCCTGGCACAGCAGAACGTCTTCCAGCGGGGTTTCGGGTTCGGGCGCAGTCCGGCGCTCGGCCAGCCGACGGGTGCGCGCGGCCAGGATCGCCTGGGCGCGGGCGTCGTCCAAAAATCCCCCCAACCCGTCGCCGCGGGCGGCGTCGGCCTTACTCATGTCGTTCTTCAAACCCCCACGAGCGACTGCAGCAGCAGACGGACGCTCTTGCGCAACTGGTCGGCGTCCAGACCTGCGCCGTGGGCCAAACGCGCGCCCGGCGCAACGGTTCCCGCGATCTGCGCGGCCGTCTTCAGCGAACGGGCCGCGGCCCTGACCCGGCCCTGGTCGAGCAGCAGCAGGCCCAGGTGGTAGTGGGCCATGACGAAGCCGCGATCGAGGTACAGCGCCCGCTTGAACGCGGCTTCGGCTGGACCAGGCCGTCCCAGCGCCCGCAGCACCAGGCCGTCGTGCAGGTGCAGGGCAGGATCCTCGGGCGCGACCGCCAGGGCCGCGCGGCAGGCGGCCTCGGCGGCGGCGTAGTCGCCGGCGTCGGCCAGCCGGCGCACGGTCTCAACCAGGTCGGCCGCCGGCGGGGCTGGCGTGGGAACAGGCGTGGGGATCGGCGCGGGCCGCCACTGGGGCGATGGGGTCTCGGCCAGGTGGAGGTGCTGGGCGGGCTCGGGCTCCGGCGCGGCGAAGGCCTCGAAGCTGGGGCCCGGCGGGGCGGGGCGCTCGGGATTGGGCGGGCGATAGGCCACGGTGCCGGGCAACTGGGCGACGTCCAGGATCTTGCCGAAGGCCGGGTTGGGCTCGGCGTGGCCCAGCAGCAGCCAGCCGTCGGCCGCCAGCCTGCTCCCCAGCGCCCCGACAAGCTGCTCGACCACCTCGTGGTGGAAGTAGATCAGCACGTTGCGGCACAGGATCAGGTCGAACTCGGTCAGCTCCAGCGGAGGGGCGGGGCCCAACAGATCGAGCAAATTCTGGCGCTCGAACCGGACGAGGCCGCGATAGGCGGGCTTCAGCGTCCAGGTGTTGCGGGCCGTTTCGGTGAACCACTGGGCGCGGTCGGCGTCGCTGACCGCCCGCAGCGCCCAGCGGCCGAACTGGCCCTTGCGCGCGGTTTCCAGGAAGGCGGCGTTGATGTCGCCGCCGAGGATCGAGATCCGCCAGTCGGCAAGCGCCTCGCCCAGCATCTGCGACAGCAGGATGGCGATCGAATAGGGCTCGGCGCCGGTGGCGCAGCCGGCGCTCCAGATGCGGATCCGCTTGTCCTGCGCCTTGCGCTCGATGATGTCGGGCAGGATCGTCTCGCGCAGCGCCGTGAACTGCTCGGCGTAGCGGAAGAAGAAGGTCTCGCCGATCGTGATCTCGGTCTCGAGCGCGGCCCATTCGGCCTCGCCGTCGTCGGCGCTGGCCAGGCGCTTGAGGTAGGCGCTCACGTCGCGGTCGCGGGTGGCCAGAAGGCGCCGCTGCACGCGGTCCCACAGCACGTCGTCCTTGTCGGCGTAGTAGTGGTGGCCGGTGCGGACGATCACCGCGCGCTTCAAGCGCTGGAAGGGCTCATCGGCGGCCAGGGCCAATGGGCGCGGGACTTGGGGCCGCGGCGCCGCCCGGGGCGGTTTCACGCCGGCTCGCTTTCCCACGCGGCCAGGCGCTCCTGGGCGCGGCGGGCGAATTCGTCCAGCCGGGCCTTCTCCTCGGCCAGCAGCAGATGCTCGGGCGACAGCACGGGCGTCAGGCGACCGTCGATCAGGGCGGCCTCGGAAACGCAGCCGCCCAGGCTGTCGGTCTCCTCGACGGGCTGGGTGTCGGGCGCGTGGGCGGCGGCGTCGGTGACGCGGTCGACCAGCAGGGTCACGGCCGGCGCGCCGGCCAGCGGGCGCAGGCGGATCAGGTGCCGGTAGAGCGCGGGCGAGGGCTCGCCGCCTTCGGCGTCCAGGAGGCGGTCCAGGGCCAGCGCCGCCACGGCCTCTCCGCCCAGATTGACGAAACCCGCCAGCACGCGCGGCGCGCCGGGCGCGGCGACCAGTTCCGGCAGCGGCAGGATCTCGGCCACCGCCGCCTGCGGAAGGGCCGCTTCCAGCGCGCCGGCGCGGAAGGTCACGTAGAGGCTGCTTGTCATTCCGGGCTCCGCAACGGGATCGAGACGGCTGACGCCAGGGTCAGGCCGGATCGACGCCGATCAGCAGCAAACGCCCGTCCATGGTCAAGGTTGCATCGCGATCGACGATCAGGGCGTCTTCGGCTTCCAGGGAGAGGCTGTTCACCCGGGCGGGCGCCAGGGCGACCAGCACGGTGACGGCGCTGGCGGCGACCATGGTCTCCACCCCGTCCATCCGCCGTACGACACCGCGCCAACGGCCACGCCGGACCATCAGGTTGAGGTCGCGGACCGGACCGCCGTCCAGCATCGCCGAAGCCGGCGCGTCGCCGGGGAAGGGCAGGGGCGGCGAGGCGTCGTCGAGCACGACCTCGCCCTGTCCCTCGACCGTCAGCCGCAGGCCGGCGCCGGCGATCACCGTCAGCACGCGGTCGACGCCCGGAAACACCGAGAACGGCCCCGGCGCGGCGACCTGGGCGATGCTCAGCCGCCAGTCGAAGGCGTCGAGCCCTGTCCCCGGCGGCTCGGCGGCGATCTCCCAGGTCGTCCCGCCGCCGTTCTTCCACGGGCTCGGCGTGCGGTCGGCGGCGGGGAGCAGGCGCACTACAGGATGCCCGGCAGGTCCAGCCCGTGCTCGCGGGCGCAGTCCCTGGCGATGTCGTAGCCGGCGTCGGCGTGGCGCATGACGCCGGTGGCCGGGTCGTTCCACAGCACCCGCTCGATGCGCTTTGCGGCCGCGTCGGTGCCGTCGCAGACGATGACCATGCCCGAGTGCTGCGAGAAGCCCATGCCTACCCCGCCGCCGTGGTGCAGCGACACCCAGGTGGCGCCCGAGGCGGTGTTGAGCAGGGCGTTCAGCAGCGGCCAGTCCGACACCGCGTCCGAGCCGTCCATCATCGCCTCGGTCTCGCGGTTGGGCGAGGCGACCGAGCCCGAGTCGAGGTGGTCGCGGCCGATCACGACGGGGGCCTTCAACTCGCCTTTGGCGACCATCTCGTTGAAGGCCAGGCCCAGGCGGTGACGATCGCCCAGACCCACCCAGCAGATGCGGGCGGGAAGGCCTTGGAACTTGATCCGCTGGCCGGCCATGTCGAGCCAGTTGTGCAGGTGCGGATTGTGGGGGATCAGCTCTTTGACCTTGGCGTCGGTCTTGGCGATGTCTTCCGGATCGCCCGACAGTGCGGCCCAGCGGAACGGTCCGATCCCCCGGCAGAACAGCGGGCGGATATAGGCCGGCACGAAGCCGGGGAAGTCGAAGGCGTTCGTCACGCCTTCCTCCAGGGCCATCTGGCGGATGTTGTTGCCATAGTCGACGGTCGGCACGCCGGCGGCCTGGAAGTCGAGCATGGCCTGGACGTGCACGGCCATCGAGGCGCGGGCGGCCTTGTCGACGCTGGCCGGATCACGCGCCTTGGCGTCCGCCCACTGGTCCAGGGTCCAGCCGGCCGGCAGATAGCCGTTGATCGGGTCGTGGGCGCTGGTCTGGTCGGTCAGCAGGTCGGGACGGATGCCGCGCTCGAACATCCGCGGCAGCAGTTCGGCGGCGTTGCCCAGCAGGCCGACCGAGATCGGGGTCTTGTCGGCGCACGACTGCTCGATCCAGGCCAGGGCCTCGTCCAGGTCGGTGGTGGATTTGTCGAGATAGCCGGTGCGCAGTCGCATCTCGATGCGCGAGGGCTGGCATTCGATGGCCAGGCACGAGGCCCCGGCGAACACCGAGGCCAGCGGCTGGGCGCCGCCCATGCCGCCCAGGCCCGCCGTCAGCAGCCACTTGCCCGACAGGTCGCCGGCATAGTGCTGGCGGCCCATCTCGACGAAGGTCTCGTAGGTGCCCTGCACGATGCCCTGGGCGCCGATATAGATCCACGAGCCGGCGGTCATCTGGCCGTACATGGCCAGGCCCTTCCGATCGAGCTCGTTGAAGTGCTCCCAGTTGGCCCAGCGCGGCACCAGGTTGGAATTGGCGATCAGCACGCGCGGCGCGTCGGCATGGGTGCGGAACACGCCGACCGGCTTGCCCGACTGCACCAGCAGGGTCTGGTCGTCCTCCAGCCGGCGCAGGGTCTCGACGATCTTGTCGTAGCTTTCCCAGTCACGCGCCGCGCGGCCGATGCCGCCATAGACCACCAGCTCCTCCGGCCGCTCGGCGACGTCGGGGTGCAGGTTGTTCATCAGCATCCGAAGGGGCGCTTCGGTCAGCCAGGATTTGGCGGTGAGCGCCGTGCCGGTGGCCGGGCGGATGACGCGGGTGTTGTCGAGGCGGGTCATGGATGACGGGTCTCTGTCTGGACGGATTTGAGCGCTCCTCCCCCGCTTGCGGGGGAGGGGGACCACGAAGTGGTGGAGGGGGCGAGACTGGGCTCGGCGCTTGCGGTCGCCCCCTTCGTCACGACGCTGACGGCGTCGCGCCACCTCCCCCGTTTCACGGGGGAGGAGCGGGTGTGGCGAAGTCCACGCAGGCCTTCAGCACGTCGCCGAGCACGCTGCGCATCGGCGCTGCCTTCTGCGGGCGGTAGGGCGAGGGCCAGGACTGCGGGGTGATGCGGGGCGAGGGATCGTCGATATAGCCGCGGCAGGCCAACTCCATCTGGATGGCGTGGATGCCGCGCTCGGGCTTGCCGTAGTGGCGGGTGATCCATCCGCCCTTGAAGCGGCCGTCGGTCACCATCGGCTGGCCCGAGGCCTCGCAGGCGGCCTCGACGGCAGCGGTCAGGGCCTGGTCGCAGCTCTTTCCCGAGTTCGTTCCGATGTTGAACACCGGCAGCTCGCCCGGGAACAGCCGCGGCGCGCGCGAGCGGATCGAGTGGGCGTCGTACAGCACGACCTTGCCATGCAGCGCCAGCAGGCGGTCGATCTCGGCCCGCAGGGCGGCGTGGTAGGGGGCGAACCAGCGCTCGCGGCGGGCGGCGATCTCGGCCTCGTCCGGCTCCTGGCCGTCGGCGTAGAGCCGCTCGCCGTCGAAGGTGTCGGTGGGGCACAGCGCTGTGGTGGCCATGCCCGGGTAGAGCGAGGCGCCCGACGGGTCGCGATTGACGTCGATCACCGTGCGCGACAGGCAGGTGCGCACCGTCGTCGCGCCCAGGTCGTCGGCGAAATTGTAGAGCCGCTCCACCCACCAGTCGGCGTCCTTGCGGGCCAGCCAGGGCGAGACCAGGCGCTTTTCGATCTCGTCGGGGATGTACGACCCCGAGTGGGGAATGCTGACGATCAGGGGCGCGTCGCCGCGCCAGACTTCCAGCCAGTCGTTCATGTGGTCGCTCCGGGCAAGGGAACGCCGGCCGCCGCGCTCACTACCGCGCCAGTCCGCACGAGGATGTTGGCCGCTTCCATGTCGGGATGGAAGTGACGGTCGTCCGACAGGTGCGGCACCTTCGCCCGCACCGTGCTCCGCACCGCCTCGAGGGCGGTGCTGGACGTCAGCGGCGCGTGGAAGTCGCAGCCCTGCGCGGCGGCCAGCAGTTCAATGCCGATCACCGCCGTCGCGTTCTCCACCATCGACAGCAGGCGGCGGGCGCCGTGGGCGGCCATCGACACGTGGTCTTCCTGATTGGCCGAGGTCGGGATGGAGTCGACGCTGGCCGGATAGGCCTTCTGCTTGTTCTCCGACACCAGGGCGGCGGCCGTGACCTGCGGGATCATGAAGCCGGAGTTGAGGCCGGGCTTGGGCGTCAGGAAGGCCGGCAGGCCCGACAGCGCCGGGTCGACCAGCATGGCGATGCGGCGCTCGGCGATCGAGCCGATCTCGCAGACGGCCAGGGCGATCATGTCGGCGGCGAAGGCCACCGGCTCGGCGTGGAAGTTGCCGCCCGACAGCGCCTCGTCGGCGCCATTATTAGTGTCTTTTGGGAAGATCAGCGGGTTGTCGGAGACGCCGTTGGCCTCGGTGGCCAGGGTCGTCGCCGCCTGGCGCAGCACGTCCAGGGCCGCGCCCATCACCTGCGGCTGGCAGCGCAGGCAGTAGGGGTCCTGCACGCGCTCGTCCTCCTTCAGGTGCGAGGCGCGGATGCCGGACGACGCCATCAGGCCGCGCAGCGATGCGGCGGTCTCGATCTGGCCGGCGTGGCGGCGCAGGGCGTGGATGCGCGGATCGAACGGGGTGTCCGAGCCCTTGGCGGCCTCGGTCGACAGGGCGCCGGTGATCAGGGCCGACTGGAACAGCACCTCGGCCTCGAACAGGCCGGCCAGGGCGTTGGCGGTCGAAAACTGGGTGCCGTTGAGCAGGGCCAGACCTTCCTTGGGGCCCAGCTCGACGGGGGCGAGGCCCGCGCGGGCCAGGGCTTCGAGAGCGGGCTTCCGCACGCCGCCGACGTCGATCTCGCCCACCCCGATCATGGTCGCGGCCATGTGCGACAGCGGCGCCAGGTCGCCCGAGGCGCCGACCGAACCCTGGCTGGGCACAACCGGCGTCAGGCCCAGTTCCAGCATGGCTTCGAGCAGCTTCACCGTCTCGACCCGCACGCCCGAGGCGCCTTGCGCCAGGCTGGCCAGCTTCAGGGCCATCATCAAGCGGATCACCGAAACCGGCGAGGGCTCGCCCGTGCCGGCGGCGTGAGACAGCACGATGTTTCGCTGCAGGGTGGCCAGGTCTTCGTCGCCGATGCGCACGCTGGCCAGTTTCCCGAAGCCGGTATTGATGCCGTAGACCGGCTCGCCCTTGGCCAGGATGCGGGTCACCGCCGCCGCGCTCTCCGCGATCACCGGCCAGGCGCCGTCGGCCAGACGGGCGGCCGCGCCGCGATAGACGGACTTCCACTGGGCGAGGCTGACCTCGCCGGGATGCAGGACTTCGGTGTTCACGAGGCGGCGCTCCAGACGCGCGCATGGAGCGGATTGAAGCCCATGCGGTAGACAAGTTCGGCGGGACGCTCGACGTCCCAGATGGAAAGATCGCAGGCCTTGCCGGCCTCCAGCGTGCCCCGGTCGGCCAGCACGCCGAGCGCCCGGGCGGCCTCGCGGGTGACGCCGGCCAGGCACTCGTCCACCGTCAGGCGGAATAGAGTGGCGGCCATGTTCATGGTCAGCAGCAGGCTGGTCAGCGGCGAGGTGCCGGGGTTGCAGTCGGTCGCCAGGGCCATGGCCACGCCGGCCGTACGCAGAGCGTCGATCGGCGGCAGCTTCGTCTCGCGCACGAAGTAATAGGCGCCGGGCAGCAGCACCGCCGTCGTCCCGGCCTTGGCCATGGCCGCGATCCCGGCCTCGTCGAGATGTTCGAGATGATCGGCCGACAGCGCGCCGAACTCGGCGGCCAGCGCCGCGCCGTGCAGGTTCGACAGCTGCTCGGCGTGCAGCTTCACGGGCAGGCCGTGGGCGCGGGCGGTTTCGAACACGCGGCGGATCTGGGCGGGCGAGAAGCCGATGCCCTCGCAGAAGCCGTCCACCGCATCGGCTAGGCCTTCGGCAGCGACGGCGGGGATCATCTCTCGACAGACGAGGTCGACATAGCTGTCGGCATCGCCCTTGAACTCCGGCGGCAAGGCGTGGGCGCCGAGGAAGGTGGTCTTGACCGAAACCGGCCGGGCCTTGGCCAGCGCGCGGGCGGCGCGCAGGCTCTTGAGTTCATGCTCTAGCGACAAGCCGTAGCCGGACTTCACCTCGATCGTCGTCAGGCCCTCGGCGATCAGGGCGTCCAGGCGGGGCAGGGCGGCGGCGACCAGCTGCTCCTCGGTCGCCTCGCGCGTGGCCTTCATGGTCGAGACGATGCCGCCGCCGGCCCGGGCGATCTCCTCGTAGGATGCACCGGCCAGCCGCAGTTCGAACTCGTGGGCGCGGTCGCCGCCGAAGATCAGGTGGGTGTGTGGATCGATCAGGCCGGGCGTGATCCAGCGGCCGTCGCAGTCGACGGTCTCGGCGGCGTCGAAGGCCGGGGCGTCGGCGGCGGGGCCGGCATGGACGATCCTGCCGTCCCTGGCGGCGATCACGCCGTCCTCGACGACACCGAGACCGGGCGCGCCTTCGGCGAGGGTCGCAAGCCGGGCCTTGATCCAAACCCGATCGCACCGCATCGCCAGCGCCTCCCGTGACGTCTTGAGTCGTGCTCCGCGACCCTTGCGGCGCGGTTCAATATGTATAGACATATTCGCGAGCGACGAGGATTGTCCAGTGAGCGACGCCGAGAATCTTGACGCCCCCGAACCGGCGACCCCTGAGACCGAGGGGGGCGCCATCGACGCGCCGAGCGAGCCCGTCCGCCAGGCGCAGCCGGAAACGCCGCGCGACATCGTGGTGTGGTGCGAGAGCGCGCTGCTGGCCGACGGCTGGGCCAAGGGCGTGCGCCTGACCCTCTCGGAAGGCCGCGTCGCCCGCATCGACACCGACGTCGCGGCCGGTTCCGAGCCCCGCCTCGGCGCGGCCCTGCCGGGCATGCCCAACCTGCACAGCCACGCCTTCCAGCGGGCGATGGCGGGCCTGACCGAAGCGCGGGGCGAGGGGAGCGACAGCTTCTGGACCTGGCGCGAGCTGATGTACCGCTTCGTCGAGCGGCTGGACCCCGACGCCCTGCAGGCCGTCGCCGCCATGGGCCAGGTCGAGATGCTGGAGAGCGGCTTCACCCGCGTCGGCGAGTTCCACTACCTGCACCACGATCGTGACGGCGCGGGCTTCGACAACCCGGCCGAGATGGGCGCGCGGCTCGCCGCCGCGGCGGAAGTGACGGGCATCGGCCTGACCCTGCTGCCGGTGTTCTACGCCCACTCGGGCTTCGGCGGCGCCGCGCCGGGCGAGGGCCAGAAGCGCTTCGTCACCGACGTCGACGGCTATGCCCGCCTGATGGAGGCCAGCCGCGCCGCCGTCGCAGGCCTGCCCGACGCGGTGGTCGGCATCGCCCCCCACAGCCTGCGCGCGGTCACCGCCGACGAGCTGACCGCCATCACGCCGCTCGCCGCCGGCGGGCCGGTTCACATCCACATCGCCGAGCAGACGAAAGAGGTCGACGACTGCCTGGCCGCCACGGGCCAGCGACCCGTGCGCTGGCTGATGAACCACGCGGACGTCGGCAAGTCGTGGTGCCTGGTCCACGCCACCCACATGAACGCGATGGAGACCGAGCGCCTGGCCAAGAGCGGCGCGGTGGCCGGCCTGTGTCCGATCACCGAGGCCAACCTCGGCGACGGGGTCTTTCCGGCGCACGACTATCAGGCGGCAGGCGGGGCCTTCGGGATCGGCTCGGACAGCAATGTTCTGATCGACGCGGCCGAGGAGCTGCGGGTGCTGGAATATTCCCAGCGCCTGACCCGCCGGGCCCGCAACGTGCTGGCGGGCGGCCCTGGGCGCTCGACCGGCGGCGAGCTGTGGCGCGCGGCCGTGGCCGGGGGCAGCCAGGCCCTGGGCGCGGGCCGCCCTGGCCTGCGTCGCGGAGCGCCGGCCGACTTCGTGACCCTGGACCGCGACCATCCGGCCATCGTCGGGCGCAGCGGCGACGCGCTGGTCGACAGCCTGGTGTTCGCCGGTCGTCACGGCGCGATCGACAGCGTCTGGCGGGCGGGACGTCCCGTCGTCTCCGGCGGCCGCCACCGGCATCGCGACGCCATCGCCGAGCGCTATCGCCAGGTGCTCGAGAGCCTGCTGTCGTGACCGTCCCGCTGCACCAGCGCATCCGCGACGAGATCGAGGGTCTCATCCGTTCGGGCGCCTGGGCGCCCGGCCACCGCGCGCCGTCCGAGAGCGAGCTGATGGCCCAGTACGGCTGCTCGCGGATGACCGTGAACAAGGCGATGTCGGCCCTGGCCGAGGCGGGCCTGATCGTGCGCCGTCGCCGCGCAGGCTCGTTCGTTGCCCGGCCCAAGGTGCACTCGACGGTCCTCGACATCCCCGACATCCAGGCCGAGATCACCGCGAGGGGCGAGACCTACGCCTTTCTCCTGCTGGCCGCCGAGCGCCGCTCCGCCGATCCCGACGACGGCGACGAAATTGAACTGGCGGGCGAGGGCGACCTGATCGTCCTGCGCGGCCTGCACGTGGCCGGCGGCCGGCCTTTCGCGCTGGAGGACCGGCTGATCAGCCTGTCGGCGGTGCCCGAGGCGGCCGCCGCCGACTTCGCCGTCGAGCCGCCCGGCGCCTGGCTGTTGAACCACGTGCCGTGGACGGAAGCGGAAAGCCGCATCAGCGCCGTGGGAGCCGAGGCGGCCGTCGCCGAACTGCTGGCGCTGGATGTCGGCACGGCGCTGCTGGCCGTCGAGCGCCGCACCTGGCGAGCCGGCGAGCCGGTCACCCGCGTGCGCCAGCTGTTCCCTGGCGAGGCCTACGACCTGGTGGCGCGGTTCGGTCCGGCCCGCTGATCACCCTTGGCGTTAACGACTGCCGATCTACACCTTGGCGCGAACGGGCGCCGGGGGCGGCGTCCGCACGGCCGGGGGGAAGCTTCTCATGACCAGTTCGTCCAACACCGCGTCCGAAACCGCCGGCGTCCTGCACCTGCCGGGCCTGGACCTGTGGGACGGCATGGCCGATCCGCCTCGTCACGAAGTCCAGATCCTGGACGTGGTCCACCGCATGTTCGACTTCAACCTCGACCGGACCAACACCGAGGATCGGAGGGTCCTGCACCTGCGCGCCCTGCACCTGCTGGACGGCCAGCCCGTGCTGCTGGAGCGGCGGGTCATGCAGGACAGCCTGGTGTTCGCGGCGATGGGCTCGTCGCAGCGCGCCTTCGCCGATCCGCTGGGCGCCTGGAACGCCATGCCCGGCGTCGCCGTCGGAAACGCCAAGTTCGGCTTCGACGACACCCGCGCCGTGCCTTGTCCGGCCGAGGAGGCGGCGCTTCTGCAAGGCAGGGTCGGGGAACCCGCCCTGGTCCACCGGCACGAGGCGGCCGACCACGGCCACCAGATGTTCTTCACCGTCGAGCAGTGGTCGGTCCGGATGAAGCAGCGCACGCTCGAGGGCAGGGTCTACTGGGACTATCTGGACTGACGCCCGCCGAACGGGCGAAGCGGGCAGGATCGCCGATCGAGACCGTTCCCCAGGTGCATGCACGTCCAAGCTGTCGTACATCAGCACGCGAGGGCGGGCTGAATCGCGCTCGGGGCGTGCGTGGGGACGTGGCGTGAAGGAAGTCGAGGCGATCACCGGCGGGGCGCTGGGCGGTTGGATGGCGCGGTTCAGGTCGGATGGCCGTTCGGCCCACCCCGCGCCGCCGCCGGGCACGAAGTGCGACAACTGCGAGACCGAACTGGCCGGGCATTTCTGCCACGCCTGCGGCCAGGAAGCGTCGGACCATCACAAGTCGATCTTCCACGTCACCTGGGAAGCCATCGAGGGGATGTTCCACTTCGACGGCCGCCTGTGGCGCACCCTGCCGTGGCTGTTCTTCCGTCCCGGCACGCTGAGCCGCGAGTATCTCGACGGCAAGCGGGCTCGGCACGTGCCGCCGTTCCGCCTGTTCCTGGTCTCGCTGCTGCTGTTCATCCTGTCGGCCGAGGTGGTGATCCACAAGGCGATGCACGACGCCCAGCACAAGCCTGGCGCTGGCGGCGGCCACGCGGCCGAAGCCCCGCACGGCGAGGCCAAGGGCGCGGCCGCCGCGCACGGCCCAGCCAGGACCGACGAGCACGGCAAGGCCGCGCCGCCGAACATCAACAACAGCGTGCGGGCCATTCCCGGCGAGGTCACCAACGACATCCAGCAGCAGATGAAGGAAGGCGGCCTGCTCTCCGACGGCGTCGACGCCAACGGCAAGCGCACCTTCATCGACCTGGGCGACGTCGAGCCGACCGAACGGGCCAAGATGCAGTGGTTCAACACCCAGCTGAACAAGGTCGTGGACACCCCCGGCTACTTCGTCGCCGTGGTGTTCGGCTGGGGTCACCGCCTGGCCGTGTTCCTGCTGCCGATCCTCGCCCTGTCGCTGGGCGCCTGCTACTTCTATCGCCGCAAGTTCTACATGTACGACCACCTGATCGTGTCGATGAACTACCTGTCGTTCATCTTCCTGCTGTGGGCGGCGGTGATGATCCTGCCCGCGCCCGTGCGCGATTTCGGCATCCTCGTGGCCCTGCTGTGGGCGCCGGCGAACCTGTTCATGACTCTGCGCGGCGTCTACGCCTCCAACGTGTTCGGCGCCCTGCTCAAGACCACCATCGTCTGGTTCTCCGCCCAGTTGGCCTTCGTGTTCCTGCTGGCGGGTCTGCTGTGGCTGGGGCTGTCGCAGATATAGCGGCGTTCTGCCGGTTTATTGTTCGCGGACGGACTTTATCCCCGTTCGTCCGCGGCGGGTGTCATGACAGTTTTGCACGCGGCTGATATCCGAACGCCGTGATGCGGAAATAATCAACAACCGCAGACACTTCCACGTAAAAAGGGGATTACTTCGTGTCCAAGACCACGTTTGGCCGGTCGGCGCTCATGCTGACCAGCGCGCTCGGCGCGCTCGCGTTCGGCGCCGTCGCCAACGCTCAGGAAGCTTCTGACTCCACCAGCCTCGAAGAGATCATCGTCACCGCCGAGCGCCGCTCGGTGAATCTGCAGGATACGCCGCTGTCGGTCGCCGTGGTCGGCGGCGCGGACCTGCGCGCCATGCAGGCCGGCGGCGACGACATCCTGGCCCTGGCCGGCCGCGTGCCCGGTCTCTACGCCGAGACCACCACGGGTCGCATCTTCCCGCGCTTCTACATCCGGGGCCTGGGCAACATCGACTTCTACCTCGGCGCCTCGCAGCCGGTGTCGATCATCCAGGACGAGGTTGTCCTCGAGCACGTGGTGCTGAAGTCGAACCCGGTGTTCGACGTCCAGCAGGTCGAAGTGCTGCGCGGCCCGCAAGGCTCGCTGTTCGGCCGCAACACCACCGCCGGCATCATCAAGTTCGACACCGCCAAGCCGACCCAGACCCTGCAGGGCCAGGCCCAGGCCTCGTACGGCAGCTACAACACCGCCACCTTCGACGGCGGCATCGGCGGCCCGATCGTGGCCGACAAGCTGGCCTTCCGCGTCTCGGCCCTCTACCAGCACCGCGACGACTGGGTGGACAACACCTTCACCGGGACCAGCGCCGACGGCACCAAGACGCCGCAGAGCGACGCCATGGGCGGCTTCGACGAGCGCGACCTGCGCCTGCAGATCCTGGCGACCCCGACCGAGCAGCTGTCGGTCCTGGCCTCGGCCCACGTGCGCCAGTACGAGGGCACCTCGACCCTCTTCCACCGCAACGGCCTGAAGAAGGGCTCCAACAGCACCTCCTACGCCGAGCGCGACAAGGTCGCCTACGACGAGGCGGTCAACAATCCGCAGGCCTACGACACGGCCGGCGCCTCGCTGAAGATCGACTACGACCTGGGCGGCGTGAAGCTGACCTCGATCAGCGCCTACGAGACCACCGACGGCTACAGCCGCGGCGACACCGACGGCGGAGCGGCCGCCAACTACGGCGGCGTGGGCTTTGGCCAGTCGCAGGGCGCGGTGAAGGATCTCGACCAGATCAGCCAGGAAATCCGCCTCGCCAGCACCACCGACGGCGCCCTGAAGTGGCAGGTCGGCGGCTTCTATTTCGACAGCCGCGACATCACCAACTTCTACCAGCGCGCCTTCTTCGTCCGCACCAACCCCAACAACTGGGTGTCGCTGGAGAACATCAACACCTCGTGGGCGGTGTTCGGCCAGGTCAGCTACGACGTCACTCCGAACCTGACGGTCACGGCCGGCGCACGCCAGACCGACGACACCAAGAAGACCCGCCTGCTGAAATCGGCCGACACGGCCACGGGCGCGGTCACCTACACCGGCCGCCGCTATGTGAAGCTGTCCGACAGCCAGCCCAGCTGGGACCTGTCGGCGCTGTACAAGGTGACCGGCGACGTCAGCGTCTACGCCCGCGTCGCCCGCGGCTTCCGCGGTCCGACCATCCAGGGCCGCTCGGCCGTGTTCAACGCCGACTTCACCACCGCCGACTCCGAGACGATCCTGTCGTGGGAAGCCGGCTTCAAGAGCCAGCTGTTCGACAACACCCTGCGCCTGAACGCCTCGGCCTTCACCTACAAGGTCGAGGACATCCAGCTGAACGGCAACGACAGCAACGGCAACGGCGTGCTGTTCAATGCCGACAAGGCCGAGGCCTACGGCATGGAGGCCGAGGCCCAATGGCGCCCGATCGCCAACCTGACCCTGACCGCCGGCCTGTCGCTGCTGCACAGCGAGATCAAGGACAAGCGCGTCTACGCCCAGGTCTGCGCGCTCAATGGCGTGGTGGTCTGCACCGTGCAGAACCCGACGATCACGGTCGGCACGAACGTGTTCGCCCAGATCGACGGCCAGCCGCTGCCGAACGCGCCGGAGTACAACGTCGACTTCACCGCCCGCTACGAGCACCCGCTCGGCAACGGCGGTGCGCTGTTCGCGGCCACCGACTGGAACGTGCAGGGCTACACCAACTACGTCCTCTACAAGACCGAGGAGTTCTACTCCAAGGGCAACTTCGAGGGCGGGCTGAAGCTCGGCTACACCGCTCCCGGCGGCGCCTACGAGGTGGCCCTGTTCGGCCGCAACATCACCAACGAGAAGAACCTCAAGGGCGTGATCGAGAACTACATGGCCTCGGTCTTCAACGAGCCGCGCATCGTCGGCGTCTCGGTCAGCGCCAAGCTGCGTTGATCTGATCCGTTACTGATCTGAAGAGCGCCCTCCGAGCTTCGGCTCGGAGGGCGTTTTTCGTTGGGAAGGCCCCCTCAGTCGCTCCGCGACGGCTCCCCCAGAGGGGGAGCATCTGCGGCGTAGATCCTCCCCCTCTGGGGGATCGTTGCATAATGGGGTAAAACGAGAACGACTTTCCCCTTTTGATTCCGAACTGTTCTCGAACGGATTCTGGTCTGTTCTTCGACGTTCCGAATTTCGCAACAGTCCCCCTCTGGGGGAGGTGGCCCAGAGGGCCGGAGGGGGCTCGCCGTCGGCGAGCTACAGCGACTGCCCGTCGTCCACCGTGAACACCGACCCCGTCACCGCCCGCGAGGCGTCCGACACCAGGTAGAGCGCCGTGGCCTCCAGGTCGCTGGTGTCCATCAGCCGTTTCCTCGGGAAGCCGGCGACCAGCTTTTGTCCGCCCTCGCTGTCGAACCAGGCATCGTTGAGCTCGGTGCGGATGTAGCCGGGGCACAGGACGTTGACGTTGATGCCGACCCGCGCCCACTCGCGCGCCAGGCTCTTGCCCATGTGGGCCGTGGCGGCCTTGGACGCGCAGTAGGCGGTGATGCCCGGCAGCACCTTGTGCGCGCCGATCGAGGCCACCAGCAGCACCCGGCCGCGCGCCTCGACGCCGGCCTTGATCATCCGCCGCGCGCCCTCGCGGGCGGTCAGGAACACGCCCCGGGTGTTGACCCCCAGGATCTTGTCGAAGTCCTCGATGGCGATGTCCAGCGCCGAGGCGCGGACATTGATGCCGGCGTTGGCGATCACCGCGTCGGGCGCGCCCCAGGCGGCCTCGACCGCGTCGTAGGCGGCGATCACCGAGGCCTCGTCCTCGACGTCCATGGAGACGGCCAAGGCGGTCCCGCCGGCCGCCTCGATCTCGCCGACCAGGGCCGCCAGCTTGTCGGCGCGGCGGGCGGCGACCGCCACCCGGGCGCCGGCGCTGGCGGCGGCCAGGGCCAGGTTCGCGCCGATGCCCGACGAGGCGCCGGTGATCAGCACGGTGCGGCCGGAAAGGTCGGTCATGGCGGTATGCTCCCTCGAGTTCTCGAGGGAGCATACGGTTGTTTGAAAGGCTTAGGCCAGCCCCGGCCCTTCGATCTTCACCACTGGGGTGAAGGCGGGGCGACGTTCGGGCAGGGTGATCTTCAGGCCCTTGCCGTCGCGGACGAAGGACAGGGGATCGCCGCCCAACAGCGAGACCTTCCGCACCTCGCCGGCGGCGTGTGGCGCGCCCACGGCCAAGCTCTCGATGACCATTTCGCGGCCCGGCTCGACCAGAGGTAGGGCGTAGAGCGCGCCGGCCTTGGTGGTGAAGCGGATGTCGCGGGCCTCGAACGGCTTGGCGTCGCCTTCGTTCTGCATGCCTTCCACCAGGCGCGTGGGACCCACGCCATAGATCCTCCACGGACGGGTCGAATAGATCGCCTCGCCGTTGACGCCGATCCAGCCGGCCATGTCGGCCAGGACCTGGGCCTCCTTGTCGTCGATCGAACCGTCGCCGCGCTGGGGGATCGACAGCATCAGCGTGCCGTTCTTGCTGACCACGTCGGTCAGGCGCTGGATCACGTCCTTGGCCGTCTTGTAGCCGTTCCGCTCGTAGAGGCCCCGGTCGTAGTGCCAGTTGCCGATGCAGGTGTCGGTCTGCCAGGGCTCGTCGCGCAGGCGGTCGGAAAAGCCGCGCTCGACGTCCTCGACGATCGCCTTGCGCTGGAAGGCGGTCAGCTTCTTGCCGGTCACCACCACGTCGGTGCGGCCGGTCTGGCGCACGGCGTTGTTGTAGAAGTGCGCTGTCGCCTCGAGCCCCGCCTGGCCCAGCGGCAGGGCGTAGTTGTCGAAATAGACCATGTCGGGCTTGTAGCGGTCGACGAGGTCGTTCTGGCGCAAGAGCCAGTTGCGCACGAAGGCGGGGTTGTTCGGCGGCGGGGTCTCCAGCCACTCGCCGTCGTTCTTGTCGTGCCAGGCGTTGGCCTGCGCGATCGAGTTCATCCCGTCGGGGATGACCATGTTGGGGCCGGTGTAGAGCTCTTGCGGATCCAGGCCCTCCCACCATTTGCCCTTGCCGTCGGCCTTGCGCAGGCGGAAGGCGTCGTAGCGCTGGCCCTTCAGCGGCCCCTCGGCGTCGTAGCCATAGGCCGTCTGCCACCAGTGCCAGGCGTGGGCGGCGTGGTTGGAGACGGCGAACTTCAGGCCGTGGCGGCGGGCGACCTTCTCCCAGGTCCCGACGATGTCGCGCTTGGGACCCACGCGCGTCGAGTTCCAGGCGTGATGGCGGCTGTCGAACAGGTCGAGATTGTCGTGGTGATTGGCCATCGACATGAAGAACTTCGCGCCGGCGGCGACATAGGTCTTCATCAGGGCCTCGGGATCCCAGGCCTCGGCGTTCCAGCGCGGGATGAACTCCATGAACCCGAACTGCGTCGGGTGCCCGTAGGTCTTCACGTGGTGTTCGTAGAAGGGGTTGCCCTGCTGGTACATCTGCCGGCCGTACCAGTCGCCGTATTCGGGCACGCACTGCGGGCCCCAGTGCGACCAGATGCCGAGCTTGGCGTCGCGGAACCAGTCGGGCGTCTTGTAGCCCGCCGCCAGCGACTCCCAGCTGGCCTTGAACGGCCCGCGTGACGCGGCCAGGGCGGGCGAGGCGGCGAGGCCGGCGGTCGCGCCCAGAAGCGCGCGGCGGGTGAAGGGCATGGGCGAACTCATGGCTACTGGACCGGCGTCAGGCGCACGGCCGCGCCGCCGCTGGCGGCGAGTTTCAGGGTCAGGGTCGAGGCGGCGGAGACCTCGGGGTTCGAAGTCCTGAGGCTGGTCGGGGTCGCGCCGTCCTCGCGGACGTCGGCCTTCCACGAGCCCTTGCCCAGGAAGGCGAGGGGAACCTTCACCGTCCGGGCGGTCTCGTTGTTGAGCGCGCCGACCCACCACTCGGCGCCCTTGCGGCGAGCCACCACGATCGACTGTCCGATCTCGCCGGTCACGTAGCGCACCTCGTCCCAGGTGGTGGGCGTGGCGGTGGCGAAGTCCAGGCCCTGCGGGCTCTCGGCATAGGTGTCGGGGCTGTCGGCGACGATGGCGAACGGGCTGTCATAGACCACGAACATGCCCAGGGCCTGGCCGCGTGTAGTTTGCACGAAGGGCAGCTTGTCGCGCGGCTCGAACTTGTCGGGCGTCACGTTGCGGAAGCCGCCGGGGGTGTAGTCCATCGGGCCCAGCAGCAGGCGGGTATAGGCCAGCATGACGTTGTGGGACGCGGTGATCCGCGCGCTCCACTTGTTGTACTCGGCCCCCAGCACGCCTTCCTGGGTCAGGTAGTGTGGATAGGTCCGGATCAGGCCCGTGGGGTGATAGGCGCCGTGCAGGTCGACCATCAGGTGGTGCTCGGCGGCCTTCTTCAGCAGGCGGTGGTAGAAGTCGACCATCGCTTGATCGTCGCGGTCCATGAAGTCGACCTTGATCCCCTTGATCCCCCACTTCTCGTAGAGGGGCAGGGCCTCGTCCATCTGGGCGTCCAGCGCCTTCCAGTTCAGCCAGAGCCAGATCCCGACCTTCCTGTCCTGGCCGTAGGAAATCAGGCCGGGCAGGTCGAGCTCGGGCTTGGGGCGGGTGACGTCGACGCCCGGCCGCACCACCGAGGCGCCGCCCGCCCCGACGTTCCAGCCCTCGTCGATCAGCATGTATTCCAGGCCGTTGGCCGAGGCGAAGTCGATATAGGCCTTGATGGTCTGCGGGTTCATGCCAGCCTCGGGCACGGCCTTCAGCGAGGGCCCGTTCCACCAGTCCCAGGCGGCCTTGCCGGGCTTGATCCAGCCGGTGTCGGCGACCACCGACGGCGCGCTCAGCGTGGTCAGCAGGGTGTTCTCGACCAGCTGGCCGGCCTTGGGCGCGATCATGATCACCCGCCAGGGCGAGACGACGTCGGCGCCCAGCCGGGTCTTGACCGCCGTGCCCGAGCCGTCGAGGCGCGGCGACAGCTTGACCGACAGGCCCAGCCGCCCGTCGCCCCGTCCGGTCAGGTACATTCCCGCCCAGTCCTTGAGGTCGGCCTCGGCGATCGCGAAGGCGGCGTTATCGCCCTGGCAGACCAGCGGCGCGTCGAACAGGTTGTGCTCGCGGAACATCGAGGCCTGGACGGCGTCGAACTCGCCCTCGTGGCTGGTGCCGAACTTGCCGAGGTTGAGGCCAAAGCAGCCGTAGTCCCTGGGGAACGAGAACCCCGTCACCTCGTCGTTGACGTTCGCAGCCGCCGTCGCCTCCTGCTGGGGCAGCACGTAGCGGAAGGCCACGCCCTGGTCGTATGCCCGGAACACGACCCGCAGCCTGCGGCCGCTTTCTTCTTGGAAGTCGACGGTCAGTTCGTTGCGCGCCTGGGCCACGTGGCTGACCTTGGCGGCGGGCAGGTCGTAGGCATCCTGGCCGCTGGTCGTCTCGGCGCCGACGATCTTGACGCCGTAGGACAGGCGGCCGCCTTTCGACAGCTCCAGGCCCAGACCCGAGGGCGCGATCAGGGTCCTGCCCTTGTAGGCGACGGCGTAGCGGGCCTGTCCCGACTCGTCGGAGACTTGGATCGAGATCGCGCCGTCAGGGGAGGAAAGGGTGCGGGTTTCGGCCGAGGCTTTTGCGCCATACAGCGCTGTCAATGTGGCTCCAGCCAGCAAAGCGCTTCGAACGACCCCCATTGCAACGTCTCCCTAAAATTCGTTGTCTCGGTGTTTGTCGTATTAATTAGACCGTGTATGCATCGGCGTCGAGCTTTCGATACCGGTAACATCCAGGCGGCTTCCAGACCGCCGATAAGCAAGGAAGAGCGGGGGAGCATGAACACCAGGACCCTGACCATCGCCCTTATGGCGACCACCCTTCTGTCGGCTCCGGCCTTCGCCGCCGACGGTCCCAGGAGCACTGCCCATCCGGCCCTGTGGCCTGCGGCCAAGAGCCAGGGCCTGGTCGATCCGGCCACCGAGGCCTTCGTCGACGGCCTGCTGGCCAAGATGACGCTGGAGGAGAAGGTCGGCCAGATGATCCAGGCCGACACGGCCTCGATCAAGGCAGAGGACCTGAAGACCTATCCGCTGGGCTCGATCCTGGCGGGCGGCAGCTCGCCGCCGCTGGGCGCGCCCGACCGTTCGCCGGTCGGCCCGTGGGTCGACACCGTCAAGGCGTTCCGCGACGCCGCCGCCCAACGCGGCGGGACCAACATTCCGCTGATGTTCGGCATCGACGCCGTGCACGGCAACAACAACCTCGTCGGCGCCACGCTCTTCCCGCACAACATCGCCCTGGGGGCTGCCCGGGATCCCGAACTGATCCGCAGGATCGGCGCCGCCACGGGCCAGGAGACAGCGGTGTCAGGCTTCGACTGGGCCTTCGGTCCGACCCTGGCCGTGCCGCGCGACGACCGCTGGGGCCGCAGCTACGAGGGCTATTCGGAAGACCCGCAGATCGTCCGCCAGTACGCCCGCGAGATGATCCTGGGCCTGCAAGGCGCCGTCAGCGAAGGCCAGGCCCTGCAGAAGGGCCACGTGGCGGCCAGCGCCAAGCACTTCCTGGGCGACGGCGGCACCACCAACGGCAAGGACCAGGGCGACACCCAGGTTTCCGAAGCCGAGCTGATCCGCCTGCACGCCCAGGGCTACGTCCCGGCTATCAACGCCGGGACCATGACCATCATGGCCTCGTTCAACAGCTGGAACGGCCAGAAGATGCACGGCAACAAGTCGCTGCTGACCGACGTGCTGAAGGGCCGCATGGGCTTCGACGGCTTCGTCGTCGGCGACTGGAACGGCCACGGCCAGGTCGAGGGCTGCACGCCGACCAACTGCGCCCAGGCCGCCAATGCGGGTCTCGACATGTACATGGCCCCCGACAGCTGGAAGGGCCTCTACGACAACCTGCTTGCCCAGGCCAAGTCGGGCGAGGTGCCGATGGCCCGCATCGACGACGCCGTGCGCCGCATCCTGCGGGTGAAGGCCAAGCTGGGCCTGTTCCGCGCCGATCGTCCGTGGGAGGGCCGCGAAGGCGTGCTCGGAAACGCCGACCACCGCGCCATCGCCCGCGAGGCCGTGGCCAAGTCGCTGGTGCTGCTGAAGAACGACGGCGTCCTGCCGATCAAGGCCAGCGCGAAGGTGCTGGTCGCCGGCTCGGGCGCCGACGACATCGGCCAGCAGTCGGGCGGCTGGACGCTGTCGTGGCAGGGCACGGACAACAAGAACAGCGACTTCCCCAACGCCCAGTCGATCTATTCGGGCTTCAAGGACGCGGTCGAGGCTTCGGGCGGCAGCGCGACGCTCAGCGTCGACGGCTCGTTCAGCGACAAGCCCGACGTGGCCGTCGTGGTGTTCGGCGAGCAGCCCTACGCCGAGGGCGTGGGTGACCTGAAGACCCTCGAGTATCAGCCGGGCGACAAGACCGACCTGGCCTTGCTCAAGAAGCTGAAGGCCGCCGGCGTGCCGGTGGTGGCGGTGTTCCTGTCGGGCCGCCCGCTGTGGGTGAACCCGGAGCTGAACGCCTCGGACGCCTTCGTGGCCGCCTGGCTGCCCGGCTCGGAAGGCGGTGGGATCGCCGACGTGCTGGTCGGCGACGCCGCCGGCAAGCCGCGCCGCGACTTCAACGGCAAGCTGTCGTTCAGCTGGCCCAAGACCGCGGCCCAGACCTCGTTGAACAAGGGCGACAAGAGCTATTCGCCGCTGTTCGCCTACGGCTACGGCCTGTCCTACGCCAAGCCGGGCAGGGTGGCCAAGCTTTCGGAAGTCTCGGGCGTCACCGCCATCGCGGCCAACGACAGCTACTACTTCGTCGGCGGCAAGACCCCAGCGCCGTTCGAGTTCCGCCTGCTGCCGACCACCTCGGTGCACATCAAGCCGGTCGACGCGGGCAACGTGCAGGAGGCCGGCCGCCAGCTGACCTTCGCCGGCGGCGTGCCTGCCGCGGCCGAGATCGCCGCCGACAAGGCCTTCGACCTGACCTTCCAGACCAACGCCGAGATCGCCCTGCAGGTGAACTGGCGCGTCGACGCCGCCCCGTCGGCCAGGACCACCCTCTCCATCGGCGCCGGCAAGCTCGACGTCACCTCGGTTCTGACCGGCGCCAAGGCCGGCGAGTGGACCAGCCTGAAGGTGCCGCTGAAGTGCTTCCAGGCCGCCGGCACGGACGTCACCAAGATCGAGGCCCCGTTCTCGCTGGCCACGGCCGGAACCCTGACGGTCTCGATCAGCGGCGTGAAGCTGACCACCGACCCGACCGGTACGACCTGCCCGGCCAAGGCGGACTAGACCTACAAGACCAAGAGGTCGTCATCCCGGAAGCCTCGCAGAGGCTATCCGGGACCCAGGGGCCGGCGCACTGCGGTCGCCCCTGGGTCCCGGCTCTTCGCTGTGCTCCGGCCGGGATGACGACTTGAGTTGTTGTTAAAGCAGCGGAGACATCGCGTGCGCCTGACCCGTCACCTGCTCGCCGGGGCCGCCGCCCTGGCCTTCGCCGCTCCCGCCGCCGCCGCGCCGCTGCTGGCCTCGGTGTTCACCGACCACGCGGTGCTCCAGCGCGACAAGCCGATCGCCGTCTGGGGCGTCGCCGCGCCCAACGCCGTCGTCGCCCTCGATCTCTCCGGCGAGCAGGGCCTGGCGAATGCCGACGCCAAGGGGCGGTGGGTCGCCTTGCTGGACGCCCGCCCGGCGACCGGGACGCCGCTGACGCTGACGGTGAAGGCCGGCGCCGAGACCCAGACGATCTCCGACCTGCTGATCGGCGACGTCTGGCTGTGCTCGGGCCAGTCGAACATGGAATATCCGCTGCGCCGCGCCCTCAACGGCGAGGCCGAGGCGGCCGCCGCGACCGATCCGCACGTGCGCCTGCTGCAGACCGGCCGCACCAGCCTGCCTTATCCGACGGACAAGCTTCCGGTCCAGGCCGTCTGGAAGACGTCAAGCTACGAGACCGCCAACAACTTCTCGGCCGCCTGCTTCTTCATGGGCCGCGACATCCGAAAGGCGGCTGGCGTGCCCGTCGGCCTGATCGACGCCACCTGGGGCGGCTCGATCATCCAGGACTGGATCAGCGGCCCGGGCCTGAAGGCGCTGGGCGGCTACGACGAGGGCCTGTCGGTTCTGGCCGATTACGCCAAGGATCCGGTCAAGGGCATGGCCCGCTGGGGCGCGATGCTCGATCGCTGGGCCGCCAGGGTCGAGCCGCACGCGGCCAACTGGGCCAAGCCCGATTTCGATGACCGCGCCTGGGCGACCATGCCGGCCGAGCAGTTCTGGGAGACCAATCCGGGCCTGGAAACCTTCGACGGCACGATCTGGCTGCGCGCCGAGGTCACCCTGACCAAGGCCCAGGCGGCGCAGGCCGCGACCCTGGTGCTGGGGCCGGTCGACGACATCGACACCAGCTTCGTCAACGGCCGCCAGGTCGGCTCGCAGGAGGGCTGGGACGTCAAGCGCGCCTACGCCGTGCCGGCCGGCACGCTGAAGGCTGGTCGCAACGTCGTCGCCGTGCGCGCCGTCGACGTGGGCGGCGGCGGCGGGGCCTGGGGTCCGGCCCAGGACAAGGGCCTGAAGCTGGCCGACGGTTCGTTCGCGCCGCTGGGCGGAACCTGGCGCTACAAGGTCTCGACCAGGCTGTCTGACACCGGCCTGCCGCCCCACGCCCCGTGGCTGGGGACCTCGGGCCTGTCGACCCTGCACAACGGCATGATCGCCCCGCTGGCGCCCTACGGCGTCAAGGGCTTCGCCTGGTATCAGGGAGAGGCCAACGTCACCGAGGCCAAGGAGTACGCGCGGCTGATGCCGGCCCTGATCGCCGACTGGCGCCGGGCCTTCGATGCACCGGACGCGCCGTTCCTGATGGTGCAACTGGCCGCCTTCGGCCCGCAGGTCAACAAGCCGGGCGTCTCGCGCTGGGCCGAGCTGCGCGACGTCCAGCGCCGCACGGTCGCGGCCGATCCCAACACGGGTCTGGCCTCTGCCGTCGATCTCGGCTCGCCCTATGACATCCATCCGGCCGACAAGCTGCAGGTCGGCCTTCGCCTCGGCGGCCTGGCCAGGAAGCTGGCCTATGGCGAGACGGCCCTCAACGCCTCCGGACCCGCGCCGGTCTCGGCCGCCCGAGACGGCGCCGAGGTGGTGGTCACGCTGGACCAGCCGGCTGTCGCGTACGGATCGGGGCGCCCTGCAGGATTCGAACTCTGCGACTCCGCCGAGTCGTGCCGCTTCGTCGACGCCAGCCTGGACGGCGACAAGGTCCGCCTGACGGTTCCGGCCGGCTACGCCGCCGTGAAGGTCCGCTTCGCCTGGGCCGACAGCCCGGTGCTGAACCTGTTCGGCGCCAACCGCCTGCCGGCGACGCCATTCGAACTGCCGGTGAGGTAAGGGCATCCCAAACCCCTCTCTCGATGAGAGGGGGATTTTCTGCTCCAGTCCCGCTCGTTAACCAGCAACCCCTTGCGGCGTAAGGCTTTCCCTCTTCGGAAGGAGCCCGCCGCTTGACCGACCGCACCTGCGAAGAACTGATCGGACTTTGGCGAGCGGTGTTCGGCGAGGCGCCGCCGATCTCCACCGATCCGGGCCTCACCGCAGAGGTCTTGGTGCGCTGCCTGCCCGCCGCCGAACCCTATGCGCCACAAGCGCCCGCCATGGCTCAGCTCGAGCGAAAGGCGTCCTGAAATGGAGATAGGCTCGATCTATCTTCGGAACTGATTTTATCGATTGGACCTATTTGCTGCATCGCGATACCTACGACGCATCCTTTTCCAACGGAGCGTCCCATGTCGCTGATCAACACCGAGATCAAACCCTTCACCGCCCAGGCCTACAAGGACGGCAAGTTCGTCACGGTCAGCGACGCCGACACCAAGGGCAAGTGGTCGGTCTTCTTCTTCTACCCGGCCGACTTCACCTTCGTCTGCCCGACCGAGCTGGAAGACCTGGCCGACAACTACGACGTCTTCACCCGCCTGGGCGTCGAGATCTACGCCGTGTCGACCGACACCCACTTCTCGCACAAGGCCTGGCACGACAGCTCGCCGGCCATCGGCAAGATCAAGTACACCATGGTCGGCGACCCGTCGGGCGCGATCACCAACAACTTCGAAATCATGCGTCCGGGCATCGGCCTGGCCGATCGCGGCACCTTCCTGGTCGACCCGCAAGGCGTGATCCAGTTCATGGAAGTCACCGCCGAAGGCATCGGCCGCAACGCCATCGAACTGCTCCGCAAGATCAAGGCCGCCCAGTACGTGGCCTCGCACCCGGGCGAAGTCTGCCCGGCCAAGTGGGAAGAGGGTGAAAGGACCCTGGCTCCCTCGCTCGACCTCGTCGGCAAGATCTAAGACTGACTGCCGCGTCGCCGCCCGTCATCGGACGGGCGGCGCGCAACCTCTCGATCGTTCGCCGCGTTCGATCCTCCCCCGACAATCGAACGCCTTTTCCTCTCCCCCTTTAGCTTTTTGGGAGCGCGCCTCATGCTGGACGCCGGTCTGAAGACCCAGTTGACCACCTACCTGCAGAACCTGCGCCAGCCGATCGAACTGGTCGCCTCCCTCGGCGACGACAAGGGTTCGAAAGACATGCTGGCCCTGCTGGAAGACGTCGCCGCGACGTCGGACAAGGTCAGCCTGAACCTGTCGGGCGACGACGCCCGCAAGCCCTCTTTCGCCATCACCCGCGCCGCCCCAAACAGCAGAGAGGGCGACGCTGACGTCCGCTTCGCCGGTCTGCCGCTGGGCCACGAGTTCACCTCGCTGGTGCTGGCCCTGCTGCACGTCGGCGGCCACCCGCCGCGCCTCGACGCCGAGGTGATCGAGCGCATCAAGGCCCTGGACGGCGACTACAGCTTCGAGACCTATTTCTCGCAGTCCTGCCAGAACTGCCCCGACGTGGTGCAGGCGCTGAACACCATGAGCGCGCTGAACCCGCGCATCCGCCACGTCGCCATCGACGGCGCGCTGTTCCAGGCGGAAGTCGAGCAGCGCCAGGTCATGGCCGTGCCGACGATCCTGCTGAACGGCCAGCCGTTCGGCCAGGGCCGCATGGAGGTCGAGCAGATCCTGGCCAAGCTCGACACCGGCGCCGAGGCGCGCATGGCCGAGAAGATCAAGACCAAGGACGCCTTCGAGGTGCTGGTCATCGGCGGCGGTCCGGCTGGCGCGGCCGCGGCCGTCTACGCCGCCCGCAAGGGCATCCGCACGGGCGTCGCCGCCGAGCGCTTCGGCGGCCAGGTGCTCGACACCATGGCCATCGAGAACTTCATCTCGGTGCAGCACACCGAGGGCCCCAAGCTGGCCACGGCGCTGGAACAGCACGTCAAGCAATACGACGTCGACGTGATGAACCTGCAGAAGGCCGTCGGCCTGGTGGCCCCCAAGGCCCCGGGCGGCCTGATCGAGGTCAAGCTCGAGAACGGCGCCAGCCTGAAGTCGCGCACCGTGATCCTGTCCACCGGCGCCCGCTGGCGGAACGTCAACGTCCCCGGCGAGGCTGAATACAAGAACAAGGGCGTGGCCTACTGCCCGCACTGCGACGGCCCGCTGTTCAAGGGCAAGCGCGTGGCGGTGATCGGCGGCGGCAACAGCGGCGTCGAGGCGGCCATCGACCTGGCCGGCATCGTCGCCCACGTCACCCTGATCGAGTACGACAGCCAGCTGCGGGCCGACGCCGTGCTCCAGCGCAAGCTGGCCAGCCTGCCCAACGTCACCATCGTCACCTCGGCCATGACCACCGAGATCCATGGCGACGGCGCTAAGGTGAACGGCCTGTCCTACAAGGACCGCAACCACGACACGGCCCACCGCGTCGACCTGGAGGGCGTGTTCGTGCAGATCGGCCTGGTGCCCAACACCGAGTGGCTGAAGGACTCGAACGTCGCGCTCAGCAACCGCGGCGAGATCGAGGTCGACTACCGCGGCGAGACCTCGATGCCGGGCGTCTTCGCGGCCGGCGACGCGACCACCACGCCGTACAAGCAGATCATCATCGCCATGGGCGAGGGCGCCAAGGCCTCGCTGTCGGCCTTCGACTACCTGATCCGCCTGCCGGCCGAACAGGCCGAAGCGGCCTGATCGGCCGGGTTCCAGCAAAAAAGAGTCGGCCGAACAGGCCGAAGCGGCCTGATCGGCCGGGTTCCAGCAAAAAAGAGTCGGCCGAACAGGCCGAAGCGGCCTGATCGGCCGGGTTCCAGCAAAGAAGAGTCGGCGAAGCAGGCCGAAGCGGCCTGATCGGCCTTACAAGCTGAAGAGGCGAAGGCCCGGACGAGCAATCGTCCGGGCCTTTTGCTTGGCTCAAGCCACCGCCGCCTGGATACCGGCCAACAGGTTGGCGGCGGTGATCGGCTTGGCCACGTGCAGGTCGGCGCCGGCGTCCAGGGCCTCGTTGCGGTGCTTCATCAGGGCGTTGGCGCTGAGCATGACGATCGGCGTACGGGTCGCGCCGCGTTCGGCCTCCAGGGCGCGGATGGCGCGGGTGGCGGTCAGGCCGTCCATCCTGGGCATCTGCATGTCCATCAGCACGACGTCGAAGCCGCCGTCGGCGAAGGCGGCGATGGCCTGCAGCCCGTCCTCGGCCGTCACCACATGCGCGCCCTGCGTCGCCAGGATCAGCTGAGCCACGCGCTGGTTGGTCGGGTGATCCTCGACCAGCAGCACGCGAAGGGGCTGGTCGGGCGGGGCGATCGGCTCGGGCGCCGGCGGGGGAACTGCGCCGACCTCGACGGCCTCCTGCAGGCGGGGAAGGCTGATCGAGAACACGAAGCGGCTGCCGACGCCGGGCTGCGAGGTCGCCGAGATCTCGCCGCCCATCATCTCGACCAGCGACCGGCAGATCGCCAGTCCCAGTCCGCTGCCGCCGAAGCGCCGGCTGATCGACTCGTCGGCCTGGCCGAAGCGGGTGAACAGCGTCGCGGCCTGCTCTTCGTCAAAGCCGATGCCAGTGTCCTCGATCTCGAAGGTCAGGTGCGTGCGGCCGTCGGCCTCGGTCGAGGCGACGCGCAGGACGATCCCGCCCTGGTCCGTGAACTTGATGGCGTTCGACAGCAGGTTGCTGATCACCTGGCTCAGGCGGGTACCGTCGCCCAGGTGGCGTCCGCCCGTCACCGGCGGGCGCTCGACGGTGAAGGTCAGTCCCTTGGCCTCGGCGCGCCGGCGCATCAGCTCGACACCGGGGCGCAGCGCCTGGTCGAGGTTGAACGAGCGGCTCTCCAGCTGCAGCTGACCGGCCTCGATCTTGGAGACGTCCAGGAAGTCCGACACCAGCCGCTCCAGCGTCGCGCCGGAATCGCGCACCAGCCCGACCATCTCGGCCTGCTCGGGGCTGAGCGCGGTGCGCGACAGGGCATCGATGATGCCGATCACGCCGTTCAGCGGCGTGCGGATCTCGTGGCTGATATTGGCCAGGAAATCGGACTTGGCGCGGTTGGCCGCCTCGGCCGCCGCCTTGGCCTCGATCAGCTGGCGTTCGGCGGCGACGCGGTCGGTGACATCGCGGGCCACGCCATAGATCTTGTCGCCGGCCCGCTGGGCCCGCCACTCCAGCGTCCGGTAGTGCCCGTCGGCGTGGCGATAGCGGTTGATGAACCCTCGGACCGGGTCGCCGTCCTTGCGGTTCTCGACCTCGACGACGCTGTCGTGGGTGTCGGGAAGGTCGTCGGGATGGACCAGCCGCAGCAGCGGCCTGCCCTCCATGTCCTCGGGGCTGTGGCCGAGCTTGGTCTGCCACGAGCGGCTGGCCTTCAGCACCATGCCCTCGAGGTCGCGGATGACCAGCAGGTCGAGCGAGACCTCGAAGAAGGTGCTGGCGTCCACGAGCAAAGCCTCGCGGTTCGATGCCTGAGCCATAGATCGAAGTCCCCGAAGCGCCGACTAGACTTCAGAATAGCGCAACAAGGTTAAGCTCCGATACCCGCTGATCTACTCATCTTTAGTCGCGACTTGCGGGCGCGAAGAAAATTTCCCGCTTAGCGGGTGTTGCTCGCAAGCACTGATATTTGACTGCGGAGACTGGAAAGGAAATTGTGTTTCGTTGTTACAGGAGGCTAAGCGCGACGGCTCAGACTGCCTCCGCCCAGCCCTTCGCCACATAGGCCGCCGCCACCGCCTCGGCGATCTTGATGCCATCCACCCCCGCCGACAGGATGCCGCCCGCATAGCCCGCGCCTTCGCCGGCCGGGAACAGGCCGGCGGTGTTGAGGCTCTGCAGGTCCTTGCCGCGCGTGATGCGGATCGGCGAGGAGGTGCGGGTCTCCACCCCCGTCATCAGCACGTCGGGATGGTCGTAGCCGGCGATCTGGCGGCCGAAGACGGGCAGGGCCTCGCGCATGGCCTCCAGCACGAACGGCGGCAGGCATTCGGCCAGGTCGGTCATGTGGATGCCTGGCTTGTAGGAGGGCTGGACCTCGCCCAGGGCCTCGGACGGACGGCCGGCCAGGAAGTCGCCGACCTTCTGGGCCGGGGCCTTGTAGTCGCCGCCGCCGGCGGTGAAGGCCAGAGACTCCCACTTGCGCTGGAACTCGATGCCGGCCAGCGGGTGGCCCGGATAGTCGCGCTCGGGGTCGATGGCCACCACGAAGCCGGAGTTGGCGTTGCGTTCGTTGCGCGAATACTGGCTCATGCCGTTGGTCACGACGCGGTTCGGCTCCGAGGTCGCCGCCACCACCGTGCCGCCTGGGCACATGCAGAAGCTGTAGACCGTGCGGCCGTTGGAGCAGTGGTGCGACAGGCTGTAGTCGGCCGCGCCGAGGTCCGGATGGCCGGCGCAGGCGCCGAACCTCGCCTTGTCCATCCACGACTGCGGATGCTCGATGCGCACCCCGATCGAGAACGGCTTGGCCTCGATGTGGACGCCGCGGTCGTACAGGGTCTGGAAGGTGTCGCGCGAGGAGTGGCCGACGGCCAGCACCACGTGCTCGGTCTCCAGGAACTCGCCGGTCGACAGGTGCAGGCCCTTGAGCTTGCGGGCGCCGTCCGGACCGGTCTCGATCTCGAAGTCGGTCACCCGGTGCTGCCAGCGGTACTCGCCGCCCAGGCTCTCGATCAGCGCCCGCATCTGCTCGACCATATGCACCAGGCGGAAGGTGCCGATGTGCGGGTGGGCCTCGGTCAGGATTTCCTCGGGCGCGCCGGCGGCGACGAACTCCTCCAGCACCTTGCGGCCCAGGAAGCGCGGATCCTTGATCTGGCTGTAGAGCTTGCCGTCCGAGAAGGTGCCGGCGCCCCCTTCGCCGAACTGGACGTTCGACTCCGGGTTCAGCTCGCTCTTGCGCCACAGGGCCCAGGTGTCCTTGGTGCGCTCGCGCACCACCTTGCCGCGGTCGAGGATGATCGGCTTGAAGCCCATCTGGGCCAGGACGAGGCCCGCGAACAGGCCGCAGGGACCAGCGCCAATCACCACCGGACGCGGGCCGTCGAAGCCTTCCGGTGCGCGGGCGGTGAAGCGATAGTCGGTGTCGGGCGTCGGGCGCACCTGGTGGTCGCCCTTGAAGCGCTCCAGCACGGCGGCCTCGTCGCGCAGGGCGACATCCACCGTGTAGATCATCAGGATCGCGGACTTCTTGCGGGCGTCGTGGGCGCGCCGCCACAGCTTGACCTGGAGCAGGTCGGCCGGGGCGATCCCCAGGCGCGCGCAGATGGCCGGAGCCATGGCCTCCGGCGGATGGTCCAGGGGCAGCTTCAGTTCGGAAAGACGCAGCATGGCGCGGGTTTAGCCGGTCGCGGGCGTCCGCGCCATGGGGAGAGGTCATGGAGGAGGGGCCGCGCGCGCCTCTCCTCCATGCTTGTTGCCTGGCTCCCGCCGTTCTCGCCGGATGGCGGGAAGGGGAGAGGGCTCCGCTTAGCCCTTGGCCAGGGCGCTCGCCGCCTTGCCGTCGTACTGGCCGCCGAAGTTGGTCTTCAGGTGGGCCATGATCATGCCGACATTGGCGCCGGGGTTCTTGGCCTTGAAGTCGTCGATGGCCTCGCGCAGCTCCGATTCCGTCATCTGCTTGGGGCCATACGAGGACAGGATCGCCAGTTCGGTTTCAGCCGCCTTGATCCGCTCGTCCACCTTCGACGCATCGCCGCCGGCCGCGACCAGGCGGGCGCGTTCGGTCGCGAGGTTCTCCAGAGTCAGCTTGGTGTTCTTCACGAACTTCGCGATGGTGGCGGCGACCTTCTCGTCGGTGACTTCCGTCACGCCGCGCTT
This sequence comes from Caulobacter flavus, assembly GCF_003722335.1. Lineage (GTDB taxonomy): Bacteria > Pseudomonadota > Alphaproteobacteria > Caulobacterales > Caulobacteraceae > Caulobacter > Caulobacter flavus. Next base: position 2,719,223 of record NZ_CP026100.1, read on the forward strand.
GAATTCCTCGGTCGTGATCTGCGTGGCCTCGCCGATCAGGGTGGTGAGCACGTCGGCCTTCAGGCGGTCGCTCAGCTTGCGCGCCGCCAGCTGGTCAGCCTTGAGGTCATCGAGCAAAGCCATGTCGTCGTCCTTTCAGTTCACTCTAACGGTCGTGCTGTAAGGGGTGTGGCCGCACCTCTTCAAGCCGACCTCGGGTCCTTTCGCTTCAGCGCGGATCGTCCGTCGCGGCGGAGACCGCCGCGCGTTCTACACCGCCAGCCGCTTCAGCCGCTCGCGAAGGTCCACCAGTTCGGGCAGCGGCGTATCCAGCTTGCAGAAGAACCGCTCGGCCACCTCGAGGGCCTGCTCCCGCATCGCGTCGCCGGCGTCGGTCAGCGAGATGATCACCCGCCGCTCGTCGTCGGGGTCGCGGCTTCGGACGATCAGGCCAGCGCCCTCCAGCCGCTTCAGTAGCGGGGTCAGGGTGCTGGATTCGAGGTCCAGCGCCTGACCCATCTCGCCGACGGTGCGCGGGCTGTGCTCCCACAGCACCAGCATGGCCAGGTACTGCGGATAGGTCAGGCCCAACGCGTCCAGCAGCGGCCGGTACAGGCGCGTGACCCGGTTGGCCGCGCTGTAGAGGGCGAAGCAGAGCTGGCGGTCGAGGCGCAAGACCTCGACCGCTTTGTCCAGGGCTTTGTCGGCGTCCGAGGTCATGCAGCCTTTACGTTGAGGGCGACATCGATGTTGCCGCGGGTGGCGTTGGAATAGGGGCAGACCTGGTGCGCCGTGGCAACCAGGGCTTCGGCCTGTTCCTGCGAAAGGCCCTGGGTTTCGACCTCCAGCGCCACCTCGAGCTTGAAGCCGACTTCCTGCGCGGCCAGGCCGACGACGCCGGTGACGGTCGAGCCGGTCAGCGGGATCTTCTGCTGGCGGGCCACGAAGGCCATGGCGCTCTGGAAGCAGGCGGCGTAGCCGGCCGCGAACAGTTGCTCGGGATTGGTGCCGTCTTCCTTGCCGCCGAGGGCCTTGGGCATGGCCAGGCGCACGTCCAGCAGGCCGTCATTGCTGCGGACGCCGCCTTCGCGGCCGCCGGTGGCCGTGGCGCGGGTTTGGTAGAGAGTGCTCATCGGGTTCGCTCCTGCGATTGAATTGGTGAGAACGATTTAATCGTGCGCGATATAACTTCAAGAGGCACGACGTCGGATTTTTTCCGGCGTCTTTCGGGGCGGGCTTCGGTGCTTGATTTCGAGGCGCGGACGAGGCGAGGTTCGCGGCTCGAAAAAGAACGGGGAGGGCGTGTGCGAACCTGGATTCTGACGGCCGGTCTGGCGGCGACCATAGCTCTGGCGAGTCCCGGCTGGACGCAGGAGACGAAGGCCGCGCTCGACACCGCCGACGTCGATCTCTTCTACCGCCTCTACGACGAGACCGGCGGCCGGCCCAGCGCCGAGCAGCTGCAGGCCCGCTACATCGACGCCGGCTCGCCGGGCCAGCGCGTCTTCTTCGAGGCCCGTCGTACGACCGTCGCCCGTCTGGCCGAAGCCGTCGCGACCAGGCCCGAGATCTACCAGAAGGCCCGCGCCTGCGCCTCGACCCTGCCCAAGGTGAAGGGGCGGGTCGATACGGCCCTGGCCCGGTTCAGGACGCTCTATCCGCAGGCGCGCGTGCCTTCGGTGACCGTCGCGGTGGGCCGCGGCAAGCCAATCGCCATCGGCAGTCCGGTCACCGGCGTCCAGGTCGGGCTGGAGGCGCTGTGCGCCGCCGACTTCATCGATCCCGACGCCGAAGGCCGCTTCGTCGGCGTGCTGCTCCACGAGTACGCCCACGCTCAGCAGAACCCGCTGCTGACCGAGAAGAAAAAGCCCACCGTGCTGGAGGCGGCCCTGGTGGAGGGCGGGGCCGAGTTCGTCACCGAACTGCTGATCGGCCGCCCGGCCTACGTCTATTTCGGACCGTTGACCAAGGGCCGCGAGCGCGAGATCGAGACCGCCTTCGCCGCCGACGTCGACAAGACCGACCTGTCGGCCTGGTTCTACAACTCCACGCCCGAAAAGCCCGCCGACCTCGGCTACTGGGCCGGCTACCGCATCGCCAAGGCCTACTACGCCAAGGCCAGCGACAAGCAGGCCGCCCTGCGCGACATCCTCGCCGTCTCCGACGCCCACGCCTTCCTCGCCGCCAGCGGCTGGACCCCGGGAATGACGCTGGAGTGACCGGCGGGGCGCTTGCTCCGCTCGCCGCTTCGTGTCCCACTCCTGCGGTCGGGGCCTTGAAGAGGTGAGACCATGCTGAGGCTCATGCCGCTTTCGGCGGCCGCCGTCGTGCTCGTCGTTCCCGCCGCCGCCCTCGCCGACCAAGGATGGGGCGCCTACGACGCCGACGAGGTTATCCGGATCACCGCGCCGGTCAGCGACGTCACCTGGGGCAATCCCGACGGCGCGGCCAAGGTGCGTCATGCCGGCAAGGTCTGGGACGTCGTCCTGGCGCCCGTCGCCCGCATGGAGGCGCGCGGCCTGACGCGCGAGATGCTGGCCTCGGGCAAGCCGGTCACCCTGGAAGGCTATCCACGCAAGGACGGCGTGACCGAGATGCGCATCGAGCGTGTCGTCGCCGAGGGCAAGACGGTCGAGCTGCGCTAGGTGAAGCTGACCGCGACGCTGCAGGACGCCGCGTTGGGGGCTTGGGCGAAGGGGCTGGCCACAGGACTGCCTGCTCGCCTGCAACTGACGGGAACCGCGCTCCAAGCCGAACCGTTGCACGGGCGATGAAGGCCGGCGCGATCACGGGAGGAGCCGTCTTGCACGCCAACGCCGCCTATGGTCGGGCCCTGGCCCGCGCGTTCGGCGGAGCCCTGCTGTTCTCGTTCCCGCTGCTGATGACCATGGAGATGTGGTCGCTGGGCATGGCGGTCGAGCGGATGCGACTGCTGGTCTTCCTTCTGCTGTCGCTGCCCATGCTGCTGGGCCTGTCCTACTACGCCGGCTTCGAGCCGACCTTCCGCCTCAAGGACGAGGTGCTCGACGCCCTGGCCGCCTTCGGCGTGGGTTTCCTGCTGTCGGCGGCGCTGCTGGCGGTGTTCGGAGTCCTGGGCGCGCATGGCCTGTCTCTCCGGGCGGACCTGGGCAAGGTCGCCCTCTGCGCCGTGCCGGGCGCCATCGGCGCGCTCGTCGCCGGCAAGCAGCTCGGGGAAGGCGCGCCGAGCGCCCGCGAGAGGGAGCGGGCCGGAACCTTGGGCGAGATCTTCCTGATGGCCGTGGGCGCGCTGTTCCTGGCCTTCAACGTCGCGCCCACCGAGGAGATGATCCTGATCGCCTACCAGATGGCGCCGCCGCAGACGCTGCTGCTGATGGCGCTGTCGGTGTTGCTGCTGCACGTCTTCGTCTATCGCCTGGGCTTTCCGGGCGAGAGCCGGCGGCGCGAGGCGGGCGGCCCGCTGCGCACCTTCGTCGCCTTCACCGCGCCCGGCTACGGCGTGGCGCTGGTGGTCAGCCTCTATCTGCTCTGGACCTTCGGGCGCACCAACGGCGTCGCCCCGCACGAGATCGCCACCATGACCATCGTCCTGGCCTTTCCCGCCGCCCTGGGCGCGGCCACCGCGCGGCTGGTGGTCTGATGGCGACGACGACCAAGACACGCGCGGCCGCCAAGCCCGCCGCCAGGCGCAAGGCGTCCAGTCCCGCGCCGCCGCCCAGGGACGAGGTTCCGCTGCTGGAGTGGATCTCGGCGGCCGTCGGCCTGGTCTGCGCGCTGGTCGCCATCGGCTTCGTCGGCTGGGACGCCGTCTTCGGCGTGCGATCGCCGCCGGCGGTCGAGGTGCGGCTGGTGGAGGTGACGCCCACGCCGCACGGTTTCGTCGCGCAGATCGAGGCGATCAACCACGGCGGCTCTCCCGCCGCCCAGGTCGCCATCGAGGGCGTGCTGAGCGGGCAGGGCGAGCCCGAGACGGCGGAGGCGACGCTGGACTACATCCCCGAGCAGTCGCGGGCCGATGGCGGACTGGTGTTCGAGCACGATCCCCGGGCGGGAAAGCTTACGCTGCGCGCCAAGGGCTTCGCCGACCCGTCCTGAGGTATCAGGCCGCCCAGGCGGCCGCGAAGCGCTTCAGCTGCGAGCGGGCGGCGCTTTCGTGCACGGCGCCGGTGCGTTCCAGGCGCAGGAATAGGTCGCCGGCCGAGTGCGCGGCGCGGGCCGGCAGGCCCTGGCCGTTCAGACGCACGAGGCCCCGCTCGGCGGCCTTGGTCGAGATCCACACGGTGCGCGGACCGATGACGGTGTCCAGCTCGACCCGGCCGCCTTCGGCCAGAACCTTGGCGTCCAGGCGTACGGTCAGCCACAGGTCGTGGCCGCGCACCATGGCGATCGAGTCGGCCTTGATGCGGACGATCAAAAGGGTTTCGCCGACCCGGACGGTGTCGCCGTGGCGCAGGCCGGCGGGCAGGGTCAGGCGCAGGCGACGACCGGCGACCTCGGCTTCCAGCGCGCCGCCCAGGAAGGCGAAGGCCGGCTCGATGTCCAGCACGGCCTGGCTCGGCATGGCCGGGGTCTGGACGGTGGCCGGGGGGAAGCCCAGGCCGGCGGGCGCGTCGACGCCCTGCAGCATGCGATAGGCGGTCAGCACGTCGCGGAACAGGGCCGCGTCGCCGCCGGGACGGTCGGGGTGGGCGCGCTTGGCGGCCTCGCGATAGGCCGCGCGCAACTCGCGCTCGTCAGCGCCGGGCGCGACGCCCAGGATCGCGCGGGCGGCGGAAAGGGACAGGGAGGGGGCCGAGGCGGCGGTCATGCCGCGACCCTGCGCCGACTTGGTCAACGGGGCGTTAAGTTAACTTCTTCAGCGGATCAGTGCGGCGATCAGCGCGAAGATGCCGAACATCAACGCCATGCCGCCGAAGATGGCGATCACCGCCCATGTGCCGCTGCGCCTGTGCCAGGTCATGGGCACGTCGGTGTCGGGGCCCTCCGTCCGCGCGCGCCGGGCCCACCCCAGGGCGTGGCGCGCGGCGCCGATGCAGCCGACGATGAACAATGCTCCGTAGATCACGCCGCTGATCGCCCATTCGAAGGGACCCTCAGGCGCATGGGCGCGCAGCTTGTCGATTGTCCAGTAGGCGCAGGCGCCCACCCACAACAGCAGCGGAAGCCAGGCGAAGCGGGCGCGGGTCGCGAGAGTCATACGCTGATATCTGAAGGGCGCGTAAGTGACGGTCAAGCATGGCCCCCGGCCGCGCGCGGGCCTATATCCAGCCCATGACCGACGCCCCGCTGATCCCCGCCTCGCCGAGCGAAGACGACTACGTCGCCCAGGTGGCTTCCGCCACGCCGCCGCCGCTGCTGCCCGAGGGCGACCCGATCCACCTGTTCGGCGAGTGGCTGGCCGAGGCTGGTAAGTCCGAACCCAACGATCCCAACGCCATGACGGTCTCGACGGTCGACGAAAGCGGCATGCCGGATTCGCGGATGGTGCTGCTCAAGGACGTCGATAGCCGCGGCTTCGTCTTCTACACCAACCTCGAAAGCGCCAAGGGCCGGGAGCTGGCCGCCAATCCCAAGGCGGCCCTGCTGTTCCACTGGAAGTCGCTGCGCCGCCAGGTGCGGGTGCGCGGCGTGGTCGAGCCGGTCAGCGCGGCCGAGGCCGACGCCTATTTCGCCAGCCGCGCGCGCCACAGCCAGCTGGGCGCCTGGGCCAGCGACCAGTCGCGGCCGCTGCCCGACCGCCTGGCGCTGGAGCGCCGCGTGGCCGAGGCGGGCCTGAAGTACGGCCTGATCGGCAAGGTGCCGCGCCCGCCGCACTGGTCGGGCTTCCGCATCGTCCCGCAGGTCATCGAGTTCTGGCGCGATCGCCCGTTCCGCCTGCACGAACGCCTGGTCTATGAACGCGTCGACGGGGCCTGGACGACGAAGCGGCTGTTCCCGTAGGTCTGGGGCCGCCAGCCTACCGCAGTCCCGCCTCCACGGCCGCCAGCTTGCGGCGGTAGAGGTCGTCGGGCCGGGGCTCGCCGAAGGCGTTGCAGTAGCGGGCGGTCGCCGTCTCGCGGAGCTTGGCGTCGAAGCCCTTGGCCTCCAGTCCGTGATCGCCGCAGCGCGCCGCGCCGGCTTCAAGCGCCACGGCCAGGCGGGCCAGCCTCACGGTCTCGCCCGCGCCCTTGGCGTCGCCGGTCCGCGCCTGCAGCCAGGCGATCTGCGGCAGCAGGGCGTAGTTGGCGGCCTCGTGCAGCGGCAGGCCGTCGGCGGCGCGCAGAGCCTTCAGCGCCTCGCGCTCGCGCCCGGCCGAAAGCTGGTCGTAGGCCTGGTCGATGGCGGCCGTGTAGCGGACGTCGGGACGGCCCGTCTCGCGCTGGGCGAAGAGGCCGGCGTCCGGGCCGGCGAAGGCCGTTACGGTCGAGGCGCTCGCGGCGACGGCGAGCAGAGCGGTCATGACTGGGCGGCGCATGGGCGTCCTGCGGGGAAGAGCCAGGATTGGCGCTGGTAGATTATCACCTTCCGATTCGTGCATAAGTTGCGTGGTGGCAACGCTCGCCCTTAATTTTCGAGCGTTCTCAGCGCGTTCCGTAGCGGGCCAGGAACGTCTCGACGGCGTCCTCGGCGATCTGGTTCACCGGCCGGTCGGGCTGCACGTCGTCGCCGGCCGACAGGCCCAGCACCAGGGTGGCGTGGTCCAGCATGCCCATCAGCTGGCCGGCCGCCCACGAGGGTTTGTCGACCTTCAGTTCCCCCGAGGCGTTCAGGTCCTTGACCACCTGGATCGCCGCCCCGCCCAGGGACTCGCGCGCCGCTCCCAGGAAGTGGTCGGCCACCCCCTCGAACCGCCGGCGCTCGGCAGTGACCATCCGGAACATCGCCCGGGTGGCCGGCGTGGCGAAGAACTCGGCATAGGCCCGGGACAGCGCGGTGAGGCGCGCGCGGGCGTCGCCGATCGCCTTGGTGCTTTCGCGCACGGGCTCGGCCATCGTCCGTACGCTGTCGACGACCACGGTGCGGAACAGCTCGGCCTTGCTGGGGAAGTAGGCGTAGAGGGTGGCGGTCGAGACGCCCGCCGCGCGAGCCACCGCCTCCATTCCGGCGTCCGCGTAGCCTTCCTTGAGGAAGATGTCGCGAGCCGCGGCCAGGATCTCCGCCTTCTTGTGCTCGGACCGCTTCAGTCCGGCGCCGATCAGCATGGGATTCCTCAACATCAGACTGTGATGACCAAACGCTACTATCGCGTAAGTAGATCGCGCAAGCGTCCGCGAGGACTTGTGCCGAACTTTGCGCTATGGGACGCCCCGGCGCCGCCGATAGGGCGGCCGAAGACGAAGGTTGGACGGCGTGATCAAGGACGCGGAAGCGGCGCGCGAGCAGGAAGTGGCGGCCTGGCTGGGAGCCAAGGCCGACCAGACGATCGAGACCTCATGCGCGCGGGTGTTCCTGGTGGGCGAGTCCGCCTTCAAGGTGAAGCGCCCGGTCGACTTCGGTTTCCTCGACTATTCGACGCTGGAGCTGCGCCGCTGGTCGCTGCAGCGCGAGCTGTCGTTCAACCGCGCCGCCGCGCCCGACATCTATCGCGCCGTGCGCCAGCTGACCCGGACCGCCGACGGCGGGATCGAGATCGACGGGGCCGGCGAGGTTGTCGAGTACCTGCTGGAGATGCGCCGGTTCGACGGCGAATCCGTGCTGGCCTCGCAGCCCTGGGCCATCGACGACGCGCTGGAGGAGTCGCTGGGCCGCACCATCGCCCAGTTCCACGCCGGCGCCGCGCTGCGCCCGCAGGGCGGCGGCGTGTCGGCCCTGGGCTACACCATCGCCTCCAACGCCAACCTGCTGCGGGGCCTCGCCCCGCGCCTGGGCGCCCAGGCCGTCGAGCGGCTGATCGAGGAGACGGACCTGGCCCTCAAGCGCCTGGGGCCCCAGCTCGACGCCCGCGCCGGCCAGGGCTTCGCCCGCCACTGCCACGGCGACCTGCACCTGGGGAACATCCTGATCGAGGAGGGCAAGCCGATCCTCTTCGACTGCATCGAGTTCAACGACGCCCTGTCGGACATCGACGTCCAGTACGACCTGGCGTTCCTGCTGATGGACCTGGACTTCCGCCGCCGCCGCGACGCCGCCGGGCGGGTGCTGAACGCCTATCTCGACGAGGCGGCTCGCACCTTCGGCGAGGGGCTGTGGACAGGCCTGGCCGCCCTGCCGCTGATGCTCAGCGTCCGCGCCGCCGTGCGCACCCACGTCTGGGCCTATACCGGCGACGACGAGGCCGCGCGCGCCTATCTGGCCACGGCCATCGAGCACCTGGCTCCCAAGCCGGTCAGTCTGGTGGCCACGGGCGGCCTGTCGGGCTCGGGCAAGTCGACCTTCGCCCGCGTCTGCGCGCCGGGCCTGGGCGCCGCGCCCGGCGCGGTGGTGCTGCGCACCGACGAGATCCGCAAGCGCCTGTGGAACGTGCCATCGCTGCAGCGGCTGCCCAAGGAGGCCTATACCTCCGAAGTCAGCGACAAGGTCTATGACGAGCTGTTCCGCGACGCCGAACTGGTGCTCAAGGCCGGTCGTTCGGTCGTGGTCGACGCCGTGTTCATCAAGCCCGAGCAGCGCGCCCGCGCCGAAGCGCTCGCCAAGAAGCTCGACGTCGCGTTCCAGGGCGTCTGGCTTGAAGCGCCCGCCGACGTCCTGCGCGCCCGGGTCGCCGCCCGCGTCAACGACGCCTCCGACGCCGACGTCGCCGTGCTGGAAAGCCAGCTGGTCCGCGAGACGGGCGACATCGACTGGCGCCGTGTCGACACCGTCAGCGCCTTCGAGGACGAGGCCAGGGCCCTGGCTGAGCAGATGGGGTGACGGATTAGGAACCTCCCCCTGTGGGGGAGGCGGCCGTAGGCCGGTGGGGGGAAGTTTTCAGCTTCCGAACCACTGGCCAGCTTCGCAATTCCTCCCCCCCACCGATCGCTGCGCGATCACCTCCCCCCTCTGGGGGACCGCTGCAATACGCCTCTGTAGGAGTGCTGGGGACGCGGAGTGGTCGTTCTGAGGCCTCCTTTTGGAGGTCTCAGGTCGATCGGGACGGACGGGTGGCGTGATCAGGCCGTCAGGATGGCGGCGCGGCGCAGGTTGAAGGCCATGGCGGTGAGCAGCACTTGGCCGGCGGCCTTGGCCATCCCCAGATAGCGAACCCGCGTCAGACCCATGCGGCGCTTCCAGGTGGCGAAAGTGGTTTCCACGGCGGCGCGACGACGGGCGATCAGGTCGTTAAGGCGCTTCTGGCGATCGCTCAGGGGATGATAGCGGTTGGGGCGGCGCATCAGTCTGGGCTTCACGCCGGCCTGCTTGAGCCGATCGCGGCGAGCGTGGGTGTCATAGGCCTTGTCGGCGTAGACGGCCGCCTCGTCGCCCCGGATCAGGGCGTCGGCCGGGACGGTGTCGTTGACGTTTGCGGGGGTGGTGATCACCGCCCGCACCAAGCCCGAGCCCTGATCGACATTCACGTGGGCCTTGTAGCCGTAGGTCGAGCCAGACTTGCCCTTGTGCTTGGCGAAGGCCGCGTCGGGGTCCCTGGCCTTCGCCAGGGCATCGGGACCGCCCCGGGGACGTGGCGTGGCCGCCTCGATCAAGGTGGCGTCCAGCATCGCGCCCTGCTTGAGCACCAGGCCCGCGCCTTCCAACTGGCGATCCAGCTCGTCGAACAGCCGCTCGAGCAATCGCTGGCTCACCAACCGGTTACGAAACCGGCACAGCGTCGTGTGATCGGGAACCGCGTCCTCCAGGCTCAGCCCCACAAACCGGCTGAACGAAAGGCTGTCGCCCAGCCGGAACTCCAGCTCAGCGTCCGATAACCCGTACCAGGCCTGCAGCAGGAGCGCCTTGAACAGCAGCAGCGGCCGGTAGCCCGGACGTCCCGGGCCATCCTCGCGAAGACCCGCCAGGGCCTTCTCGAAGCCCGACCAGTCCACCAGCGCCGACACTCGATCCAACGCCGCGCTGCCCGCCCGGCGACCAGCGCCGATCTCTCCAAATCCAAGCTGGCCCGTCGCCTTCACCGACATCGCAATCCTCCCGCTTCAACGCCAAGGAATCACAGCCAGCCAATTTCGCAACAGTCCCCCACAGGGGGAGGTTCCTACCGCGTCCTACCCCACCGCCGCCGCCGGCGGGGGCGTACGGTCCACGGCCATGGCGATGGCCGAGATCAGGTCCAGCGGCTTGACCGGCTTGCCCAGGTGCTCGTCGAAGCCCAGCTTCAGGAAGCGCTCGCGGTCGCCGGCCATGGCCGAGGCGGTCAGGGCGATCACCGGGGTGTTGGCCGCGCCGGCCGCGCCCGAGCGGATCTCGGAAAGGGCCGTCACGCCGTCCATCACCGGCATGTTGATGTCCATCAGCACGCAGTCGAAATGCGAGGCCTTCAGCGCGTCCAGCGCCTGTCGGCCGTCCTCCACCACCGTCAGGTCGACGCCGGCGGCTTCCAGCATCAGCCGCACGACCATCTGGTTCATCGGGTTGTCCTCGGCCATCAGCACGCGCGGAACCGCGCCTTCGTCCTCGACGGCTTCGGGCGCGGGGGCGGGCAGGGGCGGGGCTTCGGGCCGGCGCGCGCGGATCAGGAACAGGAAGCGCGCCCCGCGCTGGGCGGGCTCCAGGCTGAGGTCGCCGCCCATGCGCCGAGCCAGGGCGCGGGCGATGGTCAGGCCAAGGCCCATGCCGCCATAGGCCCGCGACACGCTCTCGTCGGCCTGGGTGAAGCTCTCGAAGATCCGCTCGGCGTAGGCCGGGTCGATTCCCGGGCCGGTGTCGGCGATGCGCACGGCCACGGTCTCCAGGCCGTCGGGCGCGGCGCCCTGGCCCGAGACCTCGATGGTCACCCCGCCCACGCGGGTGAACTTCAGCGCGTTCGACAGCAGGCCGCCCAGCACCTGCCGGATCCGCGCGGGGTCGGCGTGCAGCCGCTCGGGCGCGGACGGGTCGATGCGCACGTCCACCGACAGGCCGCGCACCATGGCCATGTCGCGCCAGGTGTCGGCCACGGCGTGCACCAGGTCGTGCAGGTCGAAGTCGCACGGCGTCAGCTCGGCGTCGCCGGCGTCGAGGCGGGCGATGTCGAGCACGTCGTTGAGCAACTGCATCAGGCTGTCGCCCGAATGGATCATCAGCTCCACGTAGTCGCGCTGGCGCTCGTCGAGATCGGTGCCCTTCAGGGCGTGGGCCAAGCCCAGCAGGCCGTTCATCGGCGTGCGCATCTCGTGGCTCATGGTCGCCACGAACACCGACTTCACGCGCGAGGCGGCCAGGGCCCGCTCCTTCTCCTGCCGCAGGCCGCGCGTCAGCTCGTCCATCTTGCGGGCGGCGGCGCGGTTGAGCAGCATGGCGTTGATGGTGGTCGCCACCAGCATCAGGATCGCCCAGCGGTTGGTCAGGTGGCCGGGGCCGTGCGGATCGTTCGGCAGGAACGGGAAGGCGACCAGGCACAGCAGCGGCGGGGCGGTGGTGATCGCCAGAAGGCTGATCGGCTGGTGGCGGAAGTTCTGGGTGAAGATGATCTGGCCCGCGCATACCCCGAGGGCCGCCAGGCGCAGGTCCTGGTGCGGGAACATCCAAAGCGCCACCGCCAGCCACGACCACACCACGTTGATCGGAATCGAGGCCAGCACGAACAGCGCCCGCAGGCGGTCGGTCGTGGACCCCGTGAAGCGGCGGATGACCAGCGAGGCCAGGGCCTCGCCCGTCGCCAGGGCGGCGAACCAGCCGGCGGCCATGGCTGGACCCAGAGCGATCCCGACGACCATGGCCACCAGAGCGGCGGAGACCAGGCGCGCGACCGTCAGGCGACGCGTGTCGTTCGCCACCTCGTCCAGCCGTTCGTCGGCGCCTAGAGCATCGAGCCAGTTCAAGGCCGTGCACCCCGTCCCGCACCTGGTGCGAACCAGGCAGCGCTGAAGCTAACCGCAAAACGACGTTCTGGGAGTGAACGGGGCATGCGGCCGATCAGCGCGGCCGTGTAGAAGGTCCAGTACTCTACGCCTCCGTGCAGATGCGCGCAAAGTCGGCCGCCAAACCTTCGCTCGCCTCGGGCGCGCCATGCGTTGCGCCGCCGGTCGGGCGCCGCTAGCCTCTCCTGAACAACGATAAGCAGGACGCGGGAGAGCGGTTTCGATGCAAGGTTTGATGCAGCATGGCGCTCTGACGCTCGACAAGATCATCGATCACGCCGCCCAGTGGCACGGCGGCCGCGAGGTGGTCACCCGGTCGGTCGAGGGGCCCGTCGTCCGCACGACCTACGCCGAGATCCACAGCCGCGCCAAGCGCGTCTCCAACCTGCTGCTGGCGCTTGGGATCAAGCCGGGCGACCGGGTCGGCACCCTGGCCTGGAACACCGCCCGTCACATCGAGACCTGGTACGGGATCATGGGCATCGGGGCGGTCTGCCACACCCTCAACCCGCGCCTGTTCCCCGAGCAGATCGCCTGGATCGCCGACCACGGCGGCGACCGCGTGATCTTCACCGACCTGACCTTCCTGCCGATCATCGCGGGGATCATTCCCCGCCTGCCCAACGTCGAGCACGTGGTGGTCTTCACCGACCGCGAGCACATGCCGCAAGACTTCAGGCTCGCGGGCGAGGCGCCGCACTTCAAGGGCCTGCTCTGCTACGAGGACCTGGTCGCCGAGCAGTCGGCCGACTGCGTCTGGGGCGGGTTCGACGAGGGTACGGCCGCGGGTCTCTGCTACACCTCGGGCACGACGGGCGACCCCAAGGGGGTGATGTACTCGCACCGCTCGAACTTCCTGCACACCTTCATCACCATGCAGCCCGACGTGATGGGCCTGTCGCAGCGCGACGTGATCCTGCCGGTGGTGCCGATGTTCCACGCCAACGCCTGGGGCGTGGCGTTCTCGGCGCCGGCCACCGGGGCCAAGATCGTCATGCCAGGCGCGAAGATGGACGGCGCCTCGATCCACGAACTGCTCGAGACCGAAGGCGTCACCTTCTCGGCCGCCGTGCCCACCGTCTGGCAGATGCTGCTGCAGCACCTGGAGAGCACGGGCTCGAAGATCACCACGCTGAAGAAGGTGGTGATCGGCGGCGCGGCCTGCCCGGAAAGCATCATCCGCGCCTTCCACGACAAGTACGGCGTCGAGGTGGTCCACGCCTGGGGCATGACCGAGACCTCGCCGGTCGGCACGCTGTCGACCATGACCGATCGGCTGGAGAAGCTGTCCTACGACGAGCAGATCCCCTACCGCCTCAAGCAGGGCCGCCCGCCGATGGGCGTCGAACTGAAGCTGACCGACGACGACGGCAAGCCGCTGCCGCACGATGGCAAGGCCTTCGGCCACCTGAAGATCCGCGGCCCGATCATCGCCGCCGAGTACTTCCGGGGCGCCGGCGGCAAGATCCTCGACGAGGAGGGCTTCTTCGACACCGGCGACGTGGCGACCATCGACGAGATGGGCTTCATGCAGATCACCGACCGCGCCAAGGACGTCGTGAAGTCCGGCGGCGAGTGGATCAGCACGATCGAGATCGAGAACATCGCCGTCGGCCATCCCAAGGCCGCCCTGGCCGCGGTCATCGGCGTGGCGCACCCCAAGTGGGACGAGCGCCCGATCCTGCTGGTCAAGCTGAAGGAAGGCGAGACCGCCACGAAGGAGGAGTTCCTCGACTTCCTGCAGGGCAAGATCGCCAAGTGGTGGATGCCCGACGACGTGGTGTTCGTCGACGAGATCCCGCTGGGCGCCACCGGCAAGATCGACAAGAAGCTGATCCGCCAGCGGATGAAGGACTACGTGCTGCCGACCATCGGTTCGGCCGCGACCGGCTCGGCCACCCTGGCCGCCGCCGACGGCGCCCAGGCCGAGGTGCTGTATGCGCCCGAGCCCCTGGAAGCGCCTCAGGACCTGGTCGAGGAAGACGCGCCGCAAGCCGAAGCGCCCGTCGAGCCCGTCCACGAGCCCGAGGTGGCCGCCGCCCTGGCCGCCGCGCCGGAGCCCGATCCCGCGCCGCTGAGCGTCGAGGCCCTGGCCGCGACGCTGCCCGATCCGGAGCCGGCCGCCCTGGCCCAGGCCGCGCCGGCCGAACCGGTTTCGCCGGAGGACGTCTTCCCGCACGAGCCCCTGGTCGAGCCGCGGGCCAAGCCGCTGTCGGCGACGCCGGAGGACGCCTTCGACGCTCCGCCGGTGTTCGTCGCCGAGGAGGCGCCGCTGGCCATGCCGCTCAGCGGCGCCAAGCCACGCAAGGCCAAGGCCGCCAAGACCCCGTCGGGCGAGAAGGGCGGCTGGGCCGCGCCGATCCTGACCGGAGCCGTGGCGATCGCCGCGCTGCCGGCCGTGCTGGTCGTCGTCGGCGCGCTTGGCGCGAAGTCGGGCCTGCTCGACAAGGCGGTGGCCTACGACCTGCTGACCCGCGACCTGGCGCCCGCCGTCGCCTGGCTCAGCCTGCTGACCGGCGGCCTGGGCGTCATCGTGGCCATGATCGGCGGCATCCAGCGTCATTGGCGCCGGGCGCTGCTGGCCCTGGCCGTCACCGTCGCCACGCTGGGCCTCTTCTTCCTGGCCACCGGCGTCAGCGCCCGCGCCGCCCCGGTGGGCGACGTCGCCACCGACTGGAAGGCGCCGCTGGGCTTCTCCGACAGCGTCATGGCCGCGCGCGGCGAGGCGGCCGCGCCGGTGCTCGACGAGCCCAGCCTGCCCGTCGGCTCCGAACTGTTCGCCGGCCGCCGCGTGGCCGAGGTCAACGCCGAGACCTGTCCCGCCGCCCGCACCCTGGTGCTGACCCGCTCGCCGGCCGACGCCTACGAGGCCGCCAAGGCCGCCGTCCAGGCCAAGGGCCTCAAGCTGGTCGCCGACGATCCGATGGACGGCCGCCTTGAAGCGACCGGCGCCAGCTTCTGGTACGGCCTGCGCGACGACCTCGTCGTGCGCGTCCGTCCCGACGCCGGCGGCGCCCGCGTCGACGTCCGTTCGGTCGCCCGCGACGAGGGCGGCGATCTGGGCCGCAACTGCGGTCGCGTCACCGGCGTGCTCAAGGCGATCCAGGGCTAGAAACCCGATCCACCCATCCGGGTGTGTGATTTGATACAACCTTCGGGCGTCTAGTGGCGCAATCTGCATGAGAGCGATTGGGGAGGCTCTCATGATCAGGAACGGCAAGGACATCGCCGACGGCGCGGTGATCGAGACGCAGGTCTGCATCGTCGGGTCCGGCCCGGCCGGCATCACCGCGGCCTGGGAGCTGCAGAAGGCGGGGGTGAAGGTCACGCTGATCGAAGGCGGGCCCGACAGCCCCGGCAGCGCGCTCGATCCCACCTGGCCGGCCAAGAGCCTGCTCTACGACGGCGTGGCCGACGGCCAGTTCGCCGAGGCCGAACCCGACTTCCTGATCCGGCCCTACAACAGGGCCGGCGGTCCGTGGGAGCGCGAGCGGATGTTCGGCGGCACCTCTGCCCACTGGGGCGGGCAGTCGCGGCCGCTGGACCCGATCGACTTCGAGAAGCGTCCCGGTTTCCCCGGCTGGCCGATCACGCGCGAGGAGCTGGATCCCTACTACGCCCAGGCCGCCGAGCTGTGCGTGCTGCACGGCGACGACTTCCGCCCCGAGACCTGGGCCGAGATCCTGGGCGCCGAGGTGCCCGAGCTTACGGGCTTCGACACCACGATCTACCAGTACCTGGGCCCCAACTACCTGAAGTTCGCCCAGCGCACCTTCGACGGCGTGACGATCGCCGACAGCGCCGCCGACGTCATCGTCAACGCCACCCTGCTGCAGATCGACCACGAGCAGGGGCGCGTGTGCGGCCTGCGTGTCGCCAGCATGGACGGGGCCAGCCCGCCGAAGAAGGCGACGGAGTTCACCATCAAGGCCGACTACGTCGTCCTGGCCTGCGGCGCGGTCGAGAACGCCCGCCAGTTGCTGCTGTCGGACGTGGGCAACGACCACGACCAGGTCGGCCGCTATTTCATGTGCCACCCGCTGTCGACCGGCCAGGTCATCAGCGTCGGCGGCGCCTACCTCACCGACGCCCAGACCCGGCTGATGGGCGGCAAGACCCTGGTGGGCAACCGGCCGGTCACCTGGCAGGACGAGAACGGCGTGCGGGTCTCGGGCCGTTTCTCGCCCTCCGCCGAGGAGCAGAAGCGCCTGGGCATCGGCAGCTGCTGGTTCTGGTCCAACTACGGCCAGTACTATTTCGAGATGGCGCCCAATCCCGACAGCCGGATCACCCTGGCCGACACGGTCGATCCGGTGTTCGGCCAGCGCCAGACCCACATCACCTGGCTGCTCAGCGACCGCGACGAGGCCACCTACACCCAGACCACCCAGCTGTTCAAAGCCGCGGTCGAGGCGCTGGGCGGCGACGTCTACTGCCAGTCCTGGCCCAGCGTGAAGCAGGGGCTGACCGTCAACGGCCATCACATCGGCACCACCCGCATGTCGGCCGACCCGCAGGAGGGCGTGGTCGACGCCGACCTCAAGGTGCACGGCCTCGACAACCTCTATATCGCCGGCTCGTCGGTGTTCGCCTCGACCGGGATCTCCAACCCGACCTTCACGATCGTCACCCTGTCGATCCGCCTGGCCGAACACCTGCGGGGCAAGGTGGGGGCGCCGTAGCGATCCTTCCTGCGCAGCGAACAGGTTCCAGGCCCTGGGATGAGGCGATCTCCTAGGCGACCGGCGCCTCATGGTGCGCCGACCAAGAGCCGATGTTGAGCATGTAGTCAGCGACGATGACGCCTTGCGCGACGATCAGGTGTCCCTCTGGATCCGAAGTCGGCCTGATCGAGGTTGCGACGGCGTGTTCTCCCCGAGTGGACGTCCCCATGGCCAAGGCGACGATCTGGACGGTCTGGCCGTCGGCCTGGATAAGCCTGTCGCCGGGCAAGATATTTTCCGTGCTCAGCAGCCCCCTCGTGGTGAGAAGCTTCTGACGTCGAACGCAGATCAGTTCGCGGCCGCCGTCGATTATGCACTGCACGGCCTGGAACGCCGAGTCGGGTCCCGTCCCGTTGGAAAACTGGACGGTGGCGGTTTTCCAGTCCCGGCCAAGTCCCGCCGCCCAGATCGTGTCACCGACTCGCAAGTCTTCGATGGACTTCGTTTCCGTTGCGCTGATCGCGATCTGGGTTCCGTTCGCCAGCACGGCCGCTCTCCCTGGACAATCGAGCAGCCGGCCATCGCCAGTGCCCCCCCTCAGGAGCATGGAGCAGGTTTTCGTTCTATGTAAAGTTGTGCTGACCGCTTGGGTCAGGTTCCGGGCAGGGTCACGGTAAACACCGAGCCTTCGCCGACCTGGCTCCTTACGGTGATCTCGCCACCCATCTGCCGGGCCAGCCGGCGGGAGATCGCCAGGCCAAGGCCAGTACCGCCGAAGCGGCTGGCCGCGCCGGGCGCCTGCTCGAAGCGCTCGAAGATCCGCTCCAGCTGGTCGGCGGGAATGCCGACGCCGGTGTCGGTGACCGTCATCACCAGCGCGCCGTCGCGCGCGACGATGCGCAGCGACACCTGGCCCAGTTCGGTGAACTTGAGCGCGTTGCCCAGCAGGTTGACCAGGATCTGGCGCAGACGCGAGGCGTCGCCGCGCACCGTCGGCAGGGCGCCGGCGATCTCGGCCGAGAGGGCGACGTCCTTGGCCAGGGCCCGCTCGGCGAACAGTTCGACGGCCGAGCGCGCCGCCTCGGGCACGTCGATCGGTTCGTCGTCCAGATCGACGACGCCGGCCTCCAGCCGCGCCAGGTCCAGCACGTCGTTGACGATGGTCAGCAGCTTCTCGCCGGCCGACTTGGCCTTGGTGGCCAGCATCCGTTCGCGGTCGGGCAGGTTGGGCGAGGCGGCCAGCAGGCCGTTGAAGCCGATCACGCTGGTCAGCGGCGTACGCAGCTCGTGGGTCATGTTGGCCAGGAACTCGCTCTTGGCCTCGGTGGCGGCCTGGGCCCGGCGGGTCAGCAGCTCGTTGCGGGCGTTCAGCAGCCGCAGGTCCATCTCGGTGACGACGATCTGGGCCAGGGCCTTCAGCCGGCGCTTCTCCTCGGCGGTCAGCGGCGGGCGCGGCCGCTGGTCGATGACGCACAACGCCCCAAGCCGATGGCCGCTTTGCAGCCGCAGCGGCGCGCCGGCGTAGAAGCGGATGTTGGGATCGTCGGTGACGAAGGGGTTGTCGCGAAAGCGGTCGTCGCCCTCCGGATCCAGCACCTCCATCACCTCGTCGGACTCGATGGTGTAGTGGCAGAAGGCGTCCTCGCGGGGCGTGCCGCCTGGTTCCAGCCCGACGACCGACTTGATCCACTGACGGTCGGCGTCGATCAGGGTGACGGCTGCGATCGGCGTGTCGAACAGCTCGGCGGCCAGGGCCGTGATCCGGTCGAAAGCCGCCTCGGGCGGGGTGTCGACCAGGCCGTACTCGTGCAGGGCCGCCAGCCGGGCCGTCTCGTCGCTGGTGAACATCGGGTCCTGTGATGCTGCCGGCGCGGGGGAGACGCCGAACACCCATTTCACCCGGGGCGGCGCGCTCTGTCGAGTATCGGACCGACCTCAGAGATACTTCATCCACGGCTGGCGGCTGGCCCGCTTGACCGGGCCGAACCAGCGGCAGGCGAACCAGCAGGGAACCGCGACCAGCGCCGCCAGCAGCCAGATCCAGGCCACGCCCGGCACGCTCCAGACCTCGCCCTGGTTCGGTCCCAGCGCCACGACGGCCAGAAGCTGCAGCAGGTGCAGGCCGTAGAGGTGGATCAGGTAGAAGAACAGCGGCGCGGCGCCCAGCACCGCCAGGGTCGAGACGAGCCGCGCCGGCGCCTTCTCCAGCGCCGCCAGGAGCAGCGCGCCGAGGCCGAGCGTCAGCAGCAGGAAGTCGGCCGACGGCGGATACTTGGTGACGTTCAGCCAGCTCATGCCGGTGCGGATCGGGCTGGAGCCGGCGACCCACGGCGTGTCGCCATAGCCTTTCAGGCTACGCAGCAGTACGAGCAGGACCAGGGCCACGGCGCCCGTCAGCAGCAGGCGGTCGCGGCGATCGCGCCAGGCGGCGACGAACCAGGGACCGACGCCGTAGCCCAGGGCCGCGACGCCGATCCAGGGCAGCAGCGGGTAGGACGTGCGGACCCGCGCGCCCCAGGGCAGGTCGATGAAGCCCCGGTCATGCAGGATCGCCCAGATCGCATGGCCCGGCTGGCCCTGGGCTATGCCGATCGGGTCCAGCAGGTTGTGGCCCAGCACGATCACGAGGCCGACCGCGATCAGCGCCGCGCGCGGCAGGTGGACGAGGGCCGAAAGCGCGATCATCGACAGGCCGATCGCCCAGATCACCTGCAGGTAATAGGTCTTCGGAGTCAGGTCGAAGCTCCAGGCGAAGCTGACGAAGGTCAGTTCCAGGAACACCAGGAACAGGCCCCGCTTGAACAGGAAGCCTGACGCCGCCTTGGCGATGGCGCGGGGATCGTTCCCGCCAGCCTTGCGGCCGTAGAGCCAGGCGGCCAGGCCCGTCAGGGCCACGAACACCGGCGCGCACAGGTGCGCCGCCAGGCGGGTGAAGAACAGGGCGGGCGTCGTCGCCTCCACGTCCATCGGGTCCGAGACCTGGGTATGGATGAAGAAGAACTCCCGCACGTGGTCGACCATCATCAACAGCATCACCAGGCCCCGCAGGGCGTCGATGGCGGCGATACGGCCGGCGGCGGGCGGGGGCGGGGCGACGGAAACGGCGTTGGTTGACAGCATCACCGGGGCGGCATAGCTGATATGAAATAACATTACAAACGGAGTTGCTCTCTTGCCCCTGTCGTGGAGCTGCGTCAGCGCATGCCTGCTGGCCCTGTCCGCCGCCGAGCCGCCGGAAGCCGTTCCGGCCGCCGAGACGGAGCCCCACGCCGTGGGCGAGATCGTCATCCTGGGGCGGCGCGGGGCGGCCCGCGACGTCACCCTGGGCGCTGGCGAGATCACGCAAGCCACCTCGCCGTCCAGCCGCTCGGTCGAGCGCGACCTGCTCGACGCGGTCGGCGCCGGGCGCCTGGCCGACGCGCTGGAGCTGACCAGCGGCGTCTCCCAGCAGAACAACCGCGGCGGCTTTCTCGACAACTTCGCCATCCGCGGCTTTCTCGGCACGCCCGACGGCGGGGCCGAGTATTATGTCGACGGCTTCCTGGCCAACCGGGGTCTCGCGCCGCCCCGCGACCCGGCCACGGCCGAGCGCGTCGAGATCCTGAAAGGCCCGGCCGGCGCCTTGTTCGGCGACATCGACCCGGCCGGCCGCGTCAACATCGTCTCCAAGACCCCGCAGTTCGTGCGCGGCGGCCACGTGGCCGCCACCGTCGGCTCGTTCGGCCTGCGCCGGGGCGAGCTCGATTTCACCGGTCCGCTGTCCGACACCCTGGCCGCCCGCCTGGTGGTCGCCGACGAGCGCAGCGACGGCTGGCGCGACCATGTCGACCTGCACCGCCGCGCCGTCGCCCCGTCCCTGACCTGGCGGGCGACCGAGGCCCTGCGCCTGACCTATGTGGGCGAGTTCACCGTCTTCGACGCGCCCTTCGACCGTGGCGTGCCGGCCGTGAATGGCGACGCGCTTGCCATCCCGCGCTCGCGCTTCTTCGGCGAGCCGGGCGACGGGACCACGCGCTTCCGCAACGAGCGCCACCAGTTGACCGGCGAGTACGAGCTTTCGCCCGACTGGCGGCTGACCGCCGGCTTCGCCCGCCGCACCGGCGACATGCACGGTTTCTCCAGCGACCAGTCGCGCCTGGTCGGCCGCCAGCTGTGGCGCCAGCGCCGCGAGCGCGACTACGCCGTCGAAGACGTCTCGGGCCGCCTCGAGCTCGACGGCCGCGTCGGCGCCCATCACCTGAACGTCGGCGTGAAGGGCTACACCCTGGAGTACAGCGAGTTCCTGCTGCGCCGGAACCCTACCGCCGACGCACCCCACGCCATTTCGATCGACGCGCCGGCCTATGGCGGCCAGGCCCTGCCGCTGCTGCCGTTCACCGACAACCGCGAGACCCGCCGTGTCACCACGTTCTACGCCCAGGATCTCTGGCAGGCGACGCAGCGCCTGAGCCTGCTGGCCGGCGTCCGCGTCGACGACTATCGCCAGACCGTGCGCAACAATCGCACCGGCGCGGTCGGGCGCGGCGAGGGCTCGCCGGTCGACTACCGCCTGGGCGCCCGCTACCAGCTCACCGACGCCCTGGTCGCTCACGCCAGCTGGGGCCGCTCGTTCCTGCTCAATTCCGGCACCGGCCGCACCGGCCAGGGCTTCGCGCCGGAGAGGGGCAAGGGCTGGGAGCTGGGCCTCTCCGGCCGCTGGCCGGGTGTCGACCTGGGGATCGCCCTGTTCGACATCGAAAAGCGCAACATCCTGGCCAACGATCCCGTCGACGCCAGCTTCCTGGCGCCGGTCGGCCAACTGACCAGCCGGGGCGTCGAGTTCGACGCCTCGTTCGAGGTCAGCGCCGTATGGCGCGTGGTGGTCAACTACGCCTGGACCGACGCCAAGGCCGACGACACCGCCTTCGCCTCCGACGCGGTGCTGAACGTGCCCGAGCATTCGGGCGGCGCCTTCGCGGTCGGAACCTTCGAGCGGTGGAAACTGACCGCCGGCGCCGCGTATGTCGGCGACCGGGCCGGGGCGCTGGACGGTTCGGGCCTGATCCTGCCGTCCTACTGGAAGGCCAAGGCCGCCGTGGAGTGCGCGCTAACCCCGAAGATCGACCTGCGCCTGGAGGTCGATAACCTCTTCGACGAGCACTACGCCCAGAGCTCGTACAGCCCCGTCTGGATCTTCCCCGGCGCGCCCCGCACGGTGCGGGCCAGCGTGAAGGCGCGGCTTTAGCAGGGCCTATCCAACAGTTCGTCATCCCGGAAAGCGTGCAGCGCTTATCCGGGACCCAGGGGAACCGGGCGCCGCGGCCGGGGTCGCGCGTTGGAGTGGCCGCCAGTGCGTTGCGACGGCCCTGGGTCCCGGCTCTCCGCTACGCTGCGGCCGGGATGACGACGAGGGGAGGGCGTGTAGCTGATCCTCAGGCCAGCCGATACTCGCTGTCCAGCCCCGGCGCGCCGTCGCAAGCCACGCGCCCCTCGCGCACCAGCAGCACCAGGTGGGCCAGCATCGACAGGGCCGCGGCCGGGTGCAGGCGCGGATCCACCGCCGCGTACAGCACCGGGACCATGGTCTTGATCCGCGCCGGGCCGCCCGCCAGCGCGCCGAGGACCTGCGCCTCTCTCGCGCGGCGGTGGTCGACATAGGCCTGAAGGAACGGCGCGACCTCCCGCACCGGCGAGCCGTGGGTCGGCCACAGAGTGTCGAAATCCCGCGCCTGGACCTTGGCCAGGCTGGCGAAGTAGTCGCCCATGTCGCCGTCCGGCGGGGTGATCACCGTCGTCGACCAGCCCATGACGTGGTCGCCGCTGAACAGGGCGTTCTCTTCCTTCAGCGAAAAGCAGACGTGGTTGGAGGTGTGGCCCGGCGTGGTGATCGCCTCCAGCGTCCAGCCGGGGCCTTCGAACAGGTCGCCGTCGGCGATCTCGACGTCGGGCCGGAAATGGCCGTCGTCCTCGGCGTCGAGCTGCACGCCGGTTTCCTCGGAGACCAGCGCCGCCGGCGCCGGCCGGCCCCAGATCCGCGCGCCCGTGCGCTGAGCCAGCGGAGCGGCGAGGGGAGAGTGGTCGGCATGGTGGTGGGTCACCAGGATGTGGCTGACGGTCTCGCCTTCGATCGCCGCCAGCAGCGCATCGAGATGGGCGGGGATGTCGGGGCCAGGATCGATCACCGCCACGGTCCCGCGGCCGACGATGTAGGTCCCCGTGCCGGTATAGGTGAACGGCCCCGGATTGTCGGCGATCACCCGCCGGATCAGCGGCGAGACCTGGTCGCAGCGGCCGTACTCGAACTCGATCTCGCGGACGAAGGGGATCATCGAGACCCATCCTGAGCGGCGCCGGTCTTGCGCTTAACGAACCGTAAACCCTGCGGAGTACGGATCATGGCGGCCGACACGGCGATTTTTGTCTCAAAACGGCTCCAGCGCGCGGCCTTCGCCATCCTGTGTCTCATAGCGGCGCAGTTCGTGCTGGCCTCGTGCGAACCCGAACCTAGCCCGATGGCCGCCCGCGTGGGCACGCTGGGCGGCTACTAGTCGGGACTAGTGCGGCAGGACGCCGGAGAGGTCGTAGCCGGCCTCGTAGCCCTGCTTCACCAGCGTCTCGCGATCGGCCGCGCCCGACAGGGCCTGGCCGATCGACCAGGTGACGATCGAGCGGGTGCCCGAGCGGCAGAAGGCCAGGACCGGACCGCCGGCGGTCTCCACCGCCTCGCGCACCGCGTCCACCTGCTCCTGGGTCGGCCCGCCGCGCACCGGCACGTGCACGTAGTCGAGGCCCGCGGCCTTGGCCGCCGCCTCGATCTCGGCGCTGGCCGGCTGGCTGGGATCCTCGCCGTCGGGGCGGTTGTTGACGATCAGCGCAAAGCCCTCGGCCTTGGCCCGGGCCACGTCCTCGGCGGTGATCTGGGGGCTGACCGACAGGCTGTCGGTCACGCGGCGGAAATCGGTCATGGGCGTCGGGCCTCGAAGAACCTCTGTATTGAGGTCCCTCAGATGCGCGGCGCGCGCGGCCAGGGCAAGTCCTACTAGTCCAGGCGACGCGCGCGAATGGCCGTCTGGCCGTCGATATTGAGGAAGAAGCTGCCCATCGAGGCCTTGCGGATGGCGATCTTCGAGCCCGGCTTGGGCGCGCGGCGCACCGGGTCGCGGCCGACCTGATCCCACTTGGCGCCGTCTTCCAGCACGATGGTCCAGCCGCCGGTTCCGTTCTGCCAGGCCTGCTTGGCCACGCCCTCGACGCGGTCGAGCGCGGCGGGCTTCTCGCCCTTGCCGCCGAACAGGTCGAGCTTGGGCAGGTTGAAGCCGAAGGCCTCGCGCTTGGCGCTCTCCACGCCCTGGCGATCCAGGACCACGATGTCGCCGGCCGCGTCGGCCGCCACCAGCTCGCCCGCGGCCTTGTCGTAGCAGGCCAGGCGGGCGGTCGCGTCGGTGATCGCGCGGCAGGCCGTCACCGCGTCGAGCGCGGTCGGGCTGGCGGCCGACGCGGCCGCGGGCAGGGCGGCGGACGAGAGCGCGGCGGCGGCGAGCAGGGCAAGCAGAGGTTGTGGCGAGCGCATGGCGAATCCGGTTGGCGATGCGGTCCCGGGGCGGACCGATATGTGTCGCGGACGACACGCGGTCAGATTGTGGCGCCACTATGGCCGCCGACGAGCGCCGAATGGGAGGGTCGTGCGAGAATCGGGTTTCAGAAAGTGAACATCTTTCGATAGCCTTGTTATTTCAAAGCGGAGAAAATTGCCACTAAGCCGCCTTATTTGGACAATCGTGCGCTAGCTTGGCTGTATAACGCAGTTCTGGCGGTCGCAATCTGCCGCATAGGCGACAGCGGTGTGTTCAATTTGCGACAGGCACGATGCTTCACGTTACATAATCGTAATCGGAAATTGACCGCCGAGAGCGGGCGCTCCTAACGTCCCGGCCAACCGGGCTGTGAGCAGCCTGGGATTGCAAGACGTGGGCTTAACGGCGGGCGACATCGTCCCCACCGGTCCATTCTCGGAGGGATTCCATTGAAGATTCAGATGACGCGTAAGCGCCTGCTGACGACGACCATCATCAGCGGCCTCGCGATCGCCGCGGCCAGCGCCGGTGTGGCGTCGGCCCAGACGGCTCCCGAAGGCGAGGCGACGGAAATCGAAGCCGTCGTCGTCACCGGCTCGCGTATCGCGCGCCAGGACTACGTCGCCAACAGCCCGATCTCGACGGTCACCTCGGAGGCCATCCAGGCCGCCGGCTCGACCACCACCGAAGACGTGCTGAACCGCCTGCCGCAGGTGATGCCCGGCCTGACCGCCGCTTCGAACAACCCGTCTGACGGCACGGCCACCGTCGACCTGCGTGGCGTGGGGGCGTCGCGTACTCTGGTGCTGGTCAACGGCCACCGCATGAACCCGTCGACGCGCGCCAACACCGTCGACCTGAACAACATCCCGACCGCCCTGATCGACAAGGTCGAGATCGTCACCGGCGGCGCCTCGGCCGTGTACGGCTCGGACGCCCTGTCGGGCGTCGTGAACTTCCAGCTGAAGAAGAACTTCGAAGGCGTGGAAGTCGGCACCCAGTGGACCGGCACCGAAATCGGCGACGGCAAGACCACCAACACCTACGTGCTGATCGGCGCCAACTCGCCGGACGGCAAGGGCAACGTCACCGCCTACGCCAACTACTACAGCCGCGACAAGATCCTGCCGAACGCCGACCGTCCGTGGTCGCTGGTGTCCAACGCCGGCGGTTCGGGCACGGGCGTGACGGGCGCGGCCAGCGCCATCGGCACCAACCCCTTCGGCGGTTCGACCTCGAGCCCGCTGAACGTCCGCTACGGCTTCAACGCTGACGGCACCCCGCGTCCGTTCGTCAACACCCTGGCTGGCGACCGCTACAACTTCTCGCCGGTCAACAACCTGCTGTCGCCGGGCGAGCGCTTCAACATCACCGCTCTGGGCAACTACGAGATCACCGACCGCCTGACAGCGACGGCTGAACTGTTCTATTCGGACAGCCGCAACTCGGCTCAGCTGGCCCCGACCCCGGCCACCGCGATCCAGATCCCGTACAACAACGCCTTCGTCTCGCCGGCCCTGGCCGCCCTGCTGGCCACCCGTCCGAACCCGACCGCGCCGATCTTCTTCGATCGTCGTATGGCCGAAGTCGGTCCGCGCGTCGAAACCCGCGACTCCGACCTGTACCAGATCAACCTCGGCCTGAAGGCCGATCTGGGTCACGGCTGGACCGGTGAAGCCTTCTACAGCTTCGGCCGCACCGAGTTCCGCGTCGGCGTGCAGAACGACGTCTCGCGTTCGAAGGTCGCCGCGGCGATCGCTTCGGGCCCCGGCGCCAGCACCACCAGCTGCTCGACCGCCTCGCTGGCCCTGTTCCCGACCTGCGCCCCGCTGAACATGTTCGGCGCCGGCACGATCTCGCCCGCCGCGGCCAGCTTCATCCGCCTGAACTTCTCGGACCTGACCGTGTTCGAACGCAACGTCGGTTCGGTCTACGCCACCGGCCCGCTGTTCAAGCTGCCGGCCGGCGACCTGTCGGTGGCCGTCGGCGCCGAATGGCGTGAAGACAGCCTGGCCTTCACCCCCGACGCGGCCAAGAACTCCGGCGACATCTTCGGCTTCAACGCCGAACGCGCCGTCGGCGGCGCCTCGAGCGTCGGCGAACTCTACGCCGAAGCCGTGGTTCCGCTGGTCGCCGACGTGACCGGCGTGCAGTACCTGGGCCTGGAACTGGGCGGCCGCTACTCCGACTACTCGTCGGTCGGCAGCGTCTACAGCTACAAGGTCGGCCTGGAATACAAGCCGATCTCGGACATCAAGCTGCGCGCCATGTTCCAGAAGGCCAGCCGCGCTCCGTCGGTGTTCGAACTGTACCAGTCGGGCGACCAAGGCTTCCCGGCCGTGCTCGACCCCTGCACCACCGTCAACCCGGGCACGGGCGCTGCCCGCACCCTGTCGGCCGCGGTTCGCACCTTCTGTACCGCTCAGCTGGGCTATGATCCGGTCGCCGGCAACTTCGTCGCCCAGAACACCCAGACGGAGTCGTTCTTCTACGGCAACCCGAGCCTGAACGAAGAGAAGTCGGAAACGGTCACCTTCGGCGTGGTCTGGCAACCGAGCTTCATCTCGGGCCTGAGCGCCACGGTCGACTACTACGACATCAAGATCGACGACTACATCGGCACGATCAAGGGCGGCGTCTCGGGCATCGTCAACGACTGCTTCGCCTCGGGCAACCTGACCTCGTCGGCCTGCTTCGACTCGGGCATCAACCTGCCGCTGATCTACCGCGACGCGGCCGGCAACCTGAAGGCCCGCGCGCCGCTCGGCAACGTGTCGTCGCTGCAGACCAAGGGCATCGACGTGGCTGTCTCGTACGGCTGGGCCGTGCCGTGGGCCGGCGGCGTCTGGGGCGACAAGCTGCAGTTCGACCTGTCGACCACCTATCTCGACAGCTATGAGCTGGACGGCATCGAGTACAAGGGCACCATCGGCGCCTACAACATCTCGGCCTCGCTGCCGGAATGGAAGGCCAGCCTGCGCGTCGGTTACGACGTCGGTCCGGTCCGCCTGGCCTACACCGGCACCTACGTCGGCAAGATGGACAACCAGGGCAACATCCCCGACTTCGAGGATGGCGGCTACAACACCGTCAAGGCCTTCATGTACCACGACGTCAGCGCCCGCTGGGCCGTCAACGACAACGTCGAAGTCTTCGGCGGCGTCCGCAACCTCGGCGACAAGAAGCCGCCGGTGTTCGACAACTCGCCGGACGGCAACACCGACCCGAACACCTACGACATCCTGGGTCGTTCGTACTTCCTCGGCGCCAAGCTGCGCTTCTAAGCAGCCTGGCGTTCATCCCGGCGGTTCTCGAACCGCCGGGAGCGACGGCATCGACGGCGGGTCCGAAAGGACCCGCCGTTTTTGTTTGTGGGCGGGGCGAACAAATCCTCCCCCTCTGGGGGAGGTGTCGCCAAAGGCGACGAAGGGGGCAGCGCCGGCGCCAGTAGCCTTCCCGGAGCGGGAACACACCCCACCCGTAAAATCCCCGCGTGAGCGGGGGTTCTTACGGATTTGGGAGCGGCTGACGGGGACCCAGCTCCGTGGATCCTCTGCGTTCAGCGAAAAGTCCTGAACACGATCAGCAACTTGCAACTTTCTCACGGTGCTGGATCAGACGGATCCAACCCGCCCGCATAATCACTGCATCCCGTCGCAGGGAGAGGGCGCAAGGATCCGGCCCGAAGCGGCGATGCGGATGCGATCGAGCGGGGCTGAAGGAGCGGCGTGAGCCGGGCCTGAAGGCTTAAATGAGGATGGGGGACGTAAACCCATCCATCGGTTGGTTCGTCGGTTGAACCGCCGCCCGCCCAAGGGTCCGCGCCTAGCACGCACTCCTGGCCGTCAAGAAACGGGGAGCTCTGCGTGGGGAAGGGGCACAAGGCGGAAGAGGCCTGCGCGCCCCGGCCTGAGGACAAACGATCGCGCGGGGCGTCTATGCTTCGTCGAAACGGTAATTGAAACAAACACATCCGGGCGAAGCCCGGACGCCCCGCGCCCTCTCCATCAGCTCAGCGGCTAGCCGCGTGAGGCGGGAAAGCCGTGCCCAAAGATCCTCCCCCTGAAGGGGGAGGTGGCCCGGAGGGCCGGAGGGGGAAGTATCTGATGCGCTCAGCACATCCCCAACGCCGGCGATCACTTCCCCCTCAGTCGCTCCGCGACAGCTCCCCCTTCAGGGGGAGCGTCTTTCAAGAGCGCCGTCGCCAATAAATCCTCCCCCTGAAGGGGGAGGTGGCCCGGAGGGCCGGAGGGGGTCAGCCCAGCCGCCATCCAACAAAAAAGGCCGCCCCTTGCGGAGCGGCCTTTCTCGTAAGTCTCGCCGAAGCCTCAGTAGGTCGGCGTGTCGGCCAGGACGCTGGCGCCTTGCGAGCGCAGGCGGGTCTTGGCCATCTCGTCGAGGATCGCCTCCGAGCGCGGGTCGCCCAGGATCCAGGCGGCGGCGGCCACCGTGCGCATCGAGGTCGAGCTGACGCCCAGGGCCTTCTCCAGGGCGTCGAACGGCGACTTGGGTCCGCCGATCTTCTTGAGGCGAACGTCGCCTTTCAGGTTGGCCAGGGCCTTGGCCTTGTCGACGGCGTCGTAGAAGCCGCCCAGCTGGTCGACCAGGCCCAGGTCCTTGGCCTGGGCGCCGGTCCAGACGCGGCCCTTGGCGATCTCGCGCACGCGCTCGACCGGCAGCTTGCGGCCCTCGGCTACGCGCGTGATGAAGCCGGCGTAGATGTGGTCCATCCAGGCGGAGAAGCGGGCGCGCTGGTCGGCGGTGAACTCCTGACCGGTTCCGAAGGCGCCGGCATAGTCGCCGCCCACGGTCACCTGGCGGGTGTCGACGCCGAAGCGCGACAGGGCCTCGCCAAGGGCGAACTTGCCGCCGAACACGCCGATCGAGCCGGTCAGGGTCGAGGGCTGGGCCACGATCGCCGAGGCCTGGCTGCTGATCCAGTAGCCGCCCGAAGCGGCGTAGGTGCCCATGCTGACCACGACGGGCTTTCCGGCCGCCTTGGCGGCCCGCACGGCGGCCAGGATCTGCTCCGAGGCCGTGTCGGAGCCGCCGGGCGAGGAGACGCGCAGGACGATCGCCTTGACGTCCTTGTCCTCGATGGCGTCGTAGATCGCCTTGGCGGTCTCGTCCGAGTGGATGGTGCTGTCGTTGGCGAACGGCGAGGCCTGGCCCGCCGTGCCGGTGACGATCGGACCCTCGGCGCCGATCACCGCGATGGCCGCGCCGGTCTTGGGCAGGTCCTTCTTCGAGCGCGAGGCGTAGTCGCTGAACTCGATCAGCTTGGCGCCCTTGCCGGCCCGGGCCAGCATGGCGTCCTGCGCCTCCTTCACCTGGCCGACCTTGTCGATCAGGCCCAGGCCCCGCGCCTGCTGGGCGCTGTAGGGGCCGGCCTCGATCGCCTTGATCAGGCGCGCCGGATCCAGGTTGCGGTCCTTGGCGGCCGCGGTGAGGGCGCTGGTGTAGACCGAGCCCATCCACGACAGCGTGGCCTCGCGGTGGGCCGGGGTGAAGTCGCTGTTCAGGTAAGGATTGACCGCGTTCTTGTATTCGTAGCGCTGCTCGAAGTCGGCCTTGACGCCGTACTTGTCGAACAGGCGCTTGTAGAACATCGTCTCGCTGGCCACGCCCACGGCCTGCAGCGAACTGTCGGGCTGCATCCAGAACTCGCTGGCGGCCATGCCCAGGCGGTAGGTCGAGGTCGACATGCCCGAGGGATACAGGCCCTGGCTATGGGCGAAGATCGGCTTCTTGCCGACGCTGCGGAAGTGCTTGAAGGCCTGGCTCAGCTCGTCGGCCGAGGCCGGGGCGATGCCGCCCTCGGGCAGGCGCACGAACACCGCCTTGACCTTGTCGTCGGTCTCGGCGCGGCGCAGCACCTCGATGACGCCCATCACCGACTGGCCGCCGCCGCCAAAGGCCGCGAACGGGCTCTGCGAATCCTGGTCCGAAAGCCCGCCGCGCAGGTCCAGCTGCACGACCGAGTTGGCCGCGACCGGGGCGGGGCGGGCGGCGCCGGCCGCCAGCACGATCAGTATGAAGGGAACCCCGACCAGAAAGAGCACCAGTCCGACGAACACGCCGGCCACGGTCATTAGAAACTGCTTCATCGGGGTCCCGTTGCGATAGCCAAGACGTGATGGGGTGAAAGCACTGGTGATCGTGCGTCCGTCGCGCCTGAATGTGGTCGCAAGCTAACGGCTGTCGCGTTGCGGTCAAATGAACAGCACGCAACCTGCCGAACTTAACGTCCAGACTATGCAAATAAGGAAATTTTCTCGGGAGAGAAGATGGTCGGAGTGGCAGGATTTGAACCTGCGACCCCTGCGTCCCGAACGCAGTGCTCTACCAGACTGAGCCACACTCCGACTTTCCGAAGCCGCGCCGCCGGTTGGCTGTGCTCGACTTGGGAGGCGGCTTATAGGAGGCTGGCTGGAGAGTCGCAAGCGCGAAAATGGACCCAAAAAAAGAATTTGGAGGGCGTTGCCACCGTCCGAATCCTGAGCTATCTCCACCGCCTCGCCGCGGCCCACTGGGTCGGCAGCCGTTCCTGCTGGGGAATGGTGTAATGGTAACACTGCGGTTTTTGGTACCGTCATTCTAGGTTCGAGTCCTAGTTCCCCAGCCACTCTCTTCAAACTTTTCGCTGATCAGCGGCCTGTCCTGAGGTCCGCGTTTACATCGCGCTCCTTTCCCTTCGTTCAAGCTGTGTTCTGCCGATCGTCGTAGGCGCGAGCGCGTTCGCTTGCCGCGGTTCGAACGTCGTCTGACTGTGCCCCGTGCGGAACCTGCGCGCGCCGACGATGTTCATCCAACGCAATTGTGCGATGCAAAGTGCGATTGCACGCGAACCTTTTGGGTCTTCGCGGGCGCGAAACCACCGACCCGCTCAAACTGCACTTGAGCGGCGTCGCAATCGGTTACGGCCAAGGCTTTGGAAAACCGCCATCGACATTGTTGCCGCGAAATAAAGCCTGTTTTCGCGGAGCGTTGCTCGCTCGATTGCGTATTTGTGTACTTGTAATTCCTCCGGGCGGGTGTATTTCCGAATTTAAAGTCATTGTGGAGTGACGCCGTGGAAGACAAATCGACCCTGATCGAGCTGACCGCCGAGATCGTGGCCAACTATGTGGCCAACAACACGACCTCGGTCTCTGACCTGCCGGCTCTGATTCGGGCCACGCACGACGCCCTCGCCGGTCTTGGTTCGCCGGAAGCGCCGGTTACCGAGACCGTTACCAAGGCTACTCCGGCCCAGATCCGCAAGAGCATCACGCCGGACGCCCTGATCAGCTTCGAAGATGGCAAGCCCTACAAGACGCTGAAGCGTCACCTGACCACCCACGGCATGACCGTCGCCGAATACAAGTCGAAGTGGGGCCTGCCCGCCGACTACCCGACCACGGCTCCGTCGTACAGCGAAGCCCGCTCGGCCATGGCCAAGGCGCTCGGTCTGGGTCAAGGCGGCCGCAAGGCCAAGGCTCCGGGCAAGGCTCGCGCCCGCAAGGCCTAGCCTCCAGTTCTTTTCAGAACCCCGAAAACACGAAAGCCCCGCCGGTTCGCCGGCGGGGCTTTTGCTTTGAGCGTCTTCGAGACGACCTAGACGCCGCTCAGCGACATGCCGGGCGCGTCCGGAGGGGTGTCGCCGCCGCCGTTGAGCGGCCGCTGCATCCAGACGAGATCGACCCAGCGGTCGAACTTGTAGCCCATGGCCGGGAAGACGCCTTTGTGCGTAAAGCCCAGGGCCGCGTGCACGCCGATCGAGGCGGCGTTGCCGCTGTCGCCGATCACCGCGCACATCTGGCGAAGGCCCAGGGCCTCGCAGGCCTCGATCAGGGCCTTCAGCAGCGCCTTGCCGACGCCCTTTCCGGCCGCGTCGGGCGCGACGTAGATGCTGTCCTCGACGGTGTAGCGATAGGCCGCCCGCAGCCGGAACGGGCCGGCATAGGCGTAGCCCAGCACCTTTCCGTCCAGCTCGGCGACCAGATAGGGCAGGCCCCGGTCGAGAAAGGCCGCCCGCCGCCGGGCCATCTCGGCCTCGTCGGGCGGAACCTCCTCGAAGGTGCCCAGGCCGTTGAGCACGTTCCAGCCGTAGATCGCCGTGATCGCGGGCACGTCGGCGTCGGTGGAGGGGCGGATGATCATCAAGACCCTCCCCCCGTCAGGGGGAGGGTCTTGAAACGCGACATCGGCATCATGCCTTCGTCCAGCCCTTGTCGACCGCCCACACGGCGAAGGCGTAGTCGAGCGCGATCTCCTTGAGGAAGTCGAAGCGGCCCGAGGCGCCGCCGTGACCGGCCTCCATGTTGATCTTCAGCAGGATCGGATTGCCGCTGGTGGTGTTGGCCCGCAGCTTGGCGGCCCACTTCTCCGGCTCCCAGTAGGTGACGCGCGGGTCCGACAGGCCGCCGGTGGCCAGCACGGCGGGGTAGGGCTTGGCCGTGACGTTGTCGTACGGGCTGTAGCTGGCGATGTAGTCGTAGGCTTCCTTGTCCTCCAGCGGATTGCCCCATTCGGGCCATTCCGGCGGGGTCAGGGGCAGGGAGGTGTCGCTCATGGTGTTGAGCACGTCGACGAACGGCACCGCCCCGATGATGCCCGACCACAGGTCCGGCCGCAGGTTGGTGATCGCGCCCATCAGCATGCCGCCGGCCGAGCCGCCGTAGGCCACCGTGCGGCCCTTGGCTCCGTAGCCGCCCGCGTGCAGGTGCTCGGCGCAGGCGATGAAGTCGGTGAAGGTGTTCTTCTTCTTGAACTTCTTGCCGTCCAGGAACCAGCCGTAGCCCTTTTCCGAACCGCCTCGGATGTGGGCCGTGGCCCAGATCCAGCCGCGGTCGACCAGGCTGAAGTTGCGGATCGAGAACGACGGGTCCATCGACATGCCGTAGCTGCCGTAGCCGTACAGCAGCAGCGGCGCCTTGCCGTCCAGCTTGACGTCCTTCTTCATCAGCACGGTCACCGGCACCTCGGCGCCGTCGGGCGCCTTGGCGTAGAGGCGCTTGGTCACGTACTTGGAAGGATCGTGGCCCGAGGGGATTTCCTGGGTCTTGCGCAGCACCTTGTCGCCGCTGCGCATGTCGTAGTCGAACCACTGCCGGGGCGTGGTCGGCGACTGGTAGACGTAACGCAGGGTCGGGGTGTCGAACTCGTAGCCGCCCTCGACGCTCAGCACGTAGGCCTGCTCGTCGACGACGATCGGCTTCTCGGCCTTGGTGGCGCGGTCGGTGATGACGATGCGCGTGTTGGCGTTTACGCGCTCGACGCGGACCAGGTGGTCCTTGTAGGCGGCGTGGCCGGTGATGAAGGTCCCCGGCTTGTGGGCCACGAAGTCCTTCCAGTTGGCGCGACCCGGATTGTCGACCGGGGCCTCGACCAGCTTGAAGTCGATGGCGTCGTCGGCGTTGGTCAGGATGACGAACTTGCCGTCCCAGTGCTCGACCGAATAGCGCAGGCCCGGCGTGCGGGGCTCGACGGCCTTGGGTTTGGCCGAAACGTCGCTCGCCGGAAGCAGCAGGGTTTCGGACGTCTCGTGGTCACCGGCGCTGATGACGATGAAGGCGTCCGAGCCGGTGACGCTGACGCTGACGAAAAAGCCGTCGTCGGGCTCTTCATAGACCAGAACGTCGTCCTTCAGGCCGCCGCGCGCGGGGCGGCGATAGATCTTGTCGGAGCGGCCGTTGTCGTCGCGGTGGGTCCAGAACAGCCATTTGGAATCGGGCGACCAGGTGAAGTCGCCGGTGCTGCTGTCGACCGGCTCGGCCAGGATCTCGCCGGTGGCCAGGTCCTTGACGTAGATCTTGTGGACTTCCGAGCCCTGCGCGTCCTCGGCATAGGCGAACAGCTTGTGGTCGGGACTGTGCTCGGCGGCGCTGACCTGGCTGTAGGCCTTGCCCTTGGCCAGGGCGTCGCTGTCGAGCAGCACTTCCTCGCCGTCAGATTTCCCACGCGGGCGGCGGGCATAGATCGGGTGCTGGCCGCCCAGGGCGAAGCGCGAATAGTAGTCGTAGGGGCCGTCGGGGGAGGGAACCGACGAGTCGTCCTCCTTGATGCGGCCCTTCATCTCCTCGAACATCGCCTTCTGCAGGTCCTGCGTCGGGGCCAGCATCGCCTTCACATAGGCGTTCTCGGCGGTCAGGTGCTCCTTGACCTCGGCCTTGATCAGGCTGGGGTCGCGCAGGACCTTCTGCCAGTTGTCGTCCTTCATCCAGGCGTAGTCGTCGACCCGCACCCGACCCAGCTGCTCGATGCGCTTGGGAACCTTCTTGGCGACCGGAGGAACGGGCTTGGCGGTGGCGGACATGGAACTCCCGGGGATGAGGGCGGAGGACGTGGCGGCGACGGCGGCTACGCTCGTCATCATTTCGCGCCGGTTCATGGACAGATTCCCCCTCGGATGCGTCAGAACGCCAACTTGTTGCGGCAGGGGCGTCTGGTCAAACTCATACGACGTCTAAGGTTAAATCGGAGACGAGGGCGTACATGGCTTGGGACCTGTCGGTCGATCTGATCCAGGCGACGGTGCAGCTGGAGCAGCCGCTCGCCGACGGCTCGCGGACGGTCGGCACCGGATTCCTCATCGAGGATCCCACGCCGGACGGCCGCCCGCGCACCATTCTGGTCACCGCCGCCCACGTCTTCGACCGCATGCCTTCGGTGTCGGCCAAGATCGGCTATCGCGTGCAGAGCAAGGAAGGGGTCTGGCGCTACGATCCGCGCACCCTGAAGATCCGCGACGGCGACCATCCGCTGTGGATCAAGCATCCCAGCCGCGATGTCGCCGCCATCGTCGTCGAGGCCCCGCCCGAGTTCGCCAAGGCCGCCATCCCGCTGGCCTGGCTGGCGCAGGACGACACCTTCAACAAGTACAGCCTGGGCCCCGGCGACGAGATGATGGCCCTGGGCTTTCCGCGCGGCCTGTCGGCCAACACCGCGGGCTTCCCGATTCTGCGCTCGGGCCGCGTGGCCTCCTATCCGCTTGCCCCCGCCAGCGTGTTCCCGACCTTCCTGATGGACTTCTCGGTGTTCCCCGGCAATTCGGGCGGGCCGGTGTTCATGGCCGAGGGCGCGCGTCGCCGGCCGGGCTCGACCGAAAGCCAGGAGGTGCAATTCGTTGCCGGCATGCTGACCCAGCAGGTCGAGCTGTCGGGCGAGCGCCTCGAGATCGGCATCGTCACCCACGCCAAGTATATCCGCGAGGCCGTGGCCCTGCTCGACAAGCCGTCGGGACCGCCGCTGATCCAGGCCGCGCCGGCCAAGCTTCCCAGCACGGCGGCCGCGCAGGACGTGGTCGCCGTCCAGGCCGTCGCCGCGCCCGGCTTCAACCGCTGAACCGCGCGAAATCGCTTCCAGCCAAGCTAGGAACCATTGCCCGCGGGGCTCCGTTCGAAAGGGGAGTTCAAACTCGAACAGGAGCAAGCCAATGAGCACCAATCGTGTGGAAGGCGCCATCGACAAGGGCGTGGGCGCCGTGAAGGAAGCCGTCGGCAAGGCCACAGACAACGAACGCCTCGAAGCCGAGGGCAAGGCCCAGAAGGTCAAGGGCGACGTCCAGAACAAGGTCGGCCAGGCCCAGGACAAGATCGGCGACGCGATCAAGCACTAGGCTTGATCGACGCTTGACGAACGAAGGCCCCGGGACCGCTCCCGGGGCCTTTGCTTTTCCAGATCCTCCCCCTCTGGGGGAGGTGGCGCGAAGCGCCGGAGGGGGGACGTCGTCAGCTTCCAAAAAGCCGACCGTCCATCCCCCTTTGCCTTGCTTCTAGCCCCCGTAGATGATCGAGATCGTCTCGGCCACGCAGGCCGGGCGCTCTTCGCCCTCGATCTCGATGGTGCATTCGTTCTTCATCTGCAGGCCGCCGGCCTTGGGCTCGACGCTCACCAGCTTCTGGCGCATCCGCACCCGCTTGCCCACGCGCACCATGCTGGTGAACCGCACCTTGTCGCAGCCGTAGTTGATGCCGCGCGTGACGCCGGTCACGTGCAGTATGCCCGCGCCCAGCATCGGGATCAGCGACAGCGTCAGGTAGCCGTGGGCGATCGGCCCGCCGATCTCGCGCGTCGCCCGCTCGACGTCGACGTGGATCCACTGATGGTCGCCGGTGGCCTGCGCGAACTGGTTGACCCGCTCCTGGCTGATCTCGACCCAGTCGGACACCCCGACCTCCTGCCCGACCAGGCTGGCGATGTCGGCGAAGGCGATCTCTTTCATGCGGCGCTCTCCCAAACGTTTGTTTGGAAGAGATCATGGGCGGGCCGTGGTCACAAGCCCTCCAGCGTCTTCCGCGCGTCTTCGGGCAGCAGGCCGACCGCTTCGTCGAGCAGCTTGCGCCACGCCTCGCCCCGACCGCGCGCCTCGGTATAGGCGCACGGAGAAAGATCCTTGCCACCACCTTCGCCAAGTTGGTGGCAAAACATCGGAAGATCAACTTTCTAGTGATGCCGCGTCAAACGATCCGCCCCTCGCCCTTACCCCAGTAGGCGTCCCGCACCAGCCGCTTGTAGAGCTTGCCCGTCGGGTGCCGGGGCAACTCGCGCACGAAGTCGACCTGCCGCGGGGCCTTCACGTGGCTGAGGTTGTCGCGGGCGAAGGCCAGGAGTTCGGCGGCCAGGGCCGGCGTGGCGTCGGACCAGTCCAGCGGCTGGATCACCGCCACGACCTTTTCGCCCATCTCCTCGTCGGGCGCGCCCACCACGGCGGCGTCGGCCACGCGGGGATGGGTGATCAGCAGGTTCTCGATCTCCTGCGGATAGATGTTCACCCCGCCGGAGATGATCATGAAGCTCTTGCGGTCGGTCAGGTACAGATAGCCGTCCTCGTCGGCCCATCCCACGTCGCCCAGCGTCGTCCAGCCGTGCTTGTTGTAGCTCTCGGCGGTCTTCTCCGGGGCGTTGTGATAGGTCACGGCCGGGCCGTTGGCGAAGTAGACCACGCCCTCGCTGCGGGCGGGCAGGGGATCGCCGGCCTCGTCGCAGATACGCAGTTCGCCCAGCGCAGCCTGGCCCACCGAGCCGCGCCTCTCCAGCCAGTTCGTGCTGTCGATCCAGCAGAAGCCGTTGCCCTCGGTGCCGGCGTAGTACTCGTAGATCACCGGCCCCCACCAGCCGATCATCTGCTCCTTCACCGGCACGGGGCAGGGGGCGGCGGCGTGGATCGCCGAGCGCATGGTCGAGACGTCGTACTTCGCCCGCGTCGCCTCCGGCAGCTTCAGCATCCGCACGAAGTGGGTGGGCACGAACTGGCCGCAGGTGGCCTTGTGCGCCTCGATCAGGGCCAAGGCGGTCTCGGGATCGAACTTTTCCATCACCACGACCGTGCCGCCCAGCTTGTGCACGCTCATGCACCAACGCAGCGGGGCGGCGTGATAGAGCGGCGCGGGCGAGAGATAGACGCTGTCGCCGTCCAGCTTGAACAGGTGCTGGGCCATCATCTGCAGGGCGTGGGGCGCGTCGATCGGCGCGCCGTTCAGCGGCGGCTTCACGCCCTTGGGTCGTCCCGTCGTGCCCGAGGAATAGAGCATGTCCGAGCCGGAGGTCTCGTCGGCGACGGGCGTGGCGGGCATGGCCGCGCGGGCGGCGTCGAAGTCGGCGTAGGGTTCCGCGGCGCCATCGACGCGCAGCAGCGCGACGCCCGGGATCAGCGGCGCCAGGCCTTGCGCCACCGCGTCCAGCGCGGGGCCGGTTATCAGGAGCTTGGCCCCACAGTCGCCGACGATGTACTCGACCTCGGGCGCGGTCAGCTTGGTCGAGATGCAGGTGTAGTAGAGCCCCGCCCGCTGGGCCGCCCAGGCGATTTCCAGATAGCGCGGATGGTTGTCCAGCAGGATGGCCACCACGTCGCCGACCGCGAGGCCCATCGACCGGAACAGCTGCGCCCCCTGGTTGGAGCGGTCGTCCAGCTGCTTGTAGGTGACGGTCTCGCCCGTGCCGGCCATCACGAAGGCGGGCTTGTCGGGCTGGATGCGGGCGTGGACGCTCGGATGCATGCGACCTCCTGGGCCGCTCGCCATGAGGGCGCGGCCGTTTCTCTCCCTGGCGCCGTCCGCGTGTAGCCCGCGTGATCGGCGTTCAGTCAGCAGCATGACTCAAGGCTCGACGCTCGCGCAAGTTGCCGTAGGGGCGCCGTTGGCGGCCGCGCGATCCTGGGTGATCGTGCGCCCCACAACGATGTTCGACGGGAGGCGAGCGCATGGAGCTGATCAGCAAGACGGTGGTCGACGGCCGGCCAGGGCCCGGCGCGGCCAAGGCCTATCCCACCCTGGACGGGGTCGACCTGGCCGACATCTTCCGCTTCACCCAGGGCCAGCCCTTCGCCGACTTCGCCCGGATGCGGCAGGAGGCGCCGGTGATGTGGCACGGCGAGCGGTTCGGCGGGCCTGGCTTCTGGGCGGTCACCCGCTACGAGGACGTCATGCGCGTCAATGGCGATCCGGAGACCTTCTCCTCGCAGAAGGGCGGGATCCTGATGTCGATGGGGCCGCCCGACAAGCGCCACGCCCTGCTGTTCCGGGCGACCATGGACACCATGATCAATCTCGACG
The DNA here is from genome assembly GCF_003722335.1 of Caulobacter flavus. Lineage (GTDB taxonomy): Bacteria > Pseudomonadota > Alphaproteobacteria > Caulobacterales > Caulobacteraceae > Caulobacter > Caulobacter flavus. The sequence goes on from NZ_CP026100.1 coordinate 2,757,841, forward strand.
CGCCGCATCACCTGCAGCTGCGCCGCGAGCACATGCCCTATTTCACCGCGTCCTACCTGCGCGGCCTGACCGACAAGGTGAAGGGCGAGGTCACCCGCCTGCTCGACGAGATGGAGCCGCTGCTGGCCGGCGGCGCCGAGATCGACATGGTCGAGCATTTCTCCTCGATCCTGCCGCTGTTCACCCTATGCGAGATCCTCGGCGTGCCGCCCGAGGACCGGAGCAAGTTCCTGCGCTGGATGCACTATCTGGAGCGGGCCCAGGACCTGGCCGTGCAGCAGGCCATGGCGCCGATCACGCCGACGCTGGAGCTCATGCAGTTCGTCGCCGACTTCAACGAGAACGTCGAGGAGATGTTCGACTACGGCCGCACCATGCTGCTCAAGCGCCGGGAAGACCCCAGGCAGGACCTGATGACCGCCATCGCCCGGGCCCAGGTCGACGGCGATCTGCTGGCCGACGAGTATCTCGACGGCTCGTGGCTGCTGATCGTCTTCGCGGGCAACGACACGACGCGGAACACTCTGTCGGGCGCCATGCGGCTGCTGACCGAGTTTCCCGAGCAGAAGCAGCGGCTGATCGACGATCCCTCGCTGCTGCCCGGCGCGGTCGACGAGTTCATCCGCATGGTCAGCCCGGTGATCTACATGCGCCGCACCGCGACCCGCGACGTCGAGGTCGCCGGCCAGAAGATCGCCGAGGGCGAGAAGGTGGTCATGTACTACGGCGCGGCCAACCGCGATCCGGCGATGTTCGAAAACCCGGATCGCCTGGACGTCACCCGGCCCAACGCCGGCAAGCACGTGGCCTTCGGCTATGGCCCGCACACGTGCCTGGGCAAGCGCGTCGCCCAGATCCAGCTTGAGGAGGCCTATCGCCAGATCCTGGCGCGGTTCCCCGACCTGGAATGGACCGGGAGCACCGAGATCGCCGCCAACAACTTCGTTCACGCCATCAGCAAGCTGGGGGTGAGGCGGGCGGTGTAAGCCGAATGGCCAGGCCGTGAGCGGGGCGTGCTTGACGCGGCGCTTCTCACAAAGCCTGTCTTCCTGGGCCTTGTGCCCAGGACCCATGCCTCAGCCTGCTCAAATCCTTCGCGCATGGCGCTGTCTGAGCAGCCGCCGCCATGGACCCTCGCCACAAGGGCGAGGGAGGCGAGAAACCAGGCTAACCGCCAAGGCCAGGGAAGGGTTGTGCTCCCATGCCCACCGATCATACGATCGTTTAAAATCGCCCAGGGAGCCCCTAGCATGTCGCAGCCGACCTTCGAGACCCTGCTCTACGCCGTCGAGGACGGGATCGCGACGATCACCCTGAACCGGCCGGAGAAGCTCAACGCCTTCACCGCCCGGATGATGAAAGAGCTGATCGAGGTGTTCGACGTCACCGACGCCGACGACGCGGTAAAGGTGGTGATCGTCACCGGCGCGGGCCGGGCGTTCTGCGCTGGGGCGGATCTTTCGAGCGGCGGGGCTACTTTCGACCGAACCTCGCCCCAGGCGCTGGAACGCGAGGAGGGCAAGGTCGGCGACGTCTATCGCGACGGCGGCGGCCGGGTGACCCTGCGCATCTATGATAGCCTGAAGCCGGTGATCGCCGCCGTGAATGGCCCGGCCGTCGGCGTCGGGGCGACCATGCAACTGGCCATGGACATCCGCCTGGCGTCGGAAGACGCCAAGTTCGGCTTCGTCTTCGCTCGCCGGGGCATCACGCCCGAGGCCTGCTCGTCCTGGTTCCTGCCGCGCCTGGTCGGTCTGCAGACGGCGCTGGAGTGGTGCTACACGGGGCGCGTCTTCCCCGCGACCGAAGCCAAGGAGCGCGGTTTCGTCCGCTCGCTGCATGCACCAGGCGACCTGCTGCCGGCCGCCCGCGCCCTGGCCCGCGAGATCGCCGACAACACCGCGCCCGTCTCGGTCGCCCTGACCCGCCAGCTGCTGTGGCGCATGGCCGGCGCGGATCATCCGATGGAGGCCCACAAGGCCGACAGCCGGGCCATCCAGTCGCGCGGCGCCTCGGGCGACGCCAAGGAGGGGGTGACCTCGTTCCTGGAGAAGCGCGCCCCGGCCTATCCCAACCGCGTCTCGACCGACCTGCCGGACATCTGGCCCGAATGGGAGCCGCGACAATTTCGCTGAGCGACTAGCGAAGCGCGGCCGCAGGCCGCAAATTCCCCCGGCGGGAGAATCCCTGGCGCTAATTCGAACTTAAGGGCGTTACCGTCTAGGTTCGAAACTCGGCGACCGGGGCCGCGCCGCCAGGAAGATCATGACCGACCCGATTTCGCCCTTCGCCAAGCCGATCGCCGTTCCGCCCAAGTCGCGCGCCGCGCTCCTCAAGCGCCTCGCCGACGTGGTCTGCCTGCCGGCCAGCCGCATCAACGCCTTCGAGCGGGCCATGTGCGCCGATCTGCTGGTCGAGATGCTGCGCGAGGCGGTGGTCGAAGAGCGCGAGAAGGTCGCCCGTCGCCTGGCTAACCTGTCGGACATGCCCGGTTCGCTGGTGCGCCTGTTGCTGCGCGACGAGGTGATGGTGGCCCGGGCCCTGCTCGAGAACTCGCCCAACCTGTCGGACGCCGACCTGATCGACTGCCTCTACCACGCCAGCCAGGAGCACCGCCGGCTGATCGCCATCCGCCGCGGCGTCGGCGAGGTGGTGGCCGACGCCCTGGTCGACATGGGCGAGACCTCGGTGGTCGAGGCCCTGCTGCGCAACGAACTGGCGCGCTTCAGCCACCAGGGCGTCGAGAACGTCGTGGCCATGACGCGCGACAATCCCGGCCTGATCCCGCTGCTGCTCAAGCGCGCCGAACTGCGCCCCAGCCATGCCTACGTGATGTTCTGGTGGGCCGACGCCGACGCCCGCCGCACGATCCTCCAGCGCTTCGCCGTCTCGCGCGAGATCCTGCAGGAGGCCGTCGGCGACGTCTTCGCCGTGGCCTCGGAGGAGGGCTGGCAGGACCCGCTGTCGCGCAAGGCGCTGCAGTTCATCGAGCGCCGCCAGCGCAACCGCGCCGCCATCGCCAAGAGCCCCTTCGACAGCCTGGAGGATGCCGTCGCCGCCGCACAGAGCGGCCTGACCCGCGAGACGGCCGAGGAGATTTCGTATCTCGCCGGCCTCAAGCCTATGACCGGGGCCAAGATCTTCACCGACCAGGGCGGCGAGCCGATCGCCATTCTCTGCAAGGCCACCGGCCTGCCGCGCGCGGCGGTGCGGGCCCTCTGGCGCGGCCTGCGCCGGCCCGAGACCGACGCCGAGGGCGCGCTGTCGCCGGGCCTGGAACGGGTGCTCGGCGTGTTCGACGCCATCGCCGTCGACCGCGCCCAGACCGTGCTGCGCTACTGGAACTGGTCGCTGTCCTCGGCCCTGACGCCGGCCCTGCTGAAGGCGATCCGCGACGGCGACACCGACGCCATCGACGAGTACTCGGTGCCGCAGCGCGCGGCGATGCTGGCCCTGTCGCGCGATTTCGGCCGCTAGGCGGAACGACGTACGGGGATCCGTGCGGTCAAATTCGGCGAACGCGTTCAGTCAAAATCCAGAAAATCTGAATTTTTATCTCGCGACCTTAAGTTGCCAATGCGAATGATCGCCTGGATCGGCAGTCAATATTCCGTCACGGCATCTATTGCCCGGTTTTATTGACGCGTTTATCCATGATGCAACTTCGCACGCCAGAGCTTGGCGCGCGTCGAGAAAGATAAAGGGAACGGGAGAGGCGTCATGGAAGAAGAGATCCCATTCGTCGAACTTACCGCGGGCATCGTCGCGGCCTTCGTCGGCGGTAACGCCGTGCCGGCTTCGGAGATGCCGGCCCTGATCCGCAGCGTCCACGACGCGCTCAGGGCCGTCGGTTCTCCCGAGACCGCCGCGCCCGAGCCCAAGGAGCCTGCCGTGCCGGTTCGCCGCTCGGTGACGCCCGACTACATCATCTGCCTGGAGGACGGCCGGCGCTTCAAATCGCTGAAGCGTCACCTGCGCACGCAGTACGACATGAGCCCCGAGGACTACCGCGAGAAGTGGGGGCTGCCTTCGGACTACCCCATGGTTGCGCCGAACTACGCCAAGGCGCGCTCGGAGCTTGCTCGCCAGATGGGCCTTGGTCAGACGGGGCGAGGCGCCGGGAAGGGCCGTAAGGGCTGAGTCTGAGCGTTCATTTACCCTAATTCAATCAATCGCTTGTGGTTAAGCTAAGCGAGAAAATCGACGCCCGGCCGCCCTTCCAGCGGCCGGGCGTTGTGCTTCCAGATTGACTCTCCAGCGGAATCTTTGTTGGCGGCGGCGATTTTTCGCTTCCGCCGATTCGGTGCTTAAGACATAGTGAACGAGCGGTGAATCACCGTGATTCCAAAGGCTTGTTAAGGACTCTGAAGATGTCCGCGCAACTGAGCGCATCCGCGACCGCGGCCCGCGCTCATCAGGAAATGTTCGCATACTGGGCGTCCCTGCGCCGCGGGGCGAACCTGCCTGCGCGTGCTGACCTTCATCCTTCGGGCATCAAGCGGCTGCTGCCGACGGTCAGCCTGATCGACGTCGTGCGCGAGCCGCGCGACTATCGGCTGCGCCTGGCCGGCACCGGCCTCTACGGCGTCTATGGCCGCGAGATCACCGGCAAGGCGCTGAGCGAGGTCTACAACACCGCCGCCGGCGACTACTGGCGCAAGGAGCTGGACAAGGTCGTCGACGAGCGCCGTCCCGGCGTGGGCGTGCACAGCCTGGCCTGGCGCGGCGCGCCGCACGTCTCGATCCTGTGGCTGCGCCTGCCGCTGGCGACCAACGGCAAGGACGTCGACATGATCCTCGGCTACGACGCCATCGTCGGCGCCCAGGCCGAAGGCGGCTTCAGCGGCATCCGCGCGGCCTGATCGGCCGACGCACGTGGGGCGGCTCATCTTCGAGGTTATCTGGTGCGCAGGCTTCGGCGTCCCAGAGGGTCTCCAGCTCGAGGTTCAGCCCATCTGAGGGCTCGCCGCTTGGCTTGGCAAGCCTGGCTACTTGAGCGTCGGCCACCGGCAGATGGCGAGCAGGACGAGCCCGCCCACCAGCAGCACGACCGCCAGCGTGAACCAGGTCTCGGGATCGACCCCGGCTTGGCTCGCCCACTGGCCTGGCGTCTGGCGTCGGCCGGAGCCGACGATCAGCATGCCCAGGCCCGTGGCGCCGAAGATCATGGCCGCCCAGAAGCCTAGCTTTTGAGTGAAGTCGCTCATCGGCTCTGAAGATCTATCGGGGCGCGTCTCACCCTTCCAGGAAGACCTCGACCTCGCGCTTGCTGGGCATCGACGGGGCGGCGCCCGGCTTCTGCACCGACAGGGCGGCGGCGGCGTTGGCCTGCTCGACGGCCTCGCGCAGGTCCAGGTTGGCGGCCAGGCCGGCGGCCAGGGCGCCGCAGAAGCAGTCGCCGGCGCCGACGGTGTCGACCGCCTTGACCTTGCGGCCCTCGACCAGGAAGGCCTCGTCGCGACGAACGGCGGCGACGCCCGTCTTGCCCAGGGTGACGATGATCGTCTGGTCGGGGCGGCTCATCAGCTTGCGGGCGGCCTTGGAGACCTCCTCCAGCTTGGCCGGCTCGTGGTCGAGGCGGGCGTAGGTCGCCAGCTCGGTCTGGTTCAGGATCAGGATGTCGGTGAGTGGGAAAAGCGCCGCGCCCTGGGGCAGGGCGGGGGCGGCGTTCAGCACCCGCAGGCCGCCCTTGGCCGCGCCGGCCTTGAACAGCGCCTCGATGGCGCCGGCCGGGGTCTCCAGCTGAGCCAGCAGCACGCGCTGGCCTTCCAGCGCCGTGGCCGCCACCTGCTGGGGCGTGATCATCATGTTGGCGCCGCCGGTGACGACGATCATGTTCTCGCCGCCGTTCGACACCCAGACGTGGGCCTGGCCCGTGGGGGCGCCCGACAGCTCGGCCACGTCGGCCACCTGCACGCCGTAGCCGGCCAGCTTGCCCTTCAGGCTGGCGCCGCTGTCGTCCTTGCCGACCGCGCCCATCAGGCGGGTCGGCGCGCCCATGCGGGCGGCGGCGACGGCCTGGTTGGCCCCCTTGCCGCCGAGGAACAGCTCCAGCGACAGGCCGGCCACCGTCTCGCCCGGCCGCGGCAGGTCGTCGACCCGCGCCACGGCGTCCAGATTGATCGAGCCCAGTACGAAAACGCCCATCGGTCTTGGTCTTCTGTTCTAATTCTATTTGGTCTTGGTCGGGTCGGAGCTTACCCGCCGCCGGCGCCGCGCTGGAAGCTTTCCACCAGGCTGCCGCAGACGAGTCGCCATCCATCCACTAGCACGAAGAAGATCAGCTTGAACGGCAGGCTCACCGTCGCTGGCGGCAGCATCATCATGCCCATGCTCATCAGCACGCTGGCGACGACCAGGTCGATGACCAGGAACGGGATGAACAGCAGGAAGCCGATCTCGAAGGCCCGCTTAAGTTCCGAGATCATGAAGGCCGGGGTGACCACCTTCAGCGGGGTCTCCTGGGCGGTCTTGGGCTTCTCGATCTTCGAGAGGCGGATGAACAGCGCCAGGTCGTCCTCGTCCACCTGGCGCAGCATGAAGGTCTTCACCGGCTGGCCGGCGGCCTCGAAGGCCTGGGGCAGCTCCATCTGCTTGTCGAGCAGGGGTTTGACGCCGGCGTCGTAGGACTGCTCGAACGTCGGGCCCATGACGATGGCGGTCAGGAACAAGGCCAGACTGATGATCACCGGGTTGGGCGGGCTCTGCTGCACGCCGATCGCCGTGCGCAGCAGGCCCAGCACCACGACGATGCGCACGAACGAGGTGGTCATGATCACGATCGACGGCGCCAGCGACAGCACCGTCAGCAGGCCGACAAGCTGGACGACCCGTTCGGTCAGGCCTGCGCCCGTGCCCAGATCGACGTTGATGGCCGACTGGGCCATGGCCAGGGACGGTCCCAGCGTGGTGGCCAGGCCCGCCAGCATGGCGATGACGGCGGCGCGGCGCAGTTCCTGCGGCGTGGCGCCGGTGAGGGTCTTGAGCGGACGCATCAGGCCACGGGCTCCGGCTGGGTCTCGGCGACGGGGGCGGGGGAGGGCGAAGAAGAGGGCGCGGCCTGGCGCGGCCCTGCGGGCGTCCAGTCCAGCAGGCGGCCGTCGCCCAGCAGCACCAGGCGCTCCTCGCCGTCCAGCCGGCACAGCACCAGGCGGCGGGCCGGGTCCAGCACCAGGGTCTCGACCACCTGCAGCCGCCGCTCGCGGCGCTGGGAGACGATGCGGTTGAGGGCCTCGGGGCCGAACTTGCGCAGCACGACGGCGGCCAGGCCGATCAGGCCCAGGGTGACCGCCAGCGCCGCCACGGCGCGGATCAGGAGAAAGACGTCCATGCGCGGACTGGATTCCACAGGAAAGAGGCGCGGCGAGGCGCCGCATCCCAGGTGTGCCTCACGGTTCTTAAAGCCTGATTAACCCTGTTTCTTCACCATGCTCGCATGGGTCCGGACGACATCCCTCTTTTCTCGATGCTCAAGAACCGGCTCGGTTATCTGACCGAGCGGCAGAAGGTCGTCGCCCAGAACGTCGCCAACGGCGACACCCCCGGCTACCAGCCGCGGGACCTCAAGCCCTTCACCTTCCAGGCCTCGCTCGACGCCCAGGCGACCGGCGGCTCCGGCAGCGGCCTGGCCGCGCCCGGGCGTCCGCTGCAGATGCTGACCTCGAGCGCCGGCCACATCGCGCCGTCCAAGCCCGCGAGCCTGTGGCGCTCGCCCCAGGGGCCCGACAGCGAGACCACCCTCGACGGCAACTCCGTGACGCTCGAGGACCAGATGCTCAAGATGACCGATGCGCGCATGAACTACGACGCGGCGGTCTCCTTCTATCAACGCTCCATGTCGATGCTGCGCACCGCCGCGCGTCGCCCGAACGGCTAAGGGACCTCCTAGATGGCAGAGATCCGTTCCCAATCGGCGGCGGCGATGGCCGTGGCGGCCAGCGCGCTCAAGGCCCAGCAGGGCCGCATGCGCATCATCGCCGAGAACATCGCCAACGCCAATTCGACCGCCCGCACGGCCGGCGGCGACCCCTATCGCCGCCAGGTGCCGGTGTTCCGCCCGGCCAAGGTCGAGGGCGCGGAAGGCGTGGCCATGGCCCGCGTCGAGGGCGACCAGAAGGACTTCAAGACCGAGTACGACCCCGGCAACCCGGCCGCCGACGCCAAGGGCTACGTCAAGCTGCCCAACGTCGACACCCTGGTCGAGGCGCTGGACATGAAGGAGGCGCAGCGCGCCTACGAGGCCAATCTCAACGTGATCGAGACCGCGCGCAGCATGCAGTCGCGCACGCTCGACATTCTGAAGAAGTAGGGCCTTAAGCGATGATCACCTCTCTGGCCGCTTCGAAAGCCTACGCCGCCACCGGCGCGACCCCGCTGTCGCTCGGCAAGAGCGTGGGCGAGCCCAAGAAGATGGACTTCGGCGACATGCTGAAGTCGGCGATGACCGACACGGTCCAGGCCTCGCGCCAGGCCGAGCACAAGATCGCCCAGCAGGCGGCCGGCAAGGCCGAACTGATCGACGTCGTCACCGCCATCTCGTCGGCCGAAGCCAGCCTGGAGACCGTGATCTCGATCCGCGACCAGGTGATCTCGGCCTATCAAGAGATCATGCGGATGTCGATCTGACGGCTCGGCCGCCGATCGAACCGAACCCGAGGACGATGCGTTGAGAGCCTGAACAAGGAGCTCTACCGCATGAACATCGCGCGTCCTCTCTCCCTCGTCGCCATCGCCGCCGCCGCGCTCGCCCTGACCGCCTGCGGCGACAAGGATTCCGGCCACGCCCAGAAAACCGAGGGCGAGATCAAGTCGGCCGTCGGCGACATCACCGGCGACAAGGACCTCAAGCGCGAAGGCAAGAAGGACGAGGTGGTCGGCGGCGTGAAGTCGGCCGGCGAAGACCTCAAGGCCGCGGCGAAGGACGCCAAGGACTAGAAGAGCGTCTTTTCTAGTCCCTCCAGGCGGGCTCGGATCGCTTCGGCGTTCCGGACCCAGCCCGGCTGGATCCGCAGCTGCCCGCGATTGGCCTCGTAGTACTCGATGGCGATGCCGATCGCTTCACGGGCGCGGTGCAGCGCGAACGCCTCCTTCGTCAGTTCGGCCCGCAGCACCAGTGTTTCGGCGAGAATCCGCTTCTCCCGGGCCCAGGCGTTGCCATTGCCCGGTGTGGCGTGGCCGAGAGCCGCCAGCACCCGGTCGAGGCCCGCGACATCGAGACGTCGCTTGGCCTGGCCCAGAAAGGCCTCCGCCAAACCCACGCGAGCGCTGACGTGATAGGCCGTGTCCTCGAGCGCGAGGACCTGTTCGAAGGCGTCGATAGCCTCTTCGTAGGCCGTGCCGCCGGAGCCAAGCTCGCCCCGGGCGTTGAGCAGGTGGCCCATCTGCGCCAGAACGCCGCTGTGCGCCATTCCCCGCTCCACCTTCGGCTCGGCCCGCCGATAGATGGCCGCCGCCTCTTCCAGCCAGCGGGCCTCGCCCAGTCTTTCGCCCAGCCTCCAGTAGAGGTCGGCATGGGGGATCGTCGCGTGCGCCTCGTCGCGCGGATCCGGATGTCGAGGCCGGCGGCGCATGGCGCGTCCATAGTCGGCCAGGATCCGGCCCGCCTCGGCGAGACTGGCGGTCTCGAAGACGGCGTCGACCCTGGCCGCGATGGTCGAACGGAATTTGTCGTGCCGTCGCTGTCGGGTCTGTCGCGTCGGCAGGGCGGTCTCTATCGGCGTCCATAGACGGATCAGGAGAGGCTCTCGCGGTTCCGCGCGCCGCCTATGGGCTTCCCGGGCCGCTTGCCGTCTTGCGTGAAGGCGGTTGCCGGCCAGCACCGCCGCCTTCCGCGCCCTCAACTCGTCGGGCGGCAAGGGCGTCCAGGTCTTGAGCGACCGGAGCCAGGCGGCGTTCAGACCGATCAGCCGCCACGTGCCGTCCAGCTCGAAGAAACGATCGTCCAGCGACCCAATGATCGGCGGGATCTCGCCAAAGCCCGCGCCCTCCATCGTCACCCGTCGCAGGTCCGGGTCGGCGTCCATAGCGGCGCGGAAGTCCGTGAACACCGCCAGGAAATCGGTCGCGCCCATCGCCGCCAGGCCCTTGGCGATGCAATCCAGCGCGTCGGGATCCATGTCGAGATTGTGCGCGAACTGTCCGTGTCCGCCGTTGTTCACCTGGGCCAGATAGAAGTCGACATAGTACGCGACCCAGGCGTCCAGGCATGTCTCGTCGATCCGCAACGCGGCGTCGCCGCGGCACCAGTTGCAGAAGTCGATGCACGCCTGAACCGGTCCGTAGTCGTCGCCGTCAGGACCGACGTCCCGCTCGTCGACCAGGATTTCGGCCGCGACCAAGCCTTGGTGGCGGCCATAGGAGTACTCCCGGTCGATACCGACCGCCTCGGCCCACCGATCGATCGTCGCCGCCAAACGTTCCGTCATTCCCGCCCCCTTTGCGCGTCGGGACGCTAGCGGGCGGACGGCGAAACCTCAACGGCGCGTTGATCGCCTGGCGCGAAAGGGCGTAGCGGCTGCGCGTGCGATTTCGGTGGAAAAGCGAAGGGCCCCGGCCGGATTCTACAGCGGAACCAGCGCCGCCACGTCCACGCCTCGCAGGGCGGCGACCACGCCGGCCCATACGGCCAGGTTCAGCAGCACCATCACGGCCACCGCCATGCGCAGCCGGCGCTGGGCGGCCTTGCGGCGCTTGCGGGCCTTGAAGCCCCCCGTCGAGGAAGGGGCGGTCAGGGTTGCGGCCATCGTCATGCTCCACGCCAGCCAGAACTACCCCCGTTAATCACTATTAACGCGCTTGATTTGGCCTGGTGCAAGCGGGACGGCTTGTCGCAGCGCTCGGTAGCGGGAAAGGTGGCGACGCATGATCCCCGCCATCGCCCTCGAACAGGTCGGCAAGACGCATGACGGCGCCATCGTCCTGGCGGCTGTCGACCTGTCGATTCCGGCTGGCCAGTTCGTCGCCCTCGTCGGCGGTTCGGGCGCCGGCAAGACCACGCTGCTGAAGACCGTCAACGCCCTGGCCCCGCCGACCTCGGGCGTCGTCAGGATCGACGGCGAGGCGGTGAACGCTCTGGACGGCCCGGCCCTGCGCCGCCGCATCGGCTACGTTTTCCAGGAGATCGGCCTCTTTCCGCACATGACCGTCGCCGAGAACATCGGCGTGGTCCCGGCCCTGCTGGGCTGGGGCAAGGACGAGATCGCCGTCCGCGTCGGCGAGCTGCTCGACCTCGTCGACCTGTCGCGAAGCCTCGCGACGCGCCGGCCGTCGGCCTTGTCGGGCGGCCAGCGCCAGCGGGTGGGCGTGGCCCGCGCCCTGGCCGGCCGGCCCTCGATCCTGTTGATGGACGAACCGTTCGGCGCGCTGGACCCCCTGACCCGCCAGGCCCTGGGCGACGACGTGCGCCGCCTGCACGAGACGCTGTCCCTGACCACCGTGATGGTCACCCACGACGTGGCCGAGGCCCTGCTTCTGGCCGACCGGGTGGTGGTGCTGGAGCATGGAGCGATCATCGCCGACGCCGCGCCGCGCGACCTGATGGCCGGTCACGACGATCCACGCGTCGAGGCCCTGATGGCCGCGCCGCGCCGCCAGGCCGAGCGGGTGAGGGCGCTGCTGGATGGCTGAACTGCTGGCCCTCCTGCCTCAGCGCCTGGCCTGGCACGCGGCCCTGTCGGCGGCGGCCCTGGCGGTGGGCCTGGCCGTCGCCCTGCCGCTCGGCTTCGCCGCCGCGCGCCGGCCCGGACTGCGCTGGGTCGCCCTGGCGGCGACGGGGCTCGTGCAGACCATCCCCAGCCTGGCCTTGCTGGCGCTGTTCTATCCGCTGCTGCTGCTGCTCTCGAACCTCGCGAAGGCGACGCTGGGCTTCGGCTTTCCGGCCCTGGGCTTCCTGCCGGCCCTGCTGGCCCTGTCGCTCTACGCGATGCTGCCGATCCTGCGGAACACGGCCGCGGGCCTGGCCGGCGTCGACCCGGCCGTGACCGAGGCGGCCAGGGGCGTGGGCATGACCCCGCGCCAGAGCCTCGTGAAGGTCGAGCTGCCCCTGGCCGCGCCGGTGATCCTGGCCGGCGTGCGCACCGCCGCCGTCTGGACAATCGGCGGCGCGACCCTGGCCACGCCCGTCGGCCAGACTTCGCTGGGCGACTACATCTTCTCGGGCCTCCAGACCGAGGCCTGGGACATGGTGCTGGTCGGTTGCGCAGCCTCGGCCGCCTTGGCCGTGGTCGTCGACCAACTTCTGGGCGTGGTCGGGCGCGGGCTGGAGAAGCGCCGTCCGCTGCTGTGGGGCGGCGCGCTCGCCGCCCTGGTCCTGGGCCTCGCCGCGGCCCTGGCGCCGCTGGTCGCGCCGGCCCTGACGCCGCGTCCGCAGGCCTACGTGATCGGCGCCAAGAACTTCTCCGAGCAATATGTGCTGGCCGAACTGATGGCGCAGCGGCTGGAAGGGCAGGGGGCGCGGGTCGAGCGGCGGATCAACCTCGGTTCGGCCGTCGCCTATCGCGCCCTCGCGGCCGGCGAGATCGACGCCTATGTCGACTACACCGGCACCCTGTGGGCCAACGTCCTGCACCGTACCGACAATCCCGGTCGCCAGGCGGTGCTCGACACCCTGAGGACCGAACTCGCCCGCCGTGACGGCGTCGCGCTGGCCGCGCCGCTGGGCTTCGAGAACGCCTACGCCTTCGCCATGAAGCGCCAGCGGGCCGAGGAACTGGGCGTGAAAAGCCTGGCGGATCTTTCGGCCAAGGCTCCGAACCTCGTCATGGGCGGCGACCTGGAGTTCTTCTCTCGGCCCGAATGGGCGGCGGTCGACAAGGCCTATGGCCTGAAGTTCAAGGCCCGCCGTCAGTTCCAGCCTACCTTCATGTACCGCGCCCTGGCCGCGGGCGAGGCCGACGTCATCTCGGCCTTCTCCAGCGACGGGCGCATCGCCGCCGACGATCTGGTGGTGCTGCAGGATCCCCGGGGCGCGCTGCCGCCCTACGACGCGGTGCTGCTGGTTTCGCCCAGGCGACGGGACGACGCGCGCCTCAAGGCCTTGGCCGCGTCGCTGTCAGGCAGCCTGTCGGTCGACGCCATGCGCCGGGCCAACTACGCCGTCGACCGCGATGCGGGAAAGCAGTCGCCGGCGGCCGCGGCGCGCGAACTGGGCGTCGCGGCTCGGTGAACTTCGTCCGCTGAAGCTTTGTTTGCGAGCGTCCCGCCGTTGGGGCAGGTTGCGCGCCATGAGCAAGCTTACCTCCCCGTTTGGCCCCAGGACGGCGCTGTCGGCGCTGGCCGGCGTCGCCCTTTTCGCCTCCGCGCCGGCCCAGGCCGCCGACCAGGTGAAGCCCGATCCCAAGCTGGTCGTGGTGATCTCCATCGACCAGTTCAGCGCCAACCTGTTCGAACAGTGGCGCGGCCAGTGGAAGGGCGGCCTCGGCAAGCTCGGGCGCGAGGGCGTCGTCTATCCCAACGGCTACCAGTCGCACGGCATGACCGAGACCTGCCCGGGCCACTCCAGCCTGCTCACCGGTTCCTATCCCAACCGCACCGGCATCGTCGGCAACAACTGGTACGACGCCACGACCGGCAAGAAGTCGTACTGCCTGCTCGACGAGTCGGTGACCCTGGCCGCCCCCTCCGAACAGGACCCGGTCAGCCCCAGGAACCTGATGGTCCCCACCTACGGCGAATGGCTGAAGGCCGTCTCGCCCAAGAGCCGCGTCTACGGCGTGTCGGGTAAGGACCGCGGCGCGATCACCATGGCCGGCCACGATCCGGACGGCGCCTTCTGGTACCAGGCCGGCTTCGGCTTCACGACCTACGTCAAGCCGGGCGAGGACGCCGCCGCCAAGCTCGCGCCCGTCGCCGCGCTGAACGCGCGTCTGGCCGCCGAGCAGAAGAAGAAACCCTTCGTCTGGACCTACGAGAACAAGGCCTGCGCGGCGCTCGAAAAGACCTGGACCACCGGCGAGCGCACCTGGGACGCCAAGCTGCCGCGTCCGCTGCCGGCCAACCAGGCCGAGACCCTGCGCGACCTGTCGGCCAGCCCCTATACCGACGCCGTGACCCTGGAAGCCGCCGCCGCCCTGCGCGACGAGTTCGGCCTGGGCGACGGCCCGCAGGTCGACGTCCTGACCGTCAGCCTGTCGGCCACCGACTTCATCGGCCACCGCTACGGCACGCGCGGCCCGGAGATGTGCGACCATCTCAGCCGCCTTGACGCCCGCCTCGACACGTTCCTGTCGCGGATCGGCAAGGCCAAGGGCGAGGTGCTGGTGGTGCTGAGCGCCGACCACGGCGGTTCGGACTTCCCCGAGCGCCTGCACGACGAAGGCTACGACATTTCGCGCATCGCCACCTCGGCCTGGCTCAAGGGCCTGAACCAGCAGCTGCGCGCCGACCTGGCGCTGGACTACGACCCGCTGGTCGCCCCGGGCGGCATCGACACCCTGGTGATCGTCGGCGCCGACAAGAAGGCCCCGGCCGCCGTCGAGCGCGCCCGCATCGCCTCGGCCGCCCTGGCCCTGGTGCGCTCGCGCGGCGAAGTGGCCGAGGCCTACGAGATCAACGACCTGCTGACCACGCCGCCGGTGGCCAAGGGCACGTCGCCCGACACCATCAGCGTCAAGGAGCGCCTGCGCCGCAGCGCCTATCCGGGCCGCTCGGGCGACATCCTGGTGGCCTTCAAGCCCAACCTCGTGCCGGCCACCGCCAGCAGCACCTATGTCGCCACCCACGGCACGCCCTGGGACTACGACCGCCGGGTGCCGATCCTGTTCTGGTGGAAGAACGCGCAAGCCCGCGAGCGCATCCTGCCGATCGAGACGGTCGACATCGCCCCGACCATCGCCGCCGTCACCGGCGTGCCGATCCCCAAGGCCATCGACGGCCGCTGCCGTCCGCTGGGCGCCGGCCACGACTGCTGAGGCGGTCGCCGATCGCAAGTGAGAGAGGGGCGCGGACTTTGGTCCGCGCCCTTTTTCAATGGCGCAGGACCATGACCACCAGATCGGCCCCGAGGGCCGCGATGGCGGTCCAGCCGACCAAAAGGCCGACGAACGGGTGGCGCTGCCACCAGTGCAATTTCAGTTCCGTACGCATGACAGTTTCCCGACTGATCGGTGAAGCTTGCATGACATGGATAGTTTCGCCAGCAACTAAAGCGTGGCGCCATGCTCTCATCCCGTGCGGCGCGGTGACGCAGGCGCGGTGTTAACAGTCCCTAACTCCCTGTTAACCATGTCGGGCGCAGGGTGCTCCCACACCAAACCGACCAGAGCGTACGCAGAAAGCCCGTTCATGACCGGAGCCGAAGTCCTCGACGTGGGTCGCGACGCGATCTGGCTGACCCTGCAGCTGTGCGCGCCCGTGCTGATCGTCGGCCTGGTGGTCGGGGTCGCCATCGGCCTGTTCCAGGCCCTGACCCAGATCCAGGAAGCCACCCTGGTCTACGCGCCCAAGATCGTGGCCATCTTCATCTCGCTGCTGCTGTTCCTGCCGCTGATGGGCGCGCTGATGTCTGGCTTCATGCGCCAGATCGCCGCCCGCATCGCGGCGATGTAGGGAAGGGCGGGGCGTGGACAGCTTCGCGACGACCGCTCAGGTCTATGTCGCCGGTCTGGTCTTCGCCCGGATCGGGGCCATGGTCATGCTGATGCCTGGCATCGGCGAGACGGCCGTCCCGCCGCGCATCCGCCTGGCCTTCGCCCTGCTGATCGCCGTCGTCCTGACCCCGGTGGTGGCCAGGACCGTCGGCCCGCTGCCCACCACGGTCGGCGGCCTCGCCGGCCAGGTGATCCACGAAATCCTGATCGGCCTGATGATCGGCGCGGTGCTGAAGCTGTTCATGAGCGCCCTGACCACGGCCGGCGAGATCATCTCGCTGCAGACCACCCTGTCGTTCGCCCAGACCACAAACCCTTCCGGCGCCCCGTCGAGCACGGCGGTGGCCACCTTCCTGTCGATGCTGGGCCTGACCCTGGTCATGGCCACCGACCTGCACCACCTGTTCATCGGCGCGATAGCGCGGTCCTACGAGCTTTTCCCGTTCACCAAGAGCGTGCCGGTCAACGACGCCGCCGCCCTGGCCGTGCGCACCGTGGCCCAGAGCTTCATGCTGGGCGTCCAGCTGGCCGCGCCGGTGATCGTGTTCTCGATCGTCTTCAACCTGGCGACCGGCCTCGTCGGCCGCGTCATGCCCTCGTTCCAGATCTTCTTCGTCACCTCGCCGCTCAGCGTGATCCTGGGCCTTTCGCTGCTGGCCCTGTCCCTGGGCGGCATCGCCATGGTGTGGAGCGATCGCTACCGCGATCTGCTCGGCGTCTTCAACTAGGAGCGCGCCGTGGCTGACGATACGGACCAGGAATCGAAGACAGAAGAACCGTCAGCCAAGAAACTGGCGGACGCCCGCAAGAAAGGCGACGTCCCCAAAAGCGCCGACATCGCCCAGCTGGCCTCGCTGGCCGGCGCCTTCGGGGCCGTGGTCATCGCCGGCGGCTGGCTGACGCGCGACCTCGTCCAGTCGCTGGTGCCCTTCATCGCCCAGGCCGGCCAGATGGACGTCGAGGGCGGCGCCCAGATCATCGCCCGCAAGGCCGTGCTGGCCGCACTGCCGCCACTGATCCTGGTGATGCTGTGCTCGGCGGTGCTCGGCGCGGCCGCCAACATCGCCCAGTCGGGCTTCCTGTTCTCGGCCGAGAAGATGAAGCCCGACCTCAACAAGCTGGATCCGCTCAAGGGCCTGGGCCGCATCTTCGGTCCCGACGGCATGATGCAGTTCGCCAAGTCGGCCCTGAAGTTCCTGGTCACCGGCGTCATCGCCTGGTTCGTGCTCAAGCCCGACGCCCAGATGGTCACGGGCCTGGTCGGCATGGATCCGGCCGCCATGCTCCCGCTGGCCGTCGACCTCTGCAAGAAGCTGTTCTGGGCGGTGCTGATCTTCCTGGTCGTCACCGCCGGCTTCGACTGGTTCTGGCAGCGCCTGCGCTTCAACAAGCGCATGCGGATGACCCTCAAGGAGGTCAAGGACGAGCACAAGGACAGCGACGGCGACCCCCACATCAAGGCCAAGCGTCGCCAGATCCAGATGCAGCGCTCGCGCCAGCGGATGATGCAGGCCGTGCCTCAGGCCACGGTCGTGGTCATGAACCCCACCCACTACGCCGTGGCGCTGAAGTACGAGCAGGGCGAGACCCCGGCGCCGATCTGCGTGGCCAAGGGCCTCGACGAGCTCGCCCTGAAGATCCGCGCCGTGGCCGAGGAGGCCGGCGTGCACGTGCTGGAGGATCCGCCCCTGGCGCGGGCCCTCTACGCCGCCGTCGAGATCGACCAGCAGATCCCCGCCGAACACTTCGAGGCGGTGGCCAAGGTCATTGGCTTCGTGCTCGGCAACAAGCAGTCCAAGCGCCGCGCCTGGGCCGATTGATCCCGGAAGATCCCTGGATGATCCTTGTAGGGAACGGTCGGGAAATCACATTTCCGCCGTAGAATCAGCGGTCTGCTTGATAAACGCGCTCTAGCGCCGCGTAAGGAGTATCCTTACCGGACGAATCGTCGGGGCCAGGTCCCTGCAAAGTTGTAGAAGGATTTCGGTCGGCATGGCCGAGACGCCCGCGAAAGACATGACGGCCGCCCGTCGCCGCGCCGACCCCCTGATCTGGGGCGCGGCCATCTTCTTCGTTCTCGCCGCCGGCTTCGCCACGGCCCCGGCCTTGCGCGCCGGTCCGGCCACCCTGGCCGGGCTGCTGCTGCTGGCGGGCGTCGCGGGCGTGGCGATCCTGGGCCTGGTGGCCATCCGCGCCTCGGCCGCGCACGACAACGGCGTCGACGTGGTCGACAGCTTCATCGACGCCCTGGGCGAGCCGGCGGCCCTGACCGCCGCCGACGGCCGCATCCTGGCCGCCAACCAGGCCTGGCGCGACACCGTGGGCGAAGCCCGCCGCCTGCCCAAGGACGCCGCGCTGTTCCCGGCCCTGGTCCGCGCCCGCAAGGGCGAGGCCGCCGAAGGCGTGATCGTGGTGGCCGGCCAGGACCGTCCCGCCCTGGCCGCGCGCGTGGCCGGCGGCCGCCTGCTGGTCCGCCTGCCGGCCGTGGTCGAGCCGATCGCCGCCCCGCTGCCGCCAACCGCGCCGGTCGTCGCCCAGGCCGCCCCGCCGCCGCGCGCGCTCGACGCCTTCTCCGGCGCCTCGCCGTTCGGCGCGGCCCTGCTCGAGGGGCTGGATCCCTTCAACTCGCCGATCCTCGAGGCCAACCCGGCCCTGTCGGCCATGACCGGCGCGGTGCGTCCCGGCATGGCCCTGGGCGAGCTGATCGACCCGCCCTCGCGCGCCGAGGCCGAGACCCGCCTGGCCGAGGGCAAGGCCGGTCCCTTCGAGGTGCGCCTGGCCCGCGATCCCTCGCGCATCGCCCACCTCTATCTCTACCGCGCCGACGGGCGCCTGGTGGCCTACCTGATCGACGTGTCCGAGCAGAAGCAGATGGAGCTGCAACTCGCCCAGGCCCAGAAGATGCAGGCCATCGGCCAGCTGGCCGGCGGCGTCGCCCACGACTTCAACAACCTGCTGACCGCCATCCAGCTGCGCCTGGACGAGCTTCTGCATCGCCACCCGGTCGGCGATCCCTCCTACGAGGGCCTCAACGAGATCCGCCAGACCGGCGTGCGCGCCGCCGACCTCGTTCGCAAGCTGCTGGCCTTCAGCCGCAAGCAGACCGTCCAGCGCGAGGTGCTGGAGCTGGGCGAGCTGATCTCGGAATTCGAGGTCCTGCTGCGTCGCCTGCTGCGCGAAGACGTCAAGCTGATCACCGACTACGGCCGCGACCTGCCGCAGGTTCGGGCCGACAAGAGCCAGCTCGAGACGGCGGTCATGAACCTGGCCGTCAACGCCCGCGACGCCGTGCGCGCGGCCAAGGGCGGCGGCGTCGTGCGCATCCGCACCGCTCGCCTCAACGAGGACGAGGCCCGCAGCCTGGGCTTCCCCGGCGCCGAGGGCGACCAGGCCTTCATCGAGGTCAGCGACGACGGCCCCGGCATCCCGCCCGAGGTGATGGGCAAGATCTTCGACCCGTTCTTCACCACCAAGCCGGTGGGCGAGGGTACGGGCCTGGGCCTGGCCACCGTCTACGGCATCGTCAAGCAGAGCGACGGCTGGATCCACGTCCACAGCCGCCCGGGCGAGGGCGCGGCGTTCCGCATCTTCCTGCCCGTGCACGAGCCGACCCCGGCTCAGGCCGCCGCCGCGGCCGTGGCGGTCGCCGAACCGCCCAAGCCCCGCGCCGCCCGCGACCTGTCGGGCGCCGGCCGCATCCTGTTCGTCGAGGACGAGGACGCCGTGCGCGGCGTCGCCGCCCGCCTGCTGCGCGCCCGCGGCTACGAAGTGCTCGAAGCCAGCGACGGCGAGGAGGCCCTGATCATCGCCGAGGAGAACGCCGGCCAGATCGACCTCCTGATCAGCGACGTCATCATGCCCGGCATCGACGGCCCCACCTTGCTCAAGAAGGCGCGCGGCTATCTGGGAACCGCGCCGGTGATGTTCATCTCGGGCTACGCCGAGGCCGAGTTCAGCGACCTGCTGGAAGGCGAGACCGGCGTGACCTTCCTGCCCAAGCCGATCGACATCAAGACCCTGGCCGAACGGGTCAAGCAGCAGCTGCAGGCGGCTTAGAACTTCCATTATCCGTAAAATCCCCGCGAAAGCGGGGACCCAGGCTTTTTCTGAAACCCCTGGTGCTCGACGATAAAACACCTGGGTCCCCGCTTTCGCGGGGATTTTACGGGGAGAGGCAAGCTCACCCCCGCCGCAACAGCACCGTCGGGCTCTCCTTGTAGGTCGTCCGGGTCTCTTCGACGAAGCCGGTCTTGGCCGCCAGGGCCAGGGAGGCGGCGTTGTCGGGGTGGATGATGCAGACGACCGGGTCCTGGCCCCACTGGCGCTGGCCCCAGTCCAACCCGGCGCTCACCGCCTCGGTCCCGAAGCCCTGGCCGTGCGACCAGCCGGCCAGCACCCAGCCCATTTCCGGCACGCCCTCGAACGACGGCTCGATGTCGCGATGAAAGTCGGCAAAGCCCACTTCGCCCACATAGCGGCCGGTCGCCGTCTCGCGCAGAGCCCAGTAGCCGTAGCCCAGCAGGGCCCAAAGTCCCCGAGCCCGCAGCAGTCGCGCCCAGCTCTCCTCGCGCGTCGATGCCCGCCCGCCGACATAGCGATAGACCTCCGGCTCGCACCACATGGCCACGCTGTCCTCGAAGTCGGAGGGCTGGGGCGGGCGCAGGGTCAGGCGCGGCGTCGTCAGGACGGGCAGGGCGGCGGTGCGGGGCGACAGGTCGTCGAGGGGCGGCATCGGGGTCCCGGATTTGCGAAGCAGCGAGCGCCCAGCCTATACCGCCCGAAGCCAGAAGGGACCCGTCAGTTCATGATCGCGCCTCAGGACGCCGTCGCCGCCCGCCGCAAGCTCACCAACCGGCTGATCGCCGGCAAGGACGCCGCGCGCCTGGTCCCGTTCTTCACGCGCGACGCCAAGGTCATCGCCGGCGACGGCTCGCTGCTGCTGGGCCGCGATCAGATCGTCGAGGCCTTCGCCGGCCAGTTCGCCGACCGCGACTTCGTCGCCTACGTCCGGACCAGTGACCTCATCCAGCTCGACGCCGACGGCGTCCGCGCGGCCGAAAGCGGCCGCTGGGTCGGAACCTGGAAAGGCGAGGGCGCGACCCAGAGCGGAACCTACCTGGCCACCTGGCGCAAGGTCGCCGGCCAGTGGGTGATCGAGAACGAACTGTTCGTGACGCTGGGCTAGAGGGCTCTAAGATCCTCCCCCTCTGGGGGAGGCAGCCCAGAGGGCCGGAGGGGGCTGCCGCCAGGCGGCGCTTACCGCCGCTTCGATCGGGGCGCGGGCTTGGACGCGGTGTTCACCACCGCCCCGGCGCCGGCGCCGACCACCGCCCCGACCGGGCCGGCGACGACCGCGCCGGCGATGGCGCCCGTGGCCGCGCGCTGTTCCATGTTGTGGCCGCAGGCCGTGGTCAAGGCGGCCAGGGCGAGGACGGCGGCCAGGCGCGGAACGGACGGCGAGAGGCGGGGCATCGGGGATCTCCAAGGCGTCGGCGTGGGCCGATCCAACTGCAGCGGTTAACGGCGAAGCTTGGTCGGGGTTCCGACGCGGCCGCTCCGGGGGCGTAAAAACCGCGCTGCTGCGGCGTTTTGGCGCCCGTCCAGGTTTTTCCTGTGAATCAAAGTGTTAACGGTATCGGTCGCCGAGAAGACGGGCAAAATCCATGCTGCGGTGCAGCAGCCGCTTGCGACTCGGTCATAGTTCGGTCATAAGGCGAGGCATAAGCAGGATCTCGATCTTATTGCGAACGGTCGAACCTCCGCTGCCAGACCGGCCCGATAGTGCTTTTTCCGGGTGTCTTGGGAGCGTTTTTGTCGGGGGGCCGGTGCGCCCTCGTCGCGCAGGACGCAAGTTTTGAATATCAAGTCGCAGACGTGCGCTGACGCGCGCGGGCTGATCGGCGCCGTATTGGTCGGGTCCGTCACGGGCCTGGCGCTTGGCGGCGTCTATCTGGCGGGGGGCATGGCCCAGACCGCCGCTCAGCACGCTCGGGTCACGCGCCTGGCCGACAGCGCCGCGGGGAGCTACTCCGAAGCGGCGCTGCATCAGGCCGCGTCGCGCATGGACGCCGGGGCGCTCGCCATCGCCCGTCGCCATGACCCCTATACCGTGTCCGGCGACGCCCAGCGCGACCGCCAGGCCTCGCTGCTCGCCGCCCGTCTCGAGAATGGCGACAAGGCCGAGGACAAGCCGCTGCTGATGCGCGCCAGCCTCGGCGGTTCGTTCAATCCCGCCGCCGCGCCGTTCCACCTCGCCAACGCCCTCGAAAGCTCGCGCGAACTCGAGTGCCTGGCCCAGGCCGTCTACTACGAAGCCCGGGGCGAGACCCCCAGCGGCCAGGCCGCGGTGGCTCAAGTCGTATTAAACCGCGTACGCCACCCTTCGTTCCCCAAGTCGATCTGCGGCGTGGTGTTCCAGGGCGCTTCGGCCCGCACCGGCTGCCAGTTCAGCTTCGCCTGCGACGGCTCGATGCGCGCCCGTCCCGAACGCGCCGCCTGGACGAGGGCCCGCAAGGTCGCCTCGCGCGCCCTCGCCGGCACGGTGATGTCCGAGGTTGGCTCGGCCACGCACTTCCACACTACCGGCGTCGCGCCGAACTGGGGTCCGCGCCTGATGCGCGTCGCCCAGGTCGGCATGCACGTGTTCTACCGCTTCGGCGGTCGCGCCGGCGCGCCGGGCGCCTTCACCGACAAGGTTCGCCCCTCGACCATCGAGGACCTGCCCGACGCGCCCGTCCTGACGTCCCTGCCGCAGGCGCCCAGCGCCGACGGCAAGCCGGTGATCTATGTCGCCAGCGCCCTGGTCACGGCCAAGGAAGGCGGCATGGGCGGTCCCGAGAAGGTCGGTCCCGAACCGGCCTCGGCCCCGGCGATGCGCCCGGCCAAGGCCGCCGACAAGGCCGACGCGGTCAAGCCGTCGTCGGTGATCGCGACCGGAGCTGGTTCCTGAGGAACCCGGGGGCCAGGCGGGCCATGAACCGCATCTGCCTGGCCCGCTTGCCCACCAGATAATAGAGCTCGCGGCCGTGCGCGGCCTGCCACACCGTCTGCGCGGCCTCGTCGACGCCGTAGACGGGCAGGCCGCTCTTGCGCAGCTCCTCGCCCATGTCGGCGTTCTTGCCCGGCTGCGAGTTGCGCAGGATCGGCGTCTCGACGAACCACGGCATGACGCAGGCCACGCTGACTCCGAAGGCGGCGAACTCGGCGTCCAGGGCTTCCGACAGTCCCCGCACCGCGAACTTGGTGGCCGAATAGACCGCCAGGCCCGGCGAGCCGTAGATCCCCGCGCACGAGGCCATGTTCACCAGGCGCGAGCCCGGCGTGGCCTTCAGGAAGGGCAGGGCGGCCCGCGCGCCGTTCAGCACGCCGGCCACGTTGACCGTCAGCATCAGGTCGTCGCCCTGCGGGTCGCCTTCCGAGAAGGGGCCAAAGCGCGCGACGCCGGCGTTGTTGAACAGCACGTCCAACCGGCCGCCGGCGGCTTGCGCGAAGGCGGTCAGGGCGGGCGTCCAGGCCTGCCGGTCGCGGACGTCGAGGGGATGGATGGAGCCGTTGGCGGGGCCGATCTCGGCCAGGGCGCGGGCGAGCCCGGCTTCGTCGATGTCCGAGAGACCGACGAACCAGCCCTCCGCCGAAAAGCGCTTGGCGCTGGCCAGGCCGATGCCGCTGGCCGCGCCGGTGATGAAGATGGCCTTGCGAGCCGACATGTCCGCCTCCCCGTCGTGTCGTTGATTATCGCCGATCAGACAGCGACCGACGGGGAGGGGTCAAGTTCACGCGCGCGTCAGGCGCGCATCAGTCGGTCTGGTCGTCGACCTCGGCGTCGGGGCCGTTCTTCTTGATCGACTCGATGGCGTTCTTGGCCGACGCCTTGGAGGCGTAGCCTTCGGTCCAGAAGATGCTTTCGTTGTTGTAGACGAAGTAGGCGACGAACTCGCCAGCCTTGTTCTTCTTGATCAGGAACTTGTGGGCCATCTGGTGCTCCCGGGATGATGACTTGCCGTTGGTCGACGAGCCGACGTAGCGAGCCTCGCGCTCCGGACGCGGCCCTGTCAACCGCGTTGCGGCGAGGCTCGACGCACGGAATGATGGCGTCGTCATCTATACGGACGAAGGCACATGGGCGCGGACCACCTCGATCATCTTTCCCGCACCCTGCTGGGCGAGCCCTATGCCGGGCTGTCCGACATCAAGCGCAGCGTCATCGACCTGATCGCCGCCGAAGCCCCCACGGGCCTGGCCCCGGGGCTGGTCGAGAGGGAAGGGACCTTCTGGCAGCGCCTGGCCGATCGGGTGGCGGCGATTGGCGGGTCCTGGGCCTTCATCGGCGGGTTCTCGGCGGTGTTGGCCCTGTGGGTGATCGTCAACCTGGCCCTGATGCCCTTCCACAGGGCCTTCGACCCCTATCCCTTCATCTTCCTGAACCTGGTGCTTTCCACCTTGGCGGCGATCCAGGCTCCGATCATCATGATGAGCCAGAACCGCCAGGCGACGAAGGATCGTGAGGCCGCCGAGCACGACTACGTCGTCAACCTGCGCGCCGAGCTCGAGATCATGCGCCTGCACGACAAGCTCGACGCCCTGCGGATGACCGAACTGGCCGAGATCGCCAAGGCCAACACCGCCTGCCTCGACGAACTGCGGGCCGAGGTGAAGGCGCTGCGCGGCGCCTAGCTGGCCTTGGCCGCCCGGCGCAGCGCCTGGGGCGGCTGGCCGAAGACGCGGATGAAGGCCCGTCGCATGCGCTCGGAATCGCCGAAGCCGGCCTCCAGCGCGATGTCCTCCACCTGCAGCGGGGCGCTGTCGAGCAGGGCCCTGGCGGCCTCGACGCGCAGGCGCTCGATCGCCTTGGCCGGGGTCGAGCCGGTCTCGGCCGCGAACAGCCGGGCGAAGTTGCGCGGGCTCATGGCCGCGCGCTCGGCGAGATCCTCGACGGACAGCGGCCGGGCCAGGTTCTCGCGCGCCCAGGCCAGCAGGGCGTCGAAGCGGCCGCCCT
This sequence comes from Caulobacter flavus, assembly GCF_003722335.1. Classification (GTDB taxonomy): domain Bacteria; phylum Pseudomonadota; class Alphaproteobacteria; order Caulobacterales; family Caulobacteraceae; genus Caulobacter; species Caulobacter flavus. Next base: position 2,782,420 of record NZ_CP026100.1, read on the forward strand.
TCAGCTCCAGCAGGGCAGAGAACTGCGACTGGCCGCCCGGCCGGCGGTGATAGACGACCAGTTGCTGGGCCGTGCGCTTGGCGATCGCCTCGCCCAGGTCGGCGCCGATCATCGCCAGGGCCAGGTCGATGCCGGCCGTGATCCCGGCCGAACTCCAGATGGCGCCGTCCTGCACCCAGATCCGGTCGGCCTCCAGCCGCACGTTCGGAAAGCGCCTCTGGAAGTCCTTGGTGCGGCTCCAGTGGGTGGTGGCGCGCCTGCCTTCCAGCAGGCCCGCCGCGGCCAGTACGTAGGTTCCCGAACAGACGCTGGCCGTCCGCCGCGCCGAGCGGGCGGTTGCGCGCACATAGTCCAGCGTCGTCTCGCAGCTGGCCGGCGTCCGCACGCCGTCGCCGCCGGAGACCAATAGGGTGTCGAAGGCCGGGGCCTTGTCGAAGGGAAGGGTGTCGAAGGCCGCGCCCGACGAGCTCGCCGTCCAGCCGCCGTCGCGCGACACCAGGGTGAGGCCATAGGCGCCGGGATCGAACCGCGCGGCGATCTCGAAGGCCGAGATCGGCCCCGCCGCGTCCAGCAACTGGAAGTCCGGATAGACCAGCATGCCGATCGCGCGAGGCATGGCTTCTCCTGCCAGTGGCGGAAATCGAGGGATCTCCGTCATTTCCGCCGAACGCTATCTGGGCGAGCATCGGTCGTCAAACGAGGAGGGCCTCCCATGACCGATCCGATCCGCATCGTCTTCGCCCTGTTCCCGGGCGTGACCCATCTGGACTTCACCGGTCCGCACCAGATCCTGGCGCGCCTGCCGGGCGCCGTCATCACCGTCGCCAGCCTGTCCGGCGGCGAGATCGAGGCCGACGGCCTGATCTTCGCCCATCTGAAGCGGCTCGACCAGATCGACGGCTGCGACATCCTCTGCGTGCCCGGGGGCTTTGGCACGACGCAGGCCATGGGCGAGCCGGCCTTCCTGGAAGAGATCAAGCGCCTGGCCTGGAGCGCGCGCTACGTCACCAGCGTCTGCACCGGCTCGCTGGTGCTGGCGGCCGCGGGCCTGCTGGAGGGCAAGCGGGCGGCCTGTCACTGGGCCTGGCGCGACCAACTGGCCCTGTTCGGCGCCGTTCCCGACGAGGCCCGGGTGGTGCGCGACGGCCGCTTCGTCACCGGCGGCGGCGTGACGGCGGGGGTCGACTTCGCCCTGACCCTGGCGGCCGAGATCGCCGGTCCGGCCGTGGCCCAGGCCATCCAGCTGGCCGTGGAGTACGCGCCCGACCCGCCTTTCCAGTCCGGACGGCCGGAACTGGCTCCGCCCGAGGTGCTGGCCCGCGTGCGGCGCATCTACGACAACGGCATGGACGAGCGCCGCGCGGCGGCGGTGGCCGCCGCCGCCAGGCTGAAGGGCGAGGCCGTGACGGCCTGACGCCTCACCCCACCTGCACGCCGGTCATCGAGATCGCCGCGAACACGTCGTCGGCGAAGAACGACACCGGCTCGCCCGGCCCTTGCGCGCCCAGCACGTAGAGCAGCGGAAGGTAGTGCTCGGCGCTGTTGATCGACAGCGCCGCGTCCGGACCCAGGCTCTCCCAGTCGATCAGCGGCTGGTGGTCGCCGGCGGCGATCAGGGCCTTGGCGCGCTCGTTGAAGCGCGGCGCCCAGTCGGGGGTCTGGCCGGTGCGGAAGCTCACGGCCCGCAGGTTGTGGACGATGTCGCCGCTGCCGATGATGAGCACGCCCTCGTCGCGCAGGGCCGCCAGCCGGCGGCCGGCCTCGTAGTGCCAGGCGTTGGGCTGGCCGCGATCGATGCTGAGCTGCACCACGGGCACGTCGGCGTCCGGATGCATCGGCCGCAGCACGCTCCAGGCGCCGTGGTCGAGGCCGCGGGTCGGGTGCTGCACGGTGCGTTGCGGAGCCAGCAACTCGGCCGCCCGCGCCGCCAGGGCCGGATCGCCCGGCGCGTCGTAGCGCACGTCGAACAGCGCCTGCGGGAAGCCGCCGAAGTCGTGGATGGTCTCGGGACGTTCGGCGGCGCTCAGCGCCGTGCCGCCCATGGTCTCCCAGTGTGCGCTGACCATCAGCACGGCCTTGGGGCGCGGCAGGTCGCGGCCCAGCTGCGCCCAGGCGCGGCTCCAGGCGTTGTCCTCGATGGCGTTCATCGGCGAGCCGTGGCCGATGAAGAGGACGGGCATGCGGGTCATCACGGCGACATCCAAATAGAAACTTTATCAGTTACAGATGGGCGCTCGCGTCCCAGTGGTCAAGCAGCGCCCAGCGCGACTTTCCGCCGCTTCCCCCCGGGGCCTTGCTTTGTTAAGGCCTCCCCTCGTGAGCACGTCCCAGTCATCCTCGGAGTCGGCCCCGTCCTCGTCGGGATCCGCCGCCCCGGTCGCGTCACCCGTCGGCCAGTCCATCCCCGCGCCCGGCCGTCCGGCGACGCGAGGCGGCGCCCTGGACCTGCTGCGCCTGCTGGCCGCCCTGCTGATCGTGGTCTACCACTTCGGCGCCGAGAGCCCGCTGCGGATCGAGCGCTTCCACCCGGTGTTCGCCCGCGGCTATCTGGCCACCGACTTCTTCCTGATGCTGTCGGGCTACGTGCTGGGCCGCGCCTACGGGCCGTCGGCCATCTCGGGCCGCATCACCCACTTCCAGTTCTGGCTGCGCCGCGCCGCCCGCGTCTGGCCGGGCCATCTGATGGTGCTGCTGGCCATGGCCGGCCTGGTCTTCGCCCTGAACCTGATCGGCACCGACGCTCACAAGCCTTCGCGCTTCGCCTGGGACCAGCTGCCGCTGCAGGCCATGCTGATGCATGCCTGGGGCTTCAACAGCGACGGCTGGAACCTGCCCAGCTGGTCGCTGTCGGCGCTGATCGTCTGCTACGCCCTGTTCCCCTGGTTCTGGCGCGGCGCCAGCGCCACCCGCCGGCCCTGGCTGCCGATCGCCCTGGCGGCCGTGGTCGTGGTGCTGTTCGACGTCGCCGCCCGCCGCACGAACGGCTTCGGCTTCGCCGAGGTCCCGATCGGCCTGTCCGACCTGCCGCTGCGCATCGGGGTGCTGCGGGCCGTTCCGCTGTTCCTCCTGGGCCTGTGCCTGGCGCGGGCCGTCGAGCTGAACTGGCCCAGCGAGAAGGCAGCCAAGGTCCTGCTGACGGTCGGCTGCGCGGGCTTGGTGATCCTGCAGGTCATCGGTCGCTTCGATCTGCCGAGCCTCGTGTGTCTCGCGGCCATCATCCTGGGCGCCGGCCGCCTGCCGGTGAAGCATCCCAAGGCCTGGATCGAGGAGGGGGCCAAGCTGTCCTTCGCCCTCTTCATCACCCACATCCTGGTGGGCGTGATCTACTGGAGCGCCGTGCACAAGCTGATCGACACCGTGCCGATCGGCATCGGCTGGCAGTGGCTGATGTGGCTGGCCGGCTTCCCGCTGGCCATCGCCGCGGCCTGGCTGTTCCACACCTATGTCGACCAGCCGCTGCAGGACCGCATCATGCCCTGGGTGCGCGGCCGCGGCTGACGGCCGCCAGGCGCCTTGCTCCCCGGCGAGTCGTGGCCTCCTATCCTCTCCACGTAGAGTTTCGTGGGGAAATCCGATGTCCGACGCTCCCAGCCGCCGCACGCTGATGACCGGCGCCGCCGCCGCAACCTTGCTGGCCCCCGGCCTGGCCGGCGCGGCCGCCAAGGCCCCGGCGCGAGACGCCGACATGGCCGCGATCCGCAAGGCCGCCGAGGCCGGCTACGACGCTTCGGTCAAGCGCATCCAGGACTGGATCGCCCTGCCGTCTATCGCCGCCGAGAACCGCGACATGGACAAGGGCGCCGACTACATGGCCGCCCTGGCGCGCGACGCCGGCTTCACGGGCGTCGAGAAGATCGCGACCGACGGCGCGCCGGGCGTGTTCGGCGTGCTCGACGTCGGCGCCAGGCGGTGGCTGGCGATCTACTTCATGTACGACGTCAAGCAGTACGACCCGGCCGAATGGAGCTCGCCGCCGCTGGAGGCGCGCATCGTCGACAAGCCGGGCTTCGGCAAGGTCATCGTCGGGCGCGGGGCGGTCAACCAGAAGGGGCCGCAGGCCTCGTTCCTGGCCGCCCTGCACGCTATCCGGGCGGCGGGCAAGAAACCGCCGGTCAACCTCGTCCTGGTCTGCGAGGGCGAGGAGGAGATCGGCAGCCCGCACTTCCGCCAGATCGTCACCCGGCCCAACGTGCTGGCCGCCCTGAAGACGTGCGAGGGCGTGATCATCCCGGCCGGCTGGCAGAGCCCCAGCAACGGCGGCGTCAGCGTCAATCTGGGCGCCAAGGGCGTGGTCGAGTTCGAGCTGGTCGCCAGCGGCGAGAAGTGGGGCAGGGGTCCCAAGACCGACATCCACTCCAGCGAGAAGGCCCGTGTCGACAGTCCGGCCTGGCGGCTGGTCCAGGCCCTGACGACCCTGGTCACGCCCGACGGCAACACGCCCGCCGTCGACGGCTATTTCGAGAAGGTGCGCCCGCTGACCGCCCGTGAGAAGGAGCTGATCGCCCTGGCCGCCCAGCGCATGACCGAGGCCGACGCCAAGAAGGCCCTGGGCGTCGACCGCTGGATCGACGACCTGCCGTGGGAGAAGGCGCTGGAGCGGCTGGCCTCGCAGCCGACGATCAATATCGAGGGGCTGGTCTCGGGCTACACCGGTCCCGGCGGCAAGACCGTGCTGCCCGGCCGCGCCGTGGCCAAGATCGACCTGCGGCTGGTGCCGAACATGACCATGGACGACGCGGTGGCCAAGATCCGCGCCCATCTCGACAAGCGCGGCTTCAACGACGTCGAGATCAAGGTCAGCGGCGGCTACGACCCCACCGAGACGCCCGAGGACAGCCGACTGATCCGCGCCCAGCTGGCCAGCTACAAGCGCCTGGGGGCGCCGGCGACGCTGTATCCGCGCCTGGCCGGCTCGTGGCCCGGCACGGTGTTCACCTCGCCGCCGGTCAGCCTGCCGGCGGGGCAGTTCGGCCTGGGCCACGGCAGCGGCGCCCATGCGCCCAACGAGTACTACGTGATCGAGAGCAGCAATCCGAAGGTGCAGGGCCTGGTCGGCGGCACGATGAGCTATGTCGACCTCATGTACGAGATCGCCAAGGCCAAGTGAGGGGGCGGCCGACCTGGGCGGCGGAACGAACCGCGCCGCGCATGGTTGAGCTCTAGCCGGCGACAGACCGGCGAAGCTCGCTTGGGAGAATCCACATGCGTCATACCCTTCTGGTCAGCCTGGCCGCCGTCGCCCTGACCGTCACCGCCTGCGAGAACAAAACCGAGAAGGCCGCCGAGGCTTCGGCCGAAAGCCAGAAGGCGGCAGACGCCGCGGCCCAGGCCTCGAGCGCGGCGACCACTGCCGCCGACGCCAGCGCCGACGCTGCCGCCGCGGGCGACACCTCCACGGCCAAGGCCGCCGGAGACGCAGCCGCCGCGGCGGGCGAGGCAGCCGAGAAGGCCGGTGACCAGGCCGAAAAGGCCGGCGAAAAGGCCAAGGACGCCGCCCACTGACGTGGCGGCCGGGCGGCGGATCGCCGTCGCCCGGCTGGCGCCGGCGCTACGACCGCTGATCTTCTCGCGTTTCCGTGATCTGGAAGTTCTTCTCGGCATTATCGGCCTCTGCACGGCCCGCCGCCCAGGTGCTGTGCACCAGCCATTCATCTGCCAGGAAGAACTCGCCGCCCAGGGCTTCGGCGTTCTCGTCAACCAGGCGCTTCTTCATCATGTCTTCGCCGGCGATAGCGATGGCGGCGTTCGAGTAGGGAGGGGGGAGCGAAGTGTCTTGCGGTTTGAGAACCTCCCAGCGAAATGATCCCCGAGGATAGGCGCTTTGGATCTGGTCGCGACGGGTGAGCGGGCTCTTCGAGAAGCCCACCTTGATGATCCACTTTCCATCGACAGCAGCGCCGGCTCTGCCAAGGTAGGAGGCGATTTCGCCTTCCAGCTTGAGAATGTACAGATGCTTGGGTCCGTCGCTTTCGCCAACGACATAGGGCTCGGCCGACGGCGGTATGGCGCGGCTGGGCGTTATTGCCGTCTCCAACGTCATGATCGAGGCGTCGATCGAACCCGTGGAGCCATAGACAGGCGTCTCATAGGCTTCCTGTTCAAGGAGCTTGTCGATCTCGGAGGTGGTGATCGCAACTCCGGCAGCTCCGATGAATTGCGGGTCCGCGCTCCCATAGGTCTCCGGCAAGAGCTCGGCGACGGGGCGCCAGTCTTCAGGGGCGATACGCCAGGCACGAGTGGCGCGTAGCGCGAATAGCCACTTGCCCCGGGATTCCGGGTCGTTTTCCTTTCGGGCCCAAGCGTCTCCTGAGATGAATTGCTGAGCGTGGCAGGCTTCATGCGAGATCTCCATGACGCCGATGACCTTGCCCCGTTCGTCGGCGGAGCCCTTGTTCTTGGTGACGTAGATCGCGACCAGGACGCCGGGCTTGGTCTCGCGAAGAAACCGATTGCGTTTGGCTTCGTCGGAGAAGCCGATGCAGCCCCACCTGTCTGGGTTGAAACCCCAGAATGACGTCAGCCAGGCCTCCCGACCGGACGGCAGGTCGTCTGGGCGCGGCGCCAGATCGTCGACCAAGCGCCAGTCGAAATCGAAGACCTCATTCTGGGCGGCTTCGATGTCGATGTCGCCCAACACCTTGCGGATGTAGGCCATTGCGTCGTCGGGCGGGTGGCGTTGCCCCTTCCTCACGAGAATGGTGGTGAGCGGCGGAAGGCCACGATCGGCCAGCATGTGCAGGATCGCATCCAGATGAACGCCGAGCCCGCGACCGTTTGGGTGTCCCCAGCCGATGGCTTCGCCAACCTGCTGGTAGGTGGCGCGGCTTCCTCTTGAAGCCTTGGCGGCTAGGACGCGGGCGATTTCCAGCCTGATCCCGTTCATCTGCGAATCGGCTCGAAGAAAAAGAAAGTGTCGCCCGTATGCTCGCCAGAAGCGGGAAGCTCCCAGGCATAGTCGCATTCCCGAGCAAGTCGCCGAAGGTTCTCGCGCGACTGCTGGAGGACCGCTCCCTCCTGCCAGTAGAGGGAGACGATGAGCCCCGCGACCCGGAGGTCTGCGGCGCTGGAGCGAAGACGGCGTGCACAGGCCCTAGCGCCATCCATACCTGTCAGCCAGAGCGCATCGGAGGCGTAGTCGGGCCGGAGCTGTTTGAATTCGAACCCCCAGCTCCTGTCGACATCGGTCATCCAGAAATCGCAGCGACCATTGGCGGCCCGACGTCGGTCGGCCTTGTGACCTTTCACCGTGCTGAACTCGGCTATGCCGAGATAGCCTGCCTTGGCGGCGGCCGCCGCCAAGAGGCTGACGCTGGCCGTCTCGTTGTAGGCGAAGGGGTCGTCTTCGAGGTCTTCGTCAAACTGGGCGACCAGTTTGGAGGCGGCTTTCAGCCATGCGTTCCAGGATTTGTACTCGGTGGTTCGGCGGTCGCCCGACAGCAGTTTCAGGGCCATGTAAGGAAGCTTTTCTCTCGAAATCTCCCTTAGGTAGATGTTCTTGTTTCGCCGCAGTCAAGGTTGAGTTTGACGCGCCGTTACGGCAGGGACCACCGCGCCGAGTTCACGCGCATCAATCTCATCCCCATCCGCGCCGACACGGTGTCGGTCACGCGAGGGGGAGCGTGAGCTCGGGAATTCTTGTCCAGATTACGCTGACGCCCCAGGCTCTACAGTGTGACGCCCGACTTCCAGATGGCGATCTCGCGCTCGCCGTTGCGCTCGGCCTTGGTCTCCTGGCCCGAGGCGGTGGCCACCACCAGGTCGAGCAGCGAGTCGGCGGCCTGATCCATCGTCTGGCCGTCCAGCACCACGCCGGCGTCGAAGTCGATCCACGACGGCTTGCGGGCGGCCAGGGCGCTGTTGGAGGCGATCTTCAGGGTCGGGGCGGGAAAGCCCAGCGGCGTGCCCCGGCCGGTGGTGAACAGGATCACCGTGGCGCCGGCGGCCGTCAGGGCGGTGGACGACACCGCGTCGTTGCCGGGCGCTTCCAGCAGGGTAAGGCCGTGCGGACCCACCCGCTCGCCGTAGCGCAGTACCTCGACCAGCGGCGCGCGGCCGCCCTTCTGCACCGCGCCCAGGGACTTTTCCTCCAGGGTGGTGATGCCGCCGGCGATGTTGCCGGGCGAGGGGTTCTCGTAGATGGGCTGGTGGTTGTCGATGAAGTAGCGCTTGAAGTCGTCGATCACCTCGACGGCCTCGTCGAACACTTCCCGAGTTGCAGCCCTTTGCAGCAGCACGTTCTCGGCCCCGAACACCTCGGGGATCTCGGTCAGAACGGGGGTGCCGCCGGCCGCGGCCACCTTGTCGGCGATGCGGCCGACCAGCGGGTTGGCGGTGACGCCGGAGAAGCCGTCCGAGCCGCCGCACTTGAGGCCCACCACCAGTTCGGAGATCGGCGCGGGCTCGCGCCTGTCGCGCTCGGCGATGGCGACCAGGGCCTCGATGGCTTCCAGCCCCTGTTCGTACTCGTCCTCGACGAACTGGGTGGTGAAGCTGCGCAGGCGTTCGGGATCGAGGTCGGGCGCGCTGTCGAGCAGGGCCTTCAGCTGGTTGTTCTCGCAGCCCAGGCCTAGGATCAGCACGCCGCCGGCGTTGGGATGGGCGGCCAGGCCCGCGATCAGCTGGCGCGTGTGCGAGAGGTCGTCGCCCAGCTGCGAGCAGCCGAACGGGTGGGGGAAGGCGAAGACGCCGTCGACACGGCCGGCGAAGCGGGCGTTGGCCTTCTCGGCGATGCGGCGGGCGGTGTTGGCCACGCAGCCGACGGTGCACAGCACCCAGATCTCGTTGCGGGTGCCGACCCGGCCGTTCTTGCGGCGATAGCCCAGGAAGGCGCGCTCGCCGACCTCTTCGGTGTTGTCGATGGCGGCGGGCGCGTAGGCGTAGCCTTCGACGCCCTCAAGGCGCGTCTCGACATTGTGGACGTGGACGTGGTCGCCGACGGCGATGTCGGTGGTGGCCCGGCCGATCGGCCAGCCGTACTTCAGCACGTCCCCGCCCTTGGCGACCGGACGGACGGCGATCTTGTGGCCCTTGGGAATGTCGCTCCGCACCCGGATCGGCTGGCCGTGCAGGTCGACGGTTTCGCCCGCCGCCAGGGGGCGCAGGGCGGTGGCGACGTGGTCGCGCGGATCGACGCCGTGGATCGATTCGCCGGGAAAGGTGGCCGTTTCGCTCATCTGGGGTCTTTGTCTTTGCGACTTTTTGTGTTGCCATCCGGTCCTAAGGGAGTGGAAACCGGTGTCAAGAGCTTCGCCAGCGCGCTTTTAGCCGCACGATTGGCGACGCTTTCGACGCTGGAGTATGACAAAAGAAAAGAACGCCCGCCGCATGGAAACGCCGTGACCTCGTCCAAGACGCCCAGAAAGTCCGCCGACGAGTCGGATGTGAACGCCGCGCTGGAAAGCGGCCGCCGCCGCGCCACCATCAACGACATCGCCCGTCTGGCGGGGGTCTCCAAGAAGACCGTCTCGCGGGTCATCAACCAGTCGCCGTTCGTCCGCGAGGAGACGCGGGTGCGGATCGAGGCGGTGATCGCCGAGTGGGGCTACGCCCCCGATCCCCAGGCCCGGGGCCTGGCGTTCCGCCGCTCGTTCCTGATCGGCATGATCTACGACAACCCCAACCCGCAGTATGTCGTGAACATGCAGTTGGGCCTGCTGGACGGCATGCGCGGCTCGGGCTTCGAGCTGGTGGTCCACCCGTGCGACCGCGGCAGCCCCACCTTCCTGCAGGACGTGCGGATGTTCATCGAGCGGCAGAAGCTGTTCGGCGTGATCCTGCCGCCGTCGGTGTCGGAGGACGAGCGCGTCGCCGACCTGCTGCGCGACATCGGCTGCGAGTACATCCGCATCGCCTCGGTGCCGCTGGACGAGGAAGAGCACATGATCGTCGGCCACGACCGGCTGGGCGCCCAGGCGATGGGCGAGCACCTGGTCGGGCTGGGGCACGAACGGATCGGCTTCATCACCGGCCTGCCCAGCTTCCGCTCGTCGCACGAGCGGCGAGGGGGCTTCGAGGACGCCCTGGCCAAGGCCGGCGTCAAGCTCGACCCGGACTATGTGGTGCAGGGCGCCTACACCTTCGAATCGGGCCTGGCCTGCGGCGAGGCGCTGCTGGCCAAGACCCCGCGCCCGACCGCCATCTTCGCCGGCAACGACGAAATGGCCGTCGGCGTGCTGCAGGCCGCCCGTCGCGCCGGCCTGACGGTTCCGGAAGACCTGACCGTGGTCGGCTTCGACGACTTCCAGATCGCCCAGGCCGTCTGGCCGCCGCTGACCACGATCCACATTCCGACGCGGGAAGTGGGGCGGATGGCCGCCGAGAAGCTGATCGCCCGCGAGGGCAGGGAACCGGGAGATCCGTCCACGATCATCCCCTATCTGGTGACGCGTGAGTCTTCCGCCGCTCCGAAGAAAGTGTAGGGTGCGCGCCGCGCCCTGCACCTTGCACCGAACTTTGACACCGGTTACCAAGCGCCACGAAGCGGCCAGCTAGCAGCCGCTGGCGAAGGGACGAGGAGACACGCCATGGCCCGGCCCCTGATTTTGCACGACGATCGTCTGTTCCCGGCCGATCCGACCGTCCGCGGCATCGCCCGCGAGCTCTATTCGACGGTTGCGGCCCTGCCGATCATCAGCCCGCACGGCCACACCGACCCGGCCTGGTTCGCGACCAACGAGCCGTTCCGCGACGCCACCGACCTGCTGCTGGCGCCCGATCACTACGTCTTCCGCATGCTCTACAGCCAGGGCGTGGCGCTGGACGACCTGAAGGTGCCGCGCAAGTCGGGCGTGCCGGCCACCGATCCGCGCGCGGCCTGGAAGCTGTTCGCCCAGAACTTCCACCTGTTCCGCGGCACGCCGTCGTGGATCTGGCTGAACCACGTGTTCTCCAAGGTGTTCGGCTTCACCGAATTCCTCGGCGAGGACAACGCCGACGCCTATTTTGACGGCATCAACGAGGCGCTCGCCACCGACGCCTTCCGTCCGCGCGCCCTGTTCGACCGCTTCAACATCGAGACCCTGGCCACCACCGAGGGCCCGCACGATCCGTTGAAGCACCACAAGGCCATCCGCGAGAGCGGGTGGGGCGGCCACGTCATCACCGCCTATCGCCCCGACGCGGTCATCGACTTCGAGGACGAGCGCGGTCCGCGCGCCTTCGAGCGCTTCGCCGAGGTCTCGGGCCAGGACGTCTACAGCTGGAAGGGCTATCTCGAAGCCCACCGCATCCGCCGCAAGGCCTTCATCGAGGCCGGCGCCACCTCGTCCGACCACGGACACCCGACCGCCGCCACCGCCGACCTGACCGACGCCGAATCCGAGGCTCTGTTCGCCGACCTGGTGAAGGGGAACGTGACGCCGCAGAAGGCCGAGCTGTTCCGCGCTCAGATGCTCACCGAGATGGCCAAGATGAGCCTCGAGGACGGCCTGGTGATGCAGATCCACCCGGGCTCGCACCGCAACCACAACGTGGGCCTGCTGGAGACCCACGGCCGCGACAAGGGCGCCGACATCCCGGTCCGCACCGAATATGTCGAGGCGCTGAAGCCGCTGCTGACGCGCCTGGGCAACGACCCGCGCCTGTCGATCATCCTGTTCACCCTGGACGAGACGGTCTACAGCCGCGAACTGGCCCCGCTGGCCGGCCACTATCCCACGCTGAAGCTGGGCCCGTCCTGGTGGTTCCACGACAGTCCGGAAGGCATGATGCGCTTCCGCGAGCAGGTCACCGAGACCGCCGGCTTCTACAACACCGTCGGCTTCAACGACGACACCCGCGCCTTCCTGTCGATCCCCGCCCGCCACGATGTCGCCCGTCGCGTCGACAGCGCCTTCCTGGCGCGCATGGTGAGCGAGCACCGCATGGATTTGGTGGAAGCTCAGGAGCTCATCGTAGACCTGACGTACAATCTGCCTAAGAAGGCCTACAAGCTCGACCAGCCGCGGCCTCTCCCGGCCCCGGCGCTCGCTGCCGAATAAGAACACCACTTCCGGAGTAAACTCGATGTTCGCCAAGACCTACCACGCCACCCATCCGGACATGATGTTCGCCGTCAGCAACGACGACCTGCGCGACCGCTACCTGATGCAGGACCTCTTCGTCGAAGGCGAGATCGTCCTCAACTACAACCACGCCGAACGCTTCGTGATCGGCGGCGTCGTCGCCACGGGCGCCGTGAAGCTGCCCGACCAGACCGAACCGGCCTCGGCCGCCGGCCACCCCTTCCTGGAGCGCCGCGAGCTGGGCGTGATCAACGTCGGCGAGACCACCGGCAAGATCACCGTCGACGGCGTCGCCTACGACATCGTTCCGCGTGACGGCCTGTACGTCACCATGGGAGCCAAGGACGTGACCTTCGAAGGCGTGAACGGCGAAGCCGCCCGCTTCTACCTGGTCAGCCTGCCGGCCCACGCTTCGTTCGAAACCAAGAAGCTGGCCTTCGCCGACGCCATCCCGCTGGAGCGCGGCGCTCTTGAGACCAGCAACGAGCGCACCATCTACCAGTACATCGTTCCGACCACCTGCAAGTCGGCTCAGCTGCTGCTGGGCATGACCGTCCTGAAGCCGGGCAGCGTCTGGAACACCATGCCGCCCCACCTGCACGACCGTCGCTCGGAAGCCTACTTCTACTTCGGCCTGGGCGAGAACGACCGCGTATTCCACTACATGGGCGAGCCGGACGAGATGCGTCACATCGTGATGGCCAACGAAGAGGCCGTCATGAGCCCGCCGTGGTCGATCCACATGGGTTCGGGCACCGCCAACTACACCTTCATCTGGGCGATGGGCGGCGAGAACCTCGACTACACCGACATGAACGTGCTGGACATCTGCCAGCTGAAGTAGGCGTAACACGCCTCCGACCTCGCTCCGGCCGTCATCCCGGCCGGAGCGCAGCGTAGCCGGGACCCAGGGGCAGCCGCCATGCGCCGGCCCTGGGTCCCGGATCGGCTTTCGGCCGTCCGGGATGACGACATTTTGGGATTCAGGAAACTAAGCACCATGGCCAATCCGTTCAGCCTCGAAGGCAAGGTCGCGCTCGTCACCGGCGCCAACACCGGCATCGGGCAGGGGATCGCCATCGCGCTCGCTCAGGCCGGCGCCGACATCGCCGCGGCGGGCCGCAGCGAACCGACCGAGACCAAGGCCGCCGTCGAGGCGCTGGGCCGCAAGTTCCTGTCGGTGAAGGCCGACTTCTCGACCACCGAGCCCGTGCAGCGCGTGGTCGACGAAACCGTCGCCGCCTTCGGCAAGGTCGACATCCTGGTCAACAACGCCGGCATCATCCGCCGCGCCGACTCGATCGAATTCTCCGAAGCCGACTGGGACGCGGTGATCGACACCAACCTCAAGGTCGTCTTCTTCCTGACCCAGGCCTTCGCCAAGCAGGCCCTGGCGCAAGGGACCGGCGCCAAGGTGATCAACATCGCCAGCCTGCTGTCGTTCCAGGGCGGCATCCGCGTGCCGTCGTACACGGCCGCCAAGTCGGGCCTGGCCGGCCTGACCAAGATCCTGGCCAACGAGTGGGCGACCAAGGGCATCAACGTCAACGCCATCGCGCCGGGCTATTTCGACACCAACAACACCGAGGCCCTGCGCGCCGACGCCGACCGCAACGCCTCGATCCTGGCCCGCATCCCGGCTGGCCGCTGGGGCCGTCCGGAAGACCTGGGCGGGGCCGCCGTGTTCCTGGCCTCTTCGGCCGCCGACTACGTTCAGGGCGTGACCCTGCCGGTCGATGGCGGCTGGCTGGCCCGCTAAGTCTTGGGCCCTCGGGCCCGCCGAGCGTTCGATCCCCGCGAAGGCGACTTCGCGGGGATTTTTCGTTTCGAGAGGGTGCCTGTTCGCCCAGCGCGCGCATAAAAAGCGCGCCGCTGAACGATGGTAGCGCAACCATCGAACGGTCCTGCTTCCCCAAGGCGAAGAAGGGCTGTAGAGCCCGCTTGCTTGATAGTCGGAGCGTGACGGGCGCCAAAACCGCTCACACTTTTGGCTGTCACGCTCAAGCGTTCGACCGGGCCGGGCTGAACGCGAGAACCGTTAGATCAGTTCTTACAGTCCCTACGTCCACCGCTCTCCCTGGCGGTGGTGATGGAGCATGCGCATGCGCGACTCGGCCCTCTCCCTCGGCGCCAGCCGTCCCACCAGCCGTGATGTCCGGCAGAACGCCAACCTGCTTGGCGATCTGCTGATCGAGGCCATCGGCTATCTGGAAGGGGAGGAGGCCGCCGGCCTGGTCAGCAAGGCGCGCAAGGCCGCCGCGCACGAGACCGAGGAGGGCGAGGCCCCGGGGCTGGACCACCTGTTCGCAGACCTCTCCAACGACCAGGCCGTGTTCCTGGCGCGCGCCTTCGCCAGCCACTCGCTGCTGGCAAACATCGGCGAGGACGTCGCCGGCCGCCGCCGCCATGCCGAGGCCGACGCTCGTCCGGGCGACGAGCGCGCCCGCACCCTGGTCGACGCCGTCACGGCCCTGAAGGCCTCGGGCAAGACCGACGCGGATCTCGCCAAGATCTTCGCGGCCATGAACGTGGTGCCGGTGCTGACCGCCCACCCCACCGAAGTGCGCCGCCGCAGCATGGTCGACCGCGAGACCGAGATCTCGCGCCTGATGAGCCTGCGCCGCCATCACCTGCCGGCCGATCTGGAAGCCGACATCCGCGAGCGCCTGTTCCGCGAGATCGCCCTGATGTGGCGCACGCGCCTGTATCGCCCCGAGCGGATCACCGTGAAGGACGAGATCCGCAACGCCCTGTCGATCGTCCGCACCTCGATCCTGCCGGCCATGGTCGATCTCTACGAGGAATGGTCGGGCAAGATCGGCAGCCATGGCCACATCGCGCCGCTGCTGAAGATGGGCTCGTGGCTGGGCGGCGACCGCGACGGCCACCCCGGCGTCAACGGCGACACCCTGAAGCTTGCCCTGTCGTCGCAGTCGCGGGTGATCCTCGACTGGTACGCCGGCGAGGTGCGCAAGCTGTGGTCGAACCTCGCCGTCTCGACCGCCTACACCCCGGTGTCGGACGAGCTGCTGGCCCTGGCCGCCCAGGCCAAGGACCCGTCGGTGCACCGCCTGGACGAGCCCTATCGCCTGGCCCTGGAGCTGATCTTCGACCGCCTCACCGCCGTGTCGCAGAAGCTGACCGGCCAGTGGGTGGCCTACGCCACCAGCCGCACGGACGTGGAGCCCTACGCCCATCCGGACGCCTTCGTCGCCGACCTGCAGATCATTATCGAGTCGCTGGAAGCCAGCGGCGGCGAACGCCTGGTCGGCTCGGCCCTGCGCACCCTGGTCGCGGTCGCCAAGGCCTGCGGCTTCCACCTGATGAGCCTGGACCTGCGCCAGAACGCCGACGTCCACGAGCGCACCATCCACGAGCTGTACCAGCGCTCGGGTTCGGGCGTGCGCTATCTCGACCTCGACGAGGAAGCCCGTTCCAAGCTGCTGATCGAGGAGCTGTCGCATCAGCGGCCGCTCGTCTCGCCGTTCACCGCCTATGGCGAGGAGACGGCCAAGGAGCTGGCCACGATGGAAGCGGCCGCCCAGGCCGTGCGCGACTACGGCCACGCCTGCATCGGCGCCTACATCATCTCCAAGTCGGCCACCCTGTCGGACATCCTCGAGCCGCTCGTTTTGCTCAAGCAGGTCGGCCTGGTCTGGGGCGGCGCGGCGCCGCGCTCGTCGCTGAAGATCGCCCCGCTGTTCGAGACCATCGAGGACCTGGAGAACGGTCCGCGCGTGCTGCGCCAGTGGCTGGAGCTGCCGATCAGCCGCACCATCCTGGGTGACCGGCCGGTGCAGGAGATCATGCTCGGCTACTCCGACAGCAACAAGGACGGCGGCTATGTCGCCTCCCGTCGCGGCGTGGCGCGCGGGGCCTCGGCCCTGGCGTTCGAGGCCGACCGCATGGGCGTCGGCATCCAGCTGTTCCATGGCCGCGGCGGCAGCGTCGGGCGGGGCGGGGGACCGGCCGCCGAGGCCGTGCTGGCCCAGCCGGCCGGCACCGTGCAGGGCCGCATCCGCATGACCGAGCAGGGCGAGATGATCGCCCGCCGCTTCGGCGACCAGCCCACCGCTCGCCGCAATCTCGACGGTCTGGCCGCCGCCGTGGTGCAGTCCAGCCAACGCGACACTCATCGTCCCGACCCGAAGGTCGAGGCGGCGATGACCGCCCTGGCCCAGGCCTCGTTCGAGGGGTATCGCGCCCTGGTCTATGACGACCCGGCGTTCGAGGACTTCTTCTGGTCGGCCACCCCGATCGGCGAGATCGTCGGCCTGAACATCGGCAGCCGCCCGGCCAGCCGCACCGCCAGCCGCAAGATCGAGGATCTCCGCGCCATCCCGTGGGTGTTCAGCTGGTCGCAGGCCCGCTTCATGCTGCCGGGCTGGTACGGCTTCGCCTCGGGCGTGGCGCGCGCCGACCTGTCGACCGGCCAGCTGCAGGACCTGGCCGGCGGCTTCGACTTCTTCGCCTCGCTGCTGTCGAACATGGAACTGGCCCTGGCCCAGAGCCACATGGGCATCGCCGCCCGCTACGTCGCCCTGGCGCCCGACCAGGATAACGCCCAGCGGATCTTCGACACGATCAAGCGCGAGCACGACGCGGCCCAGAGCATCGCCCTGGCCATCCGCGGCGGCGCCAGCCTGCTCGACAACCAGCCCGAGCTGGCCGAGTCGGTGGCGCTGGCCGGCCATTCCGTCGACCCGCTCAACCACCTGCAGCTGGAGCTCCTGGCCCGCCGTCGCGGCGGAGAGCAGGCCGAGGACGTGCGCCTGGCCATCCAGCTGACCGTGGCCGGCATCGCCGCCGGCCTGCGCAACACCGGCTGATCGTGAACAGGGCAGGGCGCGTGGGAAAATCCGCGCGCCCGTCAAAAATCCGTCGCCCGCGAACCTGCGTTTTCTACAGGCTTGCTCAAATGCCGAAACTGCGCTTATCTATCTATGACACCGGTGACAAAACGAGCCGAGCTCATCTTGATACCGGTGTCATGACGTTTTGGGTCGGCTCCCCCGGCCCGGCGTCCTGCGGCTCTTTGAGTTCGCTCCTGAGCAAACTTTCCGAGGGCGTCGAGCTTTAGCTCGACGCCCTTCATTTTACCTTGGGGTGCGCGTCGGGCTTTGGCTCGGCGCCCTTTATTTCGCCGGGAGCAGGGGGCTCGCGGAAAGTGACGCGACGGCAGCCACGCGCTGTGGCGCAAGTCGCGCGCGCGGGCTAAGGGATCGCCCGAACAGATCTTCCACGCGCGGCGCGCCAGGCGGCGTCTCGCGCAAGAACGGCCCTTTCCGGGAGGAGTACGAGAATGCTGAAGAACCGTATGGCGGTGCTGCAGGCCCTTGAGACCCAAGGCGTGGTGCCGGTGTTCTATCACCCGGACGTCGAGATCTGTAAGAACGTCATCCAGGCCTGCGCCGACGGCGGCGCGCCCTGCATCGAGTTCACCAACCGCGGCGACTTCGCCGCCAACGTCTTCTACGAAGTCACCAAGCACTTCGCCTCGGCCGATCCGCGCGTGATCATGGGCGTCGGCTCGATCGTCGATGCGCCGACCGCCGGCCTCTACATCGCCAACGGCGCCAAGTTCATGGTCAGCCCGATCGTCAACGCCGACGTGGCCAAGCTCTGCAACCGCCGCATGATCCCCTACAGCCCCGGCTGCGGCTCGGCGACCGAGATCTCCTACGCCCAGGAACTGGGCTGCGAGATCGTCAAGGTGTTCCCCGGCTCGTCGGTCGGCGGCCCGGACTTCATCAAGGCCGTGATGGGCCCGATGCCCTGGACCAAGATCATGCCGACCGGCGGCGTCGATCCGGACGAGGCTTCGATCAAGAAGTGGTTCGGCGCGGGCATCGTCGCCGCCGGCATGGGCTCCAAGCTGATCACCCAGGAAGCCCTCGACGCCAAGGACTACGCCGGCATCTCCAGGAAGGTGCGCGAGACGGTCGACCTGATCGCCAAGGTGCGCGGCAAGGCCTGATGAGCGATCCGATTCTCAATCTTCGCCCGGCGTCGGAGACGCGCTGGGACTGCGCGGCCCTCGGCGAGGTGATGCTGAGGCTCGATCCCGGCGACGGGCGGGTGCGCAACGCCCGCCAGTTCCAGGTCTGGGAAGGCGGCGGCGAATACAACTTCGCCCGCGGCATGAGCAAGTGCTGGGGCAAGCGCGCCACCGTCGCCACGGCCTTGCCCGACAGCGACCTGGGCTGGCTGGTCCAGGACCTGATCGGCCAGGGCGGCGTGGACATGTCCCACGTGGTCTGGCGCGAGTTCGACGGCCTGGGCCGCAACACCCGGGTGGGCCTGAACTTCACCGAGCGCGGCTTCGGCGTGCGTCCGGCCCTGGGCGTCAGCGACCGCGCCAACTCGGCCGCCTCGCAACTGCGCCCCGGCGAGATCGATTGGGAGCGGCTGTTCGGCGAGGAGGGCGTGCGCTGGTTCCACACCGGCGGCGTGTTCACGGCTCTGGCCAGCAACACCGCCGAAGTGGTGCTGGAGGCCCTGGAAGTGGCCAAGAAGCACGGCGTGATCGTCAGCTTCGACCAGAACTACCGCGCCTCGCTGTGGAAGGACCGCGGCGGCCTCGACGCCGCCCAGGCCCTGAACCGCAAGATCGCCGCCATGACCGACGTGATGATCGGCAACGATCATGACTTCGTGGTCTGCCTGGGGATGGAGATCGACGGTCTAGTCAAGGGTCTGCCGCCCACCGACCCGGCCAACTTCAAGACCCTGGCCCCGCAGGCGGTAAAGGCCTTCCCGAACGTCAAGGTCCTGGCCACCACCCTGCGGGCGGTGCGCTCGGCCAGCGTCAACGACTTCGGCGCGATCCTGTGGGCGAATGGAGCCTTCTACGAGGCCCCGATGCGCGACGGCCTAGCCATCTACGACCGCATCGGCGGTGGCGACGGCTTCGCCTCGGGCCTGGCCTACGCGCTGATGGAGAACCTGGGCCCGCAAGCCGCCGTCGACTACGGCGCGGCCCACGCGGCCCTGGCCATGACCACCCCGGGCGACACCTCGATGGTGCGGCTCAAGGAGGTCGAGGCGCTGGTGAAGGGCGCCGGGGCGCGGGTTATTCGCTAGCACGGCGAGACCCCCTCCGGCCCTCCGGGCCACCTCCCCCAGAGGGGGAGGATCTAGAAACGCCGAGCGCCAGATGCTCCCCCTTTGGGGGAGCTGTCGCGGAGCGACTGAGGGGGCCCCGAAGCGGTCTTTCTCAAAGAAAAAGCCCCGGTCGTAGGACCGGGGCTTTTCCATTTCTACTTACCCGCGCTCACCGCCGGCCCATACAGCATGCCGTTGAACAGGAACTTGAAGGTTCCGTACGACTGCGCCCGCTGGGTGATCTCCGGGCCCATGACGAACAGCTTGCCCTTGCCCACGTCCACGTCGAGGATCGCCGTGGTGTCCTTCAGGCGCTCCTGACCGACCGCCCAGCCGCTGCGCAGCGGCTTGTCGGTGTCGAACCACGACACCTTCGACACGCCCTTGGCGTCCGACTTCAGGGTGAAGGTCGGCGAGCGGTCGTAGAAGATGTCGACGTCCGCCGGGAGGCCGTAGGCCAGGGGCTGGGTGACGTCGACCTTGGCGCGCAGCACCGAGCCGGGGATGTAGAGCTCCTTGGTCGACAGGCCCACCAGCTTGCCGTTCTCGGTCTTGGCCGTGGCCACCTCGACCGGCGCGCCGAAGGCGGTGGCCAGGCGCGTGGAGGCGCCGATGGCGATCACCGTGCCGCCGTTCTCGGCGAAGGCCTTGAGCTGCGGGATGGTGGTCTCGTCGGTCACCGTGCCCAGCCACGGATGGAACTCGGCCGGGATCTCCTCGGCCTTGGGCTGCGGATAGCCACGGCCGGCGCGGAACGGACCGCCGGCGGGGGCGGGCACCACGCCGTCGGCGAACACCAGGACGTCGAAGTCCTTGGCCAGGTCGCCGGCGTCCAGGCGCTGCGGGTAGACCACCTGGAACGGCGCCTCGAACTTCTCGAACATCCAGCGGTTCCAGCCCGAGGGCATCGAGCCGCCATAGACGTCGACGAGGCCAACGCGGATCGGCTTCAGCGGCAGGGCCGAGCCGCCCGGCTTCGAACCGACGGCCCAGGCGTCGATGCCCAGTTCCTTGACGCCGGCGTCGATCACGCCGGCGGCGGCGGACGAGTAGGGGACCCAGATGGCCCCGGCCGCGAAGCTCTGCTTGCCGGCCTTGGCGCCGTCCTTCAGCCACGAGACCTGGGCGCCGGCCTTCAGCAGGCGGTTGGTCAGGGTGAAGGCGTTGTTGGGGGCGTGGTCGATCAGCCAGCCGGCCTTGCCCGAGCCCTTCACGGCGCCCGGCTTGACGGCGATCAGGTCGGGCACGCGCTGGAACGGCCCGTCGAAGCCGTCGAGGATGCGGTCGAACTTCACGCCCGTCTGGTAGGCCAGGGTGTAGCCGGTGACGTCGTAGGGCGCCTTGGGCGGACCGCCCGGATACTCGGCGTCGTGCGGGTGGTCCTGCGGCTCGAACATGTCGAGGATGTGCGGGCGATAGGCCTGGGCGGTCTTCACCACATAGGAGCCCGCCGCATAGGTCTTGCCGGCCACGGTGAACGGCTTGGTCGCCTCGTCCACGTCGACGCCGGCCTTGATCAGGGCGTTCAGGAACGCCACCACCGTCGGCTTGTCGGCCTGGTCGGCGGTCAGGATGTAGCCGCGCGGGTCACGCTTCTCCGGGGCCTGCAGGATGGTCTTGTAGAGCGACGGATCCACCGAGGCCGAGGTCGGCGAACCGGTGACGCGGCCCTCGAACTTCACCTTGGCGCCGGCGGCCTTCAGGTCGTCGATCTCGGTGGGCGTGATCGTCCAGCTGTCCTTGCTGCCCTTGGCGATCGAGTTGCTGGCCATCTTCCAGATGTTGAACAGCATGCGCTCGCGGTTGCGCGAGGCGTAGTCCATCACCGCCCGGTCCAGGCTCCACTGGTACTCGACCGTCTGGGCCAGATGCCAGGTCTGCGGCGGCGCCGGCATCGGGCGATCGCCGTTGGGCAGTTGCACGTCCGGCACCAGGTTCAGCGGCATCGGCGTCGGCGAGCCGGTGATCTCGGTCAGCAGGCCCACGGCGTTGTGGAAATAGGCGATGGAGCGTTCCATGCCGTTGTGCCAGGTCGAATAGGGGGCGGCGCTGCGGGCCCCCGAGCCCGGCTTGTCCTCGGCCACCAGGCGGCTGTGCATGGCCATGCCGACTTCCTGCAGCGAGGTCATGACCAGCGGGTCGTAGTTGTAGTTGAACGGGTCGCGGAACGGCGGAACGAACACCACCATGCCGTTCGGGGCCGGCTGGTGCTGGTTGTAGATGATCTGCGGATACCACTCGCGGAACAGCACCTTGTTGACGTTGGTGGTTTCCGACATCTGCGACATGAAGCTGTCGCGGTTGTTATCGTGGCCGACGTACTTCTGGTAGAGGCGCGGGATCGAGTTGTACTCGCGCTTCTGCGGATCCTGGTTGCGCATGTACCAGTCCGAGACCAGCTCCATGCCATCGGGGTTATCGTGGCCGAACAGCACGATGACGTCGTCGAGGATGCGCATCGTCTCGGGATCGGTCTTGGTCAGCATCCGGTAGAGCACCTGGATCTGACCCTGCGAGGTCACCGTCTCGGTGGCGTGCATGCCCGCGTCGATCCAGACCACGGCCTTGCCGGTCGTGGCCAGCTTCTCGGCCTCTTCCTTGCTCACTTCGCCCTTGGCCAGCTTGCGGGCGACGGCCTTGTACTCGTCCAGCTTGGCGAGGTTGGCGGGCGAGGAAACGATGGCCACCCACTGGGTGCGGCCTTCCTCGGACTTGCCGATGTCCACCAGCTTCATGCGGTCGGACTGCCCGGCCAGGGTCTTCAGATAGGCCTCGTAGGCGGTGTAGTCGGCCAGGAAGTAGTCGCTGCCCGGATCCTGGGCGAAGGCCTTGGCGGGCGGGGTGATCTCGCCGGCGGCATAGGCGGCGGTCCCGCCAAGGGTCATCACCAGCGCCAGGGCGGCCCCGGCCATCGCTACGTGTCGCGTCATCGCACTCCCCATCCACCAAACGGGGCGCGCTTTTTCGCCGGCCCCCTAAGCTTGACGCAGGCGGAGCACGAAACCGCAAGTTGGGCCAGCCGACGGGCAAAAATAGTTCGCGGGCGGGGGCGCTTGCCCCAGAGGCCCGGATGCGGCATCAGCGGGCGGCACAACGGATCCGGCCTGGCCGGATGGCTACCCCGGGCGCCGATCCCCCGGGAAACCCGCACCACGCAAGACACGTCCCATGAGCTTCCTCGCCAAGACGCGCCAGCAATGGCTCGCCAATCCTGGCCGCGATCTGCTGGCCGGCACGGTCGTCGCCCTGGCCCTGATCCCCGAGGCACTGGCCTTCGCCTTCATCGCCGGCGTCGACCCCGCCGTGACGCTCTACGCCTCGTTCGTCATCGCCATGACCATCGCCTTCGTCGGCGGCCGGCCGGCGATGATCTCGGCCGCCACCGGGGCCATGTCGCTGCTGATGGGCGGCCTCGTGCGCGATCACGGGATCGAGTACCTGTTCGCAGCCAGCCTGCTGACCGGCGTGATCCAGATCGTCATCGGCATGCTGCGGCTGGGGCGCTACGTGAAGTTCGTCTCGCGCTCGGTGATGAGCGGCTTCGTCAACTCGCTGGCCATCCTGATCTTCGCCGCCCAGATGCCCCAGCTGATCGGCGGAAACTGGCAGACCTTCGCCCTGGTCGGGGCGGGCCTCCTGATCATCTATCTCTTCCCGCGCCTGACGAAGGCCGTCCCGTCTTCGCTGGTGGCGATCCTGGCGCTCAGCGCCGTGGCCGTCACGCTGAACCTGCCGGTGCGCACCGTGGGCGACATGGGCCAGCTGCCCACCGCGCTGCCGGGCTTCCACCTGCCGGCCGTGCCCCTGACGTTCGAGACCCTGAGGATCATCGCCCCGGTCTCGCTGACCCTGGCCTTCGTCGGCCTGCTCGAAAGCCTGCTGACCGCCAACCTGCTCGACGACCTCACCGACAGTCCGTCCGACAAGGACCGCGAGACCCGGGGCCAGGGCATCGCCAACATCGTCTCGCCGCTGCTGGGCGGCATGGCCGGCTGCGCGCT
Source organism: Caulobacter flavus (assembly GCF_003722335.1). Classification (GTDB taxonomy): domain Bacteria; phylum Pseudomonadota; class Alphaproteobacteria; order Caulobacterales; family Caulobacteraceae; genus Caulobacter; species Caulobacter flavus. The sequence goes on from NZ_CP026100.1 coordinate 2,805,527, forward strand.
GATCGGCCAGTCGATCATCAACGTGAAGTCCGGCGGCCGCTCGCGCCTGTCGACCTTCTGGGCCGGCCTCTTCCTGCTGATCCTGATCCTGGTCCTGCGCGACTGGGTGGCCCGCATCCCGATGGCCGCCCTCGTGGCGGTGATGATCATGGTCTCGTTCACGACCTTCGACTGGAACTCGGTGCGCAAGCTGCGCTCGACGCCCCTGCAGTCGACCATCGTCATGCTGGCCACCACCGTGACCGTGCTAGCCACCCACGACCTGGCCAAGGGCGTCGTGCTGGGCGTGCTGCTCAGCGTGCTGTTCTTCGCCCGCAAGGTGGGCAAGATGATCGCGGTGAAGGAGCGCGAAGGCAGCACCGAGGCCGCCCGCCGCTATCTGGTCGAAGGCCAGCTGTTCTTCGTCTCGGCCGAGTTGTTCGCCGCCGGCTTCGAGTTCCATGGCCATCCCGCCAGCGTCGAGATCGACATGACCGGGGTGCGCCTGTGGGACCTCACCGCCGTCGGCGCGCTCGACAAGGTGGTGCTGCGCTATCGCCGCCAGGGCGCGGCGGTCAGCGTCATCGGCCTGGACGAAGCGGGCGCGGCCCTGGTCGCCAGGCTGGGCGCGCATGATAAACCGGACGCCGCGGCGCCAGCGCACTGAGGCGCGCGGCCCTCAGCCCTGCGACAGGCTCAGCACGTTGCCGTCCGGGTCGGCGAACCAGGCTACCTTCGCCGCGCCGCCTGGGGCGGTCCAGATCCCCAGGGCGTCCTGGCCGAAGCCCTCATAGATCGTGAAGACCACGCCGCGATCGGTCAGCGCCCGCACGCCGGCCTCGATGTCCTCGACGTGCCAGCCGAACACCGGATGCGCGCCGGCCTTGTAGTCGGGAAGGGCGGTCAGGCGGATCAGCGCCTCGCCCGCCAGCAGGAAGTCGCCGAACGGGTCGGAACCGCGCATGGAAAGGCCCAGTGTCCCGACATAGAAGTCGAGCGCGCGCTGGCGGTCGCTGACATGGACGAAGGCGACGGGAACGCCCGCGATGGCCGACATGGTCTGAACCCCGGATTGCTCGTCCCGGAAGCTTGACGCCAAAACGCCGCCTTACGCCACCGCGTAGTCGCGGACCTGCATCGGGCTGCTCTGGCTGATCGGCAAGGTGAAACTGACCGTCGTGCCGTCGCCGGGGGTGGAGACCATCTCCAGCGCGCCGTCGTGCATCTCGACCAGCGACTTGGTCAGCGCCAGGCCAAGGCCGGTGCCCTGGGTGGTCTTGGAGTGCTGGCTCTCGACCTGCTCGAACGGGCGGGCCAGGCGGGCCAGGTCCTCGGCGGCGATGCCGATGCCCGTGTCGGTGACCGACACCTTCACGCGTTCGCCCAGCGGATCGCGGCGGATCTCGGCGCGGACGGTGACGCGGCCCTGGCGGGGGGTGAACTTGATGGCGTTGCTCAGTAGGTTCAGCAGCACCTGCTTGACGGCGCGGTAGTCGGCCTCGATCTCGGGCAGGGGCGGGAAGTCGACCTCGAGCTTCAGGCCCGCCGCCTCGGCGCGGTTGCGCACCAGGCGCACGGCGTCCTCGGTGACGTCTTCCAGGTGCAGGGGCTCGAACTTCAGGGCCATCTTGCCGGCCTCGATCTTCGACATGTCGAGAATGTCGTTGATCAGGGCCAGCAGGTGCTGGCCGGAATTGTGGATGTCGAGGCTGTAGCCCTTGTAGCGCTGGTCGCCCAGCGGGCCGAACATCTCGTTCATCATGATCTCGGAGAAGCCGTTGATGGCGTTCAGCGGCGTGCGCAGCTCGTGGGACATGTTGGCCAGGAACTCGCTCTTGGCCTTGTTGGCGCCCTCGGCCTTGACCTTCTCCATCTCGTATTTGCGCGCCAGCTCGGCCAGCTGCTCCTGGCTGCGCTCCAGGCCGGCGACGGCGTTCTGCAACTGCTCCTCGTTGCGGCGGCGGGCCTCTTCCTGGGTCTTGATGGCGGTGATGTCGGCGGCGGTCATGACGAGGCCGCCCTCGGCCGTGCGCCGCTCGCTGATCTGGATCCAGCGGCCGTCGTTCAGTTCGGCCTCGCGCACGCCCTTGGCGCCGGTCGGGTCGGGGATCTCCTGGCGGATGGCCAGGGCCGCGAAGCGGTTGACCTCGGCGCGGGCCGCGCCGGGCTTGAGCAGCTTGGGCTCCAGCGAGAAGACGTTGCGGTAGTTCCGGTTGCACATCAGCAGGCGGCCCTGGCGGTCCCAGAGCACGAAGGCCTCCGACACGCTCTCGATGGCGTCGCGCAGGCGGTTCTCGGCGGCCTGCGCGCGAGCCTGGGCCAGGCGCTCCTCGGTGACGTCCAGCGCCACGCCGATGATGCGGGAATAGCCGTCCTCGCCCGGCTTGCCGAAGCCCTGGCCGCGCGCGTCGACCCAGATCGAGCGGCCGCCGTGCTCGCGGGCGGGGATGCGGAACGACACGTCGAAGGCGCCGAACTGGGCGGCGTTGGCCAGCGCCTGGCGCACGCGGTCGCGATGGTCGGCCGAGATCCGCTCGACGAGGTCCTGGCCGGGGGCCACGCCGCCGCCGCCCCAGCCGAACATCGCGCCGGTGACGTCGGACATGTAGACCTCGTCCGAACGCAGGTCCCATTCCCAGATGCCGCAGCGGGCGGCCTCGACGGCCAGGCGGAAGCGCTGCTCGCTGTCGATGAACTCGCGCTGGGCGCTTTCGGCCCGGCGGCTCTGCAGCATCAGGATCAGGGCCAGGGCGATGCCGGCGGCCAGCGGGATCAGCAGGGTCAGCGCGCCTTCCATCAGGCGGCGGTCGACATTGGCGACGGTGTGGCTGGGGGTGCTGACGGCGGCGATCAGGGCGCCCTGGGCCAGGGGCTCGAAGGAGACGTCGAGGCTGGAGCCGTCGACGCCCCGGCCGGTGAGGGCGGCCGCGCCGCCCTGCAGGTCCTCGACGGAAAGGGCGTAGGCCTGGCTGAGGCTGGCGGCGCCCTGCACGGCGCGGCCGACGCCGACCAGCAGGCCGCCGTCGGCGAGGAACAGCGCCACCGAACGCTCCTTGGGCGGCTGGCCCAGCAGGCGCGACGGATCGCCAGCGGCGATGACGTAGCCCCGGCCGGCGCTGGTCTGGGCGGCCATGGCGACATAGAGGCGGCCGCTGCGGCCGACGCCCCCGACCCAGACGCTGCGGCCGGAAGCGGCGGCGGCGCGCGCGGCCTGGCGCCAGTCGGCGGACGGATCGCGGCCGGCGACGGCCAGCACCTCGGCGTTGGTGGCGACGGCGACGGCCATGGCCTCGCCCCCGGCGGCGCGCAGGGCGGTTTCGGCCGAGTCCATGGCCGAGGTCGGGTCGCGCTCGAGCAGGTCGGCGGCGGCCGACAGGCCCGCGCGCTGGGCCGCCAGGTTGGTCTCGACCTTGCCGGCCAGGATCTGCGCCTCGGCGGCGAGGGCGGCGCCGCCCGGCGGGGCCGAGGCTTCCTTCTGCAGGCTATGCAGGCCAAGGGCGGTGTAGACGGCCAGCAGCAGCAGCGCGGCCAGAATCACGATGCGGACATAGGCCTGCGACGAGCGGGCGGCGCGCATGCGGGCCACGCCCGCAGCCGAAAGCCCGGCCCTGGCCGGTCTTCCGGGTTTCGCCCCGCCAATCCGCAACGCTTGAAGCTCCAGCACCCCGGAGCCCGTCCGAAAGAACAGGCTCGATTTTCAAGACAGGCGGCGAGTCAGTTCGCCGACTATGGTGAATCTACCGTACCCGTTCGGCCGCCGTCACCCGGGGGAGGCGCGAATAAGCGGGGGATGAGCGCTTTGGTCGCAACCGTTGCGCGGAGGAATCACCCCAGGCTCGTGCGGCAAGACCCCCTCCGGCCCTCCGGGCCACCTCCCCCAGTGGTGGAGGATTTGGAAGCGCCGGCGCTAGATGGATGCTCCCCCTTTGGGGGGGGAGCTGTCGCGGAGCGACTGAGGGGGCCGCCGGAGGCGGCTTAGTCCAGCGCCCGGCTCGCCAGCTCCAGCACGTTCTTGGACAGGCCTGGCGCGGCCTTCACCCGCTCGAGCTCGCGGCGCATCAGGTCGCCCAGCGCCGGAACGTAGCGCCGCCAGCCGCCCAGGGGCTCGACCAGGCGGGCGGCGGTCATCGGGTTGAAGCCGTCCACGGCCAGGATCTGGTCGGCCAGGAAGCGATAGCCCGCGCCGCTGGGATCGTGGAACCGCGCGGGATTGGCGCTGGCGAAGCCCTGCACCAGGGCGCGGAAGCGGTTGGGATTGCCGGCGTCGAAGTCGGCGTGGCGGGTCAGGGCCAGGACCCGCTTCAGCGCGTCGTCGGACGGATCGCGCGCCTGGACCGAGAACCACTTGTCCAGCACCAGCGGCTCGTGCCGCCACTTGGCGTGGAAGGCCGCCAGCGCCGTCTCGCAGGGCTCGCCGCCCACGGCCAGCAGGGCCGACAGGCCCCCCATGGCGTCGGTCAGCGCCGAAGCCGCCTCGAAGTGGCCGACGATGCGCTGGACGTTCTCGGCGTGCGGATCGGCGGCCAGCAGGTCGACGCAGGCGTTGCGCAACGCGCGGCGCCCTGCCGAGGCCGCGTCGGGCGAGAACTCGCCGTCGCCCTGCATGGCCCCGTGGATGCGCGACAGCTGCTCGCCCAGATGCACCGCGATGCGGGCGCGCAGGGCGTCGCGGGCCTCGTGGATCGCCGCCGGGTCCACCGGATCGACGGCCAGGGCCAGGTCGCCTTCGCTGGGCAAGGCCAGCAACAGAGCCTTGAAGGCCGGATCGGCGGCCGGATCGTCCAGCGCCTGGCCCAAGGCCTGGGCGTAGCGCTCCTCGCCGACCTCGTCGGGCGCGCCGGCGGCGCGGGCCAGGATCAGGCCGCGGGCCAGGCCCTGGCCGGCTTCCCAGCGGTTGAAGAGGTCCGGATCGGCGGCGAACAGCACATAGGCGTCGGCCGGACGCGCGTCGGTGGTCAGGGTCACCGGGGCCGAGAAGCCGCGCAGGGCCGAGATCACCGGCGCTTCCTCCACGCCTTCCCAGCGCACGGTCAGGCTCTCGCCTTCCAGCAGCACGACCTCGCTGTCGCGCAGGGCGCGGCCGTCCTGGGCCAGCAGGCCGATGGTCACCGGGATCGGCAGCGCCTTCTTCACCGGTTGGCCGCTGGTGGGGGCGGTCTTCTGGGCCAGGGTGATCGACAGCGTCTCGGCGGCGGCGTCATAGACGTGGGTCAGCGACACCGAGGGCGTGCCGGCCTGCTCGTACCAGGCGAAGAACGCGGTCAGGTCCCGGCCCGAAGCCTCGGCGAAGCAGGCGATGAAGGCCTCGACCGTCGTGGCCTCGCCGTCGTGGCGCGCGAAATAGAGATCAAGGCCCGTCCGGAACGCGTCGGCGCCCAGGATGGTCTTCAGCATGCGGATGATCTCCGCGCCCTTCTCGTAGATGGTCGCGGTGTAGAAGTTGTCGATCTTCAGATAGCTCGACGGCCGCACGGCGTGAGCCAGGGGACCGGCGTCCTCGGCGAACTGTCGGGCGCGCAGGGCTTTCACGTCCTTGATCCGCTGCACGGCCGCGCCGCGCATGTCGGCGGAAAAGCTCTGGTCACGGAAGACCGTCAGGCCCTCCTTCAGGCACAGCTGGAACCAGTCGCGGCAGGTGATGCGGTTGCCGGTCCAGTTGTGGAAGTACTCGTGGGCGACGACGCTCTCGATGCGCTCGTAGTCGAAGTCGGTCGCCGTCTCCGGCTCGGCCAGCAGGAGCGAGCTGTTGAAGATGTTCAGCCCCTTGTTCTCCATGGCCCCGAAGTTGAAGTCGCGCACGGCCACGATCATGAACAGGTCGAGATCGTACTCGCGACCGAAGGCCTCCTCGTCCCACTTCATCGACCGCTTCAGCGCGTCCAGGGCGTAGGCCGCGCGCGAAGCCTGGCCCGGATCGACGAACACCTTCAGCGCCACGGTGCGGCCGCTCATGGTGACGAAGCTGTCTTCCAGCACGTCCAGCCGCCCGGCGACCAGGGCGAACAGGTAGGCCGGCTTGGGGAAAGGGTCGTTCCAGACGGCGAAGTGGCGGCCGCCGGGAAGTTGGCCGGCCTCCATCAGGTTGCCGTTGCTCAGCAGATGCTCGAACGCCTGGTCGGCCTCGATCCGCACGGTGTAGCGGCTCAGCACGTCGGGTCGGTCGGGGAAGAAGGTGATGGTGCGGAAGCCCTCGGCCTCGCACTGGGTGCAGAACCGGCCGCCCGACATGTAGAGGCCCATCAGCGCCTTGTTGGCCGACGGATCGATCTCGACCTCGGTGGTCAGCTCGAAGGCGTCGGGGACCTCGGCGATCACCAGGCGCTCGTCGTCCAGCGCGTACTGGTTGGCGCCCAGGGCCTGGCCGTCGATCGCGATCGACTTCAGCGCCAGCCGCTCGCCGTTCAGCGCCAGCGGCTCGCCGGCCGCGCCCGTGCGGCGCACCTTCAGCGTGGCCGTCACCCGCGTGGCGGACGCCGCCAGCTGGAACGACAGCTGGGTCGTCTCGATCTCGAACGGGAACGGGCGATAGTCGGAAAGCCGGATCGGCTGGGGCGTTTCGGTGCGCATCCGACCAATGTAGTCGCCCGCCCGCGCGGCGGCGAGGCCGACGGTTGCGCGACTTGTCGATTTATCGGCTAGGTTTCGAAGCTCAACCGGAGGCACCGCCATGTCCGAGACCCTCGCCGAACGCGGCGGCCTTGTTTCGGCTGGCCGTCGGGTGGTCATCCTGGTCTGGGCGACGATCCTGACGCTGGCGCCCTGCGTGGTGGGAATCGCCGTGCTGGCGGCCGGACATGTGGTCGGCGGTTACGTCGCCGAACTTGCCAGGCCCGGGGGCTGGTTCGACGTTCCCCTGGTCGAGACGCCCCTTGCCGCCTTGGCGGCGACCGTTGCCGCGCTCGGGAGCTACGTGTTGCTGGTCCGGCTGGCCGAAAGGCGCTGGCCGTCCGAGCTGGCGCGGGTTTCCGCTGTCCGCGAACTGGGTCTCGGAATCGTTGTGGCCGCGCTCGCCTTCGGCCTGCTGATGGGCGTGCTCACGGTGAGCGGCGCCGTGGTCTGGCGGCCGCCGCCCCTGGTCGACTGGCGCTGGGCGCTGGCGAGCGGTCTGTCCGAAGGGGCGTTCGCCGGCCTGCTGCTGGGTCTGGTCGTGCAGGGCGGGACCGCTCGGCTGGGTGCGCGGGCGCTGGGGCCGGTCGCGGGCGTAGCGCTCGCGGCCCTGGTCGCCTCCTGGCTCGTATCACCCGAGTGGGCGCTGCCGCCGACCCATCGCGTGAATGCGGCGCTGGGCGGGGCGATCCTGGGCCTCGTGTGGCTGCGCCGCCAGCGGTTGTGGCTGGGGCTTGGCCTGGCGACGGGATGGGGCGCGCTGACCGGCGCGGTCATCGGCGGCTATGCGCTGGATTGCGGCTACGACTCCACCGAAGCCTTCATCTACGAGCCCGGGCGAGGGGCGCTGATCGCCTGGTTGCGGGGGACGGGCGGTCCGGAAAGCTCGATTCCGTTGCTGGCGGGGTGCGCCCTGGCCGTCGCCTGGCTGGCCTGGCGCGCCTGGAAGGAAGGCCGCTTCTCGCGGGCTTGAGGCGGATCAATGTGACGGTGCGCGAGCGGGCGCATCACCCCTTCGACGCCTCGACGCGTCGCCGATCCAAGGGGATAAGACATGACCGCCCGCCGCCTCGCCCTCATCGCCGGCCTGACGCTTGCCGCCGCCACGGGCGCTCACGCCCAGGAGGCCTTCACGCCCGCGGCCAAGGGGACCTGGCAGGTCAACCTGCGCGCCACCAGCGTGTCGCCCGACGCCGGCGACCCGATCGTCACCTCGGCGGGCGCCGCTACGGGTCTGAGGGCCGACGTCAAGGACGACGTCAGGCCGACCCTGGGAGTCTCCTACTTTGTCACCGACAAGCTGGCGCTCGAAGTGATCGCCGGCACGACCCAGCACACGGTCAAGGCCGTCGGGCCGGGAACCGACGTCGTCGTGCACAAGACCTGGGTGCTGCCGCCGGTGGTCTCGGTCCAGTACCACTTCGCGCCCAAGGCCCGCTTCAACCCCTATGTGGGCGCGGGGCTGAACTACATGCTGTTCTATTCGGGCAAGGACAGGAACGGCTTCACCGTCGATCTCGACGACGGCTTCGGCTACGCCCTGCAGGCCGGCGCCGACATCGCCGTCAAGGGCCCCTACGTCGTCAATGTCGACGTCAAGAAAGTATGGTTCGAGACCGATGCCAAGATCAACGGCGGGGCGCTGAAGTCGAAGGTGAACCTGGACCCGACGGTGGTGTCGGTGGGCGTCGGCCGGCGGTTCTGATCCTGGAACAATCCCTCCCCCTTGATGGGGGAGGGGCAGGGGTGGGGGTGGTTACGGTGGCGGAGGCCGCGCACTGCCCTCGGCTCAGCACGTCACCCCCATCCCCAACCCTTCCCCCATCGAGGGGGAAGGGAGAAGAGCCTACCCCTCCACCGTCCCTGCGGCCGCGGGCGTCTCGTGCAGCTCGCGTTCGATGGCGGCGGCCTTCTGGGCCAGGGCCAGCAGGGCGGGCGGGGCGTCCTCGGGATGGTCGCCGACCAGCGTCATGATCTCGCGGGCCAGGGCGTGCAGGCGCGGCGAGGCCGCGATCAGCTTGGCCTGGAACTCGATCTTGCGCGGGTCTCGGTCGTACTCGGCCCCCGGCGTGCGCCAGCCGCCCCAGTCGTTGGGATCGGTGACCACCACCGGATAGGTGCCGGGGAAGGGATGGTGCAGGCAGTCGCTCTCCTGCTGCCACTTGTTGCGGGCCCGCAGGATCCGCCAGTTGGACAGAGCGCCGCCCTCCTGCGGGTCCATCCGGTCTTCCGGCTTCAGCTCGTGGGCCAGGAACTCGCGGCCCAGGCCCACGTCGTAGGTCACCCGAACCGGCTCGTCGAAGCCCTTGGCCCAGATGGGCACGATCTTTTCGATCGTCGCCCAGGCGCCGACGCTCTCGACCCAAACCTTCTGGTTCCGCTGGTAGACGGTCTTGGCCATGGAACTCTCAGAACTCGGCTGCAAATGCTCGCCGGTCATAAGAACCTGAAATTCTTGACGCCGGGTCAATCTTTCCACGCACGTAAACGTGGTTCATCGTCGCTTCCAACGGCCGTCGCCAGAACGGCCAAGGGAGAGAAACGGCCGTGGATTTCGACTATTCCGACGACCAGAAGTTCCTCAAGGACGAGGCTCGCAAGTTCCTTGGCGGCCGCTGTCCGCCCGCCGTGGTGCGCGGCGTGCTCGACGATCCGGCCAAGAGCTACGACGCCCCCCTGTGGGCCGCCGTGGCCGAACAGGGCTGGCTGGGCGCGGCCATTCCCGAGGAGCACGGCGGCCTGGGCCTTGGCCGCGTCGAGCTGTGCGCCATCGCCGAGGAGCTGGGCCGCGCCGTCGCGCCGATCCCCTTCGCCTCCACCGTCTACGTCCTGGCCGAGGCGCTGATGGCCCACGGGACCGACGCCCAGAAGGCCGCCATCCTGCCCCGCGTGGCCGCTGGCGAACTGATCGGCTGCCTGGCCGTCAGCGAGGGGCCCGGCGTGCTGACCCCCTCGACCCTGTCGGCCCGCGTCGACGGCGGCAAGCTCTCCGGCGTGAAGATCCCCGTCACCGACGGCGACGTCGCCCACACCGCCATCGTTCTGGCCGCCGAGAACGGCAAGCCCGGCCTGTTCCTGGTCGACCTGACCGGCGAGGGCGTGACGCGCGAGACGCTGGAAAGCCTGGACCCCACCCGGGGCGTGGCCCGCCTGACCTTCGAAGGCGCGGCCGCCGAGCGGCTGGGCGCGGCGGGCGAGGGCTTCGATCTCGTGCAGTCGATCCTCGACCGCGCCGCCGTGCTGCTGGCCTTCGAGCAGTTGGGCGGCGCCGACCGCTGCCTGGAGATGGCCAAGGAATATGCCCTGGGCCGCTACGCCTTCGGGCGGGTGATCGCCGGCTACCAGGCCGTCAAGCACAAGCTGGCCGACATGTACGTCAAGAACGAGGTCGCCCGCTCCAACGCCTATTACGGCGCCTGGGCCCTCAACGACGACGCTCCGGAACTGCCCACGGCCGCCGCGGCCGCCCGCATCGCCGCCTCCGAGGCCTTCTGGTTCGCCAGCAAGGAAAGCGTCCAGGTGCACGGCGGCATGGGCTTCACCTGGGAGGTGGACTGCCACCTCTACTACCGCCGCTCGCGGCAGCTCTCCCTGGTCGCCGGCTCGCCCCGGCTCTGGAAAGAGCGGCTGGTCAGCGAGCTCGAGAAGAAGAACGCGGCCTAGCGTTTGCTCCCGCCTTTCACCTCCGCCTTTCTTCGTCATCCCGGCCGGAGCGAAGCGGAGAGCCGGGACCCTGGAGCAGCCGCAGTGCGCCGGCCCTGGGTCCCGGATCGACCTTTCAGGTCGTCCGGGATGACGGAGATTGATGGAATGGACTTCAACGACTCCCCCGCCGAAGCCGCTTATCGCGAGAAGGCCCGCGCGTGGCTGGAAGAGGCCGCCGCCGCCCATCGGGCCGAGCATGGCGAGCCTAAGCCCAACACGCCCGAGCACATGGCCGCCGCCAAGGCCTGGCAGGCCCGCAAGGCCGCCGCCGGCTACGCCTGCATCACTTGGCCCGCCGCCGTGGGCGGCGGGGGCGGCACGCCGATCGAGTCTGTGATCTTCGGCCAGGAAGAGGGCAAGGCCGGCGTCGCCTACGGCTACTTCACCATCGGCCTTGGCATGTGCGTGCCGACGGTCATGGCGTTTTCCGACACCGACACCAAGAAGCGCTTCGTCTCGCCCGCCGTGAAGGGCGAGGAGATCTGGTGCCAGCTGTTCTCCGAGCCGGCCGGCGGTTCCGACGTCGCGGCCCTGCGCACCCGCGCGGTCAAGGACGGCGACGACTGGGTGATCAACGGCCAGAAGGTCTGGACCACCGGCGCCCACTACAGCGACTTCGGCATCCTCCTGACTCGCACCGACCCCGACGTGCCCAAGCACAAGGGCCTGACCATGTTCTGGATCGACATGCGCGATCCGGCGGTCGAGTGCCGGCCGATCCACCAGATGTCGGGCGGGCGCGAGTTCAACGAGGTCTATTTCAGCGACCTGCGGGTCAAGGACAGCCAGCGCCTGGGCGAAGTGGGGCAGGGCTGGCAGGTGGCCCTGGTCACGCTGATGAACGAGCGCCTGGCCGTCGGCGGCTCGGCCGGTCCCAACTACCGCGAGGTGATGGAGCTGGCCCGTGCTTTGCCGGGCGAGGACGGTCCGGCCCTCTCCAACGACGCCTTCCGCGAGAAGCTGGCCGACTGGTTCGTGGCCTCGCAGGGCCTGAAGTTCACCCGCTTCCGCACCATGACCGCCCTGTCGCGCAGCCAGACGCCGGGGCCGGAAAGCTCGATCGGCAAGATCATCTCGGCCAACCAGCTGCAGGATCTGGCCAACACCGCCGTCGAGATGCAGGGCGAGTACGGGATCCTGAGCGGCCCCGAAGCCGCCGCCGGCGCGGCCTTCCAGCAGAGCCTGATGTGGGCCCCGGGCCTGCGCATCGCCGGGGGCACCGACGAGATCCTCAAGAACATCATCGCCGAACGGGTGCTGGGCCTGCCCGGCGACGTTCGGGTCGACAAGGACGTGCCGTTCAAGGATATGCCGACAGGTAGGTGAGGCCGACACAGGGGCGGGAATGGCGGGCAGCGACGGACGTTCGGTGGTTCCCGCCCGCCTGCCCGACGACTTTCTGGGCCGGCTGGTCGTCGATTGCCCCGCGTGCGGCGGGTATGCGGTCATCCTGCCGTGCGACCTGTCCGACGTGCGGGCTTTCGCCGCGCGCCGGATGGTCTGCCGCGATTGCGGGGCGATGCGCGAGAAGCCGCAAACGCCGAACGGGGCGTCGATCGACCCGTTCATGGGCCTGGCGCCGCGCTTCCGCGCGGCGACCCGTCACGGCGATCTTGTGGCCTGGAACGAGGAGCACCTCGACTATCTCGAGACTTACCTGTCGGGCCGCGTCAGGGTGGAGCAACTGCCCGTCGATCCCGCGGGCCCCCGCAACCAGACCATCGTTTCGCGACTGCCGGCGTGGGCCAAGTCGGCGAAGAATCGGGACGATGTGCTGAGGGCTGTCGCGCGGGTCCGCAAGGAGCGCGGCTGAGCTATAAACCGTGAAAATACACGGACTTCCGCGTTTCATCCCACCAAAACCCGTTCCATTTCAGGCACGTCCAACAAGAGTTGATGAACGCTGGTCGGCGAGCTTGACAGTCTCGCTTCCGGCGGCTCATGAACGGGCTTCCGATCATGGTTAACGGCGTGCTGGAGGGGGAGCGATGCACAAGGCCGGCGATGCTGTTGCGCTCCTCCGCAGGCTGAGGCGCGCGGGCGTCCATCTCCTCGAAAACAGGCGCCGGGTGATCCGCCGCATTCCGCTTGGCGCGGTGGCGGCGGTCGCCGTGCTGCCGCTGTTCGGCTGCGACTTCTCCGCGCCGCAGCTGTTCGCCAAGCGGGCCAGCGCCTGTCCGCGCCCGCAGGCGGCGCAAGGGGCCTCGGGCCAGTTCAACCAGCAGCAGATCGAGATCCGCAACCTGCGCCAGGGCGGCTTTCGCGGCGACTTCTTCGCTCAGCTGGAGCTGGCCCGCCGCTACGAGGCCCAGCGCAGCAGCGACAAGAACCTCGACGATCCGGTCGAGGCGGCCGCATGGTACGCCATGGCCCTGGCCAATCCGTCCGGCTACGCGCCGATCGCCGCCTACGAGCCGCGCGGCAAGCCGGGCAAGGCCGTCTCGCGCTTCGACGACTGCCGCGCCTACGAGCGCCACGCCGCCTACGGCGCGCTCGACCGCCAGCTGTCGCGGATGTCGACCGAGGAGCGCGAGCAGGTCCGCAACCGGGTGATCTACATCCTGTCGACGCAGGGGGCCGACGGCTACCGCACCCTGGCGCGGATGCACGACGGCTATTTCGGACCCTATGGCGAGCCGTCCGACAACCTGCAGGCCGTCGAGGCCTATGGCGACCGCCGACATGTGGGCGCGCCGGCGGCGCTGGATCTCTTCCGGCGCAACGACATCGACGCCTATCTCTACAATTACCTGGCGGTGCAGACGGGCGACGTCTCGGCCTATGTGATGCTGAAGGACTTCGAGCGCTCCTCGCCGCAGCGGGCCTCGTACGGCGGCTTCGTCGAGGGCAAGGCCAAGCGCTGGATACCGCCCTACGAATTCTATCCGCCGGACTCGCCGGATTCCGGCGTGCCCCATTCCGACGAGAGCGATCCGGCCGGCGAGGCCAAGGAGGCGGCGCTGGCCCGCCTGCACGAGCTGCCGTTCGTGCACGTGGGCGAGGCGTTGTCGTACCTGCGGATCATCCCCGCGCCGCTGCTCGACGAGCGGTTGCTCAGCCTCAACGACGCCCAGACCTTCCAGGCCTCGATCGGCCGACCGACGACCGGCCGCCTGACGCCGATCGAGAAGGTGAGGGCGGTGCAGTACGCCGCCGTCAACGGCTCGTCCAAGGCCCAGCTCGTTTTGGCGGTGATGTACTCCGAAGGCGTGGGCGTGCCGCGCGACTACGCCCGCGCCTACCACTGGTACGAGGAGGCCGAGCGCCAGGGCTCGCCCGAGGCCAAGTACGCCATGTCGACCTTCTTCTCGCTGGGCCTGCAGGGCGTGGCCGACCAGGACCGGGCCAAGGCGGTGGTCTACCAACTGGACAGCGCCCTGGCCGGCTTCAAGCCGTCGGCCTGGCGGCTGCAGCAGCTGCTGGCCCAGGTCTCGCGCCCGCCGCGCGGCCCGGGCGAGCGGCCCCAGCCCTATGCGGCCCGCGCCTACGTGGCCCCTGCCAATGCCGGCCCGGCGGACGCCATTCCCGTCAACGCCGCCCGAAGCGACGCCGCCCGAGCCGATGCAGAAAGGGACTATCGATGAAGCGCCTCGCCCTCTTCGCGGCGGCCCTCGTCGCCCTGGGCCTGGGAGGCGCGGCCCCGCAGGTCGCCCTGGCCTCGCCGGACGCACGCATCGACCAGCAGATCCGCCCCTGTTTCGGCCTGCTGCTCGAACCCAACCTGTCGAAGGGCTGCGGCGCGCGCCGGCCGGTCAAGCGCAAGCCGCCGCGCCGACCCTATCATCCCGGCGGCGGCTACGCGCCCTACCGCACGGTGGTGGATTGCGACGTCGCCTATCCGGGCGAGGTCAATGACGTGCTGTCGCGCCTCTACGACGGCGACACCCTGACCCTCGTCTCGCGCAACGGCGGGGCCTGCGTCGACACGCTGAACGTCACCCGCTCGGTGGTGATCACCGCCCGCGACTACAGCCCCTCGCGCACCCGGCCGATCCTGCTGGCGCCGGCCGATCAGCCCTGCGTCCGCATCGCGCCGGGCGTGGCCTTCGTGGTGCTCGAGAACCTGGGCCTGGAGTCCTCGCGCGGCGGAACCGCCTCGTGCGTCGTCGGCCGCGCCACCGAGCTGGCCCTCAAGGGCGTGGTGGTGCGCTACGACGGCGAGGGCTCGGCCGTCGACGTCGCCGACAGCCGGGTGGAGATGATCCAGACGGCGTTCGTCGGCCGCACCCGCGCGCCGGTGGTCAAGCTGTCAGGCAGCCTGCAGGCCCAGGATGTCGACGTGGCCGCCACCGCCATCGGCATGGCCGTCGAGACCGGCCGCGACAGCCGCCTGCGCGATATCCGCGTGGTCCGCCTGGGCGACTGGAGCGGCTCGTCGCGCACCCGCAACTCGGCCGGCTTCGTGCTGACCGGGGTCAATCGCGACCAGTTGGTCCAGATCGACGGCCTGTCCACCGACGGCTTCTCGCGCGGGATCTACGTCAGCGGCGGCGAGACCACCCTGCAGCGTCCCGTGGTCCGCGACAGCGACTGGGCGGTGGTGCTGGAAGGCGCCGACCTGCGCGTGCTGGACGGCCGGCTCGAAGCCGCCGACGTGGGGATCTATGCCGCCTCGGGCGTGGTCTACGCCTCAGACAACGCCATCGCCGGGGTGATGCGGGCCGGCCTGTTCGCCGACAGCGGCGCGCAGATCCGCGCCCGCGACAACCGCGTGTTCGCCCGCCCTGGCGGCTGCGAGGCGCTGGTCACCGGCTATTTCGACGGCGCGCTGACCTGCCGCCCGTGGTTCGAGGCGCCGGAGCTTTTTCGCACGCCGCGCGACCGGGCCCGCGTCGACTACGACAGCTACTGGCCGACCGGCGCGGTGGCCGTGCTGTCGGGGCCGCCGGCCAGCGCCCTGGCTGGCGGCGCCGATCCCTACGACGCCTCGGCGGCCGCCGGCGGTCCGGTCGGGCCCTCGTCCATCGGCCAGCAAGGAGGTCCGCGATGATCCGCTCGTTCGCCGCCAGCGCCCTGGTGCTGGCGCTCGCCGCCGCCGGCCTGGCGCACGCCCAGCCCGGCCCGGCCAAGCGTCCCGGCCCGACCGGCCGCGTTCCCTGCGGCGCGCCCCTGACCGGCCAGGCGCCCGACGTCATGACCTACGACCGCGCCAGCGGCACCCAGGTGTTCGTCAGCGGCCAGGGCGGGACCGAGGTTTCGGCCTTCAACCAGCGCACCGGCTCGTCGGCCGGCCTCAGCGGCGACCTCTCGCGGCCGGGCGTCACCGAGGCCTGCGCTTCGGACGCCCTGACGGGCGACGGCTACGCGGTCACCTCGCGCGGGCCGGGCGACATCGCCGTGGTCGGCCGTGACGGCCAGACGGGCGAGCGCTGGGCCATCAAGCGTTCGGACGGCACGACCGAGTACTGGGATCCGCGCGGCGAGCACCGCTGCTTCCGCGGCAGCCTGGGCGTCTTCCCTGGCGCGCGCGGATGCTGAGCCGCCTTGCGCTCATGGGCCTGGCGACCACCGTCCTGGCCGCCTGCACGACCCCGCACGGCCACCGCCCGCCTCCGCCGCCGCACCCCTCCCAGGTGACGCCGCCCCCGCCGCCGATCGACGTGATCCGGCCGAAGGTTTGACGCGGGAGGGCGTCTCTTCTCGCTCGCCGCCCTAGACGACCTCCCGCCGCGCCAGGTGCGCCACCGCCAGGGCCAGCGCCGCCAAGCCCAGGCCGGCGCCCAGGGCCAAGGCCGCCTCGGCGCGCCACGCCTCCCGGGCGAACGTGTTGAAGGGCATCAGCCAGGGGAAGAACACGCCGGCCTTGGCGCGGGTCGTCATGATCGCGAAGAAGGTGCCGCCGATCCCCAGCGTCAGGGCCGGGACGAAGCTGGCGTAGCGCAGGGCGGTCCACAGTTGGATCGCGATCATCAGCACGGCGGCGGCCACGATCTTGGCGTTGAGTAGCAGCACCTTGGCGAGGTCCGGCGTGCCCGTCGGAGCCCGGTCGGGTCGGATCGCGCCGACCGCCGTTGCCGATGCTGACGCCAGCAGCAGGTTCAGGCCGGTCATGGCCGCGACCAGGACGAGGACCCAGAAGGCCTTGGCGGCGTAGATCCGCCAACGTGGAACAGGCAGGGACCGCAAGTGGTCCCAGGCGCGCGGGGCATGCTCCATATGGGCGACCAGGGCGGCAAGGGCGGTCACGCTCATTGGCAGCAGGAAGACGGCCCAGGCGCTGGCGGCGCTGTCCAGAACCCGGTCCCACGGGACGGCGCGGCGGCCCTTCAGCACGATGAAAAAAGTCAGCAGCGTGATCAGCGACGGCCCGGCCAGGGCCAGGAGCACGGTCTGCGAGCGGATCAGCTTGCGCAGTTCGACGGACAGGACGGCGAGCATCAGGCGGCCTCGGGCTGGCGTTGGGGGGAAACCGCCACCTGGCGATAGATGTCTTCCAGCGAGCGGTCGCGCGGGCCGATGGCGAACACCGCCAGATCGGCCTGGACCAGGATCCGGTTCAGGGCGGCGCTGACCTGATCGGCGTCATCGCCGGGACGCAGAGCGACGACCTGGCCGGCCTTGGTGGCGACGGACGTCAGACCGCTTCCGGCCAGCAGTTGGGCCGCTCTGGCGTCGTCGCTGGTGCGCAGCAGGATCTCGGGCGCCAGCCCGGCCTTCAGTCGCGCCAGCTCGCCCTCCAGCACCAGGCGGCCGTCCTTGACCACGCCGACATGGGTGGCGATCTGTTCGATCTCGCTCAGGAGGTGGCTCGACAGCAGCACCGTCGCGCCGGTGCGCTGGGGCAGGCTTTTCAGGAACTGGCGCATGTCGGCGATGCCGTCGGGGTCCAGGCCGTTGGTCGGCTCGTCCAGCACCAGAACCGGCGGCGCGCCCAGCATGGCGCGGGCCAGGCCCAGCCGCTGGCGCATGCCCAGCGAGTAGCCGCCGACCGCGCGGCGGGCGTCTGCGCGCATCTCGACCACCTCCAGCACGCGCTCGACCTCGGTCGTCGGCAGGCCCAGCAGACGCGCGGTCAGACCCAGGTTCTCGGCTCCCGACAGGCCGCCATAGAAGCCGTGCGCCTCCAGGAGCGCGCCGATCTTGCGGGCCGCGCCGATCCGGTCGCGGGCCACGTCCAGGCCGCAGACGCGAACCGCGCCACTGGTCGGGCGGATCAGGCCCAGCACCATCTTCAGCGTGGTGGTCTTGCCCGCGCCGTTGCGGCCCAGGAAGCCGTAAACGGCCTGCTCGGGCACGGTCATGGACAGTGCGTCGACCGCCAGACGGGCGCCGAATCGGCGGGTCAGGCCTCGTGTCTCGATAGCGGCGGACATGTCGCTGAACCGTTCCCTTAGGTTGAATAATTTAAGTTAGACATAAATGAAAAGCGCGTTAGTTTAAGTCAAGCTTAAAGATGAAGCGGAGGCGGAGGGGCCATGAGCGCGAAGGACAGCAGGACGTTCCAGGGGCGGTGCAGCCAGTTTCGCTGGTTGGCCGTGTTCATGGTCGTCGCGGTGGGCGCGGTCGTCGCGATCACGCCGCTGGTGCTGCCGCGCGGCTACAAGCTGCACGGCGTCATCGCGAACCTGCCGGCGCTCTGCTACCTTTACGGCGTCTGGTCGATCGGCGCAGCGCTGGGCGAGATCGCGAAGGGACGGCTGGTCCAGGCCGCGCTGCCTTCGGTCTTGCGCCGGGTCGGCGTTTCTCTGGGCATGGGCGGGGTGCTCGGCGTCTTCGTGGTCGCGGGCCTTACGCGGCTGGCGGGCGGGCAGACGGTCGGCTATGTCCGCTTCGATGTGGCCGGCATGACCTTGGGGATGATCGGCGGCGCGCTGTTCCTGCTGGGCCGGATCATGGACCGGGCCCTGGCGGCGCAGGCCGAACTCGACGAGATGATTTGATGCCGGTTCGCGTCACATTGGACGCCCTCATCGTCGCCAAGGGCCTCAAGGCCCGCGACCTGGCCCAGCAGGTGGGTCTCAGCGAGACCCAGCTGTCGCTGTTCCGCTCGGGCAAGGTGAGGGGGATCCGTTTCCGCACCCTGGCCCGGCTGTGCGCCGCCCTCGGCTGCGCGCCGGGCGACCTCCTGGACTACGACTTCGACGCCGCCGATCTCGAGGCGCCCGAGGACGAAGACTAGCGTCGCTGACCTGGCATCGTCACCGCGCCCTGAGCTCCGGCGGCCTTCTGCGCATCGTCGCCTGCTCGTAGGCGTAGCCCAGGCTCAGCAGCCGCGCCTCGCTCCAGGCCGGGCCGATGAACGACAGGCCCACCGGCAGTCCTTCGACCTGGCCCATCGGCACGGTCAGGTGCGGATAGCCGGCCACGGCGGGCAGGGTGGTGGCCGAGCCGCCGTAGTGGTCGCCGTTGATCAGGTCGATGGTCCAGGCCGGTCCCGTGGTCGGAGCGACGATGGCGATCGCGCCGGTCTCCTCGAGGATCCGGTCGATGCCCTCCGGCCCGGCCAGCCTCTTGGCGTCGGCCCTGGCCGTCAGGTAGTCGGGGTCGTCCAGGCCCTTGGTCGCCTGCGCCTTCTCGAAGGTCTCCTGGCCGAACCAGCGCAGTTCCTCGGGCGTGGCGGCGTTGAAGGCGATCAAGTCGGCCAGAGTACGCGGTTTCACCTTGGCCGGATCGGTCGAGGCGAGGTAGGCGGCGATGTCGGCCTTGAACTCGGTGAACAGCACCACGCCCTCGGCGCGGCCGACCGGACCTTCGTCGAAGGCCTTCACCTCGACCAGGGTCGCGCCCTGGGCCGCCAGGTCCTTCAGCGCCTGTTCGAACACCGCGTCGGTCTTCGGCGAGTCGCCCGTATAGAACCGCGCCACGGCCAGGGTGACGCCCTTCAACGCGGTCTTCGACAGGCCCGCGGCGTAGTCGGCCTTGCGGGCGTCGGCCTCCGCCGTCGCCGGATCGGCGGCGTCCGAGCCGGCCATGGCGGTCAGCAGCAGGGCCGCGTCGCGCACCGTGGCGGTCATCGGGCCGGCGGTGTCCTGGCTGTGGCTGATCGGCACGACGTGGGTGCGCGAAACCAGGCCCACCGTCGGCTTGAGGCCGACCAGGCCGTTCATCGCCGCCGGACAGGTGATCGAGCCGTCGGTCTCGGTGCCGATCGCCGCCGGCGCCAGCCCCGCCGCCACGGCGGCAGCCGAGCCGCTGGACGAGCCGCAGGCGCTGCGGTCTAGGGCGTAGGGATTGCGGGTCAGGCCGCCGACCGCGCTCCAGCCGCTGGTCGAGCGCGACGAGCGGATGTTGGCCCATTCCGACAGGTTGGCCTTGCCCAGCACCACCACGCCCGCCGCCCTCAGCCGGGCGACCAGCGGGGCGTCACGCCCGGTGATGTTGTCCTTCAGCGCCAGCGAGCCAGCGGTGGTGGCCATTGGGTCGGCGGTCTCGATGTTGTCCTTGATCAGGACCGGCAGCCCGTGCAGCGGTCCGCGCACATTGCCCGCCTTGCGCTCGGCGTCGAGGGCGCGGGCGATTTTCAGGGCGTCGGGATTGACGGCGATCACCGCGTTCAGCTGGGTGTTGAAGCGGTGATGGCGCGCCATCCAGTCGATCACGGCGGCTTCGGCGGTCGCGGCGCCTTCCGGCGCGGCCTGGGCCTGGCCGGCCAGCAACAGGGCTGTTCCGCCGAGCAGCAACAGACGCTTGATCCCCATGCCGCCATCCTCTTTCACACACGAAAACGGCCCCGACCAGGAGGTCGGGGCCGCTGTCTGATCACTCGCCCTTGAGCTTGCGGTCGAAGAAGTCGAGGTGCGTCTTCATCACGTGCAGGCCCTTGGTTCGGCTGCGGATCACGCTGTGGCGCTCGCCGGGGTAGAGCATGGTCTCGAAGGCGATCCCCTTCTTCTGCAGCGCCGCCAGCACGCGGGTGCTGTTCTCGAAGATCACGTTGTCGTCGGCCATGCCGTGGATCAGCATCAGGCTGCCGGGCTTGAGCTTGTCCATGCGGTTCAGGAAGTCCGAGGCCGCGTAGCCGGCCTTGTTCTCGTCCGGCTTGCCCATGAACTGCTCGGTATAGTGGGTGTCGTAGAGACCCCACTCCGTCGGCGGCGCGCCCGAGACGCCGGCCTTGAAGGGCGTGCCCTCGGCGGTCAGCATCATCAGGGTCATGAAGCCGCCGTACGACCAGCCCATCACGCCCAGGCGCTCGGGATCGACGTAAGGAAGGGTCTTCAGGAAGGCCGCGCCGACGAACTGGTCCTCGACCTCGACCGTGCCCATGCGGCGGTCCAGCGCCGTCTTGAACGCCGTCGAGCGATTGGACGAGCCGCGGTTGTCGAGCTTGAACACCACGTAGCCGGCGTTGGCGAAGGCCTCGTCGTTGACGTTCCACGAGCGGGTCACGCGCTGGGCGTGCGGGCCGCCATAGACCGAGACGATCACCGGGTACTTCTTGCTGGCGTCGAAGCCGGCCGGCTTGAGCAGCGAGTAGTGCAGCGCCTGGCCGTCGGCGGCCTTCAGCACGCCGTACTCGGGAACCAGGTGGTCGCCGGCATAGGCGCCGTAGGGGTGGGCGGCGTCGAGCCTGTTTTCCTCGATCCAGCGCACGCGCTTGCCGGCCGGGTCGTAGAGCGCCGTCTGCGGCGGGGTCTTCGGATCCGAGTACGAACCGACGAAAGCGCCGGTGGCGGCGACCCTGGCCGTCCACCAGCCGCCGGCCGGGGTCATGGCGACCGGGGCGCCGGGCTTCTTGTACGAGGCCGAATAGAGGCGGCGCTCGATCGGCGTGTCGATCGAGGCGCCGAAGAACACCAGGCCGCGCTTCTCGTCGACCGCCTCGACCTTGTCGACCGGCCAGTCGCCCTTGGTCACCTGGGCGAGAAGTTTGCCGTCGGCGGCGTAGTGATAGAGGTGCTTGTTGCCCGACTTCTCCGACGACCACAGGAACGAGCCGTCCACCAGCGGGCGGAAGTCGTCGTGCAGCTCCACCCAGTGCGGGTCGGTCTCGGTCAGGATCGTTTTACCCTGGCCGCTGGCCGGGCTGAAGGCGATCAGGTCGAGGGTCTTCTGGTCGCGGCTCTGGCGCTGGACGTAGAGGGTCTTGCCGTCCTTCGACCATGCCACGCGGGCCAGGTAGATGTCCTTGTCGGCGCCCAGGTCGATCTGCACCACCTTGCCCGAGGCCAGGTCGCGCACGAACAGCTCGACGACGGCGTTCGGGCGGCCGGCGCGGGGATAGCGCTGGTCGATCACGGTGGCGCCCGACGGGCCGATGTCGGCGCGCGGCACGACGTCGACGCCGCTCTCGTCGACCCGGGTGTAGGCGATGCGGCTCTCGTCCGGTGACCACCAGTAGCCGGTGTCGCGGTCCATTTCCTCCTGGGCGATGAACTCGGCCACGCCGAACGACAAGGCCCCCTTGCCCTCGGCCGTGATCGCGGTCTCCTCGCCGCCGCTCAGCGGACGGATGTAGAGGTTCTGGTCGCGCACATAGGAGACGAACTTGCCCTTGGGCGAGACCTTGGCGTCGACCTCGTCGCCCGGGGTCTGGGTCAGGCGGGTCACCTTGCCGTCGGCGACGCTGTCGACATAGAGGTCGCCGTCCAGCGGCACGAGCACGAAGCGGCCCTCGCTGTCCCAGCTGTATTCGACGACGCCGCGGGCCAGCACCCGGGCGCGCTCGCGGCGGGCCAGCTCGGCCTCCGACAGCGCCTTGTCGCCCGACGACAGGGCGTTGGCGTCGATCAGCCGGTAGGGCTCGCCGCCCTTGACGTCGACCGCCCACAGGTCCTGCACGTTGGCCGCCTCGGCCTTGGCCTTCAGGTAGGTCACGCGCTTGCCGTCCGGCGACAGGGCCACGCCCTTGGCGGTCGGGCCGTTGATGTCCGGATCGGAGAACAGGCGCTCGGGGGTGAGTTTTTCGGCCATCACCGGATGAGCCAGGGCGAGAGAGGCGCAAAGGGCCAGGAGCGAGGGACGGATCATGGCGCGGACGCTAGAGCGTGACAGTCCAAAGTGTAAGAGGGTTCGCCGCTCGCGACGCCTCAAAGCGCCGCTTTCTCCGGCTTCCACCGGTTGGATCCCGGCCGATCACGGCCCGGCGATGGGGCGTTTTCGGGGAGTTCGCCAGGATCACAGCCATGGGTTGATGCCGGCGCGTCGAGGACCGATGATGCCGCCCGGGATGGAGGGGCGGTTATGGCGGGTGCACCCGACGACTTGAAGACGGCGGCGCGGCCCAGTGCGCCCGAGCCCGACGAGCCCTTCGATCCCATCGAGCCGGCGCGGGGCAAGTCGATCCAGCTCGGCTCGCTGCTGGCGTGGCGATATCGAGACGGCGCCCCTTATGTCGCCAGCAGCGTCGCCGCCGCGCTTCTCATCGCGCTGGACCTTCAATCCGGTCGATCGGGCGCCGACGCGTCGTCGGGCCTGCGCAACGTCATCGACGCCCAGGCCCTGCTGGTGGCGATCCAGATCCTTGGCCGGCGATCGACCTTCAGCCGCTGGTCGACCTACTTCCAGAACTCCGTCCTGCGCCAGGACGTCGTGCCGGCCGAGATCGACAGCAGTGCGCTCAACGCTATCGTCGATCGCGCCCACGCCCGTCGCGAGGAGGCCGCTGAAGGCGTCATCCAATGGGACGCCGTAGAGGTTCTTGCCGAGGCCTCCAGGCTGCGCCAAGCCACCAACGGCCTCAACCGCGAGATCGGCGTCCGCCACGTTACGGCCGCCTACTTCCTGACCCAGGCGGGCCATGCGGCGCTGAGGGCGCAAGGCTTCCTCGAACAGTATGGCGAACTGCGATCGCGTATGACCGCCGCGATGTCGGAGATCCTGCCCAGCTACAACGGCGACGACATCGAGGCCTGGCGGCCGATCATCGAGACCATCCGCCAGACGCCGCCGAAGGTCCGGCTGAAGGCGACCGAAATCAGGCCCGACTACTCGTCCGACACGGTGAACCTGGCGGGCGGCGACCCCCTCGACTCCACGCGCGACGCCCGGGCCCTGGCCGACGTGATCCTGCTGAAGGCGGCCCGGCCGCCGCTGGCGCTGGGCGTCTTTGGTCCCTGGGGATCGGGCAAGTCCACCCTGGTGCGTCGCCTGCAGGCCGAGATCCGCCAGCAGCTCGAGGCCGAGCGCGCCCGGCCCTCCGAGGCGGGCGAGCTGGGCCGGGTCCGCAACGCCATCCAGATCGAGTTCAGCGCCTGGTCCTTCGCCGACAGCGAGAACCTGTGGGCCGCCCTGACCGCCGAGGTGTTCGACCAGCTCGCCGCCGGCGGCATCGACGGCTGGCGCGACAAGCCGCGCGCCGACCTGGTGGGCGGCATCGCCGCCCGGCTCTCGCAGGAGGCGGCGGCGCTCAACACCGCCTCGGCCAAGGCGGTCGAGCACGAGCAGACGGCCGGACGGCTGGAGGCCACGCTCGAGGAGGCCAGGAAAAAGAAGGCCAAGGCCGACCGCCAGGCGGTGGTCGAAGTGCTGGGCTCGCTTCTGGCCGCCGCCGAGCCCAAACCCGAGGCCGACAAGGAAAAGGACAAGCAGAAGAAGGAGGCGCTGCAGCGGCTGCATGAAGCGCTGCTGGAGGCTCCGGACGGCGATGGGGTCAAGGGCGCGGCCGGAACGCTGAAGGCGCTGGGCGCGGTCTGGCGAGAGCGATTGAAGCTGACCTGGCGTTCGGCCGGCGTCTTCATGCGGTGGGGAGGCGTCATCACCTTCGTCGCCTTCCTCGTCCTTTCCGGGATCGTGGTGGTCACCCAGGCGCCCTTTGGCGGCGTCTTCTATGCATGGCTGGCCAGCCTTGTGGGCGCGATCTCGCTCGCCGCGCCCTATGTGGCCTCGGGCGTCAGGCTGCTGTCGCAGTACCTGGGCGAGCGCGACAAGCTGCGCGCGGAGGCGGCGAAGGCCGAAGGCGAGGCGGCGGCGGCGCTGGCCCGCGCGCGGGAGGATCTGGTGCAGGCGCGGTCGAAGGCCGCCGCCAGCCGGGCCTTCGTCGACACCTTCCGCAACGAGGCCAATGCGCCCGCCGCGCCCGGGCTGATGCTGAAGTACCTGCTGCGCGAGTCCGAAGACCTGGCGCTGGTGCGCAAGCAGATCGGCCTGATCAACATCGTCCGCCGCTGCTTCGAACAGCTGGCCGCCGTGATACGGGAGATGGCCGCCTCCAGCGACCCCGACGCGGTCGATCGCATCGTCATCTATATCGACGACCTGGACCGCTGCAGCGCCAAGCAGGTGGTGGCCATACTCGAGGCCATCCATCTGCTGCTGGCCTTCGACTGCTTCGTCGTCGTCGTGGCCGTCGATCCCAAGTGGCTGGCCCAGTCCCTGAACGACCAGCACCAGCAGTTCATCAACGGCCAGGCGGCGGCTTCCGGCCGCGCGACGCCGGAAGACTACCTGGAAAAGATCTTCCAGATGGCCCTGCACGTGCGCCCGCTCGCCGAGCGCGATCCGTCGGCGGCGTCGCCCTACGGCGCCTATCAGCGGTTCGCCGCCTCGCTGCTGGAGCCCGACCGCGCGCATCAGGCCGATCCGCCGCCCGCCGCGCCGCCGCCCGCGCCGGCCACGCCGACCGAACCGCAGCCGGCCGCCGGGATCGACGGGCGCGAAGGCTTCACGATCGCCTCGCCCGATCGCCCCGAGGATTTCGACGCCGTGCGCCTGGAGCGGGTGAGCCTCGGCGAGGCCGAAACCAAGCTGCTGCTGGAACTGGGCGTCCTGGCGGCCAAGTCGCCCCGGGCGGTCAAGCGGATGATCAACGTCTACCGGCTGATCCGCATCAGCCACGCCGACCGGCTGGAAGACTTCCTCAGGAAGGACGGCGGCGAAGGCCCCGCCTACTGGGCCGTGCTGCTGGCCCTGGCCTGCGAGATCGGCCTGCCCTCCGCCGTGATGGCGCAACTGAGCCGGGTCGCTCGCGACGTGTGGGAAGATGATTGGAGCGCGCTACTGAGCGCTCTGAGTGCGCCACTTAACGAAGATCTCGTCGTAAAACTCCCGGTGGCTAGCAATGAACTCTTCAAGAGCCTGAGGGCGCCAGGTCTCGACGATGCGTTCATCAGCGGTTGGGAAGTCGTCCGACACCACCTCGGTCGCCCACCAGAGCTTGACGAGTTTCTTCGTGCCCTGGCGGTGGTCTCGCGCTACTCCCTGAGGGCTCTGAACGCCTAGGGGCGGTGGTCGATCGCTTATCGCTCGTCATCCCGGAAAGCGCGAAGCGCTTATCCGAGACCTAGGGGGCGGCGCAATGCAGGTGGCCCCTGGGTCCCGGCTCTACGGTCCGCTACGCGGCCCTTCGGCCGGGATGACGAGCAGAATTGTTCTCGCAATGGAGTACGGACCCTAGGGCGACGCCCTGCGGCCGGGATGACGCGTAAGCCCAACTGACCCCGTCCCCAGCCCGGCGTCAGGCGGCGAACCGCCTGCTCAGCCAGTCGAGGATCGCCGCGTTCACCGCTTCCGGCTTCTCCTGCTGGGTCCAGTGACCGCTGCCTTCGACCAGCACCTTCTCCAGGTCGTCGATCTGGTCGCCCATGCGGTCGGCCAGGCTGGGCGGCAGCACCACGTCGTGCTCGGCCATGATCATCAGGCAGGGGATGCCGTCGATGCGGCGGGGCAGGGGTTCGGAGCGTTCCCAGTTGCGGGTGAAGTTGCGGTACCAGTTGATCGGGCCGGTGAAGCCGCCGTTCCCGAACGCCTCCACATAGACCGCCCGTTCTGCGTCGCTGAGGAACTGCTTGTCGTCGCTCTTGGGATCGTAGTGCTCCAGCGCCGTCTGCAGGGCCAGCGAGCGCCGCTCGGCCGGGCGCGAGGAGAAGCCGACCACGCTGTCGCCGGGCAGGCGCATGAAGAAACGCATGGTCTTGTCCACGTCCTGGGCGAACAGGGCGTCGGCCGCGCCGGGCGTCTGGAAGTGCACGATGTACATGTCCGGGCCATAGGCGGCCTTGAACATCTCGATGGGATCGATCGGCAGGCGCGGCACGAACGGAGTGTTCAGCCCGATGACCCCGGCCACGCGATCGGGGTGCAGCAGGGGCATGGCCCAGACGACGATGCCGCCCCAGTCGTGGCCGCAGAAGATCGCCTTCTCCACGCCCAGGTGGTCGAGCAGGCCGACGAGGTCGCCGGTCAGGTGCTCCATGTCGTAGTCGGTCACCGCCGCCGGCTTGTCGGTCAGGCCGTAGCCGCGCTGGTCGGGGGCGATCACCCAGTAGCCCGCCTGCGCGAGGGCTGCGACCTGATGTCGCCACGAATAGGCCAGCTCGGGAAAGCCGTGGGAGAAGACGATGGGAACGCCCTGGCGCGGTCCGGCCTCGTAATAGGCCATCCGCAAGCCGTTGATGTCGGCGAACTGCGGCTGCGGCCAGGTCTGCGCGGCGGCCATCGGCGTCTCCCTTGTTATGTTATCGCTGGTCAGATTGCGGGGCGGGAAGGTGGCTCGCAAGCGATAAAGGGTTTCCGTCGGGGCGGACGGGAGTAGAAGGCGCCCATGACTTCCGCCGCTCCCGCTTCCCCCGCCGCCACGCCCTGGCGGCTCGTCCTGCTTCTGGGGGCGCTGACGGCCTTCGCGCCGATGTCGATCGACATGTACCTGTCCAGCTTCCCGGCCATCGGCCAGACGCTGAACGCCGGACCCGAGCAGGTGCAGCTGACCCTGGCGACCTTCTTCGCCGGCATGGCCATCGGCCAGTTCCTCTACGGCCCGGCATCGGATCGCCTGGGCCGCCGCGCGCCGATCCTGCTGGGCGTGGTCATCTACACCATCGCCTCGCTGACCTGCGCCCTGGCGCCGAATATCGAGGTGCTGCTGGGCGCGCGCTTCGTCCAGGCCCTGGGCGGTTGCGCCGGGGCGGTGGTGGCCCGGGCGGTGGTGCGCGACCGCTTCGACCACGCCGAGACCGCGCGGGTGCTGTCTCTGATGACCCTGATCATGGGCCTGGCGCCGGTGCTGGCGCCGCAGCTGGGCGGCCTGATCTTCGCCGTGGCCGGCTGGCGGGCGGTGTTCGGGGTGATGGCGCTGTTCGGCCTGGCGATCGGGCTGTGGGTGCTGCTGGGCCTGCGGGAGTCGCGCTCGGAAGAGACCGCCGCCCAGGCCCGGGCCGAGAACCCGCTGCGGGCCTTCGGCCTGCTGCTGCGCAAGAAGCGCCTGCTGGGCTATGGCATCGCCGGCGCGCTGAACGGCTCGGTGCTGTTCACCTACATCTCGACCTCGCCGGACCTGGTGATGGGGACGTACGGTCACTCGCCGCTGGTCTTCAACATCGTCTTCGCCGCGAACGCCGTGGGCATCATCGGCGCCAGTCAGGTCAACCGGCTGCTGCTGCGCCGGTTCAAGCCCGACGAGGTGCTCACCCGCGCCAGCCTGGCCTCCACGGCCCTGGCGCTGGTCCTGACCTTCTTCGCCTGGACCGGCGTGGGCGGCGAATGGACGGTGCTGCCGCTGCTGTTCCTGGCGCTGTCGACCTACGGCCTGATGTCGGGCAACACCATGGCCGGCGCCCTCAGCGTCGACCCGCGCCGCGCCGGCTCGATCTCGGCCCTGATGGGCGGGGCCTCGTTCGGGGCGGGCGCCGTGGCCGCCTGGGCCGCCGGCCTGCTGCACGACGGCACCCCGCGCCCGGTGGCGGCGGTGATGTTCGCCTGCCTCGTCGGCTCGGGCCTGGCGATCTTCCTGCTGGCGGTCCCGCGGAAGCCGGCGGCCGCCTAAGGCCCCGTCGGCCGCAGGCCAAACCAGCCGCCGTCGGCGTCGAACAGCACGTCGAACCCGCGCAGCGCGTGGCGGCCGGTGTTCACGAACGCCGTCGGCATCGGCGAATTGACCAGCACCTGGGTGGGGGCGATCGCATCGCCCTGGCCCGTCGTGAAGGCCAGGGTCGTGACCGGCTGGGTCGGCACGGTGATCGTCACCGTCTGGCCCGGCGCCAGCACCTTGGACTGGGCCTTGTCGTTGGCGTTGGTCTGCGTCTGGGTCTTCAGCGCGGCCGGATCGGCCACGCCCAGATACATGGTCGGGATGCCGGTATCGATCAGCAGGGCGCCGGGCTGGGCGGGCAGGGAGCCCGCGGCCACCCGCATCGGCGCCTGCGGCCAGTCCAGCGGTCCGTTGGGGCCCTGCTTGCCCAGCTTGGCGAACCGGAACCCGCCGGTGTTGGCCGGGGTCAGGCCCACATGCACGCCGTCGCGGGTCACCACATAGCCCCGGCGATAGGTCGCCGGCGCGATCGGCCGGCCGTCGATGGCGGCGAGGTTCAGCAGCGGGTTCTTGTCCGGCGTCCCTTGCGTCTGGCCGTTGCCCTCGCGGCCGAAGCCGACGCCCATATAGGCGATGCCCTTGGGCATGCTGATCGTGGCCTTCGGCGCGGCGCAGGTCCCCGGCGAGGTCTTCACGTCGTAGCCGGGGCAGTTCAGCTCGGTGTCGACCACCAGGATCGGAACCTCCGAGCGCGCCAGTTCTGCGCCCGCCGCGTCCACGAAGGCGACGGAGGTGGGAACCCAGCGGCCGACCCACAGCCGCTTGCTGCTGCTCAGAAACTCCCAGCCGCGCGGATAGGCGGCGACCTTGTCGGCCGACCAGCCGGGCAGGTCGGCGGCCGAGATCACCACCCCGGTCGAGCCGGTGTCCATCACCACCGGCGGCGGGGCATGGGCGCCCAGCGGCCCGTCCAGGCGCAGCGAGACGGTCGGCGGGCCCTCGAACGGCGCCTGCCCGGCCGCCCACGGCGTGAAGGGGATGAAGCGGGCCTGGTCGAAGGCCGCCAAGTCAGGACCGGCCTGCGAACAGGCCGGGGTGGTCAGGATGGTCGAGGCCAGCAGCGCCGTCGCACAGCCTTGGATAGTCCGGATCGGTCGCATGAAGCCCTTCCTCCCTTGGTGGAGTACGCGCCGTTTCATGCAACTTAAAATGCGCTATCCGCGCCTTTGCAAGCGTGGCTAGGCCCTGTCGGCAATCTGGTCGGCGACCTTGCCGGCGCTCCAGGCCAGGACCAGCCAGCCGGCCAGGAAGGCCACGCCGCCGATCGGGGTGATCGCGCCCAGGATGCGCGGGCCGCCGAACGCCATGGCGTACAGCGTGCCCGAGAACACCAGGCTCCCCGCCAGGAAGAGGCCGGCGGCGAGACCCGCCGACCGTCCCGTGGCGCGGGCAATGGCGAAGGCGGCGAACACCGCCAGGGCGTGGGTCATCTCGTAGAGGGCGCCGGTCTTCAGCAACTCGATCGGACGGGCCTCGTGCACGCCGTGGGCGGCGAAGGCCCCGACGGCCACGGAGACGAAGCCGCTGAGGGCGGCCAGGCGCAGATAGAGCTTCGGGGTCCAGATCTTCGCCATGGGCCTAGCGGTGCTTCTCGTGCTCGGCCACTTCGCCGGGCTTGATGTCGATGACGTTCGGCGCGGCGGCGTTGTATTGTTCGGTCTTGTGCAGGTCCATCACGACGCTGCGGTGGCCTTCCCAGATCATGTGCAGGGCGACGTACAGCACGATGGCCAGGCCCACGAAGCCGATCCAGCGGTGCTTGTGCAGCAGCTTGGCGATGGCGTTGGCGGCCAGGCCCATCAGGGCGATCGACAGCAGCAGGCCGAACACCAGGATGCCCGGGTGCTCGCGGGCGGCGCCGGCCACGGCCAGCACGTTGTCCAGCGACATCGAGACGTCGGCGATCAGCACCTGCAGGAAGGCGCTCTTGAAGCTCTTGGGCGCGCGGGCCTTGGGCTCGGTGGCCGGGTCGCTGTCGAGCACGGCCGAGGCGTCGGCGGCGTCCTGGGCGGCCTGGTCGCGCATCTCGCGCCACATCTTCCAGCACACCCACAGCAGCAGGAAGCCGCCCGCCAGCAGCAGGCCCACCACGCCCAGCAGCCAGGTGGTGATCAGCGCGAATCCGATGCGCAGCACCACGGCCGCGCCCAGCCCGTAGAGGATGACCTTCTTGCGGTCCTTCACCGGCAGGCCGCCGGCCGCCAGGCCCACGGCCACGGCGTTGTCGCCGGCCAGGACGAGGTCGATCATCAGGACCTGGAGAAAGGCGGCGGCGGGGCCGTCGGGCGTGAAGAGCGTTTCGAGCATGGGGTCTCAATGCGGCAGGCGGCGCGCCCTGGCAAGGGCCGGAGAGGGGGCTGGAAACGAAAGCGGCGCGCCCCGATCCGGGACGCGCCGCTGACGCTGTTCGAGCCGGCCGGTGCTAGTGGACCGGCTCGGGCTCGCGCCGGGTTTCGGCGGCGGGTTCGGCCGCCGGTTCCACATGCGCCGTCTCGCTGACGTGCTGCACCTGCGGGCTGTCGTCGGCGGGGGCGGGGAAGGGCTCGTGCTCGGTCGCCTGGGCGGCGGCCTCCTCGGCCTTGGTCTCCTGGTGATGGTTGAACATCGCCGTGGCCGCGGCGCCCGCGATGGCCCCGCCGGCGGCGGCGACCATCGGATTCACATAGGCCACGTCCTGCGACTTGGGCGTGTCGAACTCGGGCTCGTTGCGGCCGTAGTCGTGCAGGGTGCGGAACTTGCGGCGGCGCTCGGCCCGCGCCTTGGCCTTGGCGGCGTTGCGCGAGATCGCGACCAGGATGATCAGGGCCAGCAGAACCAGGCCCGCGCCCAGCAGCGACTTGCCCGGAACCTTGCCGATCCCCGGCACCTCGTACTGGGTGTCGAGGAAGGCCGGCAGCTTGAAGCCCTCGGCCGCTTCCTTGGCCTTGGCCGGCACGGCGGCGACCTGCTTGCTGATCGAGCCCAGCGAGAACGGCTGGGCCGGCTTGGCCCCGTCCAGCGAGGCGCCGAACGAGGTGGTCAGCGAGCCCTTGGCGTCCGGCGTCGGCTTGACCTGCCAGGCGAAGGTGGTCGGCTCGCCCGGCTTGACGGTCGCCGTCTGGCGGCCGTTCGGGGTGATCTCGTAGCCCTGGCCCTCGAGGTCGGCGTAGGCGCTGACCTTCTTGGCCGGCTTACCGATGCCCAGCTTGGCGGCCTGCTGCTTGATCATGTCGCCCAGCGTCGCCGGCAGCGACAGGGTGACCTGGCCTTCCTTGCCGGTCTTCAGGCTTTCGGCCGTCGCCAGCACCGCGCCGCTCGTGGCGGCGGGGGCGACGGCGGCCTGCAGCTGCTCGACCTTGGGCGGCAGCTTGGCGGCGGCGGGCGCGGCCGGCGCCACGACCGGCGTCGGGGCCTTGGCCAGTTGCGCGGGCTTGGCGGGCGGGGCGACCGGCTTGAGGGCCGGGGCCTGGGCGACCGTCTTGGGCGCCGGCGCGGCGGCTGCGACCTTGGCCGGGGCAGGCGCGGGCTTGGCGGCGACGACGGCTGGCTTGGCCGCGGGCTTGATCACGGCCGGAGCCGGCTTGGGCGCGGCCTTGGCGATCGATGGCGCGGCCGGACGGGCGGCGACGACCTGGGCCGGGCGGGCGTGATGCGGCCTGGCGTGCGGACGCGTCGTCGGCCTGGCTTCACGGGGATTGGCGATCGGGCGCATGGCCGTCACCAGCGTGCCGTCGGCGCGGCGCCAGGTCTTCAGCCGCGAATCGCCGGTGCTTACGGCCACGGGCGCGGGCTGGGCGATCGGACCGCCCAGCAGGCCATCGGCCGGCGGAGCCTCGGCCGTGGGCGGCGCGCCCAGGAGTTCGGACTTCTCGACGGGCGGCGGCGGAGCCGGCTCGTTCAGGGCCGACGACGTGTCGGCCGGCTGCTTGGCGCCGCACCCCGCCAGCGCCAGCACGACAACGGCGGACGAGGCCAGGGCCGCCGTCCGGAACTTCATCTGCAACATCGGGTCCCCCGATCCCATGCTTCAATCCTCCGCGAGCAAGGCTCGCGGAGGTACTCGTCCGCGAGGAAAACACGTCGTTGCGACGAAATCAAAACGGTTAATCGGGATTCACGAACCGATTTCCCCTGTGGCGCGAACGCGTGACGTCTCATAGAGCGCGATCGCCGCCGCGGCGGACACGTTCAGGCTCTCGAAGCCGCCGGGCATGGGGATTTTTCCCATCGCGTCGCAGTGCTCGGCCACCAGCCGGCGCACGCCTTCGCCTTCCGAGCCCAGGACCAGCACGGTCGGACCGCCGTCGAGCACCTCTTCCAGGCTCGCTTCGGCCTCGCCGGCCAGGGCCACGGCCCGCCAGCCCAGCTCCGCCAGCTCCTCGAGGGCCCGCGAGAGATTGACCACGCGCGCGTAGGGCACCTTGTCGACCGCGCCGACGGCGGTCTTGGCCAGCACGCCCGAGAGCGCGGGCGCGTGGCGGTCCTGCAGCACCGCGCCCTTCACCCCGAAGGCGGCGGCCGAGCGGAAGATGGCGCCGACGTTCTGCGGGTCGGTGATCTGGTCGAGCATGACGATCACGCCCTGGGCCGGCGTGCCCAGCTCCGCCAGCGACAGCGACTCGGGCTCGCCCACCTTCATGGCGATTCCCTGGTGCACCGCGCCCTGGGGTAGAAGCCTGGCGATGTCGCCCGGCTCGAAGATCTGCAGCGCGGGGTGACGCTGGAGATTCGGCGCGAGTCGCTTGGCCCGGTCCGGGGTGACCAAAAGGCGCTTGGCGGGGGGCCTGGCGGGGTTCGAAAGCGCCGCTTCGACGGCGTGATTCCCCCAGATCCACTCCTTCTCGTCGCCCGCGGGCTTGGAAAAGGTCTTGGTTTTCTGAGGCTTGGAGCGATTTTCACGTTCTGGCGCTTTTGGCCTTCTACGGTCGTTGCGTTCAGAATGAGAGGACACTATAAGACGCGCTCCGATTTGGGGGCCACGAGGTTCCGCGAGCCGGTCCGGCGGTGCTTAAGCACAGTCCGTTCCTGCTCAAAGAGCTTTTGTTCCTCGATCCACAGCAGCCGATTTGACACGGCCGCCAAGATCGAAGATACGGCCGCCTCTTCCGGAGTTCACATCGCGCCGTGGGGGAATGTCCCGAGCGGCAAAGGGGGCGGACTGTAAATCCGCTGCGAAAGCTTCGAAGGTTCGAGTCCTTCTTCCCCCACCACGCGCGATGAACTGAACACCCGGAAGGAGGGCCAAGGCCCCCGAGCCAAGAGACGGGAGCCGATCGCGACCCCGCAGCCAGTTTAGCTAGGCTTCAGTCCTAGCTACAGAGGGCGGGTATAGCACAATGGTAGTGCAGCAGCCTTCCAAGCTGAGGATGCGGGTTCGATTCCCGCTACCCGCTCCAGCTCCCTCGATACGATATCCGTAAACAACCAGCCGCCGGCGCGAAGGTAGAGACGATGGCCAAGGAAAAGTTCGAACGTAACAAGCCGCACTGCAACATCGGCACCATCGGTCACGTCGACCATGGCAAGACGACGCTGACGGCCGCGATCACGATCACGCTGGCGAAGTCGGGCGGCGCGACCGCCAAGAACTACGCCGACATCGACGCCGCGCCGGAAGAAAAGGCCCGCGGCATCACGATCAACACGGCTCACGTCGAGTACGAGACGGCCAACCGTCACTACGCGCACGTCGACTGCCCCGGCCACGCCGACTACGTGAAGAACATGATCACCGGCGCGGCCCAGATGGACGGCGCGATCCTGGTCGTGTCGGCCGCCGACGGCCCGATGCCGCAGACCCGCGAGCACATCCTGCTGGCCCGTCAGGTCGGCGTGCCGGCCCTGGTCGTGTTCATGAACAAGGTCGACATGGTCGACGACGAAGAGCTGCTCGAGCTCGTCGAAATGGAAGTTCGCGAACTGCTGTCGTCCTACCAGTTCCCGGGCGACGACATTCCGATCACCAAGGGTTCGGCCCTGGCCGCGGTCGAAGGCCGTGACGCCAACATCGGCGAAGAGAAGATCCTCGAGCTGATGGCTTCGGTCGACGCCTACATCCCGCAGCCGGAACGCCCAATCGACCAGGCCTTCCTGATGCCGGTCGAAGACGTGTTCTCGATCTCGGGCCGCGGCACCGTGGTCACCGGTCGCGTCGAGCGCGGCATCGTGAAGGTCGGCGAGGAAGTCGAGATCGTCGGCATCCGTCCGGTCCAGAAGACGACCTGCACGGGCGTCGAAATGTTCCGCAAGCTGCTGGACCAAGGTCAGGCCGGCGACAACGTGGGCGTGCTGCTGCGCGGCACCAAGCGTGAAGACGTCGAGCGCGGCCAAGTGCTCTGCAAGCCGGGCTCTATCACCCCGCACACCAAGTTCGTGGCCGAAGCCTACATCCTGACCAAGGAAGAAGGCGGCCGTCACACCCCGTTCTTCACCAACTACCGTCCGCAGTTCTACTTCCGCACGACGGACGTGACCGGGATCATCAAGCTGCGCGAAGGCGTGGAAATGATCATGCCGGGCGACAACGCCGAGCTGGACGTCGAGCTGATCACCCCGATCGCCATGGAAGAGAAGCTGCGCTTCGCCATCCGTGAAGGCGGCCGCACCGTCGGCGCCGGCGTCGTCGCGAAAATCGTCGAGTAATCGATCGATCCAGCGATACGCTGATTGAAGATCAGGCCCCGGAGGGAAACCTCCGGGGCCTTTTCTTTTGATCCTCCCCCTCTGGGGGAGGTGGCCCAGAGGGCCGGAGGGGGGGGCGTTCTCAGCTTCCGAGGCGGCGGCCGAAAAAGCCCTTCACCCTCGATGGGGGAAGGGGTGGGATGGGGGTGACGCGGCCGTTCCGTTTGCGCCGCCGTGTCAGGACCAAGTGCACTCCCGAAGCGGCCCTTCTCGCTACCAACCCCCAACACTGCCTCCCTCGCCCTTGTGGCGAGGGTCCATGCCGGCCGCTGCTCAGACTTGGGCAGTCCTCGAAAGGTCTGAGCAGGTTGAACCATGGATCCTCGCCACAAGGGCGAGGAAGGCAGAATTGGGTTGGGCTTGGGGGCGCAGGTGAGAAGCTTTGACGGGGATCCAGCCCCGTCCATCCTCTGCGTTCAGCGAAAACTCCTCAACCAATCCAACCGCTTACAACTTTCTCACGCTCCTGGATCAGACGGATCCAGACCGCCCGCATAATCACTGCATCCCGTCGCAGGGAGAGGGCGCAAGGATCCGGCCCGAAGCGGCGACGCGGATGCGATCGAGCGGGGCTGAAGGAGCGGCGTGAGCCGGGCCTGAAGGCTTAAATGAGGATGGGGGACGTAAACCCATCTATCGGGAAGCTGCCGACCTATGGCTTCCCGCCCGTCCAAGGGTCCGCGCCCAGCACGCACTCCTGGCCGTCAAGAAACGGGGAGCTCTGCGTGGGGAAGGGGCACAAGGCGGAAGAGGCCTGCGCGCCCCGGCCTGAGGAATAACGATCGCGCGGGGCGTTTAAGCTTCGTCGAAACGGTAATTGAAACAAACACATCCGGGCGAAGCCCGGACGCCCCGCGCCCTCTCCATCAGCTCAGCGGATTTCCGCGTGAGGCGGGAAAGCCGTGCCTAGAACCCCCTCAGTCGCTCCGCGACAGCTCCCCCAGAGGGGGAGCATCTCGAAGAGCGCCGACGCCAATAGATCCTCCCCCTCTGGGGGACTGTTGCGAAATTCGGAACGTCGAAGAACAGACCAGAATCTGTTCGAGAACAGTTCGGAATCAAAAGGGGAAAGTCGTTCTCGTTTTACCCCATTATGCAACGATCCCCCTCTGGGGGAGGTGGCCGAAGGCCGGAGGGGGGACGTTTTCAGCTTCCGAAGCGGCGGAAAGTCATCATCAACTCCCCCCCACCGATCGCTATCGCGATCGCCTCCCCCCCAGAGGGGGAGGTTCGTAGCCAAGATCCTCCCTGTGAGCGACGCAGCCCGGAGGGGCAGCGCCAAAGGCGAGGTCTACGCCGCCGCCGGCTCCAGCTCAGCCGGCTTCGTGCGCCAGCCGCGTTCCAGGCTCCAGGCGGCGATGGCCAGCCACAGGAGGCCCAGGAACGCATGCCCGCGCTGCCAGAAGCCCACGTCGTTTCCGGTGCGCACGTTCCACACGCCCGTCAGCAGGGCCAGCACCAGCAGCAGGCCGAAGAACCAGCCCAGCGAGAAGTGCGCCAGGCGCCGGTAGCCCGGCTTGCCCCACAGGGCCCAGGCGGTGAACAGGGGAGCGAACTGGATGGCCAGGCCCACGCCGCAGGCCCGGTGCATCGGGTCGGGCCAGTGGAAGATGCCGGCGAAGAAGGCGCCCAGGCCGGTCATCGCCACCCACAGTCCGGCGAAGGCCGAGACCTGCCGGCGGCCGCCCGCCTTCTCCAGCGCATGGGCGAAGCCGGCGCCGGCGAACAGGCCCGCCATGCCGGCCAGCATCATGCCCAGATTGAAGATCTCGGGGGTCGGGGCCGCCGGCCCGCCCAGCTCGCTGATGAACTGGGCGCCGGGGTCGAAGCCGGGAAACAGCCTCTGGGCCAGCCACACGTCGGCGACCATCACCACCGGCGTGATCACGCCGAGCCTCAGGAGCGCGCCCACGCTGGCCACCAGATTCCCTCTCGATAAGGACATGAGCGTGGCGGCCGAAAGGGTAAGCGGTTTCGGCGCTCGCCACGCTCAAGTGTATGAAACTGAGCCTGTTTATCCGCTTCCGATGGAATCCATCAGAAGCGGACAGGCTCAAGCCTCAAAATCGGCTCCTCCGCCGTTCGGGTCAATGGGTCGCTCAGCGCGCGGCCGAGGACGGATGCCCCTTGGGCGCGAAGGTCGAGCCGAAGAAGTCGCCGGGGTTCCAGACCGGGCGCTGGGCGGCGTCGGCCAGCTCGTGGGCGATCTCGTAGTTGACCAGTGCGAACTTTGCGGCCGCCTGGTAGTCGATAGGCTGCTTCAGGTCGTCGTTGGGCTTGTGGTAGTGCGTCGCCAGGAAGTCCTTGAAAGCCTTCTCGCCGCCGTTCTTGAAGCCGGTCATCAGGAACACCGACGGCACGCCCTGCTCGACGAAGCGATAGTGGTCGCTGCGGGTGAACAGGCCTTCCTCGGGCATAGGGTCGGGCGACAGGGCGATGTCGACGCCGCCGGCCGCCCTGGCCACGATCGGCCCGATGCTCGAGCGGTCGGCCCCGAAGGCCACCACGTCGGTGAACGGATACAGCAGCACCGGCATGTCCAGATTGACGTCGGCGGCGAGGTCGGCCTTCGGCACGGTCGGATTGTGCGCGAAATATTCCGAGCCGATCAGGCCCTTCTCCTCGGCGGTCACCGCCAGCAGCAGGATCGAGCGCTTGGGACGGGCCTTGGCCTGGGTGAAGCCGCGGCCGACCTCCAGCAGGGTGGCGATGCCGCTGGCGTTGTCCAAGGCGCCGTTATAGACCGCGTCCTCGCCGGGCTTGGGGTTTTCCTTGATCCCCTCGTGATCCAGGTGGGCGCTGAGCACGATGGTCTGGGCCTTGAGCGTCGGGTCCGAGCCCTCGATCAGGCCCGCCACGTTGCTGCTGCGGCGCTGCTCGATCTGGCTCTTCAGGGCGATGCTGGCGGTCGTCGGCAGGGCGAAGCCCTCGACCTTGCCCTCGGACGTGTCGGCGGCCGCGTAGGCGGCCTCCAGGCGCGCCGTGGCCGGGCCGAACAGCTTGTAGCCGCCCTTGACGCTGATCGACGCCAGGCTGGGCGCCGAACCGCCGCGCACGAAGGGGGCGCCTTCCGGCGTGCGCCAGGTCATGCGCCAGTCGCGATTGCCGGCGACGCCGCGCGCGAACGGACGACGCTTCTCGCCGGCCGGCGTGCCCAGGGTCAGCACGCCGATCGCGCCGCGCCGGGCCGCCTCGGCCCGCTTGACGCCGATCGAGCCGTAGTGGGCGCGTTCCTCGGTCTGGAAGCCCTTGGGCGCGCCAGACAGCACCACGACGATCTTGCCGGCCACGTCCAGGCTCGCGAAGTCGTCGCGGCCGCGCTCGGGGGCGTTGATCCCGTAGCCGACGAACACCAGCGGCGCGTTCAGGGCCAGCTCGGCCTTGTCGGCCTGGGGGCTCGGCAGGAAGTCCTCGCCGAACACCAGCGCGGCCGAAGCGCCGCTTGCCTCCCCGATCCTGATCTCGCCGTCGCTCGCCGGGCGGTAGGCGACCAGCGGCACGGCCTGCAGGTACGAGCCGGCGTCCCCGGCGGGCTTGAGGCCCAGCAGGGCGAACTGGGCGGCCACGTAGTTGGCGGCCAGGTCGTAGCCGCGCGTGCCGGCTTCGCGGCCTTCCATCAGGTCGTCGGCCAGGAAGGTCATGTGGGCGCGGATGGCGTCGGCCGAGGGGACGAAGGCGTCCTTGGGCGCGGCGAGGGCGGGATGGGCGACCATCAGGAGAGCGGCGCTCAGGCAGGCGGCGCGGCGCGAGAAGGGCATTCGGTCAGGTTCCAGGGCGCGGCGGATCCGCGAAGCCGGCGACCTTGCAGAGGGCGGGGCGCCTTGTCGAGCAAGCTCTGCCTGAACGTTTTGTAATGTGGGCGATCAGAGCGTTCGCGCAGGTAACCTTAACGAGAAAAATTCTCTACATAATTGGGTAAGGTCGATGGAAGTTCACCCTATTTATGAAGATCCGCTTAACCGAACCCCGTCAGCTTCGCGATACGACAGGGGAAACGGTTCATGCAGGCCTTCTCGATCTCCGCCGCGGGCATGGGCGCCGCGACCGGCCGTCTGGCCGCCAGCGCCCAGCGCGTGGGGAGCGATGCGGGCCTTTCGGCCAAGACTGATCTCGCCGCCGAGCGCGTCGAGCAGGTCTCGGCGCGAACCGACTTCTCCGCCAACGCCGCGGTGCTTCGCACCGCCGACGCCATGACCGGCGTCCTGCTCGACCTTCTGGCCTAGCAGTCCTCCGGTCATTGTCCGCGCCCGCCTCGCGTCCCCCCCTGCGAAGGGCGCGGATACGCCGCCTCCTGGATTTTCCCCTAGTCTTTCCAGGAGGCGGCGACCCTGTCCGCCACTAGATCAGCGCCAATTGGACTTCAGGGCCTGGGCTTCGCCGGCCGCGTCTAGAGGCGCGCCCGAGATCATGCCGTCGACCACGGCCATCACCGCCGCCGGCGTCTCCGAAGCCGCCTGACGGTACGCGCCGGCGGCGGGCGCCGTCGCGGGGGACGAGGCCAGCACGCGCCAGGCGCCGTCGGCCCGGCAGGCCACGCCGGCCTGGTCCTGACCCTGGAAGGTGCGGCACCAGCGGCCGGCCTGGTTCTTGAAGGTCACGCCGATCCGCACGGGACCCTGGCCTTGCGCGGCCGCGCCATCCTCCAACGCCCGGGCCAGCGGTCCGACGGCCATCGGCGGCTCGGCGGCCCGGCCGTCGGCGGTCGGCGGCGAGGGCAGGGCCAGGCGTCCGATCGCCAGGCCCGCGACGAGGCAGGCGGCCATCGCCGCCCAGGCCGGCGGCTTGCGGAAGGCCGGGCGGCCGGCGACTGGCGAGGCGGGCTTCTGGACCTTGGCCTTGTCCTTCGGCTTTTCCTTCGGCTTGGGTTGCGGGAAGGCGATCACCTCGGCCGGCTTGCCGCCGGCGGTCACCGACGCCTTCAGGTCCGGAGGAGCCGGTTCGCGCAGCACGCCGGCATGGGCGCCCGACAGCAGCCGGCGCAGGTCGCGCTGAGCCTGAATCCGCGCCGCCAGCGCGGGATCCTTGGTCATCGCGGCCGTGATCCTGGCCATGGCCTCGGGCGGGAGCTCGCCGTCCACATAGGCGAAGACCTCTTCGTCGCTCACGGTCATGGCCTTGCTCCTTGGTCGATCAGCGCGGCCTGCAGGGCCGTGCGGCCCCGCGCGAGGCGGCTGGTTAGGGTTCCCATCGGGATGTCGAGACTGTCGGCGGCCTCCTGGTAGGACAGGCCTTCGATCAGCACCAGGGCCACGGCGATCCGTTGGTCCTCGGGCAGGGCGTCCAGCGCCGCCTCGACGGCGGTCAGGGCCAGGCGCCCGTCCAGCGACGGCGCGGCCGGGTCGGCGGCGTGCATGCCGGCCTCCGGCGGGGCCAGGACCCGGCCGTGCCTGGCGCGGCTTCTGCTTTCGTCGATCCAGGCGTTGCGCATGATCCGAAACATCCAGCTGTCTTGTCGCGTACCCTCGCGCCACTGGTCGCGGCGCGCCAGGGCGCGCTCGACGGTCAGCTGCGTCAGGTCGTCGGCGTCGGCGGGATCCCGGGCCAGCACCCGCGCCATGCGGCGCAGCCGCGGCAGCAGGTCCAGCATGTCCTTCTGAAACGAATCCAAGGTCCGCCTACGTCGCCTGAGGAAGAAACGCGCCGCTTCCGGCGTTTAATCCATGAACCGGATAATTATTCCACTCCGCGCGGGTTCCGGCCATCGTTCTCGCGCGGCAAGCTTCGGAGATCGCGTTGCGGAAGAAAGTCCACGCCCTGGTCGTCGCGGCCTGCGTCCTGGCCCTCGCGCCGGCGGCGGACGCCCAGCTGCTGCCGGGCGGCCTGCCGTCGCTGCCCGAGCGGCTGCCGGTGGTTTCGGACGTGGTCGACGGCGCCGAGGACCTGACGGCGCGGACGACACAGGGCGTGCGTGACCTGGCGGGACTGGACCGGCTGAAGGCCCTGCTGCGCGCCAACCCGCGCGTCCTCGAACCCGACGACCAGGGACGGCCCGTGGTGCGCGGCGAGGTGCTGGCCGTGTCGCCGGCTCCCGAGGCGCTGCGGCGCGCCCTGGACGCCGGCTTCGTCGAAGTCAGGCGCGAGCGCTCGGGCGAACTCGGGATCGAGCTGGTGACCCTCAAGCCGCCGCGAGGCATGGACGCACGCCAGGCCGTTCGCCGCTTGCGGGCCCTGGATCCGTCCGGCGACTACGATTTCAATCACATCTACGCCGGTGCGGGCGTGGCGGGCCTGGCGGGTCTGGCCGCGGCCGCCTCGCCTGCCGTCGGAAGCGGCGGCGCGCGGGTCGGGCTGGTCGACGGCGGGGTCGATGCGGGCCATCCGGACTTTCGCGGCGTGGCCATCGAGCAGCGCGGCTTCGCCAAGGGCGCGCCCAGGGCCGGGGCGCACGGCACGGCCGCCGCCTCGCTGATCGCCGCCCGCGACTACGGCGCGGCGGGACCGGGCGCGCGGCTGCTGGCGGCGGACGTCTATGGCGCGGGACCGACCGGCGGCTCGGCCTCGTCGATCGTCGGGGCTCTGTCGTGGATGAGCGCGGCCAAGGTCCCGGTGGTCAATGTCAGCCTGGTGGGACCCGACAACGGCGCGCTGCGGGCCGCGGTGAAAGCGCTGGTCGGCCAGGGCGTGCTGGTGGTGGCGGCGGTGGGCAACGACGGCCCGGCCGCGCCACCGCTCTATCCGGCCTCCTATCCGGGCGTGATCGCCGTCACGGGCGTCGACGGCAGGGGCAGGGCGCTGCCCGAGGCCGGCGCCAACGGCCAGGTGGCGTTCGCCGCCCTGGCCGCCGGAGTGCGGGCGGCCGGACCGGGCGGCCGCAAGACCAGCCTGCGCGGCACCTCGTTCGCCGCCCCCGTGGTGGCCGGCCGGCTGGCCCGGCTGACGGCCAGCCCCGATCCGGCCAGGGCCCGGGCGGCGGTGGCGGCGCTGGGGCGCTCGGCCAGGGACCTGGGCGCGCCGGGACCCGACAGGACGTTCGGCGCGGGGCTGGTCGACGCCGGCCGATAAAAATTGGGCAGCGATGGAAGAAAGCGGGAAGAGGCGTCGTTGGACGGGTCAGGAGGCGGAAAGACGCCCCGCGAAATGACCTCAAGGAGACGTCCCATGCGTAAGATCTCGTTCCTCGTCACCGCCGCTTCGGCCGCCGTCCTGCTGACCGCGCCGATGGCCCAGGCCCAGATCCTGGGCGGCTCGGGCGGCGGCGGCCTGACCGGAGGCCTCACCGGAGGCATGGGCGGCCTGGGCGGCCAGCTCGGCGGCGCAGGTGGTCTGGGCGGCGGCCTGACCTCGCCCGACGCCAGCGGCCTGGGCTCCGGCGTCCGTGGCGCGACCAGCCGCATCCGCGACCGGGCCGGCGAGACGACCTCGAGCGCCCGCGGCAAGGCCCGCGACGCCGCCGGTCGCACCCGCGGCGCCGTCGAGGGCGCGACCTCGACCGCCCGCGACGCTGCTTCGAGCGCCAAGGCCGATGGTTCGGCCGAAGGTTCCGGCTCGGGTTCCACCTCGGCGGCCGCCGGCCAGCTGACCGGCGCCCTGGCCGGTTCGGGCTCCGGCGCGGGTTCGGTCGCGACGCCCGATGCGAGCGGCCTGACCTCGGGGGTCTCGGGCGCCGCGTCGAACGCGGCCTCCCGCGCCCAGGGCGCCGCGGGCTCGGCGCGTGACCGGGCCACGGGCGCGGCCAGCCGCACCACGGGCGTCGCCCGCAACGCCGCCGGCTCGGCCCGCGACGCGGCCGCCTCGACTAACGCGATCGGCGACGGCGCCCTGACCGGCGCGGGCTCGATCAGCCGCGACGGCGCCTCGGGCTCGGCCAGCGGTTCGGGTTCGTCCAGCGCCTCGACCAGCAAGGGCGGGGCCGGCCAGTCCGGGTCTCTGGGCCTGTCGGGCTCGGCGTCGCGCAGCGGCGTCTCGGGTTCGGCCAACGGCGCCGGCTCGGCCGACGTCAAGACCGGCAACAACTAGGCCGGCTCGCGCTTCAGCTGACCCAAAGAAAAAGGCGGCGTCCTCGCGGGCGCCGCCTTCGTCTTGTCCGGGCTTTAAACCGATCAGCTGTCGAGGAAGCTGCGCAGCTTCCGCGAGCGGCTCGGGTGCTTGAGCTTCCGCAGGGCCTTGGCCTCGATCTGACGGATGCGTTCGCGGGTGACCGAGAACTGCTGGCCGACTTCTTCCAGCGTGTGGTCGGTGTTCATGCCGATGCCGAAGCGCATGCGCAGCACGCGCTCTTCCCGCGGGGTCAGCGAGGCCAGCACGCGGGTGGTGGTTTCCCGCAGGTTGGACTGGATGGCCGCGTCGATCGGCAGGACGGCGTTCTTGTCCTCGATGAAGTCGCCCAGGTGGCTGTCTTCCTCGTCGCCGATCGGCGTTTCGAGCGAGATCGGCTCCTTGGCGATCTTCAGGACCTTGCGCACCTTCTCCAGCGGCATGGCCAGCTTTTCGGCCAGCTCTTCCGGGGTCGGCTCGCGGCCGATCTCGTGCAGCATCTGGCGGCTGGTGCGGACGATCTTGTTGATCGTCTCGATCATGTGGACCGGGATGCGGATGGTCCGCGCCTGGTCGGCGATCGAGCGGGTGATGGCCTGACGGATCCACCAGGTGGCGTAGGTCGAGAACTTGTAGCCGCGACGGTACTCGAACTTGTCGACGGCCTTCATCAGGCCGATGTTGCCTTCTTGGATCAGGTCCAGGAACTGCAGGCCACGGTTGGTGTACTTCTTGGCGATCGAGATCACGAGGCGCAGGTTGGCCTCGACCATTTCCTTCTTGGCCTGACGAGCCTCGCGCTCGCCCTTCTGAACGGTCTGGACGATGCGGCGGTAGTCGTCGATCGGCACGCCGGTCTCGGTGGCCAGCGCGGCGATTTCCTGGCGGATGTCGCCGACGGAGTTGCTGTCGTTCTCGACGAACTTGGTCCAGCGCACGCCCATGCCCTTCACCTGGTCGACCCAGGTGGGGTTCAGTTCGGAGCCGAAATAGGCCTTCAGGAACTCGGCGCGGCTGATGCCGTAGCTGTCGGCCAGGCGCAGCAGGCGGCCTTCCAGGCCGATCAGGCGCTTGTTGATCGCATAGAGCTGCTCGACCAGCGCCTCGATGCGGTTGTTGTTCAGCTTCAGCGTCTTCAGGTGCTGGATGATCGTCGCAGACAGGCCCTCGTAGGCCTTGCGGTCGGCGTCCGACAGGTCCTGGCCCTTCAGGCGGCTGCCGACCAGCTTGTCCTGCAGCTTGCGGAAGGTCTCGAACTCGCTGGCGATCGCGTCGAGGATGGCCATGACGCCTTCGCGCAGCTCGCCTTCCATGGCGCTGACGGTCGGGCCGGCGCCGTCGTCGAAATCGTCCTCGTCCTCGCCTTCGCCCTCGGGCTTGGCCTCGCCGGCTTCGTCGTCGACGGGCTCGGCCGGACCTTCGTCGTCATCGGCCGCAGGCTGGGCCGCGCCGCCGTTGATGGCCGCGTAGGTGCCTTCCAGGTCGATGACTTCGCGCAGCAGGATGCGGCCGGTGCTCAGTTCCTCGCGCCACACCATGATGGCTTCGAAGGTGAGCGCGCTTTCGCACAGGCCGCGGATCATGGTGTCGCGGCCGGCCTCGATGCGCTTGGCGATGGCGATTTCGCCCTCGCGGCTCAGCAGCTCGACCGAGCCCATCTCGCGCAGGTACATGCGCACGGGGTCGTCGGTGCGGTCGTAGGCGGCCGGCTTGTCGCTGGTGATGACGGCGGTGTTCTCGTCGCGGGTGGCGACCTCGCCGCCCTCGGCGTTCTCGGCGTCTTCCTCGGCCTCGACGACGTTGACGCCCATCTCGCTGAGCATGGCCAGGGTGTCTTCGATGGCGTCCGGGCTGACTTCTTCCGACGGCAGCACCTTGTTCAGCTCGTCCATCGTGACGTAGCCGCGGGCTTTCGCCTGCTTGATGAACTTCTTTACGCCGGCGTCGGTCAGGTCGAGGAGCGGACCATCACCACCGGTGGCTTCGGGCGCTTCGGTCTCGGCCGTGGAATTGTTGCTCATCAAGCTCTCCGAATTCGGCGTCGGCCCCTTTGCGGCGGGGGACGGGCCGAGAATGCCTCAACATGTCGCCGGCCTTCCGCGGATCCTCGCGAGTTCGGGCCTTCGACTGCTTCTTCAAGGGTCGGGGCCACGCTGCGCGGCGCTCCAGGTTTCCAGCAGTTCGACAAAAAAATTTTCGACGTTCTGTGAACTAACGCACGAAGGGCCACGGGGTAACGCTCCGCGCAAAGAGAGGCGGAG
Organism: Caulobacter flavus; assembly: GCF_003722335.1. Lineage (GTDB taxonomy): Bacteria > Pseudomonadota > Alphaproteobacteria > Caulobacterales > Caulobacteraceae > Caulobacter > Caulobacter flavus. The sequence goes on from NZ_CP026100.1 coordinate 2,850,395, forward strand.
GGCGGCGGCTTCGAGCGCGGCGTTCATGAACGCCGATCTTTCGATCGACGACCGCTGGGACCTGGCGCGGCGAGGATGACATCCTGTTTCAAGCAGGGCGCGCGCTGTGCGTTGGCGGCCCGATCGATGTCAAATCAGCTGCGTGGCAAATCCTTGAGTCGGCAAATGGCCGTGGGTGACGCCGGTGTCAAGATGGGGCGGGCCGGGAAGGGCGGATTCTTCGGGTTTGGAGGGGCTCGAGACGCTCCCCCTCCGGCCCTCCGGGCTGCCTACCCCAGAGGGGGAGGATTTTACTTCCCGAACGAAAGAAGCCGCCCGGATCGCTCCGGGCGGCTTCTGACGTCGCTAAGGCGAGGCTTCGCTTACGCGTAGCTTTGCAGGGGGCGCACGTCGAGGGACTCGGCCGGGGCGCCGGCGATGGCCTGGGCGGCGGCGAGGGCGCCGGCGCTGGTGGTGTAGTAGGGGACCTTCATCATCAGCGCCGTGCGGCGGATGTCGAAGCTGTCCTCCAGGGCCTGCTTGCCTTCGGTGGTGTTGAACACCAGCTGCACGCCGCCGTTCTTCATCACGTCGACGATGTTGGGACGGCCTTCCAGCACCTTCTTGACCAGCTCGACCTCGACGCCCTGCTCGGCGAGATAGGCGCGGGTGCCGACGGTGGAGATCACCTTGAAGCCGGCGGCTTGCAGCAGCTTCACCGGCTCGACGATCCACGGACGGTCGCTTTCCTTGACCGACACGAACGCGGTGCCCGAGGTCGGCAGCTTCACGCCGCCGCCCAGCTGGCTCTTGGCGAAGGCGCGGGCGAAGGCCGGGCCAAGGCCCGTTTCGCCCTCACGGATCCAGTCCAGGCCCATGACCTCGCCGGTCGAGCGCATTTCCGGGCCGAGCACCGTGTCGACGCCGGCGAAGCGGGCGAACGGGAAGACGGCTTCCTTGACCGCGATGTGGTCGTAGGGCTCGTCCTTCAGGCCGAACTCGGAAAGCTTGGCGCCGGCCATCAGCTTGGCGGCGATGGCGGCCACCGGCTGGCCGATCGTCTTGGCGACGAACGGCACGGTGCGCGAGGCGCGGGGGTTCACTTCCAGCACGTAGATGCGCGGGGCGTCCGAGTGCGGCTCCTCGATGGCGAACTGCACGTTCATCAGGCCGCGCACGTTGAGGGCCAGGGCCATCTGCACGGTCTGGCGCTTGAGCTCCTCGACGGTCTCGGCTTTCAGCGAGAAGGGCGGCATCGAGCAGGCGCTGTCGCCCGAGTGGACGCCGGCTTCCTCGATGTGCTCCAGCACGCCGGCCACGAAGACGTTCTCGCCGTCGCACAGGGCGTCGACGTCGACCTCGGTGGCGCGGCTCAGATAGTGGTCGAGCAGGATCGGGTGCTCGAGCGAGATCTCGCCGGCGCCGGCGATGTAACGCTCCATGGCCTCGTGATCACGGATGATCTCCATGCCCCGGCCGCCCAGCACGTAGGACGGACGCATCACGAACGGGAAGCCGATCTCTTCACCGGCGGCGCGGGCCTCGTCCCAGCTGCGGGCGATGGCGTTTTCCGGCTGGGCGATGGAAAGGCCGTTCAGCAGTTGCTGGAAGCGCTCGCGGTCCTCGGCGAGGTCGATGGCGTCGGGCGAAGTGCCCAGGATCGGCACGCCGGCCTCTTCCAGGGCGTGGGCCAGCTTCAGCGGCGTCTGGCCGCCGAACTGGACGATGACGCCGGCCAGCTCGCCGTTGCTCATCTCGACATGCAGCAGCTCCAGCACGTCCTCGGCCGTCAGCGGCTCGAAGTACAGGCGGTCGGAGGTGTCGTAGTCGGTCGAGACGGTCTCGGGGTTGCAGTTGACCATGATCGACTCCACGCCGATCTGGTCGAGCGCGAAGGCGGCGTGGCAGCAGCAGTAGTCGAACTCGATGCCCTGGCCGATCCGGTTGGGACCGCCGCCGAGGATGACGGCCTTCTTGCGGTTGCTCGGCTCGCTCTCGCACTCGGGGACCTGGCCCAGGGCGCCGAACTCGTAGGTCGAGTACATGTAGGGCGTGGAGGCCAGGAACTCGCCGGCGCAGCTGTCGATACGCTTGAACACCGGGCGCACGTTCAGGGCCTGGCGAGCGGCGCGGACGGCCTTCTCGGTGGAGCCGCTCAGCTTGGCCAGGCGCGCGTCGGAGAAGCCCTGGGCCTTCAGTTCGCGGAAGCCCTGTGCGGTCTTGGGCAGGCCGCCGGCGCGGACCAGGCCTTCCTGGCGGACGATCTCGGCGATCTGGCGCAGGAACCACGGCTCATAGCTGCAAGCGGCGTTGATCTCTTCCACGGTCAGGCCGTGGCGGAAGGCCTGGGCGATGACGCGCAGGCGGTCGGGGGTCGGCACGCCCAGGGCGCGGACGACGGCGGCCTTGCCGGTGTCGGGATCGTCGGCGCCGTGGATCTCGACCTCGTCGAAGCCCGCCAGGCCGGTCTCCAGGCCGCGCAGGGCCTTCTGGACGCTTTCCTTGAAGGTGCGGCCGATGGCCATCACTTCGCCGACCGACTTCATGGCCGTGGTCAGCAGGGGCTCCGAACCCGGGTACTTCTCGAAGGCGAAGCGCGGGATCTTGGTGACGACGTAGTCGATGCTGGGCTCGAACGAGGCCGGGGTCGCGCCGCCGGTGATGTCGTTCTGCAGTTCGTCCAGCGTGTAGCCGACGGCCAGGCGGGCGGCGACCTTGGCGATCGGGAAGCCGGTGGCCTTCGAGGCCAGGGCCGACGAGCGCGACACGCGCGGGTTCATCTCGATGACGACCATGCGGCCGTCGGCCGGGTTCAGCGCGAACTGGACGTTCGAACCGCCGGTCTCGACGCCGATCTCGCGCAGCACGGCGATCGAAGCCGCGCGCATCCACTGGTATTCCTTGTCCGTCAGGGTCAGGGCCGGGGCGACGGTGATCGAGTCGCCGGTGTGGACGCCCATCGGGTCGATGTTCTCGATCGAGCAGACGATGATGCAGTTGTCCGCGGTGTCGCGGACCACTTCCATCTCGTATTCCTTCCAGCCCAGCACGCTTTCCTCGACGAGGACCTCGGTGGTCGGCGACAGGTCGAGGCCGCGTTCGACGATCTCGCGGAACTCTTCGATGTTGTAGGCGATGCCGCCGCCGGTGCCGGCCAGGGTGAAGGACGGGCGGATGATCGCCGGCAGGCCGACGAACTCCAGGCCTTCCAGGGCCTCTTCCATGGTGTGGCAGGCGCGCGAGCGCGGGCTTTCGAGACCCAGCTTGTCCATGGCGTCGCGGAACTTCTGGCGGTCCTCGGCCTTGTCGATGACCTCGGCCTTGGCGCCGATCATCTCGACGCCGAACTTCTTGAGGACGCCGGCTTCCTCGAGGGCGAGGGCGGTGTTCAGCGCGGTCTGCCCGCCCATGGTCGGGAGCAGGGCGTCGGGACGCTCCTTCTCGATGATCTTGGCGACCATGTCCGGGGTGATCGGCTCGATGTAGGTCGCGTCGGCCACGTCCGGATCGGTCATGATCGTGGCGGGGTTCGAGTTGACCAGGATGATCCGGTAGCCTTCGGCGCGCAGGGCCTTGCACGCCTGGACGCCCGAATAGTCGAACTCGCAGGCCTGACCGATGACGATGGGCCCAGCGCCGATGATCAGGATCGAGGAGAGGTCGGTACGTTTGGGCATGGCTAACTCGCGCAAAGACACGGTCGCGCACATCCGCGCGCCCGCTGTCGACCATCTTGCAGGTTAAGCCGCCCCTTTAGAGACGGAGTCAGGCGGGCGCAACCCCAGAGTCGGGGAGTCTGGAAAAGCGCTGTTAGCGGTGTGGCTTAGCCGCCCCGCAGGCGGCGAGGTCGAAGAACTGACGGGGCACGGAATCGCGGGGTTGATCGCCCGGGGGATGGCGTAGTCGATCGTCCAGTTCCGACAGGAAGATGTGCGCCGGCGCGGGCTGGCCGCGGCCGGGCGCGCCCTCGATCAACCGCCAGGTCGCGTCCGCGGCGAGATACTCCAGATCGCCCAGCGGCCGGGGGCCGCCGTCGGGGTGCGGAGGCTTCCAGCCCGGCGCCTGCACGTCGGTGGTCGAGGCGACGCGCGTGATCCCGCTGGTCCCGCCGTCATAGGGCAGGAACCAGTAGCGGCCCTGGCCGGTGTCGACCTTCAGAGCCACTCGCTGGGGCCAGTCGGGGCCGCCCTCCACCGGGAAGAAGGCGGCGGTGACGGCCGGGGCGTCGCGCAGCACGTATCGGGCCTGCTCGACGGGGCAGGCGATCGCGGCGGCGGCGAGGATTATGGCGAACATGGCGCGTCGTCCGGCTGGGAGAGCGCCGATTGAAGCACAACCTGAAGATGGCTCCCAGGGGGCTTAACGCCCGCTCTTGGCCGGCGGGGCGGCTACGACTGGAGGCTCGGGCGGCGGGGCGGCGACGCTCCAGGCCCAGCCGGCGACGGCGCGGTCGTAGCCCATGTGGTACAGGGCCTTGCGGTTGCCGGCGGCGAAGTCGAGGCCCGAGGTGTCGGCCTCGGCGGCGTCCGGGATGGCGCTGTAGAACAGCTGGCCGCCGTTGCGCTGGGCGAAGCTGGCGCTGGCGGCCAGGTGGGTGCGGATCAGGGTCTTGCTCATGGTCTGCCACGAGCGGCCGACGATCGACAGGGCGCCGCCCTTGGTGAAGCCGAACGAGCCGCCGACCTGGCCGTTGACCACGACGAAGATCCGGCCGGGCCTGGCCTCGCCCTTGTCGACGGTCCACAGCAGCAGCGATTCCGGCGCCACGAAGAACGGGATCGAGACCCCGCCGTCGACGTGCATCTCCGACAGCCGCCGGCCGTGGCCCTGCACCTGGATCAGGGCGGGCGGGAAGACGCCGGGGATGCTGGCCGAGGCGACCAGCACGTCGCGGAACAGCTCGCGCGAGGCTTCGTCGCCCTTGGTGGCGATGGCCCCCATGTCCCAGATCACCGTCTCCTCGGTGTCGAGATTGGTTGTGGCGATCAGCAGCCGGCGGCCGCGGGCGTGCTCGGCGGCGATGGCCTGCATCATGTTGGCGTCGGCATACTTGTCGACGAGGCCGCGCAGGGCGCCGCTGTCGTAGAAGCTGGGATGGAACAGCACGCCCAGGCCGCGCGGCTGCAGGATGCGGTCGGCGGCGTCGCCGGTGTAGACCTCGGCCAGGCGCTCGTCCCAGCTCGGGCCGAGGAAGGCGAAGGGGGCGGTGAGGGCGCCGGTGGAGACGCCGGTGACGATGTCGAACTCGGGCCGCTCTCCGGTCTTGGTCCAGCCGGTGATGACGCCCGCGCCATAGGCGCCGTTCGAGCCGCCGCCCGACAGGGCCAGGACGTCGAAGGTCTTCTGGTGGCGGGCGCGGTTGCGGGCGGCGTCGGCGAAGCGGATGCCCGCGGCGCTGTCGCTGGCGTTGAAGCGGATGTCCGACAGGCCCGACGGCGGCGGCCCGGCCAGGTCGCTGGCCTTGAAGGCGTCGCGCGATACCGAGCCGCAGGCGGCCAGGGTCATCAGGGCGAGGGCGGCGAGGGCGAGGCGGATCGGGCGCATGTCGGGCCGGCAGTGTTCGAACGGCGCGAACCTAGGCGCGGCGGCCGGCGACGTCCAGCCGATGGCGGCCTTGGACAAAACGCGGCCTGAAAATGCAAAACGGGCCGGCGCTGGGCCGGCCCGTTCGCGGGTCGCTGGTGCGGCGCGGCGGTTAGGCCGACTGCAGCTGGCCGGCCGAGACCTTGCCGCTGCGGCGGTCTTGTTCCAGCTCGTAGCTGACCTTCTGGCCTTCGTTCAGCGAGGTCATGCCGGCGCGCTCGACGGCCGAGATGTGCACGAAGACGTCGTTGCCGCCGTCGTCAGGCTGGATGAAGCCGAAGCCCTTGGTGCCGTTGAACCATTTCACGGTGCCGATAGCCATTGGGGTAGTCCTTTAGTTCGTAGTGCGAGGCGCCACGCGGCGGCGTGCCGGGAAGCGATCAATTTCGTTGGAGGTCGGAGGGCTGGCCCGGCGCTTCTCTGAAAGAAGCATGGAATAGCAGATCGAGCGGCAGCGAATTCGATAATCGATTTCTAGAAGGTCGAAGCATGAATAGCAAGCCGAACGTCGATATTTTATTTTTTCGCCGTCAAGCGTCACCTTCAAAGCACTTCGAGCGTTGTGATGTCACCGTCGCAGAATTGAGTGGAGCGTGGCCATGACGCTGATCGACCGTATTCCGAACCTCAAGGACGCCGAGCTGGCGCAGCTGCTGAACAACGTGCGCCGCCTGGACGTCAGCGGGACGCCGGAGGAACGTCGCCGGGCCGCCGAGGTTGCGCCGCACCTGGAGCGCGAAGCGTCGCGCCGGCGGGAACGGGTGCTGATGGCGCGCCGCGCGGCCACCGCGCGCTTCTAAGGGGGGCGGGGTCCGCCCAAACTCCTCTCGCGGGGAACCTTACGCGTCGAAATCGCCTTGATCAGGTCGATATTGCGAGTCACTCTCAATAACGACCTTGAGTCCTGGAGGCGATCATGGTGTTGCGGATGACGGGGACGCGCTGGCTGGCCCTGATGATGCAGGCCGAGCGAGCCGGCGGCGAAGACCGGCCCGACAGCGAATGGCTGATGTACGGCCCGTCCGAAGAGGACGACGGCGAAGAGATCATCGCGGCCGAGTAGCCGCGTCGTCCTGTTCGAACGCCAGCGTCCGCGCGAAGAATGGCAGGGCGCGGGCCTCGACGCGGCCGCCCGGCGTCCAGTGCCGCTCTCCCCACCAGCCGCGATATTCCTCGGCTTCGTTGGGCACGCCAAATTCCTCGAGCAGTCCCGCGAAGGCGCGGTTGGCGACTACGTGGTCGGCGTTGCCGTCGAAGCGGCCCCAGTCGAACATCAGGCCGCGCAGGTCCTTCAGGTCGGCGGCGTGGGCCGGCAGCAGGCGGTCGAGCAGGAAGGCGTTCTGCAGCTTGGCCGTCAAAACAGGATCGGTGGCCAGGCGCTCGCCCCGGCCGCTGGCCGGCAGGTCGGCATAGAGCGGGGCCTTGTCCGGATTGGGCAGGAAGGCCTGGTACATGCCCAGGAACACCCGCGAGAACCCATCGTCGCCGAGGTCGTCCAGCGACCGGGCCGCGGCCAGCCGCTCGAAGTTGGGGCGCGAGTTCATGGTCTGCAGGCCGACTCCCGTGCCGACGGGGTGCAGGGCGTAGACCGATCCGAACACGCCCGGCGCGACCATGGCCGTGCGGATCGCGCCGTAGCCGCCCATGCGGTCGCCCAGCAGACCGCGCGAGGCCGCGGCGGCAGGGTGCGGAAGCGCCCGTCGACGGCGGCCACCAGATCCTTCGCCAGAAAGCCCGTCCAGTCGCCGGTCACCGGCGAGGTGGCGTAGAACGAACTGCCCGCCGGGGTGGAGAAGTCGGCGCTGACCAGGATCAGCGGCGGAACCGCGCCGTCGTCGATCGCCCGGTCTAGCGCGGCCCTGGCTCCGTCGCGGTCGAACACCGCGCGCTGGTCGTCGAACAGGTTGGGCAGGAAGTAGACGACCGGATAGCGCCGCGACCCGGCCTCGTAGCCGTCGGGCAGATAGGCGACGACCTTGCGGACCGGCGAGACCCCTACCTTGGCGCCGTCGAAGCGCTTCGAGGCGACCTCGAAATCGACCAGTCGGCTTTCGGCCCGCGCCGCCAGCGGCGCGAGCGCGAGGAGAAAGACGAGACACGACCACAGCACGCCACGCATTCGCACCGCTCCCCGCCTGATCCTGAGCGAACGATGTTCTATCTGGGCGTGTGTCGGATTTGCGGCGACGCTAGGCAGAGAGCCTAGGTCAGCGCCTTGCGGGCGGCTTCCCAGTACTGCGCGCCGGTGATCAGGGTGACGACGGCGGCGACGCCGAGCAGGCCATGGACGGTCCAGGAGACCGGCTCGATGATGGCCGGGTCCTGCGGCAGGTTGAACGCCCCCCACGAGACCACGATCAGCTCGCCGCCGATGGCCACCAGCTGCAGGGTGGTCTTCCACTTGGCCAGCAGGGTGACGGGCAGCTTGATCCCCTTGCCGGCGCCGACCTCGCGCAGGGCGCTGACGGCGAACTCGCGGAACAGGATCAGGCCGGCCGGCAGGATGACCAGCGGATTGGGGCCCAGCGCCATCAGGCCCAGCAGGGCGCCGCAGACCAGGATCTTGTCGCCGATCGGGTCGAGGATCGCGCCCCAGATGCTGACCGCGTCAAGCTTGCGGGCCAGCCAGCCGTCGAAGAAGTCGGTGATGGCGGCCACGGCGAAAGCCCAGAACGCCCAGCGCTGCAGCGAGAACTGCTGGTCGCCTGTCAGGCGCTCGCTGAGCCACGGAACGCCGCCGGCGGCGGCCGCCAGGGCCACGAACATGAACAGGGCGATGACCAGGCGGGCGGAGGTCAGGATGTTGGGCAGGGCTTTCATGGCGACGTTCTAACGCATGAGCGCGGCGGAGGGCTATGGCGCATGCGTGGTTGCGGCCTGGCTCGTTCGGCTACGGGGCGAAGGCCTCGCTGTTGTCCATGCGCACGTCGCGGACGGCGCGATATGCGTCCTCGGCGGCGCGGGCGGCTTCGGGCAGGAAGTTCAGCAGCAGCGAGCGGCGTCGCGCGCCCGCGGCGTTGCGCGTGGCGCCGTGCAGCAGGTCGGCGTCGAACACCAGGATGTCGCCGGCTTCGCCTGCCAGGGTCAGGGATGCGGCTTCGTCCGGCTCGCCGTGGTCGAGGGGGCGCGGGACGACCCGGGTGGCGCCGTTGGCCGGGCCGTAGTCGTCCAGGAAGACGATCGCCGAAACCGCCCGCAGTCCGGCGCCATCCCGGTGCAGGGGCTGGTGGCCGAAGCCCGGCAGAGGCTCGCGGCCCTCGACCTGGGACAGGAAGAAGGGTCCGCCCAGCATGTGGCCCGCCGCCGCCAGCAGGGGCGCCAGCCGGCAGGTCCAGAGCACCGTCGGGTCGAGGTCGACCAGGGCGTGACGCCAGCCGGGCGCCTTGGGAGCCGTCCATTGGTCGCCGGCGCTGACGGCCGCGTCGAACGCCTCGCGCAGCGGCCCGCGCCAGGCTTCTGGCACGGCGCCGCGCAGCAGGAGGTAGCCCTCACGCTGCAGGAGGGCGGCCTGATCGGCCGCCAGCGAGCCGACCTTGGTCGGCGTCGAAGCGATACTCATCGGACTTGGTTATGGCTGGGCCCGGCGGATCGCAAGGATGGCGCGCCCTTAAGGCGCGGAGGAAAAATGGGCGGCCACGGCGGTGGCGCTCGGAAGCCTCCGGTCCCAGATAGAACACGGGGCGTATAGTGTAACACCAAGTGGAGTAGAGCCTCATGAGCACGGAATTCGCGAACAAGGTCGCGCTGGTCACCGGCGGCGCCTCGGGCATCGGCGAGGCGGTGGTGCGTGAACTGGCGGCCGGCGGCGCCAAGGTGGTGATCGCCGACTTCAATCTGGAGGCCGCCGAAGCGCTGGCTAAGGAAGTCGGCTCGGCCAGCGCCTTCAAGGTGGACGTCGCCGATGCGGCCCAGGTCGAGGCCATGGTCGCGTTCGCGGTCGACACCTATGGCGCGCTGCACCTGGCGGTGAACAACGCCGGCATCGGCGGCCCCAACCTGCCGACGGCCGACTATCCGCTCGACCAGTGGAAGCGCGTGGTCGACGTCGACATGAACAGCGTGCTCTATTCGATGAAGTACGAAATCCCGGCCATGCTGGCGGCCGGCGGCGGCTCGATCGTCAACATGGCCTCGATCCTGGGCACGCACGGCTGGGCCGGCTCCAGCGCCTATGTCTCGTCCAAGCATGCGGTGGTCGGCATGACCAAGACCGCCGCCATCGAGTACGCGCCCCGGGGCGTGCGCATCAACGCCGTGGGGCCGGGCTTCATCGAGACGCCGCTGATCCACTCGGAGATGACCGACGAGGCCCGCGCCGGCCTGATCGGCCTGCATCCGGCGGGACGGCTGGGACGCCCCGAGGAGGTTTCGGCCCTGACCTGCTTCCTGCTATCGGACCGCGCCTCGTTCATCACCGGCAGCTACCACCTGGTGGACGGCGGGTTTTCCGCTCGCTGAGGGCATTGCCCCGTCGCCGGCGCGGCGGGGCAATCCTCTTTCTCGAAACAAGGTTCGAGCGACGAAATCTCGTTGGTCGGCGCGGATTTCCTGTTTGGCGCGGGTGATTTTCTTCCTTCGAATGGTTGACGTGGCGGGCGAGGGCGGCCAAGCCGTGGTCAAGTTTCGGAAAAGACCCCATGACCGCCAGCGCAGCCCCGACCGCCAATTCCTCACGCCGCGTGCTTCTGGCCAGCCTTGTGGGCACGGCGGTCGAGTTCTACGACTTCTACATCTACGCGACGGCCGCCTCGCTGGTGTTCGGACCGCTGTTCTTTCCCGCCAGCTCGGCTTCAGCCCAGCAGATGGCCGCGTTCGCCACCCTGGCGGTGGCGTTCTTCGCGCGGCCCGTGGGGGCGATCGCCTTCGGCCATTTCGGCGACCGCATCGGCCGCAAGTCGACCCTGGTGGCGTCGCTGATGCTGATGGGCGGCTCGACACTGCTGATCGCCTTCCTGCCGACCTACCAGATGGCCGGCTGGCTGGCGCCGGCGCTGCTGTGCGTGCTGCGATTCGGCCAGGGCTTCGGCCTCGGCGGCGAGTGGGGCGGGGCGGCGCTGCTGGCCGTGGAGAACGCCCCTCCCGGCTGGCGGGCCCGGTTCGGCATGTTCCCGCAGCTGGGCGCGCCCGTCGGCTTCATCGCCGCCAACGGCCTGTTCCTGATCCTGGGTCTGCTGCTGAGCCCCGAACAGTTCATGGCCTGGGGCTGGCGCCTGCCGTTCCTGGCCAGCGCCATCCTGGTGGGCCTTGGCCTGTGGGTGCGGCTGAAGCTCACGGAAACTCCGGCCTTCGCCGCCGCCCTGGCCCACGAGCCGCCGCCGACGGTGCCGTTCGCCGAACTGCTGAAGCTGCACTGGAAGCAAACCCTGGGCGGCACCTTCGCGGTGGTCTGCTGCTTTGCGCTATTCTATCTGACCACGGCCTTCGCGCTGAGCTACGGGGTCCAGACCCTGGGCTACGATCGCGAGCTGTTCCTGGGCGTGCAGCTGCTGGCCATCCTGTTCATGGCCGGGGGCATCGTCGCCTCGGGCTACTGGTCGGACGCCGCGACGCCGCGTCGCGTACTGCTGGCCGGCTGCGTGATGGCCGTCGCCGTCGGCGCCCTGCTGCCGGTGATGATGGGCGGGGGCTCGCTGGCCCTGATCTGCGCCTTCCTGTCTCTGGCCCTGCTGGCCATGGGCTTCGTCTACGGACCGCTGGGCTCCTGGCTGCCCGAGCTGTTTCCCGCCCGCGTGCGCTACACCGGGGCCTCGATGGCGTTCAACATCGGCGGGGTGATCGGCGGCGGGCTGACTCCGGTCATCGCCAAGGCCCTGGCCGACGAGGCGGGTCTGGTTCCCGTAGGGATCTATCTGGCGGTGGCCGCCGGGATCAGTTTCGTGGCCCTCGTCGTGCTGAAGACGCGCACCGACGCATAACGCGGTTTTCTTACCGGGTGACAGGGGCGACGCATCGCGTAAGGTCGCGTCATCCGGGCAGGTGGAGCAGGGCATGGCGGGGCTGACGAACGGCGCGATCCGAGGAGCTGTCCGCAACCTCCTGGCCGCCGCCGCGTAAATCCGCCCATGGCGTCCATCCCTTCCGAGACCCCGGCCGCGCCGCACCGGGGCCTGCGCGGTTCGGTCCGCGGCCTGCTGGTGCTGCTGACCGTCAGCCTGCTGGTGCCGGCGCTCGCCGCCACCGCCCTGCTGCTGGAACGCTCCAACCGCCAGAACCGCGACCAGCTGGAGGTGCAGCTGCTGGCCACGGCGCGGGCGCTGTCCGGCGCCGTCGACCGGCAGGTGGCCGAGGGCGTGGCCGTGGCCGAGACCCTGGCCACCGACCAAGCGCTGCTGAACGGCGACTGGAAGAACTTCTACGTCCGGGCCAAGCGGGCCACGGGCAACCGGCCCGGCTGGGTGGTGGTGACGGCGCCCGACGGCCAGCAGACGGTCAACACCCTGGTCCCGTGGGGCGCGGCCCTGCCCAAGACCCCGCCGCCGGCCTACATGGTCGCCGCCCGCGCCGCCGGCCGCACCCAGGTGTCGGACCTGCGGATGGGCGCGCTGGCCCAGCGCCACGTGATCACCGTGGGCGCGCCGGTCGACATCAAGGGCGAGGCCTACGTGGTGTCCTACGTGGTCGAGGCGGCCAGCTTCACCTCGGTGTTCCGCCAGCAGCGCGCGCCGGAAAGCTGGGTCGCCACCATCCTCGACAACAAGCGCAAGGTCATCGCCCGCTCGGTGCGCAACGAGCGCTTCACCGGCGCCAGCGCCTCGCCGGACATGACCCGCAACCTGGCCCGCTCGAACGAGGGGATCAGCAAGAGCGTCTCGCTCGACAACGTGAAGACCCGCGTGGCCTACAGCCGTTCGCCGCGCACCGGCTGGACGCTGGTGGTGGCCATTCCCCGCGCCGATGTGGCCAAGGTGGGCGTGGCGGCGGCCTGGGGCACGGCGGCGATCTTCCCGCTGCTGCTGCTGCTGGGCGTGGGCATGGCGCTGTTCCTGGCCAACCGCATCAACCGCGAGGTCGTGGGGCTGGTCGAGGACGCCGGCGCGATCGGCGAGGGGCGGCCGCTGGACCCGGGCAAGCGGGGCGGGCTGGCCGAGATCGCCGTCGTGCGCGAGGCCCTGGTCGCCGCCTCGCACGAGCTGGAGGCTCGCGAGGCGCGCCAGGCGGTGATGATCAACGAACTGAACCACCGGGTGAAGAACAACCTGGCCACCGTGCAGTCGCTGGCCCGCCAGACCTTCGCCAAGCTCGACGCCGACCAGGTGCGAATCTTCACCGAGCGGCTGGTGGCGTTCTCGGCCGCCCACGACCTCCTGACCCGCACCGGCTGGAACGAGGCCGACCTGACCGACGTGGCGGCCATCTGCGTGCGCGCCCACGGCGAGGGCATCGACGCCTCGGGGCCGAAAGTCGCGCTGAGTCCGCACGTGGCGGTGTCGCTGTCGATGGTGCTGCACGAACTGGCCACCAACAGCGCCAAGTACGGCGCGCTGTCGGCGGCCGAGGGCCGGGTGAGCCTGCGCTGGAGCCTCGATCAGGACGCCCGGCAGCTGCGCCTGACCTGGAGCGAGAGCGGCGGTCCGGCGGTCAGCCAGCCCGAGCGGTTCGGCTTCGGGGCGCGGCTGATCGAGAACCTGACCCAACGCGAGCTGAAGGGCCGCTCGCGCTTCGACTTTCGCGCCGACGGCCTGGTGTTCGAGGCCTGGCTGCCGCTGGCCTCGGTGCAGCGCTGGAGCAACGACTTCTAGGGCTGGGCGGCGTCCGGCTCGCCGCCGAGGCTTGGCCGGCAGGCCCAGGTGCGCACGCCCTTGACGTATCGCAGGTCGCGCAGACCCGTGGCGACCACGCCGGCTGCGCACAGCCGCCCCTCGGCGGCGAGCTGGCCCTCATGCGGCGTCAGCGCCCAGTCGGTGGCGCGGTCGGCGACCATGATCGTGGCCTCGTAAGATGGGCCGTTGTCGGTGCTGTCGATCACGCGCAGATCGGTCAGCTCGGCGGGGACGTCCGTCTGCGCGCGGGTGAACCAGGTATTGGCCCGCCGCTGCAGCAGGCTCTGGCTGAAAGGCGCGACGGCCAGGGCGCAGGCGGCGAGAGCCACCAGCGCGCGATGGCCGCTCGCGCGGCGGAAGCCCGCCGCCGCCAGAGGGATCAGCGCCAGGGCCAGCCAGACGGCGAGGCCAAGCCAGTCGGTCTGGACGTAGGTCTCGATCTGGCGCTCGGCGAAGGTCTCGTCGTCGAAGGCCGTGATCGGCGCGGCGGCGACCAGCATGGCGCCCCAGATCAAGGCCGCGGTCTCGCGCCGAAACCATCGGCGGCGCGACTTGGCGCGGTTCTCGGGCCACAGGGCGGCGACGGCGCACAGGGCCTCGCTCATGGTCCACAGGTCGTGCTCGGCGTCCGGTCCGTCGGGGCGCAGGCGCTCGCGCAGCTCGACCGTGACGCCCTCGTGGTCGACCGTCAGGCGTTTGACGCCGCTGTCGAGCAGGTGAAGGACCGCTCGACGCAGCGCGGGCGTTTCCGCCAGTCGCAGGGCCGGCTCAGCGTCGTCGCAAGCGAGATGGATCCTGGCGTCGAAGTCGGCGTCGCCGGTCTGGTGCTCGACGGTGTAGCCGATCCGCTTGGCCAGCCGATCCAGGCTGTTCTCGGGCATGAGGACGGCGGGCAGCATGCCTCGGCGCGTCACGGCCAGGGTGCTGCTCCAGCGGCTGCCGTAGCCTCGCCCCTCGAGCAGGGCCGTACGCTGGCCGGCATAGACCAGGTTCTCGCCGTTCGGTCCGCGCCCGGTCCAGTCGTGTCTGCCGTGGTTCGTCCATTCGCAGGATGGCGCGGCGGGATCGGCGGGTTCGGACGCGGACATGCCGCAAGCCTAGCGCATGGCCAAGCTGAACGGCAGTCCGCGCGCGCCGGTGGTCAGAGCGCCTGTTCGATCCAGCCCGTGCCCGAGGTCGGCTTGCCCTGGAAGCTGCCCTCGGCCGAGGCGATGCCTTCGTAGATCGAGCCGACCGGCAGCGGGAACTCCTGGTCGGCCAGCAGGGCCTTGAAGTTCAGCGCCGCGTCGAAGCCGGCGATGTCGAGCTGGTAGTCTAGGAAGTAGGTCACCTTGGAGACCGGGCTGGTCCACTGGCGATCGGCGGTCATGACGCCCGGCACGACGTACATCCGGCCCTCGGGGTCCTGCAGGGTCACTTCGCAGGGCACGGGCGCGCCGGGCTTGGGCAGCTTGTTGTCGCCGAACAGCACGTAGTGGTTCGACAGCGACCAGCCGTTGTCGAGCTGGGCGTTCTGCAGGATCCACTTCACCGGGTTCTGGGCGGTGCCGAAGAAGCCGTACTCGTGGTCCATCCAGGTCTTGCCCTCGACCTCGAAGATCTCGCCGTCGATGGTGATCGTGCCCGAGGCGGCCACGTTGGTCAGCGAGTAGTAGTAGTTGCCGGTCTGCAGGTGCGAGCCGCTGGCCTTGGGCAGGATCTGGCTGACCCCGGTGCCCCAGACCACGAAGGGCGCGCCCTTCTGCGACATGGTCAGGTCGAAAACGACTTCGGTTCCGGTGGCGTCATCGGTCAGCTTCGTGACCACGGCCATGTTCTGAGTCGGGTCGCCCCAGGCCGCGTCCATGGTGATGAAGGTGTGCACGGCCTCGGCCGTGGCCCCCGAGCCCTTCTGGCCCGGACCGCCGATGACGATGTGCGGCGGCGAGGTGTAGCCGCGGCCCGGATTGGTCACCTGGATCGACAGGATCGCGCCGGAGGTGGGATCGACCAGCGGATAGGCGATCGCCTGAGAGCCGCCGCCGCCGGTCACGGTGACGGTGGTGGCGACGGGATCGTAGCCCGAGCCCGGATTGGTCACCTTGATGGCGGTCAGCTGGCTGCTGGGATCGCCCAGGCGCACGCGCCAGTCGCGGTTGACGTCGTGCTCGGCCCAGGTCGACGGATCGTAGCCGGCGGGCGGGTTGAAGGTGGTGGTGCGCTGGTAGTGCTTCTGGGCGGCCACGTCGGTCAGCATGATCTGCGAGAAGCCGAAGCCCCGGCCCTGGAACGAGGCGGCGTTGATCTCGAAGCCGAACACCCGGTCGCCGGCCTTCAGCGTGCCGATGTGCCACCACCACTCGGTGGGCGCGTCGCGATGCAGGTAGTGGTCGGCCGGCAGGCGGATCACCGACAGCTCGCCCGGGATCGGCTGAGGCGCTCCGGTGTCGTTGTCGGTGTCAGGGCAGGCCGAGGCGAGCGGGCGCGCGAAGCCGCGGCCCCGCAGGAACGGCAGAATGGTCATGGCGATGTTTCCCCCAAACGGCTCCGGCGCGGCGCGTCGTTCGCGCCACGTGTCAGGTTGAATACTGTTCCAGAGCGGCCTTAAGGTTGCGTTCGGCGACCAGCGTTGTCAATCGCGTCCGGCCCGTTTTGGGTAGGGGTCAGCCCTTGCGGAAGAAGGCGTGGATACGCTCGGCCAGGGCCTGGCTGACGCCGTCGACCTTGACCAGATCCTCGACGCCGGCCCGGCCGACGCCCTTGGCCGAACCGAAGGCGTGCAGCAGGGCTTTCTTGCGGCCGGGGCCCACGCCCTCGATCTCGTCGAGGGGGTTCTTCTTCAGGTCCATGCTGCGGCGGGTGCGGTGGGCGCCGATGGCGAAGCGGTGGGCCTCGTCGCGCAGGCGCTGCAGGTAGTAGAGCACCGGCGACTTGGGCTCGAGCATGAACGGCGTCTGGCCGGGAATGAAGAACCGCTCCAGGCCGGCGTCACGGTCGGGACCCTTGGCCACGCCGACGACGGCGATATCGTCGACGCCGAGGTCGGCCATGATCTCCAGCGCCGCGTCCAGCTGGCCCTTGCCGCCGTCTACCAGCACCAGGTCGGGGCGGTTGGCGTCGTCGCCTTCCTCCTCTTCCTTCACGAGGCGCGCGAAGCGGCGCTTCAGCACCTCCTTCATCATGCCGTAGTCGTCGCCGGGCGTGAGCTCGGTCGAGCGGATGTTGAACTTGCGGTACTGGCCCTTCATGAAGCCTTCCGGCCCGGCCACGATCATGCCGCCCACGGCGTTGGTGCCCTGGATGTGGCTGTTGTCGTAGACCTCGATCCGCTCGGGCGGGGCGTCCAGCTTGAAGGTCTCGGCGACGCCGGCCAGAAGCTTGGTCTGGGCGCTGCCCTCGGCCATCCGGCGGCCCAGGGCCTCGCGGGCGTTGGTCAGGGCGTGGCCGACCAGGTCGGCCTTCTCGCCGCGCTTGGGCACGGCGATCTCGACCTTGCGGCCGCTCTTCAGCGCGAAGGCTTCGCTGAGCAGGTCGGCGTCGGCCGGCTGGACGTTGGCCAGGATCAGGCGCGGGATCGGCTTGTCGTCGTAGAACTGGCCAAGGAACGCGGTGATGATCCGCTGCTCCTCGGTGACGCCTTCCTCCTCGTCCTCGGCCGCGCCGGTGATGCGGGGGAAGTAGGCGTGGTTGCCCCAGTTCTGGCCGGCCCGGAAGAAGAACACCTGCACGCAGGCCTGGCCGCCCTCGACGTGCAGGGCGACGACGTCGGCCTCTTCCACGGTCTCGGGATTGATCTGGCTTTCCTGGGCGACGGCGGCCAGGGCGCGGATGCGATCCCGAAGCCTGGCGGCGCGCTCGAACTCGAGATCCTCGGCCGCGGCCTCCATCTCCTTGGCCATCTGGCCCATGACCGCGCGGGACTTGCCGCGCAGGAAGGCCTCGGCCTGGTCGACCAGCGCGCCGTAGTCCTCCAGGCTGATCAGGCCCGTGCAGGGCGCGGCGCAGCGCTTGATCTGGTGCAGCATGCAGGGCCTGTCGCGCGTCTCGTAGACGCTGTCGCTGCACGAGCGGAGCAGGAACGCCTTCTGCAGGGTGTTGAGCGTGCGGTTCACGGCCCAGGCGCTGGCGAACGGCCCGAAATAGTCGCCCTTGACGGCGTGGGCGCCGCGATGCTTGCGCAGCTGGGCGGCGTCGTGATCACGCCGGATCAGGATCTCGGGAAAGCTCTTGTCGTCGCGCAGCAGCACGTTGAAGCGCGGCTTCAACTGCTTGATCAGATTGATCTCGAGCAGCAGGGCGTCGGCTTCGGTGCGGGTGGTGACGAACTCCATCGCCCGCGTGGCGTCGACCATGTGGGCGATGCGGTTGGTGTGGAAGCGGCCTTGGGCGTACTGCACCACGCGCTTCTTCAGGCTCTTGGCCTTGCCGACGTACAGCACCTCGTCGGCCTCGCCGATCATCCGGTAGACGCCGGGCGCGTCGGGCAGGCGCGTGACCTCGTCCTTGATCAGGGCGGCGCCGGCGAGCTTCGGCGGTTCGGCGGGGGAGGGGATGTCGGCGGTGGTGTCGGTCACGGAGGCAGATATAGGCGAGTCCAAGCCGGTCAGCGATCTTCAAGGCCGTGATAGATGCGGGCGATGAGGATACGGCGAGGTCTGACTTCGTAATGTATGACGTAGCCTGCCGAACCGAATGGTACGATCAGTTCACGAAGGTTCGCTCTGATGTGACTGCCTCTTTCCGGAAAATCAGCGAGCGATCTGGCCGCTGCAATGAGGGTCTGAACCGCGCGTTCGGCGGCTGCCGGAGCCATTGGGGCAAGCCATGCTTGCAGGCGCGACAGATCGCGCCGCGCCTTCTCTGAAAATTCGACGGCCCTCATTCGTGAATTCGTGGGCGTGGCTCAGGAGGAGGGAGTTCGTCGTCGGCGCCCCAGGACTTCATCCAGCGCTCGACATCTTCCAACGGGATGCCACCCTCGCGTTCGGTCTCGTCGCAGATGCGTTGAACTTCGTCCCAATAGGCTTCGTCGTGCTTGCGAGGGTCCAGGCCCGTAAAGGCGTCAAGAAGTTGAATGGCGTATTCATCCAGGCTCTTGCCGAGGCCGTCGGACACCGCCTTCAGCCGCTCAGCGAGCGCCGCATTGATCTTGAGCGTATGATCACCATCGGCCATGTTCTGACTATGTTCCATTCGTGGTTTGTCGTCAACGCGCTCGGGCGCTATGAGGCGCGCCATGACCAGTCGCTCTCTCTTCGCCACCCCGCTCTATGAAGCCAGCCTAGCCGGCGAGAAGGGCTTCGACGTCTTCATCGACGACCTGCACGACGCCTGCATCGCCGTGGCCGAGGACGACGAGGCCGGCCAGGCCTGGGCCGAGCGCAAGGGCTATCTGGGCTACACCTCCTACGCTTCGCTGGACGACCTGCCCCAGCGCGACAGCCTGTTCGCCGAGCTGAAGAAGAAGCTGGACAAGCACGTCGCCGCCTTCGCCAAGGAACTGCGCTTCGACCTGGCCGGCGGCAAGCTGGTGATGGACAGCTTCTGGATCAACATCCTGGATCCGGGCGGTCAGCACACCGGCCACATCCATCCCCACAGCGTCATCTCCGGCACGGTCTACGTGACCATCCCGGCCGGGGCCTCGGCTCTGAAGTTCGAGGATCCGCGTCTGCCGATGATGATGGCCGCGCCGACCCGGCAGGACGACGCGCCGGAGAACCTGCAGCCCTTTGTCTACGTGCAGCCCGAACCGGGCACGATCCTGATGTGGGAAAGCTGGCTGCGCCACGAGGTGACGCCCAACCAGGCCGAGGAGCAGCGGATCAGCGTCAGCTTCAACTACGCCTGGCGTTGATGGGGCGTTGATCGGGGGCGCGGACGGATCGACGTGTGCGAAATCGCACAAAAATTTAGCTTTCGCGGTATTATCGCTTAGGTAGTATCCGGCCTCGGGGAACATTGTTCGGGGAGGCTGCGATGAGCGGTGCGTGTGGGCGCGTGCGCGATTGGCGCTTTGTCTGTTCGGCGGGGGCGATGGGCTTCGCGCTGGCCATGCAGGCGGGGAGCGCCGCGGCGCAGGATCGGGTCGTCGACAATCCGCGCCTGCTGGGCGCGCCGATCGAGCAGGCGCAGCAGAACCCGTCCCTGAAGGCGACGACCAGCCTCCTGGCCATCACCGGCACCGCCTCGGGCGACAAGAGCTACGTGATCCCGCCGTCGACCGCGTCGATCACCGCCGACAAGCGCCTGGCGCTGAACATCGTCTACACCGACGGGCGGCTCTACAACCCCGCCAACGGCCGCTACGACAAGGTCCACCTGCGCAGCTACAACGGCACCGACGTCTCGCCGACCACGCCCTACGTGGCGCCGACGATCCTGACGCGGCCGGGCGAGACGGTGCGGGTGGCGCTCGACAACAGGCTGCCGGCCGACCCCAGCTGCACCGACCCCAACTGGCTGATCAACGTGCCGCACTGCTACAACGGCACCAACCTGCACAGCCACGGCCTGTGGGTCAGCCCGACCGGCAACAGCGACAACGTGCTGCTGTCGATCAATCCCGGGGTGAAGTTCGAGTACGAATACAACATCCCGCGCGACCATCCGGCCGGCACCTTCTGGTATCACACCCACCGCCACGGCTCGACGGCGCTGCAGGTCTCCAGCGGCATGGCCGGGGCCCTGGTCATCAAGGGCGACCGCAAGCCGACGCCCAGCGCCAACGGCGACCTCGACACGCTGCTCTACAAGAACGGCGCGCCGATCCCCGAGAAGCTGCTGGTGTTCCAGCAGATCCAGTACGCCTGCCTGGACAAGAGCGGGAACATCAAGGTCAAGACCGACGCCAAGGGCAATGTCGTCGAGTGGGTCTGCGATCCCGGCGACACCGGCGTCATCGAGTTCTACAGCGACGCCAACGGCAACGGCTTCGGGCCGGGCAGCTGGGGGCAGTCGGGCCGCTACACCAGCATCAACGGCCAGGTGCTGGCCACGCTGCCGGCCAAGGCGGGCGAACTGGCCCGCTGGCGGATGATCCACGCCGGCGTGCGCGACACCATCTCGCTGCAGTTCGTGAAGATGGCCGACGGCGGCCCGGCCGCCATGGAGCGCCTGGCGGCGGCCGACGGTCCGGCCTTCCAGAAGACCTACTGCATCGGCGATCCGGTGCCGTTCTACGTGGTCGCCGACGACGGCCTGACCGACGCCCAGGCCCGCAAGGCCACGGTCGCCACGCTGCAGCCGGGCTATCGCAACGACCTGCTGGTGGTTTTCCCCAAGGCGGGCAACTACTGCATGCTCGACGCCGACACCGCGCCCAGCGCGACGGTCAACAGCATCGCGGTGGGCACGCGCCTGCTGGGCAAGGTCAGCGTCGCGCCGGGCCAGGAGGTCAGGGACATCCCCGCCTTCGTCACCGGCGAACTGGTGGCGGCCGCCAACGCCCAGATGCCGGCCGACGTTAAGGCCAGCGTGATCGCCGACCTGCGCAACGGCCTGAAGCTGACCCGCTTCGTGCCGCACCCGACGATCACCGAGGCCGAGATCAAGGGTTCTGAGACGGAGAAGGTGCTCTTCAACATCGCCATTCCCGGCCAGAACACCAACATGCCGGTGCAGTTCGAGGTGGGCTCGCAGGACTACGCCCCGCGCCCCTATGCGCCCGACCGCGTCGACCGCACCCTGGTGCTGGGGACGGCCCAGGAGTGGGAGCTGCGCTCGGAGTTCGTCAGCCACCCGTTCCACATCCACGTGAACCCGTTCCAGATCGTCAAGATCCTGGATCCGACCGGCAAGGACGTCAGCGCGCCCGGCGCGGTGGACGACTTCGGTCCCGGCCCGCCCGACCCGCAGTATCCGGGCCTGAAGGGCGCGTGGAAGGACACCCTCTGGGTCAAGAGCGTGCAGAAGTCCGACAACGGCCCGTACCTGCCCTACACCCTGATCGTCCGCACCCGCTACCAGCGCTATATCGGCGAGTACGTCCTGCACTGCCACATCCTCGACCACGAGGACCAGGGCATGATGCAGAACGTCCAGATCGTGCTGCCCGACGGCGCCGGCGGCGTGTCCCACGGCCATCACTGACGGTCTCGCCGGCGCGGCCTTTCGGGGCCGCGCCGTGCGGCCTTTCGCCTTCAGCACCCTTTCCGATCCCAAAAAAGAGAGTCCGCGCCATGACCCAGGACCCTGCCTTCACCGGCCCGTTCTCCGCGCCTTCGCGTCGCGACCTGATGGCGGGCGGCGCCGCCGTCGTGGGCGCCCTGGCGGCGGGACAGGCCTCGGCCCAGCCGGCGGCGCCGACCAAGGCCCGCTGGCGGCGCTGGAACGTCGCCAGCCCCGAAGGCAAGCGCGCCCTGGCCAGCTACGCCCGGGCCATCGACATCATGCTCAAGCTGCCGCCCGAGCATCCCTACAACTGGTACAACCACGCCCTGACCCACACGGTCGACTGCCCGCACGGCAACTGGTGGTTCGTGGTCTGGCACCGGGGCTATGTGGGCTGGTTCGAGCAGGTCGTGCGCAAGCTCAGCGGCGACAACAGCTTCGCCTTCCCCTACTGGGACTGGACGGCCAATCCGCAGGTGCCGGCCGAGATGTTTCAGGGCGTGCTCAACCCCAGCACCTATCCCGGCTACATCCAGAGCCTGGACGCCTTCAACAAGACCTTCGGCCCGGTGCTGGAGAAGTTCTGGGCGGGTCTCAGCAACGACCAGAACCAGCAGCTGCTGATCCGCGGCCTGCGCTTCCCGGCCGACCTGATCTTCGACATCGGACCCAAGGGCGGGCCGATGTTCTTCGCGCCGCCGAACTCGCGCGGCTCGACCCCGCAGCGGCCCGGCTTCGACGACGTGACCAACCGCGCCGTCTCGTCCTGGATGCTGGACAACGCACTGGCCCCGCGCGACTTCATCGGCTTCGCCAGCCCCAAGTCGCAGTTCCACAGCAGCATCACCGGCTTCGGGGTGATGGAGGGCCAGCCGCACAACAAGGTGCACAACTGCGTCGGCGGCATCTGGACGGCGCCCGACGGCAAGACGACCTACGGCGACGGCTTCATGCAGTCGAACCTGTCGCCGGTCGATCCGCTGTTCTTCCTGCACCACGCCAACATCGACCGCATCTGGGACGTCTGGACGCGCAAGCAGCAGGGCTACGGCTATCCGACCCTGCCGGACGACAACCCCAACTACCTCAACCCGCGCGGCGACCTGGGCCAATGGCGGGCCGAGCCGTTCCTGTTCTTCCGCGACTCCGACGGCAAGCCGCTGCCGGCGGCCCAGCAGGTGGCGGGGGCCTACGAGACGATCGGGGCCTTCGACTACGACTACCAGCCCGGCTCGGGCGAGAACGTCGTGCCGCCCCCGCGTCCGGGTCCCAAGCTGAAGGCGGCGGTCGCCGCCAAGCCGCAGTTGTTCACCGCCAAGCTGAAGGTTCCAAGCCCGGCCAGCCTGGCCTCGGGCGACGTCGCCGTGCCGCAGGCGCTGCTCAGCCAGGCGGCCAAGACCGGCGGACCCAAGCTCCTGGCCACCCTGACGGTGGAGTTGCCGCCTTTCGAGCACGGCCATGACCTGGCGGTGGTGGTCAACACGCCCGAGAGCGAGGCGGTGGGCGTCAACTCGCCGGGCTTCGTCACCACCCTGTCGATGTTCGGCCAGCACCTGGTGACCCGCCCGGTGACCTTCACCGTGCCGATCTCGCCGCCGCTGGCCAAGCTGGCGACGGCCAAGGGGCTGTCCGCCGCCGCGCCGAGCTCGGGGCTCAACATCCGCCTGATGCGCCTGAAGCCGCCGCTGCTGTCGAACGCGGCGTCGTCGCACGACCACGGCGCGCCGTCAGGCGCGACCCGGGCCGAACCCGAACTGCTGGGCGTCGAGGTGCACGCCTACTAGAGCGCGTTAGGCGCAAGTGTGGGCGGTTTCGCCGCCCAACGCGCTCCAACGCCATGATTTCGAGCCTTTATCTTAAAGGCTCGAAGGCGCTCCAAGAGGAGAACGGCCATGACCCTTGCCGGCAAGTGGACCTATCGCAGCTACCTGAACAATCCCGAGCTGGTGGGCGACAACGCCCAGACGGCGCTCAGCCTGATCTTCGGCGAGGGGGTGTTCACCTTCGAGACCCCGACGCCGCGCACCGTCGTCGGCACGCTCGACATGGGCGGCGGCTACGTGCTGGACCTGAAGGGAACGGTCGATCCCGACTGCGACGGGCCGGCCACCATCGCCATCCGGGGCTTCGGCCGCGACGGCACGCCGACGGCGGGCTGGGAGTACGACTATCACGGCTGGCCAGGCTACATGTGGCCCGACGGCGTCGACCAGGTGGCCTCGATCGTCGGCACGATCGTCCGGGCCAAGCCGCACAACGGCGAGCCGGCCGGGGTGACGGCCTCGTTCATCGCGGTGGCGCAATGACCGCCCCAAAGACCACGTCGGCGTTTCCGCCGTTCACGGTGGGCATCGTGCTCTATCCGGGCGTCGACATCCTGGACGTGGCGGGCCCGCACGAGGTGTTCGCCTTCTTCAACGGCGACGTCATCGGCCGGACCATCCAGGTGGCGACGGTGGCGGCCACCACCGACCCGATCCAGACCTCGGGCGTGCTGAAGGTGGTGGCGCAGTACGACTATTGCGCCGCCCCGCACATCGACATGCTGTTCGTGCCCGGAAGCGGCGACGGCCTGCAGGACGCGATCGGCGACAAGGCGCTGCTCGACTTCCTGACCGACCGAGCGGGCAAGGCGACCTATGTGGTCTCGGTCTGCACGGGCGGCCTGCTGCTGGCCTCGGCCGGCCTGCTGGACGGCTACCGCGCCACCACCCACTGGGCCTTCGTCGAGTGCCTGAAGCTGTTTCCCAAGGTCACAGTGGTCAACGGCTGCCCGCGCTGGATCAGGGACGGCAACCGCATCACCGGGGCGGGCATCTCGTCGTCGATCGACGAGTCGCTGTTCATGGTTCAGACGATCGTCGCCGACATGGCCGGCGGCCCCGACGCGGCGGCCAAGGCCCAATTGGCCGCGCAGCAGGCCCAGCTGTCGATCCAGTACAATCCCGATCCGCCGTTTCCGGGCGGCGATCCGTGCTCGGTCGACTACGACGTCTTCGAACCGGTCAACGCCGGGATGGTCGAGTTCCGCGCCGCCGTCGACAAGGCGATCGAGGCGAGGCTGCACCCGGCGGCGAGCCCCTACAGGGCGACCGTCGAGGCCTGAGCACGGCGGCGGGGAGGGCGGTCCTTCGGGGCGCGCACATTGTCGCAAGCGGCGTTTTGCGGGAGTCCGGGCCTTGCCACGGCTATGGTCGCGCACGATCTGCGCTGATATGGCTCGTTTCGAGTCGTGCTCTCGCCCTTTTCACCTCCGTCTTCGCCGTCGCTTTCGCGGCGCGCCCGAGTTTTTGCCATGCAGTCGCCGGTCAAAGCCATCATCCTCAGCGCCGGACAGGGCAAGCGCCTGTCGCCGCTGACCGACACCCGTCCCAAGTGCCTGGTGGACCTGTCGGGCCGCTCGGTCCTGGAATGGCAGATCCGTCACCTGCACGCCGCCGGGGTTACCGAGGTGGTGGTCGTCACCGGCTTCGCCGCCGACCTAGTCGAGGCCGAGCTGGCCCGGCTGCGCCTGCCGGGCCTGACCCTGCGCACCATCTTCAACCCGTTCTACAGCGTCAGCGACAACCTGGCCTCGGTGTGGATGGCGCGTGGCGAGATGCAGGGATCGTTCCTGCTGCTCAACGGCGACACCCTGTTCGAGCCGGCCATCGCCGAGCGCCTGCTGTCGGCCCCGTCGGCTCCGATCACGGTGACCATCGACCGCAAGGACGGCTACGACTCCGACGACATGAAGGTGCGCACCGACGGCGACGCCCTGCGCGAGATCGGCAAGACCATCACCGAATACGACGCCGAGTCGATCGGCTTCCTGCGCTTCGAGCCGGAAGGCGCGGCGCTGTTCACCGACATCGTCGAGCGCTCGCTGCGCACGCCCGAGGGCCTGCGCCGTTGGTACCTGTCGGCCATCGACCAGATCGCCCGCGCCCACGACGCCGTGGCCGTGCGCTCGATCCAGGGTCTGGACTGGGCCGAGATGGACTTCCCCGAGGACCTGCCGAAGAACCGCGAGCTGGCCGCCCGCTGGGCCATGGCCGAAGCTGCCCCGGCCTGAGGACGCGCCGTCCAAGCGAGACGCTAGGAACGCCTGCGCACCGGGTCGGGTTTGACTCCGCATCGACGGAGGAAACCATGCCCGAGCAGCATCCGAACACCGATCGCTACGGCGGTCCCGGCGCCAGCCACGAGGATCGCGACAAGCCGCGTCCCGACCCGACGGTGAAGGATCGCGACGATCCCGATCGCTACAGCCGCCACAGCAAGGTGTCGGGCGGGGGCGGCGAAGGCGACATCCATCACACGCACGAGGATCGCCTGAAAGGCGGCCCTCAGGCCAGCGACGCCGAAAGCTCGAAGGACTAGCTAAGGCCGGGGCGGCTAGGTCCTGCAGGACGCCATCACGCGCGGTAGGGCGTCGTGCGGCGCGGCGACCGCGGTCTGCGATCAGGGCCGTGTCGGGGCGACCCGCACGCCGATCTGGTTGGCCACCGGCCGCTCGCGACCGGGCACGCCGGTGTGGATCGGCGAGTTCAGCACGCGCGGGCGGCCAAAGCCGTCGTCCACGGCCAGGGTCGTCGAGCCGCCGCCGTCGAGATTGATGGCGTCGGCCGCGCCCAGGTCGCGGAAGAAGGCGGTCAGCTCGGCCAGGGTCGCGCCTTCGCTGATCACGGATTGGCGGCCGTCGACCACCACCAGCCAGCCGGTGCGGCCGTCGGCCGAGACGCCGAAGGCGGTGCGCGGATGGCGGTCGCGGGCGTATTTCGGGCCGGCGTGCTGGAACGACTGCTCGGCGCCGTCGACCAGCAGCACGGGACCGGCGGCCACGGCGTCGACCACGTCCCAGCGGCAGGCGGCGCCCGAGCGGATCTCGACGAAAGACGGGTGAATGCAGAGGATGGCGTTGACGCGCGGATCGACCTCGGGGTCGTCCGGCGGGGCCACCTCGCGGCCGCCGACGATGACCTTGCCCACCGGATCGACGTGCTGGCCGGCATGGGGAACGAAGTCGTCGCCGCCGGGCGAGCCCGCCTTGAACGGCACGAAGTAGCTGGCGTTGACGGCCAGAAGGGCGCCGGAAGCCGTCACGAAGTCGGAGGTGGTGCGGGCGTGATACTGGCCCGCCCCGTCGTTGGGCGGCGAGACGAAGAGTTCGACCTTGGGATCGGCCAGGTCCAGCTGCACGACGTGGAACACCTGCCGCAGCGGGTTCTCGCGGGTCTCGCTCCAGTAGCTCACGCCGTCGGACAGGGCGCTGGAGGCGCTGCGGCTGAACGCGGCCCGAGGCGACGCGGGGATGTCGACGCTGGCGCAGGCCGACAGCAGGAGCAGGGCGCCCAGGACGGCGGCGCGACGAAGGAAAGGCGGCAAGGGACGAAACTTCGAACAGGCGAGGACAAGGGCCGTCCCCATCGGTCGGGACGGCGGCGCTGGCCGGCACATAGGTCCGCCGCAGCCGGCATGCAAAAGCCGAACGCCGTGTTTTATCGGGGTGTGGCCGGGGAGCCTCAGGCCCGCTGGGCGAAGAGTTGGCGCATCACCTCGGGCTGACGCGAAATGTCGGCGACGCTGTAGCCGTCGAGCACGGCCAGGAAGGCGCGGGTCGCCTCGGCCAGCATCCTGGGCAGGCCGCAGCCCGGCGCGGCCACGCAAGCCGAGCAGTCGACGAGGTCGAAGCCGCCCTCGGTCTCGCGCACCAGCGCGCCGACATTGAGCTGGTCGGCGGGCCGGGCCAGCCGCAGGCCGCCGCCGCGCCCGCGCGCCGTCTCGACGAAGCCGGCGGACGCCAGCTGCTGCACCACCTTCATCAGGTGGTTCTGCGAGATGTCGTAGGCGCGGGCGATCTCGGCGATCGAGACCAGGCGGCCCTCGTTGTTGGCCAGATAGACGACCGTTCGCACCGCGTAGTCGGTGTAGCGGGTGAGCTTCATGGGCTCCCCTTAAGGGTTCGGCGCAGCAGATAAATCATGCATTCAGATTGCATGTTTTTGGTCGCGGGAATAGATGCATTCCAGATGAATGATTGAGGGCGACATGTCCGCCAACCCCGTCTTCGACTTCGACGACACCGTCTTGCCGGCCCTGCTGACCAGCTTCTACGCCGCCGTGCGGGCAGATCCGCGGCTGGGTCCCGTCTTCGCCGACGCGGTGGAGGACTGGGACGAGCACCTCGACCGCCTGGCCGACTTCTGGTCGTCGGTGATGCGCGCCTCGGCCCGCTACAAGGGCAATCCGCTGGCGGCGCACATGAAGCATGTCGAACGCATCGAGCCGGAGATGTTCGACCGCTGGCTGGCGCTGTGGCGCGAGGCGACCGATGCGTTCGTTCCGCCCCGCCACGCGGCCGAGCTACAGGAGAAGGCCGAGCGCATGGCCAGGAACCTGAACGGCGCTCTGGAAAGCCGCCGGCCGGCGCCCGACGCACCCTACCGCTCGACCCCGGTGTTCGACGAGACGACCCTGCCCGAAGGCCTGCGTCGTGACCACAGCACCCGGGCCGGCGTCTGGGGCGTGATCCGGCTGATCGAGGGGCGGCTCGTCCTGCACTACGACGACGCCGACACCCCTTCGCTCGAGTTGAGCCCCGGCGTCACCGGCCTCGTCCGGCCGCAACAGATCCATCGGGTCGAGCCGCTGGGGCCGATCCGCATGCAGGTGGACTTCTACGACCGCGAGCCGGCGCTGGCCGCCTGACGCCCCGAGCACCCGTTTTTCCAAGGAGTACGACCATGCCCAAGCCGCTGAGCGCGGAGACGATCGCGTGCGTCAAGGCCACCGCCCCGGTGGTCGCCGCGCGCGCCACGGAAGTGACCAAGGCCATGTACGCCCGGCTGTTCCAGGACGCCCACATCAAGGCCCTGTTCAACCATGCCAACCAGGCCACCGGTAAGCAGCACCACGCCCTGGCCGGGGCGATCGTCGGCTACGCGCTGAACATCGAGAACCTCGAGGTGCTGGGCCCGGCGGTCGAGCGCATGGCCCAGAAGCACGTCGGCTATCACGTGCTGCCCGAGCACTATCCGTATGTCGCCAAGGCCCTGCTGGGCGCGATCGTCGAGGTGCTGGGCGAGGAGACGGCCAACGAGGCGGTGCTGGCCGCCTGGGGCGAGGCCTACTGGTTCCTGGCCGACCTGCTGAAGGAGCGCGAGCACGCCATCCGCGACGCCATCGAGGCGACCGACGGCGGCTGGAACGGCTGGCGCGCCTTCGAGATCGCCGAGCGCACGGTCGAGAGCGCGGTGATCACCTCGTTCGTGCTGCGGCCCAAGGACGGCGGCAAGGTGCTGGCCCACAAGCCTGGCCAATACCTGACCCTGCGCCTGACCACGCCCGACCAGGGCGAGATCCGCCGCAACTACACGATCTCCAACGCGCCGAACGAGGCGGCCTACCGCATCTCGGTCAAGCGCGAGGAAAGCGGGCAGGGCGGTTCGCGCTTCCTGCACGACCTGGCCGCGATCGGCACGACGGTCGAGCTGACCCCGCCGGCCGGCGACTTCTTCCTGCCCGACACCCCGGAGCGGCCGGTGGTGCTGCTGTCGGGCGGGGTGGGGCTGACGCCGATGGTCAGCATGCTGGAGACGATCGCCCAGAAGCATCCGGACCTGCAGACCGCCTTCGTGCACGGGGCGCTGGACGGCGCGACCCACGCCATGGACGACCACGTTCGTGCCCTGGCCAAGGCGCACGGCAAGACCTCGGTGGCGACCTTCTACGCCCGGCCGGCGGCCAATGACGAAGCCGGCCGCACCCACGACCACGACGGCCTGATCACCGTCGACTGGCTGCAGGCCA
The DNA here is from genome assembly GCF_003722335.1 of Caulobacter flavus. Lineage (GTDB taxonomy): Bacteria > Pseudomonadota > Alphaproteobacteria > Caulobacterales > Caulobacteraceae > Caulobacter > Caulobacter flavus. Next base: position 2,879,599 of record NZ_CP026100.1, read on the forward strand.
ACACCCCGTTCGAGGCCGCCGACTTCTTCCTGTGCGGCCCGCGCCCGTTCCTGAAGGCCTTCGTCGGCGGGCTGTCGCGGGCCGGCGTGGCGTCCGACCGGATCCACTTCGAGTTCTTCGGCCCGTCCGACGAGGCGCTGGCCGTCTGAGCGCGCGTGTTCTTCCTCCCCTGAACCCGGCCGCCGGACGGCGGCCGAAAGGAGCCTGTCATGGACTATGTCCCCACTACGACGCCGCTGAGCTACGCCTTCTACGAAGGCCCGTCCTGGGAGCCGCCGGCGCCGCGCGCGCGGACGACCCCGGCGGTCGAACCCGTGGAGGTCGAACCCGTCGTTCGGGCGCCCCAGGCGCCGGAGCCCTCGACGCCGGACCTGCCCAAGGCGGTGGGCTGGATGATCGTCGGCGCCTATGCGGCCATCCTCGGGGCGTTCGGCCTGGCCTTCTTCGGCGACGCCGATGTCGGGTTGGTGCTGGGGGTCTGCGCGGTCTACCTGGCCGTCTATCTGGGCGTGCCGGCGGTGATCCTGCGGATGGAGCCGAAGGCCGAGACCCGTCCGGACCTGGCCGACTTCCTGCGCGACGGGCTTTCCACCTGGACGGGCCGGGTCAGCGCCGGCTCGGCCCTGGCCCAGATCCTGACCGTTCCCGTCGCCCTGGCCGTCGCGGCGGCGGGCCTCGGGATCATCGTCAGGCTCAGCGCCTGACGCCTGTGGGCCGCGATTGGACGGAACGGCGGAGCCTTTCGTCCAATCGTCGCGCCCGCCCGCCGGTCTAGCTTTCCGCGACCAGCAACACGAGGGGCCGTTCCGATGTCCGCCTGGCTGCCCAGTCTGATCACCGCCACGCCCGAGGAGGGCTACGACCTGGCCATCAAGCTCTCGCGGATGGCGGTCAAGAAGACTCAAGGCTCCGACGAGGTGCGCGCCCGGCTGCGGGCGATCTACGAGAACGACGCCCAGGCCCTGGTGGCCGTGTCGCACGTCGTCGCGGTGAACTTCGCCACCGTGGCGGCGGCCAACGGATACTGGCGCTAGAGCGTTTCGCCGACGATCCGGCGCACCAGGTCCAGGTCGGCGGGCTTGTCGACGTCGATGGCGGCCAGGCCGTCCTGGGCGCGCACGGCGGCGGCCTTCACCCTGGCCAGGGCGCCCAGGCGGGCGATGGCCTCGTCCAGCGTCAGCAGGCCCAGCAGGTAGCGGACCAGCAGGCCCGGCCCGAGCATGGCGGCGATCTTCCACGGCTGCTTGCGGTTCTGCTCGACGCGGCGCCACAGGGCGATGGCGGGCAGGGCGGCCTCGCTGCGGAACAGGAAGAGGTTGCAGCCCGAAAAGCGGCCGTCGCGGAACTTCAGATAGGTGCGCTGGGTGTCCGGGGCTGCGGCGCGCACGCGATCCTCGGGGGCCAGCATCAGGGCCACGTCGGCGCTGGCGGGAGCATCGGCCAGGAACTGGGTGATCCACTCGGGCTTCAGCAGCGCGTGGTCGACCGTGGTGATCAGCAGCGGGAAGCCGAGCGTCTCGGCGCCTTCGCGCACGCTCTGGCTGGGGCCTTCGGTCGAGGCGGCGATGGCGCGCACGCTTTCTGGCAGGGCCTCGACGATGGTCGCGTCGGAGGTGGAGACGCCGATCGCGTCGGCGCCGGCGGCCTGGACCGCGCCCAGCACGCGGTCGAGCAGGGTGCGGCCCTCCAACGTGATCAGGCCCTTGTGCGAGACCCCGGCATAGGCCGCGGCGCTGTCGACCTCGCCCGGCCGCGAGCCGGCCAGGACGAGGGCCTTGAACGGGAGGGTCACAGCGCCTTCTCGTAGACGCGATAGGTCTTGTAGATCTCTGAGCCGATCGCCTCGGCGATGCGGCGCATGGGCATGTTCTCTTCCAGCACCCACGAGATCTCGAAGCGTTCGTAGCCGAGCGCGATGGCCGAGGTGCGGCCGGCGTGCATCATCTGGAACGGCAGCATGCGGCCACGGATGCTGTCGGCGAACTTGCGCTTCACGCCCATCAGCGGGATGCGCGCCGACTTCACGCGCTTGACCTTCAGCCGCCACAGCAGCTTGGCCCAGCCGAACGGCAGCAGCTTGCCGCCCAGGTCGGCGATGGCCTCGTTGACGTTGGGCAGGAACACCAGGAAGCCGGCCGCCTCGCCGTCGATCTCGGCGAACCAGGTCAGGCGCTTGTCGATCACGGCCTTCAGGGCCTTGGCCAGCTGGGCGGTCTCGGCCTCGGTGGTGGGGGTGAAGCCCCAGTTGTCCTTCCAGGCGTCGTTGAGGATCTCGGTCAGGGTGACCACCTCCTCGTCGTAGCGGCTCATGTCCAGCTGGCGCAGCACCACGCCGTCGGCCGGCGGCCGCTCGGCGCGGCGGCGCACGGCCGGCGGCAGGTCGGCCTGCATCGGGGCGTAGTAGGCGTAGACGTCCTTGGCCTTGACGTAGCCCTGCTCCTCGACGCGTCCGCCGGCATAGGCCGGGTCGTGGCCCATCATCACCATCGGCGGGGTGTCGAAGCCGTCGACGAGCAGGCCGACCTCCTCGTTGATCGACAGGTTGAACGGACCCATCACGTGGGTGCGGCCACGCTCGCGCAGCCAGGCCTCGGCCGTGCGCAGCAGGGCGGCGAAGACCTCGGCGTCGTCCTCGGCGGCGATCAGGCCGAAGTGGCCGTCCAGGCGCCCGGGCGTGTTCTGCGGGGTGAGTTCGTCGATCTGGGCGCTGATCCGGCCGACGTCGCGGCCGCCGCGCACGGCCAGGAACAGCTGCACCTGCGCGTGCTGGAAGAACGGGTTGGTCTTGGGCGACAGGGCCTCGGTGCGCTCCAGGAACAGCGGCGTGATCCAGTTTCGATCCTTGCTGTTGAGGCGCGCGGGCAGGGCGATGAAGCGCTTCAGCTCTTCAGGCGTGCGGACGGGCAGGACCGAGATCGCCTCGGCCGCGGAATCGAAAGGCATCATCCCTCCAGGGATACGAAGGCGCGCACGGCGAGGGCGGCGAAGACGAGCGGGGCGGCCCATGCGGCGAGGATCGGCGACAGAGCTCCGGACTCGCCCAGGGCCGACAGCAGGCCGTCGGCGACCAGGAAGACCAGGCCCGCGGCCAGGCCCAAGGTCAGCAGCACCGCCCCCTGGCCGCTGCGGAAGTTGGCCCAGGCGACGGGCGCGCTGAGCAGCAGCATGACCAGCGCCGCGAGCGGCCCCGAGAAGGCCGTCTGCAGCCGGGTGGCGTAGAAGCTCTGCGGCCGGTCCGAGCCGCCGTTCTCCAGCGCCCGGCGGGCCGAGGCGGCGGACGGGGCGGGGGCGTCGGCGAACAGGGCCTGCACGTCGGCCGGGCGCAGGGCCGTGGGCCAGGTGGCCGAGGCGGCGGTCATCGGCTCGACCCGGTCGCCCAGATAGCGGGTGGTGACGGGGGCCTGCAGGCGCCAGGCGCCGTCCTTGAACTCCGCCGACGGGGCGACGACGCGCTCGGTCAGGGCGCCCGACTTGTCGCGGCGATAGATGGTCAGTTCGGTCAGGCGCGCGCCGTTGGCGGTGGCTTCCTTGGCGGTGGCCAGGTCCTCGCCGGCCCGGAAGGTGCGCGAAACGGGCGCCTTGCGGTCGGCGGCCGGCGTGGTGGCGGCCCACCAGGCGCTCAGCGTCGGGTCGGTGCGCGGCGAGACCACCTGGGCGCACAGGGCGTCGAGCGCCAGCACGGCGATCGCGACCGGCACGGCCATCGCCACGATGCGATAGCCCGAGATGCCGGCCGCCCGCATGGCGACCACGGCGTTCTCGCGGGCCAGCTGCGAGAAGGCGAACAGGCCGCCGGCCAGCACCGCCAGCGGCGCGACCTGCTGGAACAGGGCCGGGGCGCGCAGGGCGGCGTAGTAGAACACCCCGCCGACGCCCAGGCCGCGGTCGAGGATGTCGGTGGTCACTTCCAGCAGGTCGAGGATCTGAAGGATGGCCATCAGGATCAGGACCGCGCCGAGCACGCGCGTGGCCACGGTGCGCAGGACGTAGAGCTGCAGCTTCATGCGGCGCGTTCCTTGCGCTGGAACATCTTGAGGGCGCGGCGGAACTGGGCGCTCATGGCCAGCACGAGGCGCGAGATCGGCGTGTCGCCGGGGCGCGTGCGGCTGCCGACGAACAGCCAGACGGCCAGGCCCGTGAAGATCAGGAACGGCAGGCCGACGGCCGGCAGCGAGGCGATGCGGCCGGACTCGGCCAGGCTCTGTCCCAAGAGCAGGCTGTGCTGGAAGGCCAGCAGCAGCACGCCGGCCAGCAGCAGGCCGGGCGCGCGGTTGCCGCGCTTGGCGGCCAGGCCCAGCGGGAAGGCCAGCAGCGGCAGGAACGGCAGGAAGGCCGCGCGCGCGATGCGGCCGTAGAACTCGGCCATCAGGGTAGCCTTGGGCACGACGGGGTTGGGCGACTTGGCCTGATGCAGCAGCTCGCCCAGGGTCAGTTCGCGCTCGTCGCCGCCGCGGGCGCGCAGCAAGCTGGCGGCCGCCTTCAGCGGGGCCTCGGTGGTCAGGTCGTCGAAGGCCAGGCTGCGATAGTTACCACGCGCGTCGCTGCCGATGCGGCGGCCCGACTTCAGGCGCATGGTCACGGTCTTGCCGTCGGCCGAGACCTGCAGGGTGGCGCTGGCGGCGGTGATCAGCTCCTCGTGGCCGGCGGCGTCGGGCCGGCGGATGAAGACGCGGGTAAGGCTCTGGCCGGCCAGGTCGGCGGCGTCGGCCGTCATCAGCGAGCCGTCGTCGTCGATGAAGGCGCCGCCCGACAGGCGGCCGTTCCAGCCGGCGTTGACGGCCGCATGCATCACCGCCCGATAGGCGTAGCGGCTGTAGGGCTGGACGTAGCCGAACACCGCGATGCTGAAGATGCTGAGCGCCAGGCCGACGCAGACGAACGGCGCGGCGATCCGCTCCAGCGACTGGCCGCCGGCCAGCAGGGCGTCGATCTCCGAGCCGTCGGACAGCTTGCTGATGACGATGAACAGGGCGACGAAGAACGCCACCGGCAAGGCCAGGCCCAGATAGTGGGGCAGCAGGTTCAGCGCCAGCTGGGTGACGTAGTCGAAGCGGGCGGCGCTCTGCGACAGCAGGTCCAGCAGGCGCAGCACGCGCTCGAGCAGCAGGGCGACGACCGTCAGGCCCAGGCACCCGGCCAGCGGCCAGCCGAGCAGGCGCAGCAGGTAGCGGTCGATCAGGCCAAGGGCCGTGATGCGTCGCGCGTCGAACTTCTTCTTCAGCTTGCTCACGCGGCGGACCACGCGGCGGCGAAGTCCAGGGCCAGCCGTTCGACGGCGTCGTCGTCCAGCGCGATCGCCGAGCCCAGCGCGGGCGCCGCCGGCCAACCGGTGTCAGGAAAGCTTCGTCCCTCGTGCTCGCGCGCGCCTTCGTAGCGGGGCAGGACGTGGAAGTGCACGTCGCGGTCGACCATCATCAGCATCAGATAGTTGATCTTCTCGTAGGCCGTCTTGGCCTTCAGGAGGCGTTCGATCCCGGCGACGGCGACCCGCATGTCGGCGAACGCTTCGGCGCTCAGGTCCGAGAATGCGTGCACGGGCTCCTTGCATACCAGGACGAGAGACCCGAAAGTCGGCTGCTTGGGACGTACAAGGATCAACCAGTGGTCGGTCTCGGCCACTTTCGAGCGTGGGTAGCCGAATGCGAGGGCTGTGGGGTTGGGCATGCGGCAACCGATACTTCAGGCGAGTCTGCGGGCGCTGATCGCGTCGAGGCGACAATAGGGACACGGCCTTTTACATGGAAGCACGAACCGTTCTTCCAGGCCTTGCGGCGCTAGGGACGCTGGGTCTGCTGGGGATGGCGACGCCGGCGGCGGCCAGGCAGGATTGCGTGGGTCGCGACACCGGCGTGCGGCTGACCGTCGAGGTCGGGCGCCTGAAGTCCGAGACGGGCGAGGTGACGGTGACGATCTATCCGTCTGATCCGAGCCGTTTTCTGGCCCCGCGAGGCAAGCTGCTGCGCCTGCGGGTGCCGGCCAGCGCGCCCACCACCGAGGCTTGCTTCAACCTGCCCAAGGCCGACATCTACGCCGTGGCCGTCTATCACGACGCCAACGGCAACCACGACTTCGACCGTAACGCCGTGGGCCTGCCGACCGAGGGCTACGGCTTCTCGAACGACGCGCCGTCGCGGTTCGGCGTGCCGTCTTTCGATTCGGCGCGGATCAACGTGAAGTCCGGCGACAACACGATCCGGGTGCGCATGCGCTACGGGAAGTAGCGGGAGCAAGATCCTCCGCCGCCGTTCTTCTGCTTTCCCGGGCCTTGTGCCCAGGATCCATGCGTCCGCGCGCAAGGCGGCGCCGGACGCGCGAGGCGATCGACGCCGAGAAGGCTGAACGATGGACCCTAGGCACAGGGCCTAGGGAGGCGGATTGAGAAGGCGAAGAGCCTGCGCCCTCAGGCCAGCGAATACCGCCCCAGTTCCCTGATCCCGCCCGTGGCCGGATCCAGCCCGCGCGCGATCACCCGCAGCGAATGGCCGCCCTCGCGCGGCTCGATCTCCAAGGCATGCCAGCGGGCCGGCGAGTGGCCGCCGATCCAGGCCGAGGCGGACGGAACGCCCAGCACCGGGATCGCGCGGCCGTCGGGGCCGGGCACCGTGGCCGTCAGCGACTCGTGGGCGTGGCCATGCAGCACCAGGTCGGCGCCGCGGCGGGCGAGCACGGCGCGCAGCTGCGCCTGGTCGTCCAGCGACTTGCGGCCCGACACCGCGCCGGCGTAGGGCGGGTGATGCAGCAGCACGATCCGGAAGCGGTCGGCATGGGCCGGATCGGCCAGCAGGACGTCCAGCTTTTCCAGTTGCTCGGCGCCGAGCCGGCCGGTGGCCAGGTGCGGCGCCGTGGGCACGGCCGAGCACAGGTTGAAGAGCGCCGCGGGGCCGCGCAGCCGCACCTGCGGGAAGGCGGCCTCCTCGTCGTCGCCCAGCCAGGCGGTCCACGGGGCGAAGCGGGCCTGCGCCGTCTCGCCGACCAGGGCGTCGTGATTGCCGGGGCTGACCGTGATCGTCTCGGCCGGGCCCAGGCTCTGCAGCCAGCGCCGGGCCGCAGCGATCTCTATTTCCGAGGCGAAGTTGGTGAGATCGCCGGTGATCGCCACATGGTCGGGGGCGTGGGCCTTCAGGTCGGCGACCAGGGCTTCCAGCACGTCGGGGCGGTGGATCTTCTGCTTGCGGCGCCAGGCGATCCGGCTCAGCAGGCGCTTGGAGGCCAGGTCGCGCCAGCCGAAGGCGCCCGGCGGCGGCGGCAGGTGGGGGTCCGACAGATGGGCGAGGCGGAATATCGACAAGAGGGACCGGCGCGATTGTGGCGAATTTCGGCGAAGCTGCTTATCAATCGCCTCGGCTTTCAAGGGGTTTAAGTACCGGTGACCGGTGAAATCAATCCAGTCGCTTCGCGCGCGGTGACCGTGGGCGACAGCGAGGCGCGCATCTGGGGCATGACCTCGGGCGAGCGGCTGTCGCGCATCTATCGCCGGATCGGCGTCCCGGAAGGCGCGGGGCAAGGCGGCGACACCGTCGCCGTGCACGCCGGCTGGGTGTTCGACGAGTCGCTGATCAAGGCCCTGGCGGGACGGCCATGGGCGGTGCTGGTCGACGACGCGGGCGTCGCCACGGCGGTGAACGCCCCGAGCGAGGCCGCCGATGCGGCGGTCGCGGCCCTGGCGGCCGGCCAGGATCCGTCGAGCGTGGATCCGCGCTTCGTCCGCCTTACGGCGCTGGAGCTGGGCTCGGCCTACAACAGCGCGCTGCGCAAACGCGAGCCGCCGGTGCTGGAGCGCCTGACCAGGGACAGCGTGCGCGCCGTCGAGAAGCGCCTGTTCCAGGGCTCGTACAAGGGCGTCACCGATCTCGTCACCAAGTACGTCTGGCCGACCCCGGCGCGGATCGTCACCCGCTGGTGCGCGCTGGCGAAGATGACGCCCAACCAGGTGACCTTCATCGGCTTCCTGCTGACCATCGCCGCCTTCGTGCTGTTCTGGCGCGGCCAGTTCGGCTGGGGCCTGGTCTGCGCCTGGATCATGACCTTCCTCGACACGGTCGACGGCAAGCTGGCCCGCGTGACCCTGACCTCGTCCAAGTGGGGCAACGTCTTCGACCACGGCATCGACCTGGTGCACCCGCCGTTCTGGTGGTGGGCCTGGTACGTCGGCGTGTTCGCCGTGGGCCTGTCGATGCCCTACGCGCCGTGGCTGCTGGCCATCGTCGTCGGCGGCTACGTGGCCCAGCGGGTCGAGGAGGGAATCTTCCTGGCCCTCTTCAAGCTGGAGATGCACGCCTGGCGTCCGTTCGACAGCTTCTTCCGGCTGATCACGGCCCGTCGCAACCCCAACCTGATCCTGCTGACCGGCAGCGTGCTGGCCGGCCGGCCCGACGTCGGCTTCGTGCTGGTGGCGGCCTGGACGGCGGTCTGCTTCCTCGTCCACGCCTTGCAGATCGCGCAGGGCGCCCTGGCGCCCAAGGGCTCGATCCAGTCCTGGCTGTCGCGGTGATGCGCGTCGGCGTCGTCAGGAACCCGCGCAGCCACGCCAACCAGGGCCGGGTTCACGCCCCGACCCCCGAGGGCGTGCGCGTGGTCGAGCCGGCGACGCGCGAGGCGCTTTGCGAGGACCTGGCCAGGTTCGCCGAGGAGAAGATCGACCTGCTGGTCATCGACGGCGGCGACGGCACGGTGCGCGACGTGCTGGGCCTGACGCCCTCGACCTTCGGCGACGACATGCCGATGCTGGCGGTCCTGCCGTCGGGCAAGACCAACGTGCTGGCCATCGACCTGGGCGCGCCGCGCGACTGGCGCCTGGAGGAGGCCCTGGCCGCCGCCGCCGGGCCCGAGCCGCGCGTGAAGATCCGCGCCCCTCTGGAGGTGCGCTTCGCCGACGGCCGCCCGCCGCTGCGGGGCTTCTTCTTCGGCTTGGGGGCGCTGGTGCGGGCCACGGCGCTGTCCAAGCGCGTCAACCGCATGGGCGTGTTCCAGAGCCTGTCGGTGGCCGTGACCCTGGCTGGCGCCACCTTGGGCGCGCTGTTCGGCGGCGCCCGCGACCAGTGGCGCCAGGGCGTGGCCGTGAAGGTGGCCATCGACGGCGAGGCCCAGGCCGAGGGCGAGCGCTTCGTGCTGCTGGCCACGGCCCTGAAGCGCCTGCCGTTCAATCTCAAACCCTTCGGCCCGCCGCGCGAGGGCCTGAAGGTGCTGGACGTCGACGCCCCGCCCAAGCGCCTGCTGCGCATGTTGCCGACCGTGCTGTCGGGCAAGCTGAAGCCCACCCTCGAGGCGCGCGGCTATCGCCGGCGTGATCCGGCCGCGCTCTATGCGTCGGGCCAGTTCGACTTCGTGCTCGACGGCGAGGTGTTCGAGGGCGGCAAGCTGGCGCTGGCCCTGGGCGCGCCGCTGCGCTTCGTGGTCGGATGAGCGCGGTCCGGCCGCTGGTCGAGGCCGAGCTCGCCCAGCCGATCCCCGCGCCGATCCGCGCCTTCGCCGAACACCTGACGGGTCTTTTCCCAAGCGCCCGGGCGGTGCTGTTCTACGGCTCGATCCTGCGCACTGGCGACCTGTCGGGCGTGCTGGACTTCTACGTGCTCACCGAAAGGCCGCCGCGCGGCCTTCGGGGAGTGGCTACCCGCATCCTGTGGCCCGACGTCAGCTATCACGAGCTCGAACACGAAGGCGTCACCCTGCGGGCCAAGGTCGCCTCGATGACCCTGTCGCGGTTCTCGCAGGCGGTGAAGGGCCGGGGGATCGACACCACCCTGTGGACCCGCTTCGTGCAGCCCTCGGGCCTGGTCTGGGCCGTCGACGAGGCCGCGCGGGAGGCGGTGGTCGAGGCCGTGCGCCGCGCCGCCCGCACCGCCGCCCGCTTCGCCACGGCCCTGGGCCCCGAGGAGGGGCCGTCCGAAGCCTACTGGACCGCGCTGTTCCAGGAGACCTACGCCGCCGAGTTCCGGGTCGAGAAGGCCGGACGCGAGGCCTCGATCCTGGCGTTCGATCCTGAGCACTACCAGCGCCTGCTGCCGGCCTGCTGGGCCGACGACGGCCGCTTCGACGGCGAGGGGCGGCCGGCCCCAGAGATGTCGGCCATCGAGCGCAAGCGCCTGAAGGGCGCCTGGCGGCTGCGGCGCAATCTCGGCAAGTCGCTTAACGTGGCCCGCCTGATCAAGGCCGCCTTCACCTTCCAGGGCGCGGCGCGCTACGCCGCCTGGAAGATCGAGCGCCACACCGGCTTCAAGGTCGAACTGACCCCCTGGCGCGAACGCCATCCGGTCTTGGCCGCGCCGGGCATACTGCTGGGCCTGTGGAAGTGGCGGCGAGGGCGGGGCTGATCCCGACAAGAGGGCGTCATCGGCTCTCTCTTTGGTAGGTTAAGGCTTCGTGTTCACTACTTTTAAGGGCGCCGTAGGCTTTAGCTCGATCGTTGTCCGGGTTGGACATCGGGGGTCAGCGCCATGCTCAAGCCGCTTCGCAACATCCTTCATGCCGCGGCCCTGGCGGTCAGTCTGTCGGCGCTGTCGGGCTGCGCCACGAACACCTTCGCCCCGACCACGACGCTGGGCGCGGTCGAGGCCCTGAACGGCACGTCCATCTACGTCTATTCCTTCCTCGACATCCGCGACGCCGAGTTCGGCGGCAGGATGCTGGACGAGCTGGATCGCCGGATCGTGGCTGACTTCGGCGCCTTCGATGTCAACGCCTCGGTCATGCGGTTCAGGTCCAGCCGCGCGGGCATGCTCTATGCCGGCGGCAGCTATTCGGGGTCTGTGCCGGTGGACGCGGTGGTTGCCGGCAACACGCGGGCCGAAAGGCAGATCGGTGCGCGGTATAGACTGATCATCTTTCCCTCCGATTTCCGCGTCCTGAGCGCCGCCCAGGGCTACCAGATCCGCTGGAGCCTGGAGGAGGTTGCTACCGGGCGCACCGTCTGGACGACCGTGTCGAACGGATCGCGCACCGTCTGGATGAGCCAGGAGGAAGACGCCGCCGGCCGGGCTGGAACAATCACGGAAGGCCTGATGGCCAACATGAAGCAGGCGGGCCTGCTGGCGCAGTGCCGCAACTGTCTGCCGCCGCCGCTGTCACCGCCGCCTTCCGTCCAGCCGTCGGCGCCCCAGGCCGCGCCGGTCAGGGACTTCACCAAGTACTACACCCGCCCCGTTCAGTAGCGACCGACAGCAAAAAGCCCCGGCCTTGCGACCGGGGCTTTTCGTTTCTGGTCGCGGTGCGCAGAGCCTCAGGCGAAGGCGCGCTGCTGGCCGTCGATGACGCCGAGCGCCGTGCCGACCTCGGCGAACACCTTGAGGACCTGGTCGATCTGCTCGTGGGTGTGAGAGGCGCTGATGCTGCAGCGGAGCAGCGGGCGGCTGTCGGGCGTGGCCGGCGGCAGGGCGAGGTTGAGGTAGACCCCCGACTGCAGCAGGCCGTTCCACATGGCGATGGCGCGCTCGACGTCGGGCATGGTGGCCGCGACGATCGGGCTGGCGGCCGGACCGGTGACGAAGCCCAGCGCCGTCAGGCCGTCGTACAGGCGGCAGGCGTTGCTGTTGAGCTGTTCGCGCAGCTGCGGCTTGGCGATCATCTGCTCCAGCGCCACCAGGGTCGAGGCGACCACGGCCGGCGGCAGCGAGGCGGTGAACATGTACGGGCGGCAGATCACCCGCATGACCTCGAAGTCGTCGAGGCTGGAGACGCAGAAGCCGCCGATGGCGCCCAGGCTCTTGGAGAAGGTGCCGACGATGAAGTCGACGTCGTCTTCAACGCCCGCGGCTTCGGCCAGGCCGCGGCCGGTGGCGCCGAGCACGCCCATCGAGTGGGCTTCGTCCACCAGCAGGTAGCCGCCCATCTCGCGCTTCACGGCGGCGATTTCCTTGAGCGGCGCGGTGTCGCCGATCATCGAATAGATGCCTTCGACGACGATCAGGCGCTCGCCCGGAACGTCCTTGAGGCGACGCAGGCGCTTGGCCAGGTCTTCGGGATCGTTGTGGCGGAAGCGGATGACCTCGGCGTGGCCCAGGCGCGAGCCGTCGTAGATCGAGGCGTGGCTGTCGGCGTCGAGGATCAGGTGGTCGCCGCGGCCCACCAGCGTCGACAGCACGCCCAGATTGGCCTGGTAGCCGGTGGTGAACACCATGGCGTGCTTGCGGCCGTAGAACTTGGCCAGCGCTGTCTCCAGGGCCACGTGGGCCTCGAAGCTGCCGTTGGCGATACGGGAACCGGTGGTGCCGGTGCCACGTTCCTGGACCGCCTTGACCGAGGCGGCGATCGCCTTCTCGTCGAAGGTCAGGCCCAGATAGTTATTGGTGCCCAGCAGGATGGTCGGACGGCCGTCGACGATGCCCTCGGTCGGCGAGACCACGGCGTCGAAGCGGACGGTGAACGGGTCGGCGCCCGCTTGCTGGATGGCCTTGTACGCGTCGCGATAGGCCAGGTGCTTGTCGAACAGACCCATCGGTCAAGCCTTGGTTCGGAGATCGTTGATCAGTTTGGAGAGGTCGCCGGCGGTTTCCACCGCGGCGAGGCGATCGAGCGGAATGGAGATGTCGAAGGCGTCCTCGAGCTCCATCACGATGTTCATGAGGGCGAGGGAGTCCACGGCCAGGTCGCGGCCGATGTGGGTGTCGTTCGTCACCTCGACCGTCCGGCCGAGCACCTTGCTCGTCGCCAGCCCGATCTCACGCAAACTCAGATCTGTCACTGTATCCATGCCAAACGCCAGACGCCCCCGTCAAAGCACTGTGACCGCACCGTAACAGTGTCTCTGTCAGATATCTGCCACAATTGAACTAGTCGCTGTATTTTTTCGACAACCACCCAGCCGACCGATACCAGTCGACGGTTTCGCCGAAGCCGCGGGCAACATCGTGACGACTCGGCGACGGCGCAAGAGAAGTATCGTCCGAAAACGCCCAATCAGGGTGCGACAGTTCGCGCGCCTTGCCCGATCCGAACACCGATGGTTGTCCCGAGGCCTTACTCGCCACATCGGCGATGTGCCCGGCCAGGCGTATCAGGCCCTCGGGCACACGCAGCAGGCGAGGGGGGCGGGCGCCGACGGCGACGGAGGCGGCGGTCATGATCTCGCTCCAGGCGTAGCCGTCGGGCCGCGAGTCGCAGATCGAGACCAGGCCCGTGCGGCCGGCGGTCACCAGGTCGAGGATCTGGGCGGCGGCGTCGCGCACCTCGATCATCGCTACGCGCGAGGCCGGCGACAGCACCGGCAGGACGGGGCTGCCCTGAGCGGCGGCGAACAGGCCGACGGTCTCGCGATCGCCGGGGCCGTAGATGGCCGGCGGGCGAACGATCAGGGCGTCGGGAGCGATCGACAGCACCGCCTCCTCGCCGGCCCGCTTGCTGGCGGCGTAGTCGGAAAGCCGCGGTTCACGGGCGGCGAGGCTGGAGACCAGCACGAAGCGGGCGCCGGCGGCCGTCGCGGCCTGGGCTGCGGCCCGGGCGCCGTCGACATTGACCTTGTCGAAGGCGGCGCGGTCGGCGGCCTTGATCAGGCCGGCCAGGTGGATGACCGCCCCGGCGCCGTCGCACAGGCGCGCCAGGGCCTCGGGGCGGGAAAGATCGCCCAGCACCACCTGGGGCTCGATCCCGCGCCAGAACGGCGAGATCGGGTCGCGGCGCGACAGGATGCGGGGGGCGAGCCCCCGTTCGGCGATGGCGCGGACGAGGTGCTGGCCGAGGAAGCCGGTGGCGCCGGTGACGGCGATGGTCCTCGGCGCGGCGGCGTCCACCTCAGGCGCGCTCGTAGGCGCCGGCCAGGTAGGCGGCCTTGGCCTTGGAGCGGCTGAGCTTGCCCGACGAGGTCTGGGGCAGGGCGTGGGCGCCGACCAGCTTGACCTGGGTCTCGACGCCATGGCGCGAACGCAGCACGCCGGCCACGGTCTCGACCAGGGCGGCGCGGCTGTCGGCGTCGCCGCCGCGGGCCTGCACCAGGATGGTGACGATCTCTTCCTCCGCCGCGTCGCCGGGCACGGAGAAGGCGGCCACGTCGCCGCTGCGCAGGCCGGGGACCTCGCGCTCGGCGGTCCATTCCAGGTCCTGCGGCCAGATGTTGCGGCCGTTGAGGATGATCAGGTCCTTGGCGCGGCCGGTGATGACGATCTCGCCCTCGACCAGGAAGCCCAGGTCGCCGGTGTCGAGCCAGCCGTCGGCGTCGAGCACGCGGGCGGTCTCTTCGGGCTGTTCGAAATAGCCGCCCATCAGGCTGGGGCCGCGTGCGAAGATGCGGCCGACGTGGCGCTCGGCGACCGGCTTGCCGTCGGCGTCGCGCACTTCCAGCTGGTGGAGGGGCAGGGCCGGGCCGCAGCGGGCGAAGGCCCGGGCGCGCGGCGCGTCGGCGCCGACGCTGACGGCCAGGTCGTCACGCTCCAGGCGCTCGATGTCGAGGATCTCGACCCGCAGGCCCTTGCCCAGCGGGGCCATAGACAGGGCCAGGGTCGCTTCGGCCATGCCGTAGCTGGCCACATAGGCCTTGTCGGAGAAGCCGACGGCGGCGAACCGCTCGGAGAAGGCCTCGACCGGGGCGGTGCGGATCATGTCGCCGCCCAGACCCGCGCTGCGCCAGCGCGACAGGTCCAGGTGCTCGATCGACGCGGCCTCGGCGCGGCGGGCGCACAGCTCGTAGCCGAAGGTCGGGCTGTAGGCGATGGTGCCGCCGTTGCGGCTGATCAGGTCGAGCCACAGCAGCGGACGGCGCACGAAGGCGCCGGTGGGCAGCAGGTCGACGCTCATCTGGCTGGTCAGGGGGCTGAGCAGGAAGCCGATCAGGCCCATGTCGTGATAGAGCGGCAGCCACGAGACGGCGCGGTCTTCGGGCTTCACCTGCAGGCCGTCGCGGGTGATGGCCACGGCGTTGGCCATCAGCGCCTTGTGGGTCACCAGCACGCCGGTCGGGAAGCGCGTGCTGCCCGACGAGAACTGCAGGTAGCAGGGATCTTCCGGCGTGATCGCCGGCAGGGCCGCGCCGGCGTCTTCCGGCAGCTGCGCCAGCGGCGCGGCGAAGGCGAGGCCGGCCGCGTCGCCGATCTGCGTCAGCCATTCGGCCATGCCGGCCGGGCCGATCAGGATCTTGGCGTGGGCTGCGGCGCACATGCGGCCGATCTGCTCGACATAGGCCTCGCGGCCGCCCAGCGGCGCGGGCAGCGGCAGCGGGGCCGGAACCAGGCCCGCGTACTGACAGGCAAAGAAGGCGCGCACGAAGTCGCCGTCGGTCTCGGCGATCAGGGCGACGCTGTCGCCGACCTTCACACCCCCTTGGGCTCCGGCGGCCAGCAGCCGGCGGGCCAGGCCCTGCGCCTGCTCGCGCAGGTCGGCGTAGGTCAAGGCCTCGACCAGTTCGCCGCGCAGCGAATGCAGGTTGATCCCGGTCTCGCCGGTCGCGGCGAAATCCAGGGCGGCGGTCAGGGTCGGAAAGTCGGCGAGACGGACGGTCCTGCCGGAAGCGGTGGGCGTATTCATTGCGGATCGCCTTTGCGCTCGTTCCGGGGTTCCGCGCAAGCCTGTTCGCGCGCGGGGTCGCTTTTGTCCTCGCGCTCTGCGGCGGCTTCCGCTGCGAGACGCGACCGGAGGGTGATGAACATGCCGATCGCCATCCAGGTCGAGGCCAGCACCAGGGCCGCGCCGGCGCCGGTCAGGTCGAAGATCTGCAGCAGGGGCACTAGGGCGGCGAAGTAGATGGCGATGACCACGACGCGCACGCGCAGGGCCGCGCCGGCCGCGTGCATCGAGACCAGCATCGGCTCGATCGGCAGGGCCATGATGCCGATGGCGGCTGCGGCCACCTGCCAACTCATGATGCCGGCGGCCGAGGCGTACTCGGGGCCCATGATCACGCTAAGCAGCCAGGGGCCGGCCAGCAGGCAGACCGCCAGCAGCACGCCGGCCACGCCGCCGCCGATCAGCGCGATCTGGCGGGCCAGGCGCAGCATCGCCGCGTCGTCCTTCTGGGCGCGCAGGCGAGCGAACTCGGGGTGCAGGGCCGGCAGCATCAGGCGCGCGGGCTTGGCCATGCCGTCGGCCACCTGGCGGCCCACGCGCCACATGGCGGCGGAAGCCGGGCCGACCAGCGCGCCGATGGCCAGGGTCAGCACGTGGGTGAAGCCGACCTCGATGGTGCTGCTGAAATTGGTGGCCCAGGCGAAGCGCCAGACGCCGGGCAGGCCCGCGCCCAGCGGACCGAACAGGCTGAAGCCCTCCAGCAGTCCACGCTGCAGCAGGCTCCAGACGGCGATGATGGCGACATAGAGGAACGAGGCGACGGTGCCCGCGGCCCAGGCCAGCAGGAACATCTCGACGGGCGCGTCCATCGACGCGGCGACGGCGCAGCCGATCAGGCGCACCGCCGAGGAGACCACCTGCTCGGCGGCCAGCATGCGGAAGCGGTCGAACAGGCGCAGCAGGCCCACGCCCGTGGCCGAGGTCATGACCCCGATAGACAGGCAGTATAGCGCCGCGGCCGGCGCCAGGTGGTCGGACCAGCCCAGGTAGCGGCTGAACAGCAGGCAGCCGACCACGCCGATGGCGACGCCGGCGATCGCGCCGATGCCGTCGAGCACCAGGGCCAGGCGCATCACCTGCTGGAAGGTCTTGCGGTCGCCGTCCATCAGCGGCTTGGCGCCGTACTGCACGACGGTCTGCCACGACTGGAACTTGGCCATCTCGCCCAGGGCCTGGGCGAAGGCGTTGATCAGGGTCAGGAACCCGAAGACCTCGATGCCGAGGCTGCGGGTGGTGACGGCGATGTAGGCCAGGCCGACGACGGCGTTCAGGCCCCGTCCGCTGAGCAGGGCGCCCACATTGGCCAGCATCCTGGCCAGGGGATTGACCTTGGCCGCATCCTTGGAGGCCGGGCTCATCGGTCGAGGACGGCCAGGCGGTCGACGATGGCGCGGGCGGCGCGCTGCGACGAGGGAACGGACGTCAGGTCGAAGGTCTCGGCGACGCCGGTCTTCTGGGCCTCCAGGAAGTCGCCCTGGCCGGCGAGGGCGGCGGCGACCGCGTCGCAGATCCCGTCGGCGGTCTCGCGCACCGGGCCGTACAGCCAGTGATGGAAGCTCTCGTCGCCCTTCCAGCCGGCGTGGCTGGGATTGAGGAAGAGGCAGGGCCTGGGCGCGCGCAGGAACTCGTAGACCTGGCTGGAGACGTCGCCGAGATAGAGGTCGGCCAAGCGGGTGTAGGTCATGTCGAAGGCGGCCGGGCCGCCGAGGTCGATATGGATGCGCGGATGGCCCTCGAACCGGGCGACGGCGCGGCGGTCGACCTCCGAGGCGGTCTCGAACAGTCGCACGTGCGGCGCGAAGATCAGGTTGAACCGGTCGTCGGCGCCGAACTGCTCGAGGATCGACAGGCCAAACGCGTTCCACGAGCCCAGGGTCTCATGGAAGTGCGGGTTGTAGACCACCGTCGGCAGGGGGCGGGCGAAGGCGGGCGTGACGCTGGGCGGAAGGGCGTCGACCAGGTCGAACTTGGGGTAGCCGACCATGGCGCAGGCTTCCGGCCGCACCCAGCCTTCGTCGATCATCCGGTCGCGCTGCTTGGGACCGGCGGCCATGACCAGGTCGAAGACCTTCAGGCGTGGCTCGAACGGGCCGCCGCGATCGCCGGCGCCGTGCTGGGTGTAGACGAGGGCGGTGCGGCGCACCCCCAGCTTGCGCAGCAGGGCGGTCGTGCGTTCGGGCGTGACGACGGCGTCATAGGCCGACAGCCTGCCCGCGTTCAGGGCCAGCATCAGCGCCTTGGGCGGCGGCGCGGTCTTCGACAGCCGCCGCAACCAGGCCGGCGGCAGCAGGCGCAGGGTGATCGGTGCGCCGCCCAGGCCGTCGAGCATGCCCTGGATATAGTCGAGGTGTCCGGCCGAGGTGGCGGCGATCTCGACACGGACCTCGGGCCAGCCGCGGGCCAGGGCCACGGCGGTCGACAGGCTGTGCCAGACCTGGTGCGGCTGGGCGATGTAGAGGAAGCACACGCGCGTGGCGCGGGCCCGTTGCTGGTCCAGGAGGCCAAGGCCGGTCATCGGTCGGAGGGCCTAGTTGGTAGGCTGGACGCGGGTGCGGACGCGGCCCTTGAAGACCACGCGGTCGCCCTTGTCGCTGACGCTGTAGCTGTCGGCGCTGACATTGCCGCGCGGACCGGCGCCGGCGACGGGCGCGCCGCCGACGACCTCGCCGGTCTTGGTGTCGATGCGGGCTTCCTGCGAGGCGAACTGGTAGCCCTGGCCGTTGTCGATCTTCACGTCCTGCGTCAGCACCAGCAGGTTCTGGGCTTCCTGGTAGATCCCGTCCTTGGACGTCACCTTGCTGGCGTCGGGCGCGCCGTAGCCGCGCACCAGGGTCGGTTCGACCAGCTTGACCTTGTTGGGATCGGCCGCGTCGCGCTCGGCGCGGCGGGCGGTGATCAGAAAGGCGCGGCCGTCGCGCATGGCGCCGGTGAAGCGCGGATTGTCCATGGCCAGCGGGGCGGCGGTCTGGGCCCGGGCGGCGTTGCGGGCGTCGAGCATGCGGAAGGTGGTCTGGCCGATCACCGTCAGCGACACGCCGGCGGCCAGCACCAGCAGGCCCGCACGCGCCCAGCGCGCCGAGCGCCGACGCCGGTTGCGGCGGGGCTTCTTGGCGGGAGCGGCTGAGAGGGCGGCGGTGGTCATGCGATGGCGATCCGGAACGGACGCCATGGATAGTCTTCAACCCGCCCGACGCCAAAGCGGTTTTTCTGAAGACGGCGAGGGGCTGTTACCGCGACCGCCCTCGCGCCGTGACCGGCCATATGGCCGCCAGCGTGTCGCCCTCGACCACGTGATAGGCGTCGTAGAGGTTCACGGTCGGGTCGCAGTGCGGGGCCGCCAGGGTGACGCGCGCGCCCAGCGGCGGCGGCGAGCCCGACGAAGGGACCAGCGCCCCGTGTTCGTCGCCCATGAAGAAGTAGCGCGAGCCTTCCGGCGCGCCGGCGACGACCTGGGGCGGCTGGGCGTCGGTCGACATCGCCTTGAAGCCGGCGTCCACGGTGACCATGCCCTGGCTGTTGGCGCTGACCACGCGGGCGTCGATGAAGAGCGAGCGTTGGTAGGGACTGGCCTGAGCGCCGTCGCCCGCCAGGTCGCAGGCCAGGTACTGGTCGTCCATGAACACGTAGGAGCCCACCTGCAGCTCGGTGAAGATCGCCAGCTCGGCGTCGATGCGGTGCGAACCGGTGCCCGAGCCGCTGACGATGGCCGGCGCGCCGCCGGCGGCGGTCAGGGCGTCGATCACCTCGCGGATGTAGGCGCCGCGATCCTCCAGCGCCGTCTTGCGCAGGTCGAAGGCTTCGATGTGCTGCTGGACGCCGCAATAGCATTGCAGGCCCTGGTAGCTCAGCGACGGCTGGGCCTGGATCGCCTGGAGCAGCGCGACGGCCGCGTCGGGCGAGGCCACGCCCGTGCGGTGAATGCCGGGGTCCAGGTCGATCAGCACCTCCAGCGGCTTGCCGGTCTTGGCGGCGGCGGCCCCCAGGGCGGCGACGTTGTCGGGATGGTCGACAACGACCTTCAGGCCCTCCGTCGCGAGATTCAGCGCGATCAGGCGGGCGACGGCCGGCGCGGAGACGACGGGCGAGGTGATCAGCAGGCCGCTCGTGATCCCCTCGGCCGCCAGGGCCTCGGCCTCGCCGATCTTGGCGCAGCACAGGCCCGCGGCGCCGGCTGCGATCTGCAGGCGGGCGATGTCGGCGCTCTTGTGGGTCTTGGCGTGGGGGCGAAGCTTCAGTCCCCTGGACGCGGCGAAGGCGGCCATGGTCTCGATGTTGGCGGTCAGGGCGGCGCGATCCACCACCAGCACCGGCGTGTTGAGCTGGTCGCGGGAGCCGGGCTGGCCGACGAGGGCGGCGTGCAGGGCGATGTCGGTCATCGGTCAGATCCCAAACAGCTGGGCCAGGTGGGCGTTGGCGAACTTGGCGGTCGGGTCCCAGGCCGTTCGCACCCGCAGGAAGTCGGCGGCGCGCGGGTAGAGGCGATGGACGTCGGCCGTCGTCAGGTTATGGCGCTTGGCCCAGTGCGGTCGACCGCCGCTGTCGGCCAGCACGGCCTCCATCTCGGCGAAGGCCGGCTTCCACGGCATCCTGGCGTACTGGTGGAACGAGATCGAGGCGCCCGCGCCGATGTTGAACGGGCTCATCCAGATGTCGTCGCCGGCCACGAGGCGGAACTCGAACGGGAAGGTGATCGGCAGGCGGCGCTTACGGATGTGGGCCATGGCCGCACTCAGCGTCGGCAGGCCCGCGGCGCGCGGCATCTCGTACTCCATCTCCTCGAAGCGCACGTTGCGCTCGGAGGGAAAGACCTCGAAGGCCGGGCCGGCGCGGCGGGCGGGCTTGCCGGCGACCTTCATCATCAGCTTCTGCAGGGGCGCGGTCAGGACGGGCAGAGCGGCGCACAGGTCGCAGATCGTGCGGAAGGTGTCCTCGTCGCCTTCGCCGCTCTTGCCCAGGGTCTCGTCGGCCGCTTCGGCCGGAACGGGGTGCAGGGTCTTGAAGATGACGTCGTCGCTGTAGGGAAAGACCCAGAACTCCATGTGCCGGGTGGCGGCGGCCAGTTCGTCGATCCGCTCGGCGACCTGGGCCAGCGGCATGCGGCTGACGCGTTCCTCCAGATGATAGGCTGGGACGACGTCGATGCGGATGGCGACGGCCACGCCCAGCAGGCCCAGCGAAAGGCGTTGGGCCTGGAAGAGCTCGGGCTCCTGGTCGGGGTCGCATTCCACGAGGCGACCGTCGGCCGTGATCAGCCGGAAGCCCCGGGTCTGGGTCGACAGGCTGCCCAGTTCCGCGCCGGTGCCGTGGGTGCCGGTGGCCGTGGCGCCGGCCAGGGACTGGGGATTGATGTCGCCCTGATTGATCAGCGACAGCCCCTCGGCCCACAGGGCGGCGGTCAGGCGCTTGAGGCTCCAGCCGGCGGGGGCCCAGACCGTCTTGCGGTCGGGCGCGATCTCGACGGCGCCGTCCAGTTCCGACAGGTCCAGCAGCAGGCCGTCCGTCTCGCACAGCGGCATGAACGAGTGGCCGGCCCCGACCACGCGCACCTTGTCGGCCTTCGCCACCAGCCGTGACAGCTCGTCCAGCGTGCGCGGCCGGGCGATCCTGCTGGGCGTCGCCACGACGCTGCCCGACCAGTTCTTCCAGCCCTCCATCGGCGTTCCCCCCGCTGCGATGGACTGACGATAGTAAAAACTATCGTTATTGCAAGCCTACTCCTCCCTCGCTTCAGCGGGGAGGAGATTGTCAAATCTCCTGGTCGAACGTCTCGAAATAGCAGTCGAACAGCCGGCCGATCTCCCGGGCCAGGGCCTGTGCGTCCTCTCCCGGCTCCTCGACCGCCATCTCGGTGGCGGCGTAGGTCAGTTCGACCATCATCCGCGTGGCGGTGCGGATCCGCGCGGCGGGCGCCGACGGGAATCGCCCGGCGAGAACCTCGCCGAACTGGCCGGCGACCATGTCGCGCGAGGCGAAGCGCAGCTGCTGCAGCATCGGCACCGCTCGCAGGGCCCGGCCGATCGCCGCGCCGCCGGGAAAGCGGCGGGTCATGTCGATGACGTCGGTCAGCAGGGCGGCGGTCTTGGCCACGCGCTCGGAGGCGGTCTCGCCCTCCAGCCCGCCGGCCTCCATCCAGGCGAACACGGCCTCGTCCTGCAGCCGCATCAGCCGGTCGCCCAGCTCCTTGAGGATCGCGTACTTGTTGGGGAAGTAGCGATAGAGGGCCGGCGGGGTCAGGCCGGCGCGTTTGCAGATGGCGTTGGTGGTCAGCTGCTCGAAGCCGGATTCGATCAGGAGCTCGCCGGCGGTGACCAGCACCACCTCGTAGGTGTCCTGGGCGCGGGCCTGGGTCGGCCGCAGCTTGGCGTCGAGCGGGATGTCGGCGGCCGGTTCGACCGTCGGCTTGGGCATCGGGGTCTCCTGAAGTCGCCACCAGACCTAGAGCGCTTCTCGTCGAATGCCAATGTTCGCTCATTGCCAAAGCTTAACGGGACTTGGCCGGCGGCCTGGGCCACGGTCGCGGCCATCGCTGGGGGCGGCGAGCGTGGGGAGTATTTCTATGATCGATCGTCGCGGCCTGTTCGCCGCCGCCGGGGCGCTGTGCGCCGCGCCTGGCCTGTCCTTCGCGGCCGCGCCGGCCAAGCTGGGTCCCGACAATCCGGCGGTCGACGCCTTCGTCGCCGAGCAGAAGTTCCAGGGCGTGGTGATGATCGGGCGCAGGGGCAGGGCGTCCTACGTCCGCGCCTTCGGCATGGCCGACATCGAGGCGGGCAAGCCGGCGACGCGCGAGACGGTCTACGGGATCGCCTCGATCTCCAAGTGGCTGACCACCATCGCCGTGCTGCGGCTGGTCGAGCAGGGCAAGCTGTCGCTGGACGCGCCGATATCGACCTGGCTGCCGAACCAGCGGCCGGAAACCGGCAAGACGGTGACCCTGACGCACCTTTTGTCCAACACCAGCGGCGTCCCCAACGGCTTCAGCCCGGCCCTGAAGGCCGATCCGGAGGTGCTCAAGCGCGAGATCTCCGCCGCCGAGGCCGTGACCCTGTTCTGCCAAGGCGAGCCGCTGTTCACGCCGGGGAGCAAGTTCGACTACGCCCTGACCAACTGGTTCATGGTCACCGCCATCGTCGAGGCGGCGACGGGCAGGCCGTTCCAGGCGGTGGTCGAGGACCTGACCACAGGGCCGCTGAAGATGAGCCATACCCGCGCCGGCCGCGTCGACGCCGAACCCGGGGTGGCGGCTTCGTACTATGCGGGTCCGCCGCTGGCGCGGCGCGAGAACCCGCGCCTTTCGGTGATGGCGGCCGGCGGCGGCTATTTCAGCACCGCCGACGACCTGCTCGTCGCCGCCCACCTCGTCTTCGACACGCCTTTCCTAAGCGAAGCCTCGCGCAAGGCGCTGACCACCATCCTGGTCCCCGACCAGGACTACGCCCTGGGCGGGCGGGTGCGCACCCTGACCGTCGACGGCCAGCCCAGGCTGGCGGGCTGGGAGACCGGGCGCACGGCCGGCTTCCGCTCGGTGCTGGGCCACCGGCTCGACACCGGCGACCAGGTGGTGATCCTCAACAACACCGACCTGTCGCAGAAGGCGCTGGACCTCTTCGCCGACAAGCTGTTCGGCGCGGCGCCCCGCGCCTGACGGGGCGATTTTCGCCACAGCCGCCGACTGCTGACAAAAGTGGGCGCCGAGCGGGGTTCTCGACCGGAAGAGCAGTGCTATGACAAGCGCCTCTTAGGGGAGAATCCTGCTCATGTTCCGTAGCCTGCTGACCGCCGTCGCCGCCTCCGCCCTGCTCGCGGGCGCCGCACACGCCCCGCAAGCCTACGCCCAGGACGTCAAGACCGCCGAGGCGTTGCGCGACAAGGCCCTGACCGATCGCCTGGCCTGGGACATCACCGAGGACCTGACCACCAACATCGGCCCGCGCCTCGTCGGCTCGCCGGGCATGGAACGCGCCAAGGACTGGGGCGTGGCCAAATTCAAGGCTCTGGGCTTCACCAACATCAAGGTCGACCAGTTCGCCAAGCCGTCGTGGACGCGCGGCGAAGAGAGCGCCGAGCTGGTCGCGCCCTATCCGATGAAGCTGTCGATCGTGGGCCTGGGCCGCACGGTGGCGACCCCGGCCGAGGGCGTCGAGGCCGAGGTGGCGCTGTTCACCACCTACGCCGAGATGGTCGCCGCGCCGGCCAGCGCCATCAAGGGCAAGATCGTCGTCATTACCCAACCCATGGTCCGCGCCCAGGACGGCGCCGGCTACGGCGTCGCGGGCATTTCGCGCCGCGCCGGTCCGGTCGAGGCGGCCAAGCGCGGAGCCGTGGCCCTGCTGATCCGCTCGGTCTCGACCTCCAGCTCGACCGTGCCGCACACCGGCGTGACCACCAACGGCCCGGACGTGATCACCATTCCCGCGGCCGCCCTCGGCGTGCCGGAGGCCGAGCAGCTGGAGCGCCTGGCCAAGAAGGGCCCGCTGCGCATCAAGCTGAAGCTGGCCTCGACCCTCGACGCCGGCGACGTGGCCTGGAACATCTCGGCCGACATCAAGGGCTCGGAGAAGCCCGACGAGGTGATCGTCATCGGCGGCCACCTCGACAGCTGGGACGTCGGCACCGGCGCCTTCGACGACGCCGCCGGCATCGCCATCACCACGGCCGCCGCCAAGCTGATCGGCGAACTGCCCAAGCATCCCAAGCGCACCATCCGCGTGGTCATGTGGGGCTCCGAAGAGAGCGGCGGCTCTTCCGACGCCTTCCTGGCGGCCAACAAGGCCAACCTGGAAAAGCTCGTTTTGGCCGGCGAAAGCGATACGGGCGCCGACCGCATCTACAGCCTGCAACTGCCCAGGGGCTCCGAGGGCCATCCGGCAATGAAGGCGGCCATCCAGGTGCTGAACCCGCTGAAGATCTATTTCGATCAGAACCCCGCCGCCCACGGCGGGGCCGACATCGGGGCCATCGAGGGCGCGGGCGTGCCGGTGGTGAACCTGAACCAGGACGCCAGCCGCTACTTCGACTACCACCACACCGCCGACGACACCCTGGACAAGGTCGACCCGATCCAGCTGGCCCAGAACGTCGCGGCCTGGACCAGCTTCGTCTACCT
This sequence comes from Caulobacter flavus, assembly GCF_003722335.1. GTDB lineage: Bacteria > Pseudomonadota > Alphaproteobacteria > Caulobacterales > Caulobacteraceae > Caulobacter > Caulobacter flavus. Next base: position 2,904,188 of record NZ_CP026100.1, read on the forward strand.
GGTGGCCGACAGCGACATCGACTTCCGTGCTCTAAGCGCCGCCGCGCCGGCCAAGGCGGGGCACTGATCGCTTGAAGGGCTTCTGGCGTCGCAAGTCGCGCCTGGAGCGCATCTGGGAAGAGCGGGAACAGACGCGCTATCCGGCCCTGTTTGGCCCGGGCGGCGAGGGGATCTTTCCGCTCGGCCCGGAAGCCTTCGCACCGTTCGGCGAGGCGGGGACGCCCGATCCCCGCTGGCTGACCATCGGCGCCTTCCGCTTCGCCCCGACGCCGGAGCGGCCGACCTGGCTACACGTCAGTTCGGGCCTTTCCAACGATTGGGCGGACGAGGGCGAGCCTGGCCTCGGCCACGAGTTGCTGGTCGAGACGCCGTGGCGTGACGACGACGCGATCCGGCTGCTGCATGGCCTGGTCGCCTACGACCTGCTGATCGCCCACGGCCGCTTCGGCGAACCGCGGGTGCTGGAGGTGGGCAGCCGCGTGAACGCGCCGTTCCAATTCGGCGAGCGGGGCGGGATCGCGGGCGTGTTCGTCGCCCAGGGACGCCCCTTTTCCGCCGGCTTCCGGACTGAGGTCGGGGCGGTTGCTCTGCTGTCCTGCGTCGGCGCTGGCCAGGACGAGCTGGATTTCGCCCGCGCCAACACAACCGCCGACCTGCATGCGCGACTGGTGGCGGCTGGCGTCGGAGAGATGACCGACCCCGAGCGGCCGCCGGTTGTCTGAGGCGGACGCGGCTTGGCGCTCATCGCGCGTGCGACGCGTCGCCGCGACCTGGGCGTGAGTCAAAACGCCGCAAGCGTCGCCGTTCATACTTTATGTGCTCATCCACAGATTTGCCGCGCCGCGGCATCACGGCCCAAAGCCCCGGCTGGGTTGGGAAAACACGCCCTAAACCCTGGTGCGGCAAGGCGGCGAGGGGTTAATGCCTGTCCCAGAATGGTGCGCGTCTTGGTTGCCGAGGCGTAACGCGAGGGGCGCTTCGTTATGACGGCATTAACGACCTTCGGGCCTTTCTACGCCTCCGTAGGCGCTTCGCCCGAACCGGCTTCCGTCGTCGAACGACGGTCGGGCCGGGAGAGGCTCCCAAGGGTTCCGTTTTTCTAGTGTCTGATGGTGGAGGACGCTTATGCCCGCGGCAGTGCGGGGGGGACCGCGCAAGCCAGCGCGCCCCCGGGCCGAAGCGCCCGCAAGTCCGAACAAGGCTCGACCGGCTCAGCAACAGCCGGCGGGGAAGCTGCATGCCGCGCGCGGCGGGGTCGGGGTGTCGCCCGGCCTGGCCCTGGGCGTCGCCGGCGGCGCGCTGGCGCTCGCCCTGGTCGTCACCCTGGCCACCGGCCACCGCGCCGAGCGCCTGGGCCAGGCCATGGTCCACGGCGTCGACGGCGAGTTCGCCAACCTGGGCTTCAAGCTGAAGGCCGTGCACGTCACCGGCGCCTCGGCCACGGCCCAGGCCGACATTCTCAAGGCCAGCGGCCTCTATCAGGACCAGCCGACGCTGGGCATGGACCTCGTCGACCTCAAGTCCCGCGTCGAGGGCGTGGGTTGGGTCAAGTCGGCCAAGGTGGTTCGCCTGCTGCCCGACACCGTGATGATCGCCGTCGAGGAGCGCCCGGCCCTGGCCGTGTGGCAGCACTCGGGCCGCCTGAAGGTGATCGACGCCGAGGGCCGCATCATCCGCGAGGCCGACGCCGCGCGCTTCCCGCACCTGCCGCTGGTGGTGGGGCAGGGCGCCGACCAGGCCGCGGGCAACATCCTGCCGGCGGTCAACGCCAGGCCGCGCCTGCGCGATCGTCTCGAGGCGCTGGTGCGCGTCGACGACCGTCGCTGGGACCTTAGACTGAAGGACGGCTCGCTGATCCAGCTGCCGGCCATTGACGAAGAATCCGCGTTGATTCAATTGGATCAACTGGACCAGCGGCAACGCATCCTCGATCTCGGCTTCGCGCGCATCGATCTGCGCGATCCCGAGATGGTGGCGATCCGGCCCCGTGACACCGTGCTGCCAGGGCAGCCCGTGGCCAACGGGGCGTAAGAACAGAAACGATGGACTGAGGTGACCCTGACCATGTCGCGACTTGAGGACCGGAGACAGGCCCGTGACGGCCTGAAGGCGACGCTCGTGCGTCAGCCCGCGGTCGCGGCCGTGGACCTGGGGGCGTCGAAAGTCACGTGCTTCATCATGAAGGCGGACGGCGTCCACCGCGACAATCGCACCCTGACGACCGCCGGGGTCGGCTACGTGCAGTCGCGCGGCGTGCGCGGCGGGGCGATCGTCAATCTGGACGAGGCCGCCCAGGCCATCGCCCAGGCCGTGGAGCGCGCCGAGACGGTCGCCGGCGTCAGCGTCCAGGGGGTCAGCGTCTGCACCGCGGGCGGCCAGCTGGCCAGCCACCGCGTCCACACCCAGGTTTCGCTGGGCGCCCGGCCCATCGCCGACGGCGACCTGTCGCGCGCCATCTCCTCGGCCTTGGCCCAGGTGCGCCTGCCGGGCCGCAAGCCCGTGCACCTGCTGCCGATCGCCTGGTCGGTCGACGGCCAGAAGGGCATTCGCGACCCGCGCGCCATGTTCGGGCGTTCGCTGGGTCTCGAACTGCTGGTCGTCTCGGTCAACGAGAACATCTTCCACACCCTGGCCCACTGCGTCGAACGCGCCCACCTGTCGTTCGAGGGCATCGTCGCCGCGCCGTTCGCTTCGGCCCTGGCGGCCCTGGAAGAGGACGAGATGGACCTGGGCGCCGTCTGCATCGACATGGGCGGCGGCTCGACCTCGGTGGCGGTGTTCAACAACGGCGCCCTTTGCCACGTCGACAGCCTGGCCGTCGGCGGCGGGCACGTCACCCAGGACATCGCCCGCGGCCTGCAGACCTCGGTCGCCGGCGCCGAGCGCATCAAGACCCTGCACGGCAGCGCCATCGCCTCGGCCAACGAGGACCGCGAGATGATCGAGGCCCCGCCGCGCGGCGACGATCCGGGCGCCGGTCCGGTGATCGCGCCCCGGTCCCTGCTGAAGGGCATCATCCAGCCGCGTGTCGAAGAGACGCTGGAACTGCTGCGCGAGCGCCTCAAGGCCTCGGGCGCGCCGGTCGAGCCGGGCGCTGGCATCGTCCTGACCGGCGGCGCCAGCCAGCTGGCGGGCGTGCGCGAAGTGGCCGTGCGGGTGTTCGACCGTCCGGTGCGCCTGGGCCGTCCGCGCCGAGTGCCCCATCTGGCCGACGCGGCCTCGGGTCCGGCCTTCTGCGCCGCCGCCGGCGTGCTGCATCGCACGGCCTTCGGTCCGCGCGAGGTGGTGTCGCCCAAGACCCTCAGCGGCGGCCAGGTGCGCAAGCGCCCGATGGACCCCAACGCCTCGCCGGTGGCCAAGGCCGCCGCCTGGCTGCGCGACAACCTGTAGGCCTTCGTCCCGATGCGGGAATTCGTGAGCGCCTCGCCCGAAAGGGCGGGGCGCTTTCGCGTGCGCGAAGCCAAATCAGCGGGCTCGCCCGACGGGTGAATTAACCCTGTCGTTTAACTTTCTAAGTGCCTGAATGGCCAAACAGTGTAGTTTCGCGCCCCCGAATCCGAGGGTTCGGACGCAAAAAACAGGCCAGCGGCGTTCCGCCGCACAGGGGTTCCGGCCCAGCTTGTAAACCAAGGAGTTCCAGGCAATTCCTTTGGATAACTCGCTTTTTTCGGGTTAAGCGGGATCGACCTGCAGCCGACTCAGATTATGGCTTTAACCGCCAGTTAACGATGGTGGTTGTTCTGTTAACCCGATCGTCGAGGCGTTACCGGCTTGCGGTCGGTTCATTTGGCGAATTCGGCGTAAGGACGCGAGGGTCCCCATGGCTATTTCTCTTTCGGCGCCGCGCACCACCGAGCTGAAGCCGCGCATCGTGGTGTTCGGCGTTGGCGGCGCGGGCGGCAATGCCGTCAACAACATGATCGAGGCGGGCCTCGAGGGTGTTGAGTTCGTCGTCGCCAACACCGACGCCCAACAGCTCCAGTTCGCCAAGACCGACCGTCGCATCCAGCTCGGCGTGCAGATCACGCAGGGCCTGGGCGCCGGCGCGCATCCCGAAGTGGGCATGAGCGCCGCCGAAGAGAGCTTCCCGGAGATCGGCGAGCACCTCGAAGGCGCTCACATGGTGTTCATCACCGCCGGCATGGGCGGCGGCACCGGCACCGGCGCCGCCCCGATCATCGCCAAGTGCGCCCGCGAGCGCGGCATCCTGACCGTCGGCGTGGTGACCAAGCCCTTCCACTTCGAAGGCCGCCACCGCATGCGCCTGGCCGACGCCGGCATCCAGGAGCTGCAGCGCTACGTCGACACCCTGATCGTCATCCCGAACCAGAACCTGTTCCGCGTCGCCAACGAACGCACGACCTTCGCCGAAGCCTTCGGCATGGCCGACCAGGTGCTGCACTCGGGCGTCCGCTCGATCACCGACCTGATGGTGCTGCCGGGCCTGATCAACCTCGACTTCGCCGACGTCCGCACGGTCATGACCGAGATGGGCAAGGCGATGATGGGCACCGGCGAGGGCACCGGCGAAGACCGCGCCCTGATGGCCGCCCAGAACGCCATCGCCAACCCGCTGCTCGACGAAGTCTCGCTGAAGGGCGCCAAGGCCGTGCTGGTCAACGTGACCGGCGGCATGGACATGACCCTGCTCGAAGTGGACGAGGCCGCCAACGCGATCTCCGACCAGGTCGACTCGGAAGCCAACATCATCTTCGGCGCGGCCTTCGATCCGTCGCTGGACGGCGTGATCCGCGTGTCGGTGGTCGCCACCGGCATGGACGGCGCATCGATCCAGCAGATCGAGCCCAAGCCGGCCGCCCGCAACACCCACGCCGCGCCGCTGCTGGCCGAGACCACGCGTCCCGCGCCGCAACCGGCTCCGCAGCCCGCCCCGCAGCCGGTCGCCCAGGCGCCCGCCCAGCCGGAAATCCGCCCGGGTTCGCGCTACGAGGCCCGTCCGATCGAGCGCCCGACCATGGCCTATCCGGAACCGGCCTACGAGCCGGCTCCGCAGCCGCAGGCCCAGGCCGACCTCTACGCCCAGCCGGAAGCCGCCTACGAGCCGGAACCGGTCTATGAGCCGGCTCCCGCGCCGCGCGTCACCCGCATCGTCGACCCGATGGTCGCCGAAGCCGAGGACGAGCCGCTGTACAGCGATCACTACGAGGATCGCCGTCAGCAGAAGAGCGGCGGCTGGATGAGCCTGTTCGGCGGCGGTCGCCAGCAGCGCTACGAGCCTGCCCCGCAGCCGCAGGCCCGCCAGACCGGTTCGGCCCGTCCGCAACTGCAGCCGATCGATCCGCCCCAGGCCGACGACGGCGAGGATCTCGAGATCCCGTCGTTCCTGCGTCGCCTGGCGAACTGAACACCGAGTTAGTACCAGTAAGCGTAACAGTAAGCGTAAAGCGTAAGTCGAAGCGCCCGGGGTCTCTGCCCCGGGCGTTTTGCTTTTTGTCCTCCCCCGTGAAACCGGGGTGGGGCGTCAGCGCCTCCGGGCCGCCTCCCACTTCTGGGGGAGGATTTTGAGCCTTCGTCGTCATATACTGCTGGAAAACCACCTTATCCGGTCACGATGAAGCTCACTCGCACCGACAAGAAGATCCTCGATGTCCTGCAGCGCGACAGCGGCGTCACCAACGTGGAGCTGGCCGACCGGGTGGGTCTGTCGCCCAGTCCATGCCTGCGGCGGGTCAAGCAGCTGGAGGCAGCCGGCCTGATCAGCGGCTATGTGGCGCTGCTGGACCGCCGCAAGGCCAGGCTGGACCTGCTGGCCTATGTCGAGGTCGCCGTCGACCGCCACAACGAGGCCGCCGCCGAGGCCTTCAAGGAGGCGGTGCTGCGCGAGCCGATGGTGGTGGGCTGCCACGCCATGACCGGCAGCTACGACTACCTGCTGCGGGTGGTGGCGCCGAACCTGGACGCCTACGCCGAGTTCACGATGAAGCGCCTGCTGAAGATGCCGGCGGTGAAGGACATCCAGTCGAGCTTCGTGCTGGAGACGATCAAGGACTCCACGGCCCTGCCGCTGGATTATCTGGAATAGGGGCGGATGCCCTTGTTCACGCCTTTTGTACCTTAAGACGCCTTCCTGGGCCTTGTGCCCAGGATCCATGGTTCAGCCTGCTCAGACCTTTCGAGCAAAGCCGAGGTCTGAGCAGCGACCGCCATGGGCCCTCGCCACAGGGGCGAGGGAGGCGGTTGTTGTATGTGGTCGCATATGGGGAAATTAGGTCATAAAATGACCTATACACACATCACCTTGGTCATCATCGCCACAACGCGCCTCCGCGCCTGACCTATCCTGACGTCCGTGTTACCGACTCCCGGAGCGGCCGTCATGCTGGTTCTCGATCGCAAGCCCCAGGCCGCCCCGGCCACGCCGATGCGCGCCGCCCTCGACGGCGTCGTCGCCTACAAGGCCGGCATGACCCTGGCCGAGGCCGGCCGCCGCACGGGTCTTTCCGACTTCGCCAAGCTGGCCAGCAACGAGAACCTGCTGGGCGCCAGCCCCAAGGTCGCCGACGCGGTCATGGCCGCCGTCGCCGAGCCGCAGATCTATCCCGACCCTTATTGCGAGACCCTGCGTGCGGCGATTGGCCAGCGCCTGGGCGTCTCGTCCAGCCGCATCGTGGTGTCGCCGGGCTCGGAAGCGCTGATCGACTACGTGTTCCGCGCCGTGCTGGCCCCGGGCGATAAGATCCTGCTCTCCTCGCCGACCTTCCCGGCCTACGACATCTTCGCCCGCTGCGCCGAAGCCGAGATCGTCGACGTGCCGCGCCTGGCCAATTTCGACCTCGACGTTCCGGCCGTCGCGGCCGCGGCCGCCCAGGGGCCCAAGCTGCTGATCCTCTGCACGCCCAACAACCCCACCGGCAACGCGCTTTCCCGCGAGGCCGTCGAGACCGTGCTGGCCGCCACGCCCAAGACCACCCTGGTGTTCGTCGACGAGGCCTATCGCGAATATTTCGAGGCCTACGACATGCTGGCCGTGCTCGACGCCTGGGGCGGTCCGTGGATCGCCGCGCGCACCTTCTCCAAGGCCTATGGCCTGGCCGGCATGCGGGTTGGCTATGGCGTCGCCTCGAGCGAAGAGCTGATCGCCTATCTCGACCGCCTGCGCCCGCCGTTCAACGTCACCGCCGTCAGCCAGGCCGCCGCCCTGGCCGCCTGGGAAGACCGCGAGCATCTGGCCTCGACCGTCGCCCTGACCCTTTCCGAGCGCGCCCGCGTCGAGGCGGCGCTCGACCAGATGGGCGTCGAGCATACCCGCTCGGAAGCCAATTTCGTCTTCCTGCGCACGCCGGCGGGGCCTGAAGCCGTCGCCATGCGTTTGTTGCACGAAGGGCTCATCGTCCGTCCGACGCCCGTCAAGGGCGGCTGGGTGCGCATCACCATCGGCCGTCCGGCCGACAACGACCGCCTGATCGCCGGCCTGCCGGCCGCGCTGGTTCCGTAAAGACATAACGAGCCTTAGGGAGGCTTCCATGCCCGTCACGCCCGAAAACCCCCTCGGCCTGAACGGCTTCGAGTTCGTCGAATTCACCAGCCCCGATCCGGCGGCGATGAAGGCGATCATCGAGCAGCTGGGCTTCGTGCCCGCCAGCACCCATCCGACCAAGGCGGTTACCCGCTACAAGCAGGGCCGCATCAACCTGCTGGTCAACGACGAGGCCGCCGGCCAGGTCGCCGATTTCCGCAGCCAGCACGGCCCGTCGGCCAACGGCATGGCCTTCCGCGTCGACGACGCAAGCCAAGCCTTCGCCGACGCCTTGGAGCGCGGCGCCAAGGCCGCCGACGCCAGCCGTTCGGTCCTGGGCGCGGACGCCAAGGTGCTGGAAGGCATCGGCGGGTCCTTGCTCTATCTCGTCGAAGGCGAGGGGAGCATCTATGACGCCTGGACGCCGGTTCCCGGCGCCGCCGAGGCCGAAGCCGCCAATTCGGTGGGCCTGGATCTGCTCGACCACCTGACCCACAACGTCAAGCGCGGCCAGATGCGCACCTGGTCGACCTTCTACAACCAGGTCTTCGGCTTCGAGGAGCAGAAGTACTTCGACATCAAGGGCCAGGCCACGGGCCTGTTCAGCCAGGCGATGATCGCGCCCGACAAGGCCATCCGCATCCCGCTGAATGAAAGCCAGGACGACAAGAGCCAGATCGAAGAGTTCATCCGCCAGTACAACGGCGAGGGCATCCAGCACCTGGCCCTGACCACGGCCGACATCTACGACACCGTCGAGCGCCTGCGCGCCCGCGGCGTCAAGCTGCAGGACACCATCGAGACCTATTACGAGCTGATCGACAAGCGCGTGCCGGGCCACGGCGAGGACCTGGAGCGCCTGAAGAAGAACCGCATCCTGCTGGACGGCAATGTCGGCGACGAGGGCCTGCTGCTGCAGATCTTCACTGAGAACCTGTTTGGCCCGATCTTCTTCGAGATCATCCAGCGCAAGGGCAACGAGGGCTTCGGCAACGGCAACTTCCAGGCCCTGTTCGAGAGCATCGAGCTGGACCAGATCCGCCGCGGCGTGATCACGGTCGACGCGTAAGGCGCATCTGCACCCTACGCCCGTCATCCCGGCCGTAGCGCGTAGCGCGAAGAGCCGGGACCCAGGGGTCGTGCGCACCGCCCTTGGGTCCCGGATCGGCCTTGCAGGCCGTCCGGGATGACGATCTAGTTGCACCTGAAAGTACGAGAGGGGCATCGATGGACCTCCGCTACCAGACCGGCTTCGGCGCCCACTTCGCGACCGAGGCCGTGGCCGGCGCGCTGCCGGTGGGGCAGAACTCGCCGCAGCACACGCCGCTCGGCCTCTATGCCGAGCAGCTGTCGGGCACGGCCTTCACCGCGCCCCGGCACGAGAACCGCAGGAGCTGGCTCTACCGGCTGCGGCCCAGCGCCGGGCATGGACCTTACAAGCCTTACGACCAGCCGAAGCTGACCAGCGTGATCGACGGGCCCGTCACGCCCAACCGCCTGCGCTGGAGCCCGATCGAGATCCCCGCGACGCCGACCGACTTCGTCGACGGCCTGGTCACCCTGGCCGGCAACGGCGACGTGGCGGCCCAGGCTGGCATGGGCGTGCATCTCTACCTGGCCAACGCCTCGATGAAGGACCGGGTGTTCTACGACGCCGACGGCGAGCTGCTGATCGTGCCGCAGCAGGGCGTCCTGACCCTGGTGACCGAGATGGGCTGGCTGAAGGCCGGTCCCGGCCACATCGCGGTGATCCCGCGCGGCGTGCGCTTCCGCGTCGAGGTGGACGGACCCTCGCGCGGCTATGTCTGCGAGAACCACGGCGCGGCCCTGCGCCTGCCGGAACTGGGGCCGATCGGCTCCAACGGCCTGGCCAATCCGCGCGACTTCGAGACGCCCGTGGCGGCCTTCGAGGACGTCGATGCGCCCACCCTGGTGATCCAGAAGTTCCAGGGCAGGCTGTGGGCGGCCGAATGGGACCACAGCCCGCTGGACGTGGTGGCCTGGCACGGCAACCTCGCGCCGTATCGCTACGACCTGGCGCGCTTCAACACCATCAACACGGTCAGCTACGACCACCCCGATCCGTCGATCTTCACGGTGCTGACCTCGCCCAGCGACACGCCGGGGACGGCCAACGTGGATTTCGTGATCTTCCCGCCGCGCTGGATGGTGGCCGAGCACACCTTCCGGCCGCCCTGGTTCCACCGCAACGTGATGAGCGAGTTCATGGGGCTGGTGCACGGCGCCTACGACGCCAAGGAGGGCGGCTTCGCCCCGGGCGGGGCCAGCCTGCACAACTGCATGAGCGACCACGGCCCCGACGTGGCCAGCCACCGCAAGGCCGTCGAGGCCGAGCTGGGCCCGCACAAGATCGACAATACCCTGGCCTTCATGTTCGAGAGCCGCTGGGTGATCGCGCCGACGAAGTTCGCGCTGGAGCATCGCGCGCTTCAGGCCGACTATGACGCGTGCTGGGACGGGTTCCCCAAGGCCCGCCTGCCGTAACCAGAACAGGAAGAGGAAGCGCCGAATGAAGCTCGCGTCTCTGAAGGGCGGCCGCGACGGCCGTCTGGTCGTGGTGTCGAACGACGTAGCCTGGTGCACCGACGCCGGGACGATCGCCCCGACCTTGCAGGCGGCGCTGGACGACTGGGAGCGCTGCGAGCCGCTGCTGCGCGGCCTGGCCGAAAGCCTCGAGCACGGCGGCGTGCCCAGGGAGCGGTTCCACGAGCACGACGCCCTGAGCCCGCTGCCGCGCGCCTACCAGTGGGTGGACGGCAGCGCCTACGTCAATCACGTCCAGCTGGTGCGCAAGGCGCGCGGGGCCGAGATGCCCGACAGCTTCTGGACCGATCCGCTGATGTATCAGGGCGCGTCGGACGGATTCCTGGCCCCCCGCGACACCATCCCGCTGGCCGACGCGGCCTGGGGCTGCGACCTGGAGGGCGAGGTGGCGGTGATCGTCGGCGACGTGCCGCTGGGCGCCAGCCGCGAGGAGGCGCTCGAGGCCATCCGTCTCGTGATGCTGTGCAACGACGTCTCCCTGCGCAACCTGATCCCGGCCGAACTGGGCAAGGGCTTCGGCTTCGTGCAGTCCAAGCCGGCCAGCGCCTTCTCGCCGGTGGCGGTCAGCCCCGACGTCCTGGGCCAGGCCTGGAAGGACGGCAAGCTGTCGGGCGCGCTGCTGGTCGAGCTGAACGGCAAGGATTTCGGCCGCGCCGACGCCGGCGTCGACATGACCTTCGATTTCGGGACCCTGGTGGCCCACGCGGCCAAGACCCGCGCGCTGGCCGCGGGCACCATCGTCGGCTCGGGCACGGTCAGCAATCGCGACGCCGACGGCGGCCCGGGCAAGCCGATCTCCGATGGCGGTCTCGGCTATTCGTGCCTGGCCGAGCTGCGCACCGTCGAGACCCTCCTGCACGGCGCGCCCAGGACGCCGTTCCTGCTGGGCGACGACACCGTCCGCATCGAGATGAAGGACGCCAAGGGCCACACCATCTTCGGCGCCATCGAGCAGACGGTCGAGCGGGTTTGAGCCAAGGCGCCGACACTCAGGTCGAGACTGTCGGCCGGGTCTGGTCGACGCGGGCCGGGATCAATCTCGGCCCGCTCGACCTGATCGCCGACGGGGCGGCGCGCAACTACGTGCTGCAGATCGGCGCCAATCGCTTCCACGGCTTCGTGGTGCGGCGGGGCCAGGCGGCGTTCGGCTATGTCGACCGCTGCCCGCACGCCGGCCTGCCGCTGGCCCAGCAGCTGGACCAGTACCTGACGCCGGACGGCGGCATGATCGCCTGCTCCTGGCACGGCGCGGTGTTTTCCATCGAGGACGGGGCCTGCCTGGGCGGTCCCTGCGCCGGCGGCCGCCTGACGCCGTGGCCGGTCCAGGTCGAGGACGGGCAGATCAGGACGGCCTGACGCCCAAAAGAAAAGCCGCCCTCCAGGAGAAGAAGGCGGCCCAGTGAATTGGGAGGAAACGCCCAGGAAGGGCAGAACCTGTATAGCGGCTTTCGCTGCTGATGACAACGTTGTCATCGATTTTTCCCGAAGAAAGTTTCCGGGAGGGCCCAGAGGCCTATTTCCGGCGGCGGGCCGTGGCGACCTCGGCGGGGGCGATCGCCTTGCCCTTGTTGCCCCACGAGGCGCGGACATAGGTGAGCAGGCCCGCAAGGTCGGCGTCGGTCAGGTCGTCCTTGAAGCCGGGCATCTCGTTCTTGCCGTTCAGGACCATGGCGAGCAGCGGCTTGGCGTCGCCCTGGACCAGCGGCGTGCCGGCCAGGGCCGGATAGGCGCCCTTGACGCCCTTGCCGGTCGCCTGGTGGCAGGCGGCGCAGTTGTCGGCGTAGAGCGTCTGGCCCGGCGGCGGGGCGGCCAGGGCGGGAGCGGCCTGAACGAGGCCGCCGGCGAGGACGAGGGCGGCGAGGGCGGTGTTGCGGAACATCGGGACTCACGGGGGAAGGCGGGGGATTCGACGGCGTCGGCTCCGTCGCGGGGCAGCCTAACCGAGGCGCCCGTCCGGGGCGACGGCCTTGCGCCGGAACGTGGGCGGGCTATGTCCGGTTGATGACCGATCTCTCCCTGCGCCTGGCCCGTCCGGAGGACATTCCCGCCCTGACCGCGCTGATGAACGCGGCGATCGCCGAGCTGCTGACGCCGTTCCTGCCGCCCGAGGGCGTGAAGGCCTCGTTCGAGGTGATGGGGCTGGACAGCCAGCTGATCGCCGACGGCACCTATTTCGTCGTCGAGGATGGGGGGCAGATCGCCGGTTGCGGCGGCTGGAGCCGGCGCGCCACCTTGTTCGGCGGCGACCATTCGGCCGGGCGCGACGCGGCCATGCTGGATCCGGCGCGTGACGCCGCGCGGGTGCGGGCGATGTACACCCACCCCGACCACGTGCGGAAGGGCGTCGGCCGGACGATCCTGGCGGCCTGCGAGCAGGCCGCGGCGGGCGAAGGCTTCACCCGCGTCGAGATGGCCGCGACCATGGGCGGCGTGCCGCTGTACGAGGCCTGCGGCTACGTGCTGATCGAGCCGTTCACCGCGCCGACCTCCAAGGGTTACGACGTGCCGCTGGCCCGGATGGGCAAGACGCTGGGGGGCGGCCCCGGCGCGCTAGGGCCTCTGGCCTCACATGGAAGCATGCGAGGCTAAAGGCTCCAGATCAGACATCCAGAGCGCGTTAGCCGGCGAAACCGCTCACGCTTTCGCCAGGTGCGCTCCAGGCGCCGGAGCCGCCCGCCGGCTCATTTGACGAAGATCTTCTGGTTGCTGGCGATCATCAGGTCGAGCAGACCCTCGGGTTGGGTCATGAAGTCCATGGGCAGCGTCCCGTAGGGCGCGACGCCATTTTCGATGATGAAGTCGAAGATATGGGCGTTGATCATGTAGAAGCCCTCGGCGACGCCGCGCGGGAGCATCGCCGCGTTCGAGCCGCTGAGGAAGTTCAGGAACCACACGTCCGGCCGCCAGCTGTTCATGTACCGCTCGATCAATGCGATCTTGTCGTGGACCGAGAACGAGTTGAGGCCGTACCGATCCTGGATCGCGTAGGGTTCGCCTGCCGTGTTGAACAGGTACCCTCCGGCTTCGGAGAAGCTGTCGCTGTCATCCGGCCATTCGAAGGAGTCGGAGCCCGTCGCGTTCTTGAATTCGATCATCTCGATGCCGCGGCAGTGGAGATACTTGCTGCTGGCCTTGTCGAACTTGTAGCGCCGCATGAAGACGATCTTCTGCCGCAGGTCCTTCAGGGGCTTCTGGTGAGTATCGATCTCGAAGTGGTCCAGCCAGTTGTCGCCGCCGAAGGTGTTGTTCAGCGCGCGGCGCACCAGGCTGATCACGCTGTCGTGGAAATGGTTCTCGGCGTCGGAGTTTATGCACATCACGATGGTTTCCGCGGTTCCCCGGTGCTTGAGGAACTCGGCCATCGGCGCGAGGCAGTCCTTCTCGAAATACTTCCCGGTGTTCGATGCGCCGTGGACGATCTCGAGCGGGTAGGTGGAATCAAGACGGATATCGAAATAGCGGGCGCCCTTGTCGAGTTGTTCGCCGATCGACAGGTCCTGGCAGCGGCTGAGGGGGATGATGTAGGCGGCGGTGCCTGCGTCGTGGGAGCCGGGAAGGGTGACGTCGCGCAGATAGGCGTCGTCGGGAAGCTTCGACATCCAGGTCCTGGGATCGATCTTCGGGATCAGGACAATGGTCAGTTTGCCGTCATGCCCGTCGGCGGCGGGGTCCTGGGCCTCAAGCACCTGGAAGTGGACCGCGGCGTCGCCGAACGTGGGCAGGTAGCCTTTCCGGTAGCCCAAGTTCTTCACCAGGTTGGGCGCGGTGACGGGTCGTGCGTCGGCCAGCGTGCCGATTTCGCCCCGGTGCGTGGCGAAGCTCAGGCGGAACTCAGCGGAGTTGTGGCCTTCGGCGAGCGCCTGGGGGCTGGCGACCGTTCTCCCGTACGCGGGGATCTGGCCGCCGCTGAACACTAGGGGGTTGCGCTCTCCGGGCGAGGCCCAGTCTCGGACTTCGATGAGCGTGGTGGTGATGTCGACCGGATGGTCGGTCATGTTGACGATCTGCAGCGTGCATTCGGTCATAGGCGGCTCCGTCGTGCCGGCGACCACAGGGGCGTGGCCAGAGGCGTCGATCCGCCGTGGTTTTCGGGCGCCGATGCGATTGCTCGCTATGCAAGAAGCGCAAGAAAATACAATTTTCAGGTAAAGTCGGGCGAGCCTGGCTCCAGCCCTGTCGCGCTTTGGCGCGAAGAGTGGGGCGGGCCATGCGGCCCGCCCCGATAGTCTGGTCGTCGTTTCCGCTTAGCGGAACAGGCTCAGGATCGAGCTCGACGACTGGTTGGCGATCGAGAGCGCCTGGATGCCCAGCTGCTGCTTGGTTTGCAGGGCTTGCAGCTTGGCGCTTTCCTTGGCCAGGTCGGCGTCGATCAGGTTGCCCACGCCGGCGTCGAGGCTGTCTTGCAGCTTGCCGACGAAGTTCAGGTGGGTGTCCAGGCCGGTCGAGGCCGTGCCCAGCGAGGCCAGCTTGTTGGTGGCCGTCTGCAGGGCGGTGTCGATGGTGGTGATCATCGTCTTGGCCGAGGCGGCGGTCGTGAAGGTGGTGGTGGTCGAGAGACCGATACCGGCCAGCGACAGCGTCTTGGCGTTCACGGTGATGCCCGTGCCGTCCGAGTTGGCCAGGTAGGTCAGCTTGGTGGTCTTGCCGTCGATGATGCTGGCGCCGTTGAACTTGGCGTTGCTGACGGCCTTGGTGATCTGGTCGCGCAGCGAGTTGAAGTCGGCCTTCAGCGCGTTGAACGACGCGGTGTTCAGCGAGGTGTCGGAAGCGGCCAGGGCCTTTTCCTTCATCTTGCCGAGCAGGTCGGTCACGGTGTCGCCAGCGGCCAGGGCCACGTCGATGGTGGACTGACCGCGTTGCAGCGAGTCCTTCACGGCGTTGATCGAGGACGAGGTGGCCGACTGGTTCTTGGCGGTGGCCCAGATCGCGCCGTTGTCCTTGGCGCTACCGATCTTCTTGCCGGTGTTGATGCGCTGCTGGGTGACCTGCAGTTCGCTGTTGGTCGAGTTCAGGTTCTGGAGGGCGATCATCGCCCCCGAGTTCGTGTTGATGCTGTTCAGCGCCATTACGAAGACTCCTTCTTGAGGTGCCCGACGTCATTTTGACGGTCGGAGGGCTTTTTGCCCTGCTGCAACATCTCGTAATATTCTTGAGATTGAGTGAAAATGTCGCGGTTACCGACCCATTTACTGTAGTGATCTGTTAACCTGTTTTGACGCAGCGCCTTGACTGAATCGAGCGATCGCACGGTGTGAGAAACGGTGACTTTCGGCGCGCCCGAATAGACTCTGGAAGTCTGGTCCAGAACGGCGAAAAGCCGGGTGCGAGACCCGGCTTCCGTGATCGAAGATTCAACTTGTCCTGGGGCGCGGGATGCAGCCCTCGGGTCATGCGCAGAGACGGGGCGCCTCGGGCTCGTGGTCGTCGGCTTCGAAGAGGTCGAAGGCCTCTTCCCAGGCCGCCAGCCGGGTCTCGCGCAGCGCCGCGTCGTCGACCACCCGGATCAACTGGTCCTCGCGGTCGTTCCAGACCAGGCCCACGTCCGTCGCCCGCTCGGCGTCGCCGCCCAGCAGCAGGATGACGTCGGCCTTGGCGGCGCGCTCGGGGCTCAGGCGCATCATCGTGCGGCCGCCGCCCAGGTCGCGGTGGATGTCGGCGAAGGCCAGCACGGCCGAGATCATCGCGGCGCTGACCGGACGAACGTGCCAGGACTGGCAGGCGAGGCGGCTCATGTCGGTTTCTCCGAACGTTTGCGATGCTCCCTTTTCCACGTGCGTTGCGACAGAAACGGTCGTAATGATCCGGAATGAGACATGAGAAGGCGACGAAGCTCCTCGACCTGGCCCGCCGGCTGGCCAGTTCCTCCGAGGGGCTGACCCTGGACGAGATGGCCCAGGCGATGGAGGTGGGGCGGCGCACGGCCGAGCGCATGCGCGACGCGGTGTGGACGGCCTTTCCGCAGATGGAGGCGATCGAGGATCCGCCCACCCGGCGTTTCCGCATTCCCTCGGGCCTGGACAGCCTGTTCCAGACACCGACGGCCGAGGAGCTGGCGGCCCTGCGCACCGCCGCCGACTCCAACGCCGCCGCCGGCGCCGACGCCCGGGCCGCGGCCCTGTACGCCCTGGAGGGCAAGCTGCTGTCGGCGCTGAAGGGCTCGGCCCGCCGGCGGGTGGCCCCCGACGTCGAGGCGCTGGTCCAGGCCGAGACCATCGCCGTCCACGCCGGCCCGCGTCCGTTCGAAGACCAGGGCGTGCTGGCGCAGATCCGTTCGGCGGTGAAGGGACTGACGGCGCTGTCGTTCCGCTACGAGGGCGGCAGCCAGCCGGGCCGCACGCGGACGGTCACGCCGCTGGGGATCCTGTTCGGCCGCAGCAACTATCTCGTCTCGCTGGAGGGGCACAGTCCGCGGCCGCGCACCTTCCGCCTGGACCGGATGAGCGACGTCGAGGCGCTGGACAGGCCGGCTTCGCCGCCGGCCGACTTCTCGCTGCAGGCCTTCGCCGACGAGAGCTTCGGCATCTATCACGGCGAGATCGAGGACGTTGTGCTGCGCATCCGCGCCGATCGCGCCGAGGACGCCCTGCGCTGGCGCTTTCACTCCAACCAGGTGGTGACCCAGGGACCAGGCGGCGTGGTGACCGTGGCCTTCCGCGCCAGCGGCATGCTGGAGCTGGCCTGGCACCTGTTCACCTGGGGCGATGCGATCGAGATCGTCTCGCCGGAGAGCCTGAAGAAGATCATGGTCGAGGAGCTGGAGAAGGCGCTGGCGGCCCACCGACGGGCTTAAGTTCAGCTGGCCACCAGCCTCAGCAGCGCCAACTCCCTTGCCCGCTCGGACGAGGCTCGCCGTTTCGGCAGGCCGCTGGTCTCGAAGGCTTCGAGCACGCGGGGGTGGATGTAGGCGGCGCGGCAGACGGCCGGGGTGTTGCCCAGCAGGCCGGCCACGGCCTTGATGCAGAGGTTCAGGGCCTTCTTGGCTTCGGTCCTGGTGGCCGGGGCGGGCTGCAGGCTCAGCGCCTCCAGCGCCGCCAGCGATCCGTACCAGGTGCGGAAGTCCTTGGCCGAGAAGTCCTCGCCGGCGACGGCGCGGATGTAGTCGTTGACGTCGTGGCTCTCGATCGAGCGGCGCTGGCCTTCCTCGTCCAGGTACTGGAACAGGCGCTGGCCGCGCAGGTCCTGGCAGGCCCGGACGATGCGGGCCAGGCGCCGGTCGCGAAAGCCGGTGCGGTGGACCTTGCCGCTCTTGCCCTTGAATTCGAACATCGCCCCGCCGCCGGCCAGCTTCAGGTGGCGCTTCTGCATGGTGGTGAGGCCGAAGCTCTTGTTGGTCTTGGCGTACTCGTCGTTGCCGACCCGGATCAGGGTCAGCTCCAGGAGGCGAACCACGGCGGCCAGCACCTTCTCGCGCGGCAGGCCGCGGCGGGCCAGGTCGGCCTCCACCCGTTTCCTCAGGCGGGGCAGGGCGCGGCCGAAGGCGGCCATGCGCTCGTACTTGCGGGCGTCGCGGTCGGCCCGCCAGTCGGGATGATAGCGATACTGCTTGCGGCCCTTCTGGTCACGGCCGACGGCCTGGATGTGGCCGTTGGGGTCGGGGCAGATCCACACGCTCGTCCAGGCCGGCGGGATGGCCAGGGCGCGGATCCGGTCCAGCGTCGCCTCGTCCCTGACCGGCCGGCCGTCAGCGTCGGCATAGGCGAAGGCGCCGGGCTTGCCCAGGCGGGTCAGGCCCTGTTCCTGGTCGTTGACATAGGCCAGCAGGGTCTTTTCGGCGGCGGGCGCCTCGGCGGTGTCGCGCGGCATGGCGTTCACCACGCGCCGAGGGCTGAAAAATGCCGGTCCATGCGTTCGCTCCCAACCTAATTCCGGCCAACGTGGTAGACGGGGCCTCTGTTCCGGGAGCGTCACTTCGCAATGAACTACCGCCACGCCTTTCACGCCGGCAACTTCGCCGACCTGCAGAAGCACGCGATCTTGCTGGCCCTGCTCGAGGCCCTGACCGTCGACGAGTCGCCGCTGGCGGTGATCGACACCCACGCCGGGGCGGGCGCCTACGACCTGCGCGGCGACATGGCCCAGAAGTCGAAGGAAGCCGCCGCCGGCATCGGCCGCCTGCTGGCCGAGGGCGACGCCCCCGCGCCGTTCGCGTCGCTGCTGAAGGCAGTGGAGGAATTGAACGTCGGCGCGGCCGACGCGCCGCTCTATCCGGGCTCGCCGCTGCTGATCGCCCGGGCCCTGCGCCGGAGCGACCGCTACACCGCCTGCGAACTGCGCGACGACGACTTCGACCAGCTGCGCAAGGTGCTGGGTCCCTACGCCTTCGCCCAGGCCCTGAAGGCCGACGGCTACGCCACGGCCGAGGCCCGCGCCGGGCGCGGCGGCCGCACCTTCGTGCTGATCGATCCGCCGTTCGAGCGGCCCGACGACTACGCCCAGTGCGTGGCCACGGTGCGCGCAGTGCGCAAGGTCGACCCGGCCGCCGTCCTGGCGATCTGGACGCCGCTGAAGGACCTGGAGACCTTCGACGCCTTCGTCCGCGCGCTAGAAAACGTCACGGACGACGCGCTAGTCGCCGAGCTTCGCCTGCGGCCCCTGCGAGACCCGATGAAGATGAACGGCAGCGCCATGGTGCTGGTCGGCGCGCCGGCGGCGATCGAGCCGAAGGTCAGTGAGATCACGACTTTCCTGGCCGCGCGCCTGGGCGAGACCGGCGCGGCGGCCCGCGTCTGGCGCGCCTGACCCGGTGAGCCTGGCGCCCAGCCTTCGTCAGGCATGCGCCGTCTGGCTGAAGGTCGGCTGCCTGGGCTTCGGCGGGCCGGCCGGGCAGATCGCCCTGCTGCACCGGGAAGTGGTCGAGAAGCGCGGCTGGATCGACGAGGACCGCTTCGCCCACGCGCTCAGCTTCTGCATGCTGCTGCCCGGGCCCGAGGCCCAGCAACTGGCCACCTGGCTGGGCTGGCGGCTGCACGGCGTGCGCGGCGGCCTGGCGGCGGGGCTTCTGTTCGTGCTGCCGGGTCTTGCGGCCATGCTGGGGCTGTCGGCGCTCTACGTGATGCATGGCCAGGCGCGCTGGGCCGCGCCGGTTCTTCTGGGCCTGAAGGCGGCGGTGGTGGCGCTGGTTCTGCAGGCCCTGCTGCGGATGGCGGGCCGGGCGGCGCGGGGACGGGCCGGCGCCATCGCGGCGATCCTGGCCTTCCTGGCCCTGAGCTTCACCGTCACGCCGTTTCCGGTGGTGATCCTGGTCGCCGGCCTCGCCGGCTGGTTGTTCGGCGCGGGCGACGGCGTGGTCGTCGATCAGGCCGAGACGCCGCCGCTGAAGGGAGCGGGCAGGGCGGCGCTGGTCTGCCTCGCCGCTTGGTTGGGTCCGGTGATCCTGGTCCTGGCGATCGCGCCGCGCTCGGCCCTGGCCCAGATCGGCGCGGCGTTCAGCGGCCTGGCGGTGGTCAGTTTCGGCGGCGCCTACGCGGCCCTGGCCTATGTGGGCCAGGTGTCGGGCGAACTGGGCTGGCTGACGCCCGGCCAGATGCTGGACGGCCTGGGCCTCGCCGAGACCACGCCGGGGCCGCTGGTGCTGGTCTTCGTCTTCGTGGGGTTCGTGGCCGCCTGGCGCGACGCCGACCCGGCCCTGGCCTGGCCGATGGCGGTGCTGGGCGGGCTGATGGCGGCCTGGGCGACCTTCGCGCCGTCGTTCCTGTGGATCTTCGCCGGCGGGCCGGTGCTGGAGCGGCTGCGCGGCCATGCGCGGACGGCGGGCGCTCTGTCCTGGGTCGGCGCGGCGGTGGTCGGGGTGATCGCCAGCCTGGCCGCCTGGTTCGCCGTGCACCTGCTGTTCCGGACCGGGAACGAGGCGGCCTGGGGACCGTTCAGGGCGACGGTCCCCGATCTCGCCAGTCTCGATCCGGCCGCCATGGGCCTGGTGGCGCTGGCCTGCGGCCTGACCTTCGCCCTGCGCCTGCCGATCCTGGCGCTGGTGGCGGTGATGGCGCTGGCCGGCATGGCCTGCTCGGCGCTGTTCGGAGGCTGACGTAAGGGTAGCATTTTTGCGCTTGCGAAACGGCGTTCCATGCTATGCTGCGCCGCACAATCTTGATCGACGGAGTGAACGGCCATGGTTTCCTCGTCCTTCCCGCCCTCGTCTTCCGACAGTTCCCAAGCTCCTTCGACCAACGTGCTGCTGGGCGCGGCCTCGCCCCTGTGGGCGGTGTTCGGCGGCGCGGCCGCGGCCGGGGCGGCCTGGTGGTGGTGGTCCAACCGCTGGCGCGAGGCGGTCAACCTCGAAGCCCTGATCGCCATCGCGCCCGAGCCGGTGTCGCGCGGCGTGATCGACGAGCCGGCGCCGGCGCTTGTCGAGGCGCCGGTCAAGGTGGTCGAGGCCGTCGTGGCCGAGGTCGAGCCGGTCGTCGAGACCGTGGCGACCGCGGCCGCCGAGGTGGTCGAAGCGGCGGCCGAGGTTCCGCTGGCCGTCGCCGAGGCCTCGGTCGAGGTGGTCGAAGCCGTCGTCGAGACCGTTCCCGAGCCGCTCGCCGAAGTCGTGGCCGAGCCGGAGCAGGTCGTTGAAAAGGCCGTCGCCCCGCTGGTCGAGACCGCCAAGACGGCGGCCGACGACCTGACCCTGCTGGTCGGCATCGGGCCCAAGCTGGCGGCCTCGCTGGCCGACCTGGGCGTTACCCGTTTCGGCCAGATCGCCGCCTGGAGCGCCGACGAGTTGGACAGCTTCGACAAGCTGCTGAACCTGAAGGGCCGCGCCGAGCGCGATGCCTGGATCGCCCAGGCCAGGCGGCTGGCGGACGGGGCCTAGGCCGGTCCGCCCATCGTCCAGATCTTCTTGATCACGCCGGAAAAGGTCAGCATCGGCTGGCCGCCGGTGCTCAGCAGGCCGCGCACGAAGATCATCGAGCCGCCGGCGCGGACCACCTCGCCGGTCGCCTCGACGAGGTCCCCGGCCTTGGCCGGACCGACGAAGTCGCCGTTCAGCGACACGGTGACGGCCTTGGCGTTGTCCAGCTCGCGCCAGGCGATGGCGAACAGCGAGAAGTCGGCGAAGGTCAGCATGCAGCCGCCGTGCATGAAGCCGCCGCCGTTCATGTGGCGCGGCTCGGCCCGGAAGGCGCAGCGCACCTTGCCGTCGTCCTCGCGGAAATAGAACGGCCCGGTCTGGTCCTCGAACGGATCCAGCCCCGCCCAGGTGCGCCAGCCGGCCCATTCGCCGTCCTCGATCAGCCTCGGCCCGCTGACGATCTCGTTGCCGCCGTCCATGCCCTGCGCTCCCGTACTTTCTCGTTGTTATTGCGGCTCAGCTAAGACCTCGCGGCGCGTCGAGGCAAGCCGCCCGCTTACGTCGAAGGCCGAACCGTGGCATGGCTTTCCCATGACCACCCCGATCCAAGACACCATCCTCTCGCAACTGGCGGGCCTGCCGGCCGGCAAGTCCATCGACCCGATGTCGGTGGCCAAGGCCATCCAGCCCGAGCGCTGGCAGCGGCTGCTCGGCCACATCCGCACCGACGCCGTCGAACTGGCCAAGCAGGGCCAGATCGTCATCCTGCGCCACAACAAGCCGGCCAATCCGGAGAAGTTCCGGGGCGTCTATCGCCTGCGTCTGCCGATGGAAGGCGATCCGACCAGCTTCCCGGACGTGGCCGACGACGGGGCCGACGACGCCGAGGATTGATCGCATCGAGGCCCGCCGAAAGGTGGGTCTTGAAAAGAAACCTAATCGGTGAACTATGAGCCTCCCAAATACATCAGGGGAGGTTCGCTCATGATCGTCTTCGGTTCGTCGTTGTCGCCCTATGTGCGCAAGACCCTGGCCTACGGGGCCGAGAAGGGGCTGAAGCTGGAGAACCGGGTGTCGCCGCCCGGAACCCTCGATCCCGAGTTCGCCGAGTGCAGTCCGTTCAGGAAGATCCCGGGCTTCCAGGACGGCGATTTCCGCATCTCGGACTCCACGGCGATCATCACCTATCTGGAGGCCCTGCATCCGGAGCCGAACCTGATCCCGGCCGAGCCGCGCGCTCGCGCCCGGGCGGTCTGGTTCGAGGAGTACGCCGACACCATCCTGGTGACGGCCGGCGGCAAGATCTTCTTCAACCGCATCGTCGCCCCGCGCTTCATGCGCCGGCCCGGCGACGAGGCCGTCGCCGCCAAGGCCGAGGCCGAGGACTTGCCGCCCGCCCTCGACTACTTGGAAAGCATCGTCCCCGACGAAGGCGGCTTCCTGCTGGAGGATCGCCTGACCCTGGCCGACATCGCCGTGGCCAGCCCGTTCGCCAACCTGCGCCACCTCAAGCTCGACCTGTCGCGCTGGCCGCGCACCAAGGCCTATACCGACGCCATCCTGGCGCGGCCGGCCTATGCCGGCCTGATCGCCGGCGAGGAGGCCCTGCTGGCGGCCTTCGCGCCGCCCGAGGCCGCCTGACGTCTTGCCAACCCCGGGGCGGCTATCGGAGGTTGCGGTGTCGAGTATGGAGTAGCTTCGATGTCGCAACTGAAGACCCCGGGCGTGTTCGTCCAGGAGATCGCCGCGGTCCGGCCGATCGCCGGCCTGCCCACGGCGGTGACGGCGCTAGTCGGCCGGGCCGGCCAAGGCCCGGCGGGCGTCGCGGTCCCCATTGACGGCCTGGCGGCTTTCGAAGCCGCCTACGGCCCGGCGGATCGGGCCCATCCCCTGACGCTGGCGGCGGCCGACTTCTTCGCGAACGGCGGCGAGGCGGCCATCGTCGTCCGCCTGCCCGGGAACGCGACCACTAAGGCCGCTCTGGACGCCGCCCTGGCCGCGCTGAAGGCGACGCCGTTCAACATTCTCTACCTGTCGCCGGACGACGTCGAAGGCGATGTTCCGGTCTTCGCCCGAGAGACCGCCGCGGCGTTCGTGGCCGAGCGCGAAGCGATGATGATCCTGGAAGCGCCGGCCGCCTGGGCCGCCGCCAAGATCGACGACATCACGGTCGACGCGCTAGGCGACTTCACCGAAGAGCAGCGCACGCGCATGGCCTGCTACGTCTCCCGCCTGCTCGACGAGGGCGGGCCGCGTCCGTCCGGGGGCGCCGTCGCCGGCATCTGGGCCCGTACCGATCGCAAGGACGGCGTCTGGACCGCGCCGGCCGGCATTCGGGCGGATTTCGCCAGCGGCGTTCCGCAGCGTTTCCTGACCGACGGCGACAACGCGGTGCTGTCGGCGCGCAGCCTCAATGCGCTGAGAAGCTTCCCGGGGCACGACGCCGTGATCTGGGGCGTGCGGACGCTCTCGGCTGTCAGCGACACGTTCCGCTACGTTCCCGCGCGCAGGCTGATCGACCATATCGAGGACAGTGTCGCCGCTGGCCTGGCCTGGGCGGCGACGGAGCCGCCGTCGCCGGCGCTGTTCGCGACGGTGCAGGCGCAGGTCTCGACCTTCCTTGCCGGCATCTGGCAGGCGGGCGGCCTGATGGGCGCCAAGGCGGCGGAGTCGTTCTACGTCGTATGCGACATGAGCAACAACGCGGCCTATCTGGGCCAGGGCGTCCTGCGGGTCGACCTGGGCGTGGCGGTTCAGCACGCGGCCGAATTCGTTCCGGTGTCGATCGTGACGCCAGTGGCCGCGACCTGAAGACGCCGCCCCTTGGCGCGTGGCCGGCGGCGTCCTAACTGCCGGCCATGTCGCTCGACGCCCTGCTTTCCGAGATCCGCGCCTGCCGGGCCTGCGTCGGCGAGATCCCCCAGCCGCGTCCGGTGGTGCGAGTGGGCGAGGGGACGCGCCTCCTGATCTGCGGCCAGGCGCCGGGACGGCTGGTGCACGAGACCGGCCTGCCGTTCAACGACCCTTCGGGCAATCGCCTGCGCCAGTGGATGGGCGTGGATCGTGGCGCCTTCTACGACCGGCCCGAGATCGGCGTGGCGGCCATGGCCTTCTGCTTTCCGGGTACGAACCCGAAAGGCGGCGACTATCCGCCGCCGCCGCGCTGCGCGGCCCTGTGGCGCAAGGACCTGCTCGACTTGCTGCCCAATGTGGAGCTGACCCTGCTGGTCGGCGGCTACGCCCAGGCGTGGGCGCTGGGCGACGCGATGAAGCCGTCCATGACCGAGACGGTGGCCGCCTGGAGCGAATACGCCGCCTACGGCGTTCTGCCCCTGCCGCACCCGTCGTGGCGCAACACCGCCTGGCTCAAGCGCAATCCATGGTTCGAGGACGAGGTCACGCCCTATCTTCGCCGCCGTGTCGCGGGCATTCTGGCGCGATGAACCGCCGGAGCCTTCTCCTCACCGTCGGGGCCGCCGGCCTCGCCGCCGCCTGCGCCCCCATCACCCAGCGCCCCGCCATCGCGCCGCTCGGCCTGCGCGGCGCCCGGCTGCAGGACGACTGGATGATCGCCTTCGACGGCGCCAAGCTGGGCCTCAAGCGCTGGCTGCCGCAGGACGGCTTCGTCACCCATGTGGTCGTCGGCCTGCACGGCATGAACGATTACTCCAATGCCTATCACCTGGCCGCCGACTGGTGGGCGGGGCAGGGCATCGCCACCTACGCGCTCGACCTGAGGGGCTTTGGCCGCTCGCCGCGCCGGGGCGTCTGGGCCTCGACCGAGCTGATGATCGAAGACGTCCGCACCCTGGTCTCGCTGGTCCGCGAGGCCCATCCCGACGCCAAGGTCTCTCTTGCCGGGGTCAGCATGGGCGGCGGCCTGGCGATCGCCGCCATGGCCACCGACAACCCGCCGGCCGCCGATTCCCTCTTGCTGTTCGCGCCCGCCGTCTGGGGCTGGTCGGCCCAGCCTCTGCCCTACAAGACCAGCCTGTGGATCAGCGCCCACACCGCCCGCAGCTGGGTGGTCAAGCCGCCCGAGTGGCTGGTGCAGAAGGTGCTGCCGACCGACAACATGGAAGAGCTGCGGCGCATGGGCCGCGATCCCCTGATGATCTGGGGCGCGCGGTCCGACACCCTCTATGGCCTGGTCGGTCTGATGGAGCGGGCGTGGGCCTCGCTGGGCAAGGTGCGGGTCCCGGTCGCCTATTTCTACGGCGCGCGCGACGAGATCATCCCCGAGGAGCCGACCAAGCAGGCCGCCCGCCGCCTGAAGCCCGACGATCGTTCGGCCTTCTACGCCGACGGCTATCATCTGCTGCTGGTCGACAAGCAGGCGCAGGTGGTCTGGCGCGACGCGGCCGCCTTCATGAAGGATCCGCAGGCCGACCTGCCGTCGGGCGCGCCGCCGATCCCGGGCGCGCCCACCGCGCCGAATGTCGTCAAAGTTCAGGGCGTTCCGGCCGGACGCTAGTCGAACGTCCGGTATATTGCAGTGCGATATGAACGATCGTCGGTCTATGTGACAAAAGGCCGATGAAGTGATCCTTGCGGCGGCGCTCGGGGCGGCGTACACCCCGGCGCACTGTTTTCCAGGCTCAGGCGAGGCCCACGGCAATGACCTTGTTCGATCTGCCCGATTTCGAAGGGCACGAAGGCGTCCACTCGTTCTACGACGAAAAGACCGGCCTCAAGTCGATCATCGCCATCCACTCCACCGCTCGCGGCCCGGCCGCAGGCGGCTGCCGCATGTGGGACTACGCCAGCAGCGAGGCGGCCCTGACCGACGCCCTGCGCCTGTCGCGCGGCATGTCGTACAAGAACGCCATGGCCGACCTCGATTTCGGCGGCGGCAAGGCCGTGATCATCGGCGATAGCCGTGAGCAGAAGTCTCCGGAACTGTTCGAGGCGTTCGGCCGCGCGGTCGACAGCCTGGGCGGCTCGTACTGGACGGCCGAGGACGTCGGCGTCTCGCCGGCCGACCTGGAGAGCACCCGCAAGACCACCCGTTACGTCGCCGGCCTGGAAGGCCACGCGGCCGCCTCGGGCGATCCCTCGCCGGTCACCGCCGAGGGCGTGTTCCGCGGCGTGCGCCTGTGCGTCGAGCGCGCGCTGGGCCGTGACCTGACGGGCGTGAAGGTGGCCATCCAGGGCGTCGGCCACGTCGGCGCCTATCTGGCCGAGAAGCTGCACGCCGCCGGCGCCAAGCTGATCATCGCCGACGTCAATCAGGTGGCCCTCAACGAGGTCGCCGCCAGGACCGGCGCGGAGATCGTCTCGACCGACGCCATCTTCGACGTCGAAGCCGACGTCTTCGCCCCTTGCGCGCTCGGTGGCGCGATCTCGGCGGCGACCCTGCCGCGCCTGAAGGTCAAGGTCATCGCCGGCGGCGCCAACAACCAGCTAGCCGACGCCATGATCGGCCAGACCGTGTTCGATCGCGGCATCCTCTACGCCCCTGACTACGTCATCAACGGCGGCGGCATCATCAACGTCGCCGCCGAGATCCGCGCCCTGGAAGCCGGCGGCGCCTTCGATCCGGAATGGGTGGCCACCAAGCTCGACCGCCTGGCCCTGACCCTGGCCGAGGTGCTCGACCAGTCGCTGGCCGAAAAGCGCCCGGCCAACCTGGTCGCCGACGAGATCGCCCGCGCGCGCATCGCGGCGGCGCGTCCGTAGCCGCCTGGCGGCGGCCCCCTCAGTCGCTCCGCGACAGCTCCCCCAGAGGGGGAGCATCTGGCTTGGCGCTTTTAGATCCTCCCCCTCTGGGGGAGGTGGCCCGGAGGGCCGGAGGGGGTCCTAGCGCCCGCTGATGCTGGCCCCCGCGTCCTTGTCGAGCCGCAGGTAGACCGGCAGCGCCAGCAGCGTCACCACCCCGATCGCCACGAACGGCCAGACGAAGCTCGACGGCGTCAGCGCTGCCTCGCCGACGCCGCGCGTCATATGCAGCATCAGGCCGCCGAAGCTGACGCCCAGGGCCAGGCCGACCTGCTGGCTGACCGCCGCCAGGGTCGAGGCGGCCGCCACGCGCGGCTGGGGCACGTCGGCATAGGCGATGGTGTTGGCGGCGATGAACTGGCTGGACCGCGCGAAGCCGCCGACCAGCAGAAGGGCGATCATCAGCCACATCGGCGTCGACGCCGTGAAGAAGCCCGGTACGGCGGTCATCAGCGCCGTGGCGACCACGAACACCGCCAGCGCCGTGCGGAAGCCGTAGCGCTTGAGCAGCGCCCCGGCGAACGGCCGGGCGACCAGCACGCCCAGGCCCGTGGCGATGGTCACGCCGCTGGCCTTCAGCGGGCTCCAGCCCAGCGCCACCTGCAGCAGCAGCGGCATCAGGAATGGGCTGGCCCCGATGCCCAGCCGCACGAACGTGCCGCCCACCAGGCTGGCCCTGAAGGTCGGATAGCGCAGCAGGGTCAGGTCGAGGATCGGCTTGGCCTGGGCCCGGCAATGCTGGAGGTACAGCCAGCCCGCGTCCAGCGACACGGCCAGCAGCAGGGCCTGGACCAGCGGCGGCAGCAGCGACAGACCCGCCGTCTCGGCCAGGCCGATCAGCCCCGAAAGCGCGACGGCGCTCATCACGAAGCCCTGGGTGTCGAAGCGACCGGCCTCCGGGTCGGGCGCGCCCTTGGGCACGAACCGCCGCACGGCGATCGCGCCGACCACGCCGATCGGCAGGTTCAGGTAGAAGATCCACGGCCAGTCGGCCACCGACAGCACGAAGCCGGCGATCGGCGGGCCGATCAGCGGTCCGACCATGGCCGGCATGGTGAACCAGCCCATGGCGCTGATCAGCTTGTCCTTGGGCGTGGAGCCGACCACGATCAGCCGCGCCACCGGCGTCATCATCGCCCCGCCTATGCCCTGGACGATGCGGGCGGCGACCAGCTGGCCCAGGTTCTGCGACAGGCCGCACAGGGCCGAGCCGGCCAGGAACACCAGCATGGCGATCAGGAACACCCGCCGCGCGCCGTAGCGCTGGGCCGCCCAGCCGCTGGCCGGGGTGAATACCGCCAGGGCCAGGATATAGGAGGTCAAAGCCAGCTTCAGGTGGATCGGGTCGGCCGAGAACGCCTGCGCCAGCCGGGGCAGGGCGGTCGACAGGGCCGTGGAGTCGATGAACTCCATCAGGAGGGCGCTGGCGACGGCGAGCGAGACGAGCCGCGTGGTCCAGGGCGAGGGCTCTGGCAGGGGCGGGGCGGCCGGATTGACGACGACAGGATCGGACACGCCGACGGCCTACGCCTCCGCGTGCGGAGCCTCAAGCAAAGAGTGGGCGAACGCCGGCTTGGGGCGTTGTTGCTGGGGCAGCAAGGAAGCGGTCATGAGCGACAGCCACATCGAGGCGCTGGAGGAGCGGATGGCGCGGGCCGTCGCCGCCGAGGATTTCGAGGCCGCCGGGCGCCTGCGCGACGAGATCGCCGACCTGCGCCGTTCCGAACGCCTGCATGAGCCGCCCAACGCGCCCGAGCCCCAGGCCTCCTACTTCCAGCGGCAGACTCCAGGAAAGATGGGACTAGGCACTGACCAGCCGGTTCCGGCCCGGCCGCCGGGCTGGATAGCGCCGCGCAAGCCCGACCCGATGACCACCGGCCATTCGCGCGGCGGACGGCGC
This sequence comes from Caulobacter flavus, assembly GCF_003722335.1. Lineage (GTDB taxonomy): Bacteria > Pseudomonadota > Alphaproteobacteria > Caulobacterales > Caulobacteraceae > Caulobacter > Caulobacter flavus. Next base: position 2,932,625 of record NZ_CP026100.1, read on the forward strand.
AGGACCTGAGGCCGTTGCGCCGGAGAGCGGATGGCCTCATTCTTTCGAACAGACGTTCGAGACCCGCCCCAGAGACCTGGCCGATGTTCCTTCGCTTCTTCTCCGAACTGCGCCAGGCCAAGGTGCCGGTGTCCCTGCGCGAGTACCTTCTCTTGATGGAGGCGCTGGACAAGGGCGTCATCGACCGCTCGATCGACGACTTCTACTTCCTGTCGCGCGCCAGCTTGGTGAAGGACGAGAAGAACCTCGACAAGTTCGACCGCGTGTTCGGCCACGTCTTCAAGGGGCTGGAGACGGTGGGCGAAGGGGTCGCCGCCGACATTCCCGAGGAATGGCTCAAGGCCCTGACCGAGAAGTTCCTCACCGACGAGGAGAAGGCCCAGATCGAGGCCCTGGGCGGCTTCGAGAAGCTGATGGAGACCCTGCGCGAGCGCCTGGCCGAGCAGAAGGAGCGTCACCAGGGCGGCAACAAGTGGATCGGCTCGGGCGGCACTTCGCCGTTTGGCAACAACGGCTACAATCCCGAGGGCGTGCGCATCGGCCAGGACAAGGGCCGCCACGGCCGGGCCGTGAAGGTCTGGGACAAGCGCGAGTACAAGAACCTCGACGACAGCGTCGAATTGGGCACCCGCAACATCAAGGTCGCCCTGCGGCGTCTGCGCAAGTTCGCCCGCACGGGCGCGGCCGAGGAGCTGGACCTGCCCGGCACCATCCGCGGCACGGCCGAGAAGGGCTATCTCGACATCCAGCTGCGCCCCGAGCGCCGCAACGCCATCAAGGTACTGATCTTCTTCGACATCGGCGGCTCGATGGACGGCCACATCAAGCTCTGCGAGGAGCTGTTTTCCGCCGCCAAGACCGAGTTCAAGCACCTGGAATTCTACTACTTCCACAATTGCCTCTACGAGGGCGTGTGGAAGGACAACAAGCGCCGGCACACCGAGAAGGTCGCAACCTGGGAGGTGCTCCACAAGTTCCCGGCCGACTACAAGGTGATCTTCGTCGGCGACGCCACGATGAGCCCCTACGAGATCACCTATCCGGGCGGCAGCGTCGAGCACTGGAACGAAGAGCCCGGCGCCATCTGGATGAGCCGGGTCACCGACATCTACCAGAGCTGCGTCTGGCTGAACCCCACGCCCGAGCGCCACTGGGACTACACCCAGTCGATCGGCGTCATGAAGCAGCTGATGAACGACCGCATGTTTCCGCTGACCATCGACGGGCTCGACAAGGCCATGCGGGAGCTTGTGCGGGGTTGAAGACCCCCTCAGTCGGCTTCGCCGACAGCTCCCCCAGCGGGGGAGCATTTTCTCGCCGGCGCTTCTAGATCCTTCCCCTCTGGGGGACTGTTGCGAAATTCGGAACGTCGAAGAACAGACCAGAATCCGTTCGAGAACAGTTCGGAATCAAAAGGGGAAAGTCGTTCTTGTTTTACCCCATTATGCAACGATCCCCTCTGGGGGAGGTGGCCCGGAGGGCCGGAGGGGGTCACAGCCCCGACAGATACCCCGCGATCGCGCTCCGCCGCGCGTCCAGCGCCTCCAGTTGCGCCCTCAGCCGCGCCTTCAGGCGGTCCGGGCAGGCGCCGTCCGGTCCCAGCAGGTCGGCGATCTCCGAGATCGGCAGGCCCAGGGCCTTGAGGTCGGCGATGGCCGCCAGCCGCGCGCGGGCCGACTGGCCCAGGGTGCGGACGTTCTTGGGTCCCCGCCCGCAGGCGATCAGGCCCATCTCCTCGTAGTGGCGAATGGCGCGCAGGGTCAGGCCCAGCTGTTCGGCGACAACGCCGATCGGCAGCTCGGACGACCGCAGCGCGAAGCGCGGGGCGGGGGCGGTGGCAGCGGTATGGACGGCTTGCATCGGAACTCCCTCGCGGACGGTCGTCTGGGCCCGGCGGCGACGTTCGGCCAGCGCGAGCGCCGCCTTTGTCCGTGGACCGGGGATGGCGAGATCGGGAACGCTCACTGGAACTCCACGAGCACTTGGTCGGCGGCGACGGGGTCGCCGGGCTTGGCGTTGACAGTCTTGACGACGGCGTCGCGCTCGGCGCGCAGGATGTTCTGCATCTTCATGGCCTCGAGCACGCAGACCACCTCGCCTTCGCGGACCTGCTGGCCGACGGCGACGTCCATCGAGACCACCAGGCCCGGCATCGGCGAGAGCACCAGCTTGGAGGTGTCGGCCGGGGCCTTGGCCGGCAGCTTGTCGTGCAGCTCGGCGCTGCGGGCGGTCAGCACCAGGACCCGGGCCCTGGCGGCGCGGTGGCGGATCGTGAAGCCCTCGGGCGCGGGAGCGACCTCGGCGGTGAAGGCCGTTCCGTCCAGCACGCCCCGGAAGGTGGGCAGGCCCGGCCGCCAGGCGATGTCGGAGAGGTGCAGCGTGCGGCCCTCGTCGAGCAGCTCGATCGTCAGGGCCTGGCCGTCGCCAGAGAGGCGCACCCGGCGCTTGTCGTGGCCGATCACCACGGTCCAGTCGGCGCGGAGGCTTCCCAGGCGCTGGCCCTGCACTCGCTGCCCCTGCACTCGCTGCATGGCGCAGCCGACGGCGGTCAGCAGGTCGGCCTGGAAGGCGGTGGGCTGGGTTCCGGAAAAGCCGTCGGGGAACTCGTCCTTGATGTAGCTGGTGGCCAGCTGGCCGGAGGCGAAGCGCGCCTGGTCCATCACCGCGGCCAGGAACGGCACGTTGTGGCCCGGCCCCTCGATGTGGAAGTCCTCCAGCGCCCGGGCCATGCCGCCCACCGCCTCGCCCCGGGTCGGGGCCCAGGTGCAGAGCTTGGAGATCATCGGGTCGTAGTACATCGAGATCTCGTCGCCCTCGCGCACGCCGGCGTCGTTGCGCACGACGTAGCCGTCCTTCTGGCCCTCGGCGGGCGGGGCGTAGCGCACCAGCCGGCCGATGCTGGGCAGGAACTTGCGATAGGGGTCCTCGGCGTAGATCCGGCTCTCCACCGCCCAGCCGTTGATGGCCAGATCGTCCTGCCTGAACGCCAGCGGCTCGCCCGCCGCCGAGCGGATCATCTGCTCGACCAGATCAAGGCCGGTGATCAGCTCGGTGACCGGATGCTCGACCTGCAGGCGGGTGTTCATCTCCAGGAAGTAGAAGCTCTTGTCCTGGCCGGCGACGAACTCCACCGTGCCGGCTGAGTCATAGTTCACCGCCTTGGCCAGGGCCACGGCCTGGGCCCCCATGGCCGCGCGGGTCTCTTCGTCCAGCAGCGGGCTGGGCGCCTCCTCGATGACCTTCTGGTTGCGCCGCTGGATCGAGCATTCGCGCTCGAACAGGTGGACGACGTGGCCGTGCCTGTCGCCCAGCACCTGGATCTCGATGTGGCGCGGGCTCTCGATGAACTTCTCGATGAAGATCCGGTCGTCGCCGAACGCGCCGGCCGCCTCGGCCCGCACGGCCGGGAAGCCTTCCTCGACGTCCTTGGCGTTCCAGGCCACGCGGATGCCCTTGCCGCCGCCGCCGGCGCTGGCCTTGATCATCACCGGATAGCCGATGGTCTGCGACACCTTCAGCGCCTCGGCGACGTCGGCGATCTCGCCGATATGGCCGGGCACGCAGGAGACGCCCGCCGCGGCGGCGAACTTCTTGCTCTCGATCTTGTCGCCCATGGCGCTGATCGCGCCGGGATTGGGACCGATGAACACGATGCCCTCGTCGGCGCACCTCTGGGCGAACTCGGCCTTCTCCGACAGAAAGCCGAAGCCCGGATGCACCGCCTGGGCCCCGGTCTGCTTGCAGGCGGCGATGATCCTGTCGGCGACCAGATAGCTCTGGGCGGCCGGCGAGGCCCCGATGTGCACCGCCTCGTCGGCCATCTCCACCGCCAGGCTGTCGGCGTCGGCGTCCGAATAGACCACCACCGTGGCGATCCCCAACCGACGGCACGTCTTGATCACCCGCACCGCGATCTCGCCCCGGTTGGCGATCAGGATCTTGTCGAACATCGGCGGCCCTCGGACGGTTGGTCTTGTCTTTCCAGATCCTCCCCCTCTGGGGGAGGTGGCCCGGAGGGCCGGAGGGGGTAAGCACCGCATTTGGCGGCCCCCTCAGTCGCTTCGCGACAGCTCCCCCAAGGGGGGAGCATCTCGCTCGGCGGCTCAGAGCGGAATGTTGTCGTGCTTCTTGTAGGGGTTGGTCAGCACCTTGCCCTTGAGGGAGTGCAGGGCCCGGACGATGCGCTTGCGGGTGCCGTGGGGCATGATGACGTCGTCGACATAGCCGCGGCTGGCGGCGACGAAGGGATTGGCGAAGCGGTCCTTGTACTCGGCCTCGCGGGCGGCCAGGGCCTGCGGGTCCTTGGCCTCCTGGCGGAAGATGATCTCGACCGCGCCCTTGGCCCCCATCACCGCGATCTCGGCGGTGGGCCAGGCGTAGTTGAAGTCGCCGCGCAGGTGCTTGGAGCTCATCACGTCATAGGCCCCGCCATAGGCCTTGCGGGTGATCAGGGTGACCTTGGGCACGGTGGCCTCGGCATAGGCGAACAGGAGCTTGGCGCCGTGCTTGATCAGGCCGCCATACTCCTGCTTGGTGCCCGGCATGAAGCCCGGCACGTCGACCAGGGTGACGATCGGGATCTCGAAGGCGTCGCAGAAGCGCACGAAGCGGGCGGCCTTGCGGGAACTGTCGATGTCGAGCACGCCGGCCAGCACCTGCGGCTGGTTGGCGACGATGCCGACGGTCTGGCCGTCCATCCGCGCGAAGCCGCAGACGATGTTCCTAGCCCACTCGGACGAGATCTCGAAGAAGTCGGCCTCGTCGACGATCTTCGAGATCAGTTCCTTCATGTCGTAGGGCTTGCCCGGATCGGCGGGCACCAGGGTGTCGAGGCTCGCCTCCTGGCGATGCGGGTCGTCGAAGCTCTGGCGGATGGGAGCCTTCTCGCGGTTGGACGAGGGCAGGAAGTCGACCAGCCGGCGCACCTGGGTCAGGGCCTCCAGATCGTTCTCGAACGCGCCTTCGGCCACGCCCGACTTGGCCGCGTGCACCCGGGCCCCGCCCAGCTCCTCGGCGGTGACGACCTCGTTGGTGACGGTCTTGACCACGTCCGGGCCGGTGACGAACATGTAGCTCGTATCCTTCACCATGAAGATGAAGTCGGTCATGGCCGGCGAATAGACGTCGCCGCCGGCGCAGGGGCCCATGATCACGCTGATCTGCGGGATGACGCCCGAGGCCAGGGTGTTTTCCAGGAAGATGTCGGCATAGCCGGCCAGGCTGTCGACGCCCTCCTGGATGCGCGCCCCGCCCGCGTCGAACAGGCCGATGATCGGCGCGCCGGCCTTCATCGCCTGGCGCTGGACCTTGACGATCTTGGCCGCGTGCGCGCCGCTCAGCGAGCCGCCGAACACCGTGAAGTCCTTGGAGAACACGTAGACGACCTTGCCGTTGATCGTCCCCCAGCCGGTCACCACCCCGTCGCCGGGCACCTTCTGCTCGGCCATGCCGAACTCGGTCCCCCGGTGCTCGACGAACATGTCGAACTCCTCGAACGAGTCCTCGTCCAGAAGCAGGTCGATGCGCTCGCGCGCCGTCAGCTTGCCTTTCGCATGCTGGCTCGCCACCCGCTTCTCGCCGCCCCCGGCCCGCGCCTGCTCACGACGACGCTCCAGCTCTTCCAGGATGTGTTGCAAGGCTTACTCCGACCGAGCCGTGAACGTCGCAAAGAAGAGATTTTGCGTGGCTTCGGGTTCCCGGCTCAAGAAAATTGAGGCCGTGGCGAGGGCTTGCGAACTTGCATCTTGTGAAATAGCAAAGTTGCGAAATGGGAGAGAAGCTGTTCATCGGGCCGCGTCTGCGGCTGTTGCGCCAGGCCAAGGGCTGGAAGCTGGAGGCCTGCGCCGCCCAGCTGGGCCTGTCGGCCAGCTACCTGTCGCAGATCGAGGCCAACCAGCGCCCGGTCACCGCCCGGGTGCTGATCGACGTCATGCGGGTGTTCGAGGTCGACGCCGCCTCGCTGGACGCCGCCGACGACCAGCGCCTGATCGCCGACCTGCGCGAGGCCACGGCGGACGCCCCCGTGGGCGGAGAGGCTCCGGCCCTGTCGGAGATCAAGGCGGCGGTGGCCAACACGCCCAACCTCGCCAAGGCCTATCTAGACCTGCACCGCGCCTATCGCCGGCTGGACGAGCGCCTGAAGGCGACCGAGGAGGCGGTGTCGCTGGACGAGCGCGGGGCGGCCAGCGCGCTGTTGCCCTACGAGGAGGTCCGAGACTTCTTCCACTACAAGAACAACTACATCCACAGCCTCGACGTCGCCGCCGAGGACCTGTCGGCGCAGATCGGCGGAGGCGGCGAGCGGGCGCTGGAGGCCTATCTGGCCGACCGCCTGGGCGTGCGCGTGGTGCGCAGCGGCGAGCCCGACCTCCTGCGCCACTGGGACGCCGCCAGCCGGACGGTGGCCATCGGCGCGGCCCATCCCGAGGCGACGCGCAGCTTCCAGCTGGCCTACCAGATCGCAGCGCTCACGCTGCCAGACATCGTCGAGGCCGAGCTGTCGGCCGCTGGCTTTCGCAGCGACAGCGCCGCCAAGGTCTGCCGCACAGGCCTCCTCAACTACGCCGCCGGCGCGCTGGTGCTGCCGTATGAGCGCTTCCGCGAGGCGGCGCGGGCGGCGCGGCACGACATCGAACGCCTGGCGCTGACGTTCCAGACCAGCCTGGAGCAGGTGTTCCACCGCTTGTCGACGCTGCAGCGGCCGGGCGCGCGGGGCGTGCCGTTCTACTTCGTGCGGCTCGACAGGGCCGGCAACATCACCAAGCGCCACAGCGCCACGCGCCTGCAGTTCGCCCGCTTCGGCGGGGCCTGCCCGTTGTGGAACGTGCACGACGCCTTCGCCCGGCCCGACGCCTGGCTGGTGCAACTGGCGCAGATGCCTGACGCCGTCCGCTATGTCTGCATCGCGCGCGGGGTGGTGAAGCCGTCGGGGGCCTATCGCCAGGCCGAGCGGCGCTATGCGCTCGGCCTCGGCTGCGAGGCCCGCTACGCCGACCAGCTGGTCTATGCCGATGAGCTGGACCTTGCGGGCCCCTCGGCGCCGATCGGGGTCAGCTGCCGGATCTGCGAGCGCGACGACTGCTCCCAGCGGGCCTTCCCGCCGGTGGATCGGGCCTTCGAGGTGTTCGAGAACGACCGCCGCTGGGTGCCGTTCTCGCTGCGGGGCTGATCCAGATCCAAGGTCGTCATCCCGGCCGGAGCGCGTAGCGCGGAGAGCCGGGACCCAGGAGCCGCCGCAACGCGTCGGCTCCTGAAGGGCGGTTGATCTATCCGCCGCGCCCGGTCTCCTGGGTCCCGGATAACGGCTTCGCCGTTTCCGGGATGACGAAGGAGGAGATCCTACGCTTCGATATCCACGTCCTTGGTTTCCTTCAGGAACAGCATCCCGATGATCGCCGTCACGGCGGCCACGACGATCGGGTACCAGAGGCCGTAGTAGATGTTGCCCGTAGCCGCGACCATGGCGAAGGCCGTGGTCGGCAGGAAGCCGCCGAACCAGCCGTTGCCGATGTGGTAGGGCAGGCTCATCGAGGTGTAGCGGATATTGGTCGGGAACATCTCGACCAGCATGGCCGCCACCGGGCCGTAGACCATGGTGACGTAGATCACCAGCAGGGTCAGGACGAAGACCACCAGCGGCTTGTTGATCTTGGCCGGGTCGGCCTTTTCCGGATAGCCGGCCGTCTTCAGGGCCTCGCCGAGCTTGGCCTCCCAGGCTTTCTTCTCGACGGCGAACTGTTCCTTCGAGAGGGTCTCGCCGCGGAACGAGGGCAGGACGGTCTCGCCGATGCGGACCTCGGCCACCTCGCCGGCGGCCACCGGCTGGTTCTCGTAGCTGACGCCGGCCTTGGCCAGGTAGGATTTGGCCAGGTCGCAGGAGGTGTTGAACACCGTCTTGCCGACGGGATCGAACTGGAACGAGCAGTCGGCCGGGTCTGCGACCACGGTCACCGGCGCCGAGGCCGTGGCCGCTGCCAGTTGCGGGTTGGCCGCGCTGGTCAGGGTCTTGAACAGCGGGAAGTAGGTCAGGGCGGCCAGGGCGCAGCCCAGCATGATGATCGGCTTGCGGCCGATCTTGTCCGACAGCCAGCCGCAGACCACGAAGAACGGCGTGCCGATCAGCAGGGCGATGGCCACCAGGGTGTTGGCCACGGCGCCGTCGACCTTGAGCATCTTCTCCAGGAAGAACAGGGCGTAGAACTGGCCGGTGTACCAGACCACGGCCTGGCCGGCGGTCAGGCCCACCAGGGCCAGGATGACGATCTTCAGGTTGCCCCAGCGGGCGAAGCTGTCCTTCAGCGGCTGCTTGGTGCCCTTGCCCTCGTCGACCATCTTCTGGAACGACGGGCTTTCGGAAAGCTGCAGGCGGATCCAAAGCGACACGCCTAGGAGGGCGATCGAGATCAGGAACGGAATGCGCCAGCCGAAGGCCTGGAAGGCGTCCTCGCCGACGGTCGAGCGCGTGGCCAGGATCACCACCAGGCTCAGGAACAGGCCGAAGGTCGCGGTGATCTGGATGAAGCTGGTGTAGAAGCCGCGCCGCCCATGCGGGGCGTGCTCGGCCACGTAGGTGGCCGCGCCGCCGTACTCGCCGCCCAGGGCCAGGCCTTGGATCAGGCGCATCAGCACCAGCGCGATGGGGGCCGCGACGCCGATCTGCTCGTAGCTGGGCAGCAGGCCGACCACGAAGGTCGACAGGCCCATCAGCAGCATGGTGACGAGGAAGGTGTTCTTGCGGCCCCACAGGTCGCCCAGGCGTCCGAACACCAGAGCGCCGAACGGCCGCACGGCGAAGCCGGCCGCGAAGGCCAGCAGGGCGAAGATGTAGCCCGTGGTCTCGTTCACGCCCGAGAAGAAGTGGTGGGTGATGTAGGTGGCCAGCGAGCCGTACAGGTAGAAGTCGTACCACTCGAAGACCGTGCCCACCGACGCCGCGCCGATGACCAGTGCGTCCTTGCGCTGAACGACCTCTCCGTTCTTTGCGCCCGACGTCGCGACGGCGTCCGCCATACTCGTATCCTCCTCGAAAGCGTCGCCGCTTTGCGCGGCTGATCGTTGCGGGGGATGATGGCAGGCGCCTCGCGGCTTCCGTAAAGGGGAACTTTCGTGGAACGCAGGGTTGCGAACCACGATTTTCGGGGATTGGCGCAGGTCGTGCTGCCACCGGTGGCATGACGAGCCCGCCGGGAGGTCAGGCCAGGACGTAGATCCAGGCCTCGACGGGCCGGGCTCGGATTCGACCGTGACGCTTACCCTGCGGTAGCCGGCGCCCTCGAAGGCGTCGAGCCGCGCCCAATGCGCCGCCAGCGCCTCGCTCTCCAGCACCTGCACCGCGATCGCCTCGCCTTGGGGATCGAGCTCCAGGCCGGGAAAACCGATGGCCGCGCCCCAGCCTTCGGCCCGCAGCCGGCCGCGCACGACGCCGGCGGTCCAGGTTCCGCCCAGCGGCGCCAGGTGATGGTGATTGGGCCGGCCGGGCGCCAGCGAGCCGTAGACCGCCAGGCGGGGAGGGGTCATCTCAGGTCTCCGTCAGCCAGGCGCGCAGCAGGGCGGTCGTCTCGTCGGGACGTTCCATGGCCGGCAGGTGTCCGCAAGCCTCGAAGACGTGAAGACGAGAGCCGGCGATGGCGGCGTGGATCGCCTGGGACTCGGCGGGCGGGGTCAACTGGTCGCTGTCGCCGACCGCCACCAGCGTCGGGACGGTGATCGACGCCAGAAGCGGGCGCGAGTCCGGCCGGCCCAGGATGGCGCTCTGCTGGCGCAGGAAGGCCGGGCCGCCGACGCGGGCGGCCATCGCCTTGACCTCGGCGCCCAGCGGTTCGTCCAGCCGCGAGGCATGCAGCAACTGCGGCAGCATCCGCTGGGTGACGCCCAGGAAACGCCCGACCTGCACCGCCGCCATGGCCCGGCGGCGGTTCTCGGCGCGGGCCGGCGTGTCGGGCGCGGCGCTGGTGGCCAGCAGCGCCAATCGCTCCACGCGGTGCGGCGCCTGGTGCAGGATCTCGAAGGCGACGTAGCCGCCCATCGACAGGCCGGCCAGGGCGAAGCGCTCGGGCGCGGCCTCCAGCACCCGGGCGGCCATGGCCGCGACGCTGTCGTCCAGCGTCAGGTCGGCGATGGTCGGATCGGCGATGTCGGCCAGGTCGTCGGCCTGGTCGCGCCACAGGCGGGCGTCGCACAGCAGGCCGGGCAGGAAGACGAGGGCTTGGCGGTCGGTCATGCCGGGTCCTCCCGGGGAATGCGCAGGGCCAGGGCGACACCGGCAATGGCCAGCATGGCGGTGAAGCCGGCGACGGCTGGCCAGGCGCCGTGCCGCCAGAACCATCCGCCAACCGCGCCGGCCAGGCTCGAGCCGGCGTAGTAGAACAGCAGGTACAGCGCCGCCGACTGGCTCTTGGCCGGTCCGGCCAGCCGTCCCACCCAGCCGCTGGCGATGGCGTGGGCGATGAAGAAGCCGGTGGTGACCAGGGCGATCCCGGCGATGACGCTGGCCAGGCTGGTCGGCAGGGTCAGGGCGATCCCGGCCAGGATGACGAGGAGGCCGACCAGCAGCAGGCGGCGACGGCCGTAGCGCTGCGCCAGCCGCCCGGCGGTCGAGGACGACCACACACCGAAGGCGTAGACCAGGAAGATCAGGCCGACCTGCGTCTGGCTCAGGCGATAGGGCGCGCCTTCCAGCCGGAACTCGACGTAGTTGAACAGGGCCACGAACACGCCGGTCAGGCAGAAGCCCAGGCCGAACAGGGCCAGCAGGCCGGGCCGCCGCCAGGCCTCATTCCAGGTTCGCAGGCGATCGGAGAGGCGCTCGGGCGCGGGCGTGCGCGCGTGGCGCGGCCTGGGCAGCAGGGCGAAGAAGGCGACGGCGGCCACGAGGTCGACGGCGCCGATGGCGGCCATGGCCATGCGCCAGTCGAAGGCGGCGAGCAGCAGGCCCATGCCCACTCGTCCGGCCATGCCGCCGAAGGCCGTGCCGGCGACGTAGAGGCCCATGGCCGCGGCGAGGTCGGAAGCTTCGGTCTCCTCGGCCAGGTAGGTCATGGCCACGGCCGGCACGCCGCCCAGCAGCAGCCCTTCGGCGGCGCGGGCGGCCAGCAGCAGCGGCCAGGTCGGGGCCAGCGCGGCGGCCATGTTGCAGGCGGCCGCCAGCGCCATCGAGCCGAACATCAGGCTCTTGAGGTTCAGCCGCTGGGCCGCGCCGCCGGCCAGCAGGATGGCGATCGCCAGGGTGGCGGTGCTGAGCGACAGGGCCAGCGCGCTCTGGGCCGGCGACAGGGCGAAGGTCCGCGCGAAGGTCGGCAGCAGGGGCTGCACGCAGTAGAGCAGGCTGAAGGTCGAGAAGCCGCCGAGGAACAGGGCCAGCGACATCCGGCGCAGGCGTCTCGCATTCTGGGCGGCGTCCCGGACGGGAGAGGCGGCGAGGGTGGCGGCAGTCATGGCGCTGATCTAGAACTCCGCCTTCCGACAGTCCAATATGTGACGATCGGATTTTCGATAGCTTTTGGAGATGGCGTGGAACTGCGTCACATCCGCTACTTCCTGGCCGTCGCCGAGGAGGGGCACTTCACGCGGGCGGCCGCTCGGATCGGCATCGGCCAGTCGCCGCTGAGCCAGCAGATCAAGGACCTGGAAGCCGAGCTGGGCGTGACCCTGTTCCGGCGCCTGCCGACGGGCGCCGAGCTGACCGAGGCGGGCAAGGCGTTCCACGCCGCCGTGCGCAACATGCCGGGCCAGGCCAAGGCGGCCGCCCTGCAGGCCCAGAAGGCGGCGCGCGGCGAGAGCGGCTCGCTGCGGCTGGGCTTCACGGGCTCGGCGGTGCTCAACCGCGCGGTTCAGGCCTCGGTGAGGGCCTATCGCCGGCGCTATCCGGACGTCGAGCTGTCGCTGACCGAGACCAACAGCACCCACCTGGCGGCCGAGGTCGCGCAGGGGGCGCTGGACGCCGCCTTCCTGCGGCCCGGCGCCGTCGACCTGGAGGGCCTGAGGCTCCACGACCTGGACGGCGAGGAGATGGTGGCCGTGCTGCCGGCCTCGCATCCGGCGGCGGCCGGCGAGCAGGTGAACCTGCACGACCTGCGGGCCGAGGCCTTCATCCTGACGCCGCGCGGTCTTGGGCCCACCGTCTTCGACGCCGCGGTCGAGGCCTGTCGGCGCAGCGGCTTCGAGCCGATCCTGGGCCAGCCCGCGCCGCAGATGCTGTCGCTGGTGGCGCTGGTCGCGGCCGAGCTCGGGGTGTCGATCGTGCCGGTGTCGATGGCCCGGCTGGCGCTGGACGGCGTTGTCTTCCGGCCCATCGCCGGGGGAACGCCGATCGCGCAACTCAGCCTGGCGACTGGGAAAACGCCGTCACCCGCCCTGCAAAACTTTGTCAGGATAGCGCTCGGTTCCGAGGGTTGATTTGTAATATCAATACGAAGATATTCCGCCCCGAAATCCCGGCCGGGCCTTCATCGGGCCGGGAGCACAGAACGGGAGCATCGCCATGTCGGGACATCTTCGGAAGCTGGGCCTGGGTCTTATCGCCAGCCTGATGGCCTCCACCGCCGCCGTCGCGGCCGAACCCGCCAAGGGACCCAAGACGTATCTGGGCGTCGACATCTCCTACGCCAACGAGATGGACGACTGCGGCGCGGTCTACCGCTCGGGCGACAAGACCGTCGAGCAGTACCAGTTCTTCAAGGACGCCGGCTCGAACATCGCCCGCATCCGGCTGTGGAACGACCCGCAGTGGACGAACTACTCGAACATCGCCGACGTCACCAAGAGCATCAAGCGCGCCAAGGCCGCCGGCCTGCAGGTGCTGCTCGACTTCCACTATTCGGACGACTGGGCCGACGGCGACAAGCAGCTGGCCCCCAAGGCCTGGGAAAAGCTGTCGACGCCGGACCAGGCCAAGGCGCTCTACGCCTTCACCTATGACACCCTGACCAAGCTGGACGCCCAGGGCCTGATGCCCGACCTGGTGCAGGTGGGTAACGAGACCAACGGCGAGATCGTCTCCAGCCTGGCCAAGGCCAAGGATCCGATCAATTGGGAGCGCAACGCGCTGCTGTTCAACGCCGGCATCAAGGCCGTGCGCGACGCGGGCGCCAAGGGCTCGAAGAACCCGCGGGTGATGCTGCACATCGCCCAGCCCGACACCGTCGAGGACTGGTTCGCGGCCGCCGCCAAGGCCGGCGTCACCGACTACGACATGATCGGCATCAGCTACTACAGCAAGTGGTCCAAGCGCTCGATGGCGCAGCTGGGCGAGTCCATCAACCGCCTGCGCCACACCTATGCGGCCGACGTGGTGGTGGTCGAGACGTCCTATCCCTTCACCACCGAAGGCGCCGACAGCTCGCCCAACCTGCTGGGCGAAGACTCCCTGATCGCCGGCTATCCGGCGACGCAGGAGGGCCAGAAGAAGTACCTGATCGACCTGACCCAGCTGGTCTTCGCCAGCGGCGGCACGGGCGTCTTCTACTGGGAGCCGGCCTGGGTCTCGACCAAGTGCAAGACCCGCTGGGGCACGGGCTCCAACTGGGAGAACTCGACCCTGTTCGACTTCAAGGGCCAGCCGGTCGAAGGGATCAAGTGGCTGTCGACGACCTACGCCATGCCGGTCGAGACGACCTTCAGAGTGGCGGCGGGCGACAAGGCCTCGGCCTTCATCGACGGCGATTTCCTGGGCGGGGCCGGCCCGCGCCCGATGGTCCGCGAAGGCTCAGACTTCGTCTATCGCACGCGCCTGATGCCGGGCGCCTCGGTGACCGTGGCCACGGCCCCGACGGCGGCGGCGGTGGAGGCGGCTTCGGCTGTTACCGCGACCATTTCGGCCAAGCCCAGCGCCGTGCGGTTGCCCGCCCAGCCCTGACGACTTGTCAGATGTGATTGATATGATAAATAGCACTGGCGCGCCGGTCCGCAGAGCCGGCGCGTCAGCGTCCGTCAGAGACGTGGTTTTCCTTCCGGCGCGGACCGTCGCGCCCCACTGATCCGGCCGTTGGACGCCGGTCCTCTCCGCAAAACCAGAAGACAGCCACGCCCGCAGAAGGCGTCGCGTCCTAATTGGGGGAACTAGATGACCCGACAATCCATGCTGCTCGCCGCCGCCAGCGGTCTGAGCCTGCTCGCCGTTTCGTCCGCCGCCTGGGCGCAGGACGCGGCTCCCGCTTCCGACACCCAGGTCGAGGAAGTCGTCGTCACCGGCGTGCGCAAGAGCCTGCGCGACGCCCTGGGCGTGAAGCAAGGCTCCGACAAGGTGGTCGAGGCGATCTCGGCCAAGGACATCGGCCAGCTGCCCGACGTGACGATCGCCGAGTCGATCGCCCGCCTGCCCGGCGTCAACGCCACCCGTGACCGAGGCAACGACAGCCAGGCGGTGGTACGCGGCCTGGGCGCCCGCCTCGTGCTGGGCACCATCAACAACCGTGAAGTCGCCTCGTCCGAGCCCGACCGCAACGTCCGCTGGGAAGTCTACCCCTCGGAAGTCGTCCAGGGCGTGCAGGTCTACAAGTCGCAGTCGGCCGACCTGATCGCCGGCGGCGTCGCGGCCACCATCAACATCCAGACGATCGACCCGCTGGACTACCGCGGTCCGTCGGTCGTGCTGCGCGCCGGCCCCGTCTATTACGACGGCGGCAAGGACATCCCGGACTACGGCCAGACCGGCTACCGCGCCAGCGGCTCGTTCGTGCACAAGTTCAACGACGACCTGGCCATGGTGCTGGGCCTGACCTCGCAGAAGCAGAAGAACGGCTACGTGTCGTTCCAGGGCTGGGGTTGGAACGACTCCAACATCCGCACCCCCGTCGGCGCCAGCGACTACAGCGGCGACCTGAACGGCGACGGCATCGCCGACGCCACCCCGTGGGGCCTGCAGCTGGAGGTCAAGAAGCTCGAGCAGAAGCGCGACGGCGTCTCCACCGGCCTGCAGTGGAAGCCGAGCGACAACTTCGAACTGAAGTTCGACGCCCTCTATTCGAACATCAAGATCCGCGAAGACCAGGACCAGGCCGTCTATGCCCGCAACCGCGGCAACTGGAACAACGGCAACTGGGGCGACTACAACGGCGCCGGCGCGTCCTACACGCTGGAAAACAACGCCGTCGTCGCCGCGACCCTGCCTTACGGCTCGATCACCTCGATCCTGGCTCGCTACACCGAAGACAAGACGCTGTTCGCCACCGGCCTGAACGGCAAGTGGAACAAGGACCAGTGGACCATCGCCGGCGACATCTCGTACTCGAAGGCCGAGCGCGAGAACAACTGGCGCGCCGTCCGTATGGACAGCTGGCCCTCGTCGCTGAGCTATGACGTCCGCGCCGGCGCCAAGCCGTTCGTGACCGCCTCGCAGGACCCGATCTCGATGGTCCAGACCGCTCAAGCCGGCAAGGCCGGCGAGAACGGCGGCCAGAACGACGGCCTGGAGCACCTGAACGACGAACTCGTGGCCGGGGCCCTGGACTTCACCCGCGACCTGAGCGGCACGTTCAAGAGCCTGCAGTTCGGCTTCCGCGTGTCGGACCGCACCAAGGATCACAGCCAGGGCCAGTGGTTCGTCTGCGCGAACCCGGGCAACCTGAGCAACATCTACGACGCCAGCCTGCAGGACGAGTGGGGCAACTGCCTGCAGTCGACCACCGTGCCGGCCAGCCTGCTCAGCTCCTACACCATCGGCGGCTTCAACGTTCCGGGCGTCATCACCGGCGACATCGACGCCGTCGGCCGTGCGATCTACGGCGACAACGCGTTCAACTACGCCAACGCCCGCGACAACCTGGCCCAGCGCTGGAAGGTCAACGAGAAGGTCGGCGAGGCCTACGCCAAGCTGAACTTCGCCGCCGACAGCTTCGCCGGTTCGTGGCTGACGGGTAACGTCGGCGTGCGCGTGGTCACCACCAAGACCAGCAGCGACGGCTACCGCCAGGACGCCGGCGCGGCCACCTTCACCGCCGTGACGGTCGACAACGACTATACCGACGTCCTGCCCTCGGCGAACGCCAAGTTCGACTTCGGCGACGGCAAGGTCGTGCGCCTGGGCCTGGCCCAGGTCGTGGCCCGTCCGCCGCTCGACGAACTGCGCGCCAGCAAGACCCTCAGCACCTGGGCGCCCTACACCGGCTCGGGCGGCAATCCGAACCTGAAGCCGTTCAAGGCCGTCCAGTTCGACCTGTCGGGCGAGTGGTACTTCCGTCCGGAAGCCCTGGTGGCCCTGGCCTACTACTACAAGGACGTCGACACCTACATCGGCTGGACCCAGACCCCCGAGACCTACGGCACGACCACCTATGCGGTGGCGACCCCGGTCAACGGCGGCGGCGGCTACATCCAGGGCGTCGAGGCGACCTTCCAGACGCCGTTCTTCTTCCTGCCCTCGGGCCTGGACAAGTTCGGCGTCTACTCGAACTACGCCTATGTCGACTCCGACCTGAACGAGATGACGCCGTCGACCAAGCCGCTGTCGCTGACCGGCCTGGCCAAGCACACCGCGACGGTCGACCTCTGGTACTCCAACGGTCCGATCGAAGCCCGCCTGGGCTACAAGTACCACAGCCCGATGACCGTGATTTACGGCTGGAACGGCTCGGAACTGCAGACCCTGGGTACGGAAAAGACCCTGGACTTCAGCACCTCGTACCAGATCAACGACATGGTCGGCGTGCGCTTCCAGGCCAACAACCTGACCAACCGCGCCATGCGCACCTACCGCGACGGCGACGAAAACCGCCTGGGCCGCTACGACATCTATGGTCGTCGCTTCCTGATGGACGTCACGGTTAAGTTCTAAACCCGTCTATCTTCCCCTCGCTTCGGCGAGGGGATTCCATTCCAGGACGTCATTCCTCCCCGACGATCCTTTGCTGGGGGAGGGAGCCTCGCCGGCTCTCTCCCTTCTTTTTTGCTTAGAGAGGTCCCCGATGGTCGAGTTCAGCCGCCGGCAAGCCCTGGCCGCCACCGCCGGCGTCGCCGCCTTCGCCGCCGTGTCTTCCGCCCAAGCCGCCGCCAAGCCCGCCGCTCCCGTCAGGAAGGCCGCGCCGGTCGTCGTCGACCTTGGCCCGCGCGAGCGCACCAGCCTGGACTTCGACTGGAAGTTCCACCTCGGCCACGCCCAGGATCCCACCCGCGACTTCGGCTACGGCGCCAATCAGCGCACCTACGCCAAGGCCGGCGCCGACGCGCCGAACTGGTGGGTGGCCGCCGCCGCCCAGAAGGACTTCGACGACAGCGCCTGGACCCCGGTCACCGTGCCGCACGACTGGGCCGTCACCCTGCCTTTCGCCAACAACACCGACTACGTCCCGACCGGCAAGCCGGACGAGGAGGACCTGCGCGCCGCCCACGGCTACAAGGCCATCGGCCGCGAGTTCCCAGAGACCAGCATCGGCTGGTACCGCAAGAAATTCACCCTGCCGGCCGTCGAGACCGGCACGCGCCTGTCGATCGAGTTCGACGGCGTCATGCGCGACGCCGTGGTGATGGTGAACGGCTACGTCCTCGAGAGCGAGGAAAGCGGCTACGCCAGCTTCCGCGTCGACATCACCGACATCGCCAATGTCGGCGGTGAGAACCTGATCACCGTGCGCGTCGACGCCAGCCTCGGCGAGGGCTGGTTCTACGAGGGCGCGGGCATCTACCGCCACGTCTGGCTGGTCAAGACCGCCCCGGTGCACGTGGCCCAGTGGGGCGTGTTCGTGAAGTCCAAGGTCGACGGCACGCTGGAGATCGAGACCGACCTCGCTAACGAAGGCGACGAGGCCGTCGCGTTCGACCTGACGCACACCGTGCTGGACGGCGCGGGCAAGCCGGCCCTGGTCGTGGCCCCCGCCGCCGGTCGCCTGCCGAGCTGGCAGCGCCAGTCGCTGTCGCAGACCGTGACCCTGGAAAAGCCGGTGCTGTGGTCGCTGGAGAACCCGCACCTCTACACGCTGGTGACCGAGGTGAAGGTCGGCGGCGCGGTGGTCGATCGCTACACCACGACCTTCGGCGTGCGCTCGGTGCGCTTCGACCCGAAGGAAGGCCTGTTCCTCAACGACAAGCACGTCAAGCTGCAGGGGACCTGCAACCACCAGGACCACGCCGGCGTCGGCGCGGGCATTCCCGACACCCTGCAGGTCTGGCGCATCGAGCAGCTGCAGTCGATGGGCTGCAACGCCTATCGCGCCTCGCACAACCCGGCCACGCCCGAGCTGATGGACGCCTGCGACCGCCTGGGCATGCTGTTCATCGCCGAGACGCGCCGCATGTCCAGCGACCCGACCTCGCTGGACGAGATGGAGAGGCTGATCCGCCGCGACCGCAACCACCCCTGCATCATCCTGTGGTCGATCGGCAATGAGGAGCCCCAGCAGGGCACGGCGCGCGGCCGCAAGGTGGCCAAGACCATGCGCCGCCTGGTCAACCGCCTCGACCCGACCCGCGGCGTCACCGCGGCCATGGACTCGGGCTTCGGCGACGGCATCACCGCCGAGCTCGACGTCATCGGCTTCAACTACCGCCACGAGAAGATGGACGACTTCCACGCCCGCTTCCCGAACCTGCCGATCATCGGCAGCGAGAGCGGCAGCACGGTCACCACGCGCGGCGAATACCTGCGCAGCGCGGCCAAGAGCTACGTCCCGGCCTACGACACCGACCACCCCTGGTGGGCGACCACGGCCGAGAAGTGGTGGAGCCACGCGGCCGACCGTCCGTGGATGGCCGGCGGCTTCATCTGGACCGGTTTCGACTATCGCGGCGAGCCGACGCCCTTCAACCGCTGGCCCAGCATCAGCTCGCACTTCGGCGCGCTCGACACCTGCGGCTTCCCGAAGGACAACTATTACTATTACCGCGCCTGGTGGCGGAAAGAGCCGCTGCTGCACCTGTTCCCGCACTGGAACTGGGAAGGCCAGGAAGGCAAGCCGGTCGCCGTCTGGGTCCACAGCAACTGCGACAAGGTCGAGCTGTTCGTGAACGGCAAGAGCCAGGGCGTGCGGGAGGTGAAGGCCAACCACCACGTCGAGTGGTCGGTGCCCTACGCTCCGGGCGTGATCGAGGCCCACGGCTACAAGGACGGCAAGGTGATCCTGCGCCAGCGCCGCGAGACCGCCGGTCCCGCCGCCGCCGTGCGCCTGACCACCGACCGCTCGGCGCTGGCCGCCGACGGCCAGGACGTCGGCATCCTCAAGGTCGAGGTGGTCGACGCCAAGGGCCGCGTCGTGCCCAAGGCCGAGGACCTGGTCACCTTCGCGGTGACCGGCCCGGGCGAGGTGATCGGCGTGGGCAACGGCAACCCGACCAGCCACGAGAGCGACGTCGCCAGCCAGCGCAAGGTCTTCAACGGCCTGGCCCAGGTGATCGTGCGCACCAGGCGCGGCCAGGCTGGCGAAGTGCGGGTCCTGGCCTCGGCCCCGGGCCTGAAGCCGGCCTCGCTGGCGCTGAAGGCGGGCTAAGGCTCCCCGCGCAAGATCCTTCCACGAGACACGGAATTAGGGGTGGACGCTGGGCGTTAGCGCGGCAGTATCCACCCCTTCTTTCGCAAGCTTCGCCAGGATCGCCCATGCGCCGCCCGACCAAACTGCTGCTCGTCTCGCTGCTGGCCTTGGCGGCGGCGAGCCCGATGGCCGGCGTCGCCGCCGTCCGCGAGGCGCCCCAGGCGCTGCTCACCGGCCGCGACCTGTTCGGTCTGGAAGTCGCCTCCGATCCGCAGATCCGCCCCGACGGCGACCTGATCGCCTATGTCCGGGCCTCCAACGACATCATGGTCGACCGCGCCGTGCGCTCGATCTGGCTGGTCGACGCCAGGACCGGCGCCCAGACGCCGCTGGTCGCCGGTCAAGGCTCGGCCATGTCGCCGCGCTGGTCGCCGGACGGCCAGCGCCTGGCCTATGTGCTGGTCACGCCCGACGCCGGCGCCCAGCTCTACGTGCAGTGGGTCGCCACCGGCCGCACCGCGCGCCTGGCGACCCTGGCCGAGGCTCCCGGCGATCTGACCTGGTCGCCCGACGGCAAGACCATCGCCTTCACCATGCTGACGCCCGACGACGGCGCCAAGCTGGGCTCGGCCCCCGAGGGCAAGCCCGAGAACGCCAAGTGGGCGCCGCCGCTGACCGTCGAGACCCGCGTCACCTTCCGGGGCGACGGCGAGGGCACGTTGAAGGCCGGCTTCTCCAAGATCTTCACGGTGTCGGCCGAGGGCGGCGCGCCGCGCCAGCTGACCTTCGGACGGTTCGACGACCGGGGCCCGCTGTCCTTCACCAAGGACGGCCGCTACCTGCTGTTCTCGGCCAATCGCGCCGAGGGCTGGGAGCGCAACCCGGCCGAGGCCGAGATCTGGCGCCTGAACCTTGCCGACGGCGCGCTGAAGGTGCTGACCAGCCGCGTCGGGCCTGACGCCAATCCGGTGGTCTCGCCCGACGGCCGCCAGGTGGCCTATGTCGGCTATGACGACGCCCGCCGCCGGGGCTACGAGAACACGCGCCTCTACGTGATGGACATCGACGGCGGCGGCGCCCGGGTGCTGACCGGCGATCTCGACCGCTCGATCGACAACCCGGTCTGGTCGGCTGACGGGCGCGGCGTCTACGTCTCCTATGACGAGAACGGCTCGGTCCGCGTCGCCCGCGTCGACCTGTCGGGCAAGATCGAGACGGTGGTCACCGGCCTGACCGGCGCGGGCCTCGACCGTCCCTACAGCGGCGGCGCCTTCAGCGTCGCCCGCGACGGGACCGTGGCCTTCACCCAGGGCTCGACCAGCCGTCCGTCCGACATCGCCGTGGCCAGGAAGGGCGGCGAGGCCCGGCGCCTGAGCGCGCTCAACGCCGACCTGCTGGGATCCAAGACGCTGGGCAAGGTCGAGCCGCTGCCGGTCAAGTCCTCGTTCGACGGCAAGGACATCGGCGCCTGGATCGTCACCCCGCCCAATTTCAATCCCGCCAAGAAGTATCCGCTGATCCTCGAGATCCACGGCGGGCCGTTCTCGGCCTACGGCCCCAGCTTCTCGACCGACAACCAGCTCTACGCGGCCGCCGGCTACATCGTGGTCTACGCCAACCCGCGCGGCTCCACCTCGTACGGCGAGGCCTTCGCCAACGAGATCGACCGCAACTATCCCAGCCACGACTACGACGACCTGATGAGCGCGGTCGATGCGGCCATCGCGAAGGGCTTCGTCGATAGCAATCGCCTGTACGTCACCGGCGGCTCGGGCGGCGGCGCCCTGACGGCCTGGATCGTCGGCAAGACCAACCGCTTCGCTGCGGCCGCCACCCAGAAGCCGGTGATCAACTGGTCCAGCCAGGTGCTGACCACGGATGCATACAGCTTCATGGCCGCCTACTGGTTCGGCAAGATGCCGTGGGAGGATCCGCAGGGCTACTGGGCCCGCTCGCCGCTGTCGCTGGTCGGTAACGTCAAGACGCCCACCCTGGTCGTGGTCGGCGACCAGGACCTGCGCACGCCGGTGGCCGAGTCCGAACAGTATTACCAGGCCCTGCAGCTGCGCGGTGTCCCCACCGCCCTCGTCAAGGTGCCCGGCGCCAGCCACGGCGGCCTGGCCGTCCGCCCCTCGCAATCGGCCGCCAAGGCCTCGGCGATCCTGGCCTGGTTCGAGAAGTTCCAGTCGCCGCCGAAGTAGGGGGCATCGAGAGATCCTCCCCCTCTGGGGGGAGGTGGCCCGGATGGCCGGAGGGGGCAGCGCCGGCGCCAGGCAGCCCTCCCGGAGCGGGAACACGCCCCACCCGTAAAATCCCCGCGAAAGCGGGGACCCAGGCGTTTTATCGTCGAGCGCCATGGGTTTCAGAAAAAGCCTGGGCCCCCGCGTGCGCGGGGGTTTTATGGAATTGGGAACGGCGGACGGGGACAGAGCAGCGTGGATCCTCTGCGTTCGGCGAAAACTCCTCAACCAATCCAAGCCCTTACAACTTTCTCACGGTGCTGGATCAGACGGATCCAACCCGCCCGCATAATCACTGCATCCCGTCGCAGGGAGAGGGCGCAAGGATCCGGCCCGAAGCGTGCGACGCGGATGCGATCGAGCGGGGCTGAAGGAGCGGCGTGAGCCGGGCCTGAAGGCTTAAATGAGGATGGGGGACGTAAACCCATCTATCGGGAGCTTGCCTGACTAGGCTCCCGCCCGCCCAAGGGTCCGCGCCTGGCACGCACTCCTGGCCGTCAAGAAACGGGGAGCTCTGCGTGGGGAAGGGGCACAAGGCGGAAGAGGCCTGCGCGCCCCGGCCTGAGGAATAACGATCGCGCGGGGCGTTCTGCTTCGTCGAAACGGTACTTGAAACTCACACATCCGGGCGAGGCCCGGACGCCCCGCGCCCTCTCCATCAGCTCAGCGGATTTCCGCGTGAGGCGGGAAAGCCGTGTCCAAAGACTCTCCCCCTGAAGGGGGAGGTGGCCCGAAGGGCCGGAGGGGGAAGTTCCTGATGAACTCAGCACATCCCCCGACACCAGCGTTCACTTCCCCCTCAGTCGGCTTCGCCGACAGTTCCCCCTTCAGGGGGAGCGTCTTGGCCCCCAAAACAAAGAAAAGCGGCGGGTCCCTTCGAACCCGCCGCCCCAGTCTTTCGCCTAAACCGTAAGGCCTAGAACTTGGCCTTCACCGCCACGTAGAAGCGGCGGCCGAGCACGTCGTAGGTCGACGGGTCGGTGTTGGCCTGGACGTTCGAGGTGAAGTAAGGCGGCTGCTTGTCGGTCAGGTTGGTGATGCCGCCCCGGATCGAGTAGGTGTCGTTGATCTGCCAGGCGCCGTTCAGGTCGAAGTAGTCGACGGCGTCGATCTTCTCCGAGGCGTCGGCGGCGTCGACCATCTCGCCGATGTGGCGCCAGCGCACGCCCAGGTCCACCGGACCCAGCACCCAGCTGGCCGAGGCCGCGAACTTCCACTCGGGGTGGGAGACGGCGACCGAGCTGATCGAGGTGTTGCCGATCGTGCCCTTCAGTTCCTGGAATTCCTCGCCGGCCAGGCTCTGGACCTTGAAGCTGTCGAGGTAGTTGCCCACCACGTTGAACTTCAGCGAGCCGTACTTGTCGTCGAGGCCGACCGCGCCCAGGCCGAAGGCCCAGTCCGCCTGGAAGTCGACGCCGGTGGTCTTGTAGCGGGCCAGGTTCAGGTTGGTCAGGGTGAGGGTGTCGATCTCGCCCGTCGAGGTGTTGCGCGTGAACAGGCTGCAGTAATAGGCGCTGTTGGCGTCGCCGTTGTAGCACTTGTCCAGCACGGTGGCCGCGTCGATGGTGCCGATCGCGTCCTTGATGTCGATCGAATAGTAGTCGACCGACAGCGACAGGCGTTCGAACAGCGGGTTCTCGAAGCGCGGGCTCCAGACGAAGCCGACGTTGTAGGTGTCGGCGGTCTCTTCCTTCAGGTCCGGGTTGCCGCCGGTCAGGGCGTTCACCTGGCTGTTGGCGTAGGTGTAGCTGTCGATGATCGCCGACGGCACGCCTTGCGCCAGGCAGAGCGAGCGGACGGTGGCGGCGTTCGCGCCGGTCCGGTAGCTGCTGTTATAGGCGCAGGGATCGCCGCTGATCGACGGGTAGTCCTGGTTCTGCGGCGAGTAGAGTTCGCCGATCGACGGGGCGCGGACGGCGCGCTGGTAGCCGCCGCGGACGCGGAAGCCGTCGACGACCTCCCAGTCGCCGTCGACCTTGTAGGCGCCGACGGTGCCGATGGTCTGGTAGTCCGACATCCGGTAGCCGGCGTCGAGGTTCAGCGACTTGACGAACGGCAGGTCCTTCAGGACCGGCACCAGGATTTCGCCGTACAGTTCGTAGACGTCGGTCGAGGCGTCGATGGCGTCGGCGGCGTTGAAGCCGACCACGTCGCCGGTCGAGAGCAGGCTGTCGGGCACGTACTGGAAGCTGTCGAACTTGTAGTCCGCGCCCCAGGCGCCGCGCACTTCACCGGCCGGCAGGTTGAACAAGCCGCCCTGGAAGTTCAGTTCGACCATGCGCTGTTCGGCTGCGGTCCAGTTCTTGGTCGTGCGCGAGATGTAAGAGCGGCAGGAGTCCGTCAGGGCGTTGTTGCCGAACGGGTCGTAGCCGCCGGTGCAGATGCTGGCGCCGCCGTCGGCCGCGTCCAGCAGGGTCTGCACCGCCGAGTGGCTGACGTTGCCTGACTGGGTCTCGTTCTGCTCCGAGCGGCCGAACGAGGCGTAGAGGTCGTAGGTCCAGTCCTTGAAGCCGGTGGCGCCGCGCACGCCGCCCGCCAGTTGGAAGACGTTGAAGGTGGTTTCCGAGATCCGGGCGCCCACGTCGGTGAAGCGCTTGCGCAGCAGGAAGTCGGCCGTCGGGTCGGCGCGGCTGGCCAGGATGGTCGACAGGTCGTCCGGGATGAACGGGTTGGTCACCGGCACGGTGAAGCCCGTCGAGCTGGCGGCCGGCGCCGGGGCCAGGATGGTGCGCGAGTCGTAGTGGGTGAAGTTGAACGAGCCGTAGACCTCGGCGTGCTCGTTGATCTCGTACTCGGTGGCCGCGTAGGCCGAGTAGCGGGTCAGCGGCAGCTGCAGCAGGTTCAGGGCGCCGGTGTTGTAGGTGCCGTTGACCGGGATGGTCGAGTAGTCGATCGCGTCCGAGCCGGTGTAGTTGACGCCGTTGTAGAACAGCGTGCCGTCGTTGTTGAAGCCGAGGTTGGCGGCGGCGCTGACCGTGCCGGCGGCGTAGCCGTACTTGGCGAAAACGGCGTCGACAGCGGCCTGGCTGGGCAGGTTCGTGCCCGTGGCGTCATAGCGGCCGTACGGCGTGGTCGACGAGGCGCCGGAGATCTTCGCGAAGTCGCGGGCGGCGTTGTAGACCTCGCCGCGCTGCGAGTAGCTGACCGAGAACACGGCGTGGCCCTTGTCCTCGGCGTACTTGCCGCCGGCGGTCAGGCTGAGCGAGCTTTCCTTGCCGTCGCCCTGCTCGGTGATCCCGTACTGGGCGTCCATCTGCAGGCCGGTGAAGTTCTTGTTGAGCTTGAAGTTGACCACGCCCGACAGGGCGTCCGAGCCGTAGGTCGCCGAGGCGCCGCCCGAGATGACCTCGATGTTCTGGATCAGGGCCGACGGGATGATGTTGACGTCGACCGTGCCGTCCGAGTTGGACGGAACCACGCGGTGGCCGTCGATCAGCACCATTGTGCGCTGGGTCCCCAGCCCGCGCAGGTCGATGTTGGCCTGGCCGCCGTTGGACGGGTTGTTCGAGGTCGACGACACGGCCGGCACGAACTGCGGCATCTGGTTGAGCAGGGTGTCGACCGTGACCGAACCGGTCTTCTCGATCGCGTCCTGTCCCATGGTCACGATCGGGCTGTTGGAGACGTAGTCGCGGCGCGCGATGCGCGAGCCGGTGACCACCACTTCTTCGACGGCGGAGGCGTCGTCGGTCGTCTGGGCCTGCGCCAGCATCGGCGCGGTCGTCATGGCGATGACGAGCGCGGAAGCGCCCAGCAGATAGGTATTTCTAGCCATTCATAGTCCCCAGTATTCGCCAAGGCTTCGCGGCCAAGGCCATGGTGGCGGAATAAAATTTCGCCGTGGGGCAGGGATGGGCGGGGTTTGTTTCGCGATTGTGAGGTGAAGGTTCTGTAACGTTCGGATGAATTACAGGAACGGTGAAATGCGGTTTGGCGGCGATCGTATACCGCAGTCTTTCGGATGGATCGGATATCCGCGGGAAATCTACGGCGCGACGTTTGAAGCAAACCGCCGTTTTATGTCGTCATTGACGCAAACTGGTCGCGTGGCCCCGCAGCCACACCCCGTGTTCGTCTTTCGCCATGGCGGCGGCGGCGCCCAAACTGTAGTCTTCGCGCCATGTCCGATGCTTCCGCCCGCCTCAGATCCGCCCTGGAATGGCGCGCGCCGGGGCGCGCCGCGCCGACCGACCGCTGGACCCCTCAGGAAGTCGCCGTGGGCCTGTCGTTCGACGGCCGGCCCCACACCGTGCTGATGGCCACGCCGGCCCAGGTCGAGGACCTGGCGCGGGGGTTCACCATTACCGAGGGCGTCGCCCGCGCCGACGAGATCGTCTCGGTCGAGGCCCGCACGGAAGAGCTCGGCATCCTGGTCGACGTGCGTCTCTCCGAAGGCGTGGTCCGCCGTAAGGCCCGGCCGCGCAACCTGGAAGGCCGGTCCAGCTGCGGCCTGTGCGGCGTGCAGCGCCTGGCCGACGCGGTGCGGCCCCTGCCGCAGGCCGTCGAAGGCGTGCGCATCGCCCATGCCGCGGTGCCGGCGGCGCTCGCCAACCTGGAAGCCGCCCAGGCCCTGGGCCGCAGCACCCGCGCCACCCACGCCGCAGCCTTCTGCGACGTCGACGGCCGGGTCGTGCTGCTGGCCGAGGACGTCGGTCGCCACAACGCGCTCGACAAGCTGGCAGGGGCCATGGCCCGCGAGGGCCGCGACGCCGGCGCCGGCTTCGTGCTGGTCACCAGCCGCTGCTCGTTCGAGATGGTCGAGAAGGCCGTGCGCATGGGCGCGGGGCTGATCGTGGCGGTATCGGCGCCGACCGACCTGGCCGTGCGCCGCGCCGAGGAGTCGGGCCTGACGCTGGTCGCCCTGGCCCGGGCCGACGGCCACATGGTGTTTTCCCGTCCCGACCGCCTGGTCGAGGCGGCGCTGGAGGTTGCGTAATGGCGGACGATTCCAATCAGGCCGGGGGCAAGATCCCGGGCGTGAAGCCTTACGGCGCCCCCGCCGGCGGCTGGGGCGCGCTGAAGGCCGTGGCCGGCGCGCTGGCCGACCAGGAGACCATCGTCGAGGGCGCCAAGACCCTGATGCGGGCCAACCAGCCCGAGGGCTTCGACTGCCCCGGCTGCGCCTGGCCAGATCCCAAGCACACCTCGTCGTTCGAGTTCTGCGAGAACGGCGCCAAGGCCGTGGCCTGGGAGGCGACCGCCAAGCGCGCCGCCCCCGAGGTTTTCGCCGCCCACACGGTCAGCGAGATGCTGACCTGGAGCGACCACGCCATCGAGGACCTGGGCCGCCTGACCCATCCGATGGCCTACGACGCCGCCACCGACCGCTACCTGCCGATCGCCTGGAGCGAGGCCTTCGCCCGCGCCGGCGCGGCGATCCAGGCGCTGGAGAGCCCGCACCAGGCCGAGTTCTACGCCTCGGGCCGGGCCAGCAACGAGGCGGCCTTCCTGTTCCAGCTGCTGGGCCGCAAGGTCGGCACCAACAACTTCCCCGACTGCTCGAACATGTGCCACGAGCCGACCAGCGTCGGCCTGCCGGACTCGATCGGCATGGGCAAGGGCTCGGTCAGTCTGGAAGACTTCGACCACGCCGACCTGATCCTGTGCTTTGGCCACAACCCCGGCACCAACCATCCCCGGATGATGGCGACGCTTCGCGAGGCGTCGCGCAGGGGCGCGACGATCATGGCCTTCAATCCGCTGGTCGAGCGGGCCCTGGAGCGCTTCGCCTCGCCGCAGGATCCGGTCGAGATGGCGACCCTGTCGTCGACCCCGATCGCCTCGCGCTACTATCAGGTCAACGTCGGCGGTGACGCGGCCGTGGTTCAGGGCCTGATGAAGGCCGTCCTGGCCTTCGACCGCGCCGCTCGGGCGGCAGGCGAACCGGCCGTCCTCGACGACGACTTCATAGCCGAGCACACCGCCGGCTTCGAGGCCCTGGCGGCCCATCTCGACGCCCTGTCCTGGGACGAGGTCGTGACGGTCGGGGGCCTGTCGCGGGCCGAGATCGAGGAAGCCGCGGCCATCTACGCGCGGTCCAGCGCCACGATCCTCTGCTATGGCATGGGGCTCACCCAGCATCGCAACTCGTCCAGCACCGTGCAGCAGCTGGTGAATCTGCTGCTCCTGCGGGGAAACATAGGCCGGGCGGGGGCGGGGATCTGCCCGCTGCGGGGCCATTCCAACGTCCAGGGCGATCGGACGGTCGGCATCTGGGAAAAGCCGTCGGCGGCGCTGCTCGACGCCCTGGCCAGGGTGTTCGGCTTCGCGCCGCCGCGCGACCACGGCCACACGGTGGTCGAGGCCATCGAGGCCATGGGGGCGGGCGAGACCAAGGTCTTCGTCGGCCTGGGCGGCAACTTCGCCGTCGCCGCGCCCGATCCGGTCCGCACCCACGCGGCCATGCGCAAGGTCGACCTGGCCGTCCACATCGCCACCAAGCCCAACCGCACCCACCTGCTGGTCGGCCGCGAGGCGCTGCTGCTGCCGTGCCTGGGCCGCACCGAGATGGACGTGCAGGGCGGCGTGCGTCAGTCGGTGACGGTCGAGGACTCGATGTCGATGGTCCACGCCTCGCGCGGTCTCAACCCTCCTGCCTCCGAGCACCTGATGTCCGAGCCGGCGATCGTCGCCGGCATCGCCCGGGCGGCCCTGGGGGCGGACGACCCGGTCGACTGGGAGGGGCTGACGGCCGACTACGACCGGATCCGCGACCTGATCGAGCAGGTCTTCCCGACCCAGTTCACCGACTACAACACGCGCGTCCGCCAGCCCGGCGGTTTCCGCCTGCCGGTGCCGCCGGCCGAGCGCAAGTGGACCACCCCCTCGGGCAAGGCCAACTTCCTGCCGCACACGGGTCTGGACGATCCGCGCCGCGGCGACGCCTCGGTCATGCTGCTGACCACCCTGCGCAGCCACGACCAGTACAACACCACGATCTATGGCGAGAACGACCGCTATCGCGGGGTGTTCGGCCGCCGCGACGTGGTGTTCGTCAATCCTGAAGACCTGGCGGCGCTGGGCGTGGCGGAGGGGCAGCGCATAGACCTGGCGGCCGCCTTCGATGAAACCGGAGCGCGAGTCGTGCGCGGCTTCACGGCCGTGGCGCGAAAAATCCCGCGCGGGTGCGTGGCCGCATACTATCCGGAAACCAATGCTCTGGTAGCACTCGATGATCACGACCGGCGTAGTGGTACGCCGGCCTACAAGTCGGCGCCGGTGCGGTTAACCCTGCACGGGGCCTGACCGAGGCCGTCGATCCACGCCCGGCGTAGTCCGCGAGGACGGGGAGCAGGGTGCTGGATCCAGGACTGCAGACGCGGGTCGTCGAGGCCGCCGAGCTGAACGCCGCCGAGCGCGCGCGCTGGAACACCCTGCGCGACGCCGAGCCGGTGCTGGGCGGTCCCTACTTCGATCTGCGCTATGTCGAGGCGGCCGCGGCCTGCGCGCCCGGCTCGCGGATCGCCGTGCTGGAGCGCGACGGCCGCATCGTCGGCTTCCTGCCGTTCCAGCGTCGCGGCTCGGCCATCCAGCCGCTCGGTGCGCCGATGAGCGATTTCCACGGCCTGATCGCCGAACCCGATGTTTCGCTGCCCGCGGTGCTCGGACTTCTGGGCGCGGAGCGGATGAGGGTCAGCGGCCTGGTCTCGGTCGAGCCCTTGCCCGAACTTTCCGTTCGCTACGCGATGGCCGCCGACCTGTCGGGCGGCTTCGATGCCTATCAGGCGACCCGTAGCGCGGCCTTCCTGAAGGACAAGCGCCGGCGGGCCCGCGCCCTGGAGCGCGATCACGGCCAGATGATCTTCACCTTCGAGCGGCCGCCCCCGGAGCTTCTGGCCTGGCTGGTCGCCCAGAAGCGCGCCCAGATTCGCCGCACCCACCAGCATGACATCTTCGCCTGCGGATGGACGATCGAGCTGCTGAACCGCCTGGCCGAGTGCGAGGCTGACGATTTCGGCCTGCGCCTGGCCGTGCTGCGCGCCGGCGGAACAATCGTGGCGGCCGAGCTGGGCCTGACCGCCGGCGACCGCCATCACCTGTGGTTTCCGATCTACGATCCGGACTTCGCCCGCTACTCGCCGGGCGCGCTGATGACGCTGGAGACCCTGAGGGTCGCCGCCGGACGCGGGATCGCCCGGGTCGATTTCGGACCCAGCGAAGAAGCCTACAAGGAAGACTTCGCCGTGCCGATGGAGCCGGCGCTGGAGGGAACGGTCGCCGTGCGGCCGTCGCTGATGACCCACCTGCGCGGCGCGCCCGGCGTCGATCGCATCGACGAGGTCGGCAAGCGCCTGGCCCGTCGCCTCGACCGCATCGCCGCCTGCGAGCCCGGCCTGATCGGCCAGGTCAAGGGCGGCGCCAGTTTCGTCACCGGCCTTGGCCGGCGTCATCCGGCCGTCGGGGCCGGGATCGGCGTCGGCATCGGCCTTGGCTTGAGCCTCGGCCTGCTGGCCGACTGAGGGAGGAGTAAGGCCCATGACCCGTCTCGTCGCGCCCTGGTCGGACGACCAGGCCCGGAACTTCCGCAAGAGCCCGATCACCTTCCGCCACAACCTGGCCGAATCCGGACTGTTCGACGACGACGCCCTGGCGCAGCTGCTCGACGCCTATCCGGCCGAACTCTACGACATCAACCTGTTCGACTTCGACGCCGAGGGCCAGGCGACCATGCGCACCGGCGCGCGGGGCCGCCTGCCGGGCCGCGAGGTGCTGGAAGGTGTCAAGGAAGGCCGCATCTGGGTTCAGCTGCGCCGGGCCGAGGCCTGGTACCCGGCCTTGACCCCGCTGATGAAGCAGGCCTTCGGCGAGATCGCGGGCGAGGCGAGGGGCTTTTCGCCCGTGCAGCTGAACGGCCAGCTGATCATGTCGGCGCCGGGCGCCAAGGTGCCGTTCCACGCCGACGCGCCGGGCGTGATCCTGTTCCACCTGCGCGGCCGCAAGCGGATCTGGATCTATCCGGTCGACGAGGCGCACATGCCCCAGCAGGGCATGGAGAACATCATGCTCAAACAGCAGACCGAGGACCTGCCGTACCGCCGCGACATGGACGCGGCCGCGGCGGTCTTCGACCTGGAGCCGGGCATGGCCGCCAGCTGGCCGCTGCACGCGCCGCACCGGATCGAGAACCTCGGCACCTTCAACGTCTCGCTGTCGGTGGACTACCAGACCTGGGGTTCGCGCCTGACCAACGGCGCCCACTTCGCCAATGGCGTGCTGCGCCGCTGGGGCCTGCCCGTCGCGGCGATGGACAAGACGTCGATGGCGGCGCGGGCGGGTCTCTGGGCCGCCTCGCTGGGGCTCAAGCGATTGCGGCTGGTCGAGGACAGGATCAAGGGTTTCGAGCGCAGCTTCGAGATCGGCGACACCCAAAAGGCCGCCTGACGCGGTTCGTGACAACAGCGTCATGACCTCGAATTAAGTCGTGCGGCGCGATCTCGCCGACTAGCGTTCCCTCAACGCAACGCCATCCGAGGGGACTTTAAAGATGCGCGCACTCATCAGCCTGGCCGCCGGCGCGGCCGTCCTGGCCCTGGCCGGCCAAGCCGCCGCCGCCGAGCCGTCGGTGAAGATCAAGGACGCGGTCGCCCGCGTCACCATCATTCCCGAAGCCCGCGGCGACGTGAAGGTCGAGTTCCTGACCACCAACGGCCGGCTTCCGCTGGAAGTGCGCAAGGTGGGCGGCCAGACGATCGTCGACGGCAATCTGCGCCTCAAGCGCATCCAGAGCTGCAACAGCCGGGGCGAGGGCTCGGCGGTCAGGGTCCGTGATCTGGGCGAAGTGCAGTGGCGCGACATTCCCCAGATCGCCATCCGCGTACCGATGAACGTCTCGGTCGGGGCCTCGGGCGCGGTCTACGGCAGCGTCGGCCGCAGCGACAGCGTCGAGCTGGCCAACGCCGGTTGCGGGGATTGGACCATCGCCAACACCCGGGGCAAGCTGGAGATCAGCCTGGCGGGCTCGGGCGACACCAAGGCCGGCAGCGCCGCCAAGGCCGAGATCAACCTGGCCGGTTCGGGCGACATCAGCCTGCAGGACGTGTCCGACCTCGAGGTGTCGATCGCCGGTTCGGGCGACGTGAAGGCCGCCGCGCTGCGCGGCGGCGATCTCGACGTCAGCATCGCCGGTTCGGGCGGGGTGAAGATCACGGGCGGCCGCGCCCGTGACATCGACGTCAGCATCATGGGCTCGGGCGACGTGAACTTCGGCGGCGAGGCCGACCGGGTGTCGCTGTCCGTGGCCGGTTCGGGCGACATCCGCGTGGCCAAGGTCAACGGCTCGGTGAAGAAGTCGGCCATGGGGTCCGGCAACATCTACATCGGCCAGTAAGGCCGCCCGGTCCGCCCGGTCCGCGTATCGCGCATATAAATATAAAGAGAACGGCCCCGGAGCTCGCGCTCCGGGGCCGTCTTGCGTTCGTCGGGACCAGCCCAAGGAGGGGGAGGGCGGATCCGCGAAAAGCGCGGACCTGGATCTTCCGGTGGGCGCCGAAAGATCCAGGGGCTCTGGCTTAGCGGACCAGGAAGCCGAACAGGTCGCTGCCGGTGGCCAGGTCGGCGCCGGCGGCGTTGCGGGCCTTCAGGCTGCCGCCGAAGGTGTAGCGCAGGCCAACCTTCACGGCGTCCGACTTCAGGTCGGCCAGGTCGTCGGCTTCGCTGTGGGTGTACTTGGCGAAGGTCGACCAGCCGGTGTTGGCGAACTTGTATTCACCACCGACGTTGATGTCCCAGATGTCGGCGTCGACGAGGCCGTCGACGTTCGACCAGCCGAGGCCGGCGTCCAGACGGAAGTCGTCCGAGACGAAGTAGTTGGCGCCGGCGCGGACGGTCCACAGGTCGGCGTCCAGGTCGTTCGACTGACCGTAGGCGGCCAGACCCGTCAGGGTCACGTTGCCGAGGTACTTCTGGGCTTCGCCGCCGACGGCCCACAGGGTGTCGTTCGACGGACGCGACAGGGCGGTGAAGCCGCCGATGCGCAGGCCGTTGCCGACGACGGTCGTGGCGTGGGCGGCGCCCGAAGCGACGGTGCGCTGCGAGACGTCGCTGTCGGCGATCGAGACGTCGCCGCTGGCGGTGATCGTCCACGAACCGGTCGGGATGGCGACCGAGCCGTCGATGACGACCGAGGTGCCGTCAGCGTCGCCGACGCTGGTGTCGACGTTGGTGTAGTCGACGGCGGCGCCGACCGAACCGATGTTCTGGGCGAAAGCGGGAGCCGAAACGGCGAAGGCCAGCACGGCGGCGGCGGCGAACAGTTGGGTCTTCATAGTGGGTAATCCCCTTACTCATGTGGTCTCGATGGCGGTCGGTCGTTTTGGGGAGGGCCTCCCTACCGTCGAGCGGGGCGGATCTATGAAGGTTCGATGACGGCCGCAAGGCTCTGCCAGACCGTTCGAGGCTGCATGATGCGCAAATACTACACTTGCAGGAATGAATTCGCTGCCTATACGCGTGGGTCGCGCAAAAAGATTGTGTCGAACTGACGGCGTGCGGTGAACGTTGCTTTTTGAGCGCCTTGTTTTGGCCGTATCTGTTAAGCGGATCGGGGCGGGCGAGGGGCTTCAGATCTTGTTAAGGAAGGTTCCGCGAAAGCCTGCCGGGACCGCTTGACGAAACCGATTCAGGCACGTAAAAGCGCCCCTCTGTTGGACCGGCTGTGAGCTCTAGGGCTCAAACGCGGTTCGCAAGCGACCCGTAACCAGGCGTCCTTCTCATCCAGAGGAGGGTTCTCCTCGGAGGACGGCGTGGTTGCGGATCACCGGCCCTCGCAAGCGATTGCGCGGGCCAATTTGTTTTGCGGACGCTGCGTTCGGAGTTCTCGAAAGAGGAGTCCGGGTTGGTCTTTGAAATGGTTCGAGACGCGGGCGCAGCCCACTAGGAAACCGAGCGATATGGATCGTCAGAACATCCGCATCCGGCTCAAGGCCTTCGATCACCGCGTGTTGGATCATTCCACGCGCGAGATCGTGAACACGGCCAAGCGCACGGGTGCGACGGTGCGGGGCCCCATCCCCCTGCCCACGCTTATCGAAAAATTCACCGTCAACCGTTCGCCGCACGTCGACAAGAAGTCGCGCGAGCAGTTCGAGATCCGTACGCACAAGCGCGTCCTCGACATCGTTGACCCGACTCCGCAGACCGTGGACGCGCTGATGAAGCTCGACCTGTCGGCCGGCGTTGACGTCGAAATCAAGCTGTAAGGAGGGCCGAACTGATGACTCTCCCCGCTAACCGCACCGGCCTGATCGCCAAGAAGCTCGGCATGACCCGCTTCTTCGACGAAGCTGGTCAGCACGTGCCGGTCACCGTCCTTTCGCTCGACGGTTGCCAGGTCGTGGCTCAGCGCACTGTCGAGAAGGACGGTTACACCGCCCTGCAGCTCGGCGCCGGCGCCAAGAAGCCCAAGAACACCTCGAAGGCCGAACGCGGCCACTTCGGCAAGAGCTCGGTCGAGCCCAAGCGGGTCGTCGCCGAATTCCGCGTCGAGGAAGCCGCTCTGATCGAAGTGGGCGCGGAATTCACCGCCGACCACTACGTCGCCGGCCAGAAGGTCGACATCCAGGGCGTCACCGTCGGTAAGGGTTTCGCCGGCGCCATGAAGCGCTGGAACTTCGGTGGTCTCCGCGCCACCCACGGTGTCTCGGTCTCGCACCGTTCGCACGGTTCGACCGGTAACCGCCAGGATCCGGGCCGTACGTTCCCGGGCAAGAAGATGGCTGGTCACCTCGGTCAAGAAACCGTCACCACCCTCAACGTCACCGTCTGGAAGGTCGACGTCGAGCGCGGCCTGATCCTGGTCAAGGGCGCCGTCCCGGGCCACGAAGGCAGCTACGTGAAGATCCGCGACGCCGTGAAGAAGGCCGCTCCGGCCGATCTGCCGCGTCCGGGCGCCTTCCGTAAGGCTGGCGAGGCTGCTCCGGCTGCTGAAACCCCCGCTGAAGAGGCCCCCGCGGCGACGACCGAAGAGGGCGAAGGCTAATGAAACTCGACGTCATCAAACTTGACGGCGGCAAGGCCGGCTCCGTGGATCTCGACGACGCCATCTTCGGCATCGAGGACATCCGCGGCGACATCCTGCAGCGCGTCGTCACCTGGCAGCTGGCCAAGCGCCGCTCGGGCAACCACAAGATCCAGGTTCGTAACGAGGTCTCTCGTACGAGCAAGAAGATGTACAAGCAGAAGGGCACCGGCGGCGCTCGTCACGGTTCGCGCCGTGCGGCTCAGTTCGTCGGCGGCGCCAAGGCCCACGGCCCGGTCGTCCGCAGCCACGCCTTCGATCTTCCCAAGAAGATTCGGGCTCTGGCTCTGCGTCACGCCCTGTCGTCGAAGGCCAAGGCCGGTTCGCTGCTCGTCCTCGACAGCGCCGTTCTGACCGAAGCGAAGACGGCCGCCCTGCGCGCCAACTTCGACAAGATCGGTCTGAAGAACGCCCTGGTCATCGCTGGTCCGGAAGTGGACGCGAACTTCAAGCTCGCCGCCCGCAACATTCCGAACGTGGACGTGCTGCCGAACGCCGGCCTGAACGTCTACGACGTGCTGCGTCGCCACACCCTGGTCCTGACCAAGGACGCGGTGGAAGCGATCTCGGCCCGTTTCGCTGAGAAGGAAGCCGCGTAATGGCCGCTACCGCCCGCCACTACGACACGATCCTGTCGCCGGTGATCACCGAAAAGACGACCCTGCTCAGCGAGCAGAACAAGGTCGTCTTCAAGGTGGCCGCCGATGCGTCGAAGGACGAAATCGCCGCCGCAGTCGAAGAGCTGTTCAAGGTCAAGGTCACCAAGGTCAACACCCTGGTCGCCAAGGGCAAGACCAAGCGCTTCCGTGGCATCGTCGGTCGCCGCACCGACGTCAAGAAAGCGATCGTGACCCTGGCCGAAGGCCAGTCGATCGACATCACGACGGGGCTCTAAGACATGGCCTTGAAGCACTTTAACCCGACCAGCCCCGGCCAGCGCGGCCTGGTGCTGATCGATCGCAGCGAGCTCCACAAGGGCCGCCCGGAAAAGAAGCTCGTCGAGGGCCTCTCGAAGTCCGGCGGTCGTGGCGGCAACGGCCGCATCGCCGTCCGCTTCCGCGGCGGCGGCGCCAAGCGCCTCTACCGTCTGGTGGATTTCAAGCGTCGTAAGCAAGGCACGGCCACGGTCGTTCGTCTCGAGTACGATCCGAACCGCACCGCGTTCATCGCCCTGATCAAGTATCAGGACGGCGAGCTGGCCTACATCCTGGCCCCGCAACGCCTCAAGGCCGGCGACGAAGTCGTCACCGCCGACAAGGTCGACGTGAAGCCGGGCAACGCCTCGCCGCTGCGCACGCTGCCGATCGGCACGATCATCCACAACGTCGAGCTGAAGCCCGCCAAGGGCGGTCAGATCGCCCGTTCGGCTGGCGCCTACGCCCAGCTGGTCGGTCGTGACGCCGGCTACGCCCAGATCCGCCTGAACTCGGGCGAACTGCGCATGGTCCTCGACACCTGCATGGCCACCGTCGGCGCGGTTTCGAACCCCGACCACATGAACGAAAACCTCGGCAAGGCCGGTCGTGTTCGTCACATGGGTCGTCGCCCGCACGTCCGCGGCGTCGCCATGAACCCGGTCGACCACCCCCACGGTGGTGGTGAAGGCCGCACCTCGGGCGGTCGCCACCCGGTGACCCCGGCTGGTAAGCCGACCAAGGGCGCCAAGACCCGCGTCAACAAGGCCACGGACAAGTTCATCATCCGTTCGCGCCACAAAGCGAAGAAGGGCCGCTAAGCCATGACCCGCTCCGTCTGGAAAGGCCCGTTTGTCGACGGGTACCTCCTGAAGAAGGCCGACGCCGCTCTGTCGTCGGGCCGCAAGGACGTCATCAAGACCTGGTCGCGTCGCTCGACGATCATGCCGCAATTCGTCGGCCTGACCTTCGGCGTCCACAACGGCCAGAAGCACGTCCCGGTCTCCGTGTCGGAAGACATGGTCGGCATGAAGTTCGGCGAGTTCGCTCCCACGCGTAACTTCCCGGGCCACGCCGCCGACAAGAAGGCCAAGAGGAAGTAATCATGGCCAAGCAAAAGCAAGCTCGCCGCCTGGAAGGCGTTGAGGCGATGGCTAAGGTGCGCACCCTGCGCACCAGCGCCCGCAAGCTGAACCTGGTCGCTCAGTCCATCCGTGGCCTGAACGTCCAGCGCGCTCTGAACGAGCTCGAGTTCAGCCACAAGCGTATCGCCCAGGACGTCCGCAAGGCGCTGTACTCGGCGATCTCGAACGCCGAGAACAACCACAACCTCGACATCGACTCCCTGGTCGTGTCCGAGGCCTATGTGGGCAAGAACCTGGTTATGAAGCGCTTCTCGCCCCGCGCCCGCGGTCGTGCGACGCGTGTCGAAAAGCCGTTCTCCGAGATCACGATCGTGGTCCGCGAACTGGGTGAGGCCGCCTAATGGGTCAGAAAGTCAATCCGGTCGGGCTGCGGCTCGGCGTAAACCGCACCTGGGACAGCCGTTGGTTCTCCGACGGCGACCAGTACGGCAAGATGCTGCACCAGGACCTCGCGATCCGCGCCGCCCTGAAGAAGCGCCTGTACCAAGCCGGCGTCTCGCGCATCATCATCGAGCGTCCGCACAAGAAGTGCCGCATCACGATCTATGCCGCCCGTCCGGGCGTCATCATCGGCAAGAAGGGCGCTGACATCGAGAAGCTCCGCAAGGACCTCTCGGTGATGACCGAAGGCGAAGTTCACCTGAACATCGTCGAGATCCGCAAGCCGGAAACCGACGCTCAGCTGGTCGCCGAGTCCATCGCTCAGCAACTCGAGCGCCGGATCGCCTTCCGTCGTGCGATGAAGCGTTCGATCCAGTCGGCCGTGCGTCTCGGCGCCAAGGGCGTCCGGATCAACGTCTCGGGCCGCCTCGGCGGCGCCGAAATCGCCCGCATGGAATGGTATCGCGAAGGTCGCGTGCCGCTGCACACGCTGCGCGCCGACATCGACTACGGTTTCGCGGAAGCCAAGACCACCTACGGCATCATCGGCGTGAAGACCTGGATCTTCAAAGGCGAAGTGCTGGAGCATGACCCGATGGCGCTGGACAAGCGTCTCGCTTCCGAATCCGGCCCGGCCGGTGAAGGCGGTGGACGTGAGCGCGGCGATCGCCCGGACCGCGGCGACCGCGGCCGCCGCAATCGGGACTAAGGATAGAGCGCTATGCTGTCACCGAAGAAAACCAAGTTCCGCAAGCAGTTCAAGGGCCGCATCCACGGCGCCTCGAAGGGCGGCACCCTGCTGAACTTCGGCTCCTACGGCCTCAAGGCCGTCGAGCCGGAGCGCATCACGGCTCGCCAGATCGAAGCTGCTCGTCGCGCCATCACCCGCCAGATGAAGCGTCAAGGCCGCGTCTGGATCCGTATCTTCCCCGACGTGCCGGTCACCGGCAAGCCGGCCGAAGTCCGGATGGGTAAGGGCAAGGGCGCCGTCGATTACTGGGCCGCTCGCGTGGCCCCCGGCCGCATCATGTTCGAGATCGACGGCGTGCCGGACGATATCGCGCGTGAAGCGCTGCGCCTCGGCGCGGCCAAGCTGCCGATCCGCACTCGTGTGGTCACCCGCCTCGACGCGGGCGTGGCCGTGGAGGCTTGAGGCTCATGAAGATCGCCGACATCCGGGGCCTGACCCCGATCAACTCGCCGAAACCCTGATCAACCTGAAGAAGGAGCAGTTCAACCTGCGCTTCCAGGCTGCCACGGGCCAGGTCGAGAAGACCCACCGCGTCAACGAGATCCGCAAGGATATCGCGCGGATCAAGACCGTGCTGCGCGCCAAGGCCGCGGCCTAAGGAGAACGATATGCCCAAGCGTATCCTCGAAGGGGTCGTCGTCTCCGATAAGGGTGACAAGACCGTGGTGGTGAAGGTGGAACGTACCATCGTTCACCCCCTTCTGAAGAAGATCGTGCGCCGCTCTAAGAAGTACCACGCGCACGACGAAGCCAATGTGTACAAGACGGGCGAAACCATTCGCATCGTCGAGTGCGCTCCGAAGTCCAAGCTGAAGACCTGGGAAGTGCTTCCCAAGGCTTCGGCCTAAGTCTGGAAGGTCTAAACCATGATCCAGATGCAAACTAACCTGGACGTCGCCGACAACTCTGGCGCTCGCCGGGTCATGTGCATCAAGGTGTTGGGCGGCGCAGGCCGTCGCTACGCCAGCGTTGGCGACGTCATCGTCGTCTCCGTGAAGGAAGCCATCCCGCGCGGTCGCGTGAAGAAGGGTGACGTTCTGCGCGCCGTCGTGGTTCGCGTGAACCAAGGCCTGAAGCGCAAAGACGGTTCGATGATCCGCTTCGACAAGAACGCGGCCGTCATCGTCAACAAGCAGAGCGAGCCGGTCGGCACGCGGATCTTCGGCCCGGTTCCCCGTGAACTGCGCGCCAAGAACCACATGAAGATCATCTCCCTCGCGCCGGAGGTGCTGTAATGGCTGCTAAGATCAAGAAGGGCGACCGCGTCGTCGTTCTCGCCGGCAAGGACAAGGGCAAGCAAGGCGCTGTGACCCAAGTCCTGCCGAAGGAAAACCGGGTTGTCGTGGAGGGCGTGAACATGGTCGCCCGCCACACCAAGCCGACCCAAGCCGACCCCCAGGGCGGCATCAAGCACAAGGAAGCCGCGCTGCACGTCTCGAACGTCGCCGTCGTGGACTCCAACGGCAAGGCCACCCGCGTCGGCTTCAAGATCGAAGGCGACAAGAAGGTGCGCGTCGCCAAGACGACCGGCGAGGTGATCAATGGCTGATCAAGCTTACGAGCCCCGGCTGAAGACCGTCTACCGCGAGCGCATCCGCGCCGCGCTGAAGGAACAGTTCGGCTACACCAACGAGATGCAGATCCCCAAGCTGGACAAGATCGTCCTGAACATGGGTATCGGCGAAGCCGTGGCCGACTCCAAGAAGGCCCAGCAGGCTCTGAAGGAACTGGAAGCGATCGCCGGCCAAAAGCCCGTCGCGACCAAGGCCCGCAAGTCGATCGCCGGCTTCAAGCTGCGCGAAGGCATGGTGGTCGGCGCGAAGGTCACCCTTCGCAAGGACCGGATGTTTGAATTCCTCGACCGCCTGGTCACGATCGCGCTGCCGCGCGTGAAGGACTTCCGTGGTCTGAACGGCAAGAGCTTCGACGGCCGTGGCAACTACGCCATGGGCCTGAAGGAGCACCTGGTGTTCCCGGAAATCAACTATGACCAGATCGAACAGATCTGGGGCATGGACATCATCGTCTGCACCACTGCGAAGTCCGACCAGGAAGCCAAGGCTCTCCTGAAGGAATTCCAGTTCCCGTTCGTCAACTAAGAGAGCGGGAAGGGAAAGAAACCATGGCCAAGAAAAGCGCCGTCAACCGCAACGAAGCCGTCAAGGCTCTCGTCAAGCAATACGCCGAGAAGCGCGCCGCGCTGAAGGCGATCGCCAACGACGAGACCCTGCCGCTCGAGGAACGCTTCGAGGCTCGCCTCAAGCTGGCGAAGCTGCCCCGCAGCAGCTCGCCGATCCGCATCCGCAACCGCTGCGAAGTCACGGGCCGTCCGCGCGCCTATTACCGCAAGCTTAAGATGAGCCGTCTGGCCCTTCGCGAACTCGGTTCGCAAGGCCTGATCCCCGGCCTCGTCAAGTCGAGCTGGTGAGGACGATCAGATGTCGATGAACGACCCCCTGAGCGACATGATCGCTCGCATCAAGAACGCCGCCCTGCGCAAGCGCAACAAGGTCTCGACGCCGGCTTCCAAGCTGCGCGCCCGCGTCCTCGACGTGCTGGCCGACGAGGGCTACATCCGCGGCTACTCGCTGGTCGAGAAGCCCGGTGCGTTCCCCGAATTCGAGATCGAGCTCAAGTACTTCGACGGTGAGCCCGTGATCGCCGAGATCAGCCGCGTGTCCAAGCCTGGCCGTCGCGTCTATTCGTCGATCAAGGACCTCAAGCCGATCAAGAACGGCCTGGGCATCTCGATCCTGTCGACGCCGAAGGGCGTCATGTCGGACACCGCCGCGCGCGACGCTAACGTCGGCGGCGAAGTCCTCTGCCGCGTCTACTAGGCGCGGGAGGGAAAGAGCATGTCACGTATCGGTAAGAAAGCCGTCGCAATCCCCTCGGGCGTGCAAGTCACGCTCGCGGGTCAGACGGTCACGGTGAAGGGCCCCAAGGGTCAGCTGTCGTGGACGATCGCCGACGAAGTCGAAGTCAAGCAAGAGGGCGCTGAGCTCCTGCTGGCTCCGCGCGTCGACACCAAGCGCGCCAAGGGCATGTGGGGTCTGTCCCGCACTCTGGTGGCCAACATGGTGCACGGCGTCACCGCCGGCTTCGAGGAAAACCTCGAGCTGGTCGGCGTCGGTTACCGCGCCGCCATGAAGGGCACCGCCCTGAGCCTCCAACTCGGTTTCAGCCACGACGTGGACGTTGAGGCTCCGGCCGGCGTCACCTTCGCTGTGCCGAAGCAAACCGAAATCAAGATCGCCGGCATCGACAAGCAGGCGGTCGGCGAGATTGCCGCGAAGATCCGCCGCATTCGTCCGCCTGAGCCGTACAAGGGCAAGGGCGTGCGCTATGCTGGCGAGAAGGTTCGCCGCAAGGAAGGCAAGAAGAAGTAAGCCATGGCGCTCTCTCCTCGTGAATCGGCGGCCAAGCGCGCTCAGCGCAACCGGACCCGCCTCAAGTCGCTGGCCAACGGCCGTCCGCGTCTGTCGGTCTTCCGCTCGTCCAAGAACATCTACGCCCAGATCATCGACGATGAACGCGGCGTGACCCTGGCGTCGGCTTCCACCCTGGAAGCCGAAGGCAAGGGCGCGGATAAGGACGCTGCGGCCGCCGTCGGCAAGCTCGTCGCCGAGCGCGCGATCGAAAAGGGCGTCAAGGACGTCGTCTTCGATCGTGGCGGCTACATCTTCCACGGACGGGTGAAAGCCCTGGCCGACGCCGCGCGCGAAGCCGGCCTGAACTTCTAAGGGAAACACAATGGCTCGTGGTGACCAACAGCGCGGTGAAGGCGGTCAACGCCGTGACCGTCGCGACCGCAACGCCCCCGAAGAGCGGGTCGACAGCGACATCGTCGAAAAGCTCGTCCACATCAACCGCGTCGCCGCCACCGTGAAGGGCGGCCGTCGCTTCAGCTTCGCCGCTCTGATGGTCGTTGGCGACCAAAAGGGCCGCGTCGGCTTCGGTCATGGCAAGGCGCGTGAAGTGCCGGAAGCCATCCGCAAGGCGACCGAAGAAGCCAAGAAGACCATGATCCGCGTCCCGCTCCGCGAGTCGCGCACCCTGCACCACGACGGCGCTGGCCGTTGGGGCGCTGGCAAGGTCATGATGCGCGCTGCCCCTCCCGGCACGGGCGTCATCGCCGGTGGTCCGATGCGCGCGGTTCTCGAAACCCTGGGCGTCCAGGACGTCGTGGCCAAGTCGACGGGTTCTTCGAACCCGTACAACATGGTCCGCGCCACGTTCGAAGCCCTGAAGGTCCAGTCGTCGCCCCGCCAGATCGCCGCCAAGCGCGGCAAGAAGGTTGGCGACATCCTCGGCCGTCGCGCCGACGGCGCTTCGTCGCCGGAAGCCATCGAGGGCTAAGTCATGGCTGAAGCTAAGCAAGTCACGGTTCGCCAAACCGGCAGCCCGATCCGTCGTGAAAAGGACCAGCGCGCCACGCTCGCCGGTCTGGGTCTCAACAAGCTGGGCCGCGTGTCCACGCTCGAAGACACCCCGTCGGTCCGCGGCATGATCCGCAAGGTCGCGCACCTGCTGGAAATCGTCGAGTAAGTCTGTTACACGACGACCCAAGATCGCCACCCCGGTGAAAGCCGGGGTGGTTTTCGTTTGAAGTTTCTATCGTTTCCAAAGCCGAGTCTGGCCGACGGCCAGGCGCAGATCTCCAAGGAGAGGCACATATGACCAAGCTGAACGAACTGGCTCCGGCTCCCGGCTCCACCAAGGGCCGCATGCGCGTCGGCCGCGGCCCGGGCTCGGGCAAGGGCAAGACCGGCGGTCGCGGCGTGAAGGGCCAGAAGGCGCGCTCGGGCGTCGCCATCAACGGCTTCGAAGGCGGCCAGATGCCGCTGCACATGCGCATGCCGAAGCGCGGCTTCAACAACCCCTTCCGCCTCGAGTTCGCCGAAGTGAACCTGTGGCGCCTGGAGCAGGCCGTCGAAGCCGGCAAGCTGAAGGCCGGCGCCGACGTCTCGGTCGCCGACCTGATCGCCGCCGGCGTCATCCGTCGTGAACTCGACGGCGTGAAGCTGCTGGGCAAGGGCGAGATCAAGTCGGCCCTGAAGCTGACCGTCTACTCGGCCACCGACGCCGCCATCAAGGCCGTCGAAGCCGCCGGTGGTTCGGTCACCGTGACCAAGAAGGCCAAGGCGCAAGCCGAAGCCTAAGACCACAGTGTCATCCCGGGGCGCCCCGCTCTCCTAGGGGAAGCGGACGGCACGGGAGCCGGGCGGGGTAGGGGCCTTTGCGCACCAGCCCGCCATAAAGCCCCATCGGGATGACGATCTTACGAGGCTCGCCGTGACATCGCGGCGAGCCTCACCTATGTGTGGCTCCGCACTGGGGCCTAAGCCTCGAGCGCCAGCGATTCCGCGGGCGCCGCCGGCCAGGCCCCGTACA
This sequence comes from Caulobacter flavus, assembly GCF_003722335.1. Classification (GTDB taxonomy): domain Bacteria; phylum Pseudomonadota; class Alphaproteobacteria; order Caulobacterales; family Caulobacteraceae; genus Caulobacter; species Caulobacter flavus. The sequence continues at coordinate 2,975,859 of NZ_CP026100.1, forward strand.
ATACTTGGAGCGCGCTCCGCCTCGTCGCCTTCGACGATCCGGCCGCGCTCTCGTCGTGGGGAATTGAATGGCCTCGGCCGCCGAACAGCTCGCAGCCAACATGAACTTCGGGTCCTTCCAGAAGGCCACCGAACTTCACAAGCGCATCTGGTTTACGCTCATCGCCCTGGTGGTGTTCCGCCTGGGCACCTACGTGCCGATCCCGGGCATCAACCCGGAAGCCTTCGCCAGCGCCTTCGCCGGCCAGTCGAAGGGCATCCTGGGCATGTTCAACATGTTCTCGGGCGGCGCCGTCGAGCGCATGGCGATCTTCTCGCTGAACGTGATGCCCTACATCAGCGCCTCGATCATCGTGCAGCTGATGGGTTCGGTGTATCCGCCGTGGGAGAAGCTGAAGAAGGAAGGCGGCGAAGCCGGCCGCAAGACCCTCAACCAGTACACCCGCTACCTGGCGGTGATCCTGGCCCTGGTGCAGTCGTTCTCGATCGCCGTCGGCCTGCAGAGCCAGCCGAACCTGGTCTATTCCGAACTGCCCGGCTGGTTCTTCGTCCTGTCGACCGTGGTCTCGCTGACCGGCGGCACCCTGTTCCTGATGTGGCTGGGCGAGCAGATCACCAGTCGCGGCGTGGGCAACGGCGTGTCCCTGATCATCTTCGCCGGCATCGTCGCGGCCCTGCCGCGCGGCCTCGGCCAGCTGTTCGTCACCGCCCAGAACACCGGCAACTACTTCCCGCTGATGGTGATCTTCGTGCTCGCCGTGGCGGTGATCTTCGCCATCGTGTTCATGGAGCGCTCGCAGCGCCGCCTGCTGGTGCACTATCCCAAGCGCCAGCAAGGCAACCGCATGGTCGGCGGCGACAGCTCGTTCCTGCCGCTGAAGATCAACACCGCGGGCGTCATCCCGCCGATCTTCGCCTCGAGCCTGCTGCTCCTGCCGACGACCGCCATGCAGTTCCTGAACCCGGCCAACCTGCCGAGCTGGGGCCAGTGGCTGCCGTCCGTGGTCGGCGCCATGCAGCATGGCCAGCCGCTGTTCATGGCCTGCTACGCCGGCCTGATCATCTTCTTCTCGTTCTTCTACACCTCGGTGGTGTTCAACCCCGACGAGACGGCCGAGAACCTGCGCAAGTACGGCGGCTTCCTGCCGGGCATCCGTCCGGGCAAGCGCACGGCCGAGTATCTCGACTACGTGCTGACCCGCCTGACCGTGATCGGCGCGGCCTACATCACCGCCGTCTGCCTGTTCCCGGAAATCCTGATGGGTGCTCTTGGCAACAAGAACTTCGCCCTGGGCGGCACCTCGATCCTGATCGTCGTGACCGTGACCATGGACACCGTGGCTCAGATCCAGTCCCACCTGCTGGCGCACCAGTACGAGGGCCTGATCAAGAAGTCGAAGTTGCGCGGCGGCCGCGGCGGTCGCTGACGCAAGCGTGAAACCACCCGGAAGCCGGATTGTCACAATCCGGCTTCCGTTTTCTTTGAACGCATTCTAGGTCTGCCCTCGGTGAGGGGCGTCAGACCCTGGGAAACGCGTGAAGGGGCTTTTATGAACTTGATCCTGTTTGGCCCTCCCGGGGCGGGCAAGGGCACCCAGGCCAAGCGGTTGGTCGAGCAACGCGGCATGGTCCAGCTGTCGACCGGCGACATGCTGCGCGCCGCCATCGCCTCGGGCTCCGAGCTCGGCCAGAAGGTGAAGGGCGTGCTGGATCGCGGCGACCTGGTCACCGACGAAATCGTCATCGCCCTGATCGAGGAGCGCCTGCCCGAGGCCGAGGCCGCCGGCGGCGCCATCTTCGACGGCTTCCCGCGCACGGTCGCCCAGGCGGAAGCTCTGGATGTCATGCTGGCCAAGCGCGGCCAGAAGATCGACTCCGTCGTCCGACTCGAAGTAGACGAGCCAGCCTTGATCGAGCGGATCACCAAGCGATACGCGGAGCAGGGGCGGTCGGACGACAACCCCGAGACCTTCGTGAACCGTCTGGCCCGCTACAACGCCGACACCGCGCCGCTGCTCCCGTACTACCGCGAGCAGGGCAAGCTGGTGGAAGTGGACGGCATGGGGGCGGTGGAAGCCGTCGCCGCTTCGATCGACGCGACCCTTTCGGTCGTGGCGTAAGTTTTAATGGAATCCGTTCCCATAACGGATTCCGCCATTGACGGATGCGCAACTATCCCTATAACGGGGCGCTTCCGCGAAAGGGCGCGATCTGTGCGCGTCGGTCTGGGTCTTCGGATCGGGCCGAGCGCGCCGTTCGCGTCTTTGGTGCGTGACTAGGAGAACATTAGACGTGGCCCGTATCGCAGGCGTCAACATCCCGACGAACAAGCGCGTGATCATCGCGCTTCAGTACATTCACGGCATCGGCCCGAAGTCGGCTCGTGACATCGTCACGACCGTGGGCATCGAGGACGCCCGTCGAGTCAATCAACTGACCGACGCCGAAGTCCTGCAGATCCGTGAAACGATCGACCGTGATTTCACCGTGGAAGGCGACCTGCGTCGCGAAAACTCGATGAACATCAAGCGTCTGATGGACCTGGCCTGCTACCGCGGCCTGCGTCACCGCAAGGGCCTGCCGGTCCGCGGCCAGCGCACCCACACGAACGCTCGTACCCGCAAGGGTCCGGCCAAGCCGATCGCCGGCAAGAAGAAGTAAGGTAGCCTGACCGATGGCCAAGGAACCGGGTCGCGTTAAAAAGCGCGAACGCAAGAACATCACCTCGGGCGTGGCGCACGTGAACGCCTCGTTCAACAACACCATGATCACCATCACGGACGCTCAGGGGAACACCATCTCCTGGTCGAGCGCCGGCATGATGGGCTTCAAGGGCTCGCGCAAGTCGACCCCGTACGCCGCTCAGATGGCCGCCGAAGACGCGGGCAAGAAGGCTGCGGAACACGGCGTGAAGACCCTGGAAGTCAACGTTTCGGGTCCGGGTTCGGGTCGTGAATCGGCCCTGCGCGCCCTGCAGGCCGTCGGCATGACCATCACGACGATCCGCGACGTCACGCCGATCCCGCACAACGGCTGCCGTCCGCCCAAGCGCCGTCGCGTCTAGTATTTTTTAGATCCAATTCTCCTTCGCCGGCTGCGTCAAACGCGGCCGGCGAGTCGCGTTCAAGGGACACCACGTGATCGAAAGAAACTGGAACGAGCTGATCCGTCCTGAGAAGCCGCAGATCGAAACCGGCGCCGACGCCAGCCGCAAGGCTCGCATCGTCGCTGAACCGCTCGAGCGTGGTTTCGGTGTGACGCTCGGCAACGCCCTGCGTCGCGTTCTCCTCTCGTCGCTGCAAGGCGCCGCCGTCACCGCCATCCAGATCGATGGCGTGGTGCACGAGTTCTCGTCGCTCGAGGGCGTTCGCGAAGACGTCGTCGACATCGTTCTGAATATCAAGCAACTCGCCGTGCGCATGCACGCCGAGGGCCCCAAGCGCATGACCCTGCGCGCCTCGGGCGCCGGTCCGGTCACCGCTGGCCAGATCGAAACCCCGGCCGACATCGAAATCCTGAACCCCGACCACGTGCTCTGCACGCTGGACGAGGGCGGCTCGGTGCGCATGGAATTCACGGTCAACACCGGCAAGGGCTACGTCCCGGCCGACCAGAACCGTCCGGAAGACGCGCCGATCGGCCTGATCGCCGTCGACGCCCTGTACTCGCCGGTGAAGCGTGTGGCCTACAAGGTCGAGCCGACCCGCGAAGGCCAGCGCCTGGACCGTGACAAGCTGACCCTGGAAGTCGAGACCAACGGCGCCGTCACCCCGGTGGACGCCGTGGCCTACGCCGCTCGCATCCTGCAAGACCAGCTGCAGATCTTCATCACCTTCGAAGAGCCCAAGGCCAAGGCCGCGGACGAGTCGAAGCCCGAGCTGCCGTTCAACCCGGCTCTGCTCAAGAAGGTCGACGAGCTGGAACTGTCGGTCCGTTCGGCCAACTGCCTGAAGAACGACAACATCGTCTACATCGGCGACCTGATCCAGAAGACCGAAGCCGAGATGCTCCGCACCCCGAACTTCGGTCGCAAGTCGCTGAACGAGATCAAGGAAGTGCTCGCCGGCATGGGCCTGCACCTCGGCATGGACGTGCCGAACTGGCCGCCGGAAAACATCGAAGACCTGGCCAAGAAGTTCGACGACCAGATCTAAGATCGACTATCGCGCTGAATCCGGGCCGCCCTCCGTCCTTTCGGGACGGGAGGCGGCCTGGGCCTTTTGAAGCCGCCTAGCGGTGGAGGGCCCCGGCGCTTCGCTCTGACCCGGCCGGGATGCGAGCTGGGACTGGTGACAACAGGCGCTTCTTCGCGCCGCTCGGGCCAAGAGCCCAGGAGATACCAAAATGCGTCACGGTTACGCCCACCGCAAACTCGGCCGCACCTCGGCTCACCGCACTGCCATGTTCGCCAACATGTCGGCTTCGCTGATCAAGCACGAGCAGATCGTCACCACCCTGCCGAAGGCCAAGGAACTGCGTCCGATCGTCGAAAAGCTGGTCACCCTGGCCAAGCGCGGCGACCTGCACGCTCGTCGTCAGGCCATCAGCTCGGTTCGCGACGTCGAACAAGTCGGCAAGCTCTTCGCCGTGCTCGGCCCGCGCTACAAGGATCGTCAGGGCGGCTACATCCGCGTCCTGAAGGCCGGCTTCCGCTACGGCGACAACGCCCCGATGGCCGTGATCGAGTTCGTCGATCGCGACGTCTCGGAAAAGGGCAAGGACTCGGGTCCGGTCTACGCCAACGAAGCCGAAGACTGATCTTCAGCCCCGGCTGAAACGAGAAGGCCCCGGAGCGATCCGGGGCCTTTTTGCTGTCTGGGACATATCGGGGCAGGGGGCGATGGCCTCCTACGACCTTCCGGGCCGCCCCAGCTCAACGACTGACGATGATCCCATCGAACTCGGGCAGGGCCCGGTTGAGCTTTTCCCGGGCGAAGGCGCCGGCCGTCAGGGGGCCGTGCACCGTTCCCGGTCCGTCCGGGGCGGCTTCCACGTAGTAGAAGAGCGGGGTCTCGTCGGGCAGGTCGCGGCGGGCGATGACGACATGGCGCTCGTCTCCGCCGTACTGGTCGATGCGCGGACCCAGGACCGTCTCGCAGGTCAGGGCGTCGCGTTCCCAGCACAGGCGCAGGGCCTCGCCCCGGGCGTCGGACGCCAGCCGGTAGCGGCCGGCGACGATCTCGTAGGTTCCCTGGAAATCCAGCCAGCCGACGCCGCCCGCGCCGCGTACGTAGCGCACGTCGCGTTGAACCCACCGGCCTTCCAGCCGCACCTGCTCGCGGCATAGCGCGACGTCGGGGATCGAGGTCATGCGGCAGGCAGCCGGCTTGCGGTCGGTGGGGGAGGGCGGCGGCGTCGGCGCCGGCAATCTGCGCGCCTCGGCCAGCGCCGCCTCGCGGGCGAGCGCCGCCTTCTCGATGGTCGTCTGCTGCTCGGGCGAGAGCACGAAGTCGGGCTGCGCGGCGCAGGCCGCGCTCGCGACGGCCATGAACGCCGCCGCCCACGAAAGCCGGGCGGCGGAAGCAAGAACCGGTCCCGTCATTCCCGCGTCAGGTCCTGCCGCTGGAAGAGGGCCAGGGCCGCGGCCGTGAGGCCGGCGAACCAGGCGACCAGGAAGCCGAGCGCCAGGCCCCAGGGGGCGGGCTCATCGACGACGCTGCGCGGGGTCAGGATCACGGTCTTCAGCAGGTCGCCCGAGAAGGCGGGAATGGCCAGGGCCTTCAGGCTGGGCTCGTGCATCTGGCTGGCGACGATCGACTGGACGACCGCCACGACCAAGCCGACGATCAGCGCGCCCATGGTCGAGCGGGTGGTCACGCCCACCACGGCCGACAGGGCGACCAACACCATCAACTGCAGCCAGCTGACCGCGAAGGTCCCGATCAGGTCGGTGGCCGCCGAGCCGCGATAGGCCACGAGCGGCGCGCCGCTGGTGACGGCGCTGAACAGGCCGCCCAGCGCGGCGGCCAGGGCGTAGAGCACGAGGCTTACCGCCACCGCGCCGGCGACGGTCGCCAGCTTGGCCAGCAACAGGTTCACACGGCCGTTGCGCGGGGTCAGAAGCCGCCAGGTCTCCCAGCGGTAGTCGCCGGCCAGCACGGCGGTCGACAGGATCAGCACGAACAGGCCCACGACGGGCGAGGCGCCGCCGGCCAGCGCCTTGACCATGCGCCCGACCAGATCGACCGGGATCGGCGGCATGCCCTTCATCATTCCGCGCGCGAAAAGCTCGCCGCCGACGCCTAGCGCCAGGCCGGCGATGGGCGAGAACAGCACGCCCCAGAACAGCGTGCCCCGGTCCTTGAGCAGGCGGAAGCGTTCGGCCGAAATGGCGTCAGCGAGCATCGGCCGGCTCCTTGGCTTGCAGGATGTCGAGATAGGCGCTTTCCAGGTCGGCCTCGCGCCAGCGGGCCTCGTGGATGTCGACGCCGGCGCCCACCAGGGCGCGGATCAGGGCAGGGGCCTCGTGGCGCTCGATCTGAGCCAGCACGGCGTCGGGGCCGTCGGCGGCGCCTTGCTCGCCGAGCAGCTCCAGCACCTGGGCGACCGGGCTGGCGACTAGGCGCAGGGCCGGCTTGCGGCCGGCCAGGGTCTCGACCGGTCCCTCGGCCACCAGCTTGCCCTTGGCCAGGATCGCCACGCGGTCGCACACCCGCCGCACCTCGTCCAGCTGGTGGCTGGCCAGGATGATGGTCGCGCCTTCTTCGGCGGCGAGGCGGCGGATCAGTTCGCGGATCTCCTGGATGCCGGCCGGATCCATGCCGCTGGTCGGCTCGTCCAGGATGGCCAGGGTGGGGCGGGTGAAGAACACCGCCGCCAGGCCCAGCCGCTGCTTCATGCCCACCGAATAGGTCGAGGTCTTGCGGTCGGCGGCGCCCGACAGGCCCACTCGATCCAGCCAGCCGTCGATGTCGACGTCACGGGCGCCGCTCTGCAGGGCCAGCATCTTCAGCGTGTCGCGGGCGGTCAGGTAGGGCGGGTAGCGCGGCGTCTCGATCATCGCGCCCACCTGGCGCAGCGACGAGGCATGGCCCGCCGGCGAGCCGGACAGCCGGGCGACGCCCGAGGTCGGCCGCACCAGTCCCATGGCGATGCGGAACAGGGTGCTCTTGCCGGCCCCGTTGGGGCCCAGCACGCCGAACACCCCTCCCGCGGGGATCCTCAGGGTCAAGTCGTCCAGCGCCCGCACGGCGCCGTAGGTCTTGGTCAGCCCTTCGGCCTCTAGCGCGAAACTCATACGGCGCGGGCCCGGCTCGGCGACATTGGACGACTCCCTTATGAACTTGCCGCGACTATGGGCGATGGAACGCAGGTCGGCCAAGTTGTTTGGAGGCTGCAATACGAATTGTCGTCGAGCTGTCCTATAGGGGCAGGAGTCTTTGTTTCAGGGCCCGGCCATGACCGTTCTTTCCCGCTTCGCCGCCTTGCTGGCGATCGCCGTCCTTTCCGGCTGCGCGACCGCGCCGCGACCGGTCGCCGAAGGCCCGCCCGCCCAAGGCGCGACCACCAGGGCGCCGCTGACCATCCTGGTCTCGATCGACGGCTTCCGCGCCGACTACCTGGATCGCGGCGACACCCCGGCCATGAAGGCCCTGGCCGACGACGGCGTGCGCGCGGCCATGCGCCCGTCGTTCCCCTCGCTGACCTTCCCCAACCACTACGCCCTGGTCACCGGCAAGCGCCCCGACCACAACGGCATCGTCGGCAACACCATGGAGGACCCGCAGATCCCGGGCGTGACCTTCACCCTGAGCAATCGCGACGCGGTGACCGACAGCCGCTGGTGGGAGATGGCCAAGCCGATCTGGGTCAGCGCCGAACAGCAGGGCGTCAGGACCGGCACGATGTTCTGGCCGGGTTCGGAAGCCCAGATCGACGGCGTGCGCCCGACCAAGTGGGCCGTGTTCGACCAGAAGAAGCCCTCCAACGATCGCGTCGACACGCTGCTGTCCTGGATCGACGACAGCAAGGACGCCCCGCTGGGCCTGGCCACGCTCTATTTCGACATCGTCGACAGCGCCGGCCACCGCTACGGCCCGGACTCGGCCGAGGTGCGCAAGGCCGCCGCCGACGTCGACGCCGCCATCGCCCGTCTGGTCGAGGGCCTGAAGGCCCGCGGCCTGTACGAGACCACCAACCTCGTCATCGTCGCCGACCACGGCATGGCCCCGCTGCCGGGCGCCCAGCGCGTGGTGCTGGACCAAGCGGTCGACGTCAGCAAGCTGCGCTATGTCGGCCTGGGCGCGATCGCCGGCATCTATCCCAACAAGGGCGAGGAAGCGGCCGTCGCCGCAGCTCTGACCAAGCCGCAGGTGCACATGACCTGCTGGGAGAAGGGCAAGATCCCGGCCCGGCTGCACTATGGCAGCAACCGCCGCATCGCCCCGATCGTCTGCTCGGCGCAGACCGGCTGGTACATCACCACCGCCGAGTCCCAGGCCAAGCGCACCAGCCCCGAGCGCGACGGCGGCGCCCACGGCTTCGACAACGCCGACCCGCTGATGCAGGCGGTGTTCGTGGCGCGCGGCCCGGCCTTCAAGTCGGGCAAGACCCTGCCGGTGTTCGACAATGTCGACGTCTATCCGCTGCTGGCCAAGGTGACGGGCGTGCGCCCCGAGAAGGTCGACGGCCAGCTGGCCCCCGTGGCCGGCGCGCTGCGCTAGAGCCTTTTAGCCTCAAGCGTTAGCCGGCGAAATCGCTCACACTTTCGCCTAACGCGCTCCAGGACACGTGGTCCGGCCGGTCGCGGCGACCGGCCGGACCCTCCGTCGTCAGGCCTTGGTCAGGGACGGCTCGGCAAGCAGCGCGCGCTCGTCGAGCTTGGAGACCAGGGCGCCGCTGCGCTTCTGGCTTTCGGCCAGCGACGCGCGCACCTCGCGCAGGCCCCGCGTGGCCAGCACCTCGACGTCGCGCAGCCAGGTCTTCAGGTCGTCCTTGCCCTCCTGCGCGGCCGCGGCCAGCACCGCCGCGCCCACGACCACGTCGGCGAAGATCTTGGGATCGACCTCAAGCCGCGCGTCGAGCACCTCGCCGCGCTCCTTGACGCGCACGGCCGCGTTCCAGGGATAGACCTGCTCCTGCAGCACCTCCCACAGCGGCCGCAGCGGCTGGATCGGGTAGAGCACGATCGGCAGGAACTGCAGCGTGAAGCAGCCGCCCCGCACGCTGGCGAAGTAGTGATCGGCCAGGCCCGCCAGCTTGAGATGCCAGCGCACCCGCGGGTCGGGCAGGGTCTTGCGGTCCAGCTTGGGCAGGAACTCGATCATCTGCGGTCGCCGGGCCATGGCCCGGAAGGCCTCGTACACCACCAGGATCTGGCGATCGTGCGGGATCAGCCAATAGACCAGGTTGCGGAAGTAGGCCTTGATCGGCTCGTAGTCGTCGGTCTGGCCGGGCAGCAGCGGCGCCAGGAAGCCCAGGCGCTTGCGGGGCTCGGGCGAACCGCTGTCGCCGATCAGGTTGACGTTGAAGAAGTGGTGCCAGGTGGAGTCGACGGCCACGCGGCCCAGGCGCCGGCCCGCCCGTTCGACCAGATGGCCGTCATAGGCCCCGATCACGCCGAACAGCTTGGTTTCGGCTGTCGCGGGCTTGTCGGGGTCGTTGGTGGTGTGCCCGCCGATCACCTTGTCCTGGGCCACCACCACCGGCGCGATGCGCTGGGTCGTGCCGATGCCGACGGGATACTCCTCCTCGCTGTAGTCGGGCGTCGGCCCGGGCACCGGGATGGAGATGGTGTGGCCGAGGTTGGCCGGGACCTCGCACTGGCCTTCGTGGGCGTGATCGGGCAGGCGGCGGACCACGCCTCCGGGCGAGCACAGCAGCGGGTGCGGATAGTTGCGGCGGAAGTAGCGGCCGGAGATCGAGCTGAACCAGCGCGGATAGATCTCCTGGCCGCGATTGTCGGACTGGTCGTCGAAGTCGTACTCGGTGTCCGCGTCGTCCGGGCCCTCGCGCAGCGTGTCGTGACGCAGTTCCAGGTGATCTTCGCCGACCGTGCCCACAGGCGCGGGCGGTTCGCCCAGCGGGCCGGTCTCGGGCCAGTACCAGCGCCGCATCGAGCGGACGCGAGGGATCTGCCGGCACAGGCTGGCGCCGAGGTCCTCGTGGTCGCCGGTGGCGAACACGCCGCCGCCGCGGTCCATGAAGCGGGCGATGGCCGCTACCTCGGCCGCGCTGGCGTTCGCCGCCCCGTCACGGGTGATCGGGAACATGAAGATCTCGTCGTACTGGTTGAGATCGTGGGTCGAGAAGTCGAAGTCGGTCAGGTCGGCGCCGGCGCCGGGAGGATTGTCCCGGTGCGCCTTGGTGATCTGCAGGTTGAAGCCGTCCCAGGCCGTGGTCTCCAGGACATGGACGAACTCGCCGAGGTGGAACTGCTCGGTCCCGTTGGCGGGCAGGGTGCGACGGTATCCGCCGCTGTAGGAGTCGGTGACGATGAGGATCTTGACCGTAGGCATGCGCGTGCTCTCCGTCTCTCAGGTGAAACGCTGAAGCAGACTGGGTCACAGGGCGCTCGCGCCGACCGACGTCACGGCCGGGCCCCCTCCAGGCGCGGGGCGCGGCGGACATAGGTCACGCTTGCGTGCAAACTCACAAGTCGAAACCGTGCGGCGTAACAACCTTGTGTTGCTTTCGCTTGGATTGTTGCAATTAGTTTTGTTTTGAGTGAAATATTATCGGTATCTGAAAATGGAGGCGCGCATGGCCCGCCTGACTTCGGCGCTCTGCTACAAGGATCCCAAGGCCGCCCTGAAGTGGCTGGAGGCCGCGTTCGGCTTCGAGTTGGTCCTGCTGATCGAGGACGGCGAGGGCAATCTCGCCCACTCGCAGATGAGCCTGGGCGAGGCCCACGTGATGGTCGGCAACGAGTGGAGCGCCGACCACGCCAGCCCTGCCTCGCTGGGCGGCAAGAACACCCAGACCGTGCACATCCACATCGAGGACGACGTCGACGCTCATTGCCAGCGCGCCCGCGCGGCCGGGGCCGAGATCCTGATGGAGCCGGACACCCAGTTCTACGGCGACCGCACCTATCGCTGCCGCGACCTGGAAGGCCACATCTGGACGGTGGGGCAGACGGTCAAGGCCGTCACCCGCGAGGAGGCGCAGGCCGCCACCGGCCTGAAGATCCAGGGCTGGGTGTGACCGCCGACGACTTTCGCCGCCTGGCGCTGGCCCTGCCGGGTGTGGTCGAGGGCGCGCACATGGGCACGACGGATTTCCGCGTCGGACGGATCTTCGCCACCTTGGGCTATCCCGACGCCCGCCACGGCATGGTGCAGTTGACCCGCGACCTGCAGGAGATGCTGGTCGCCGCCGAGCCGGCCGCCTTCTTTCCGGTCAGGGGCGGATGGGGGCTGAAGGGGGCGACCAATGTCGTGCTCGACGCGATCGACGAGCCCACCCTGAAGAGCGCCTTGGAGCAGGCCTGGCGGCTGAAGGCCGGCAAGCGGCTGCTGGCCGAACTGGATGCGCGCAAGTGAGCCTGGACAGCACCCTGGCGGCGCTGGCCGAGCCGCACCGCAGGCGGACGGTGGAGCTGCTGGCCGACGGTCCGCGCCGGGCTGGCGAGCTTGCCGAGGCCTTGGGCCTGTCGCCGCCGGCCATGAGCCGCCATCTGCGGGCCCTGCGCGAGGCGCGGCTGGTCGAGGAGAGCCACCCGCCGTTCGACGCCCGGGTGCGGGTCTACGCCCTGCGGCCCGAGCCCATGGCCGAGCTGAAGGCCTGGGCCGCCGCCGCCGAGACGCTGTGGAGCGACCAGCTCCTGGCGCTGAAGGCCCATGTCGAGGCGGAGACAGGCGGGACATGAGCGCCCGCATCCTCGTGGCTCTGCGCATGAAGGCCGCGCCCGAGCGGGTGTTCGACGCCTTCGTCGGCGAGATCGGCGCCTGGTGGCGGCCCAATCCGCTGTTCTCGTTCACGCCGCGCTCGCCCGGCGCTCTTTCCTTCGAAGGCCAGGGGGAGGGCGCGCGCCTGGTCGAGCGCCTGGCCTCGGGCAAGGTGTTCGAGATCGGCCGAGTACGCGTCTGGGCGCGCGGCGAGCGGCTGGTGTTCGGCTGGCGGCAGGCGGCGTTCGCCGCCGACATGGACACCGAGGTCGAGGTCCGCTTCGAGGCCGTCGGCGAGGAGACCCGCGTCACCGTCGAGCACCGCGGCTGGGAGACCGTGCCGGCCGGACACGTGGCCCGCCACGGCTTTCCCGACCAGGTCTTCCTGCTGCGCCACGGCCAGTGGTGGACGGGGCTGCTGGAGGGGCTGGCGGAGCACTTGCGCTGACGCCCTGCGTCCTTCGAGGCTCGCCTTTCGGCTCGCACCTCAGGATGAGGAAACTGGTGCGCTCAAGCTCCTCATCCTGAGGCGCCCGCGCAGCGGGCCTCGAAGGACGCAACGCCCTTGCCGAATATCCGACAGGCGGTCAAACATCCCGCCCCCGGGAGGCCTCATGTCCGACACCAACGCCCATCCGGCCCGCAAGGCGGCGCTGGGCTTCATCTTCGTCACGGCCCTGATGGACGTGCTGTCGCTGGGCCTGATGATCCCGGTGCTGCCCAGCCTGGTGAAGGAGATGGCCGGCGGCCACACCGACGCCGCCGCCCAGTGGACGGCCGCGTTCGGCATGGTCTGGGGCACGATGCAGTTCTTCTGCTCGCCGATCCTGGGGATGATGTCCGACCGCTTCGGCCGGCGGCCCGTGATCCTGATCTCGATCTTCGGCCTGGGGATCGACTACATCTTCATGGCCCTGGCCCCGACCCTGTGGTGGCTGTTCGTCGGCCGGATCATTCACGGGGTCACGGCCGCCAGCTTCTCGGCGGCGGGCGCCTACATCGCCGACGTCACGCCCGAGAAGGGGCGGGCCAAGGCCTTCGGCCTGATCGGCGCCGCCTGGAGCGTCGGCTTCATCGCCGGTCCGGCGCTGGGCGGCCTGCTGGGCAAGATCGACCTGCACCTGCCGTTCTGGGTGGCGGCGGCCATGGCGCTGCTGAACTGGCTGTACGGCCTGCTGGTGCTGCCCGAGTCCCTGCCGCCCGAGAAGCGCATCAAGCGCTTCGACTGGAGCAAGGCCAACCCCGTCGGCTCGCTGAAGCTCCTGGGCTCGCATCCCGATCTGCCGCGCCTGGGCGTGGTCAGCTTCCTGATGCAGCTGGCCCACAACGCCTATCCCAGCGTCTTCGTGCTCTACACCGGCTATCGCTACGGCTGGGACACTGCCCAGATCGGCCTTCTGATGATGCTGTCGGGCGTGCTGGGCGTCATCGTCCAGGCCCTGCTGATCGGGCCGATCGTCGATCGCCTGAAAGAACGCGGCGCGGTGATCGTCGGCCTGGTCTGCTTCGTCGTCTCGTTCGCGGTCTTCGCCTTCGCGCCCAACGGCTGGATCTTCGCCTCGGGCCTTTTCGTCAGCGCCTTCGCCGCCCTGATCCAGCCGGGCCTGATGGGCATGATGACCAAGCGCGTCGGCCCCAGCGAGCAGGGCCAGCTGCAGGGCGCCAACTCGGCGATCATGGGCCTGACGGCGATCATCGGTCCGGCGCTCTACGGCCTGTCGCTGGCCTTCGCCGTACGCCACGAGCAGACCCTGCACCTGCCGGGCCTGCCGCTGGTCATCGCCGGCCTGCTGGCGCTGGGCGGCCTGCTGGTCATTCTGAGCACCCGCAGGGCCCGTCCGCTGGCGGTCGCGGAACCGGGCCTTGATCCCGCGCGCTGAACGCCTTGATTGCGCCCGAAAACTTCGCTGTTTAAGGGGCGAGAGCGCGTGCCTGGCTGTCGCTGGCCGGGCGCGCCGCAAGATCTGACGGAGCCATCGACTTGTCCAAGCCCGCCCTTCGCGTCCTGATCCCGACCCTGGCCCTGCTGGCCGCCTGCTCGGATCCGGCCTCGCGCAGCCAGGCCCAGTCCATCCCGGAACTCGCCCAGCCCACCCGCAAGGCGCCCACAGATCCGGGCTCGATGAAGTCCTCCTTCGCCCCGGTGGTGAAGAAGACGGCGCCGGCCATCGTCAACGTGGCGAGCCGTCGCGTGGTGCAGCGCCAGCAGTCGCGCGACCCGTTCTGGGACTTCTTCATGGGCGGCGGCGGCGGCGCGCCCCGCGCCCAGGTGCAGGGCTCGCTCGGCTCGGGCGCCATCGTCCGCGCCGACGGGGTGATCATCACCAATCACCACAACATCGAGAACATGAGCGACATCACCGTGCAGCTCGCCGACCGGCGCGAGTTTCCGGCCACGGTGCTGCTCGACGACCCGCGCTCGGACCTCGCCGTCCTGAAGATCGACACCAAGGGCGAGCGCCTGCCGACCATCGCCATCGACGACCAGGAACAGCTGGAGGTCGGCGACCTGGTGCTGGCCATGGGCAACCCGTTCGGCGTCGGCCAGACGGTCACCAACGGCATCGTCTCGGCCCTGGCCCGCACCGATGTCGGCGCGGCCGAGTTCGGCAGCTACATCCAGACCGACGCGGCCATCAATCCGGGCAATTCCGGCGGTCCGCTGGTCGACATGGACGGCGACCTGATCGGCGTGAACACCTTCATCATCTCGCGCTCGGGCTCGTCCAGCGGCGTCGGCTTCGCCATCCCGGCGGCTGTTGTGCGCCAGGTGGTGTCGACCGCTCTGGGCGGCGCCCACAGCGTCGTGCGGCCGTGGCTGGGCGTGCGCGGCCAGCCGGTCACCGGCGACCTGGCCAAGAGCCTGGGCATGACAACCCCGCGGGGCGTGCTGGTGTCGGACGTCTATCCTGGAGCATCGGCGTCCAAGGGCGGCATCAAGGAAGGCGACGTCATCCTGTCGATCGACGGCCAGGCGGTGAACGACGAGGGCGGCGGCGCCTTCGCCATCGGCACCCACAAGATCGGCGACCGCGTGCCGGTGGTGATCCGCCGCGGCGACCGCGAGCAGACCCTGACCATCCGCGCCGAAGCCGCGCCGGAAGTTCCGGCCAAGGACGAGCGCACGATCAGCGGCCGCAACCCCTTCGACGGCGCGACGGTGATGAACCTGTCGCCCGCCGCCGCCCAGGACATCGGCGCCGACGCCTTCGCCGGCAAGGGCGTGCTGGTCACCAAGGTCGGCCAGGGCTTCGCGCTGAACGCCGGCCTGCGTCCCGGCGACTTCGTGCGCGAGGTCAACGGCAAGGCCATCAACACCACGGCCGATCTGGCCGCCGCCACCCGCGGCGACGCGGCGACCTGGAACGTCGTCATCGAGCGCAACGGCCAGCGCATCGCGGCCCGCTTCCGCACCTGATCGCGCCGCGACCCTCTCCCTTCGGGGAGAGGGTTTCCGCTGGCCGCGGAACCCCCTAAATCTCCTTCCCATGTCCGATCTCTTCCAAGCCGCCGGCCTGACGCCCCATGCGCCCGCGCCGCTGGCCGACCGCCTGCGTCCGCAAAGCCTCGACGAGGTGGTGGGGCAGGAGCACCTGCTGGGTCCCGACGGCCCGATCGGCCGGATGGCGGCGGCCCATCGCCTGGCCTCTATGATCCTGTGGGGGCCGCCCGGCACTGGCAAGACCACCATCGCCCGCCTGCTGGCCAAGGCCGGCGGCTACGAGTTCATGCAGATCTCGGCCGTGTTCTCCGGCGTCGCCGACCTGAAGAAGGCGTTCGAGCAGGCCCGCATGCGCCGCCAGTCGGGGCAATCCACGCTGTTGTTCGTCGACGAGATCCACCGCTTCAACCGCGCCCAGCAGGACGGCTTCCTGCCGTTCGTGGAGGAGGGGATCGTCACCCTGGTGGGCGCGACGACCGAGAACCCGTCGTTCGAGCTCAACGGCGCCTTGCTGTCGCGCTGCCAGGTGTTCGTGCTCAAGCGCCTGGACGAGACCTCGCTCGAAGCCCTGCTGGCAAAGGCCGAGGCGGCCGAGAACCGCAAGCTGCCCGTCGACGCCGAGGCCCGCCAGGTGCTGATCGCCATGGCCGACGGCGACGGCCGCTATCTGCTGACCCTGACCGAGACCCTGCTGTCGATCGGCACGGACACGCCGCTCAACCCGACCCAGCTCGGCCAACTGCTCCAGAAACGCCGCCCGGCCTACGACAAGGACCGCGAGGAGCACTACAACCTCATCTCGGCCCTCCATAAGTCGGTGCGCGGGTCCGATCCGGACGCGGCGCTCTACTGGCTGGCGCGGATGCTGGAGGGCGGCGAGGACCCGCTGTTCATCGCCCGCCGCCTAGTGCGCATGGCGTCCGAGGACATCGGCGCGGCCGATCCGCTATCCCTGCTGCTGACCACGGCGGCCAAGGACGCCTACGACTTCCTGGGCTCGCCGGAGGGCGAACTGGCCCTGGCCCAGGCCGTGGTCCACATGGCCAGCGCGCCCAAGTCCAACGCCGTCTACACCGCCTACAAGGCCGCACGCCGCGCCGCCAAGGAGACCGGCAGCCTGACGCCGCCGGCCCATATCCTCAACGCGCCGACCAAGCTGATGAAGACCCTCGGCTACGGCGACGGCTACGCCTACGACCACGACGTCGAGGGTGGCGTCTCGGGCCAGAACTACTTCCCCGACGGCATGGCCCGCCCGAAGTTCTACGAGCCCAAGCCCATCGGCGCCGAGGCCAAGGTCAAGGAGCGCCTCGACCACTGGAGCCAGCTGCGTCGAGGCGGTAAGTGACGGCGATGTCCAAGCCGCCCCGCCGTCCACCCGCCCAACCCAAGCCCAAGGCCTCCGACACCCCGATCGAGCTGACGCCCGACGAGGTCGCCTTCACGCGCTCGCTGGTGATCCACGAGGACGACAGCGTCTTCGTGCTGAACAAGCCCGCGGGCCTCTCGAGCCAGGGCGGCCGGATCAAGGCCCACACGCTGGACGACCTGCTGTGGGCCCTGGCCCGTCGCGACCGGCCGCGTCCGCGTCTGATCCATCGCCTGGACCGCGACACCTCGGGGGTGATCCTCACCGCCCGCACCAAGCCGGCGGCGACCTTCCTGGGCAAGGCCCTGATGGGCAAGCGCTTCCGCAAGACCTACCTGGCCATCGTCGCGCCCGGCGCGCCGGAGCCGCGCGGCGGCCAGATCGACAAGGCCCTGCGCCGCGAGTCCATCGGCCGCGAGGCCTATATGCGGGTCTGCGAGGACGACCATCCCGACGCCGAAACCGCCCGTAGCCGTTACCGCACCCTGGCCGCCAACGCCCAGGCGGCGCTGGTCGAGCTGTCGCCCGACACCGGCCGCATGCACCAGCTGCGCGTCCACATGGCCTCGATCGGCCGACCGATCGCCGGCGACAGCCGCTATGGCGGGACGCTGATGCTGGCCGGTGCGCCCGTGCCGCGCCTGATGCTGCACGCCGCGCGGCTGGTGTTTCCGCATCCCGAGGGCGGCGAGCGGCGTATCGAGGCCCCGCTGCCCGACGACTTCAAGGCGGTGCTGGAAAAGCTGGACTTGGCGCTCCCGGAACGCTGAACTTGGCCGGGCCGTTTGAGAGGCAAGGGAGAAACGCCATGAAGACTCCGCTCGCTCTTGTCGCCTGCGCCCTCGTCCTCGGGGCCTGCGCCACCGCCCAGCCCACCGTCTACCGGCCGCAGGCCAATGCGTCCGACGTCGGCTTCACCCAGTACAAGATGGAGGACGGCCGCTATCGGGTGACCTTCCGCGGCGGCTCCGGCGCGCCGGTGGGCCAGGTCACCGACTACGCCCTGCTTCGCGCGGCCGAACTGGCCCTGGCCGACGGCTATTCGTGGTTCCGGGTCGCCGACCGCGTCACCCAGTCGACGGGGGGAGGCGGCGGACCCACCTTCTCGGTCGGCGGCGGCTCGGGCAGCTATGGCCGCCGCTCGTCGGTGGGGCTGGGTGTGGGAACGAGCTTCAACCTTGGT
Organism: Caulobacter flavus; assembly: GCF_003722335.1. GTDB lineage: Bacteria > Pseudomonadota > Alphaproteobacteria > Caulobacterales > Caulobacteraceae > Caulobacter > Caulobacter flavus. Next base: position 2,993,680 of record NZ_CP026100.1, read on the forward strand.
CCCAAGCCCGCGCTCAGCACGACGCTGGAGGTCGTGTTCGGCAAGGGACCGCGCCCGCCCGGCGAGGCCTACGACGCCCAGAGCGTCGTCAACACCATCGGCAAGGGCATGGGCCGGATCTGAGACCGCAGGCCGGTCTCAGAGGGTCTGCTAAGCCGCGTTGCGCGCCGCGTAGGGATGCGCCGCCCGCAGCGAGGCGTGGCTGAGGCCGGCGGTCTCGGCGGCGGCGAAGTAGCCTTCCGCCGGCAGGCCCTGCAGGCTGACCATCGGCGCCAGGCCGCGCGCCTCGCGGCCGAAGGCCATGATGTCCATGGCGATCTTCTCGGCCGGACCGCCCAGGTCGCAGGCGTCCAGCGTCAGGCCGGCCAGGCGGGCGTCGCGCAGGTGCTTGAAGGCTTCCTTGTCGGGCGGCACGCGGGCGATGACGCCGCGGGTCAGCGCCTTCAGCAGGCCGACCACTTCCAGCAGGCGACCGGCGGGCGTGCCGCGGGTGACGTCCACCAGCTCGATCATCACGCCGCCGCGCAGCAGGGCCAGCGACAGGCCCGAGGTGCCGGTCAGCAGGTCGCGACCGCGCTGGGTGCCCAGGGTGCGGAACGAAGCCGGCAGGATCAGGTCGGGGCGGTCGTTGCCCTGGGCGGCCTTGGCGAAGGCCGCGCCGTAGCGCAGCGTCGCCTCGTCGATGAAGGCGATGTCCTTGTCGGCCAGCTTGGTGATCGCCCGACCGCTGATCGAACGGCCGGTGCCCAGGTGGGTGACGATCGGCTCGACGCGGATGGCGGTGGTGACGTTGCGGCGCAGGCCGATCACGTGCTCCAGAGCGAAGTCGACGCGCAGGGCCGCGCCGCCGCTGGTGGTGAAAGCCACCGGGGTGCGGCGCATCTCGTCGCTGACGTCCATCTCGGCGCGGAACGGCGAGCGCTCGGAGTCGCGGCGGGCGCGGGCGGCCAGCACCACGGCCGGGTCGACCGGGCGGCAGACGACGCCGCCGGCCTCGATGCCGATGACCGAGCGCACGCCGATGTCGCGCAGCTCGGCCGCGCCCAGCAGGTGGCTCAGCACGTCCTCGAGGATGCGGACGCTGGCGGCCTGGGCCGACAGGCCCTGGTCGTTGTGCGTGGCGATCAGGAAGTCGTCCTCGCTGACCCGGCCGCGCAGGTCGGCGCGATCCAGGTGCTCGTTCAGCTTGCGCTCGACATAGGTCCAGACGTCGGTACGCTTCTGGTCCCACCAGTCGCCGGCCCAGCGGCGCACGGCCTTGATGCTGATCACGTTCACCGCGCCGCGCCCGACCAGGTCGGACCCGGCCAGACGGTTCAGCATCGCCGGCGGCAGCGCCAGGCGTTCGGTCGTGTCGTCCTTGGGAGGCAGGGAGGCGGGCATCGGACCGTGGGATTCGCGAGTGGAGCCTCTAGGTTGCGCCCGCTGCCGTTAACCCGGGGTGCAGGAAAAGGGTTGAGGGCATCTTTACCTTGTCGCAAAGCCTTGCCCCACAAGGGCCTTTTTGGTTTCGCCCCGTTAATCCTCGGCGACGTCCTTCATGGCGAAACTGATCGGGATGACGCAGCCCTTTGCGCCTTCGGCCGAGGGGGCCGAGCGCGCCCGCCGCAGCATGGTGGTGGCCGCCTGGGCGAAGGCGTCGACCGGTTGCGCGGCCACGACCTCGACGTCGCTGACCCGTCCCTCCGGCGTCACGTCGAAGCGCAGGGTGGCCCAGCCTTCCACCCGTTCGCGGGCCAGGGCGGGCGGATAGGCGGACTGGGTCGAGATGTTCAGGGTCTCGCGGATGGCGCCGCAGGCCTTGTCGAGGGGAGGCGGCTGAGCCCGGACCGAACGCGCGGGCAGGGCGGCCGGCGAGGGCGTGCGCCTGCCCGACGACTTGATGGGCGCGCCCGCGGTCTTGGCGCGCGCGGCGAAGGTGACGTAGCAGCCGCTCACCGGCCGCCCAGGATGGAAGCGGGAGTCGGCCACCGAGGCGCCGGCCAGGTCCGCGAGCACCGGATCCCCGCCCTGGGCGACGACGCGGACGTTCCGCGCCGCGCCTTCGGCGTCGATGTCGTAGAGCACGCCGGCCCAGGGGGCGACGAAGTCGCGATCCTCGAATGAGCGCAGGTCCGGATAGCTGATCTGGGCGGGCAGGCGGCGCGGAGCCTTGCCGCAGTCGCCGCGCGAAGAGATCTCGCGCCGGGCCGCCGCGGGGGCGTCGCGTCTGCGCAGGGCGACGATCTGCAGCAGCGTCGCCGTCGAGGCCCGGGCCAGCGGCGTGTAGGTCCGAGACACCTCGACCCGGCAGTCGGCCGTCGGCGGCCCGGCCATGAACCGCCAGCGGGCGAAGGCGGCGATCGTGTCCTGCGACGTCATGCTGTCGGGCGCGGCCTTGATGTCGACCGGCGTCCCGTTGGCGTCGATGCCGAAGGTCAGGGCGGCGAACGGGCGGTCGTCGCGCGTCGGCGCGTCGGGCGACGCGCCCCTGGACGCCAGGCCGACATTGATTTCCGGCGGGAGTTGCGCGCCGTGCACGACGCCGACATTGCGGGTCGCGCAGCGCGCCACGGTCGGGGAGGGGCCATAGGACGCGACCCGAGTGACGAACCCGCGCGTTTCCTGGGTCGTCTGGATCGGGGGCGGGATCGGGAGAGGAGAAGGCTTCGGCGGATCGAACGCCAGCGCCGACGTTGCGCAGAGCGTTAGGGGCATGACGAGCAGAAGACGCATACTCTATCTCCGCGAGTGTTGCAGGCGGACCTATGCAGCGGTTACAGCCAAGGTCAAGGCGGCGTTGGCGTTCTCACCTTGGCGATCATGGCCGCTCGGCGCATAAGGGGGCCATGACCAAGGTGCTTCTCGTCGCCGTGGGCGGCGCCGCCGGCTCCGTCGCCCGCTATCTCGTGGGTGCGGCCGCGCTGCGCTGGATCGGCCCGGGCTGGCCCTGGGGGACCATGACCGTCAACATCGTCGGCGGCTTCCTGATGGGGCTGCTGACCGGCTGGCTGGCGCTCAAGGCGGCCGGACAGCAGGAGACGCTCCGCGTTCTCCTGGGCGTCGGGATCCTCGGCGGTTTCACCACCTTCTCCGCCTTTTCGCTGGACGCTGCTCTGATGATCGAGCGGCGCGCCTACGGACAGGCTTTTTCCTACACCGCCGCCAGCGTGCTGATCGCGCTCGCGGCCCTTTTCGCGGGCCTCTATCTCGCCCGCAGGATGTTCGCCGCATGAAGGAAGTCCGCACCCTCTACGTCGATGGCGGGGAGGACGGCGTTCGTCTGGACCGCTGGTTCAAGCGCCGCTGGCCGCACCTGAACCACATCCAGCTCAACAAGCTGTTCCGCTCGGGCCAGGTCCGGGTCGACGGCTCGCGCGCCAAGGCCGACACCAAGCTGGCGGCCGGCAGCCAGATCCGCGTACCGCCGCTGCCCGACGCCCCCGACCCGTCGGAGAAGGGCAAGCTGTCGGCGCGCGACATCGCCTACGCCCGCTCGCTGGTGCTGTACGAGGACGAGGACGTCCTGGCGCTGAACAAGCCCGCCGGCCTGGCCGTGCAGGGCGGCACCAAGACCACTCACCACATCGACAAGCTGCTCAGCGCCTGGGGCGAGGGCGTGGACCGCCCGCGCCTGGTGCACCGGCTCGACCGCGACACCTCCGGCGTGCTGCTGCTGGGCAAGACGCCCAGCGCCGCCGCGCGCCTGTCGGGCGCTTTCGCCAAGCGCAAGGCGCAAAAGACCTACTGGGCGATCGTCGCGGGCAATCCGCACCCCCTGGAAGGCGTCATCGAGCTGCACCTCGCCAAGCGTGGTCTCAACGACCGCGAGATGGTGGTGCCCGCCGATCCCAAGGACAAGGACGCCTCGCCGGCCGAGACCGAGTTCGTCACCATCAGCCGCGCGGGCCCGCGCGTCACCTGGATGGCCCTGCGTCCGCACACTGGCCGCACCCACCAGTTGCGCGCCCACATGAAGGCCATCGGCCATCCGATCCTCGGCGATCCCAAGTACGGCGACGAAAAGTCGGCCCAGCTGTCGGAAGGGCTGAAGCTGCAGCTGCACGCCCGCTCGATCCTGCTGCCGCACCCCAGCGCCGGCATGCTGCACGTCGAGGCGCCGCTGAGCGCCGAGATGAAGGCCGGCTTCGCCAAGTTCGGCTTCTCCGAGGACGAGGCCGAGCAGGATCCGTTCGGCCGGCGCCAGACCAAGCGGCGATGAACCAAGGCCTGGTCCAGCAAGCCTGGGACCTGCTCGGCCGAGGCCAGGTCGAGCAGGCGCTCGCCCTGACCGCCGCCGGCGCGGCCCGTCCGACGGCCATGCCGGGCTTGCTGATCGTGCATGCGGCGGCGCTGAAGGGCGCGGGCCGTCACGCCGAGGCCCTGACGTTCAACGAGCGCGCCGCGCGGAGCGCGCCTCAGGACCGGCTGGCCTGGTACAATCTGGCCGCCACCAACGGCGACCTCGGTCGCCAGGTCGAGGCGGAGGCGGCGGTCCGCAAGGCCATGTCGCTGGGGCTCGACGCGCCCGAGGCCTGGCTGGTCCTGGCTCGCGCGGTGCAGTTCCAGCATCGCTACGACGAGGCCGAGACGATCTTCCAGGGCGCGATCGCCCGCCGTCCCAACTTCGTCGACGCCCATCGCGATCTGGCCCAGCTGCGCTGGATGCGCACCGCCGATCTCGACCATGCGCTGGCGCCGCTGAAGGCCACCCTGGCGCGGCAGTCCGATCCGCGTCTTCTGCACGTCCAAGCCCTGGTCGAGGAGTTCGCCGGCCGGCTGCCCCAGGCGCTGGACACGCTGCGCGCGGGCCTGCGGCGTCATCCGAACGACCTGCACCTGCTGATCACGGCGGCCCACGCCGCGGCCGAACTGGGCGAGACGGCCGAGGGCCTGGTCCACGCCCAGGCCGCCGCGCGCCTGGCGCCGGGCGCGGCCCCGGTGCTCAAGAGCCTGGCCGAGGCCCTGCTGGCCTCCGGCGACGCCGCCGGCGCCTCGTCGGTGGCCGGATCGGTGCTGCAGGCCTTTCCGTACGACCAGCACGCCCTGTCGCTGCAGGCCCTGGCATGGCGGATCCTCGGCGATCCGCGCTATGGCGTGCTCTACGACTACGAGGCCTTCGTGCGGCCCTACACCCTGCCGACGCCGCAGGGATGGAGCGACCTGCCGAGCTTCCTGGCCGACCTGCGCAAGCGCCTGGGCGAGCTGCACGACCTGGAGACCCATCCGCTGCAGCAGTCGCTGCGCGGCGGCGCCCAGGTGCAGTCGTTGCACACCTCGCGGGAACCGGTGTTCCAGGCCTTCTTCGCCAGCGCCCGCGCCAGCGTCGACCGCTACGCGGCCGAGATCGGCGAGGGGAGCGATCCCCTGCGTATCCGCCGCACGGGCAAGGCGGTGGTGCAGGGCGGCTGGTCAGTCAGCCTCAAGCCCAACGGCTTCCACACCGACCACGTCCATCCGCAGGGCTGGGTGTCGTCGGCCTTCTACATCGACCTGCCGCCGGGCGTGGACGATGCGAATAAGCGCGAAGGCTGGATCAAGTTCGGCCAGCCCGGCTGCGCCACCGCGCCGAAGCTGGACGCCGAGCATGCGGTGAAGCCGTCTCCCGGCACGCTGGTGCTGTTCCCGTCCTACATGTGGCATGGAACGGTGCCGTTCAGCGGCGAGACGCGTCGCCTGACCATGGCCTTCGACGCGGTTCCGGGGTGACCCCCTCCGGCCCTCTGGACCACCTCGCCCAGAGGGGGAGGATCTAGTCCGCAAGATGCTCCCCCTCTGGGGGAGCTGTCGCGGAGCGACTGAGGGGGAGCGCCGCGCTCAGACCAACCCCGTCACCGGCCTGGCGCCGGCGCTGTCGACGAACACCTTCCGCTCCACGTCCGCCCGGTCGACGCCCAGATGGTCGATCAGCACGCCCTTGAACAGGCCGCGCATGTCCAGCGTCGGGGCCACGTCGCGGTTTTCGAACAGGGCGGTCTCCGACAGGGTGGGCCAGTCGCCGACGATGCCGCCGCGCTTCAGGGCCCCGCCCAGCAGCAGGGCTGTCGAGGCCGTGCCGTGGTCGGTGCCGCCGGTGCCGTTGACGCGGGCGGTGCGGCCAAACTCGGTGACGGCGACCACCACCGTGTTCTTCCATTCGGGGCCCAGGCCCTCGTGCAGGCCGTCGAGCACGGCGTCCAGATAGGTCAGCCGCGTGGCGATCTGACCGACCTGGCCGGCATGGGTGTCGAAGCCGTCCAGCGACAGGGCGGCGATCTGCGGGCCGTCGGCCTGGCGCATGAAGCCGGCAAGGGTCGAGCCCAGCTTGCGGGCGGCTTCCCGGCCCTGGCGGTTGTCGGCGGGACGGCCGCCCGGCCGGTTCATGGCGGGCGTCGACGCCGCCATCATCATGCCGCCCTCGGCAGGCGGAGCGGGGGCAGGAGCCAGGGCCGTCATCGCCGCCTGGGCCATGGCCTCGGTCTCCAGGCCGCGCGCGAAGGCCGGTCCCAGCAGCGGGTCGCCCTTGTAGAGGTCCTGCAGCAGGGTGGGCAGGCGCGCGGCCTCGTCCAGGCCCTTGCCCGGCGACCAGCTGGCGGCCTGCACCTTGCCGCGCAGGATCAGCGGCGCGGTGGTTCCCACCGACAGGGCCTCGGTCTTGCCCGGACCCATGACCTCCAGCGTGCGGTTCAGCCACCCGCTGTCGGCGCCATAGACCTTGGCCTCGCCGGTCTCGAGCACATCCTGGGCCTCGAAGTGCGAGCGGGCGCGGTCGGGCGTGGCGATGGCCGGGGCGATCCGCGCCTGGCCCTGCCGGGCCAGCGCGTGGACGGTGGTCAGCGACGGATGCAGGGCGAAGGTGTCGTCCAGCTTCAGCGCCGCTTCCGCCCCGACGGCGATGGGGCCGCGCAGGGCCGCGTAACCGGGATCGCCGATCGGCGGGGCGACCGACAGGCCGTCCATGCCGCCGCGGCAGACCACGACGACAAGCTTCTTGGCGCCGTCGGCGGCGTGGGCCTGGCGGCCGACGAAGCTGACGGCCACGCCCAGGCTGGCGGCGGCGGCCAGGAACGAGCGGCGCGAAGGCGGGAGGGAACGGTCGGTCATCGGCGTTGGAACTCCGGACTCATCACCAGCAGGGCGAAGGCTTCGCGGCGGGTTTCGGCGCGGGCGACGGCGCGGGCCGTGGGCTCGCTGAGCCGCGCGCCCAGCGCCGAGCGGGCCAGGGCGTCGGGATCGCGGGTGTCGGCCACGGCGGCGGCGAACCCCTGCGTCCACTGCATGCGCTTGACCAGGCCGTCGGGCGAGGCCCAGGCCCCCGCCTCGTCGGGCCAGCCCTTGGGCGAGGGCGGAGAGAACGGCTTCTGGCCCAGGCTGATCAGGATCGGGTTCAGCCGCTCGAAGGCCGCGGGGCGTCCGCCGACCGCGCGCCAGGTCGAGATCACGAACTCGTACGGGGTCTTGATCTTGGTCGGGGTCGGGTCCCAGGCCTCGGGCGCCTCGATCAGGGCCTTGGCCACCTCGTCGAGCTGGCCGCCGGTCTCGATCCAGCGCGTTTCCAGCCGCTTGACCAGGGCCGGCGGCGGATCGTCGGCGACGAAGTGGCGGGCGATCTTGCCGCAGACGTGGCGCGCCGTGCGCGGATCGGCCGCCAGCGCCTTCAGCACCGACAGGCCCTGGTTCTCGCCGCTCTGTGCGTAGGCCTTGCCGAGGATCGAGCGCGCGCCCGGCTCGTGGGTGTTGGCGCGGAACACGAAGGCGCCGATGTCCGGGTCCTGGGCGCGGCCGATGCTGAAGCCGGTCAGGGCGCGGGCGAACTCGGTGACGTCGGCCTGGCTGTAGCCGGCGTCGACGCCGACGGTGTGCAGCTCGAGGATCTCGCGCGCCAGGTTCTCGTTCAGGCCGGTCCGCCGGCCCTTGCGCGTCTGGTAGCGGGCCGCTGGGCTGCCCGGACCCACCGACTGGGCCTGGTCCAGGTAGGTCAGCATGGCCGCATGGGTGCTGGCCGCCAGCAGCATGTCCTCGAAGCGGCCGAAGGCGTGCGGGCGGATCGCCTCGCGCTCGAACGGCCCGATGACGATCGAGGCGGCCTGCTTGGTCTGCGAGACGGTGAAGTGGTTGGCGAAGAACAGCGCCCAGCGCTCGCGGAAGCTGGTCTCGGTGTCGGTGGCCAGCTGGGCGCGGGCCAGGAAGTCGCCGGTGGTCTTCTCCCGGATGTAGCGCTGGACGTCCTTCTGGGCCTCGGACTTGGCGTTGCGGTTGGGCGCGTCGACCACCGGGATCGACTTCGTGTCGTCGCCGGCGACCATCCGGGCGTCCTGGCGGGCGGCCCGGCGCTCCTGGCGAAGATCGGCGAAGGCGGCGTAGCGCACGGGCGCGCTCTCGCCGTCGTCCCTGGGCAGGTCGGCGCCCTCGCGGCGGATCTGGCTCTGCAGGAAGCCGCGCGGATCGCTCCGCGCCGCCTCGATCTCACCGGGCCGCGCGCCCAGGCCGAAGCGGGTGGCGGCGATGGCGGCCATCAGGTCGTTGGACGGCAGACTCAAGCCGGGCTCTCCCTTGCGATATGGCGTCCGATCGACCATTCAACGCGGTGGCTGCGGAAGTCCGTCGCCAGCCTTCCGTAAAAATGAGCCGTTCCCGTGTCCGACAAGCCCGACCTGATCGAAAAGCCGCGCCGCTTCTACAAGGCCGCGACCGCCGGCGAGGCCAAGGACGGCCTGTTCCCGGTGCTGCTGGACGGCCGCACGCCCAAGTCGCCGCAGAAGAAGCCGCTGGCCCTGCCGACCCAGGCCCTGGCCCAGGTCGTCGCCGACGAGTGGGAGGCCCAGGAGAAGGTCATCGACTCCACGGCCATGCCGGCCACGCGCCTGGCCTTCACCGCCATCGACCGCATCGCCGAGACCCGTGCCGAGGTCGCCCGCGAGGTCGCCGCCTACGCCGGTTCGGACCTGCTCTGCTACCGCGCCGACGGGCCCACGCCGCTGATCGAGCGCCAGGCCCGCGAGTGGGGCGCGATGCTGGACTGGGCCAAGGCCGAGCACGGCGTGGCGCTGGAGCCTGTCACCGGGATCATCCACGCCCCGCAGCCGCCGGCGACCCTGGCCGCCGTCGAGGCCCTGGCCCTGCGGCTCGACGACTTCTCGCTGGCGGGCGTGGCCTACGCCGCCGGCCTGCTGGGCTCGACGGTGCTGGCGCTCGCCCTGCGCGCCGGCCGCGTCACCGGCCAGAAGGCGCTCGACCTCTCGCGCCTCGACGAGATCTTCCAGGCCGAGCAGTGGGGAGACGACCACGAGGCCGTGACCCGTGCCGCCAACCTGGCCGTCGAGGCCGCCGTCCTGGAGCGGTGGTTCGCCGCCCTTCGCCGATGAGCACGGGCTGGTGAGGAGCGCGCTGGTCTACGTCCTGGCGGCCGTCTGCGAGATCGGCGGCTGCTTCGCCTTCTGGGCCTGGCTGCGGCAGGGGCGTTCGGCGCTGTGGACCATCCCCGGCGTCCTGGCCCTGATCGCCTTCGCCTGGCTCTTGACCCGCGTCGAGGCCGCCGCGGCCGGCCGGGCCTTCGCCGCATACGGCGGCGTCTACATCCTGTCGTCCATCGTCTGGATGCGGACGGTCGAGCAGGTGCGGCCAGACCGCTGGGACCTGATCGGCATGGCCGTCTGCCTGCTGGGCGCGGGCATCATCCTCTTTGGGCCCAGGGCCGCCTGAAGGCTGCGCCTTGCCAGCCCCGCCGGGGCTCTTTACGCCTTTGGGTCCAGTCCCTGCTTGGAGCCGAAGACCTTGCAACACATCCTGGAAGAGCTGGAGCGTCGTCGCGAGCAGGCGCGGGCCGGGGGCGGCGAGAAGCGGGTGGCGAGCCAGCACGCCAAGGGCAAGCTGACGGCGCGCGAGCGCATCGACCTGCTTCTGGACGAGGACTCGTTCGAGGAGTTCGACATGTTCGTCGAGCACCGGGGGACCGAGTTCGGCATGGCCGAGCAGAAGGTGCCGGGCGACGGGGTGGTCACCGGCTGGGGGACGATCAACGGCAAGGTCGTCTACGTGTTCTCCAAGGACTTCACGGTGTTCGGCGGCTCGCTGAGCGGCGCGCACGCGGCCAAGATCGTCAAGGTCCAGCGCCAGGCGATGAAGGCCGGCGCGCCGATCATCGGCCTGTTCGACGCGGGCGGGGCGCGCATCCAGGAGGGCGTCGACAGCCTGGCCGGCTATGCCGACATCTTCCTGGAAAACACCCTGGCCAGCGGCGTCATCCCGCAGATCAGCGTGATCATGGGTCCCTGCGCCGGCGGCGACGTCTATTCGCCGGCCATGACCGACTTCATCTTCATGGTGAAGGATACGAGCTACATGTTCGTCACCGGCCCGGACGTGGTCAAGACCGTCACCAACGAGGTCGTCACCGCCGAGGAGCTGGGCGGGGCCCGTGTCCACGCGGCCAAGTCGGGCGTGGCCGAGGGCGCGTTCGAGAACGATCTGGAGGCCCTGACCCAGGTGCGCCGGCTGGTGGACTTCCTGCCCTCGTCCAACCGCGAGAAGGCTCCCATCCGCCAGAGCTTCGACGACCCGCATCGCCAGGAGGCGAGCCTCGACACCCTGGTTCCCGCCGATCCGGGCAAGCCCTACGACATGAAGGAGCTGATCTCGAAGATCGTCGACGAGGCCGACTTCTTCGAGATCTCGTCCGAGTGGGCCAGGAACATCGTCTGCGGCTTTGCCCGGATGGACGGCCAGACCGTCGGCATCGTCGCCAACCAGCCGCAGGTGCTGGCCGGGGTGCTCGACATCGACAGTTCCCGCAAGGCCGCCCGCTTCGTGCGGTTCTGCGACGCCTTCGAGATCCCGATCGTCACCCTGGTCGACGTGCCGGGCTTCATGCCGGGCACCAAGCAGGAGTATGGCGGCCTGATCAAGCACGGCGCCAAGCTCCTGTTCGCCTATGCCGAGGCCACCGTGCCCAAGGTCACCCTGATCACCCGCAAGGCCTATGGCGGGGCCTATGACGTGATGAGCTCCAAGCACCTGCGCGGCGACTTCAACTACGCCTGGCCCACCGCCGAGATCGCGGTGATGGGGGCCAAGGGCGCGGTCGAGATCATCTTCCGCCAGGAGGCCAAGGATCCGCAGGCCCTGGCCGCCCGCGAGGCCGAGTACAAGGACCGCTTCGCCAACCCCTTCGTCGCCGCCAGCCGCGGCTATGTCGACGACGTCATCATGCCCCACGGCACCCGCAAGCGCATCGTCCGGGCCCTGCACTCCCTCAAGGGCAAGGTCCTCACCAACCCCTACAAGAAGCACGACAACATTCCGCTGTAGCGAACCTCCCCCTCTGGGGGATCGTTGCATAATGGGGTAAAACGAGAACGACTTTCCCCTTTTGATTCCGAACTGTTCTCGAACGGATTCTGGTCTGTTCTTCGACGTTCCGAATTTCGCAACAGTCCCCCTCTGGGGGAGGCGGCCGAAGGCCGGTGGGGGGCCGGTTTTCAGCTTCCGGAGCCCGGCCGGCTTCGAAAATATTCCCCCCACCGATCGCTTCGCGATCACCTCCCCCACGGGGGGACTGTTGCGAAATTCGGAACGTCGAAGAACAGACCAGAATCCGTTCGAGAACAGTTCGGAATCAAAAGGGGAAAGTCGTTCTTGTTTTACCCCATTATGCAACGATCCCCACGGGGGGAGGTTCCTCTTCCTCCGATAACGTTGATCTGCATCATCGCTTCGTGGTTGTGTGGCTCCTCGAAACTTCGGGGAGGGGGAACCATGAAGACGATGCGCTGGACGGGCCGGGGGATCGCGGCGCTCTGCCTGGCCGCCGCGCTGGGGCTTGGCGCCGCGCAGGCGCAGGAGCCGGCCCAGGCGCCGTCGCTGCAGAACGGGACCGTGACCTTCTCGGTCCCGCCCGCCACGCCCGTCCCGCAGACGACCGACGACGCCGGAAGCCTGACGGGCGACGCCCAGGACCGCGCCGAGGCGGCCGACCTGTCGGCGCTGGAGTACGAGACCATCTTCCGTATCCTGTTCGGCGTGCTGGCCATCGCGGTGGTGCTGGAATCGGCGCTCGCGGTGCTCTTCGGCTGGCGGGTGTTCCAGAACCACTTCAGCAGCCGCGGCCTGCGCACGCCCGTGGCGGTGATCGTCGGCTGGCTGGTGGCGCATGGCCTGAAGTTCGACGTGGTCGCCTCGCTCTACCAGGCGCTCTACGGCGGGCAGGGCGAGGTCTCGCCGCTGGGCGGCCTTGGCGTCTTCATCACCGGCCTGGTGCTGGCCGGCGGCAGCGCCGGAGTGAACAACATCCTGAGGGCCCTGGGCTTCCGCCGGATCGGTCCGGCCGAGGGCGCGACGCCGCGTCCGGCCGCCACCGAGGCCTGGTTCAGCGTCACTCTGCAGCGCAAGGACGCCGTCGGTCCGGTGCAGGTGCTGCTTCTGGGCGACGCCGGGCCCGCCGTCCTGGTGGGCATGGTCAGCGGCAAGGCGGCCCCGCCGCCCTGGGCGACCGACTTCGTCGCCAACGACATGCGCTTTCCGCCCGTCGCCGGCCACGTCCTTGCGCCCGGCGCGACCTACACCCTGCGGCTGGCCGGCGCCGACAAGGCCGGCACCCCGGTCCAGAAGGACTGGGGTCCGTTCACCCCCGGCGCCGGCGCGATCATCGACGTGTCGCTGACGCTCTGAGCCGGCGGCCGCCCGCCTAGGCCCGCAGACGGGCCTCGGCCAGGTCGAGCTCTCGCGTCAGCTTGGCCTGGGCCGCGCCGTGCACGGCGCGCTGGCGCAGCAGCTTGTGCAGGGCCTGGCGTTCGGCCTGCAGGGCGACGAGGCGCACCTCCTTCTCGAAGCCGCGGCTGCGGCGGGCGGCCTGCGCCACCTCGCCGGTCTGGGTCAGGCCGTCCAGGCGGTCGCGATAGATGTCGACCACCCGGGCCGAGGCTGCCTGGAAGTCGGCGTCGGCGGCGTGGGGCGAGGACGACTGCATGTGCTCGACCGCCTGCACGGCGGCGATGGCCAGGGCCGCGCGGGCCTGCTCGGCCTGTTCGAGGGCGGCGGTGTCGGGCGGCAGTTGCAGGTTCTTCATCAGCAGCGGCAGGGCGATGCTGGAGATCAGCAGCGACAGCACGATGACGCCGGCGGCCAGGAAGATGGCCAAGTCCCGGGCCGGGAAGGCCTCGCCCGCGGCGGTGACCAGCGGCAGGGTCAGCACGCCAGCCAGGGTGATGGCGCCGCGCGCGCCGGCGCAGGCCGTGGCGGTGATGATCTTCCAGTCCGGGCTGACCGGATGGTCGCCGCGCCGGCGGGCCCGCAGCAGGGTCAGCTTCAGCGAGCCCCACACCCAGGCGAAGCGCAGCACGCCCAGGCTCAGGGTGATGGCCACGACATAGATCGCCAGCCACCAGGGCTCGTGATGGCCCGTGGTGCGGACGGTCTCGACCGCTCCGGCCAGGATCGACGGCAGCTGTTCGCCCAGCAGCACGAAGATGACGCCGTTGGCGGTGAACTGCAGGGTGTCCCACACCATGTTGCGGCGCACCCGGGTGGCGGCCACGGTCTGGCGGGCCACTTCCGAGAAGCTCATGGCCACGCCGGCGGCGACGGCGGCCAGGATGCCCGAGGCGTGCACCCGCTCGGCCAGCAGGTAGGCGGCGAACGGGATCAGCAGGCTGACCAGGGTCTGGGGACCGGCGTCCTCGGCGCCGGCGCGGGTCAGCCAGGCGTTGAGGGTGGTGACGACCAGGGTGGTGACCACGCCGATGGCGATGCCCGCCAGGGCCACCCAGGCGAAGTTTAGCACCGCCTCGTGCAGCACGAAGCTTCCGGTCAGGGCCGCGGCGATGGCGAAGCGCAGGCACACGAGGCCCGAGGCGTCGTTCAGCAGCGACTCGCCCTCGAGGATGTGCATCAGCCGCTTGGGGATCGGCACCCGCTGGGCGATGGCCGAGACGGCGATCGGGTCGGTGGGCGAGATCACCGCGGCCAGAGCGAAGGCCACGGCCAGCGGCATGGACGGGATCATCCAGTGGACCAGGAAGCCCACCCCGACCACCGTCAGCACCACCAGCCCGAGCGCCAGTTCCAGGATGATCGGCAAGTCCTTGAAGAACTCGTCCTTGGGAATGCGCCAGCCGTCGAGGAACAGGAGCGGCGGCAGGAACAGCAGGAAGAACAGGTGCGGGTCGAGCGAGACCGGCGTCGGCGTGACCAAGGCGATCAGGGCGCCCAGGCCGATCTGCACCAGGGGCGCGGGCACGGCCAGGGGGAGGAACCGGGCGGCCGCGCCGCTCAGGACGACGGCGGCCAGAAGGGCCAGGACGATCTCGACAGTCTGCACGCTCACCTCACGACCATTGAAGTCGCGGTTACCGTAGGGTGATGCGTCCGGGGATGCGACCCATAAAGGCCCCCGCTCGCGGATCGGCCGGAGCGGGGGCAGGGAGGAGGAGCTTCAGGCGTCGACGGTGGCGCGCGCCGAGGTCGAGGCGTTGAGGCCGGCGTTGATCGCCTCGGCGTAGTCGGCCGGCGTCGGGCCGCCGCCGGGCTCGGTCGAGAAGATGCCGCTGCTGTTCCACAGGAAGCCGCCGGTGATGCCCGTGCCGGCCAGCTGCGCGAACGCCTGCTGGATGGAGGACGGGCCTTCGCCCTGGGCGCCTTCGACCGCATAGCCGGGCACGATGAAGGCGTAGGGATCGGTGACGCCGGTGTCGGGCGTCTGCTGCACGGCCTGGGCCCATTGGGTCGGCGAGTTGTTCGCGCCGCCGGCGTAGCACTGCAGGTTCATCCACTTGACGATCTGCCGCTGGCCGTTCTGGGCGTAGACGTCCGCCAGGCAGCCGGTCCAGAAGCTGTCGGCCGTGTAGGGGCAGTAGGTGGCGTAAAGGCCCAGCGACCCGACGTCGAGCGTCAGGGTGACGATCATGTTCTGGGCGTCGTTGCCGTAGACGCCCTCGTAGTCGAAATCGACGCCGGTGATCCCGAAGGCCGCCTGCAGGACGGCCAGGTTGGCCTTCACCTGTTCGCGCGCGCCCAGCCACGCGGTGAAGTCGCTGGTGGTGCCCCAGGCGCCGACCGAGACCAGCAGGTCGCGCACGCTGCCGCCGCTCATCAGCTGCTTGACCAGGGCCGGATAGTCCGGGTTGACGCCGCTGGAGCCGTCGGTGGCGTACTGGATCTGGCCTTTGCTGACGAACAGCGTGTCGTTCAGATAGAGGTCGCCGCCGTCGTGGATGTGGATCGACCACAGGATCACGGTGGTGACGCCCTGGTTCAGCTGCTGCGCCTGAGTGGCGTAGGGCACGGGCGGGGTGGGATAGCCGTCCTGGAACAGGCCGTTGCCGTAGATGGCGATGGGATAGGCCGACATGACGTTGCCTCCGGCTCGGGAATGAGCGGGGGCACGCTATGAAGGCGTGCAATTTCAGGGTGTGATTTTATTCACTCTCGCAAAAAGTTTATATGGCGCAGCTTGCGCTACAGGTCGAACCGCACGCCCTGGGCCAGGGGCAAGGCGCCGGAATAGTTCACCGTCGCCGTCTGGCGGCGCATGTACTGCTTCCAGGCGTCCGAACCGCTCTCGCGCCCGCCGCCGGTCTCCTTCTCGCCGCCGAACGCCCCGCCGATCTCGGCGCCGGACGGGCCGATGTTGACGTTGGCGATGCCGCAGTCGCTGCCCCAGGGGCCCAGGAAACTCTCGGCCTCGCGCACGTCGTTGGTCATCACGCAGGACGACAGGCCCTGGGGGACGTCGTTCTGCATCGCCACGGCGTCGTCGAAGTCGGCGTAGGGGACGACGTAGAGCAGGGGCGCGAAGGTCTCGCGGGCCATGCCGGCGGTCGGGGCGGGCAGGCGGGCGACTGCCGGACGGACGTAGAACGCCTCGGGCGTCTCGGCCTCGCGCAGGCGCTCGCCGCCGGTCACCCGCGCGCCGTCGGCCCGGGCCTGGTCGAGGGCGTGGACGAAGGCGTCGTGGGCGGCCTTGTCGACCAGCGGACCCAGCAGCACGCCCTCCTGGCGCGGATCGCCGGCCGGCAGGCGCGCGAAGGCCGCCTCGACGGCGTCGGCGACCTTGTCGACCAGGCTCTCGTGCACGATCAGCCGGCGCAGGGAGGTGCAGCGCTGGCCGGCCGTGCCGGCGGCCGAGAACACGATGGCGCGCAGGGCCAGCGACAGGTCGGCGCTGGGCGTCACGATCATGGCGTTGTTGCCGCCCAGCTCGAGGATCGAGCGGCCGAACCGTTCGGCGACGACCGGAGCCAGGGCCTTGCCCATGCGGGTCGAGCCGGTGGCGCTGACCAGGGGGATGCGCGGATCGCGGGCCAGGCGCTCGCCGGCGTCGCGGCCGCCGATCACCACGCACGACAGGCCGGCGGGCGCGTCCTCGCCGAAGCGGGCGACGGCGCGGTCGAGCAGGGCCTGGGTCGCCAGCGCCGTCAGCGGCGTCTTCTCCGACGGCTTCCAGATCACCGGATCGCCGCAGACCAGGGCCAGGCACGCGTTCCAGGCCCACACGGCAACCGGGAAGTTGAAGGCGCTGATCACCGCCGCCGGCCCCAGCGGATGCCAGGTCTCGCGCATGGCGTGGCCGGGGCGCTCGGAGGCGATGGTCAGGCCGTGCAGCTGGCGCGACAGGCCCACGGCGAAGTCGCAGATGTCGATCATCTCCTGCACCTCGCCGGCGCCTTCGGAGGCGATCTTGCCGGCCTCCAGCGTCACCAGCGCGGCCAGGTCGCCCTTGGCGGCCCGCAGCTCCTCGCCCAACAGCCGCACGAGCTCGCCCCGGCGCGGGGCCGGCACGCAGCGCCAGGCGCGGAAGGCGCGGGCGGCGCCGGCCACCTTGGCTTCGATGGCCTTGGCGTCGTCGAAGGCGACATGGGCCAGCGTCGAGCCGTCGACGGGCGAGCGCACGGCGGTTCCGCCGTCGGCCGAAAGGCCCGTGACGCCCAGGCGGGCCAGGATCTCGCGGGCATGGGCGGCGGGAGAGGGCAGGGGCTTGGACATGCCCCATGGACGCGCCGCGCGCCCGCCGGGTCAAGACCTCCCGACATCCCGGCCGGCGGCGCCCGTTCGGGTTGACGCCGCGACGGGGCGCCTTCAAATGACGGGCTCCTGGAGGGGCGGGGAGCTCGACTCGCGAGATGGACGATCAGGTCGCCTTGCAACAGGGACTGCTGACGCGGGTGGAGGGCTTGCGCGCGCGCGTCGACCGCCGCCTGGCCGAGCTGGCGCCCGCGCCCGGAACCGCGCCCGACCGTCTGGTCGAAGCCGTGCGCTATTCGCTGCTGGCCCCGGGCAAGCGCTTCCGCCCGATGCTGACCCTGCTGGCCGCCGAGGCCTTCGGCGCCAACGAAGGCGCGGCTCTCGACGCGGCCTGCGCCTTCGAGATGATCCACGCCGCCTCGCTGATCCTCGACGACCTGCCGGCCATGGACGACGCGGGCCTGCGCCGGGGGCTGCCCACCATCCACCGCGCCTTCGACGAGGCCACCGCCATCCTCGCGGGCGTGGGCCTGCTGAACCAGGCCTACGCCGTGATCGCCGCCGACAAGGGACTTTGCGGCGACCTGCGGGCCGAGGTCTGCGCGCGCGCCGCCGAGGCCGTGGGCTTCATGGGACTGGTCGCCGGCCAGGCCCGCGACCTGCTCGACCGCGACCAGTTGCGCGACATGTCCGAGATCGACCGGCTGAACCACGAGAAGACCGGCGTGCTGATCATCGCCGCCGCTCAGGTCGGGGCCCTGATCGGCGGCGCCGACGCGGAGGCCGTCGGGCAGGTGGGCGAGTTCGCCCGCCGTGTGGGCCTGGCCTTCCAGATCCGCGACGACCTGATCGACGCCGAGGGCTCGGTCGAGGCCGCCGGCAAGGACACCGGCAAGGACGCGGCCATGACCACGGCCGTCTCGCGCCTGGGCGTCCCGGGCGCTCGTGCGGCCATGGAAGAGCACCTGGCCGCGGCCGAGGCGGCCCTGGCCGCGGCCGGCGGCGGCGGGCTGCTTGGCGCCTACGCCGGACGACTGTTCGCCGCGCGCAAGGCGGCGGCGTGAAGCCAGAGCCCATTTCGACGGCCCCCATTCTCGTGGCTGAAGGCGTCGTCCGGTCCTATGGCGACCGGCGCGTGCTGAAGGGCGTCGACCTGTCGCTGCGGCCGGGCGAGATCTACGCCCTGCTGGGCCACAACGGCGCGGGCAAGACCACGCTGGTGCGGGCCATCTGCGGCCGCCTGAAGCCCGACGCCGGGACCGTGCGCCTGAACGGCGCCGATCCGGCCCGCGTTCCAGCCGCCCGCGCGGGCCTGGGCCTGGTTCCGCAGGAGATCGCCCTCTACGCCAACCTGTCGGTGCGCGAGAATATCGAGACCTTTGCGACGCTGGCTGGCGTGCCGCGCGCCAAGGCGCCGACGGCTGTGCGCCGGGCGATGGAGCTGACCCGCACGCTCGACCGCGCCGACGCGCCGGTGCGGACCCTGTCGGGCGGCTTCCAGCGCCGGGCGAACATCGCCGCCGCCATCGTCCACGAGCCGACTCTGCTGATCCTCGACGAGCCGACGGTCGGGGTCGACATCGACGCCCGCGAGGCCGTCGACGCCGTCATCCGCGACCTGCGCGGCCTGGGCGTGGCGGTGCTGATCGTCACCCACGACCTCGACCAGGCCGGGGCGATCGCCGACCGCGTCGGCTTCCTGCGCGACGGGGCGATGGTGCTGGAAGGTGAGCCGCGCGCCCTGGTGGCCGAGGCCTTCGGCGACCAGATGGAAATCCTGGTGCATCTCGCCGAGGGCCTCGACATGGCCGGCGAGATCCATCTGGCGGCCGAGGGGCTGGAGCCGACCCGCCGACCCGGCGTCTGGTCCCGCCTGGACAGCGGCGGCTACGGCGCGGCGGGGCGGCTGGACACGCGTCTGCGCCAGCTGGGACTGGCCCCCCGCGAGATCCGCGTGCGCCAGCCGTCGCTGGCCAACCTGTTCAGCCTCGTGGCCGAGCGGAAGGCCGCATGAGGACGCGCGTCGCGATGGCCCTGGCCATGATGCGGGTCATGGCGCTGGAGCTGTGGCGCGACCGCGCGGCCCTGGTCATGACCTTCCTGCTGCCGCCGCTGGTGTTCCTGATCTTCTCGTCGGTGTTCGCCGGAACCTCGGGCGACAACCTGCAGCCTAAGCTGGCCGTCGCCGACCTCGCCCGCACCGACGCCTCGCGCCGGGTCGCCGCGGCCCTGCTGAAGAGCCCCGAGCTGCGCGCCGAGACCGCGCCGGACGCCGCCGCGGTGCGGGCGCGGGTCAAGTCGGGCCAGGTCGACGCGGGCCTCGTCATCCGCGCCGATCCCGCCCAGCCGGGCAAGCCGTTCCTGATCGTCGCCGACCCGTCGCGCGCCGTCGCCGCGCCGCTGGCCCAGGCCCGCACCCAGCAGGCCCTGGCCGCCGCCGCGCCCGACGCGGCCCTGCGCCGTTCGGTCGACTCGGTCGCGCCGGCCCTGGGCGACCTGACGCCCGTGCAGTCGGCCCGCATCGAGGCCGCGGCCGAGCAACTCCGGGCCAAGCCTCAGGCCGTGAAGGACGACCTCTTCGATCGCGAGGAAATCGCCGGGGCCCGCAAGGGCGGGGCGGTGATCGCCTACTATGCCGGGGCGGTGATGATCCTGTTCGCGCTGTTCTCGGCCATGCAGGGGGCGCTGTCGCTGATGGAGGAGCGCCGCGCCGGCGTCGCCGACCGCCTGCTGGCGGGCGTGGCCGGCATGGGACCCGTGGTCACCGGAAAGTTCCTGTTCCTGACCGCCCAGGCGATCGTCCAGGCGGTGATGATCTTCGTGGTCGCCCAGACCGTCTACGGCGTCGAGGCGGCCCAGCACTTCCTGCTCTGGCTGCCCACCACCCTGGCGGCCGGCGTGTGCTCGGCGGGGCTGGCATTGGGGCTCGTCTCGCTGTGCCGCACGCGCGACCAGGCCCAGATGCTGTCGACCTTCGTGATCTTGGTGCTGGCGGCGATCGGCGGCAGCATGGCCCCGCGTTTCCTGATGCCCGCCTGGCTGCAGAGCCTGGGCTGGTTCACACCGCACGCCTGGGTGATCGACGCCTATCAGGCGGTGCTCTGGCGCGACGCCGGCGTCGCGGCCGTGTATAAGGCCTGGATCGTGCTGGTCGCCGTCGGCGCGGCGGGCCTGATCCTGGCCCAGGCCCTGTCGCGCGATCCGCAGCGCTGAGGGCCGGTAGAGTAGGGAAGCGATGGTCACCTTCGGACTCAAGGTCGCCCTGTTCCTGGGGGCCTTCGCCTTCATGGAAGGCTTCGCCTGGTTCACCCACAAGTACGTCATGCACGGCTTCGGCTGGGTGTGGCACCGCTCGCACCACGAGCCGCGCCACGGCGCCTTCGAGTTGAACGACCTGTTCGCGGTGGTCTTCGCCGCCCCCGCCATCGTCGCCATCTGGTTCGGGACCAACGGCGGCATGCCCTGGCTGCTGCCGGTCGGCCTGGGGATCACGGCCTATGGCGCGGTCTATTTCATCTTCCACGACGGCATGGTGCACCAGCGCTTCAAGGTTCCGCTGGGCAAGTCGGCCTACTGGAAGCGCCTGATCCAAGCCCACCGCATCCATCACGCGGTCCACACCAAGGAAGGCGCGGTGTCGTTCGGCTTCCTGCTGGCCCGGCCGATCCGCGAGCTGAAGGCCAAGCTGCGCGAGCGGGGCGTCCAGGCCTGATGCCGCAGCTGCTTGTCGAGGTTCTGTGGAAAGGCCTGCTGGGCGGGCTCGTCACCGCCCTGATCGTGCTGGCGTCAAAGAAGGGTAACGTCCTGCCCGGCATCCTGCCGCTGGCGCCCACCTTCGCGATCATCGCCCTGCTGGCCGTCGGCTCCAAGGGCGAGGCGGGCGGCTTCCGCGCCGCGTGTCTGGCCGGCGCCAAGACCATCCCGGCCTATCTCGTCTTCCTGGGCGCGTCGTGGCTACTGGTCGACCGGGTGGACTACCGCCTGGCGATCCTGGGCGGGGTGGCGGCCTGGCTGGTCGCGGCCCTGGCGATCTTCCTGGCGCCGAAGTTCCTGTAGAACGAAAAGGCCCGCCCTCGTCGCCGAGGGCGGGCCGCTCTTCAAGCCTTCAGCGTGTTACTCCGCGCCGCCGGCCTTGCGGTAGTCGAGCGGGGGCTTCCGGTCGCCGACCATGGCCTTGTACTGGAAGCCGTCGCCGCGACGGGCGTTCAGCTCGGCCTTGGCGTCGGCGATCAGCTTGGGGTTCATGAACAGCTCAGCGCCGGTGATCGACAGGGTCTTGGCCGCGACGGCCGCGCCCTTGAGGCCGATCGACGAGCCGGCCGCCGCCACGTTCTGCCAGCTGTGGCCGGCCGAGCCCGGGACGAAGGTCGCCGTCGACAGGCCCACGGTCGGCGTCACCCACGAGATGTCCGACACGTCGGTCGAGCCGCCGACGCCGCCCTTGGTGTCGGCCGGGGCGTAGGACTGCACCTTGCCCACCGAGGCCAGGTCGCCGCCGCCGCCGTTGAGGCTCTTGGCCAGGGTCTTGGCGAACTCGGTCTCTTCCGGCGTCCAGGTGATCCCGCCCACGCTGGTCAGGCTGTCGTGCATCACCTTGCCCAGCACGTCGTTGGGCAGCAGGTTGTAGACGCCGCCGGTCTGCTCGAACTCGACGGTGGTCTCGGTGGCCATGGCCGCGCCGTCGGCCGCTTTCTTGATGCGGTCCATGACGCTGACGACGATCTTCGGATCGCTGTTGCGGACGTAGTAGTAGACCTCGGCGAAGTCGGGCACCACGTTCGGGGCCTTGCCGCCGTTGGTGATCACGTAGTGGATGCGGGTGCCGTCGGGGATGTGCTCGCGCATGAAGTTGGCGGCGGTATCCAGCACCTCCACGCCGTCCAGCGCCGAGCGGCCGGCCCACGGCGCGCCCGAGGCGTGCGAGGACTTGCCCCGGAAGCGGAACTTGCCGCTGATGTTGGCCATCGAGGTGCCCTGGCGGGCCGAGTTCTCGTTGCCCGGGTGCCAGTGCAGCGTCACGTCGACGTCGTTGAACAGGCCTTCGCGCACCATGTAGACCTTGCCCGAGCCGCCTTCTTCGGCGGGCGTGCCGTAGACGCGGACCTCGCCCTGCACCTTGTTCTGGATCATCCATTCCTTGAGGGCGACCGCGCCGGCCACCGAGGCCGCGCCGAACAGGTTGTGGCCGCAGCCGTGGCCGTTGTCGGTTTCAGGGCGCGGGGTCTTGGTCGGGGCGGCGGCCTGCGACAGGCCCGGCAGGGCGTCGAACTCGGCCAGGATGGCGATCACCGGGCCCTTGCCCTGCTTGAAGCTGGCGACGAAGGCGGTCGGCTCGTCGGCGACGCCGGCCTTCACCGTAAAGCCCGCGGCCTTCAGCTGGTCCTGCAGCACGACCGTGCTCTTGGTCTCCAGATAGCCCAGTTCGGCATAGTCCCAGATCTTCAGTGCGGCTTCGTTCATCTGCGGGGTGTAGGCGTCGACGTTCGCCTTCAGCTGGGTCTTCTGCGCGGCGTTCAGCGGCGCGGCGATGGCGCTGCTGGCCATCAGCATGGAAACACCGACCAAGCCGGCGGCGGCGGTCTTGAGGATCGAAGTCACGAAAAGCCTCCCTGCGAACGGCGCGAACGGCGCCGCTGTCCTAATCATGACGCAGGGCGGATGCGGTTCCTCAACCTGGGAGGGGAGAAAGTGGGGCGTCGCGCCTGTTCTCTCGTCTCGCGATCAGAGGAAGGGCTAGCTTCCCCGGCGAGGAACGGCGAACCTCGACGCCATGACCAACCCGGTGCGCCGCTTCCTTGATCGCCTGACCGGACGCCGCGCCGAGTCGGCCGCGTCCTGGACCTGCCCCACCTGCGGCGAGAGGCACGATGAACTACCGGCCGCCACCGCTCATGCTCCGCTCGTCTGGGATCAGGCCTCTCCGTGGGAACGGGCCGACGACTTCGATCTGACCTCCGACACCTGCATCTGGAAGGGCGAGCACTACTTCATCCGCGGCGTGCTGGAGTTGCCGCTGACGGATCGCGAGGGCGTGTTCAGCTTCGGCGTCTGGACGAGCCTCAGCCGCGAGAGCTTCGCTCGCTACCTGCCGACCTTCGAAGCGGAGAACGAGGCCGACCGCGTCGAGCTTCCGCCGATGTTCGGCTGGTTCTCCAACAGCCTGCCCGGCTTCCCCGAGACCCTGAACCTGAGGTGCGACGTGCACGCCCGGACAGGCGGATTGAGGCCGCTCATAGAGCTGCACGCCGCCGACCATCCATTGGCGGTCGCCCAACGGGAAGGCATTCCCTTCAACCAGGCTGTCGAATACGTCCACGCGCATCTGGCGCCGGAGCACCTTCGGCGACGGTGAAGACGCTGGTCGCAAGGGCGGGAATAAAGGGCGGGGGCGCCCTACGGCGAAACCAGGACGATCTCGCCGCTTTGGCCGGTCTTCACCTTGGCCGCGCCATAGGCGCTGAGGGCGTCGACGAAGCCGGAGACGTCGCCGGTCTTGAAGCGGCCGCTCATCGGCGTGGCGGCCACGCGCGGGGAGTCGATGCGGATCTTGCGCACCGAATAGCGGTTCAGTTCGCCGACGATTTCGGCCAGCGGCTGGTCGTCGAAGGTCAGGCTGCCGTCGCGCCAGCTGGTCAGGGCGGCCACGTCGGCGGCGGCCACGGCCCAGGTCGAGCCGGCCTGCTGCTCGAGACGCGAGCCTGGCAAGAGGTCGACGCTGTTGTGGGCGGCCGGGTCGGCGACGCGGATCTTGCCTTCCAGCAGGCTGACCGACCACTTGCCCGGATCGACGCGGACGTTGAAGGCGGTGCCCAGGGCCGTGACCGTGCGGCCGTCGGCGGTGACCACGAACGGACGCTGCGGGTTCTTGGCCACCTGGAAGAAGGCTTCGCCGCGATCCAGCGTCAGGGCGCGGCGGGCGCCCCATTCGGTGACGCGCAGCACCGAGTCGGTCGACAGGGTGGCGACCGAGCCGTCGGCCAGGGTGATGGTCTTCTGCTCGCCGACCCCGGTGCGGTAGACGGCCTGGGCCGTCTGGGCGGGGGCGACGGCGGGCGCGTGGTCGGAAGGCGCGGTGGCGAGCCACAGGGCCGTGCCGAAACCGCCGGCGGTGACCAGCGCGGCGACGGCCGCGGCCCAGCGCACCTGCGGACGGGCGCGGCGGCGCTGGTCGGCGGCCAGCTCGGCCTTCAGGCGGGCGCGGGCGGCGAGAATCTCGGGCTCGTCCGACAGGGCGCCCAGGCGAGCCCAGGCGTCCCACGCCGAGGCATAGGCGTCCTTGTTGGCCGGATCGGCCTTCAGCCAGGAATCGAAGTCACGCCGCAGTCCCAGGTCGTTCGGCCGATTCTGCAGGCGCGCGACCCATTCCGCGGCGTCCGGTTCACCGGAAGAAGCCAGGTTTGGGACGGTGTGGCGCATCGTGTTCCTGCAGACGGCTCGTCAGGTGCTTGAGAGCCTTGGCGACGTGTTTTTCGACCGCGCTGACGGAGAGTCCCAGTTGAGCGGCCGCCGCCTTGTAACTCATGCCTTCAAATCGGACGAGCATGAATGCAGCGCGCGTCCTTAAGGGAAGGTCACCGAGGGCGGCCGCGGCGACGGCGGCCTGTTCCTTGGCCTGAAGAATACGGTCCGGCGACAGTTCGTCGAGGGGGTGATGGATTTCCTCCAGCTCGCAGTGCGCCTGGCGTTTTCGGACCGTGTCGCGGCGGCGACGATCGAGCAGGACGTTGGTGGCGGTCTGAAAAATGAAGCTGCCGAGGTTCGACACTTCCCCGCCGTCACGGCGGTTGTGAAGTCGAAGAAGCACTTCCTGCACGAGGTCGTCGACCTCGCCGCCTTCCACTCTTCGGCGGAAGAAAGCCTTCAGGGCCTGCTGGTAGGGCAGGGAAGCATGGGCCAGGCCCTCGCTTCCACGCGCTCCAGCGGCAAGATTCGCCAGCGCCATTCGTCGTCCCCGACACAACGAGTCTTTTTTGTTGCGTTCATTCGTCAGCAGCGTGACGGCGCGGTCAACCCACACTCTCGCACTTGCCGTCGGGGCGCCCCGCCTGCCAGATTATCAGGCAGAGTCTTCCGCACGGTCCCCCTGGCCCGGGCGAGGGGGCCGGATCGCCGGTCAACGGCGACGAGGGGACTGGCCTTGGCGAACGCAGCAGTGAAGGAAGGGGCGCTGCCGCGTACTGGAGCCCCGGGGGTATTGCACACACGTCATCGCCGCTGCGCGCTCGCCGGTTGGCTGGCGCTCGCCGCGTTCGCGACCCCCGTGGTCGCGGCGGCCGCGCCGCGCCGGGTCGACATCGCCGCCGGCACGCCGATGGCCCGCGCCCTGACCGCCTTTTCCGCCCAGACCGACATCGAGATCCTGTTCAACCCCGCCCTTGTCACGGGCCTGAGCGCGCCGCGGGTGCGCGGCCGGCTCGAGGCCGACGAGGCGCTGGAGCGCCTTCTGGCCGGATCGGGCCTGGTCGCGCGCCGTCACGGCGGGCGGCTGCTGATCGAGCGCGGCGCGCCCGAGCGTCCGCTCCCCGCCGCCTTGCCCGCCGCGCCCATCGTATCGGCCGAGGTCGACGCGGTGACGGTCACGGCCCTGCGCCGGGCCACCGCCGAGCAGAACACGCCGCTGTCGATCCGGGTGGTCAGCGGCGAAGCGCTGAAGGCCACCGGCGCGGTGACCTTCGAACGCGCCGCCCAGCGCCTGCCGGGCCTGACCCTGACCAGCACCGGGGTCGGCCGCATGCGCATGACCCTGCGCGGCGTCTATGGTTCGGGCGAAGCGACGACGGCCCTTTATTACAACGACATCCCGGTCTCGGGGCCCAGCGGCACCACGGCCGATCCCGGCGGCTCGTTCCCCGACCTGCTGCTGGTCGATGTCGACCGCCTGGAGGTGCTGCGCGGGCCGCAGGGCACGCTGTACGGTTCCAGCGCCATGGGCGGGGCCGTGAAGGTGGCCTTCAATCGCGCCGATCCCGCGCGCGACCAAATGGGGCTGGAGATCGAGGGCGGGGTTGTCGGCGGCCGGGCCGGCGGGGCGATCACCGCCGTCGCCAACAAGACCTTCGCCGAGGATCGCGCGGCGCTGCGCCTGACCGCCTATCGCCGTGACGAGGCCGCCTTCTCCGACAACGCCCGCCTGGGCCTGAAGGGCGTCAACGCCGGCAGCACGACGGGCGGGCGCCTGGCCGCGGTCTGGCGGCCCAGCGAGGCCCTGCGCTTCGACCTGCTGCTGGCCGGCCAAGACTCGCGCCTGAACGACACCGGCGCCGGCGCCCCCGGCGAGCCCTCGCACGTGTCGCGCAACTTCGTCCGCACGCCGTTCGACAGCGAGGTGTGGTTCGGCGCGCTGTCGATGGAAAGCCGCCTGGCGGGGGCGCGCTTCGCGGCCTCGCTGGCCCACTACCAGTGGAACAACACGCGCCAGATCGACTACACCGGCACCCTGCAGGCAGAACGCGGCAGCGCCGCCGGCTGCGCCCGCTGGCTGGCCCTGGGCGCGGGCCTGGCCTGCGACGCCGGCCAGATGACGGGCTATGCGTCCTATGTGGACAGCCGCACGCCGGGCCTGCTGTACCAGCCCATTGACCTGACCGCCGACGTGCGCGAGGCGCGCCTGACCTCCGATCGCGACGGCCCGATGCAATGGACGGTCGGCGTGTTCTCCGAGACCCGCAGCGACACCATCGACAGCCAGGTGCGCGTCGCCGATCCTCTCACAGGCCTGCCGGTCGACGCGGCCGGCTTCACGGGCCGCCGCATCGTCGACACCCGCCTGGATCAAGTCGCCGTCTACGGCGAGGCGACCCTGGCGGTCGACGACCGCACCGACATTACTATCGGCGCCCGCCGCTTCTCGTACGACAAGAAGACCGTCGGCCAGGTGCTGGTGGTCAACGTGATCTCCGACACCTCGGGCGGCAATTTCCGCAACCGGGTCGAGGAGGACGGCTGGAGCGTCAAGGGCCTGGCCTCGCGCCGGTTCTCGCCCCGCCTGATGGGCTACATGCAGGTGTCGCAGGGTTTCCGCCCGGGCGGCATCAACACCGCGCCGGGCCTGCCGGCCGCCCTTCAGGGCTATGGCTCCGACACGTTGTGGAACCGCGAACTGGGTCTGAAGTCGCGCTGGCTGAACGGACGGCTGTCGACCAACCTGGCGCTGTACAGCATCGACTGGCGCGACATGCAGTATTCGGCGACCAGCGAGAACGGCGCCTTCGCCTTCGTCACCAACCTGGGCCGGGCCCGCATCGACGGCGTCGAGTTCGACGCCACCTGGAGCCGGGCGGGCTCCAAGGTCGGGTTCAACTTCGCCGCCACCGAGGCGGTGCTGACCCAGGACCAGACCACCGGCGCCATGGCGGGGCTCGGCCGCGAGGGCGATCACCTGCCGGCCGTGCCGCGCGTGGCCTTCACGCTCTGGGGCGAGACCCGGCGCGAGCTGCCCGGCGGGGCCAGCCTGATCCTGAACGGCTCGGCCGCCTATGTCGGCGAGTCCCGCTCTACCTTCGAGTCCGTCAGTCCCGGCGCGGGCCGGGATCTCGGCGGCGTGACCCTGATCGACGGCCGCATGGCCATCGAGGTCGGCCGGCGCTCGGTCGGGGTGTTCGTCGAGAACCTGCTGGA
Source organism: Caulobacter flavus (assembly GCF_003722335.1). GTDB lineage: Bacteria > Pseudomonadota > Alphaproteobacteria > Caulobacterales > Caulobacteraceae > Caulobacter > Caulobacter flavus. The sequence continues at coordinate 3,021,211 of NZ_CP026100.1, forward strand.
TTCCGACTCGCCGCTGTTCATCACCGCTGGCCGCCTGCCGCAGTCGTTCTCGGCCCAGCCACGCCGCGTCGGGGTGAGCCTGCGTTTCGCCTACTGAGCGAGTTTTTCGCCTCTGGCGAGAACTATGCTAGCCTTGCGTCACGCGCCCGACAGAGGCGCCTGATCGTCAGGGAGGTTCAGTCATGGCCCACGCCATGCGTGTTTCCGTGCGTCCCGTGTTCTTCCGCAAGTGCGACCTCGACAAGCCCGAGGCATCCGAACTTCGCCACGCCGGCCCCTGCATCCAGTGGGATCGCGTGGGCATCGTCGCCATGGTTCTGGTGTTCGGCGCCGGCCTTGCGACCTGGGCGTACGCGGCGCTCTAGAAACCTTCCGCGACCGGCGTTTTCCAAGGTGACGGCCTGACCGCCGCCGCGCATGCTCGCGCCTTGCGGGAAGCTCGGGGGAGCGCATGACCGACGACAGCGGAAACCTCTGGAACGAGGACCTGGCGCCGACCACGGCGGCCCAGCGCACCTGGCGCGCCCGCCACTTCGCGGCCCTGTGGCTGGGCATGGTCATCGCCGTGCCCGCCTACATGCTGGCCGCCGGCCTGGTGGAGCAGGGGATGTCGGCCGGGCAGGCGGTCTGGGCCGTCCTGCTGGGCAATCTGGTCGTGCTCGCGCCCATGCTGCTGATCGGCCACGCCGGCGCGCGCCACGGCGTGCCTTATGCGGTGCTGGCGAGAGCTTCGTTCGGTTGGCGCGGCGCGCGGCTGCCAGCGTTGGCGAGAGCGATCGTCGCCTGCGGCTGGTACGGCATCCAGACCTGGATCGGCGGCGGCGCGCTGCTGACCCTGCTGGGCGTCATGGTCGGGGCCAGGCTCGACGGCCCTCCGATCCCGCTGCTGGGCATCGGGGCGGGTCAGCTGCTGGCCTTCCTGGCCTTCTGGCTGATCCAGCTGGCCTTCGTCACCAAGGGGCTGGAGACCGTCCGCAAGCTCGAGACCTGGACCGCGCCGGTCAAGGTGCTCGTCTGCCTGGCGCTGGTGTGGTGGGCGCTGTCCAAGGCCGGGGGCCTTGGCCCCATCCTGCACGAGCCGTCGGCCTACGACCCCGGCGGCGCCAAGGCCGGCCGCTTCTGGGCCGACTTCGGACCGGCCGTGACCGCCATGACCGGCTACTGGGCGACGCTGGCCCTCAACATCCCCGACTTCACCCGCTTCGCCCGCACCCAGAAGGATCAGATCCTGGGCCAGGCCCTGGGCCTGCCGGGCCCCATGGCCCTGCTGGCGGCCATGAGCGTGGTGGTCACCTCGGCCACGGTGCTGATCTTCGGCAAGGCGATCTGGGACCCGGTGGCCCTGTCGGGCGACATCGGCGGGATCGCGGTGCTGGTGGGCCTCGTCATCATCAGCCTCGACACCGTGTCGTGCAACATCGCCGCCAACCTGGTGGGCCCGGCCTACGACTTCGCCGCCCTCTGGCCGCGCCGTATCACCTATCGCATCGGCGGCTGGATCACGGCCGGGATCGGCGTGCTGATCATGCCCTGGAAGCTGCTGGAGAGTACGGCGGGCTACATCTTCGTCTGGCTGACCGGCTACGGCGCGCTGCTGGGGCCGATCGCCGGAATCCTGATCGTCGACTACTGGATCCTGCGCCGCACCGTGCTGGACGTGCCGGCCCTCTACGACCGGACCGGCGCCTACACCTATCGCAAGGGCTGGAACCCGGCGGCCCTGGTCGCCTTCGCCGTCGGGGTCGCGCCCAACCTGCCGGGCTTCCTGCACGCGGCCGCGCCGCACGCCTTCGCCGGCGTCGGCCAGCCGTGGACCACGATCTACCAGTACGCCTGGTTCGTCGGCGCGATCCTGGCTGGCGGGCTGTACGGCCTGCTGATGCGCGGAAAAATACCCGGGTAATATTGACTCCATAATTCGTCCGGGTAAAAAGGTCGCCAACAAGGAGGCGGTCATGACCCCGCGCAAGGCGCTGCTGCGCGCCTACAAGGAAGAAAAACCCCAGCCCGGCGTCTACGCCGTGCGCTGCGCCCGCACCGGCCAGGCGTTCGTCGGCGGAACCGAGAACCTCGCCACCCGGCAGAACGGCGTCTGGTTCAGCCTGAAACTCGGCTCGCATCCCAACGCCCGCCTGCAGGGCGCTTGGAATACCCACGGCGAGGCGGCCTTCGCCTTCGAGGTGCTGGAGACCATCGACGATGCGGGCCTGGAGCCGAAGGGCAGGGCGCTGCGCCTGGCCGATCGGCGCAAGCACTGGTGCGAAACCCTGAACGCGGTGGACCTCGTGCGATGACCTACGCCCTGTTCGAGACCGGACGCCGCCTCGCCGCCGGCGACAGGCTGGCCGTCGCCCTGGCCGCCCAGGCGGTGGTGGGGGAGCGCCCCGACGCGTCGATCCTGATCTTCGATCCCGACGGCCGGCAGGTGGACTTCGACCTGCGCGGGACGCCTGAGGATCTGGCCGCCCGGCTGGCGCCGCCCGGGGACGGCGACACGCCGGAACCCGAAGCCCCGCGCGGACGCGGCCGGCCCAAGCTCGGCGTCGTCGCCCGCGAGGTGACGCTCCTGCCGCGCCATTGGGACTGGCTGGCCAGCCAGCCCGGCGGCGCGTCGGTGGCCCTGCGCAAGCTGGTCGAAGCCGCCCGCCGCGAGGCCGAGGCCCCCGATCGCCAGCGCCGCGCCCGCGACGCGACCTACCGCTTCGCCAGCGCCGCCGCCGGCGACGCTCCGGGCTTCGAGGCGGCCATGCGGGCGCTCTACGCCGGCGACCGGGAAGGGTTCGAAGCCGGCCTGGCGCAATGGCCGACGGACGTGGCCGCGCACGCGTGGCTGCTTGCGGAAGAGGGGTTCTAAGATCCTCCCCCTCTGGGGGAGGTGGCCCAGAGGGCCGGAGGGGGGACGTTTTCAACTGCCGGCGCGCTGGCCGTTGTCGCAGTCACGCCCCCCACCGATCGTTACGTGATCGCCTCCCCCACAAGGGGATCGTTGCATAATGGGGTAAAACGAGAACGACTTTCCCCTTTTGATTCCGAAATGTTCTCGAACGGATTCTGGTCTGTTCTTCGACGTTCCGAATTTCGCAACAGTCCCCCACAAGGGGAGGTTCCTAGCGGCCAGTCTTCGCCCTGACCTCGGCCAGCAACGGCCCATATGCCGCCTCGAACTTCGTCCGATCCGCGTCCGGCTTGCCCGGATAAACCTCGCGCAGCGCCGCGATCCTGGCCGCCGCGGCCAGCAGCCAGGCCTCGTCCTTCACCCGCGCGACACGCGCCTCGACGTCGGCCTCGCCGGCATAGGTCAGGATCGCCCGCACCTGGTCCCGCGCCTGCTCGCGCGGATTGGGCGTGTCGTCGCCGCGCGCGCGCCACGCCGTCCAGCGCACCGCCTTGACGATCTGCTCGGCGAAGCGCGGGTCGGCCCAGGTCGCCTCGTTGTGTCCGAGGTTGGTGAAGAACAGCCGGCCCTTGCCCACCGACCGCACCCAGCTGACCGGTACGGCATAGGGCCGTTTCAGCGGCGTGCCGGAGAAGTCCAGGCTCTGGATCACCCGCACGGCGGCCGGGTCGAAGCGCTTGTACTGGTAGATTTCCTCGACCAGGTCGACGGATCGTCCCCACGGCGCGGCCAGTGGATGGTTGTCGAGCGCCTTGATCCGAACCTTCTGGTCCTCCGTCCAAGGATGGCCTGCGAACTGGCCGCCCACGAAGCGGGTATAGTCGAGGCCTTCGCCGGAATAGTCCCAGGCCGTGTCGGCGGCGCTGTGCAGGCCCACGAACCCCAGCTTGCCGTCGGCGAACCGGCGCTGCACCGCCGCCCAGGCCTGCGGCGAGATCGGCAGGGCGCCGGTGGTGTAGAACACCAGCACGTCCACTCGCTCCAGCCGCTCGGGCGTGATCTCGCGGGCGTCTTGCGTCACCTCGGCGACGAACGCGCCGCTGGCCTTGCCGATGGCGATCATCGCCGCCTCGGAGGGAGCGTGACTGTCATCTGCCGGCCGGGTCACCGGCCGATGCCGCCAGCCGACCGACTGGTCGAGATAAAGCACCCTCAGCGGCGCCTCGGCCGCGCTCGCGACGCCGGCCGTCGCCAGGGAAAGGACTGTCGTGAACAGGACCAGCAGGGCGCGCATGGGTTCAGGCCTTGCCGCGCGGCTGCAGCAGGTCCCAGCGGTTGCCGTAGAGGTCCTCGAACACCGCCACGCTGCCATAGGCCTCGTGGCGCGGTTCCTCCAGGAAGGTCACGCCGGCCGCCGAGAGGCGCGCATGGTCGCCCTCGAAGTCGTCGGTGTGCAGGAACAGCCAGACCCGGCCGCCGCCCTGGCCGCCGATCATCGCGACCTGGTGCTCGTCGGCCGCCTTGGCCAGCAGGAAGCGCGACCCGCCCGGCCCGGGCGAGACCACCACCCAGCGCTTGCCCGCGCCCAGCTCGCTGTCCTCGACCAGATCGAAACCCATCTTGCCGACATAGAAGGCCAGGGCCTCGTCGTAGTCGCGCACGAGCAGGGACAGGAGGGCAAGATGCTGGGCCATGGCGACTCACGCGAGGGCAGGGGAGAGGGCGGCCGACTTTGCGGCCATTCCCCTCATCCGTAAAATCCCCGCGAAAGCGGGGATTGGGCGGTGTTGGGGCGAGGCGATCAGCCCCCGAACAGCTTGAGGATATAGCTCGGCGCGGCGTTGGCGATCGACAGCGACTTGATGGCCAGCTGCTGCTTGATTTGCAGGGCCTGCAGACGGGTGGCCTCCTGGGCCATGTCGGCGTCTACCAGTCGGCCGACCGAGGTCTCCAGCGTGTCCTGCAGCTTGTTGATGAAGGTCAGGTGGCCGTCCAGCATGTTGGACCCGGTGCCCAGGCGTGACAGGGCCGAGGTCACGTTCTGCATCGCCGTGTCCATCGCCTTGATGTCGGTCGAGGAGGGGGCGGTCAGCAGGTCGGCGCGCATGCCGGCCAGGGCCGCGCCGCCGGTCGACAGGTCCACGTGGTCGATGTCGATGGTCGAGTCGGCCTTGGCGTTGGCCAGGGCGCGGATGTTGCCCGTGTTTCCCGCCGAAATCAGGTTCACGCCGTTGAAGCTGGCGTTCTCGACCGCGCGGTCGATCTGCTTGCGCAGCGAGACATAGTCGTCGTTCAGCAGCTTGCGGCTGGCGGTGGTCAGGCTGGGGTCCGACGCGGCCAGCATCTTCTGCTTCATCTGGTCGAGCAGATCGGTGACTGTGTCGCCGGCCGCCAGGGCCACGTCCACCGTCGACTGGCCGCGCTGCAGCGAAGCACGCACGGCGTCCAGCGACTTGGCCTCGGCCGCCTGCATCTTGGCGGTGGCCCAGACGGCGGGATTGTCCTTGGGGGAAGAGATCTTCAGGCCGGTGGCGATACGGCGCAACGTCGTCGCCAGGTCACGATTGATCGTGCTCAGCGACTGCAGGGCGATCATCGCCCCCACGTTCGTGTTGATGCTGTTCTGCGGCATCGACCCGTTGTTCCCGGCTCGGCCTTCTGGCCGTGGACGCATTTTGCGTCCGCCCTCAGCCTTGCACGCGTTGCGTTAGCGGATCGTTAGCATGCTCGCGAAAGGCGTGTTCACGGCGCCGCTCGCCGATAGGGGGAGGGGGCGCCTACCACTCCAGCGCCGCCTGGCCCCGCAGGATCGCTTCGGCCTGCGCCGAATGCTTGCCGCCCTCGCGGTCGTGCATGATCAGCCCCGGCAGCAGGACCAGCGGCGCCTTGCCGGTCTTCACCGCGCGCACCAGCACCCGCTTGGCCGGCGCGTCGGCGAAGGGCTGGACGGGGCGGATGCGGAAAGAGCCGGCCTTGGGGGCCAGCAGGGTCAGAATGTCGGCCAGCCGGTCGGCGCGGTGGACCAGGGTGATGGTCCCGCCCTCGCGCACGGCCTTGAGGGCGAAGGCGGTCCAGGCCGCAAGGCCCGCGTCGGCCATCCAGGCGCCGGTCTTCTCCGGCGCTGGCGCGCGCAGGGCCCTGGGGTCGTCGAAGAACGGAGGATTGCTCATCATCGCGTCGAAGACCGGCAGGCCCAGCGCCCGGAACCCGGCCGCCACGTCGCCCTCGGCGATGTCGACCCGCGCGGCCAGGTCGTTGAGCGCGGCGTTCTCGCGGGCCAGGGCCGCGGCGGCGGGATCGCGCTCCAGGCCGACGAATCGCGCGCCAGGCCTACGGGTCGCGGCGGCCAGCAGGGCCGCGCCGACGCCGCATCCGGCCTCGATCACCCGATCGTCTTGGCCGGCGTCACAGGCCGCGGCCAGTAGGGCCGCATCCAGCCCGGCGCGGTATCCGGCGGCCGATTGGCGAAGCTTGACGCGCCCGTCGAGCACGCGGTCTTCGGTGACGGAGGGAACTGAGGTGGGGTCGGACAACGTTTCGGGCCTTGTGCTCGCCTTGACCCTGACCTATCCCGCCACCATTGTCGCTCGCAACGCCCATGGCGCTACGAGCGGCGTCGCCTGAGGAGTACATGGTCTTGGACGCAGCTGCAGCGACCCTCGCCCGTCAGCCGGGATCGGTGGATCGTCTCGTGCGCCTGGCCGCCGCCGACATGGGCGGGGTCGACCGCCTGATCACCGATCGCATGCAAAGCGACGTTCCGGTGATCCCGGCCCTGGCCGAGCATCTGATCGCCGCCGGCGGCAAGCGCCTGCGCCCGTTGCTGACCGTGGCCGCCGCGCGCCTGTCCGGTTCTGGCCAAGAAGGTTCGGGCAACGACCACTGCCTGAAGCTGGCCGCCGCCGTCGAGTTCATTCATACCGCCACCCTGCTGCACGACGACGTGGTCGACGGCAGCCAGCTGCGCCGCGGCAAGGTCGCCGCCCACCTGATCTGGGGCGCGGCGCAAAGCGTGCTGGTCGGCGACTTCCTGTTCGCCCGCGCCTTCGAACTGATGGTCGAGACCGACTCGATGCGCGCCCTGCAGATCCTGGCCCAGGCCAGCCGCGTGATCGCCGAGGGCGAAGTGCTGCAGCTCATGCGCAGCCACGACCTGAACCTGTCGCAGGCGGTCTATCTCGAGATCATCGCGGCCAAGACCGCCGAGCTGTTCGCCGCCGCCGCCGAGGCCGGCGCGGTGTCTGCCGGCGTCGACGCCGAGAAGTCCAAGGCCCTGCGCGACTACGGCATGAGCCTGGGCCTGGCCTTCCAGCTGGCCGACGACGCCCTCGACTACGGCGGCGCCACCGAGACCCTCGGCAAGAACGCTGGCGACGACTTCCGCGAAGGCAAGGCCACCCTGCCGCTGCTGCTGGCCATCGCCCGGTCGGGTCCGCGCGAGGCCGAGTTCTGGGAGCGGGCCATCGGCCGTCGCGAGCAGACCGAGGCCGACTTCCGCCGCGCCCGCGAGCTGATCATCGGCACCGGCGCCCTGGACGCCACGCTGGATCTGGCGGCCGAGTACGCCGACAAGGCCAAGGCCGCGCTCTCGATCTTCCCGGCCAACGACTGGCGCGAAAGCCTCGAAAGCCTCGCCGACTTCGCGGTCAGCCGCCGGGCCTGATGGCGAAGGGCTACAACCCGTCCGGCGATCCCCACGGCGTTGATCGTCACCACGGCGCCCATGCCGCCGGCGAGGCGGCCGGCAAGGTGATCGGCGGCGGGGTGGGGGTGCTGGTCGGCCTGGCCCTGATCCTTCTCTTCTTCGGCCCCTTGCTTTGGGCCCCGCTGCTGGCGGGTTTCGGCGCGGCCCGCCTCGTGCCCGGAACCTGGCAGCCCTGGCTGGCCGGCTTCGCTGCCGCCGCCCTGGCGATCTTCGTCCAGTTCCTGCTGCTGGTGCAGAAGAGCCCGCTGCTGCGCTATCCGGCCGTGGCCCTGTTCTCGATCGCCTGGGTCGGCGGCCTCTGGCTGGAGCTGACCTCGCCGCCCCACGACTGGCTGACCACGGCCCCGACCTGGCACGCGCCCGGCCCCTGGAGCTGGGCCCTGATCGGCCTGGGCGTCGTCGTCTATGCCGGCCTCTACCTCCTGGCCCTGTCGCGCTTCGGCAAGGGGCGCTGGGCCAGGCGCTGGCAGCTGCTGAAGTGAATTCGCCGTAAGCAAGCTCGACATCGGCGGGCGCGTTTCCCAAGTCAGCGGCGAGACGAAAGGACCGCGATGATCCGCTTCATCCTCAACCTGCTCTGGTTCTTCCTCGGCGGCTGGCTGTCGGGCCTCTTGTGGCTGCTGGGCGGCCTGCTGCTGGCGGTCACCATCGTCGGCCTGCCCTATGCGGGCGCGGCCTGGCGCATCGCCGGCTTCGCCTTCTGGCCATTCGGCAAGGAGATCGTCAGCCGCGAGATCGTCACTGGTCGCGGCGACATCGGCACCGGTCCGCTGGGCTTCCTGCTGAACCTCGTCTGGTTCGTGCTGGGCGGCTGGTACATCGCGCTCAGCCACCTGCTGATCGCCGTGGCCGAAGCGATCAGCATCATCGGCATCCCGTTCGCCATCAAGGACCTGCAGTTGGCCTACATCGCCCTGGCCCCGATCGGCCGCACGGTGGTGCGCCGCTAGAAGCCGGTGAACAGTCGGTCGAGGGCGCGCCGGATCGCGTCCTCGTGCGCGGCGAGCGCGGCGAGCGAGGCGATGCGTTGGTTCAGCATCCTACGCTCCAGATTGGCCAGAAGCGCGACGTCGATGGTCAGGCGTTCGCCGGCTATCTCGACCTCGATCCAAACCTTGCTGAATCCGGCGTCCGCGTCGGTGGCCGGGAGGCGCATAGGCGGCGCCACCACGATCGTGTCGAGGGCCTCGAACATATGAGATTGCAGGACGACGACGTAGGGAACCGCCGATCGGGTCGACGCTCCGGGGTTGGCGAAGACATCGAATTGCCGGATCACCAGCGACGCCACTCGGCGCCGAACGGTCCATGCTTTTCGACGAACGCGTTGTGCGCCTTGATCGCCTCGGCGTTCTCTTCGGCCCACCGCCGCGCGCGCTCCTCGGCGCCGGCGGGGTCGACCTTCTGGAGATGCAGCCTAAGTTGCCGCTCGCTCATCCCGGCGACCGAAATCCCCAGTAGCTCGGCCTGCGCCAGCAGTTCCGGGTCGATGGCTTCAGGCGTGATGTCGAGTTCGGGCTTGCCCATTGGGCTGAGGCTATCACGCCTCGTCGTCGTCAGACAGAAGGACGTCCAGGAAGGTCTTCCGACGGTTGAGGAAGTTGCGGGTCACCTGGAAGTGCTCGGTGTCCTCGTAGTCCACCCGCTCCAGGCCCCGTTCTGAGGCCTGGTAGATCAGGGCGTCCGGATAGCCCAGCAGGATCGGCGAGTGGGTGGCGATGATGAACTGCGACCGCGCCTGCACCAGTTCGTGCAGCCTCGCCAGGAACGACAGCTGGCGGCTCGGCGACAGGGCCGCTTCGGGCTCGTCGAGAATGTAGAGGCCGTCGCCTCGGAAGCGGTTGTCGAACAGGGCGAAGAACGCCTCGCCGTGCGACTGCTCATGGAGAGGCACGTGGCCATAGCCCGAGACGCCAGTCTCCTCGATGTAGCTCGCGACGTTGAAGAAGCTTTCGGCGCGCAGGAAGTAGCCGTCGATCGGCCTCAGGTGTCCTCGAACCTTGCGGATATGCTGGCTGAGCGGCGAGTGCGAGGCGCGGGTGGAGAAGTTGACGCTGGTCGATCCGCCTTCGGCGTTGAAACCCCAGGCGACCGCCAGGGCCTCGATCAGCGTCGACTTGCCCGAGCCGTTCTCGCCGACCAGGAAGGTCACGCGCGGATGGAAAGCCAGGCTGTCGAGACCGCGCACGACGGGCAGGTTGAACGGATAGGCGTCCGCGTCCCAACCCTCGCGCCGCTCGAAGCGGGCTTCGATCCAATACGGGCGATCGAGGGCGGTCATCAGGCTTCCCGCATAGCATCGGTTCACCGCGGCCGGCATACGAAAACGGGACGGTCGCGAATGCGCCGCCCCGTGATGTCGGTCACCTAGTCAGCTGGGCCTCAGCCCGGCGAGACCATGTTTTCCGGACGGACGTACTGGTCGAACTCTTCGTTCGTCAGATAACCGCCGCCGACGGCTTCCTCGCGCAGGGTCGTGCCGTTCTTGTGGGCGGTCTTGGCGATCTTGGCGCAGATGTCGTAGCCCAGGCGGCCGTTCAGGGCCGTGACCAGCATCAGCGAGTTCTCGACGCCCTTCTGGATGTTGTCGATGCGCGGCTCGATGCCCACGACGCAGTTGTCGGTGAAGCTGATCGCCGCGTCGGCCAGCAGGCGAACCGACTGCAGGAAGTTGTAGGCCATCACCGGGTTGAAGACGTTCAGCTCGAAATGGCCCTGGCTGCCGGCGAAGGTCAGGGCGGCGTGGTTGCCGAACACCTGCACGCAGACCTGGGTGAGCGCTTCACATTGCGTCGGGTTGACCTTGCCCGGCATGATCGACGAGCCCGGCTCGTTCTCCGGCAGGGCCAGTTCGCCAAGGCCCGCGCGCGGGCCCGAGCCCAGGAAGCGGATGTCGTTGGCGATCTTGAACAGCGAGGCGGCGACCGTGTTGATCGCGCCGTGGCTGAACACCATGGCGTCGTGGGCGGCCAGGGCCTCGAACTTGTTTGGGGCCGTGGTGAAGGGCAGGCCGGTGATGCCGGCGATGGCTTCGGCCACGCCTTCGGCGAAGCCGATCGGGGCGTTCAGGCCGGTGCCGACCGCGGTGCCGCCCTGGGCCAGCTGCATCAGCTTGGGCAGGGTGCTCTCGATGCGCTCGATGCCATTCTCGACCTGCTGGGTGTAGCCGCCGAACTCCTGGCCCAGCGTCAGCGGGGTGGCGTCCTGGGTGTGGGTGCGACCGATCTTGATGATCTGCGCCCAGGCTTCCGACTTGGCCTTGAGGGCCGCGTGCAGGTGCTTCAGGGCCGGCAGCAGGTCCGAGACGATCTGCTCGGCGCAGGCCACGTGCATCGCCGTCGGATAGGTGTCGTTCGACGACTGGCTCATGTTGACGTGGTCGTTCGGGTGGACGGGCTTTTTGGAGCCCATCTCGCCGCCCAGGATCTCGATCGCGCGGTTCGAGATCACCTCGTTGGCGTTCATGTTCGACTGGGTGCCCGATCCGGTCTGCCAGACGACCAGCGGGAAGTGATCGTTCAGCTTGCCTTCGATCACTTCGTTGGCGGCCTGGACGATGGCGTCCTTGATGGCCGCTTCCAGCTTGCCGAGCTTGTGGTTGGTCTCGGCGGCGGCGCGCTTGACGATGCCCAGGGCCCGGACGACCGGCAGCGGCTGCTTCTCCCAGCCGATCTTGAAGTTGCCGAGGCTGCGCTGGGCTTGCGCGCCCCAATAGCGGTCGGCGGCGACTTCGATGGGGCCGAAGGTGTCGGTCTCGGTGCGCGTGGCGGTCATGCGGGTCTCCCGGAAAACGGTCGAGGGGGGTCTAGACCCTGAGCGCGGCCAGGGCAACGCTCGCGAGGGCGGTTGACAGCCAGCGCGGGCATGCGAACCCTCCGCGCCCAGAAAAAGTGTTCGGGGGAAGCGTTCATGGCGTCGGGCAAGGGCGGCGGTCGGATCGTCGCGCTGGATCTTCTGCGCGGCCTGGCGGTGACCGGGATGATCATCGTGGTCAGTCCCGGATCGTGGAGCGAGGTCTACGCTCCCCTGGCCCATGCGCCGTGGCACGGCTGGACGCCGGCCGACCTGGTGTTCCCGACTTTCCTGTTCTGCGTCGGCATGGCCGTCGGCCTGTCGATCCCCAGGCTGACGCCAGCAGATCGGACCTCCGCCGCCTTCTGGATCAAGGTCGCCCGGCGCACCGCGCTGCTGATCCTGCTGGGCCTGTTGCTCAACGCCCTGCCGAAGTTCGATTTCTCTCATCTTCGCCTGCCGGGCATCCTGCAGCGCATCGGCCTCTGCTACGCCTTGGGCGTGGCGATCTGCGTGCTGGCCGCGCCCCGGGCCGGCGGCCGGCTGAAGTTCAGCTTCGCCGCCGTCACCGGGGCGGCCGTCGTCCTGCTCGCCGTCTACTGGGCGCTGCTGGCCTTCGCGCCGGTCCCGGGCTTCGGCGCGGGAAGGCTCGACTCGCACGGCTCGCTGCCGGCCTTCGTCGACCGGGCGGTGCTCACCGTTCCCCATCTCTGGAAGCATGGAACGACGCCGGGCGTGGGCGTCACCTATGACCCCGAGGGCCTGCTCTCGACCCTGCCGGCGGCGGTCAACGTGCTGGTCGGAGCGATCGCCGCCGCCTTGCTGGCGCGGGGCGGCGCCAGCCGGATCGCCCTGGCGCTGCTGTCGGCGGCGCTGATCGCCGGCGGCCTGCTGCTCGACGGCGTCATGCCGATCAACAAGTCGATCTGGACGCCCAGCTTCGCCCTGCTGAGCAGCGGCCTGTCGATGGCGGCGCTGTTCGTGCTCGACCTGCTGGCGGAGGTGAAACCGGCGCTGAAGCTGGCCGCGCCGCTGACCATCTTCGGCGGCAACGCCATCTTGGCCTTCATGCTGTCGCAGCTGTTGGGGATTTTCGGCTCTATGCCGCTGCTGCCGGGCGGTCACTCCGCCCAGGGGCTGACCTACGATCTCGCCCTGCGCGTGATCGCCGATCCGAAGGCCGCGTCGCTGGCCTGCGCCTTCGCGGTGCTGGCCTTCATCCTGGCGATCCTGATCCCGCTGCATCGGCGCGGGATCCATTTGCGCCTCTAGGCCCGGGGCGCGTAGACAGCGCTCCGACGCCCGCCGCGCCGGCAGGCCCGGAGACCTCGCGCTTGCAAGACGACTGGACGCATCACGGCAAGGTTCGCGCCCGCGAGGCCGGCGGCGAGCTGACCATCGTGGTCGACGGCCTGACGACCCAGGCCAAGTACTACAAGCCGTTGATCTACGAGTTCTTCCGCAAGAGCTGGCGCGGCTCGCGCCCGGCCTGGGGCGAGTTTTCGGTCGAGATCGGCATGGAGTTCGTCGGCGAGCCGCCGTGGCTGGATCTCGACAACCTGGCCAAGGCCCTGCTCGACGCCATCAAGGGCTATGCCTTCCACGACGACGCCCAGGTCGCCCGGCTGCTGGTCGAGCGCCGCCCGGGCGAGCGCGAGCGGATCGTCATCGTGGTGCGAAAGCTAGAGTCGCGCTTTCTGCGGGGCACGCTCGAAGACTGACGCCCCGATCGAGATGTAGAGCACGATCAGGAAGGCCAGATAGCGGCCCAGGCTCGAGGGCTCGGCGCCGGGCGCCAGGGGCACGAGGCCCAGCAGGATCAGGTTCGCCGCGGCCACGCCGGGCAGGGCGAAGGCCATGGCCGGATACAGGCGCCGGCCGCGGGGAATGCGCAGCAGCCGCGCGACGGCCTGGAAGGCGAAGGTGACCAGCGCCGCGGCCAGGAAGGCGTTGAGGGCGTAGAACCAGAAGGCCCGCTCGATCAGCGCGCTGCCGAAGGCCCCGTAGAACAGCGTCGCCGCCAGCCAGGCCCCCAGGCCCGCTCCGGCCAGGATGCATACGTTCCGTTTCGACACGCGCCAACTCCCCCATCGTCGCTACGACGGGGGAGCCTGCACGCGGCGTGCCGGATCAGGTGTTCCAGAACTCGAGGAAGCCCCAGGCGGCCAGCACGACGGCGTAGCCGATGAAGATCAGGGCGGTGACCGTGAAGGACAGCTTGCGCACGTCGGTCCAGCTGTCGACGCGGCGGCCGCCGCGCCACACCACCGGCACCATCGCCAGGGTCAGCAGGGTCAGCAGCGTGGCGATGAAGGCGCAGGCCGAGGCCGTCAGCAGCCAGCCGCTGGGCCAGCCGAACACGACCGCCGCCACGTCGCCCGATCCCAGGGCGAAGGCGCCCACGCAGGCGATGGCCGCCAGCCAAAGCACCGCCTGGGTCGTCTGCAACAGGCTGGCGCGGGCCTGGCTGGTGGTCTGCCGGGTGTCGCGACGGCTGCGCACGAACACGCCGGCCAGGGTGGCGATCGAGGCCAGGGCGGCCAGCAGCGTCATGCCCGACAGGACGCCCTGCTTGAACAGGGGGCCGACCCGCTCGTAGGCCGCCACGCCGGAGGGGGCGAAGAACCGCGTCGGCGTTCCATCCTCGCGCTGGAACACCAGCATGTCGGCGCCGTCGGCGGCCTTGAAGACGTCGTCGCGGTCGGTGGGGATCCACAGGCGGGTGTGGCCGTCGGTGGTGATCGCCAGTCCGCCCTGGGCGCTGGCGCGAACCTTGGCCACGCCGATCAGGCGGTTCACGAAGCCTTCGAGACCGCCATAGGCGCGGCGGTCGGTCAGGTAGTCGCCTTCGTAGAGGGCGGCGGCCTCGGCCGACAGCGGGGCGAAGGCCGGGACGGCGCGGGCCGGGGCATAGAAGCGCTCGACGATGGCCGAGGGCAGGGTCGCCGGCAGGCTCTGGCCGGTGTCGGTGTTGACCGAGACGAAGACGCCCAGGCCCAGATCGGGCGCGATCACCATGTTGGAGTGGAACCACAGGGTCGCGCCGGCGTGGCCGAAGCCGCGGCGATTGCCGGGCAGGGCGATGTCCTGGAAGCCGCTGTTGAGGCCGGCGGCGCCGGCCGCTGGGCGATAGCTGGGCGTGCGGAAGGCTTGGGCCGCGCGGGCCGAGAACACGGTGCGCCCGTCGATCGCGCCGCCGTTCAGCAGCAGGGTCATGTAGCGGGCCATGTCGGCGGCGGTGCTCGAGGCCGAACCGGCCGGAGCGATCTGGCCGATGAATTCGATCGGCTGGGCCTGCAGGCCCAGCGGCGTCCAGCGGTAGCCTTCGGCCATGTCGGCCGCCAGCGCGGGAGCCATCGGCGCGGGCAGGTCGTCGCGCCAGGCGCGGGGCTCGCGGAAGGTGGTGCGGGTCAGGCCGGCGGGCGTGATCACGCGCTCGGCGATCAGGTCCTCGAACGGCTTGGCGCCGGTGTTGGCCAGGGCCGCGCCGACCAGGGCCACGCCATAGTTCGAATAGGCCGGCAGCACGCCGGGTTCGCGCACCCGGTTGGGACGTTCCTGGCGCAGATAGACGTCGAGCGGCCGGATCCGGCGCTCGTCACGCTCGAACAGCTGGCCCAGGGCGCGGTCCTCGAAGCCGGGCGTGTGATTGTAGAGATCGCGAACCCGCACGGGGTTCTTCTTGCCCTGGTCGCGCACCTGCAGCTTCTCGGGCAGGTAGACGTTGATCGGCGTGTCGGGACGGATGCGGCCGGCGTCGATCTCGTTCTGCAGGGCGATCCAGGTGAAGGTCTTGGAGATCGAACCGATGCGGAACAGGGTGCGGTCCGGATCGACACGGCGACCGCCCGAGACGCTGGCGACACCGTAGCCCTTCTTCAGCACCACCTGTCCGTTCTGCACCACCGAGACGGTGACGCCGGCGATATGGTCCTCGTTCATGGAGCGGCGGACAAAGCCGTCGACGAAAGCCTCGAGTTCAGGCGCGGGCAGGGGCGTGACGCCGGGGAGCGCGGGCGCGACCGGCGGAGCGGCGGCTTGCGGAGCCGCGGCGGGCGCGGCCGGACGCGCGGCGCGAACGGCCGGCGCGGTCCTCGGCTTGGCCGTCGTCGGGGCAGGCGCATAAGGGCGTGGCGCGGTCGGTATCGCGGCCGTCGGCGCCGTGCTTTGGCTCGTGGCGCTGCCCGCGCCAGCCAGCCAGATCCCCACGACCGCCGCGCACCGCGCGACCTTGGACGACAAACGCAACGTCACGTATCCCACCTCGCCGATAGAGCCCCTCACGGCCTTCTTAGGCCAATTCGCGCGGCGAGGGACACCGGCGCCGGGAAGAAAACTGCCGCTGCGTCAGTCGGGCTGTTCAGTTTCCGGCCGGCGAGGGCTGGGCGCCTGACGCCGGCGCCGGCTTTCGCGCCTTGGCGAAGGCGTACAGCGGCAGCAGCGGACGCAGTTCGGGGCCGATCCACATCTGCGGCTCGGACGGCGGCGTCATGCCGGTGTCGAGCTCCTTGCGGGCCACGCAGGCCTGGACCGAGCGCCCGAGGGCGATGAAGTCTCGGGCCTGGCCGATCTCGCTGAGGAAGCAGTCGTCGAAATAGGGATAGCGGTCGCTTTCGCCGCAGCCGAACGAGGTGCGATCGGGCCGGGCGGCGGTCAGGATCATGCGGTCGTCGCGCTCCAGCGCGGGCACGAACACGCCCGAGAAGCAGGCCGAAACCACCACGATCGACGGGCGACCGGGGCAGGCTCCGTCGACCATCGCCGCCAGACGCTGGGGCCGCAGGATCTTGTCGCCCATGACCACCCCTTCGGGCGCGCCGTGCGAGGTGATGTAGACGAGGCAGCCGGCGGGCGAGGCCTCGGCGGCCGAGGCCAGGCCGGACTGGATTACCTTGGGCTCGGACGCCGCCACGCCCTGCGACGGGTAGCGCCTGGGTCGCGTCGAGAACTGGGCGGGGGTGGGAAAGCCGAGAGCGGTCAGGCTTCTGGAGACGTCGCGGCGGGCGTTGTCGAAAGCCTCGGTCGAACCGCCGGAATGGGCGCGGTAGTCGCCGGCCACGACCACGGCGGCCCAGCGCTCGAACGGACCCTCGGCGTGGGCGGGCGCGATGGCCAGGCAGGCCAGCAGCAGGCCGATGAGAACGCTCGCCGTGCGGACCATGGCGCGCCTACGTCTTGAACTTGGCGAAGGGCGTGGGCAGGGCCGTGCCCGTGGACGTGGCCAGCAGCCGGTCCTCGGCGTCGTAGAGTTCGCCCTCCATGAAGCAGACGGTGCGCCCCCACTTCACGACGCGACCGACGCCGCGCAGCGCTCCGGGCATGGCTGGTCGCAGGAAGCTGGTCTTCATCTCCAGGGTGGGAACCACGTGGGTCATGCCCGAGGTGATCAGGCCGGCGACCGACATGCATTCGTCGAGCATGGCGCAGACGAAGCCGCCCTGGATCTGGCCCATGGGATTGGCGAGCAGATCGGCGCGGGCGTCGAACGCGATCTCGATCCGTCGTTCGGCCTGGCTGACGGCGGTCAAACGAAAGCCCAGCGTCGAGGCGCTGGGCGGGACGTTCTTCGAGGCGTGGAAGCGCGCGAGGATCGCCTCGTCGGTGAGGGTCTGGGTCTCCTCCGAGGCGATGTCGCTCAAGGCCTACTTCTTCCGGAACTGGTCGAGGGAGATGATCTTCGGGGCCTCGTCGCCGTCGGTGGCGGGCGGGGTGGGCTCCGGCTCGGGCTCGACCGGCGCGGGCTCGATCTCCGGGGCCTCGAACTGCAGGGCGAACTGCACCGACGGGTCGTAGAAGCGCGTCACGGCCGCGTAGGGGATCGACAGGCGCTTGGGCTGGCCGCCGAACTTCAGCGTCACCGAGAAGAAGGTCTCGCCCGGGGCGAGATCCCAGTACTGGTGCTGCAGGATGATCGTCATCTCGTCGGGATACTTCGAGAGCAGGTCCTGGGGGGCCGAGACGCCGGCGGCCTGGGTCTTGAAGGTGATGTAGAGATGGTGCGGCTCGGGCAGGCCGCCGGGCGCGGCGGCCTTCTTCAGCGCGGCCTTGACGACGCCGCGCAGGGCGTCCTGGGCCATGGCCTCGTACTGCATCAGGTCTTCGGTCGGAGGAGTGCGGGCCATGGGTCTTCGATTAAGCAAAAACGACAAATCCAGCCGTCAGCGTAACCCGTCGCGGGGCTCCGGCAAAGGCGCCCGTATACGGTAACGGCGTACAAATTTTCGAGGCGATGGAAAGTGGAGGGATTCTATTGCCAGGCTCCCCCATTTCCACATTGGAAAGAGAGGAGGGAGCCGTCCACATTTCTGGAAAGTGGAGGGATTCTGTTGCCAGGCTCCCCCATTCCACATTGGAAGGAGAGGAGGGAGCCGTCCACATTTCTGGAAAGTGGAGGGATTCTGTTGCCAGGCTCCCTCCGGGCCCCGCCTAGGGATCTGAACCCCTAGGACTTAAGAGGCGAATTCACCTGCACCGCATTACGCGGCGACGGCGAACTCTTCAGCGAAGTTATCGTTCGCATTTAGTTTAATGGCCCGAAACGGTGGGCCAAGCCGAGAGAAAGCAAACACCTTTACACGTCTGTCGATGCTGATCGGCCCCATGCAGTCCCGTGATAACTCGGGAGAGACTTGGTGGAGCCGCCGGGAATCGCACCCGGGTCCAGTCCGCTTATTACGTGCGCGTTTATCCCCATAGTTCGGCCGAAGCCGGACAAACCGAATATAGGCGCTCGGGCCTTGGGATGGAAGGGGCGCGGCTAAACCGTCCCCAGGCTGAGGCGGCCGTCGGCGAGACGGCCGGTGATCACGGCGCCGTGGTCTTCGAACAGTTTCAGGGTTTCGCCGACCAGGACGTAGGCGCCGGTGAACACGCTGTCGGGGTTGGCGTGGACTTCGACGAAGCGGCCGTCGGGCCGCAGTTCGAGGCTGAAGCGGCCATCGGGCGAGGACCAGACGCCGGAGACGGGGAGGTGGTCGATCATCATGGCAGGATCCTCCAGGCGGAAGCGGACGAGAGCAGGGCGGGCAGGGCGGCCATCACGCAGGCGCCGGCCCAGAGGGCGACGGCGAACCAGCGCGGCGCCGCCGTCGCGCGACGGGGCATGTGGCGGGTCATGGCCAGGCTTTGATTTGGGGCTTTGGTTTTGGGGAAGCGCCACAGGGGAGCTGCGGCGGAACGAGGCCACTATGACCTGTTCGGATGTCCAGCCGGTAGAGCGATGCTCCGGGTTGATTGCACGATCCTACGGATCCGCGCTCAGCGCGGTTCGGCCGGCGATGTCGGTGCAGCCGCTGGCGTCTCGGCCGGCGGCGGTTCAGGCTCGTCGTCGGCGACCGGAACGGCGGGCGGCTGTGGACGGCTGGAGGTTCCGGCCTTCAACTGGCCGCCCTGCGCCTTGAGGTCGGCATAGGCCTGGGCCTGGCGCGAGAAGTCGCCGCCGCGCGGCAGCACCGCGTCGAACAGCGGGTCTCGCCCCGCCGCCGAGCCCACCAGGGCCGAAAGTATGCCGGCGACCGAGCCGACCTCGGCGTCGTCGCAGGCGCGGCGCAGGTGACGGGCCTGGCCGGGGACCAGAAGCGTCATGTCCCAAGAGACGCCGTCGACGCAGACGCCTTCGACGGCGCCGCCGCCATAGTCGACGATCACGCTGCGGGGCTGGCTCCAGGCCGGATCGCCGGTCAGGGCCTTGAGCGCGGCGATGTTGTCGCCTGGCAGTTCGGCGTTGATGTCGACGCGCCGGCCGATCTCGGGCGTGCAGCAGCCCAGGCCCGCGCGGGCCTGGACGAAGGCGCGTCCGTCACGGCGAACCGTGACCCGGACGACGGCCTGGCGGACGCCGCGTGCGGGGCGGGCCCAGGCCTCCAGCACCAGTTCGCCGCCCCGAACGAGCTGGGTCTGCAGCGGTTGAAGGCCCCAGAGCCGGTAGAGCAGGGGATCGACGCCGTTGTCGATCGGAACGGGCTGTTCCTTGCGGCCCGGGCGTCGTCCGGCCAGCGGGTCGACCTCGGACGAGGGGCGCGGGATCTCGTTCGACCACCAGACCGCGGGATCGGGCGGCGGCGCGGGCGCGGCCGGAACGGCGGGCGCGACCGGCTGGGCCTGGGCCGCGAGCGCCAGGGCTCCCGCGATGACGGCCGGTCCGATGGCGCCCATGCCGATTACATCCCTTCGAAGCCCCGCTCGATGGAAAGGACGCCGGTGCGGGAAAGTTCCACCAGGCCCAGCGGGCGCATCAGGTCGAGGAACTTGTCGATCTTCGACGGCGCGCCCGAGATCTCGAACACGAAGCTTTCCAGCGTGGTGTCCACCGGCTTGGCGCGGAAGATGTCGGCGATGCGCAGGGCCTCGACGCGCTCGGCGCCCGAGCCGCGCACCTTGACCAGGGCCAGTTCACGCTCGACGCCGTTGGGGTCGCGGGTGACGTCGTGCACGCGGCGGACGTTGACCACCTTGTTCAGCTGGGCCTCGATCTGGTCGAGCACCTGGCGCGTGCCGCGGGTGACCACGGTGATGCGGCTGGTATGGGCCTTGCGGTCGGTCTCGGCCACCGTGAGGCTTTCGATGTTGTAGCCGCGCGCGGCGAACAGGCCGACCACCCGGTGCAGCACGCCCGGCTCGTTGTCGACCAGCAGGGCGAAGGTCGCGGTCTGCTCGGCCTGCTCGTTGGGGCTGAGGTCGTAGGCCGAGGCGGGGGCGGGTTGGACGTTTGCGGTCATGAATCGAGCCTAGAACAGTGTGTGGCGAAGGGCGAGGCCGTTCAGACCAGCCCCGCGCCCTCTTCGCCGATGACGTTCCCGATGTCCTCGACCTCGCCCATGATCATCTCGTTGTGGGCCTTGCCCGAGGGGATCATCGGCAGGCAGTTCTCGTGCTTCTCGACGCGGCAGTCGAAGATCACCGGCTTGTCGCTGTTGATCATCTCCAGGATCTTGGCGTCCAGCTCGGCCGGGTCCGAGCAGCGGATGCCGACCGCGCCATAGGCCTCGGCCAGCTTCACGAAGTCGGGCAGGCTGTCGGAATAGGAGTGGCTGTAGCGTTCGCCGTGCAGCAGCTGCTGCCACTGGCGGACCATGCCCATCCATTCGTTGTTCAGGATGAAGATCTTGACCGGCAGGTCGAACTGGATCGCCGTCGACAGTTCCTGGATGCACATCTGGATCGAGGCTTCGCCGGCGATGTCGACGACCAGGCTCTTGGGATGGGCCAGTTGCACGCCGAGGGCGGCGGGCAGGCCGTAGCCCATGGTGCCCAGGCCGCCGGAGGTCATCCAGCGGTTGGGTTCCTCGAAGCGGAAGAACTGCGCGGCCCACATCTGGTGCTGGCCGACTTCGGTCGTGATGTAGACGTCCTTGTCCTTGGACAGCTCGTACAGGCGCTGGATGGCGTATTGCGGCTTGATGACCGTGTCCGAGCGCTTGTAGGCGAGGCACTGGCGGGCGCGCCAGGCGTCGATCTGAGCCCACCAGTCGGTCAGGGCCGCCTTGTTGGGCTGGTGGCCGGCGGTCTTCCAGGCCTCGATCAGGTCTTCCAGGACGCTGCCGGCGTCGCCGACGATCGGCAGGTCGACACGAACGTTCTTGTTGATCGACGAGGCGTCGATGTCGATGTGGATCTTCTTGCTGCCCGGCGAGAAGGCGTCCAGGCGGCCGGTGACGCGGTCGTCGAAGCGAGCGCCGACGCAGATCATGACGTCGCAGTCGTGCATGGCGTTATTGGCTTCGAACGTGCCGTGCATGCCCAGCATGCCCAGCCAAGCCGGATCGGCGGCCGGGAAGGCGCCCAGGCCCATCAGGGTCGAGGTGACCGGCGCGCCGGTCAGGGCGGCGAACTCGCGCAGGGCCGCGCTGGCCTTGGGGCCGGCGTTGATGACGCCGCCGCCGGTGTAGAAGATCGGCCGGCGCGCCTGGGCGATCATCCTGGCGGCCTCGGCGATGCGGCTGGCGTCGCCCTTGACGCGCGGCGAATAGGCGTGGCTCGAGGCGACCTCGGTCGGGCCGAAGTATTCGCCCTTGGCGAACTGGACGTCCTTGGGGATGTCGATCAGCACCGGGCCCGGACGGCCGGTGGTGGCGATCTTGAAGGCCTCGTGGATGATCTGCGGCAGGTCGCGGACGTCTTTGACCAGGTAGTTGTGCTTGGTGCACGAGCGGGTCATGCCGACGGTGTCGGCTTCCTGGAAGGCGTCGGTGCCGATCAGGTGGGTCGGGACCTGCCCGGTGATGACGACCATCGGGATCGAGTCCATCAGGGCGTCCATGATCCCGGTGATGGCGTTGGTCGCGCCGGGGCCCGAGGTGACCAGGACGACGCCAGGCTTGCCCGAAGAGCGGGCGTAACCCTCTGCCGCATGGGTCGCGCCCTGTTCGTGGCGAACGAGAATGTGCTGCAGGCGCGGCTCGTGGAACAGCGCGTCGTAGATGGGCAGAACCGCGCCGCCCGGATAGCCGAACAGCACCTCGACACCTTGATCGACGAGGCCGCGGACCACGATCTCGGCGCCGGTCATGGCGCGGTTCGCGGAGTCTGCGGGAGCGTTGCTCTCGATGGTCTGGTGGGCGGTCATGGCGGAAGTCCCGGATGGACGTGAAACTGGGCTTTGGAGGCGGCGGAAAAGAAAAAAGGCCCCGAAGGACCTTTGTGCGCGCGACCGATCTATCAACGTGACTTCGAGGTCACGCCGTGAACGGCCGCTCCATAAGTACGATCATGGTGGTGCGCACGAGTGTTGCTCCAAATGGATGATCGGGGAATGCCATGCTCGCGAAGGGGCGTCAAGGCGCGCTTTGACGCAAGAAACGACCCGATAAGGGCGTCGCGCGGCAAGGCGAGCGCGAATTTCAGCTCAAGGTTTCCGCCAGCAAGGCAAGGGCTTGCTCGGCGAAGCGTCGCATGTTCGCCTCGCGGTCATCTATGCCGGTCTCTATGGTAAGACTGACCTCTCGGCCCGATCCAACGACGGCGAAGCAAGCGTGGCCCGCGGCGTCGCCGTAACGGTTGCCATCGGGGCCGGCGGCCCCGGTCTCGGACAGGCCCCAGGTCGCCTTCAGATTCTTGCCGACCACGCGGGCCAGCAGCAGCGCATAGGGCTCGCTGGCCGAACGCAGTCCGTCCATCGCCTTCTGCGGGATGTCCAGCAGAGTCAGCCGCGCCCGGGCAGTGTAGACCAGCGCGCCGCCGACATAGAATTTCGAAGCGCCCGGCATGGCCAGCAGGGCCGACGAGATCAGGCCGCCGCTCGAGCACTCGGCCACCGCGAGCGTTTCGCCGCGTTCGGTCAGGCGTTGGGCGACGATGGCGGCGAGGCGAGAGAGTTCGGTCATTGAAAGTCCTGCATGGCGACCGGCCGGGCCTTATCCCAGGATCGTCGGGACGGCGAGGCGAAGCTTGCGCGCGGCCGGGTTTCAGCCCGCCGCCGGCTGGCTGACGGGCAGGGGATCCAGTCTCGTCCAGTCCGCCGTCTGGTTGCGGAACCAGGTCAGCTGGCGCTTGGCGTAGCGCCGGGTCTCCTGTCTGGCGGCGTCGAGCGCCTGATCCAGGCTCGTCTCGCCGCGCAGGTGCGCGGCCAGTTCGCGATAGCCGACGGCCTTGAGGGCGGGGAGGGCGGGGTCGAGGCCGCGCGCCTCCATGGCCGCCACCTCGTCCAGGGCGCCGTTCTGGACCATGAGACCCAGGCGCGCGTCGCAACGGTCGTAGAGCGCGGCGCGAGGCGGATCGAGGACCACGCCGCTCCATTCGCCCGGCTGCAGCACGGGGCGGGTGTCGGCCTGCCAGTCCGACAGGGCTCGGCCGGTGGCGACGGCGACGGCGTGGGCGCGCACGAGGCGCTGGCGGTCGCCGCTTTCGATCCGCGCCTCGGCGGCGGGGTCCAGCGGGCGCAGCAGGTCGCGGAAGGCGCCCTCGCCCTGGGCGGCATAGAGCAGGCCGGAGATCTCGCGCTGGCTTTCCGGCACCGGCGGCACGTCGGCCAGGCCGTGGGTCAGGGCGCGGAAGTAGAGGCCGGTGCCGCCGACGACGATGGCCGGCCGCCCGCGGGCGGCGATGTCGCGCAGGGCCTCGATCGCCGCCGCCTGCCAGCGGCCGACCGACCAGCCCTCGGCGGCGTCGGCGACGCCGAACAGGTGGTGCGGAGCGCGGGCCTCCTCCTCGGGCGACGGTGCGGCGGTCAGCACGCGCAGGCCCGCGTAGATCTGCATCGAGTCGGCGTTGACGATCTCGGCGCCGGTGCGCTCGGCAAGGTCCAGGGCATAGGCCGACTTGCCGCTGGCGGTGGGGCCGGCGATCATCCAGACGCGCGAGTCGGGCGCGAAGGGCGTTTCGACGGTTGCATGGGGGGCGTCACGGTCCATGAAGCGTACATACATGATCGCGGCGGCGATGGTCGCCTCCCTGTCGGCCGGGGTCGCCCAGGCCGCCACCACCGAGAGCGCCAAGCCCAAGGCGCCGCCGGCCGCCGCCCAGGCCGCGCCGGCGCCCGCCGAGCTGACCTCGCGGGAGAAGGCCGGCTGCGGCGCGGTGCTGGTGATCCTGGGGAAGGTGGCGACCAGCTATCCGCAGCTCTTCGCCCAGAAGGGCAACGACGGGCGCGGCGCGCAGTTCATGCTCGAGGCGTTCGGCGCCAAGGGCCGCATGATGATGGACGAGGCCTTCGAGGACGGCGCCGAGCAAGGCGTCAAGCCGACCAAGGTGTACGAGGACGGCCTGGGCTTCCTGTTCGAGAGCGTCCGTCCCGAGCCGGGCGAGAGCAACGAGGCCGCCGGCAAGCGGGCCGCCATGGCGCTGCTGCAGCGCTGCACGGGCATCAGCACGAACTAAGCGGGTTGACGGCGGGGGGCGACTGGCTTAGCCGCCCCGCCATGCACGTCCTGACCCTCGTCGGCCCGGAGGCCGAAACCCTCGCCGCGGCCCTGTCGCTGGGCCAGATCGTTCCGCTGGGCCCGAACGCTGTGGACGTGACCTTCGAGGGCGAGGCCGCCCCGGTCCGCGAGCAGGTGATCACCGCGATCGGCGACAAGCCGGTCGACTTCGCCATCCAGCCCGTCGAAAATCGCAGGAAGCGCCTGCTGATCGCCGACATGGACTCGACGATCATCAACGTCGAGTGCCTGGACGAACTGGCCGATTTCGCCGGCGTGAAGGACGAGGTCTCCGAGATCACCGAGCGGGCCATGCGCGGCGAGCTGGCCTTCGAGGGCGCCCTGCGCGAGCGGGTTGGCATGCTGAAGGGCCTTTCGACCTCGGCCCTGCAGACCTGCTTCGACGAGCGCGTGCGGCTCAATCCCGGCGCCGAGACCCTGGTGCGGACCATGGCCGCCCACGGCGCCCGCTGCGCGCTGGTTTCGGGCGGCTTCACCTTCTTCACGAGCCGGGTGGCGCAGGCCGCCGGCTTCCACCTGAACCGCGCCAACACCCTGATCGAACTCGACGCGGCCCTGACCGGCGAGGTCGGCGACCCGATCCTCGGCAAGGAGGCCAAGCTGGCGGCCCTCCAGGAAGAGACCGCCGCGCTGGGCCTGACCCCGGCCGACGCCCTGGCCGTGGGCGACGGAGCCAACGACCTGGCGATGATCGAGGCCGCCGGCCTGGGCGTGGCCTACCGCGCCAAGCCGATCGTCGCGGCGCGGGCGCATGCGAAGGTCGACCACGCCGACCTGACCGCGCTGCTGTACTTCCAGGGCTATCGCGCCGAGGAGTTCGTGCAGTGAGCTTTCCCCGCCCGGTCGAGGCGGTGGTCTTCGACATGGACGGCCTGCTGCTCGACACCGAGACCGTCTATCGCGCCGCGATGATCGACGCGGGCCAGGCGTTCGGCGTGCCGGTCACGGCGGCGATCTACGCCTCGATGGTCGGCAAGACCAATCCCGAATGCGCGGTGATGCTGCGCGACCTCTATGGCGAGGACTTCCCGGTGAAGCCGTTCTTCGAGCGGCTGTGGGCCGACGTCGAGGTGCTGCTGGAGGCCGAGATCCGGCTGAAGGACGGGGTGCAGGAGATCCTCGACCACCTGGACGACCTGGGCCTGCCGCGGGCCATCGCCACCTCGAACGGCCTGCCGGCGGTGGAGCGGTATCTGGGCCGCTTCGGCCTCCTGCCGCGCTTCCACGCGGTGGTCGCCCACCACGACGTCACCCGTCACAAGCCGCATCCCGACCCCTACCTGCTGGCCGCGCGACGGCTGGGCGTCGACCCGGCCGCCTGCCTGGCGCTGGAGGACTCCCATCCCGGCGTCCGCGCGGCGCACGGGGCGGGGATGATGACCATCATGGTGCCCGACATCCTCGATCCGACCGAGGAGATGCACGAGAAGTGCGTCCACATCGCCGACAGCCTGCACGTGGTGCTGGACCTGCTGAAGCGGGCGGGGTGAGCGAGATGCGGACGGCGTCTTCCGCCAAGCTCCGCTAAGGTCGCCTTCCTGGGCCTTGTGCCCAGGATCCATGGTTCCGTTGCTCAGACCTCGTCGGATCGGCCAGGGTTTGAGCTGTTTCCGGCATGGGCCCTCGCCACAAGGGCGAGGGAGGCGAGCCGTTGGAACGCCTTCCTGCGGCCAGCCTTGCGAAGCTACCCCCCCGGGCCCTTCTGGAAGTACTTGAAGTAGTCGCTGTCGGGCGACAGCACGAAGGTGGTGTCGCCGCGGCCCATCGACTGCTCGTAGGCCTGCATCGAGCGATAGAAGGCGGCGAACGACGGGTCGCGGCCGAAGCTGGAGGCGAACAGCTGGGCGCGTTGGGCGTCGGCCTCGCCTCGGATCTTCTCGGCCTCCTCGTAGGCGGTGGCCACGATCTCCTTGCGCTGCTGGTCGCCGATGGCGCGCAGTTCGGCGGCCTCCTGCTTGCGGGCCGTCTGCATCCGCTCGTAGACGGCCTGCTGGTTGGGCTCGGGCAGGTCGGCGCGCTTGATGCGCACGTCGATGATCTGGATCCCCAGGTTGGAGGCCTCGACCTGGCGGGCGACCTCCTCGCGGATCGCGGCCATGATCTGGGCGCGCTTGCCGGCGATCACGTCGCCGGAGTCGGCGCGGCCGATCTGCTCGCGCAGGGCGGCGTTGACGATGCGGTCGAGGCGGTCGCGGGCCACGCTCTCGCGGCCCAGGGCGCGGAAGAACTGCCGCGTGTCCGAGATCCGGTAGCGGACGAAGGCGTCGACCACCAGCTTCTGCTGGTCGGCGGCGGTGACTTCCTCCTGGTTGGCCGACAGGTCGATGTTGCGCTTGTCGAAGCGCAGCACGTTGTCGATCGGCGTCTTCAGGTGAAGGCCGGGCGTGGTGACCACGGCGACCGGATCGCCGAAGCGCACGACCAGGGCCTGCTGGCGCTGGTCGACCTTGTACACCGTCGTGCTGACGAGGATCAGCGCGCCCACGGCGGCGACGCCGGCGGCGATCAGGGGCGTGTTGGCGGGGCGGCTCATCGGGCGACTCCGTCGGTGGCGGCAGGGGCGGCGGTCGGCGCGGGCGCGCGCGAGCGGAACGTGTCCGACGGCAGGATCACCGGGGCGTTGGCGCCCTTGTTGTCGACGATCACCTTGTTGGAGTTGGCCAGCACGCGCTGCATCGTCTCGATGTAGAGACGCTCGCGGGTGACGGCCGGGGCCAGCTTGTACTGGTCGTAGACCTGGTTGAAGCGGGCCGCGTCGCCGGCGGCCTCGCGCACCACCTGCTCGCGGTAGCCCTTGGCCTGCTGGATCACCTGGGCGGCCTCGCCGCGGGCGACGTTGGCGGCCGACTGGGCGTTCTGGGCCGCGCGCTGCACGTCGCGGAAGGCGTCGACCACGGGCTGGGGCGCGTTGGCGACCTGGATGCGGACGCCCTCGATGTAGACGCCGATGTCGTAGCGATCGAGCACCTGCTGCATCAGGACGCGCGTCTGGGTCTCGACCTGGCCGCGGCCGTTGGTGAGGATCGGGGTGAGGGCGGTCTTGCCGACGACCTCGCGCATGGCGCTTTCGGCCACGTCCTTGAGCACGCCGTTCGGCTCGCGGACGTTGAACACGTACTTGCCGGCGTCGGACACGCGCCACTGCACGGTGAACGACAGGTCGACGATGTTCTCGTCGCCGGTCAGCATCAGGCGCTCGGCCGGAACCTCGGCGCCAGGCACGCCGCCGATGTCGAGGGTCTGGATCGAGGTGACGGGCACGCGCTCGACGGACTCGACCGGCCAGGGCAGGTGATAGCGCAGGCCAGGATCGCTGGTGCGGCTGTAGGCGCCGAAGGTGGAGACCACGCCCTGCTGGTTGGGCTGGACGACATAGGCGCCGGTCAGCAGCCACAGGCCGACCACGGCTCCAGCGCCCAGCATCACCGCCTTGCCGCGGCCGGGGCCGCCGAAGGTTGCGCGCAGGCGCTCGGTGACACGCTCGACCAGCTCGCTGACGTCGATGGGAGGCGGCGGAACGCCAGGCGGGCCCGAGGGGCGGCGGCCGGGGTCGGACTTGTTCCGCCCACCGTCGTTCTTGTCGTCGCCCGGCGGGGGCGATCCCCAGGGGCCGGGGCCGGCGTTGTCGTTCCAGGGCATGGGCGGCGCTATCTTCCCGTCGCTCGTTCTTGCGGATGGCGGGGTTGTAAAAGCCCCCCCGTACGCGGATATGAGGACCCCCGCACGACAAGGCAAGACAAAGACGTGACCGCAGGTTCCCCACCGACCCCCGAAGACGCCCGCGCGGCCCTCGATCGCATCGAGGATCCGGCCACGGGGCTTGGCCTGGTGAAGGCCGGCCTGGTGCAGGGACTGGTGGTGCGCGAGGGCAAGGCCGGCTTCGTGCTGGAGGTTCCGGCCGCGCGCGTCGGCGGGTACGGCCCGGTGCGCGAGGCGGCCGAGAAGGCCCTGGCGGCGCTGCCCGGGATCACCCGGGCCCAGGTGGTGCTGACCGCCCAGGCCCCGGCCGAGACCACGCGGGTGCGCAAGGGCGCCAAGGTCGCCGACGACCCGCAGGCCCAGGTCGGCCCGCCGCCGGCCTCGGAAAAGCCCGCCCACGTGCGCCACGTCATCGCCGTCGCCTCGGGCAAGGGCGGGGTGGGCAAGTCCACCGTCTCGACCAATCTGGCCTGCGCCCTGGCGGGCCTGGGCCTGAAGGTCGGCCTGCTGGACGCCGACATCTACGGTCCCTCCGCGCCGCGCATGATGGGCGTCGAGGGCGAGCCGACCTTCGAGGACAAGAAGCTGCTGCCGCTCGAAGCGCACGGCGTCAGGCTGATGTCGATCGGCTTCATGGTCGACGAGGGCAGGGCGATGATCTGGCGCGGGCCGATGGCCTCGTCGGCGGTGCGCCAGCTGATCCACGACGTGGCCTGGGGCAGCGAGGCGCAGCCGCTGGACGTGCTGGTCGTCGACCTGCCGCCGGGCACGGGCGACATCCACCTGACCCTGGTGCAGAAGCTGCGCATCGACGGGGTGGTGCTGGTCACCACGCCGCAGGAGATCGCGCTGATCGACGCGCGCCGGGCGGCGGCGATGTTCGCCAAGACCGCCACCCCGATCCTGGGCCTGATCGAGAACATGGCCTTCTTCGCCGATCCGGCCACCGGCGCGCCGATCCCGATCTTCGGGTCGGGCGGCGGCGTGGCGGAGGCGGAGGCGCTGGGAACCCCGGTGCTGGCCCAGGTGCCGATCGAGATGAGCGTCCGCGAGGCCGGCGACGCGGGGCGGCCCGTGGTGCTGGCGGCGCCGGGCAGCGCGGCGGCCAGGGCGTTCGTCGACGCGGCGAAGGCGGTTTGGAAGAGCATCGACGGCTGAGTTCTCGGCTCGCTTCGCGAGACCCCCTCCGTCGCCTTCGGCGACACCTCCCCCAGAGGGGGAGGATCTGTTGGCGCCGGCGCTCTTGGCGATGCTCCCCCGCTGGGGGAGCTGTCGCGAAGCGACTGAGGGGGCCGCCGCAGGCGGCCACGGCCTGTCGGCCTCACGCGGCTAGCCGCTGAGATTATGGAGAGGGCGCGGGGCGTCCGGGCCTCGCCCGGATGTGTTTGTTTCAAGTACCGTTTCGACGAAGCATAGACGCCCCGCGCGATCGTTATTCCTCAGGCCGGGGCGCGCAGGCCTCTTCCGCCTTGTGCCCCTTCCCCACGCAGAGCTCCCCGTTTCTTGACGGCCAGGAGTGCGTGCTAGGCGCGGACCCTTGGGCGGGCGGGAGCCTATTTAGGCAAGCTCCCGATGGATGGGTTTACGTCCCCCATCCTCATTTAAGCCTTCAGGCCCGGCTCACGCCGCGCCTTCAGCCCCGCTCGATCGCATCCGCGTCGCCGCTTCGGGCCGGATCCTTGCGCCCTCTCCCTGCGACGGGATGCAGTGATTATGCGCGCGGTCTGGATCCGTCTGATCCAGGAGCGTGAGAAAGTTGCAAGTTGCTCAGATTGTTCGGGGTTTTTCGCTGAACGCAGAGGATCGACGAGGCTGGATCCCCGTCGGGCCGTTCCCAACTCCGTAAAACCCCCGCGCACGCGGGGGCCCAGGCTTTTTCTGAAGCCCATGGCGCTCGACGATAAAACGCCTGGGTCCCCGCTTTCGCGGGGATTTTACGGGTGGGGGTGCGGGCGAGAGCCTGGAACCTCCCCCAGTGGGGGACTGTTGCGAAATTCGGAACGTCGAAGAACAGACCAGAATCCGTTCGAGAACAGTTCGGAATCAAAAGGGGAAAGTCGTTCTTGTTTTACCCCATTATGCAACGATCCCCCAGTGGGGGAGGCGATCGCGCAGCGATCGGTGGGGGGCTGACCTGCCGGCATCTCGAAAGCTGAAAACGTCCCCCCTCCGTCGCCTTTGGCGACACCTCCCCCAGAGGGGGACTGTTGCGAAATTCGGAACGTCGAAGAACAGACCAGAATCCGTTCGAGAACAGTTCGGAATCAAAAGGGGAAAGTCGTTCTTGTTTTACCCCATTATGCAACGATCCCCCAGAGGGGGAGGATCTTTGGGCGTCAGCTGGCCGGGCCCTGGGGCGTCGGCGGCTGGGTGGGTTGCGGGGCCGCGGGGGCCGGGGTGATCGGGTAGGCGGGCTTGCGCTTGCCCTTGGCGGCTTCGGGCGGGGCCTCCGCGGCCGGCGGCGCGTGGACGTCCGGGATGGGCTCGACGGTGGGGCCGACCACCGAGGGTTTCGGCTTGGGCGGCGGGGGCGGCGGCTCGTCCTTGCCGCCCATGAACGGGAAGCGGCGCTTCTTGGCCGGCTCGGGCTGGGCCTCGCCGCGGTGCTGGGGCGTGGCCGGCGGCATGCAGCCGCGCGCCTCGCCCAGGCCCTTCAGATAGGCGCGGCGCACGGCGCCGGCGGCCATGGCCGACTGGACCATGCGGTCGTGCTTCTCGGCGCCCGACAGTTTTCGCACCCAGCCGCGCATCGGGATCAGGTCCTGCGCCGCGCTGGCCATGGCGCCCAGGGCCGCGTCGCCGGCGGCCCGGCGGCCGCGATCCATCAGATCCTCGTCCTCGCCCGGCGGCACCTGGTCGAGGTCGACGCCCAGCGCGGCGTCGAGCGGTTTGACCAGGGCCGTCAGCTGGCCGCAGCTGGAAGGCTGGGGCCGGGCGTAGGGGTCCTGCATGGCCTCGAGCAGCACGGCCGGGATCTTGGTGCGCATCAGGTTGACGTCGCGCAGCGGGGCGGTGACCGCGCCGCCGAGGCCGTCCTTGTTGGCCTCGGAGGTGGTCTGGATCTTGTCGGGGTTCTCGGCCTCGACCTCGACCTGGGGCGCGGGCTCGCGCGTCGTGGCGCAGGCGGCCAGCAGCGGCAGCGTGGCGGCGAGGAGGAGCAGGCTTCGCATGACTTGACCCTAACGCGCGACGAGCCGTGTCGTCATCCGCTGTATCGCGCACGAATCGAACGGCCGCCCGAAGAGGTCGCGGAAGTTGCGGGCCGACTACGGCCTAGATTGGGCGGCGAGACGAACCAGTCGCGCCGGACCCCGCTGGAGGTCCAGGTCGGGGGCTGAATTCGTTGAGTTTTCAGCAGGTTTTCGAGAAGAGTTTGGTAGGCCGGCTGGGATTCGAACCCAGGACCATTCGATTAAAAGTCGAATGCTCTACCACTGAGCTACCGGCCCGCTGTCGACACGGAAGAGGCCGTGAGAAGCGGCGCGGACCATAGTCGGGCCTCGTCTGCGTCGCAAGCCGGGTTTCGACCGAGGCTGTGGATGGGATGATGATTGAATCCCACATGGTGACCATCAGTGGCGATATGTGAAATATCTTGCGTCCAGGCCTATTCTTCGGAATGGTCCGGCCCAGAATAACGACCGCGGGACGCGAGGGGAGGCGAATCCAGGATGCTGCTCGGACGACGGAGTGTTCTGGCCGGCCTGCTGCTGGCCCCCGCGACCGGCGCCATGGCGGCGGAGGCGCAGATGACGGTCCGCAGTTTCGACTTCACCGCAAAGCCGCGCGAGGGCTTCACGCCCGTCGCCGCCGATCGCCTGTACGACGCGGCCTCAGGCTACGGCTTCGAGCCGGGCGAGGGGCGGTCGTTCTCGGTCGCCGCGCCCGAGGGCGACTGGCGCGTGACGCTGGAGGTCGAGGGCGGCGCGGACCTGACCGTGAAGGCCGAATCCCGCCGCCTGATGGCCGAGCAGATCCGCACCAAGGCCAAGGAGCGCCGCGAGGTGGCGTTCGTGGTCAACACCCGCGACGCCTCGCTGCCGCCGCCGCCGAAGAACGCCCCGGGCGGCGCCGGCGTGATCCTCAATCCGCGCGAGAAGGGCACGCCTAACTGGGACGACCGGCTGACCGTCGAGTTCTGCGGCCCGGCGCCCAGGGTGGCGCGGATGACCGTCGAGCCGGCGAGCGTGCCGCGCGTTTTCCTGCTGGGGGATTCCACGGTCACCGACCAGCCGTTCGAGCCGGCCGCCGGCTGGGGCCAGATGCTGCCGCGCTTCTTCGCGCCCACCGTGTCGGTGGCCAGCCACGCCGAGTCCGGCGAGACCATGAAGTCGTTCCTGATGGAGCACCGGCTGGACAAGGTGCTGAGCCAGACGCGGGCCGGCGACTTCGCGCTGATCCAGTTCGGCCACAACGACCAGAAGGAAAACTGGCCGCAGACCTATGTGGCCGCCGACAGCACCTATCGCGACTACCTGAAGGCCTATGTCGGCGAGTTCCGGCGCAGGAAGGCCACGCCCGTGCTGGTGACCTCGATGCACCGCAGGCGCTTCGACGAGGCGGGCAGGATCATCAACACCCACGGCGACTATCCGGCCGCCGTGCTGGCGGTGGGCGCCGAACTGGGCGTGCCCGTCATCGACCTGGCGGCCATGAGCAAGGCGTTCTACGAGGCCCTGGGCCCGGCCCAGGCGCCCAAGGCCTTCGCCGACGGCGGCAAGGACATCACCCACCACGACAACTACGGCGCCTACGAACTGGCGCGCTGCATCGTGGAGGGGATCAAGGCCGGCGTTCCGGACCTGGCGCGCCATCTCGCGGCCGACGTCGGGTCGTTCGACCCGGCCAGGCCCACGCCGCCCGACAGCTTCGTCATGGCTCCCAGCGCGGCCCGCAGCAACGCGGCCCTGCGCGGCAACTGACTTCTCGCGAGGTTTTCCGATGATCGACCGTCGCTCCCTGCTGGCCCTGGCCGGCGCGACCGCCGCCAGCCCCGCCCTGGCCCAGGCTCCGCAAGGCGCCAAGCCCGCCGCCTCGATGCTCGAGATCCGTCCGATCTGGCCGGGCAAGGCCCCGGGCGGCGAGAAGGTCACCGTCAAGGAGCAGGTGATCCTGCGCACGCCGGGCGGCGATCCCAACGACACGGCCTTCCTCAACATCACCGACCCGGTGCTGATGATGCGGCGGCCCGAAAAGCCCAACGGCGCGGCGATCCTGATGATCCCGGGCGGCGGCTACAAGCGCGTGGCGGTCAGCAAGGCCGGCGGGGCGATCGACAGGTGGATCGCCGACCAGGGCGTGACCGCCTTCGTCATGACCTACCGCCTGCCGGCCGACGGCTGGGCGGCGGGCCCGGACGTGGCCCTGCAGGACGCCCAGCGGGCCATCCGCATCATCCGCTCGCGGGCCGGCGAGCTGGGCCTGGACCCCGCGCGCGTCGGCGTGATGGGCTTCTCGGCCGGCGGCCACCTGGCCGGGCGGCTGGCCACCCAGTTCAAGCGCGACACCTATGCGCCGATCGACGCCGTCGACCAGCTGTCGACCCGGCCGTCGGTGGCGGGGCTGTTCTATCCGGTGGTGACCATGCAGGCGCCGTTCGCGCACGGCGGCTCGCTCAAGGAGCTGCTGGCGGGCGACGCCTCCGAAGCGCGCCGCAAGGCCGCCTCGCTGGAGCTGGACGTGCCGGCCGACACGCCGCCCACCTTCATCGCCACCGCCGCCGACGACAAGGTGGTGCCGGCCGACAATTCCCTGCTGCTGTACTCGGCCCTGCGCGCGGCCGGCGTGCCCAGCGAGCTGCACATGTTCGAGAAGGGCGGCCACGGTTTCGGACTCACCGGGCCGGGCGGCATGGACATGGGCTGGCCGCAGTTGCTGCCGCCGTTCCTGCGCCGTCACGGCCTCTACGCGTGACCTTCGACGTTCGGACCTTCGGTGCCAAGGGCGACGGAAGGGCGCTGGACAGCGACGCGATCAACGCCGCCATCGCGGCTGCGTCGACGGCCGGCGGCGGGACCGTCAGCCTGCCGGCGGGGCGGTATCTCAGCTTCTCGATCCGGCTGGCCAGCAGCGTGACCCTGCGGCTGGAGGAGGGCTGCGTGCTGGTCGCCGCCGATCCGGCCCTGCACGGCGGGTCGTACGATCCGCCGGAGGAGAACCCGCACGACCTCTACCAGGACTTCGGCCACAGCCACTGGCGCAACAGCCTGATCTGGGGCGAGGACCTGGAGGATGTGGCGATCGAGGGACCCGGCCGCATCGACGGCGAGGGCCTGACCCGCGAGGGGCCCGGCTCGCGCTGGCGGCGGCAGGCCGGCGAGTTTCCGCTGAGCATGGTCGGCCTGTCGGCGGAGGCCATGGCCGAGCTGGTTCCCGAGCGCGCGGCGATGATCGGCCAGGGCAACAAGGCGATCGGCCTCAAGCGCTGCCGGGGCGTGCGGCTGTCGGGCTTCTCGCTGGTGCGCGGCGGGCACTTCGCGGTGCTGGCCACCGGCTGCGAAGACCTGGTTATCGAGAACCTGCTGGTCGACACCAACCGCGACGGTCTGGACATCGACGGCTGCTCGCGGGTGCGGATAAGCGGCTGCCGGATCAACACGCCCAACGACGACGCGATCGTGCTGAAGGCGTCGATGGCGCTGGGCCGGGCGCTGCCGACGCAGGACGTCGAGATCGCCGGCTGCCACGTCTCGGGCTTCGATCCGGGCACGGTGTCGGTCGGCGCGCCGGGCCGCGAGCAGCAGATCTCGCCCGACCAGGACCGGGTGACGGGCCGCATCAAGATCGGCACCGAGAGCAACGGCGACTTCCGCCGCATCCGCATTCGGGACTGCGTGCTGGAACGCTCGCGCGGGCTTGCCCTGGAGACCGTCGACGGCGGGACCATCGAGGACGTCGAGATCGAGAACGTGCGGCTGGTCGAGATGACCAGCGCGCCGCTGTTCCTGCGCCTGGGCGCGCGGCTGCGCGGACCCGAAGGAACAGGGCCCGGCGCGCTGCGGCGGGTGATCGTGCGCAACCTGCGGGGCGAGGACGCATGGGCCGACCTGCCGGTGATCCTGGCGGGCCTGCCGGGGCGTCCGATCGAGGACGTGCGGCTGGAGACCCTGTCGCTGTCGTTCCTGGGCGGGGCGGGGGAGGCGGGCGTCGAGCCGCCGGAACTGGAGGACGCCTATCCCGAGCCGCGGATGTTCGGCGATCCGCCGGCCTGGGGGCTGTGGGCGCGACATGTGCGGGGGCTGACGATCGAGGGCCTGGCGCTGAGCGGAAATCCCGACGCCCGCGCGCCGATCCGCATCGACGGCGAGGACGTGGCGCCCGAGCGCTTCTCGAACCGGTAACCCGGCGCCGCCCAATGGGGCGCCGCTACAGTGCGGCTTAGCGTCGCGCGGGTCGATTTGATGGCTCGCGACGCGTCGATTTTAGCACCTTTCCGCCGTAGATGAGCGACAAGGAACGGGATCGAGCCGTTCGATCCGGCGTGACGTCGACCCTGGGGCCATGTTTCTAGCCAAGTTCCTGAGAACCGTTGCGACCGTCGTGCTGGCCGCTCTAATGGCCGTGGTGACGGACTACGTTGTCAACATCGTGATCCTGAAGCGGGCCGAGGTCTTCACGCCGTGGATGACGATGACCATCGTGGTCATCGTCGGCGGGCCGCTGTTCTACTTCCTGCACAGCCAGCGCCTGAACCTGCGGGCCGCCAAGCTGGACCTGTCCCACAGCCTGAAGATCCAGCGGCAGACGGCCGAGGAGGCCGAGCGCCGGCGCTGCGAAGCCGAGCGGGCCCTGTCGCGCCTGCGCGAGCACGAGTCGCTGTACCGCATCCTGGCCAACAACCTGACCGACGCGCTGCTGATGTGGTGGTCGGACGGCCGCCGGCGCTACAACTCGCCGGCCATCGAGCAGCTGACGGGCTATACCCCCGCCGAGTTCCTGGTCGCGCCCAACCTGCTGGGCGTCAGCGAGGAGGACGGCGCCAAGGCCGTGGCGGCCGTGCGCTCGCTGAAGGGGCCGACCGACAGTCGCACCCTGGAATACCGGTTCCGCCGCAAGGACGGTCGGGTGATCTGGGTCGAGAGCACCTACTCGCTGGTGCCCCAGGAGGAGGGCGGCGGCTTCATCGCCACCAGCCGCGACATCACCGAGCGCAAGCGCCTGGCCGAGGAGCTGGCGCGGGTGGCCGCCGAGGCCCAGGCCGCGGCGGCGGCCAAGGCCGACTTCCTGGCCAACATGACCCACGAACTGCGGACGCCTCTGACGGCCATCATCGGCTTCTCGGGCCTGCTGCGGCAGTCGTCGGCCCTGGCCGAAACCGACGCGCGCCAGGTGCGCCTGATCCACGAGGCCAGCAACACCCTGCTGGGCGTCATCAACGACGTGCTGGACTTCTCGCGCCTGGAGGCGGGGCTGGAGTTCGACGCCGAGCCCTTCAAGCCCTGCGACATCGCCCGCTCGGCAGCGGCCCTGATCGAGAGCCAGGCCCAGGCCAAGGGCCTGTCGGTGCTGATCGAGTTCGGGCCCGGCCTCAAGCCGCTGCTGGGCGACGCGGCGCGATTGAGCCAGGTGATGCTGAACTTCCTGTCGAACGCGGTGAAGTTCACCAGCGAGGGGCAGATCGTCATCAGCGTCGAACAGGCCCCGACGGCGGTGGGGCAGCGCCTGCGGATGGCGGTGCGCGACAGCGGCATCGGCCTGCCCGACGACATGCACGAGGCGGTGTTCGAGCGCTTCATCCAGGCTGACGCCGGGGTCGCGCGCCGGTTCGGCGGCACGGGCCTGGGCCTGGCGATCTGCAAGCGGATCATCGAGGCGATGGACGGCCGCATCGGCGTCGAGAGCGCGCCGGGGCGCGGTTCGACCTTCTGGTTCGAGGTCGAGCTGCCGATCACCGAGACCGTGGCCAACGACCTGCCCGCGACGCCCCAGCCGGCGGCGCTGGAGCGCTCGGTGCGGCTGCTGCTGGTCGAGGACAACGCCGCCAACCGCGAACTGATCGGCGCGCTGCTGGCGCCGTTCGAGGTCGAGGTCGAGATGGCCGTCGACGGGGTGGCGGCGGTCGACGCCTTCAAGGCGGGCAAGGCCTACGACCTGGTGCTGATGGACGTGCAGATGCCGGTGATGGACGGCCTGACCGCCACCCGCCGCATTCGGGCGCTGGAGCCGATGGGCGTGCGCACCCCGATCGTGGCCATGACCGCCAACGTCCTGCCCGACCAGATCGCCACCTGCATGGCCGCCGGCATGGACGACCACCTGGGCAAGCCGATCAGTCCGGGAAAGCTGCTGGAAGCCGTGGCGCGATGGAGCAGGGCGGAGGCGGCGTGAAGACCCTCTCCCGGAAGGGGGAGGTGTCGGCGAAGCCGACGGAGGGGGATGTGGCTTGCGAGCCTGCGACCCTCTCGACGTCAGCAGTTACTTCCCCCTCCGGCCCTTCGGGCCACCTCCCCTTCAGGGGGAGGGTCTGGGTGACTCCCTTCCCCCTTGATGGGGGAAGGGCCGGGGATGGGGGTGATCACTGCGCTTGGTCTTGAAACGAAAATGGGGGCGGAACGCGCGGTTCCCCCCATCCCAACCCTTCCCCCATCAAGGGGGAAGGGCTCTATTTCGTTGATCAGTTGATGTCGGGGATCTGGTCGCTCGTCGCCGAGGGCCTGGCCTTTTCGCCGCGGCCCCAGAGGCGTTCGTACTTCCAGCCGGTGAGGTCCTCGACGATGGCCTTGGACTCGGGGCTCTCGGCTTCCGTCGCGCCGGCGCGCAGGCGTTCGACCTCGTGGACCAGAACCTCGTGGGTCTTGGCGTTGAGGCGGAACTTCCACGAGATGATCATGCCGGTGACCATCACCAGGATCGGGCCGCCGACCATGATCAGCACCAGGGTGTGGATCGCCTGCGGGGTCTGGTGGACCACCTGGCCCTTGCCGCCCGAGACGAAGCCGCCCAGGCCCAGCAGGGTGGTGGTCAGCAGGATGGCGCCCGACTGGGCGATCTTGCGCACGAAGGTCATGACGCCGGCGAAGATGCCCTCGCGGCGCTGGCCGGTGACGGCCTCGTCGACGTCGGGCAGGTAGTTGTAGACGCCCCAGGGCACGAAGTTCAGCGTGCCGCGGCCCAGGCCAGCCAGGATGATCGGCAGGAACAGCCAGAACAGGACGGTCGGGTTGAAGCCCGCGCCGGCGGCGTTGAAGATGTTGCCGTGCAGGCCCTCGACGCCGGCGGCGAAGCCGGCCGGCTTGACCAGGTAGAAGCCCAGGAACAGCAGCAGGGCCGCGCAGACGAAGCTGATGGCCATGCGGTAGGCGGCCGTCGGGCCGGTCTTGATGATCACGCGGATGGCGATCATCACCGAGATCAGCTGGGCGAAGTACATCATCGTCATCGCCTGGGAGATCACCAGGGTCGAGCCGACCATCACCGTGGCCACGAACAGCGGGAAGGCGGTGTTGAAGATGTCCTGGCTGATGTAGCCGCCCAGATACAGCGACAGGTGCTGGCGGAAGGCCTTCAGCTTCAGGGTCGAGAACAGGTCGCGGAACATGTTGACCGGGATCAGCGCGGCCTTGCCCCAGTCCATGGGCTCGGGCTGTATCAGCTTCTCTTCCTCGGTGTAGGGGCGCTCCCAGGTGAACAGCACCACCAGCACCACGACCAGGCTGAACAGGCCGCCGAAGATGGCCGCCATGATCAGGAAGGTGTTGGAGCTGTCCTTGCCGCCGAAGTTGTTGATGATCAGCGTGGGCAGGTACGAGGCCAGGATCGCCGAGCTCTGGGCGATCAGCATGCGGGCGCCCGCGAACTTTGCCTTCTCCTTGTAATCCTTCGTCATTTCCGCCGCGAGGGTTTCCCACGGGATCAGGAACATCGTGTAGACGAACTCGAAGAAGATGAAGGTCACGAGGTAGTAGGTGAAGGTCTGGCCCGACACGAAGATCAGGGCGAAGCTGGGCAGCAGCGGGATGGTCAGCAGCAGGAAGATCTTCCGCCGCCCGACCTTACGGCCGATCCAGGTGTGGCGCAGGTTGTCGGAGATGTAGCCGATCAGCGGGCAGGTGATCGCTTCCAGCAGGCGCGGAAGGCCCAGGATCAGGCCGGTCTTGACCGGCGACAGTCCGCAGAAGGTGATGAAGAAGTAGGCCAGCCAGCCGGTGATCACGGCTTGCGCGCCGGCCCCCAGCATGTCGCCGGAGCCCCAGCCCCAATAGTTGACCCAGGACGGTTTGCGGGCGTCTGGCGTGGCCATGTGCGTCTCATTCCCAAGAGAAGGGGGTCTTGTCGCCCCCAAGTCCGGTCCGGCGCTGGGCCGGACCGGATGAGTTCAGAAGTCAGCGGCCTAGATGAAGGCGCGCTGGAACTCGCCGAGCGCCAGCATGGCCAGCGACTGGCCGTACGGCATCGAGGTCAGCGGGATGTCCTTGTAGCCCTGGATCGTGTCGAACACCGGGGTGCCGAACGAGACCTGCTGCAGTTCGCCGGCGTCGTCGATGTTGGCCAGCACGCCCTTGATGGCGCGGATGGCGACGGCTTCGTATTCCTTGCCGATGTAGCGCTTGCGGACGGCCTTCAGCACGCCGTAGGCGAAACCGGCCGTGGCCGAGGCTTCAAGGTACGAGGTCTTGTCGTCGATGATCGTGTGCCACAGGCCCGACTCCTGGTCCTGGAACTTGGTCAGGGCCTTGATCTGGGCTTCGAGGGCGTCGATCAGGAAGGCGCGCAGGCCGTCGCCCGGCTTCAGGTCGAGCAGTTCGATGAATTCCGGGATGGCGATCGTCACCCAGCAGTTCCCGCGGGCCCACAGGGCGTCGGCGAAGTTGTGACGGCCCTCGAAGGTCCAGCCGTGGAACCACAGGCCGGTCTTGCGGTCGGCCAGGTACTTGATGTGGACCATGAACTGGCGCTTGGCCTCCTCGACGAAGTCGGGGCGGTCGAGCAGCAGGCCGATCTTGGCCAGCGGCAGCACGCTCATCATCAGCGTGTCGTCCCACAGCTGCTGCGGGTTCTCGCTGTTGAAGACGATGTGCTGGAAGCCGCCTTCCTCGGTGCGCGGACCTTCGTACATGACGTAGTCGGCCCAGGTCTCGAGGTAGGGAATGTAGGTGTGGTCGCCGGTGGCCTCGTAGAGGTAGGCCAGGGTCAGGAACGGCGAGACCGTGTTGATGTTCTTGGTCGGGGTGCCGGCCTCGAAGCGGTCGGCGAACCACTTGGTCATGATGTCGAAGGCGCGCTCGTCGCCGTACATCTCGTACTGCTTCCACAGGCCGTAGAGGCCCACGCCGTGGGTCCATTCCCAGTCGTTCCAGCCCTTGGTGTCGATGACGCGGCCGTCGTCGAGACGCAGCAGGAACTCGCCCGTCTCGTCGGTGATGTCGACGAGGTTGCTGATCAGAAGGGCGATCTTGGCCTTGACGTCCTTGGCCTCGATGCCGTGAGCGAGATTGGGCACGGTAGTCTCCTAAAGGTAAGTTCGGGTAGGCGGGGGCCTACTGCTTGTAGTTCGGCGCGGGGACGCGGGCGACGGGCACGCCGCCTTCCACGTTGCGCAGCACTTCCAGTTTGACCGCTTCCAGGGCGTCGCCGGGGGCGCCGTCGCTGGTCACGGCCAGGGCGATGGTGTTCTTGCCGTGCGGATCGACGATGCCGTTGGGCAGGACGAAGGTCCGCTGCGGGCCGACGTGGGCGATGAACTGGCCCATGTTCCAGCCGTTGACGAAGATCAGCACGCGATAGCGGCCCGGCGAGCGCGGGGTCTTCGGATCGCCGATCGTCAGGCCGAGCGTCACGTCCTGGTCCTTGGGCAGGGCCAGGTCGAAGTTGGTGCGATACCAGGTGGTGCCGGCGTAGGGCGCAGGTGCGCCCATGTCGGCCTTGGCCCAGCCCTGGTCGGGGAAGCCCGGCAGGTGCCAGCCGTTGCGCTCGCCGTACTGGCCGCCTTCGTTCATCGGGCCGCGCACCGGGTCGGCGATGTCCTCGCCGCCCTTGTTGCCCTGGATCTTCCAGCTGATCGGCACGGCGAAGCTGTAGCTGGTCGGGCTCGACAGCGAGGCCGAGACCAGGCCGCGGGCTTCCTTGTGGAAGTCGTCGGCGTCGAGGTCCCAGTTGTGGCCGTTGTTGCGCACCATCACCGACAGCACGTGATCGCCGTCGCCGCGCAGCTCTTCGGGCAGCTTGAAGGTCGCCACGCCCGTGGTGATCGGGCGGGGCAGGCCGCCGTCCAGCTCGTGCTGGCCCAGGAACTTGCCGTCCAGCCAGACCTGCAGCATGCCGGCGCCGCCGGCGCCGTAGTGCAGGGTCAGGGTGTCGATGTCGGCGCGGCCCTTGTAGCGGCCGCGGTACCAGACGTCGCCGTGGTGGAAGCCGTGGGTGCTCATGTCGAGCGCCGGCTGGCCCGTCGGCGGACGCACGGTGGAGCCGCCGCGCTTGCCCTCGGCCTTGGCCCAGGCGCTGTCGTCGAAGGCCGGATCGGCTTCCGGCGAGCCGGCGGCGGTCTTCCAGTCTAGCTTGGCCAGGTCCGGCACGGTGACGGCGGTCGGGCCGGAAAGGGCCTTGGTCGCCAGCAGCGAGCCGCTGGCCGTGGCCTTGGCGGCGACGGCCGCGCCGTTCCAGCGGACGGTCCTGACGCCCTTGGGGGCGAAGACTTCGAGCGGGCTTTCCGTCTCCGTGTCGCCGGTCAGCGACAGGACGGCGCCCTTGACGCTGGCCGAGCGCACGAGGCCGGGGCCGCGCTGCAGGGTCGGGCCGGCGGCCGTGTCCTGGCGCCAGAAGGTCTGCCCCGTGGCCTCGTCGGCCAGCAGCAGCACCAGCGGCGGACGGCCGCCGCCGGTGACGCGCACGCGGGCCAGACCGGTGTGGCTGTAGGAGAGCTTCAGGTCGCCCTTGGCGGCGTCGAAGGTGGACGAGACCTGGCCTTCCAGGACCTCGACCTTGGGCTCGGAAGCATAGCGCAGGACGGTTTCGCCCGCCTCGCCGGCGCGGCCGTACATCAAGGCCAGGTCGCCGCCGTTCCAGGGCAGGTGGGTCTGGATCTCGGAGGTCGAATAGACCAGCCGCTGGCCGCCCAGGTCGTAGCTGGCCATCAGCATCTTGCTGTCCTGGCCCTTGATCCGCGAGGGGACCACGTACTCGCCGTCGCGGGTCTTGACCTTGAAGGTGAAGGCCTCGTCGCCGGTGGCGCTGCTGGGATTGTGGATCACCACGTAGAGGTGGCTGCCGGTCTCGGCGTTGACGTTGTGATAGACGCGAACCTTGTCGTTCGACGGGACGACGGCCTCGCCCTTGTCCATGCGGCGCAGGTCGGTGACCGTGTTCAGGAACTGGCCCATCTGCTTCATGACGCGGGCCTTGTCGCGCAGGCCGCGGGCCTCGTCGATGGCCGAGCCGTAGTCGTAGGAGCTGAACACCACGGGCGCCGGCGACCAGCCCCAGCTGGTGCCGCCATAGGTCATGTAGAAGCTCTGGATCGTCAGGCCGTTGGCGATGTTGGTCCCGTAGAATACCCGCTGGTAGCCGACGCCGCGATGGATGGCGGTGCAGTCGTAGTCGCCGTTGCTGCCCCAGTAGTCGAACCAGCCGCCGCCGAACTCGGCCGCGAAGCCGGGGGTGTTGGGGCTTGCCGAGGCGCCGCCCTTGGCCCCGCCGGCGCCGTAGAGGCCCCAGTCGGGCGCGACGCCGGCCGCCGACGGCGTGGAGTCGACCTTGCACGAGCCGCCCGGATAGCCGTCGAAGGCGTAGAGGTCGGTCGGGCCTTCCACCGCGCCGGGCACGTTCGAGCCCTTGGGCACCCAGTAGCCGTTGCGGCCCTTGTCGTTGTGGAACAGCGGCACGGTGATGCCGTCGGCGCGAGCCTTGTCGGCCAGCCACTGCATGTAGCGCTGCTGCGGGGCGCCCACGACGTCGAGCTCGTTCTCGATCTGGTGGGCGATGACCGTGCCCTGGCCGGTGGTCAGCTGGTGGCGGGCGATGACCTTGTTGATCTGCGAGAGCCACTCGTCGGCGGCCTGGATGTATTCCGGCGCGTCGGTGCGGGCGCGGGCCTGCTGGTTGACCAGGTAGCCGGGGAAGCCCCCGCGCGTCAGCTCGGCGTTCACGTACGGCCCGGCGCGGGTGATGACGTAGAGGCCTTCTTCCTTGGCCATGGTCAGCACGCGATCCATGTCGCGCACGCCGCTGAAGTCGTAGACCCCCTGCTTGGGCGAGTGATAGCCCCAGTCGATGTAGATCGCGACGGTGTTGTAGCCGCTGGCCTTCATCTTCTGGAGGATGTCGCGCCACAGATCCGGGCTGGGCAGGCGGAAGGGGTGGAACTCGCCACCCCACGAGTAGATGCGCTCGCCGTCGACCTTCAGGGAGTACTTGTCCCAGGTGATCTGGTGGGCTTGCGCGGGCTTGGCCGCGACCGCCTGGTCGCCGCCTTCCTTCAGCACGGTGAAGTGGCGGACCGTGCCCGACAGCTCGGGCAGCTCCTTCTTGGGCGTCCAGGTGCGGAAGCCGTCGGTGCTGTCGGAGTACCAGTAGCG
Organism: Caulobacter flavus; assembly: GCF_003722335.1. Lineage (GTDB taxonomy): Bacteria > Pseudomonadota > Alphaproteobacteria > Caulobacterales > Caulobacteraceae > Caulobacter > Caulobacter flavus. The sequence goes on from NZ_CP026100.1 coordinate 3,064,627, forward strand.
CTTCGACATGTACTCGTCGAAATAGATGCGCCAGGCGCCTTCAGGCGTGCGCGTCAGGGCGGGGCCCTCGAGGAACTTGCCCCAGCCGGCCCAGTCGCCGCCGCCCTTGACCTGCCAGGGGCCGTCCAGCGACGGGGCGGTCAGGAGCTCGATGAACTTGGTCGTCTCGTTCTTGGCGAAGGCCTGGTACTGCGAGCCTTCGCGCACGACGAAGGCGTCGATGTAGTTGGGGCCCATGCCCGACAGCGGGCGCGGCGCGCTCCAGCTGTTCAGGTCGGCGTCCTGCGCCGTGATCCGGTAGGGCTGAAACTGCCCGGCGATGCCGGTGGTCGAGACCGACAGGATCAGGTGCTCGGAGCCGTCGGCGTCGACGAACCACTCGGGCGCCCAGGTGTTGGTCGAGGCCGGAACGTCGACGGTGACGTCGCGCAGGAACGTCCAGTCCTTCAGGTCCTTGCTGCGGGCCAGGCCGATCGTATTGCCGGTCCAGCCGGTGGTGTAGGCGACGTAGTAGAAGCCGTCCTTGCGCTTGAGGACGCTGGGATCGCGGATCAGCCCCTTGGGCGGGGTGTAGGCCAGCGGCTTCTGCAGGGTGAAGCGCGAGCCGTCGGCCGAGTCGTACACGCTCATGTTCGACTGGCTGGCGTTGGTGAACGCCGTCATGACGTAGCGCGTGGGCTCGGCCGAATTCGCGCTGGAAAGCGCCGTGGTGGCGAGCAGGGCGGCGGCGAGGCCGACGAGGCCCATCGTCTTGGGGGCGGGACGCTTGATCACTGGTCTCAGCCCTCGAAGTAGAAGACGGGCTTGAGCGGCCATTCGACCGGCTTGTTGTCCGGATGGACGTCCATCAGGTCGGCCATGAAATCCCACCAGCGCTTCATCACCGGCTGCAGGGGCAGGGCGTCCTTGTCGTTGTCGGGCTTCAGGCGAAGCACGGCGAACAGGCTCATGGTCTCTTCGTCGAGGAAGATCGAATAGTCGTAGATGCCGGCGTTCCGAAGCGCTTCGGCCAGGTCGGGCCACAGCTCGTCGTGGCGGCGCTCGTACTCGGCGGCGACACCGGGCTTCAATTGCATGCGGAAGGCGATCGGGCGGCCTTCGGTCAGCGTGCTCATGGTTTCCTCCTGGCGTCGTTTCTTGGTTTTCAGGCGATGCGGTAGACGGCGGCGGCCGAGCCGGCGAACAGGCGCTGGCGCTCGGCGTCGCCGAAGCCGGCCGTGATGGCGTCGTAGGCGCTGTAGAAGGCGTCGAAGGAGCCGTGCACCTTCTCGACCGGGAAGTTGCTGGCGAACATGGTCCGCTCCACGCCGAAGGTCTCGATGACGTGAAGGACGAACGGGCGCAGGCTTTCCACCGTCCAGGCGCGGTCGACCATGGCCAGGCCCGAGACCTTGCAGGTGACGTTCGGGCGCTTGGCCAGGGCGGCCAGGCCCAAGCGCCAGAGGGCGAGGCCGTCTTCGTCGCGGTCGGTGGGCATGCCGGCGTGGTTGACGATCAGCGGGATGTCGGGATGGGCGTCGGCCAGGGCGGCGGCCGTCTCCATCTGCGAGGGATAGAGCTGCAGGTCGAACGACAGGCCGTACTTGGCCAGCAGGGCGAAGCCCGCGCGCCACTGGTCGCTGAGCAGCAGGTCGGACGGGCCGTAGGTCTTGGCCGGGTCCTTGTGGAAATTGACGATCTGGCGGACGCCGCGCACGTGGGGCCGCGAGGCGTGCGCCTCCAGCAGGGCCTCGACGGCGGGATCGTCCAGGTTGGCGCCGGCCACGATCGCGCCGATCGGCGCGCCAATCGGGTGGGGGGCGGCGATCAGGCCTTCCAGCCAGTCGGTCTCGGAAAGCTGCTTGTCGGTGGGCAGGCCGCACTCGACGTGCACCAGGCTCTGGACGCGCCAGGGCAGGGCGTCGGCGGCGTAGTCGGCGGGCAGGTAGTTCTTCCCGGCGATCAGGGCCATGTCGCCCGCCGGGTTGTTGGGCAGCGGGTCGTCCTGCAGCCACGAATAGTAGTGCTTGTCGAGATCCCACAGGTGCATGTGGGCGTCGATGATCGGACCCGCGTACGCCATGCCTGTCCCCTTGGGCTCGTAGGCTTGGGCCCGCCCGCCCCGAAGGACGGGCGGGCCCGAACTCAAACTAGAAGGTGGTGCGGCCGCCCGACGTGTCGAACGTCGCGGCGGTGGTGAAGCTGCACTCCTCGCTGGCCATGAAGCAGACCATCGCGGCGCTTTCCTCGACCTCGCCCAGGCGACCCATCGGGATCTTCGAGCGCATGTACTCGACCTGGCTGGCGGGCAGCTGCTCGAGGATCGGGCTTTCGAAGGTGGCGGGGGTCAGGGCGTTGGCGATCACGCCCTTGCCGGCCAGTTCCTTGCCCAGCGACTTGGTGAGGCCGATGACCCCAGCCTTCGACGCCGAATAGGCGCTGGCGTTCGGATTGCCTTCCTTGCCGGCCACCGAAGCGACGTTGACGATGCGGCCGTAGCCGGCGCCCAGCATGTGCGGGACGACCGAACGGCAGCAGTAGAACAGGCCGTTCAGGTTGATGTCGATGACGCGCTTCCAGCTGTCGAGCGGGAACTCGTGCACCGGCACCGTGGCGCCGGTGATGCCGGCCGAGTTGACCAGCACGTCGATCTTGCCCAGGGCCTCGACGCTGGCGGCGGTCGCGGCGGCGACCTGGGCCTCGTCGGAGACGTCCAGCGCGTAGGTGAAGCTGGCGCCGACTTCCTCGGCGGCGGCCTTCAGGGCGTCGGCGTTGAGGTCCCACAGGGCGACCTTGGCGCCTTCGGCCACCATGCGGCGGGCGGTTTCCTTGCCCAGGCCCGAGGCGCCGCCGGTGATGACGGCGGCGCGGCCCGAGAAGCGGTTGGCGTAAACGGTCACGAGACGCCTTCCTTGGTCCAGGCGATGACTTCCTGGCGCTGCTCGCCCAGCTTCTCGATGCCCAGCGTCATGACGTCGCCCGGCTTCAGGAAGATCTTTTCCGGCTTCTGGCCTTCGCCGACGCCCGGAGGGGTGCCCGTCGTCAGGATGTCGCCCGGCTCGAGGGTGACGAAGCGGCTCATGTAGGCGATCAGCTCGGCGACGCCGAAGATCATCGTCTTGCTGTTGCCGGTCTGCATGCGCTTGCCGTTGAGGTCGAGCCACATGTCGAGGTTCTGGCAGTCGCCAACTTCATCGGCGGTGACGACCCACGGGCCGACGGGGCCGAAGGTGTCGCAGCCCTTGCCCTTGTCCCACTGCGAGCCCAGCTCCTTCTGGAAGGCGCGCTCGGAGACGTCGTTCACCAGCACGTAGCCGGCGACGTAGTCCAGGGCTTCGGATTGCTCGACATAGCGGGCGCGCTTGCCGATCACGACGCCCAGCTCGACTTCCCAGTCGCCCTTCTCGGCGCCCTTGGGCAGCATGACCTGGTCGTTCGGGCCGTTGAGGCACGAGATGGCCTTGGTGAAGAAGATCGGCTCGGGCGGGGGTTCCAGGCCGGCTTCCTTGGCGTGGTCGGCGAAGTTCAGGCCGATGGCCAGGAACTTGCCGACATTGCCGATCGGCACGCCGTAGCGCGGCGAACCTTCGACCACCGGCAGGGTGGTGGGATCGATGGCGGCGATCTTCGCCAAGCCTTCCGGGGTCAGTTCCGCGCCGGTGATGTCGGACACGTGGCCCGACAGGTCGCGGATCTTGCCTTCGGAATCCAGCAGGCCGGGCTTTTCGGCGCCCCGCGGGCCGTAACGCAACAGTTTCATGGTCTTCTGGCTCTAGGGGTAAATGGGGGAGGGGACGCGGCTTACCGCGGATACGGACGGTGCAGGCCGACGTCGCGGTTCAGCTCGACGCCGAAGCCGGGCGCGTCGCCGAGCTTGAGCTTGCCGTTGACCGGAACGGGCTCGCCGATCAGCTGCGGATGGAACATCGGCACGACCTCGTCGGCCTTCGGCGCCATCATCAGGAACTCGGCGAACGGGCTGTTATGGCGCGTGATGACGAAGTGGTAGCTGTACACCGACGAGCCGTGCGGGATCATCATCACGCCCTTGCTGTCGGCCAGGTTGGCGATCTTGATCAGTTCGGTGACGCCGCCGCACCAGCCCACGTCCGGCTGGATGATGTCGCAGCATTCCATCTCCAGCAGCATGCGGAAGCCCCAGCGGGTGGCTTCGTGCTCGCCGGTGGTGACCAGCATGCCGGGAGGGGCGTTCTTCTTGAGGTCGCGATAGCCCCAGTAGTCGTCGGGGCTGAGGGCCTCCTCGATCCACTTCAGGCCGTACTCGTGGGCCTTGTGCGCCAGCTTGGTGGCGTAGTTCAGGTCCAGCGACATCCAGCAGTCGAACATCAGCCAGAAGTCCTCGCCCACGCGGTTGCGCATGGTTTCGAGCTCTTCCAGGTTCTTGCGCAGGCCTTCCTCGCCCTCGGCCGGGCCGTGGTGCAGGGGCATCTTGCCGCCGATGAAGCCCATCTCCTTGGCCAGGTCCGGACGCGCGCCGGTGGCGTAGAAGGTCAGTTCGTCGCGAACCTTGCCGCCCAGCAGAGCGTAGACCGGCTCCTGGCGCAGCTTGCCGATCAGGTCGTAGAGCGCCAGGTCGACGCCCGAGATGGCGTTCACGACCAGGCCCTTGCGGCCGTAGTACTGGGTGGAGAAGTACATCTGGTCCCAGATCTTCTCGACCTCGGTCGGGTCACGACCTTCGAGGAAGCGGGCCAGGTGCTTTTCGACGATGTAGGCGGCCGGTTCGCCGCCGGTGGTCACCGCGAAGCCGATCGTGCCGTCGACGGCCTCGATCTCGACCACCAGCGTGCCCAGCACGTTGATGCCGAAGCTCTGGCGGCTCTGGCGATATTCGGGATAGCGCGACATCGGGGTCGCGATGTGGTCGTCGATCCAGTGGCCTTCGCCCTGGTCGTGATAGTCGGCGCCGCCCCCGCGGACCACATAGGCGCGTACAGCCTTGATCAAGGGAAGCGGCATCTCGTGCTCCAACCATCGCCCGGTCTTCTCGTGACCGGATCTGCCCCTACCAAGGGAGGCGCGCCAGCGGGGCCGCCGAACGACGCGAACGGATGTTCGCGCTACCTCCCCAGAACATCGTATGACACGCTGATCGCAGGACCCCCGCGACCGAAAGAGTCGCTGACGCGAGCCCTTGTCTTGCGTTCCATATTATGAGAGGTAGTGCTACAAAATGAAACCCAGCACGTCAAGGGGAGCGGAACCGGTGGCGGACGACGAAGGCGCGGCGACCAAGAGCCCAAGCGGCAGCCAGACGCTGTTTCGCGGCCTGGACGTGCTCGACGTGGTGGCCGACGCGGGGGCCATCGGCCTGCCGGCGCTGGCGGCCCGACTCGGCCTGACCCGCAGCACCACGCACCGCCTGGCCACGGCCCTGGTCGAGCGCCGCCTGCTGACCCAGACCCCGCGCGAAGGCTACAGCCTGGGCCCCAAGCTCCTGGAGCTGGGCTATCTGGCCAGCCAGCAGATGGACCTGCCGCGCATCGCGCGCCCGCACCTGGAAAAGCTGTGGGAAGAGCTGGAGGACACCGTCCACCTGGGCGTGCTCGACGACGACCGCGCTCTCTATCTGGACAAGCTGACCGGCCGCCGCCGCATCAACATCTCCTCGCGCGTGGGCGATCGCCAGCCGATCCGCTCCACGGGCCTGGGCAAGGCCCTGGTGCTGGACGACGACGAGGCCCGCTGGCGCGCGCTCTATCGCAAGGAAGGCCCGGCGGCCGCCGGCGCGCCGAACGAAGAGCAGTGGATCGCCTGGATGCACGACTATTCGCAGCGCGGCGTGGCCTTCGACCTGGAAGAGAACGAGGACCGCATCCGCTGCGTCGCCGCCCCGGTGCGCGGCGCGGGCGGCCACGTGGTGGCGGCCATCAGCGTCTCGGGCGCGGCCCAATACATGGACGACGAGCGGATGACGGTCCTGGTGGACGACATCCGTTCGGCCGCCGACGCGATCAGCCGCGATCTGGGCTGGAACGGCAAGCGGGGGTCAGGCGCGAAGACCTGACGCTTCCCGCGCGTGAGTGAAGACGGAGGAACTATGCTTCTGAAGGACAAGGTGGTGCTGGTGACCGGCGCCTCGGGCGGGATCGGCAAGGCGGCCGCCATCGGCGCGGCGCGTCATGGCGCCGACGTGGCGATCAACTACCACTCCGACGAGGCCGGCGCGGCCGACGCCGTGGCGCAGATCGAGGCCCTCGGCCGTCGCGCCATCGCCGTGAAGGGCGACGTGGCCCAGGTGGAAACCGCCCAGGCCTTCGTCGACGCCGCGGTCGAGGCCTTCGGCAAGGTCGACGTCTTCGTCAACAACGCCGGCATCTGCCCGTTCCACGCCTTCCTGGACATGCCTCCGGAAGTGATGGAGCGGACCATGAAGGTGAACCTGTTCGGCGCCTATTACATGGTGCAGGCGGCGGCCAACCAGATGGTCAAGCAAGGCCACGGCGGCTCGATCATCGCCGTTTCCTCGATCAGCGCCCTGGTCGGCGGCGGCATGCAGACGCACTACACCCCGACCAAGGCCGGCGTGCACAGCCTGATGCAGTCGACCGCCATCGCGCTGGGCAAGCACGGCATCCGCTGCAACTCGGTGCTGCCGGGCACGATCGAGACCGCGATCAACAAGGAAGACCTCGCAGACGTCGCCAAGCGCGAATACATGAGCGGCCGCATCCCGCTGGGCCGCCTCGGCGAGCCCGACGACCTGGCCGGCCCGATCGTGTTCCTGGCCTCGGATCTGGCCAACTACGTCACCGGCGCGGCCCTGCTGGTCGACGGCGGCGCGTTCGTGAACCTGCAGTAGATCGATCGTCCTTCCATGATCGTCTCGTCGACCACCGACTTCCGTGAGGCTGCGCGGCGAAAGCTGCCGCGCTTCCTCTTCGACTACATCGACGGCGGCGCCTACGCCGAGCGGACCCTGGGCCGCAACGTCTCCGACCTGGCGGACCTCGCCCTGCGACAGCGGGTGCTCAAGGACGTGTCCAAGGTCTCGACGGCGACCAGCCTGTTCGGCGTGGAGCAGTCCATGCCCGTGGTGCTGGCCCCCGTGGGCCTCACCGGCATGTACGCCCGCCGTGGCGAGTGCCAGGCGGTGCGCGCGGCTTCGGCCAAAGGCGTGCCGCTGTGCCTGTCGACGGTGTCGGTGTGCGACGTGGACGAGGTGGCGGCCGCTTCGAGCCGGCCGCTGTGGTTCCAGCTCTACGTGCTGCGGGACCGCGCCTTCATGCGCGACCTGCTGGCGCGGGCGGCGGCGGCGGGGGCGAGCACGCTCGTCTTCACCGTCGACATGCCCGTGCCCGGCGCGCGCTACCGCGACGCTCATTCCGGAATGAGCGGTCCCAACGCCGGGGCTCGCCGCATCCTGCAGGCCATGGGGCGTCCGCAATGGGCGTGGGACGTCGGCCTGATGGGCCGTCCCCACACCCTGGGCAACGTCGCGCCGGTGCTGAAGGGCAGTACGGGCCTGGAGGACTTCATGGGCTGGCTGGGGGCCAATTTCGACCCCTCGATCCAGTGGAAGGACCTGGAATGGATCCGTGAGTCCTGGAAGGGGCCGCTGATCATCAAGGGCGTGCTCGATCCCGAGGACGCCAGGGCCGCCGCCGACATCGGCGCTGACGGGGTGGTGGTGTCCAACCACGGCGGCCGCCAGCTGGACGGCGTGCTGTCGTCGGCCAAGGCCCTGCCGGCCATCGCCGAAGCCGTCGGCGACAAGCTGACCGTGCTGGCCGACGGCGGGGTGCGTTCGGGTCTCGACGTGGTGCGGATGCTGGCCCTGGGCGCCAAGGGCGTGCTGCTGGGCCGGGCCGCCGTCTACGCCCTGGCCGCGCGCGGTCAGGCGGGCGTGACCCAGCTTCTGGACCTGATGGAGAAGGAGATGCGGGTGGCCATGGCGCTGACCGGCGTCAATTCCGTCTCCGAGATCGACCGTTCAATCCTGGCGGAGACCCGCTGATGAAAACCGCCGCCGCCCTCGCTCTGGCTCTGGTCATGGGGGCGGCGCCGGCCGCCCTGGCCGAGCCGGCCCTATCTGGGCCTAACCGCATCGTCATCGCCAGCGACTCCACCGCCGCCGACTACAGCGCCCGCAGCTTCCCGCAGATGGGCTGGGGCATGGTGCTGAAGTGCTCGCTGAAGCCCGAGGCGCAGATCGTCAACCTGGCCCGCGGCGGCCGCTCGACCAAGACCTTCCAGGAGGAGGGGCTGTGGTCGGTGCTGATGGCCCAGCTGAAGCCCGACGACACCGTGCTGATCCAGTTCGGCCACAACGACGCCGACACCAAGAAGATCGTCCGCTTCACCGACCCGAACGGGGCCTATGCCGACAACCTGCGCCGGTTCGTGGCCGACGTGCGGACGGCCGGCGCCAAGCCGGTGCTGATAACCCCGATCGCCAAGCTGATCTTCAAGGACGGCCAGGTGCAGGACACCCACGGCCCGTACTCGGCGACCGTGCGGCGCGTGGCGGCCGAGACCAAGACCCCGCTGATCGACCTCGACCGCGAAAGCCAGGCCAGGCTGCAGGCGGTGGGCGAGGCGCAGGGCGCCAAGTACTTCATGATCTATTCGGCGGCCGACAAGATCGCCAGCCACCCCGAAGGCATCAACGACACCACCCACCCCAACGAACTGGGCGCGCGCATGGCCGCCGGCATCGTGGCCAAGGGCCTGCGGGGCGCGGGCGTGCCGGCTTCGAAGCTGGTTCTGCCGGGCGAGGCCGATGCTTCGGCGCGGGGCGAGCCGACCTGCGCGGGCAGGCCGTAGGGACCGTACCTTCTTCCCGTAAAACCCCCGCGAAAGCGGGGGCCTAGGCTTTTTCTGAAGCCCGTAGCGCTCGACGACAAAACACCTGGGTCCCCGCTTTCGCGGGGATTTTACGGAGTGAGGCGCTGTTCAGGCAAAAAGAAAGGAGCGCAGGCCGGGCCGGCGCTCCTGGACCTCAGAGGGGGAAGTACGAGGTCAGGCAGAACAGGGAAGGATCGAGCTTCGATCCATCGATCAATTCTCACAATATGGACAATTGATCGATATATTGAGAATATCACTGAGGCGGCGGACGTCAACCGCCGTTGTGGGGAAACGCCGATGAACCGTTGCATCCTGTCCGCCGCCCTGGTCCTGGCGCTGGCGCCCGCGCCGCTGCTGGCCGCGACCCAAGGGGCGTCCAAGGCCCGCCCGGCCGCTGTTTCGCAAGCGCCGTCCTGGCGCAGCGCCTGGGGCAACGCGCCGCTCGCGCCGCAGGCCGTGTCACGCCCGGGCGAGGCCAGGGCCTTCACCGACGTCACGGTGCGCCAGGTCATGCGGCTGAACGCCGGCGGCGACGCCGTGCGGCTGCGCCTGTCCAACGAGCTGAACGAGCGTCCGCTGGCGGTGGGGGCCATCACGCTGGCGCCGGCCGACGCGAACGGGAAGATCCTGGCCGCGCCGATCACCGTGACCGTCGGCGGCAAGGCCGAGTTCACGATCCCGCCGGGCGCGCCGGTGCTGAGCGACCCCGTGGCGCTGCCGGTCAAGGCGATGGACTACGTGTCGGCGTCGATCTTCTACGTCGGGACCCAGGCTCCGGCCGGCCACCGCGTGCGCCTGTTCGTGGCCCCGCCCGGCAACCACGTGGCCAAGGCGCAGATCCCCGGCGAGGAAGCGCTGAAAGGTCCGGGCCTGGTCAGCGGCGTCGAGGTGCGCGGGCAGGGCGAGGCCTCGGTGCTGGTGGCGATCGGCGACTCGATCACCGAGGGCGCGGGCTCGACGGCGAACGCCGACAAAGGCTGGCCCGAGCAGCTGGCGGCCCGCCTGGCCGCGCGCGGCCAGGGCTGGAGCGTGGTCAACATGGGCGTCGGCGGCGGGCGGCTGCTGCGCGAGGTCTCGGGTCCCAGCGCGCTGTCGCGCTTCGACCGCGACGTGCTGAGCGTGGCGGGGGTCAAGGCGGTGGTGGTGCTGGAAGGCATCAACGACATCGGCCGCGCCGTGCAGCCGGGCTTCACCGCCGACGTGGTGGGCCCCGATGACCTGATCGCCGGCTATCGTCAGCTGATCGCCCGGGCCCACGCGCGCGGCGTGAAGATCTATGGCGGCGTCATCCCGCCGTTCGAGGGCGCGGCCTATTATCACGAGAAGGGCGAGGCCACGCGCCAGGCGGTCAACGCCTGGATCCGCACCGGCGGCGAATTCGACGGGGTCGTCGACTTCGACGGCGCCATCCGCGATGCGGCCAAGCCTGGCCAGATTCGCGAGGGCCTGCACAACGGCGATCATCTGCACCCCAACGACGCCGGCTACGACCTGATGGCCCAGGCGGCGGACAAGGCGCTGTTCCCGGCCAAGTAGAAGGCGGTCGATGCTTGCCGCGCCGGTGGCGATCGGGCTAGCTCCCCGCCGTATCCGTGTGAGGGGGCTTTTCCATGAAGACCGTCAAGTCGCTGCTGATCGCCGCCGCCATCCTGGCGACGCCGGCCCTGGCCCATGCCGCCGACAAGGAATCCAAGCGCTCGGTGGCGATCACCGCCGCGCTGGTGGCGGTGTTCGGCGGGGTCGGCACGATGTTCGTGGCGGTCTACGCCGCCAACGCGAAGAACAAGAAGAAGTAGGGGCGCTTTACTTCCAGCCACTCGCGATCGCCCTCCTGGGCCCTACGTGATTGCGCCTGTCGCAATCCTGGGTAAGGTCGCTTCAAACGGCTGTTTGGGGTGAAGCATGGCGATGCAACGTATGGGGCGGCGTTTCGGGTTGGCGACGGCCCTGGCCCTCTCCGTGGCGTGGAGCGGCGCGCCCGCCCTGGCCGCGCCTAAGGCCGACCTGACCGCCGCCGCGCCGGCCAGCGTCGGCGTCTCGCCAGAGCGCCTGGCGCGCCTCGACGCCCTGATGAAGGACCTGGTCGCCACCGGCCACCTGCCGGGCGCCACGACCATGCTGGTGCGCCACGGCAAGGTGGTCAGCTTCGAGACCTATGGCGCCAAGGGCTTCGGCGGCCCGCCGATGACCAAGGACACCATCTTCCGCATCTACTCCCAGACCAAGCCGGTCACGGGCGTGGCGATGATGATCCTGTTCGAGGAGGGCAAGTGGCGCCTCGACGATCCGGTGACCAAGTACGTGCCGGAGTTCGCCAACCTGCGGGTCTACAAGGGCGTCAACGCCGACGGCTCGTTCGTCACCGAGGCCGCGGACCGCCCGCCGACCATGCGCGAGATCATGAGCCACACGGCCGGCTTCGCCTACGGCCTCAACCCCGACAACCCGGTCGACAAGGCCTATGTCTCGACCGGCGTCCTGGGCGCCAAGAGCGGCCAGGAATTCGTCGAGAAGGTCGCCAAGCTGCCGCTGGTGGGGCCGCCGGGCAAGCAGTGGAAGTACAGCGTCGCCGTCGACATCCAGGGCTTCATCGTCGAGAAGCTGTCGGGCCAGAGCCTGCCGGCCTTCATGCAGAGCCGCATCTTCGACCCGCTGAAGATGAAGGACACCGGCTTCTGGCTGCCGCCGGAGAAGGCGGGGCGCCTGGCCGACCTCTACATGTGGAACTTCAAGGACAAGAAGATCCAGCCGGCCGAGGGCTTCATGGTGCTGGACGTCACCAAGCCGCCGGTGGTGGCCTCGGGCGGCGGGGGCCTCGTGTCGACCAACGCCGACTACGCCCGGTTCTGCCAGATGCTGCTGAACGGCGGCGAGCTGGACGGGGCGCGCATCCTGTCGCCGGCGAGCATCAAGCTGATGGCCTCCGACCATCTGCCCGACGCGATCCTCGACAATCCGAAGGCCGAGTTCTCCAAGGCCAGCGGCAAGGGCTTCGGCCTCGACTTCATGGTGGTCACCGATCCGGCCCGGGCCGGCACGCTGGCGGGGAAGGGGACCTACAGCTGGGGCGGCGCGGCCGGCACCTGGTTCTGGATCGACCCGGAGAACGACCTCTTCTTCCTGGGCATGATCCACGTGCTGGCCAAGGACGGCGATCCGGCCCTGCGCGACCTTGGCGATCGTGCTTCCACCTTGGTCTACCAGGCGCTCACCAATCCCGAAAAATAAGGTCCGCCAAAGGGCTGACGGAGGAAATCACATGCAGGATCTGTTCTCGCTCGAGGGCCGCGTGGCGCTCGTCACCGGCGGTTCGCGCGGCATCGGCCGGATGATCGTCGAAGGCTTCCTGCGCCACGGCGCGGCGCGGGTCTACATCACCGCCCGCAAGGCGGCCGCCTGCGACGAGGCCGCGCAAGAGCTGTCGCAGTTCGGCGAGTGCGTCTCGCTGCCCGGCGACATCTCGACGACGGAGGGCGTGCAGGGACTGGCCGCGCGGATCCAGGAGCGGGAAAGCAAGCTCGACATCCTCGTGAACAACGCCGGCGCGGCCTGGGGCGCGGGCATCGACGAGTTTCCCGAGGCCGGCTGGGACAAGACCGTCGACCTCAACATGAAGACGCCGTTCTTCCTCACCCAGGCCCTGCTGGCCCCGTTGCGCGAAGCGGCCAAGGCCAGGGTGGCCAAGGTGATCAACATCGCCTCGATCGACGGCCTGTCGGTGACCAAGGAGGAGACCTATCCCTACGGCGCCAGCAAGGCCGGCCTGATCCACATGACCAAGCGCATGGCCCTGCGCCTGGCGCCGGAGAACATCGCGGTGTCGGCCATCGCGCCGGGCGCCTTCGCCAGCGACATGAACCGCGTGGCCCGCGACCATGCCGACGCGGTGGCCAAGTTCATTCCCGCCGGCCGGATCGGCGAGGCCGAGGACATGGCGGGCGCGGCGATCTATCTCGCCTCGCGGGCGGGCGACTACGTGGTGGGCGGCACGCTCGCGGTCGACGGCGGGGTGGCCTGGTCGCGATAGGGCCGTTGTCGCCCCGCGAGACTTCGCCCATGGTGCAGCCATGGGGCGAGGTCTCGGGAGGCGATATGCGCATTGGTCTGTCTCTGGTCCTGGTCGGCGGGCTGTTGGCGGCCTGCTCGCCGTCGCCGTCCGGCGGCGGTTCGACAAGCGGGCGCTATGCCGGGATCGGCGTCTTCGACACCGGCCGCCTGTGGGCGCAGATGGTGCGGGAGAACGCGCCGAGCGGGCCTGAGAAGGCCCGCATCGCCGACGACGAACACGTCATCGTGGTGGTGGACACGCATACCGGCGAGGTGCGCCAGTGCGGCGACCTCAGCGGCTATTGCATCTCGATGAACCCCTGGAACGGGACGAAGCCGGCGGCGCCGGTCAAGCTGGCCAAGCACGCCGCGGACCTGGACGCCGAAGCACGGGCTCAGGCGCCGGAGCCGGCGAAGGCGGCGGCGAACTAGGCCGGTTCGCCCCTCTCCCGGAGGGAGAGGGCGGGGCTTTCCTTACGGCTTTCCCGCGGCCGGCAGTTCAGTCAGCGGGACCGCGTCGGACAGCTCGACCTCACGGACGGCCGGGGCGGGGGCGGCCTTGGGCGGACGGGCGCCGCGTTCGCGGGCCGACATCAGCGACCAGCCGCCCGGCTTGAGGATCTCGAGCGGCGAGAAGCGGGCCTTGTAGGCCATCTTCTCCGAGCCCGGCACCCAGTAGCCAAGATAGACGTAGGGCAGGCCGGTCAGGCGGGCCTGGACGATGTGGTCGAGGATGATGAAGGAGCCCAGGCTCCGGCGTTCCTCGGTCGGGTCGTAGAAGCTGTAGACCAGCGACAGGCCGTCGGCGAGCACGTCGACCAGCACGCAGGCCACCAGGTCGCCCGGACCGCGGTCGACGGACGGGCGGCGATATTCGATCAGGTGCGTGCGGACAGCGGTGTCTTCGACCATGGCCACGTAGTCGGGCCAGGTCATCTCGGCCATGCCGCCGTCGGCGTGGCGGGCGGTGAGGTAGCGACGCAGCAGTTCGAACTGCTCCAGCGTGGCCTCGGCCTCGACCAGATGGCGCACCAGGTCGTTGTTACGGTTGAGCGCGCGGCGCTCCGAGCGCGAGAACTCGTAGTCGGCGGCCGGCGCGCGGGCCGACTGGCAGGCGCGGCAGGTCTCGCAGGCGGGGCGGTAGGCGATGTTCTGGGAGCGACGGAAGCCGACCTGCGTGAGGCTGTCGTTGACGCCGGGGCCGTCCGACAGCGGCAGGTGGGTGAACACCTTCCGTTCCTGGCGGCCGGGCAGGTACGGGCAAGGGGTCGGCGCCGTCAGGAAGAACCGAAGCTGTCGCGTCGGAAAATGCTGCGTCACGTCTTCCCAGTCCCCTTACGCCCGGCCAGGCCCCCGCCCATGCCGTGAAGGCGATTAGGCGGCATGCCGAGCCGTTGTGCAAGCAGGACAAACGCGCGACGCGGCGAACGGTCACAGGTTGTCGGGCAGGACGGGCTTTTCGCGCAACAGGACGATGGAAATCCGGCGGTTGCCGGCCAGGGTGGGATCGTCGGCGTAGAGGGGCTCGGAATTGGCCTTGCCCGAGACCTGGTAGATGCGGTCGTCGTCGACGCCGGCCCCGCGCAGGATCTGGCGCGAGGTGTCGGCGCGCTGGGCCGACAGGGCCCAGTCGCTGTCGGCCTTGCGGCCGCGCTGGTCGGCGCTGGTGTGGCCCGAGACGGTGATGCGGTTGGGCAGCTGGTTGATGACCTTGGCCACGGCGCGCAGCAGCAGGCGGGCGCGGTCGTTGGGCTCGCGCGAGCCCTCCTTGAACATCGAGCGGCCTTCCTGGTCGACCAGCTGGATGCGCAGGCCTTCCGGGGTCTGGTCGATCAGGATCTGCTTCGACAGTTCGGCCAGTTCGGGCATGTCCTGCAGCGACTGGCGCAGCGACTGGGCGGCCGAGGCGAAGCTGTCCTGCTCCTTCTTGGCAAGGGCGTCGCGCAGGGCCTGCTCGCTGGCCGAGTCGAGGCTGGCGGTGGTCGAGGACTGGCCGTCCTGGTTGGTCTGGTCGGGGGCTTCGGGGGCCATCTGCTGGACGACCGACATCTTGCCGTCGGCCTTGGCGCCGTCGTCGCCGAGCGAGGTGCCGCCGAGGATGCCGCCCGAGCCGCTGGTGCTGGACGAGATCGAGGCCGGGGCGAAGTAGTCGGCGATGCCCTGCTTCTGTTCGGGGCTGGTGGTGTTGAGCAGCCACATCAGCAGGAAGAAGGCCATCATCGCCGTCACGAAGTCGGCATAGGCCACCTTCCAGGCGCCGCCATGGTGACCATGGCCGCCGCCCTTCTTGACCTTCTTGATGATGATCGGCGCTTCGCCGGTCGACGCCATCGTGCTTAAGCCTGCTTAACCCTGTCGGGGCAACCTGCCCGCAGGACGTTAAAATGGCGTTGCGATGCGGGGGCGAAGGGCTCATTCACGGACCCGAAACGGCAGGGTGCGGCAAGGAGTCTCGCGCATGAAGACGGCGTTCATCGGCCTAGGCGTCATGGGCTTTCCGATGGCGGGCCACCTGCAGGCCGCCGGCCACGAGGTGACTGTCTACAACCGCACCGCCGAAAAGGCCGCCCGCTGGGTCGCCGAGCACGGCGGCAAGAGCGATCCGACCATCGCCGGGGCCAGCAAGGGCGCGCGGCTGGTGGCGCTGTGCGTCGGCAACGACGACGACGTCCGCGCGGTGGTGGCCGAGATCCTGCCCGCGCTGGAGGCCGGCGCGATCATCGTCGACCACACCACGACCTCGGCCGTCGTCGCCCGGGAGATGGCGCAGCTGGCGGCCGCCAGGGGCGTGGGCTTCCTCGACGCCCCGGTCTCCGGCGGCCAGGCGGGCGCGCAGAACGGCCAGCTGACCATCATGGTCGGCGGCGACGAGGCAACCTACGCCACGGCCGAGCCGGTGCTGAACGTCTACGCCAAGGCCATGCGCCGCATGGGCCCGTCGGGCGCTGGCCAGTTGACCAAGATGTGCAACCAGATCGCCATCGCCGGCGTGGTGCAGGGCGTGGCCGAGGCGCTGCACTTCGCCAAGCGCGCGGGCCTGCCGACCGACGACGTGCTGGCCGCGATCTCCAAGGGCGCGGCCCAGTCCTGGCAGATGGAGAACCGCTGGGGGACGATGTCGCGCGGCGAGTTCGAGTTCGGCTTCGCGGTCGACTGGATGCGCAAGGACCTGGGCATCGCCCTCGACGAGGCGGCCAGCAACGGCGCGACCCTGGACATGACCCGGATGATCGACGGCTTCTATGGCGAGGTCCAGGCGATGGGCGGTAGTCGCTGGGACACCTCCAGCCTCGTGGCGCGGCTGGAAAAGCCGTGAGCGACGCGACCGCCAACCTGACCGGCGTCTGGCAGGGGCTCTACTCCTACCCCGCCGCCGTCGCGCCCGTGCCGTTCACCGCCACCGTGCTGGAGAGCGGTTCATGGGTCAGCGGGGCGGTGCACGAGGTCGCCTACGACGAGTACGGCGTGGCCGAGGTGTTCTCGACCCTGCTGGGCAGGCGTTCGGGCACGAGCCTGACCTTCACCAAGACCTATGACGGCACGGCGGGCTGGGAGCACGAGGTGTTCTACGCCGGCACGCTCAGCGCCGACGGCTCGGAAGTGGAGGGGACCTGGACCCTGCCGGGCGAGTTCTCGGGCAAGTTCCTGATGATCCGGTCGCAGGGCGCGCGCGCGGCCAGCCTGCGCGAGGCCTTCGAAACCGTCCGCGCATGAGGAGCGCCATGATCCGTTCGTTCGTCGCCGGCCTTGCCCTGTGCGTGGGTCTTTCGGGCGCCGCCGTCGCCGCGCCCGCCGTGGCGCCCAAGGAGGGCGAGTTCGTGGTGCGGGACTTCAAGTTCGGTTCGGGCGAGACCCTGCCGGAGCTGCGGCTGCACTACACGACCCTGGGCGAGCCCAAGCGCGACGCGCAAGGGAAGGTGACCAACGCGGTGATGGTGCTGCATGGCACCGGCGGCAGCGGAAAGCAGTTCCTGTCGCCGCAGTTCGCCGACGAGCTGCTGGTTCCCGGCGGCCTGCTGGATCCGGCCAAGTGGTACGTGATCCTGCCCGACGGCGTCGGCCACGGGAAATCCTCCAAGCCTTCGGACGGCCTGCGGGCCAGATTCCCGCACTACGACTACGACGACATGGTGGCGGCCCAGCACCGGCTGCTGGTCGAGGGGCTGAAGGTCGACCGCCTGCAGCTCTTGATGGGCACGTCGATGGGCTGCATGCACGCCTTCGTCTGGGGCGAGACGTATCCGGGCTTCGCGGAAAAGCTGGCGCCGTTCGCCTGCCAGCCCGTGGCGATCGCCGGGCGCAATCGCATGTGGCGCAAGATGACCATGGACGCCATCAAGGCCGACCCGGCCTGGAACGGCGGCGACTACGCGCAGCAGCCCCAGCAGGGCCTGCGCACGGCGACCGACTTCCTGATCATCGCCGGCGCCTCTGCCCTGCCGATGCAACTGGCCCTGCCGACCCGCGAGGCGACCGACAAGGCGCTGGAGGCCGACTTCACCCGCCGGATCGCGGGCCTGGACGCCAACGACCTGCTCTACCAGGTCGACGCCTCGCGCACCTACGACCCGTCGGCGGGGTTGGAGAAGATCGAGGTCCCGGTGCTGTGGATCAACTCGGCCGACGACTTCATCAACCCGCCGGAACTGGGCATCGCCGAGCGCGAGGTGAAGCGCTTGAAGCGCGGAGAGTTCGTGCTGCTGCCGGCCAGCGAGAAGACCAAGGGGCACGGCAGCCACACCTGGGCGGTGCTCTGGAAGGATCGGTTGAAGGTGTTTCTGGGGCAATAGGGCGCGGGAGGTTCCCCCTCAGTCGCTTCGCGACAGCTCCCCCAGAGGGGGAGCATCCATTTGGCGCGACGTTTCCAGATCCTCTCCCTTTGGGGGAGGTGGCCCGGAGGGCCGGAGGGGGCCGCGAAGCGGTCACCCCACCAGCGCCAGCCACTCGTCCTCGTTCAGCACCTGAACGCCCATCTCGCGGGCCGAGCGCAGCTTGGCGCCCGCGCCGGGGCCGGCGACGACGAGGTCGACCTTGCGGCTCATCGACAGCACCACGCGGGCGCTCATGGCGGCGGCCAGGCCCTGGGCCTCGCCGCGGCTCATCGTGTCGAGCTGGCCGGTGAAGATCACCGTGCGGCCCGACAGGCGGGTCTCCGCGCCCGGCGGCAGCAGGCGGGGCGGCGGACGCACCGGGCGCCGGGGCCGGGCCCTGGCCTGGGACGGCGCGTAGCCGCCCTGGTGCAGGCGGCCCAGGGTCAGGCCGATCCTGCCCGGCAGGTCGTGGACGCCGCTCGCGCCCGTCCGGCTGGCGGCGGCCAGGGCGACCTGACCGCAGGCGTAGGCGTCGCCGGCCGCGTCGTGGTGCTTGAAGCTCACCCCCAGATGGCGGCCGACCACGTTCAGCTTGTGCGAGGGCAGGTCGGGCCAGACGCTGCGCGCCACCTGCACCGTGCACATGTAGTCGAAGGCCGGCGGCGCGACGTCGTAGTGCTCGCAGGTGCGGCGGATGACGCTGACGTCGAACGAGGCGTTGTGGGCCAGCACCAGCGCGCCGTCGAGGTCGTCGCGCAACCGCTCGAGCACGGCTGGAAACTCGTCGGCGTCTCTCACGTGGTCAGGGCCGATGCCGTGGAAGGCGATGTTGAACGGCGCGAACCGCATGTCCCACGGCCGTATGTAGTGGTGGTCGACGCGGGCGACCGCGCCGTCCTCGATCCAGGCCAGGCCGATCGAGCAGGGGCTCGACCGGGTCTCGTTGGCCGTCTCGAAGTCGATGGCGACGACCTTCATAGGCTGGCGACCAGGGCCAGCCATTGATCCTCGTCCATCATATCGATGTTGAGCTCCTGGGCGGTCTTGAGCTTCGAGCCCGCGCCTGGGCCATAGACGACGAGATGAGTTTTCTTGGACACTGACGAGGCGACCTTGGCGCCCAGGGCTTCGGCCTGGGCCTTGGCTTCGTCGCGGGTCATCTTCTCCAGCGAGCCGGTGAAGACCACGGTCTTGCCGGCCACGGCGGTGTCGGTCTTGGGCTTGGCCACGGCCTGGACGTCGAGCTCCGCCAACAGGTTCTCGACTTTCTGGCGGTTGTGTTCCTCGGCGAAGAAGCGGGCCAGCGACTGGGCGGCCACGGGGCCGACGCCGTCGACGGCCGCCAGGGTCAGGTAGTCCTCGCCCGGCGCGCCCTTGGCGGCCTGCGCCAGGCCTTCGGCGAAGGCCTCCCAGGTTCCGTAGCGCTGGGCCAGGGCCGCGCGGGCCGGTTTGGTCAGCTTGGGAACCACCTGGCCGATCTTAAGCTCCAGATCCTCGGACTGCGGCCAGGGATCGGCGGGCACGCCGGCGCGGCCGGCCTCCACGAGGAGATCGAGCGCCTTGGGCCCGACGCCGGCGGCCGTCGACAGCTCCAGATAGGTCGCGCCCGGCAGGCCCCTGGCGGCGGCTTCGGAGGCGGCCTGCAGGTCGGCGAACTGGTCGAAGTGGCGGGCCAGGACGGTCGAGGTGGTCTCGCCGATGTCGCGGGCGCCCAGGCCGTAGATCATCCGGTCCAGGCCGATGCTGCGACGGGCGTCGATGCCGGCGACCAGGTTCTTGACCGAGGTCTCGCCATAGCCGTCGCGCTCGCGCAGGGCGGCCAGCTTCTCCTCGTCGCGGGCCAGGCGGAAGATGTCGGCCGGCTCGTTGATCCAGCCCTCGTCGAAGAAGGCCTGCAGCTGCTTTTCGCCCAGGCCCTCGATGTCGAAGGCGCGGCGGGAGACGAAGTGGCGCAGGTGCTCGACGCGCTGGAACGGGCAGGCGAACTCGCCGGTGCAGCGGCGCACGACCGACTCCACGCCGTTGGCGTTGATCTCCTGGGCCAGCGCCGTCTTCAGCGGGCATTCGCAGACGTGCGGGAACGCGTAGGGCTCGGCGCCTTCCGGACGCGCGGCCAGGTCGACCTCGACGATCTGCGGGATCACGTCGCCGGCGCGCTGCAGCACCACCGTGTCGCCGATGCGGGCGTCGAGGCGGGCGATCTCGTCGGCGTTGTGCAGGGTGGCGTTGGTCACCGAGACGCCGCCGACGGTGACGGGGTGCAGACGCGCGACGGGCGTATGGGCGCCGGTGCGGCCGACCTGGATGTCGATGGCTTCGAGGATCGTGCGGGCGCGCTGGGCCGGGAACTTGCGGGCGATGGCCCAGCGGGGCGAGCGCGAGACGAAGCCCAGGCGGCGCTGCCGCTCCAGGTCGTCGACCTTGTAGACGACGCCGTCGATGTCAAACGGCAATTGCGGGCGCAGGGTCTCGAAGCGGGCGTAGATGTCGAGCAGGCCCTGGGCGCCTTGCACCCGTTCGGCCGGCGGTGCGGTGGTGACGAAGCCCCAGGCCTCCAGCTTCTCCAGCGCCTCGGACTGGCTGGCGGCGAAGGGCTCGGAGACCAGGCCCCAGGCGTAGCCGAAGAAGCGAAGGGGCCGGGTGGCGCTGATCTTGGGGTCGATCTGGCGCAGCGAGCCGGCGGCGAAGTTGCGCGGGTTGGCGTAGGTGCGCGAGCCGGCCTCCTCGGCGGCCTTGTTGAAGGCGGCGAAGGCCTCGAGCTCGACATAGACCTCGCCGCGGATCTCGATGACGTCGGGCCAGCCGGAGCCCTTCAGGCGGTGGGGAATGTCGGCGATGGTCCGCAGGTTGGCGGTGACGTCCTCGCCCACGCGGCCGTCGCCGCGCGTCGCGCCCTGGACCAGCACGCCCTTTTCGTAGCGCAGCGAGGCCGACAGGCCGTCGATCTTGGGCTCGGCCATGTAGAAGACCGGCTCGTCGGCGCCCAGGCGCAGGAAGCGGCGGATGCGGGCGTCGAACTCCTCGGCCTCGTCGTTGGAGAAGGCGTTGTCGAGGCTGAGCATCGGCACGCCGTGCTCGACCGGCGAGAACTGGGCCGAGCGTGCGGCGCCGACCTTCAGCGACGGCGAGTTCTCGCGCTGCAGGTGCGGGAAGCGGGCCTCGATGTCGGCGTTGCGGCGCTTGAGTTCGTCGTACTCGGCGTCGCTGACCGTGGGGGCGTCGTCCTGATAGTAGCGCAGGTCGTGGCCGGCCATCTCGTCGGCGAGACGTTCGAGCTCCTCGACGGCTTGGGCTTCGGTGAGGTCGGCGACGGAGATCTGGGACACGGGCAGGCGAATCCGGTTGCGGCGGTGGGGCAGGTTAGCCGATGCCGCGCGCCTGTTCCTCCTCTCCTTTGGGCTAGGCTTCCAGCATCGCCAGCAGGGCGAAGCTGGCCAGCCAGTGCTCGCCCATGTAGTCGCCGGTGACGTGGGGCAGGGCGGTCTGCAGGTGCAGGTCGGCGGCCTCGTTGGCCACTGCGGCGATCGCGGGCCGGGCGTCCTTGGCGACGGCGCGCCAGCACCAGGCGCGCGACAGCGACAGGCCGTCGAGGTGGGCGATCTTGCCGTCGGTGCGGTCGCTGACGCTGGGCGGGACGAACAGCGTGGCGGGCCGGCGCTCGGCCAGTTCCGGCAGGAAGGCGGCGAACCAGGCGGCGAAGGTGTCGGGATGCAGGCGGCGCATGGCCAGGGCCTCGACCAGGGCCGACGACAGGAAGTCGTCGCCCGACGGCTCCCAGGCCTGGCAGGCGCTGTCCTGCCCGTACCAGGCGGTGGCCTTGGCCGCGAGCAGGGCGCGGAAGTCGGCGTCGCCCGCGGCGTCGGCGTAGTCGGCGGCCAGGGCCAGGGCGAAGGCTGTGTTGGAATGCACGCCGGCCCGGATCGGATAGTCGGCGATCGGCAGGAAGGCGCGGTAGCGGGCGACGAAGGCGTCGGCCAGCGGCTGCATGGTCGCGGCCCACGGGGCGTCGTGCTGGAGGAGCTCGGCCTGCAGCTTCAGCAGCCAGGCCCAGCCGTAGGGGCGCTCGAAGCCGCGGCTCTCGGGGCGGGCCAGGTAGGCGACCTCGGCGGCCACCTTCCGCGCCGTGAAGGCGTCGTCGAAGATGGCGCGGATGGCGGCGGCCTCGGCGATGCCGGGATGCAGGCGCAGCAGGGTGGCCAGGGTCCAGTAGCCGTGCACGCAGGAGTGCCAGTCGAAGCTGCCGAAGAAGATCGGGTGCAGGGTGCGCGGGCCCAGCGCGTCGGCGTCGCCGGCCAGCACATGGTCGAGCTTGTTGGGATACTCGCGGGCCACGTGGCCCAGGGCGGCCTTGGCGAAGCGGGCGGCGGTCTCAGCGGAAGGCGAGGACATACATCAGGACCATGTTGATCAGCAGCATCAGCACCGCCGTCGGCGCCTGGGCGCGGATGACGCCGTAGCGGTTCTTCAGCTGCAGGAGCGCGGCGGGGACGAGGTTGAAGTTGGCGGCCAGCGGGGTCAGCAGCGTGCCGCAGAAGCCCGACAGCATGCCGATGGCGCAGACCACGGCCGGGTCGCCGCCGAAGCGGCCGATCACCAGCGGCAGACCGATGCCGGCCGTCATCACCGGGAAGGCCGCGAAGGCGTTGCCCATCATCACCGTGAAGATCGCCATGCCCAGGCAATAGGCGATGACGACGGCCAGGCGGCTGTCGACCGGGGTGATCGCCAGGGTGATGTCGCCGATGGTCTGGCCCACGCCCGCCAGGGCGAAGACCGCGCCCAGCGCCGCCAGCATCTGCGGCAGCAGGGCGGCCCAGCCGACCAGGTCCATCAGCCGGCGACCCTCCTGCAGCGGCGCGCTGGCCGGCTGGCGGAACAGCCGCTGGGCCAGGATCGCGGCGACCAGGGCGGCGATGGCCAGCGAGACCAGGGTGGCCTGCTTGGGATCGACCACGTGCCGGCCGTTCCAGGTCAGGGCCTTGAAGGCGAAGGTGCCGGCCAGGACGATGACCGGGATCAGCAGGGCGGGCAGAAACAGCTTGAGGCCGAAGCGCTGGGCCATCTCGGCGCGCTCTTCGCCTGTGGTGGTGGCGGGCTGGCCGACGCCCAGGCGTCCGGTTCCCGCCAGCAGCGCGAGGGCGACCACCAGAAAGCCGTTGCCGAGGTCGCCCAGATGGTCGCCGGCCAGGAAGCTCAGCGCGAACAGGCCCCAGAAGGCGGCGTTGCCCCAGCGCTTGGGATTGGCCTTGTCGCCAGCGCTCATCACCGCGAAGGCGGCGAACATCAGGCCGGCCAGGAGATAGACGAGGGGCAGACCGATCATGCCCTGGCCCCCGTCTTCGAGAGCTTGCGGTCGAAGAGCAGCAGGCGCGCGCCGTGCACCAGGAAGGCGCAGATCGCCGTGGGGATGGCCCAGACCGACAGGTGCAGCGGCTCGACGATCAGGCCGTTCTGGTCGAGGAAGCCGACGATCAGCAGGATCGAGCCGATGGCCATGAAGATGTCCTCGCCGAAGAAGACGCCGACATTGTCGGTGGCCGCGCTCATCGCCTTGACCTCGTCGCGGGTCGCCTCGTCGAGGTCGCCCTGGTTCTCGGCGGCGGCCTCGGCCATGGGGGCCACCAGCGGGCGGACGGTCTGGGCGTGGCCGGCGATCGAGATCAGGCCCATGGCCGCGGTCAGCTGGCGCAGCAGCAGGTAGACCACCAGGATCCGTCCGGCGGTGGCGGCCTTCAGGCTCTTGATCGCCATCCGCGCGCGCTCCTGCAGGCCCGAGCGTTCGAGCACGCCGATGGCCGGCAGGATCAGCCAGGCGATGCTGACATAGCGGTTCTGGTTGAACGCCTTTCCAAAGGCGGCCAGCACCTCCAGCGGTCCAAGGCCGGCGGCAAGGCCCGAGGCCATGGCCGCGCAGACCACCACCAGCAGCGGATTGAACCTGAGCGCGAAGCCCAGGACGATCACGCCCACGCCGATCAAGGGCAACATGCGGCAGATCCCCCGTCTTCGAATCCGCCAGGACCGTCCGACGGCGAAAGGGCCCTGGCAAGTACGATCCCGTCTAACGCTGGTCGCTTGACGTCGGCGCCCGTCGGCGCGACGCTCAACTCAACAATGATAACCTACGGGAGCAAGCGTCATGGCCGACGGAACCGGCGCGATCACCGCATCGATCAAGGATCAGGTCAGCGAGGCCGAATGGCAGGCCCGCGTCGACCTGGCGGCCCTCTATCGCCTGGTCGCCCTGCACGGCTGGGACGACATGATCTTCACCCACATCTCGGCGCGTATCCCGGGGCCCGAGCACCACTTCCTGATCAATCCGTACGGCATGTTCTTCGGCGAGATGACCGCCTCGTGCCTGGTCAAGGTCGACCTTGACGGAAACGTCATCGACAAGACGCCGTACTTCATCAATCCGGCGGGCTTCACGATCCACTCGGCCATCCACGCCGCGCGGGAAGACGCCCAGTTCGTCATGCACCTGCATACCGACCAGGGCGTGGCCGTGGCCGCCCACGCCGAGGGCCTGCTGCCGCTGAGCCAGCAGGCGCTGATCGTCACGCCGCAGCTGGCCTATCACGACTACGAGGGCATCGCCCTGAACCTCGACGAGCGCGAGCGGCTGGTGGGCGACCTGGGCGACAAGCGGCTGATGCTGCTGCGCAACCACGGCACCCTGGCCGTCGGCCGCACGGCGGCCGAATGCTGGCTCGGCATGTTCTTCCTGGAGCGCGCCTGCGCCCAGCAGGTGATGGCGTTGAGCGCAGGACGTGATCACGTGCTGCTCGCTCCGGAGGCAGCCCAGGCCGAGGTTTGCAGCCAGACCGGCATGGGCCTGGGCATGATCGCCGGCCTAGCCTGGCCCGGCTGCCTGCGCCAACTGGACCGCCAGTCCCCGGGCTACACGGACTAGACGCTTGCGGCCAAGCTTGTCGACCGACGTTACGTCAAGCTGAGCGCTCGGAAGTGTTTCAGTGTTGAAATGTCACGTAATTCTAGTGTCACTAGACGCAGGTCTAGGGTGGGGTCATATGTCGCCCCAACCTAGACCTTAAGGGCGCCGGTTCAACGGCGCCGGAGCGTTTTTGTGATCCGCAGGCACTTCTTCCTCATCGCGGCCGGGGTCGCGTTGGTTCTGATGATCCTGGCCGGCGGAGCCAAGCTGCTGCTTGGCGGCAAGGCCGAGGGGCAGGGCGGTCCGGGCGGCCGCGCCACGGCCGTGTCGCAGGTCAAGGTCGGCCAGCGTCCCTTCACAGATCGCATCGAGGTGCTGGGCGTGGCCAAGGGCCGCCAGTCGGTGACCATCACCTCCAACACCACCGAACTGATCACCGCCGTCCACTTCACCGACGGCCAGCTGGTGTCGCGCGGCCAGGTGCTGGTGACGCTGAAGGACGACCAGGAGACCGCCGGCATCGCCCAGGCCCAGGCCGAGCTGGACCAGGCCAAGCGCAACTACGACCGCTGGAAGACCCTGGCCGACAAGGGCATCGCCCCGCGCGCCACCGCCGAGCAGAACCTGGCCGCCTACGAGAGCGCCAAGGCCGCCCTGGCCTCGGCCAAGGCCCAGCGCCTGGACCGCGTGATCCGCGCGCCGTTCGCCGGCCGGGTGGGCATCTCCGACGTCGCCCCGGGCACGCTGATCGCGCCGGGCGGGGCCATCGTCAGCCTGGACGACGCCTCGGTCGTGCGCGTCGACTTCGCCGTGCCCGACCGCTACCTCGCCACCCTGCGCGACGGCCTGCCGATCAAGGCCAGCCCCGACGCCCTGCCGGGCGAGACCTTCCAGGGCCAGATCGCCCAGATCGACACCCGCATCGACGCGGCCACCCGCGCCATCAGGGCCCGCGCCGAGTTCCCCAATCCGGGCGGCCGCCTGAAGCCGGGCATGCTGGTCAAGGTCGCCATCGACCAGGGCGTGCGCCAGGGCCTGGCCGTGCCGGAAGCGGCCGTGCAGTTCGAAGGGCAGCAGGCCTCGGTGTTCCTGGTCGCCAAGGGCGAGAAGGGCCAGGTCGCCCGCCGCACCAACATCACCACCGGCCTGACCGCCGACGGCTTCGTCGAGATCCGCTCGGGCCTGAAGGCCGGCGACGTGGTGGTGGCCGACGGCCTCAACCGCGTGCAGGACGGCGGCGCGGTGCGCGACGTCAGCAAGCCGGCCGGCGGGCCGGGCGGGCAAGGCGGCCAAGGGGGAAAGCCCGGCCAAGACCGTAAGGCGGGCTGATGCTTTCCGACATCTCCGTCCGCCGCCCGGTATTCGCCGCCGTCGCGGCGATCATCCTGTGCGTCATCGGCCTGGCGGCCTTCGGCTCGCTGCCGATCCGCGAGCTGCCCAACGTCGACCCGCCCGTGGTGTCGATCTCGACCGTCTATCGCGGCGCCTCGGCCGAGGTCATCGAAGAGCGCATCACCCAGGTGATCGAGCGCCAGGTCTCGGGCATCCAGGGCATCGACCGCGTCAACAGCTCCTCGCGCGACGGCCGCTCGCAGATCAGCATCACCTTCCGCCTGGACCGTGACCTGGACGCGGCCGCCAACGACGTGCGCGACGCCGTCAGCCGCGTCTCGGCCAACCTGCCCGACCAGGCCGACCCGCCGCAGATCGCCAAGGCCAACGCCGACGCCTCGCCGATCATCATCCTGAACCTGACCTCTACGACGCTGGATCCGCTGGAGCTGGCCGACTACGCCGACCGCTACCTGGTCGAGCGGATGTCGACCATCGACGGCGTGGCCCAGGCCAACCTGTTCGGGGCCAAGATCTACGCCATGCGCATCTGGCTGAACGCCGACGCCATGGCCGCCCGGGGCGTGACCGTCAGCGACGTCGAGGACGCGCTGAACGCCCAGAACCTGGAACTGCCGGCCGGTTCGCTGGAAAGCAGCGCCAAGGACTTCACCATCCGCGTGGCCCGCGCCTACGCTACGCCGGCCGACTTCGCCCGGCTTCCGATCCGCGCCGCCGACGGCGCCGGCTTCGTGCTGCGCCTGTCGGACGTGGCCCGCATCGAGGAAGGGCCCGACGAGCGCCGTCGCCTGTTCCGCGGCAACGGCGTCGACCAGGTCGGCATCGGCCTGACCCGCCAGTCGCAGGCCAACGACGTCGCCATCTCCGAGGCCGTCCGCAAGGAAGTCGAGGTCATCAACCAGACCCTGCCGCCCGGCACCAAGCTGGTGGTGGCCGTGGACAACTCGGTGTTCACCGCCGAGGCCATCCACGAGGTCTGGATCACCATGGGCATGTCCGTGGCCCTGGTGGCGCTGGTCAACCTGATCTTCCTGGGCAGCTGGCGTTCGGCGCTGATCCCCTCGATCGTCGCGCCGATCTGCATCCTGTCGACCTTCATCGTCCTGGCGCCGCTGGGCTTCTCGCTCAATCTGCTGACCCTGCTGGCTCTGGTGCTGGCCGTCGGCCTGGTGGTCGACGACGCCATCGTCGTGGTCGAGAACATCCAGCGCCGGGTGGACGAGGGCGAGCCGGCCCTGATCGCCGCCCAGCGCGGCTCGCGCCAGGTGTTCTTCGCCGTCGTCGCCACCACCATCGTGCTGATCTCGGTGTTCGCGCCGCTGATGTTCCTGCCCGGCTATATCGGCCGGCTGTTCGTCGAACTGGCCGTGGCCATCGCCGCCGCGGTGGCCTTCTCGGCGCTGCTGGCGCTCTCCCTGTCGCCGATGATGGCCTCCAAGCTGCTCAAGCCCGCGCACGGCGGGGGCTGGTTCAACAAGCGCATGGACTGGGCGATGGACCGGCTGAGGGACAGCTACCGCGCCTCGCTCGAAAGCCTGCTGGGCGTGCGGGCCGCCAGCTTCGCCGCCGGCGGGGCGGTGATCCTGCTGGCCGGCTTCGCGGCCCTGCTGTTCGTCAGCCTGCCCAAGGAACTGGTGCCGGCCGAGGACCGCGGCCGCGTCGACATCCAGATCAGCGCGCCGGAAGGCGCCGGCTTCGACTACACCTCGGCCATCGGCGCCAAGATCGAGAAGATCATGGCCCGCTACCGCGAGGACGGCATCGCCGAGCGCACCATCCTGACCATCCCGCGCTTCGGCCAGAGCCAGTTCAACTCGGGCAACGGCGTCGTGGTGCTCAAGGGCTGGGGCGAGCGCGACAAGACCGCCGACGACGTGGCGGCCGAGCTGAACAAGGACCTCTCCAAGATCACCGGCGTGCGCGCCGTGGCCAGCGTGCGCGGCGCCTTCCAGCGCGGCGGGGGCGGCGGTGGCGGCGGCGGCACCAATGTCGACCTGATCGCCGTCGGCAACGACTACGTGCAGCTGTCCAACTGGCTCAAGCCCATCCTGGCGGCGGCCCAGGAGAACCCGGGCTTCTCGCGCCCGCGCATCGACTACGAGCCGACCGCGCCGCGCCTGTCGGTGCAGATCGACCTCGACAAGGCCGCCAGCCTCGGCGTCTCGGCCCAGGCCGTGGGCCGGGCGCTGGAGACCATGTTCGGCTCGCGCCAGGCCACGACCTACATCAAGAACGGCCAGGAATACGACGTCATCCTGCAGACCGAGCTCGACCAGCGCCGCAGCGTGGCCGACCTCGACAAGCTGCAGGTGCGCACCAACGCCGGCGGCCTGGTGCCGCTGTCGACGGTGGTGAAGACCGAGCTGCGGGGCGACACCCCCGACCGCCCGCGCGTCGACCGCCTGCGCTCGGTGACCCTGACCACCCAGCTGTCGCCCGGCTATACCGTCGAGGACGCCGTCAGCTTCTTCCAGGCCCAGGCCGCGCAGCACCCGACGCCCGGCGTCAGCATCAAGTGGGGCGGCCAGGCCAAGGACTATCTGGAAGGCTCGGGCGGCATCGCCATCGCCTTCGGCCTGGCCCTGCTGCTGGTCTTCCTGGTGCTGGCCGCGCAGTTCGAAAGCTGGATCCACCCGGCGGTGATCATGCTGACCGTGCCGCTAGCCGTGCTGGGCGGGCTGTTCGGCCTGGTCATGGCCGGCTCGACCATCAACACCTACAGCCAGATCGGCCTGATCATCCTGATCGGCATCGCCGCCAAGAACGGCATCCTGATCGTCGAGTTCGCCAACCAGCTGCGCGACGAGGGCCTGAAGGTGACCGAGGCGGTGATCGAGGCGGCGGCCCTGCGCCTGCGCCCGATCATCATGACCTCGATCGCCACGGCCATGGGGGCCTTGCCCCTGTTGCTGTGGACTGGGGCCGGGGCGGGAAGCCGCCAGACGATCGGGGCCGTGATCTTCTTCGGCGCGATCGTGGCGACCCTGCTAACGCTGTTCATCGTTCCGGTGTTCTACAACCTGCTCGCACGCTTCACGAAATCTCCGGAGTGGACGGCGCGGCAGATCGAGGACTATGAAGCGCGCGAAAAGGCGGGCGAGGGGCATACCTCACCCGTATAAACGGGTGAGGAAGCATGGCTGACGGGTCTCTGACGGCCAAGCGGCAGGAAATCGCGCTGCTGCGGCGTCTCGAGGAACGCATTCTCTGGCTGGCGTCGTGGACGATCCACAACGCCAACCACCTTCGCGAAAGCCGCGACGGGCTGAAGGTGGGCGGCCACCAGGCCTCGTGCGCCTCGATGACCACCCTGATGACGGCGCTCTACATGAAGGCGCTGCGGCCGCAGGACCGGGTGGCGGTCAAGCCGCACGCCAGCCCCGTCTTCCACGCCATCCAGCATCTGTTCGGCCGCCAGAGCCTGGACAAGCTGAAGGCCTTCCGCGCCCTGGGCGGCGCGCAGTCCTACCCCTCGCGCACCAAGGACGTCGACGACGTCGACTTCTCGACCGGCTCGGTGGGCCTGGGCGTGGCGGTGACCGCCTTCGCCTCGCTGGCCCAGGACTACCTGGCCGCGCGCGGCTCGGTGAAGCCTGAGAACATGGGGCGGATGATTTCGCTGCTGGGCGACGCCGAGCTGGACGAGGGCAACATCTACGAAGCCCTGATCGAGGCCTGCAAGCACGACCTGCGCAACACCTGGTGGATCGTCGACTACAACCGCCAGAGCCTGGACGCGACGACCAAGGACCGGATGTTCACCCGCTACGGCGAGATCTTCGAGGCCGCCGGGTGGACCGTGGAGACCTTGAAGTGGTCCAAGCGCCAGCGCGAGGCCTTCGAGCGGCCGGGCGGGGCGGCGCTGAAGACCTGGATCGAGACCGCGCCCAACGACCTCTATTCGGCCCTGACCTACCAGGGCGGCGCGGCCTGGCGCGAGCGGCTGGCGGCGGATCTGGCCGGCGACGCCGACGCCCTGGCGCTGATCGGCGGCTACAAGGACGTCGACCTCGGCGAACTGATGACCGAGCTGGGCGGCCACTGCCTGGAGACGATCCTGGAGGCCTTCGAGCGGGCCTCGCGCGACGACGCCCCCCGGTTCTTCATCGCCTACACCGTCAAGGGCCTGCGGCTGCCGTTCCAGGGCCACAAGGACAACCATGCCGGCCTGATGAACCCCACCCAGATCGCCGAGCTGCGCGAGCGCCTGGGCGTGGTCGAGGGCGAGGAGTGGGACGCGCTGTCGGGCCTGTCCTCGGCCGAGCGCACGGCCTTGAAGGGGCTGGTGGCGCGCGCGCCCTTCGCCGTCGCCAACGACCGCAACCACACGGCGGCGACCGTGGCGACGCCGACGCAGGACGAATTGCTGGCGGCCGTCGGCGGCAGCGGCGAGCAGTCGACCCAGGCCGCCTTCGGCAAGGTCATGTTCGACATCGCCGCCCGCAAGGACGAGTTCGCCGGCCGGGTGGTGACCACCTCGCCGGACGTGACGGTGTCGACCAATCTCGGCGGCTTCGTGAACCGGCGCGGCGTGTTCCACCGCCGGGCCCACGAGGACGTCTTCAAGCGCCGCCGCATCCCGTCGGCCCAGGTGTGGTCGATGGGCGAGACCGGCCAGCACGTCGAGCTGGGCATCGCCGAGAACAACCTGTTCATCGCCCTGGCGGCGCTGGGTCTGACCGCGCCGCTGTTCGGCGAGCGATTGTTCCCGGTCGGCACGCTCTACGACCCGTTCATCGCCCGGGGCCTCGATGCCCTGAACTACGCCTGCTACCAGGACGCCCGCTTCCTGCTGGTGGCCACGCCGTCGGGCCTGACCCTGGCCCCGGAAGGCGGCGCGCACCAGTCGATCGGCAGCCCGCTGATCGGCATGAGCCAGCCGGGGCTGGACAGTTACGAGCCCGCCTTCGCCGACGAGACGGCGGTGCTGATGGCCCACGCCTTCGACCGCATCCAGGCCGCCGACGGCTGCTCGACCTATCTGCGCCTGTCCACCCGCGCCATCGCCCAGCCCGATCGCCCGGACGACGTCTGGAAGACCGGCGTGGTCGATGGCGCCTATTGGCTGAAGCCCCCGGCGCCGGGCGCCCGCCTGGCCGTCGTCTACAGCGGCGCCCTGGCCCCCGAGGCGCTGGAGGCGCACGCGGCCCTGCTGGAGGACGAGCCGGGCGCGGGCCTGCTGGCCGTCACCTCGGCCGACGTGCTGCACCGCGACTGGACCGCCGCCGGCCGATCGCGCTGGACCGACGGCGCCAAGCGCGTCTCGACGGTGGAGCGGCTGCTGGCCGGCCTGCCGCGCGAGGCGGGCCTGGTGACCCTGGTCGACGGCGCGCCCGCGACGCTGTCGTGGCTTGGCTCGGTGCATGGCCACCGCCTGCGGGCGCTGGGCCTGGAGACCTTCGGCCAGTCGGGCGACCTGCCGGACCTGTATTCGAAGTACCGGTTGGACGCCGAGGCCGTGCTGGACGCCTGCGCGGATCTGCTGGCTTAGGGGAGGACCCCCCTCAGTCGCTCCGCGACAGCTCCCCCAGAGGGGGAGCATCTTTCTGGCGCGGCGCTTCTGGATCCTCCCCCTCTGGGGGAGGTGGCTCGGAGGGCCGGAGGGGGTCAGCGCGACCCAGGATCCGGGAGGGGGTCTATCCCCACGATCAGGTCGTCGCGGATCAGGTAGGCGATGACGGCGGTGTTCTGCGACCACAGGCGGCCGTCGGGGCGGCGCAGGGCGATCTCGACGTCGGCGTGGACCCAGCCGTCGGCCTGGCGGCGCACGCGCATCAGGCTGATGTCTACGCCGGCCATGGCGAACTGGCGCTCGAAATAGCCGCGCGCGGCCTCCAGGCCCACGACCTCGCCGCCCTCCAGGACATTGGCGAAGGCGATGTCGGGGTGCAGCTGGGCGACGACGGCCTCGATGTCGCGCCGGCGCGTCGCATCGAAGTGCCGGGTCAGCAACACTTCAGCCTTCGCCATGCCTACGCCTCGTCCAAACGCTCGACGATATCCATGCGCGACACGCGCTCGCCTTGGAACGTGTAGATATGTCGCACGCGGCTGTCGGACCAGAGGCGGCCCTCCAGGTTATGCACCGTCTGGTTCGTGGCGACCGAGACGCGGCCGTCCTCCAGCACCGTGAACTCCATAGGGGCGGCCTCGACCCGCACCATGCCGTCGCGCCGCGTCCAGAAGGCCCGCATCGCCTCGACCCCCACGACCCGGCCGCCGCCGATCTGGTCGGGCCAGTCGACGGCGGGATCCAGCTCGGCCGCGAAGGCGTCGAAGTCGCCCTTGTTGTAGGCGTCGTAGAGCCGGGTCAGAAGGGCGATGCGCGGGGTCATTGGGCCGATGGGGCGGGGGCTGGCGAGGGCTCGGGCTTGTAGCCCGTCTCGACCTTCAGATAGGCGATCAGGTCGATCCGGTCCTTTGGATTGGACAGGCCCGCGAAGGTCATCTTGGTGCCCGGCAGGAAGGTGCGCGGGTTGTCGAGCCAGTGGTCAAGGTGCTGGGCGTCCCAGGTGAAGCCGGCGTTCTTCATGGCGTCCGAGTAGCTGTACTTGGGATGGGTCCCCGCCTTGCGGCCGAACACGCCGTAGAGGTTGGGGCCGGTCATGTTGGGGCCGCCGGGCGTGATCGTGTGGCACGAGCGGCAGAGGGCGAACTTGCTCTGGCCGTTCAGCAGGTCGCCGGTGTTGTACGGGGCGGGGAGGGCGGCCAGGGCCGCGGCCTTCTCGGCGGGGGTCGGAGGCGGCGCGGGCGGCGGCGCGGCGGCGTCCTGGCCGGAGGTTTCGCCGCCCTTGGAGCAGGCGGCCAGAGACAGGCTCATGGAAAGGCAGAGCGTCGCGGAGGCGACGACAGTGAGGGTACGCATCACAATCCCCGTAGGCGTTATGTCGCAAGGCTTGCGACGCCGCGCCGCATTCAAATCCAAGCCGGTTTCTGACCCGTGAATTCATCGCGGAACGACGTTATTCGGTCAAGGTCTTGCCGCAGTTCAAAACGCCTCCCTGCGACACTGTCAGCTATCCCGCGAGATTCACTGAGGAAATGTGATTTCGAGAACCGTGGGTCTGCACGGAAGAATTTGACCGTCGTTAACCATGATTCTACCGAAGAAGGGCGGGGGCTGATCCCGCACCCCTAAGAAGCGGAAACCGTCATGGACTGGAACGAGGAACGTACCGCCACGCTCAGGAAGCTGTGGCTCGAAGGGTTGAGCGCCAGCCAGGTGGCGCGGCAGCTGGGCGGCGTCAGCCGCAGCGCCGTCATCGGCAAGATCCACCGCCTGGGCATCACCGTCCGCGAGACGCCGGTGCGCCAGCGCGCCGTCACCGTCCGGGTGTCGCGCCAGGCTCCCCGGGCCCGCGCCAACACCCCCGCCCAGGCCCGTCCGGCCGCCCGCGTTCAGGCTTCGGTGATGGAAGAGCTGACCCCCACGGCCGGCATCCTCGACCTGTCGATGCACTCGTGCCGCTGGCCGATCGGCAATCCGGACGCCGGCGATTTCGGCTTCTGCGGCCGCGAGACCACCAGCAAGCGCGCCTCCTACTGCCCCGACCACACCCAGGGCGCCTTCCGCCGCTTCCAGAGCTCGGCCGACATCGACGCCTGGACCCGCCAGAGCCTGCCCCAGGAACGCCGCGTCCTCTGACGCGCCTTAAGCCCTCTCAGAGAGAGACTTCCCATGATCCTCATCGAGAACGCCGCCGGCAGCAGCCAGGTGATCACGATCATCCAGGAATTCGCGGGCCACTCGGTCTCGCGCGACCTGCAGCCGGGCGACGCCGCCCGCATCCCGGTCGGCCAGTTCAAGTCGATCGTCGTGCGCGAGACCTATCCGGAAGACTGGATGAGCCGCGTGCGCAGCCGCCAGGCCGCCGCCTGAGGCCTGATCCAGGGTCGGATCTTCGCGGAACAGCGCGCTCGCCCGTAGGGAGGCTGGAGCCAAGCGCTGAGGATCGCGAAGTCGGGTCCTTGCAGTACGCTTGAGACAGTCCGCGTGAAGAACGACCCCCGCGAACCCGGTTCGCGGGGGTCGTCTTTGTTTCGGGCCTGGAGTTCAGGCGCCGGCCGGCGCCGTGGCGCGGATCAGCTCGTTCAGCAGCAGACGGCCGCGCGGCCAGGCGCCGTGGCCGGAGTCGACGTTGATGTGGCCGGCCCGGCCCAGGTCGACGAAGCGCGAGCCCCAGCCCCGGGCGAAGGCCTCGGCCCGGTCGATGGCCACGTAGGGATCGTCGCGGCTGGCCACCACCAGGGACGGGAAGGGCAGGCGCGGCCGGGGAATGGGCGAGAACCCGATCAGCAGCCGGCCCGCCGGGCCCTCGCGGTTGACGTCGGCGGGCGCCACCAAGAGGGCGCCGCGCACGCCGCGGCCGCCGGTGACCTGGGCGAGGTGGCAGACCAGGGCGCAGCCCAGACTGTGGGCCACCAGGATCGCGCCGGGCCGCCCGCGCACGGCCTCGGCCAGGCTGATGGTCCAGTCGCCGAGGGCTGGCCGCTCCCAGTCGACCTGGTCGACGCGCTCGGCGTTGGGCAGGGCGCGCTCCCAGTGGCTCTGCCAGTGGTCGGGGCCGGAATTGTAGAGGCCCGGCACGATCAGGATCGGGGGATCGCTGGCGGAATCGGGCGGCGAGACGAAAGACATCGCTGAACTCTTCAAGACGGGGCCGCGCGAAGCGGATTTGTGCTGCTTGTCGCTCCCGCGAGGCGGGAGGATCAAACCAGATCAATTCAATAGGAATTGAGAACTGCTGATGACACCATGCTGGCAGCAGACCGTCTTGCCGGTCCCGCGGGGAACGCCCAAGCTCGCGATCCGTTTTGGACAACGGTCCGCCCGTGCGGCCAGCCAGCGCCAGGAGCGTGCATGAGTCCCGACGACACCCTGGTGCTGACCTCCGTCGCCGAAGCCGCCGACACTCCCCTGGGCCGCTACCGCGCCGTGCGCGAGCGCACCGAGGCCCTGGCCGCGCCGCTGTCGCCCGAGGACCAGGCGGCCCAGTCGATGCCCGACGCCAGCCCGACCAAATGGCACCGGGGCCATACGACCTGGTTCTTCGAGACCTTCCTGCTGACGCCCTACGTCTCGGGTTACAAGCCCTACGACCCGGCGTTCGGCTATGTCTTCAACTCGTACTACGAGGCCCTCGGACCGCGTCAGCCGCGGCCGCAGCGGGGGCTGCTGACCCGGCCGTCCTGCGTCGAGGTCGGCGCCTATCGTCGCCACGTCGACGCGGCGATGGCCCGGCTGCTGTCGGGCGCGCTGTCGCCCGAGATCCTCGAGCGGCTGGACCTGGGCCTCGCCCACGAGGAGCAGCATCAGGAACTGCTGCTGATGGACATCCAGCACCTGTTCGCCCAGTCGCCGCTCTATCCGGCCTATCGCGAGCGTCCCGATCCGCCCCGGCCGCCGGCGCCCGCGCTGGGCTTCGTCGGCTTCGAAGGCGGCCTGGCGACGATCGGAGCCGAGGAGCGGGCCTTCGCCTTCGACAACGAACGGCCGCGCCACCGGGTGTTCCTGGAACCCTTCCGCCTGGCCGACCGCCTGACCACCAACGGCGAATGGCTGGGCTTCATGGAGGACGGCGGCTACGAGCGGCCGGAATTCTGGCTGTCGGACGGCTGGGCCGCGGTGCAGGAGCAGGGCTGGCGCGCGCCGCTCTACTGGCGGCAGGACGAGGACGGCGCCTGGAGCGTGTTCGGACTGGCCGGCGGCCGCCCGCTGGATCCCGCCGCGCCGGTGACTCACGTCAGCTACTACGAAGCGGCCGCCTTCGCGACCTGGGCGGGCGCGCGCCTGCCCACCGAGGCCGAATGGGAGGTCGCCGCGCGCTCCGACAGGGGGCTGCGGCAGATGTCGGGCGAGGCCTGGCAGTGGACCGCCAGCGCCTATGCGGCCTATCCGGGCTTCCGGCCGGGAGCGGGAGCGCTGGGCGAGTACAACGGCAAGTTCATGGTCAACCAGATGGTCCTGCGCGGCGGGGCGGCGGGCACGCCGCCGGGCCATGCGCGGGCCAGCTACCGCAACTTCTTCCACCCCGCCCAACGCTGGATGTTCTCGGGGCTGCGTCTGGCGCGCGACGGGGCGGGCGGACGCGAGAAAGCCATGGACGCAGGATTCCGCGACGACGTGCTGACGGGCCTGGGCGCCGACCCCAAGACCTTGCCCAGCAAGTACTTCTACGACGCCGAGGGCTCGCGCCTGTTCGAGGAGATCACGGTGCTGCCGGAGTACTATCCGACCCGCACCGAGACGGCGCTGCTGCGCCGCATCGCGCCCGAGATCGCCGCCCGCATTCCGGACGGCGCGGCGATGATCGAGTTCGGCAGCGGGGCCAGCACCAAGACCCGCATCGTGCTGGACGCGACGCCGCAGCTGGCGGTCTACGCCCCCATGGACATCAGCGCCTCGGCCCTGGACGCGGCCGCCGCGGCGATCCGTGCGGACTATCCCAAGCTGACCGTGGCGCCGGCCCTGGGCGACTTCACCCATCCGCTGGGCCTGCCCCCGGCGGCGCGGGGGCGGCCGACGGTCGGCTTCTTCCCTGGCTCGACGATCGGCAACTTCCCGACGGACGAGGCGATCGCCTTCCTGACGGCGGCGCGCGAACTCCTGGGACCTGGCGCGCTGTTCGTGGTCGGGGCCGACATCGCCAAGGGCGAGGACGTGCTGATCCCGGCCTATGACGACGCGGCGGGCGTGACGGCGGCGTTCAACAAAAACCTGCTCGTTCGGATCAATCGGGAGCTGGAGGGAACGTTCGACCTCGACGCCTTCGCGCACAAGGCGGTGTGGAACGCCGCCGAGAGCCGGATCGAGATGCACCTGGTCAGCCTGCGCGACCAGACGGTGCAGGTCGCCGGCAAACCGATCGCCTTCGCCGCCGGCGAGACGATCCACACCGAGAATTCCTGCAAGTACGACCCCGACGCCTTCGCCGCGATGTCGGAGAAGGCCGGGTGGCGCGTCGAGGCGCGCTGGATCAGCGAAGCGCCGGCGTTCGGCGTCTTCGCGCTTCGCTCCTGAGCATCGTCCCCAGGAGCGGAAAGAAGAAGTCGCGGCCGGCCGCTGGATGGCGGACAGCCCAAGAGCCCGGATCGGCAAGACCGATCCGGGCCCTAAAATCCTGATACGTGCGCCACCACCGTCGGCTGCGTCGCCCGTCCCCCCCTCGGCCGCGGCATTCCTAGAGGTCGCGAGCGCCGAGGCGGCCGCCGCCGCGTGACGAGGAGCCGCCCTTGCGGCCGGCGTTGGCTGCCAGGTCGCGGTCCTTGGCGAAGCTGCGCTTCTCGCTGGGGACGCTAGCGCCGCCCTTGCGAGCTATCTCGCGGCGACGTTCCGGATCCATGGCGGCGAAGCCTCGGCGGCCGCGGGGCCGTTCGCTGTCGAGGTCCATGTCTTGCTCCTAATCGGGACTGGTAACGGGAGGAAACGAGCCTGGGACGGAGCCATAGGGCCGATCGTCGCCCGGCTGCACAGGAGGCGGCTGCAGCGGGACTTCGTCGGGCGTCGAGCCCGGCGGATCGTCCGGCGTTTGCGGCTCCAGCGGAGGCGGTGCGTCGGGGTCGGTCATGGCGTCGTTCCAGTGTTCCGGTGAAGTAACCGGTGAAGCCGAGTTCGGTTTCACGTGTCAGGCGAGACAAATGCAGCGTTAAGGACGATTGTCTGGGGAAAAGGCAGGCTGAGAGCGATGCGCAAGAGCACCTTCGAGGGTGGTAAATCGTCATTAATTACAAGGCATTGGAGGCTGCTCGCGGGTGTTCTGGCAGGGCTTCTGGGATGGGTTTTCGCCCGCCAGATAAATCTGCCCGAAAGCACGCATATTTTGATCGGCTGGGACGTCGGGGCCGCGATCTACGCCCTTTTGCTGTGGCGCCTGTTCCTCACCACCGACGAGGCGGCGCTGCGGGCGAAGGCCGCCGCCGAGGACGAGGGCCGGTCTCTGATCCTGCTGATCGTGCTTTCGGCCATCGCCGCCAGCCTGGCCGCGGTGGTGGCGGCGATGATCGGCGCGCGTTCTCAGGCGGGCTTCGTCAAGGACCTGACGGCGGCCTGCGCGGGCGTGACCCTGGTGCTGTCGTGGATCGTACTGCACTCGGTGTTCGTGCTGCACTACGCCCATCGTCATTTCGGCGCGGGGGCGGGGAAGGGCGGGTTCGGCTTTCCCGGCGAGCCGGCCCGCACCTACAAGGACTTCGTCTATCTGGCCTTCAGCATCGGGGCGACCTTCCAGGTCTCCGACAACGACGTGCGCACCGGGGCGCTGCGCAACCTGGTCACCGCCCACGCGGTGACGGCCTACTTCTACAACACCGCCATCCTGGCCCTGGGCATCAACATCATCGCCGGGGTGGTGGCGGGTTAGCGCGGCGGACGGCGACCGCCCTTGCCGCGCCGGCCGCCCTCGCGAGGCTCTTCCTCGCCGCTGATCATGCGCTGGGCGCGGGTCTGGGGCAGTTCGGCCAGGGCCAGGCGGCCGTCGCCGTCCTTGTCGAGCAGCTTGAAGCGGGCGTTCGCCGCCCGGGTCGCCTCGTCGCGGGTGACGCGGCGGTTGAAGTCGGCGTCGGCGCCCATCACGGGCTGGGGCTCGGCCAGCAGGGCGTAGGGTGTCGCGCCCAGCAGCATGTTGCCCAGGCCCCCGTCGCGACGCCGGCGCGGGCCCTCGCCGTCACCGCCTTCGGGACCGCCGCCCGACGGCGGGGCCTGTTGCGGCATGGCCGAGGCCTGGACGATCTCGGGCGCGATGTCGCGCTCGTAGGCCGAGACCTCGAAGCCGTCGAGGACGCCCGACTTGTCGGTGTCGATCCTGCCGAAGAAGCGCAGGGAGTCGGCGACGAACTCCTCGCGGGTCAGCACGCCGTCGTGGTCGGCGTCGGCGCCGGCGAACCACAGCGCGACCGGATAAGGCTGGCCGGGGGCGGCGCGGAACGGCTCGCCGGCCGGGCTGATGAACACCTGCCGGCCGCCGCCCATGCGCGGGCCGCCGGGACCGCCTTCGCCGGGAGGGGGACCGCCGCCGAAGCCGGGGCGACCGCCCGGAGCGCCGGGGCCGCCCGGTCCGTCCGGCGGCGCGTGGCCGCAGGCGGCGAGGCAGAGGGCGGCGAGGGCCAGGACGGGCAGGGCGCGTGCGGTCATGGAAAGAAGCTCCTTCCCACCGCTTGAAGCGCCGCGGCGTTGCGCGGTTATGTCGTCACGGCCGCGCTTGATTGCGCGGCCGCAACAAGCGTCAGGCCGGCAGGGTCACCCGGGCGCGCAGGCCGCCTTCCGGGCGATTGAGCAGGGCCACGTCGCCGCCGTGGGCGCGGGCCAGCGAGCGGACCACGGCCAGGCCCAGCCCGATGCCGCCCGTTTCGCGGTTGCGCGAGGGCTCGCCCCGGAAGAACGGCTCGAACACGCGGTCGAGTTCGGCCGAGGGCACGCCCGGGCCGTCGTCGTCGATCTCGAGGATCGCGCTTCCGGCCTGGCGATAGA
Organism: Caulobacter flavus; assembly: GCF_003722335.1. Classification (GTDB taxonomy): domain Bacteria; phylum Pseudomonadota; class Alphaproteobacteria; order Caulobacterales; family Caulobacteraceae; genus Caulobacter; species Caulobacter flavus. The sequence goes on from NZ_CP026100.1 coordinate 3,103,991, forward strand.
CCCGGCCGCGCGCGGCGCCGCCGTACTTGAGGGCGTTCTCGACCAGGTTGGTGACCAGGCGCTTGAGGGCGATGGGGTCGCCCTCGATGACGATCTTCTCGCTTTCCTCGGCCGTGGCGTCGCCGCCGGTCTCGGCCGCCTCGTCCATCACGCTCTCCAGCAGCGAGGCCAGTTCCAGCTTGGTGCGCTCGGCCGGACGGCTGGTGTCGCGCACGAAGGCCAGGGTGGCCGAGATCATCGCCTCCATCTGGTCGATGTCGCTCTCGAGCTTGCTCCTGACGTCTTCGGGCGTGGTTTCGATGCGGAAGCGCAGCCTGGTCAGCGGCGTGCGCAGGTCGTGGGCCACCGCGCCGATCATGGCGGTGCGGTCCTCGACGTACCGGCGCAGGCGCTCCTGCATCTCGTTGAAGGCGTTGGCGGCGGCGGCGACCTCGGCCGAACCCGACAGGCTGAGCGGCGGCGCGCGCGGGTCGCGGCCCAGGCGCTCGGCGGCGGCGGCGAAGGCGGTGATCGGACCTGCCAGGCGACGAGCGAACAGCCAGGCCAGCGGCGACACCGCGACGACCGACAGGGCCAGGATCAGCAGGATCCGCACCTGCCAGGTGTCGCGCAGGACGGTGAACTTCGGCCCGACCACCAGCCAGCGGCCGTCGGCCTGGCGGATGCCCAGCTCGAAGTCGCCGAACAGGAAGGGCTCGTCGCGCATCACCGCGGCGATGCGGTCGGCCAGGATCTGGGCGCGCGGCGGCAACGGGCCCGCCGCGCCGGGCGGCGGCGGACCGCCGGGGCCGGCGGGACCCTCCGGGCCGCCGGGACCGGGGCGAGGGCCGTTGGGGCCGGGCGGAGGCGGCGGCGGACCCTTCTGGCGCGCGGTGCGGACGAAGAAGCGCGGGCCGTTCTCGGTGCGGATCGAGATGCGGTCGACCGGCACGTTCAGCTCGCGGCCGATGGCGGCCTTGAACTCGGCGCGGCGCTGGGAGTCCTCGCCGTCGGGCTTGATGCTGGCGCGATGGCGGACGATCAGCGGCCGGCCGTCGCGCGGATGCACGGTCTGGCCGGTCTTCAGCGCCCGGCTGATCTCGCTGAGCTTGTAGAGCTCGGGCGGGGGCGGCGGCACGTTGAACACGACCGCCACGCAGATCAGGATCGTTGCGACCAGTGTGACGAGCGCCAGTCCCAGGGCCTGGGCGAACAGGGGCGCGCCGCCGCGCCCCGGGACTGCGAACTTCATGGCGTGCGGGTGACCTTGGGCGTGAACATGTAGCCCTCGCTGCGGATCGTGCGGATCAGCTCGCCGCCGCCGCCGTCGTCGAGCTTGCGGCGCAGGCGGCTGATCTGGACGTCGATGGCGCGGTCGTAGGCGTCGCTGTCGCGGCCGCGGGCCAGGTCGAGCAACTGGTCGCGGGTCAGCACGCGCTGCGGGCGCTCGACGAAGGCGCGCAGCAGCGAGAACTCGCCGCTGGAGAGGTTGACCACCACCGACTGCGGCGAGCGCAGCTCGCGGCGGACGAGGTCGAGGCGCCAGCCGGCGAACTCGCAGGCCGCGCCCATGGTGTCGTCGCTCGAGCGCGGCTCGGTGCGGCGGCGCAGGACGGCGCGCACGCGGGCCAGCAGCTCGCGCGGATTGCACGGCTTGGGCAGGTAGTCGTCGGCGCCGAGTTCGAGGCCGACGATGCGGTCGGTCTCCTCGCCCATGGCGGAAAGCATGATGATCGCCGGGCCGTCCTGGGCCGCCAGGCGACGGCAGATGGCCAGGCCGTCTTCGCCCGGCAGCATCACGTCGAGCACCACCAGGTCGACCGGGCCCTTGGCCAGGGCCTGCTCCATGGTGCGCGCGTCCTGGGCCGTGTCGACGACATAGCCGTGGCGGACGAGGAAATCGGACACGACGTCGCGAATGCCCGGATCGTCGTCGACGATCAGGATGCGGGCGCCGGCGCCCTTGGCGGTGTCCGCGACGGCGGCGGACGAGGCGGTGGTCGGGGAGGTCTCCATGCCGATGGTCCTTTCATGCCCCTGTCACCGTCAGATTTCACGCTTGCAACAGGCGCGCAACCTGATCGTGGCCCCCTAGCGTCAAATCGCCACGGAGCGCCTTCATGCACCGACTCGTTTCAGCCGTCCTCGGATTGTCCCTGATCGCCGCCGCCGCGGCCCACGCCCAGCCCGGCCCGGGAGGCCCCGGCGGCCCCCGCATGGACGCCGACGGCGACGGCGTCATCACCGCGGCCGAGTACGAGGCCTCGGCCCTGCAGCGCTTCGAGCGTCTGGACGCCAATAAGGACGGCGTCGTCGACGCCGCCGAGATCGAGGCGATCAAGCAGCGCATGGCCCAGCGCGAAGGGCAGGGCGGTCCCGGCGGCGGGTTCGGCGGGCGGATGCTGGCGATGCTGGCCGCCCAGGACGCCGACAAGGACGGCAGGATCACCCGGGATGAGGCCCTGGCCGCCAGCCGCGCCCAGTTCTCGGCGGCCGACAAGGACGGCGACGGCAAGCTGGCCGGCGACGAGTTCCGCATGGGGCCGCCGCCGCAGCGCTGAGTTCGAAGCCTTACCCCGGCGAGCGGTTCACCGGAGCGGTGTAGCCGGGGCCCTTCATCGCCGCGACCGCCCGGTCGCCGACGAAGGGGTTGCTGCGGCGCTCGGCCCCGAAGCTCGACATGGGGCCGTGGCCCGGCACGAAGCGGATGTCGTCGCCCAGCGGCCACAGCTTGCCGGTGATGGCGTCGATGAGGTCCTGGTGGTTGCCGCGCGGGAAGTCCGTGCGGCCGATCGAGCCCTGGAACAGCACGTCGCCGACCTGGGCGAACTTGGTCTCGCGGTGGAAGAACACGACGTGGCCCGGCGTGTGGCCGGGGCAGTGCAGCACCTCGAACTGCGTCTCGCCCAGGGTGACGACGTCGCCGTCTTCCAGCCAGCGGTCCGGCACGAAGATGCGGGCCTCGGGCATGCCGTACATCTCGCCGCTCTCCTGGATGCGGTCGATCCAGAACTGGTCGTCCTTGTGCGGCCCCTCGATCGGGACGCCGGTCTTGGCCTTCAGCTCGGCCGCGCCGCCGGCATGGTCCATGTGGCCGTGGGTGATCCAGATCTTCTCGAGCGTCAGCCCCTGGTCCTTCAGGGCGCGCAGCAGGCGGTCGACCTCGCCGCCCGGATCGATGATCGCGGCCTTCCTGGTCTTGGAGCACCAGACGATCGTGCAGTTCTGCTGCAGCGGCGTGACCGGGGCGATGACGGCGCTGATGGGCGACTGGGTGGTCAAGGTGTCGGCTCCAAACGAAAACGGGCGGGAACCGAAGTTCCCGCCCGTCTGAACTAGAGGCTAGAGCCTCAAGATCAAGACCGTTCCTCGGGCGAACCCGGGGCCGGCGCGCCCGGCATCGGCGGCACCGGGCCGGCCGGCGCGTCGGCCGCCAGTTCCGGAACCTCGACCAGGCCGCGGGCCAGGTGGCTCTTGCGGATGCCGTAGGCCAGGTAGATCACCAGGCCGATGGCGCCCCAGATCGGCAGCACCAGCATGGCTTCGGCCGGCAGGTTGAAGTAGAGGGCCGCGCAGCCGACCATGGCCAGCGGGGCGACGACCCACACCAGCGGGGTCTTGAACGGACGCGGACGGTTCGGATCCTTCACGCGCAGCACCATCACCGCGATCGCCACCATGAAGAAGGCGAACAGGGTGCCCGAGTTTGAGATGTCGGCCAGCTGGCCGACCGGGAAGAAGGCGGCGGCGATGGCGACGAAGATGCCCGTGACGATGGTCACGATGTAGGGCGTCTTGAACTTCGGGTGGATGGTGGCGAGCTTTTCCGGCAGCAGGCCGTCGCGGGCCATGACGAAGAAGATGCGGGTCTGGCCGTAGATCATCATCAGGATGACCGAGGGCAGGGCCAGGTTGGCGGCCAGGCCCAGGGCGTTGCCGACCACCGGCCAGTTGATCTCGCGCAGGACGTGGGCGAGGGCTTCGTTCGAGCAGACCAGGCGGCCGCTGTTGTCGGCCAGCGAGCAGGCGGCCTGGAAGGCGGCCGAACCGGGCTGGACGGCCGAGCCGTCGGCGCCGAACACCGGCTGTGCGCCGATGGCGCCGATCGCGCCGGCGGCGACCAGCAGGTAGAAGATGGTGCAGAGCGCCAGGCTGCCGATCAGGCCGATCGGAACGTTGCGCTGCGGGTTCTTGGTCTCTTCGGCGGCGGTCGACACGGCGTCGAAGCCGACATAGGCGAAGAAGATCGAGGCGGCGGCGCCGACGATGCCCATGCCGCTGGTGCCTTCAGGACCGAACCAGCCGTTGGGGGCGAAGGGCGAGAAGTTGCCGCTCTTGATGACCGGGATGGTCAGCACGATGAAGGCCGTCAGGGCGGTGACCTTGATGGCCACGAGCACGGCGTTGACGCGGGCGCTCTCGGTGGTGCCGACGACCAGCAGGGCGGTGACCGACAGGGCCACGATGATGGCCGGAACGTTGACGATGCCGGCGCTGAAGTCGGCGACCGGGATGAAGCCGTTCATCGACCAGGCCGGACCGGCCTTGAACAGGGCTGGCCACTGGAAGCCCAGGGCGTTCTCGATCAGGCCGAGGAAGTAGCCGGACCAGCCGGCCGACACGGCGCTGGCGGCCACGGCGTACTCGAGGATCAGGGCCCAGCCGACCATCCAGGCCAGCGGCTCGCCCATCACGGCGTAGGAATAGGTGTAGGCCGAGCCCGAGACGGGGACCATCGAGGCCAGTTCGGAGTAACAGAGCGCGGCGATGGCGCAGACGGCGCCGGCGATCACGAAGCTCCACATCATGCCGGGGCCGGCCTTCTGTGCGGCCGCGGCGGTCAGGACGAAGATCCCGGTGCCGATGATCGCGCCTACCCCCAGCAGCGTCAGCTGGATCGGTCCGAGCGAGCGATGAAGGGATTTTTTCTCAGCCGTCGCAAGGATCGCATCAAGCGATTTAACGCGCCACATAGTTCCTCCTGGATAGGCAAGACTCCCCCCCGGGGGTCGCCTTTGGAAAATTTTGCGGACGGTGACCCGTTTATGAGCATGGGGTCAAGGCCGCGCCGCCGGTGCGCGTAAATGTTCTCCCGATCATAGGCTAGTCCAGTCCTGCTTGGCGGCGATGCCCAGCCCGGCTAAAGGCGGCGCGATGCTGCCCATTTTTCAGGCCATTCCCGCGCTCAAAGGCGCCTTGCGCGACCGCGAGACCGCCGTTCTCGTCGCCCCGCCCGGCGCGGGCAAGACGACGGCTGTTCCCTTGGCCCTGCTGGAGGAATCGTGGGTCGGCCAGGGCAAGATCGTGATGCTGGAGCCCCGGCGCCTCGCGGCCCGGGCGGCGGCTTCGCGCATGGCCCAGACCCTGGGCGAAGCCGTGGGCGATACGGTCGGCTTTCGCGTGCGTCTGCAGTCGAAGGTGTCGGCCAGGACGCGCGTCGAAGTGGTCACCGAGGGCGTCTTCACACGGATGATTCTCGACGACCCGGGCCTGGACGGCGTGTCGTGCGTGATCTTCGACGAGTTCCACGAGCGCAGCCTGGACGCCGACCTGGGCCTGGCGCTGGCCCGGGATTCGCAAGGCCTGCTGCGCGACGACCTGAAGATCCTGGTGATGTCGGCCACCCTGGACGGCGCCCGCGTCTCGGCCCTGCTGGGCGATGCGCCGGTCGTCGAGAGCGAGGGCCGGATGTTCCCGGTCGAGACCCGCTATCTGGGCCGCGACGACCGCCAGCGCCTGGAAGAGCGCGTCGGCCGCGCCGTCGAACGGGCCCTGGCCGAGGAGAGCGGCTCGATCCTGGTCTTCCTGCCCGGCCAGGGCGAGATCCGCCGGGCCGAGAGCTGGCTTTCCGAGCGTCTGCGCCGGCCGGACGTGGATCTGGCGCCCCTGTACGGCGCGCTGGAGCCGGCCGAGCAGGACCGCGCCGTCCAGCCCGCCCCCGCGGGCCGTCGCAAGGTGGTGCTGGCCACCTCGATCGCCGAGACCAGCCTGACCATCGAGGGCGTACGGGTGGTCATCGACGCAGGGCTCTCGCGCGTGCCGCGCTTCGATCCGTCCAGCGGCCTGACCCGGCTGGAGACCGTGCGGGTGGCCCGCGCCGCCGCCGACCAGCGCCGAGGCCGCGCCGGCCGCACTGAGCCCGGCGTCTGCTACCGCCTGTGGGACGAGCCGGAGACCCGCTCGCTGCCCGCCTTCGCCCGACCCGAGATCCTGGAGGCCGACCTCTCGCGCCTGGCGCTGGACCTGGCCCGCTGGGGCGCCAAGGACGCCGAAGGGCTCGCTTTCCTCGACCCGCCGCCCAAGGCCGCCTTCACCGAGGCCCGGGCGCTGCTGAACCGGCTGCAGGCGCTGGACGCCAATGGCGGGCTGACCGCGCACGGCAAGGCGTTGTCGAACATGCCCCTGGCGCCCAGGCTGGCGCACATGGTCGCCCGCGCCGCCGCGTCGGGCCAGGCGCACCGGGCCGCCGAGATCGCCGCCGTGCTCAGCGAGCAGGGCCTGGGCGGCCGGGGCGTGGATCTGCGCGGCCGGCTGGAGGGTTTAGGCCGCGATCGTACGCCCCGCGCCCGCGACGCCCGGGCCCTGGCCGAGCGCTGGTCGCGCCAGGCCGGCAAGCCCAGCGGCGCCGCCCCCCTGGACGACGCCTTGCTGCTGGCCGAGGCCTATCCCGAGCGGGTGGCCCGGGCGCGCGGCAAGCCCGGCGAATACCAGCTGGCCAGCGGCCGCGGCGTCTATCTGGAGCCGACCGACGCCCTGGCCCGCGAGACCTGGCTGGCCGTGGGCGAACTGGGCGGGGGCGACGCCCGCGACCGTATCCTGCTGGCCGCGCCGCTCGACGAGGAGAGCCTGCGCGCCGCCTTCGCCGACCGCCTGGTCGCCGAGGACCGGCTGGAGACCACCGGTGGCGGCAAGCTGCGGGCCAAGCGCCTGCTGCGGCTGGGCAAGCTGGTCGTCGACGAGAAGATCATCGAGAAGCCCGACCCGGCCCTGATCTCCGGGGCCCTGGCCGACCAGGTGCGGTCCGAGGGGCTGGCCGCCCTGAAGCTGGGCGAGCGGGGCAGGGGACTGCTCGACCGCGTGGCCTTCCTGCGGGCGCATGACGGCGAGGCCTGGCCCGACCTGTCGGAAGCGGCCCTCGTCGCGCGGCTGGACGAATGGCTCGAGCCGCTGCTGGCCGGCCGCTCGTCGCTGGCCAGCCTGGACGAAGGCACGCTGGAGGCGGCGATCAAGACCCTGATCCCGTGGGACATGCAGGGACGCATCGAGACCCAGGCCCCGGCGCGCTTTGCGGCTCCCACCGGCTCGACCTTCGCCATCGACTACGGCGCCGAGGGCGGCCCGCGCGTCGAGGTGCGGGTGGGGGAATTGTACGGCCTGGCCGAACATCCGGCGGTCGCCAACGGCAAGGTCCCTCTGACCCTGGCCTTGCTGTCGCCCGCCCACCGCCCGATCCAGATCACCAAGGACCTGCCCGGCTTCTGGAAGGGCTCCTGGCGCGAGGTGAAGGTCGAGATGAAGGGCCGCTACCCCCGCCACGTCTGGCCCGACGACCCGGCCAGCGCCGCGCCGACGACCCGGGCCAAGCCGCGGGGGACGTGAGGATTCGCGCGGGTCGGCCATTGGCGGCCCGCCGACCTGTCCTACCTAGAGTGGCATGGCTGTCTGGCTTCAATACCTGCTCGCCTTCACCGCGCTGCTCGTGCTGGCGCCGCTGATCGCGTGTCTGGCCAGGCGTTTCGGAGCCCAGGCCAGGGGCGGCCTGGCCCTCGCTTCGGTGCTGCTGGGCTTCGGCGCGGTCGTCGATCCGCCGTCCAAGCAGGCGATCGAGGCCGTCGAACCCGCGAAGGGACCGGCCGAGAACGACGAGCCGCCGCTAGCTAGGGGGCCGGCTGCCGCCCATCCCGACATCGAATGGGCGGAAGCCATCAGCGGTCAGACCTGAGCCACGCCGCCGTCGACGGCGAAGTCCGCGCCGGCCATGAAGGCGGAGTCGTCGGAAGCCAGGAACAGCACGGCCTTGGCGATCTCTTCGGGCGCGCCGACACGGCCGATCGGGGTCTGGCTGGCCATGTAGTCGAGCAGACCCTGCTGCTTGGCGGGATCCGAACCGGCCAGTTCGACGAGTCCTGGCGTCTTGATCGGGCCGGGGCTGACCACGTTGACGCGGATGCCGCGATCCTTGAGGTCCAGGGTCCAGCTGCGGGCGAGATTGCGCACGGCGGCCTTGGAGGCGCTGTAGACGCTGAAGGCCGCCGTGCCCATGGTGGCGGTGGTCGAGCCCGACAGGATCACGCTGCTCCCGTCGCGCAGCAGCGGCAGAGCCTTCTGCACGGTGAAGATCACGCCCTTCACGTTACGGCCGAAGATGTCCTCGTAGTGCTCCTCGGTGATCGCGCCCAGGGGCAGCATGTCGCCGCCGCCGGCGTTGGCGAACAGGGCGTCGATCTGGGCGTGACGCTGCTGCACGGCGTCGTAGAGGCGATCGATGTCGGCCAGCTTGGACATGTCGGCCTGCACGCCCACCGTCTTGCCGCCGATCGACTTGACCGCCGCATCCAGCTCGGCTTGGCGGCGGCCGGTGATGAACACGCTGGCGCCTTCGGCCGCGAACGCGCGGGCGGTGGCCAGGCCGATGCCGCTGGTGCCGCCGGTGACGACCACCACCTTGTTGTCGAACTTGCCGCTCATCTTGAAGTCTCCTTGGCTTGTGCGGCGATCCGTTCGCCGTGGACAAAGAGATGCATCTGGAACGATCTGGCCGGTAGCCAGGAGATGTGGCACTCATTGTTCCGCTAGTGAGACAATGGCATGCCCGATCTGAACGACTACCTGCTCTATGCCGAGGTGGTGGCCCATGGCGGCTTCGCTCCGGCCAGCCGCGCCCTGCGCCAGCCCAAGTCGACGCTGAGCCGCCGGATCGCCCAGCTGGAAGCTCGACTGGGCGTGCGGCTGATCGAGCGAACAACCCGCCGTTTTCGCGTCACCGAGGTCGGCCAAGCCTTCTACGAGCGTTGCAGGATCGTGGCCTTGGATGTCGCGCAGGCCAACGCCGTCGCCGCCGAGGCCAAGAGCGAGCCGCAGGGGCAAATCCGTTTCAGCTGCCCCACTGGCCTGGTCGAGACCCTTTCGGCCAGTCTGCCGCTGTTCCTGGCGCGCTTTCCCAAGGTGCGGCTGCAGGTGATCGCGGTCGACCGGGCGGTGGACCTGATCGAGGAGCGGATCGACGTCGCCCTGCGGGTGCGCACTGCCCTGACGACCGACGCGGCCCTGACCATGCGCACCCTGGGCCGCTCGCGCCGCATCCTGGTGGCCGGCCCTCAGCTGGCCGCACGCTGTTCTGGCCTGGCGATCGGCCAGCTTGGAGAACTGCCGACCCTCAGCCCCACCGACCAGATGGGCGAGCTGACCTGGGACCTGATAGGCCCGGATGGCGCGACCTGCACGATCCGCCACGAGCCGCGCATGGCCTGCGGCGACTTCCTGGCGTTGCGCGACGCCGCTGCCGCCAACATCGGCGTCGCCTTCCTGCCCGATCACGTCTGCAGGGCGGATCTGGTCAGCGGTCGTCTGGTTCAGGTCTTTCCCGACTGGCGATCGGAGGACGGCATCGTCCACATCGTCTTCACCACGCGACGGGGCCTGCCGCCGGCCGTCCGGGCGTTCATCGACCATCTGGCCGCCGTGTTCAGCCATGACCGGCCGACACAGTAGCGATCCTGCGCCGTCTGAGATGTGCGGACCAGCAGCGCAATCAATGCCCCGCTCCCGCAACAAACCACCCCGCCAGCCTTGCGCTCACCAACCCCTGCGGTGCATGAGGAACCCCTGACACGGCGAGGCCTGCTTCGCCACTAACCGGCCTTCCGGCGACGGAGGGAGGACAAGAGACATGACCGAAGCTGCTTCCAAGACCATCAAGGGTCGCACCGGCGACTGGGAAATCGTGCTGGGCCTCGAGGTCCACGCCCAGGTGGCCAGCAAGTCCAAGCTGTTCTCGGGCGCGGCCGTCGGCTTCGGCGCGGGTCCCAACGAACAGGTCAGCCTCGTGGACGCGGCCATGCCGGGCATGCTGCCGGTGCTGAACCGCTTCTGCGTCGAGCAGGCGGTGAAGACGGGTCTGGGCCTGAAGGCGCAGATCAACCTGAAGAGCCGCTTCGACCGGAAGAACTACTTCTATCCGGATCTGCCGCAGGGCTATCAGATCAGCCAGTTCGACCAGCCGATCGTCGGCGAGGGCGTCGTCACCGTCGAGCGCGACGACGGCACGACCTTCGACGTGCGCATCGAGCGCCTGCACCTGGAACAGGACGCCGGCAAGTCGCTGCACGACCAGGATCCGAACGCCACCTACGTGGATCTGAACCGCGCGGGCACGGCGCTGATGGAGATCGTCTCCAAGCCCGACATGCGCACCTCCGAAGAGGCCGCCGCCTACGTCAAGAAGCTGCGGACGATCCTGGTTTACCTGGGCACCTGCGACGGCGACATGGAGAAGGGCAACCTTCGCGCCGACGTCAACGTCTCGGTCTGCCGTCCGGGCGACTACGAGAAGTTCCGCGAGACCGGCAGCTTCAAGCACCTGGGCACGCGCTGCGAGATCAAGAACGTCAACTCGTACCGCTACATCCAGCAGGCCATCGAGTACGAAGCCCGTCGCCAGATCGAGATCCTGGAGGACGGCGGCGTGATCGACCAGGAAACCCGCCTGTTCGACCCGACCAAGGGCGAGACCCGATCGATGCGTTCGAAGGAAGAGGCGCACGACTACCGCTACTTCCCCGATCCGGACCTGCTGCCCCTGGTGCTGGACCCGGCGTGGGTGAAGGAAATCGAGACGACCCTGCCGGAACTGCCGGACGCCAAGAAGGCGCGCCTGCAGAGCCAGTACGGCCTGTCGGCCTACGACGCCGGCGTGCTGATCATCGAGAGCGACCGCGCCGACTACTTCGAGGCCGCCGCGAAAGGCCGCGACGCCAAGCTGGTGTCGAACTGGGTGACCAACGAACTGCTGTCGAAGCTGTCGTCGGGCGGCCACGAGATCGCCAACTCTCCGCTGCCGTCGTCGGACATCGCCCAACTGGTCGAACTGATCGAGAACGGCACCATCAGCTCGAAGATCGCCAAGGAGGTCTTCGAGCACATGTGGGCCGGCGAGGGCCGTCCCGCCGAGATCGTCGAGAAGCGCGGCCTGGTGCAGATCAACGACACCGGCGCCATCGAGGCGGCGATCGACGAACTGATCGGCGCCAATCCCGACAAGGCCGCGGCGGTGAAGGAAAAGCCCCAGGCCATCGGCTGGTTCGTCGGCCAGGTCATGAAGGCCACTGGCGGCAAGGCCAACCCGGGCACGGTCAACGACCTGCTGAAGGCCAAGCTGGGTCTCTGATCCCGGCTTTCCCGGCAAAGGAAAAGGGCCCGTCGCGAGAGCGGCGGGCCCTTCTCTTTTCGGGGGACTCGAACGGGGACGCGTCTACTGCGGCGTGGTCGGGGCCTGGGCGGACGAGCCGGCGGCGGCCGGGTCGTCTGCGTGCTTCTTGTGCTTCTTGACCTTCTTGTCGGCCTTGGTCGCGTCCTCGGCGGCCGGCGCCGTGGTGGTCGAGGTCTCGCCCGGAGCCGTGGCCGAGGTCGGCTCGCCCGCGCCGGTGGCGCTGTCGGCCTGCGGCGCCGTGCTGTCGGTCGTGGACGGGGCGGTGGTGGAGGCCGACGGATCGGTCGTCGTGGTCGACGAGCCCCAGCTGCTGCTGGACGAAGGCGGGGTCGACTGGGCGGAGGGATCGGCCGGGGCCTGCTGGGCGAGGGCCGAACCGGCGTAGCCGGCGGCGGCGAGGGCGAGGACGGCGGCGGAGATGCGCAAGCTCTTCATCGGTAAGCGCCTTCGTGTCTGCTGCGTCGGACTGTGACGCGAGGCTCACGCTGGCGGCCGGATGCGGCCGAATTGACCCGACAATCGGGCTTTGCGGCCCGATGCATGGCGCGCGCGCGGCGAGCATGGCGCAAAAACGGCGCCCCAGGTGGTGTTCCCGGGGCGCCGAAGACTTCTCAGATACCGGTGATCTAGTTGTTGATGATCTCGAAGATCAGGCCGGTGGCGATCGCGGCCAGCACGTAGTCGTTGCCGGCGCGGTACCAATAGTAGCCGCGGGGCGGCTGGCGCAGATGGTAGCGGCCGTAGTCGTGCACGACGTAGCCGCCGCCGCGATAGTATGGCGGCAGATAGCCGCCGCGACGCCAGGCGCTGTAGCCCGGGCGATAGTCGGGACGGCCGTAGTAGTGGGCCGGCGGGGCGCCGTAGTACCAGCGGTCACGATAGTAGTAGCCGTTGTAGCGACGGTCGTCCCAGCGGCTGTGGCGGTCGCCGCGACGGTCGTCACGACGGTCCCAGCGGTCGCCCCGGCGATCATCGCGACGATCCCAACGGTCGCCGCGGCGGTCGTCACGGCGATCCCAGCGGTCCTCGTTGTGGCCGCGGCCCTGGGCCGAGGCGTCAGTGGCGACGGCGGCCATCGGACCGGCGACCGAGGCCACGGCGGCGATGGTGAGCAACAGACGTTTCATGTGTACGTCTCCTTGTGGTCAGCGGTCGCCTGGAGGCGGCCTAATCCCTCGACCTTGGAAACAAGATTGATCCCCCGTGGCTGAACCGTCGCTGAACGGTCATGTCAGGATGGATATTGGCGTCTCGCGCGCGCATGGCCATGTTCGGGGCCACCAAGACCGACATCAGGGAGTCGCGTGCATGACCAAGCCCATCGAGCTGCACTACTGGCCCACGCCCAACGGCTGGAAGATCTCCATCGCGCTGGAGGAGATGGGGCTGCCCTACGAGATGATCCCGGTGAACATCGGCACGGGCGAGCAGTTCAAGCCGGAATTCCTGGCCATCAGCCCCAACAACCGCATGCCGGCCATCGTCGATCCGGACGGTCCGGACGGCCAGCCGATCTCGGTGTTCGAGTCCGGGGCGATCCTGCAGTACCTGGGGCGCAAGTCGGGCCTGTTCTACGGCGAGAGCGAACGCGACCGCGTGAACATCGACCAGTGGGTGATGTGGCAGATGGGCGGCCTTGGCCCGATGGCCGGCCAGACCCACCACTTCCGCCAGTACGCCGGGGCGATCATCGCCGATCAGCGGCAGCTGGCCTACGGCGCGATCCGCTACACCAACGAGACCCACCGCCTGTACGGCGTGCTGGAGAAGCAACTGGCCGGGAAGGATTTCGTCTGCGGCCAATTGTCCATCGCCGACTTCGCGATCTGGCCGTGGGTCGTGCCGTGGAAGAACCAGGGAATCCAGATCGAGGAGTTCCCGAACATCAAGGCCTGGTTCGAGCGGCTGAATGGGCGCGAGGCCGTGCAAAAGGGCTTCAAGCTTGGGGCCGAGCTGCGTTCCAGCGGCCTGCAAGCGTCCGGAAAAGCTGCCGAAGAGGCCCGCAAGGTTCTGTTCGGGCAGCGGGCCCGTTAACCACCGGTATACCCATGTTTATCGGGTGTTACTTCAGTGATCGAGGCGTGTTGTCGCGCCTCGATTCATGATCTCTGCGCGCTTAACTATATGTTCAGCGAGCAAGGTTTTCTCTGTGTTCATGGCCGAGCTGGACCACTGGGGATCAGCCGGAAGGACTGGGGAACTGAAGCCATGATGATGAGTATCGAACCGCCCGCCGCCGTGATGGGCCTGCCGCTGCCGACCGCCGACTCGAGCGGCGACGAGCTGTTCCGCATGGGCATGCTGTATTCGACCGGCCAGGGCGGCGCGCCGCTGGACTACGTCTCGGCGCACATGCTGTTCAACCTGGCCGCCATGCGCGGTTCGGTCGAAGCGAAGGTCTATCGCAAGGAACTGTCGCAAGAGATGGCCAGCGAAGACGTCGCCGAAGCCCAGCGCCAGGCGCGCCAATGGCTGGCTCACGGCTGAACCACGGTTCAGCCGTTTCTAGTCTCGGGCCGGACGCTCTCTGGATCCGGCCGTGACTTTCCAACTCAGTTGCTGAAGCCGTTGATGGCGTAGCTGAAGCTGATCGGCAGCAGATCGCGGAAGTACTGCTGCATGAACAGACCCGTCTCGGCCGCGCCGCTGCGCGGCACGTAGACGATGTCGAAGCGGCGAAGCGGCACCAGGTCCGCGCCGCGCGGATCCGTCAGACCCTTCAGAAGATCCGCCGTCCGCATCATGGCCCGCCCGTCGGGGCCGCGCCGGATGATGATCACCTGGCTGCGCTTGGACGAGCTCTTGAACCCGCCGGCCTGGATCACGGCCCGCAGGGCGTCGCCGTCGCCGGCCATGTCGTAGACGCCGGGATTGCCCACCTCGCCGCCGACGAAAACCTTCAGCGGGGCCGTGGCCTTGACCGCCACCTGCACCTGCGGGCGCAGCAGCTGCTGGCCGTAGGCCTGGGTCAGCGAGGCTTCCAGTTCCTCGATCGTGCGGTCGGCGGCCATGACAGGTCCGACCAGCGGCAAAGCGACGCGGCCGTCGGGCTGCACCACCACCGACTTATTAAGCTCCGTGGCCGAAGGTACGGTCACCTCGAGCTCGTCGCCCGGATAGAACCGGTAGGCCGGCTCGCTCTCGCTCCAGTCGGCGTAGCCGATGTTGGGGAACTGGCCGGTGGGACGCGGGGCGGGCGTCAGAGGCTCGCCGTCGACATGGCCGCAGGCCGAGAGGCCGGCGGTCGCGAGCGCCAGGGCCAGGGCGGTGGAGAGGGGGATGCGCCGATCCATGCGACGACTCTTACCAAACATAGGTAACCAAACCTTAAGCCCGGAAGCCCCAGGGTCGGGTGGAAGTTTGGACCTATTGGATTCGCATGTCGACGAGCGCCTGGACAAGCGTGCCGCACGACCCGCCGTCGCGACGCGACTGGGCGGCGCGGGCCCGCTATGCGCCGACCGACTTCGTCACCCTGCTGTGGCGTGAACGCTGGCTGATGCTGGGCGTGTTCCTGGTGATCCTTTTCCTGGGCGCGGCCTTCGCCTTCACGCTCAAGAAGTCCTACACCGCCAGCTCCAGCCTGTTCGTGCGCCTGGGCCAGGAATACGTCTACGAGCCGCGCGCCGGCGACGCCGCCCGCGGCGCGGTGCCCGACGTCGACCAGGTGATCCAGTCGGAAAGCGAGATCCTGGGCAGCGGCGAGCTGCGCGAGCGGGTGATCCGCAAGCTGGGCTTCGCCACCGTGTTCCCGGACGCGGCCGCCAAGTACGCAGCGGCCAATCCCGAGCAGAAGCGCAAGATGATCGCCCAGGGGCGCGACAGCGTCGGCCGCAGCCTGAAGATCGAGACCGCGCCCGACAACTCGATCATCCGCATGTCGTACCAGCACCAGGACCCGGAGACGGCCGAAAAGGTGCTCAACACCCTGCTGGAAGAGTACCTGATCTATCGCCGCAGCCTGCTGATCAACGACGACGACAAGGTGCTGGCGCGCCAGCGCGACAATTTCGAGCAGCGCCTGGCCGAGACCGACACCGCCTACCAGGCCTTCCTGCAGACCAACGACATCGGCGACTTCACCGCCCAGAAGACGGCCCTGACCCAGCTGCAGGCCCAGGTCGAGGCCCAGAAGTACGCGATCGACGCCCAGCTGCAGGATCGCCAGGGGCGCCTGGCCGCCGTGCAGGCCGAGCTTAGCCGCACGCCGGCCGAGGCCGTGCTCTACCGCGACCAGGACATGTCGGCCTCGACCAAGCTGGCCCAGCTGAAGCTCGACCGCGAGGGCCTGCTGGCCCGCTATCTGCCCAACGCCCAGCCGGTGCGCGACATCGACGCCCAGATCGCCCAGCTGGAACAGGGCGTGGCCACCGGCCGCACCAACGGCGAGGGGGCGCGCCGCAGCGGCCCCAACCCGATCTGGCAGACCCTGCAGTCGACCCGCAACGACCTGTCGGCCGAAGTCGCCGCCCTGCGCGAGTCGCAAGGCGCCTACGCCGTGCAGGTGCAGGAAGTGAACGAGCGCCTGCTGCGCCTGGCCCAGCTGGAGCCGCAGTTCAACCAGCTGACCCGCGACCGCGACGTGCTGTCGGCCAACGTCCGCGACTTCACGGTCAAGGAGCAGCAGGACGAGGCCCAGCGCCAGATGTCGGCCGAGAGCAGCGACAACATCCGCATCGTCCAGCGCGCGGTCGCGCCGTCGGAGGGCAAGAGCCTGAAGAAGCCGGTGCTGGTGCTGGCGTTCCTGTTCGCCGCCTTCACCGCCGCTTGCGCGGGCCTGGTGCGGATGCTGCTGCGTCCGGGCCTGCAGACCCCGGCGTCCGCCTCGCGCACCCTTGGCCTGCCGGTCCTGGCGACCGCCGGCGTCAAGCGCGCCGCCTGAGGTCTCGGTGGGCGATTTGGTCGCCTTTCGCGCGAACATGGTTAGGCATTAGTTTCAACGGTCTTCAACGCGCGGCGATTCGGGCGAATGGTGGATTTGAACGTGGAAATGGCTGAACTGTGGGGGTCGCTAGGCGCCCCCGCGGCCGGCCGTGCGCACGTCGTCCAGTTCGTGTCGGCCAGGCGCGGGGAGGGAACCTCGACGGTCGCCCGGGAATTCGCCCGTTTCGCGTCCAGGCGCGCGGGTCGCCGCACCTGGCTGATCGACCTGGACCTGACCACCTCGCCGCAATACCAGGCCATCGCCGCCCAGCCCGACCGCTACGGCCAGCTGGGTTCGGGCGCGGCGGCCAGCCCCGACGGCTCGATGTTCTTCACGGTGCAGCCGCCGGCGCCCCGGCCCGACGGCGGGGTGTGGCCGGACGCCAAGTACGTCGCCGCCCACAGCGTCGGCGGCCCGCGCCTGTGGGTCACCCGCTTCAAGCGCGAGGCCCTGCGCGGCCGGCAGAAGGCCCACATCCTGCCAGGCGTCGAATACTGGGCCAGCTTGCGCCGCCACGCCGAGATCATCGTCGTCGACTGCCCGTCGGCCGACAGCTCGCAGGCCGCCCTGACCATCGCCCAGCACATGGACCAGACCGTCCTGGTGGTCAGCGCCCAGGAGGCCGACGTGCGGCCGCCGGGCCTGTTGCGCGACGCCCTGGCCTCGGCTGGCGGGCGCTGCGCCGGCGTGTTCTTCAACCAGGCCTCGGTGACGCCGCCGAGCTTCCTGCGGGCCATCCTGCCGTGACCTCGTCCTACGGCGGACCGGTCAGCGTCGCGCCGCCCAGGCTCCTGTTTCCCCAGATCGCCATCTTCTCCGTCGCGGTGTTCCTGCTGCTGCTCTACAGCGGCGGCTGGGAACTGCCGCTGGTGGGCGAGAACGCCGACGAGGCCGGCTCCGCCATCCTGCGCGTCGCCTACCTGCCGGCCTATGCGGCGGGCTTTGGCCTGATCGCGCTGGATCCGCGCAACGGCTTCCGCGCCGCCGTCCGCCAACCCTTCCTGTTCGCCCTGATCGGGATCGTCTGCCTGTCGACCTTCTGGTCGATCGCGCCGGACGTCACCACGCGCCGCGCCTTCGCCGTGACCTGCACGACGCTGGGCGGCGTGGCCCTGGCCGCGCGGTTCCGCTGGCGCGAGCTGGCCGAGGTGTTCGCCGCCGCCTTCGCGGTGCTGATCGTGGCTTCGTACGTCGTCTGTCTCGCCGTGCCGCGCATAGGCGTGATGACCGAGCTCTTCCCCGGAGCCTGGCGGGGCCTGTGGCGCGAGAAGAACGGCCTGGGCGGCATGATGGCCTTCGGCTTCTGCATCGTCTCGGCCGCCGCCCTGCTGAACCCCAAGCGCGCCAAGCTGTGGTGGGGCTTCGCGGTGCTGGCGATCGGCCTCGTCCTGATGTCGACCTCGAAGACCTCGCTGGTGTCGCTGATGCTGGGCGTGGCGGCCTTGGGCTTCGTGCTGATCGCCCGGCGCAGCCCGGCGGCGGGGACGGCGGCGACCTGGACGGCGGTGACGGGCGTGGTCCTGCTGGTCGCGTTCATCGTCCTGGCCTCGGACGTGTTCTTCGCCATCCTCGGCAAGGACGCCACCTTGACGGGGCGCACCAAGATCTGGAGCGCGGCGCTGGTCGAGATCCAGGAGCGGCCGTGGCTGGGCTTTGGCTATCACGCCATCTGGGGCGACAAGAGCGGCTGGGGGCCCTTCGCCTGGATCAGCAAGAACGCCGGCTTCCAAGCCCAGCACGCCCACAATTCCTGGCTGGAGCAGTGGCTGGGCATGGGCCTGCTGGGCCTGGCCGCCTGGGGTCTGTTCTATATCCAGACCATGACCCTGGCCCTGATCGCCGTGTTCCGCGACCGGGGCGCCTTGCTCGCCTTCCCGTTCCTGGTGGTCTACAGCCTCGTGGCCCTGACCGAGAGCATCGCGGTGGCCTACAACGACTTCCGCTGGGTGCTGTTCGTGGCCCTAGCGGTGAAGCTGGCGTTTCCGGATCGGGAGCTGGAGCGGTAGGGAAGTTCTCCCCGCGCCTTCCCGTTACTCCCGTCATTCCCGCCCTTGTGGCGGGAAACCCTGGTTCCGCTCGTAGGTGAGGGGCCAGCGGCGTGCTGAGCACGCCGCCCCGACTGCCCTTGCGGCTGCCAGAGGGGTTGCCGCCACAAGGGCGGGAATGACGGGAAGGAGGGGGGTTAGATCCGCGACCACATCGCCGGACGCTCCGGCACTGACCCCAGTCGGTCCAGCGTCGCCGAGCGGAGGGCGACGACGCCGCCTTCCAGCGCGCGCCAGGCCTTCATCCGTCCACTGACGACAACGCGCTCGTCCCAGGCGGCGGGGCCGGCCGAGACCACGTCCAGGCCGATCTGGCGGTAGACGCCGCGCGCCGCGGCGATGGCCCAGGCCGAGCGGACGGGCAGGTCGCGCAGGCCCCAGCGGGCCGAGGCGTAATAGGGCTCGGCGGCCTCGACCAGGCGGCGGGCGAGGGCGGCGACGTCGGCGCGGCGGGCCGGGTCGGTCAGCTGCTCCACCGTCAGGTTCAGCTCGGCTAGCCACGCGCGGGGCACGTAGACCCGGTCGTTGCGGGCGTCCTCGACGATGTCGCGGGCAATGTTGGTCAGCTGGAAGCCCAGGCCAAGGTCCTGGGCGCGGCGCAGGGTCGGCAGGTCGCTGGCCGGCACGCCCATGACGATGGCCATCATCGCGCCGACCACGCCGGCGACGCCCCAGCAATAGGCCAGCAGGTCTTCCAGCGTCTCGTAGGTGCGGCCCTCGACGTCCATGGCGAAGCCGTCGATCAGATCGAGCGCATAGCGCTCGGGAATGCCGCGGCGCAGGGCCACGGTCTGGAAGGCGGCGAAGACCGGATCGGTGGGCGCCTCGCCGGCCAGGGCGCTGCGGGTCTGGGCGTAGAGCGCGGCCAGGCGCGCGGGCGCGTCGGCGACCGGGCTCATGCCGTGGCCCAGGGTCTGGCCGTCGATCACGTCGTCGCAGTGCCGGCACCAGGCGTACAGCATCTCGGCGTCGGCGCGGGTCTGGGCGTCGAACAGGGCGGCGGCGGCCGCGAAGCTCTTGCTGCCCTTCTGGATCGCTTCCCGGCTCTGGGCCTCGATGTCGGCTTCCAGCGCGCTCATTCGGCGGCCGTGGCCTGGGTGGCGAAGTCGTCGATCATCAGGCCGGCCGTGGCCTTGGCGCTGCCGACCACGCCAGGGATGCCCGCGCCCGGATGGGTGCCGGCGCCGACGAAGTAGAGGTTGGGGATCACGTCGTCGCGGTTGTGGGTGCGGAAGAAGGCGCTCTGGGTCAGGATCGGCTCCAGCGAGAAGGCCGCGCCCTTCCAGGCGTTGAGGTCATTCACGAAGTCGTCCGGGGTGATGAAGCGGCTGGTGACCAGGTCCGCCGTCAGGCCCGGAATGTAGTGCTTCTCCAGATAGGCCAGGATCTTGTCGCGATACTTCGGACCCTCGACCGACCAGTCGATGTTCGCCGTCTGCAGGTTAGGCACCGGCGATAGCGCATAGAAGGTCGAGCAGCCCTCCGGGGCCATGGCCGGATCGCTGGCGGTCGGGTGGTGCAGGTAGAGCGAGAAGTCGTCGGCCAGGCCGTCCTTGCCGTAGATCTCGCCGATCAGCTCGCGGTACCGATTGCCGAAGCAGATGGTGTGGTGGCGGATCTCGGGGTGCTGGGTCTTGAGGCCGAAATAGACCACGAACAGCGACGGGCTCCAGCGCTTGCCCTCCAGCGCCTTGCCGACCTTCTGGCCGCGCGGCTCCTCGCGCAGCAGGTGGCGGTAGGTGTGCATGACGTCGGCGTTGGAGGCGACGGTGTCGAAGGCCTCGAAGCCTTCCTTGGTCACCACGCCGGTGACCCGGCCCTCGCGCACGGCGATGCGCTCGACGGGGCGGGACAAGTGCAGCTTGCCGCCCAGGTCGGTGAACAGCTTGGCCAGGGCCCGCACCAGGGCGTGGGTGCCGCCGCGCGGGAACCAGACGCCGCCGCGACGCTCGAGCGCATGGATCAGGGCGTAGATCGACGAGGTCGCGAACGGGCTGCCGCCGACCAGCAGGCTGTGGAACGACAGGGCCTGGCGGACGTGCTCGTCCTTCACGAAGCCGGCGACCTTGTCGTAGACGCTGCGCCAGGCCTGCAGCTTCATCAGCGACGGGGCGGCGGATATCATCGAGCCGAAGTCGAGGAACGGCACCGCGCCCAGCTCGACATAGCCCTTCTGGTACAGCTCTTCGGAATAGTCGTGGAAGCGGCGGTAGCCCTCGACGTCGGCCGGGTTGCGGGCGGCGATCTGGCGGTCGAGGCCTTCCTGGTCGTTGACGTAGTCGAAGACGTCGCCGTCTTCCCACAGCAGCCGGTAGAAGGGATCGACGGGCATCAGGTCGACATAGTCGGCGATGTCGCGGCCCGAGAGCGCGAACAGCTCCTTCAGGCAGTCGGGATCGGTGACGACGGTGGGGCCGGCGTCGAAGGTGAAGCCGTCCTGCTCCCAGACATAGGCGCGGCCGCCCGGCTTCTCGCGCCCTTCGAACAGGGTGACGTCGAAGCCCTGCGACTGCAGGCGCACCGCCAGCGACAGGCCGCCGAAGCCGGCGCCGATGACGGCCGCCTTGGGACGGGGCGGGACCGGGGCGTGGGCGTTCATGCGTCTTGTCCTCCGAACACGGAACTCTCGCTTATGCACTTCATGGCCGCCCGGATCGGCACCGGCGGCTTGCCGACCAGCACCCGGGCCTTGTCGCGCCACGTCAGCCGCGCCGCATAGAAGCGCTGAATGAGCGGGACCGATAGCCGGTAGAACCGCTCCAGCACCCGATAGCGCTCTTCCGGCGCGCAGGCGCGGAACAGCATGCGGTTGAGCAGGCGCAGGAAGCGGCGCTTGCGCCAGGCGGCCTTGGAATGGGCCTCGACGCAGGCGCGGACGCTGGCGCTGGTGATGCGGGGCAGGGCGGCGATCTTGTCGGCCAGCCGCGCGGCGTCGGGCAGGGAATAGCCGGTGGTCGGCTGGAACAGGGCCGCGCGCAGCCCCACCTCCGCCACCTGGGGCCTGGCTTCGCGCCAGTAGCCGTCGATGTCGCCGCCCAGCGCGATGGGCAGCACGCCGTGCTCCTCGCGCTCGACCGCCTCGATGGTCCAGCCCTGGCCCTTGGCGTAGTCGGCGATGGCGGCGCCCAGCGAGGCGCGGTCGAGGCCCGGGCCGTCGCTGTAGCGGGTGTCCTCGATCAGCAGGCGGCGCTCGTCGAGCGGCAGAACGTAGACGAAGCGGTAGCCGTCGGTCTGCGGCACCGTGGCGTCCATGATGATCGGTGCGGTAAGGCCGTGGGGGGCGGAAAGGCGCAGATCCTGGCCGACGAACTTCTGCCAGCCCAGCGCCAGGCGCTTGCTGCGCCGCGGCCCGCGACCGTCGATCACCGCGCCGGCGACGACGCGGCGGCCGTCGGCCAAAGTGACCTGATGAGGATTGACGTCGACCACGGCCACGCTGGTCCAGGCGTCGGGGCCCAGGACGCGGCCGACCACCTCGTGCAGGCGGCGCGAGGTGATGGCCAGGTAAGGCGTCGGCAGGCGGCGGGCGTGGGCGGGGAAGCGCACCTCGTAGCCGGTCCAGCGATGCACGATCAGCGGCCGCAGCCAGCCGCCGATGGCCGCGTCGACGTCGGTCTCGAAGTGGCACCAGGTGTGCTCGCCGCCGATCGTGGCCTCGCGCTCCAGCAACAGCACCCGCAAGCCCGGCCGCAGCGCTTTCAGGCGCAGGGCGATCAGGCTGTTGGCCAGTCCGCCGCCCACCAGGACGACGTCGGCGCGAAGCGCGGCGGAAGCGGATTCCATCGTCCTGGCTCTAGCACGAAAGAACGACGCTCACGCCAGCGCTATGACGCAAAGCGCGCGCCCGTTTGGGCGTTGCACCCGGGCGGTCGAGGCGATAGGGGAGCGCGCACAGGAGCGCCCCCACATGTCAGAAGCCGCCATCATCGACGGGAAGGCCTTCGCCGCCCGCCTGCGCCAGACCATCGCCGCCGAGGTCGCGGCCCTGAAGGCCGAGCACGGCCTGACGCCGGGCCTGGCCGTCGTGCTGGTGGGCGAGGATCCGGCCAGCCAGGTCTATGTGCGCAGCAAGGGCGAGCAGACCCTGGAAGCAGGCATGCACTCCGAGACCCACCGCCTGCCGGCCGAGACCTCGCAGGCCGAGCTCCTGGCGCTGGTCGAGCGGCTGAACTCCGATCCGGCCGTGCACGGCGTGCTGGTGCAGTTCCCGGTGCCCGACCACATCAGCCAGGCCGCGGTGGTCGCCGCCATCTCACCCGACAAGGACGTCGACGGCCTGACCGTGGCCAACGCCGGTCGCCTGGCCAGCGGCCTGCCGGCCCTGACGCCCTGCACCCCGACCGGCTGCATGATGCTGCTGCGCGACCAGTTGGGGGAACTGTCGGGCAAGCGCGCCGTGGTCATCGGCCGCTCGAACCTGATGGGCAAGCCGATGGCCCAGCTGCTGCTGGCCGCCGACTGCACCGTCACCATCGCCCATTCGCGCACCAAGGACCTGCCGGCCGTCGTACGCGAAGCCGACATCGTCGTGGCCGCCGTCGGCCGCCCGCAGATGGTCAAGGCCGACTGGGTCAGGCCCGGCGCGGTGGTCATCGACGTCGGCATCAACCGGATCCCCAAGGACGACGGCAAGACCCGCCTCGTGGGCGACGTGGCCTTCGACGAGGTCAAGGCCGTCGCCAGCGCCATCACGCCGGTGCCCGGCGGCGTGGGCCCCATGACCATCGCCTGCCTGCTGGCCAACACCGTCCTGGCCGCCAAGCGCCTGAACGGCGTGGGCGAATAATCTTCCTTCCTCCCGTCATTCCCGCCCTTGTGACGGGAGTGGGGTCTGGAACGAAGAAAGCCGGGGCGAGGGCCCCGGCTTTCTTGTTTTCAGATCTGATTTCGACCGATCAGCCGGCCAGGTACTCGGCCACGCGGCCCTCAAGCTCCAGCGCCAGGGCGCGGCCCACGGGGTGCTCGTCGGTCTTGATGGCGTCGCGGACGCAGGCCTTGATCGCGTCGATATGCGCGTCGACCAGGAACATCGGCGCCTGCAGGCGCGTCGCCGGATCGTCGATCAGCTTGCACAGCGAGGCGGCCAGGCGGGTGATCAGCGGAAATTCGTAGGTGGCGCCCAGGCCCTTCAGGTCGTGGGCGCGCAGGTAGAGGGTCTCGACCGTCTGGGCGTTGAGACCGTCGGCGCGCACGCCCTGGCGGGCGGCTTCCAGCTTGACGATCTCGTCGTCGAGCCACTGGGCGAAATTGCCCGACAGGCTCTTGAGCGCGGCTTCGGCCTTGGCGATCGCGGCCATGTCGATACCGCCGCGTCCGCCCACCTTGAGCTTGAGCATGTTCGGCACCTGGATCACCTCAGCGGTGGGCTTGTTCATCGGGTCGCCTCCCCGTCGGCGTTACTTAGGGAACGGTCACACGACAGGCGTTAACAATGAGTGAGACGAAGGTTTCACTCCACAGACCTGTGTCGAGTTTCCGACGTCCTCGCCTACGCCGAAAACTGTTCTGTCAGTACGCGCTCCTCGAGACTGCGGCCCGCGTCGAACAACATCGATAGGGTCGAACCCCGGTCCTCGGAGATGTGCACCTCGACGACGTCGCGGACTTCGTAGTTGTCGGCCACGGCGCTGACGGGTCTCTTATCGCATTCCAGGACCTCGAACGTCACCCTCGCGCTCTGCGGCAAAAGCGCGCCCCGCCACCTACGCGGGCGAAAGGCGCTGATCGGGGTCAGGGCCAGCACCTGGGCGCCGAGGGGAATGATCGGTCCGTGGGCCGAGAGATTGTAGGCGGTCGAGCCGGCCGGGGTGGCCACCAGCGCGCCGTCGCAGACCAGTTCGCCCATCCGCACCTTGCCGTCGATCGAGATGCGCAGCTTGGCCGTCTGGCGGGTCTGGCGCAGCATAGAGACCTCGTTGATCGCCAGGGCCCGGTGCTGGCGACGACGCGAGTCGATGGCGACCATCGCCAGCGGGTGGATGACGGCGCGTTCGGCGGCGTTGATCCGCGCCAGCAGCTCGTCCTCGCTGTACTCGTTCATCAGGAAGCCGACCGAGCCGCGGTTCATGCCGTAGATCGGCTTCTGGTTCAGGATCGTCTCGTGCAGCATTTCCAGCATGAAGCCGTCGCCGCCGAGGGCGACGACGATCTGGGCGTCGTCGCCGGCGTCGCCGTAGCGGGCCGCCAGGCGCTCGCGGGCCTCCTGGGCTTCGGGACGGTCGCTGGCCTTGAAGGTCAGGCGAGTCGAGTACGGCTGGGCTTGGAACATGTCGCCCCAAGTGGCGGGATCACCGGGCGCTTGTCAAACAACGGAAGGCGAAGCCTTCGTCAGGCGGCGCTGACGGCTTGGCGGAAGGCCATGGCGGCGATGTCCGGGCGGAACGGGCCGAAGGCGCCGCTGGCCTTGCGGGCGGCTTCCGCGCCGCCGCCGGGGCGTCCGCCGTTCAGCTGGCGCACGTGCTCGAGGATGGTCGGGAAGACGCTGCGGTCGATGCCGACGGCCGAGCAGGCCAGGGCCAGGAGCTCGGGGCGATTGCTGTCGATGGCGCGGCGCACCTGGCGCACGTCGAAGCGGCCAAGGCGGGCCATGGCGAACACGAACAGCGGCAGGCGGCCCTCGCGCAGCACGCGCAGCAGGTAGCCGGGGCGCAGCTGGCCGGCGGCGTCGAGCTTCTCGACCAGCGCCGCCTCCATCTCCTCGCGGTCGGCCTCGTCCTCGATGGCGAGGGCGGCGGGAGCGGAAGGCAGAAGGCCCAGATGCGCGGCGTGGGTGGCTTCGTCCACGGCGGCCTGCATCCTGGCGGGGTCGAGGTCGAAGCGAACGGCCAGGGCGTCGCGCAGGGCGCGGCCGACCCACAGATAGAGCTGCTCGGCCAGCAGGGGCGACAGGCTGGGATGGCGGGCCAGGGGCGAGCGGAGGGCCACGACCTCCTTGGCCTGGGCGACCAGGCGGCCCATGGCGTCCTGGTTGATCTCGGCGCTCGGATTGCCGGCCAGCGCCGTCAGCACCGCCGGCTCGCTCTGCGAGAGGATGGCCTCGACCACCGGCGCGCGCAGGCCGGGGCGGCGGGCGACCTCGATCTGATGCTCCAGCGTGGCCTGCACCAAAAGGCGGATCAGGTCGTGGTCCTGCAGCACCGGGCTGCGGGCGATGATCGGGCGGGCGATCTCGATTTCGTCGAGGGCCAGGATGTTGACCAGCGCCGACGGCGCCCAGTTCGCGTCTGCCAGGCGCTCGGCCAGGCGCTGGCGGATTTCGCGCTCGGCCTCGACCACCAGGGTCATGAAGATCGAATCGAGCAGGATCTGGATCTCGGGCGCGGCGGGTCTGCCTTGCGCCTCGCCGGCTTCACAGAGGTCGACGATGCCGGCGAGCAGGCGTTCGCGATCCTCCGGCTCGCGGGAGCGAGCCAGGGCGAGAAGTTCGGCGGTCTGCGCGGCTTGGCTCACGACCCTCCTCGGGCGCCAAACGGAACTGTGGCTACCTTGGTGTTCCCAGATGAAAACATGCTTAAACAGGTCAAGCCACGGAACCCGGAGACTAGCGGCGCTCTGTCGCAGGTGAATCCGGGGATGTGAAAGAGGAAACGCGTATGGGGCGAGCACTGATCCTGGCTCTGGACCAGGGAACGACCAGCACCCGGGCCATCCTGTTCGATCACGAGGGCAGGGCGGTGGCCGAGGCCGGGCGTCCGCTGCGTCAGAGCTATCCCCATGACGGCTGGGTCGAGCACGACGCCGAGGAGATCGCGGCGGCTTGCGTGGCGGTTATCCGCGAGGCGGTCGAAAAGTCGGGCTGCGAGGTCTCCGACGTGGCCGCCCTGGGCGTGACCAACCAGCGCGAAACGGTGGTGATCTGGGACAAGGCCACCGGCCGCCCGATCCATCCGGCCATCGTCTGGCAGGACCGCCGCACCGCCGAGGCCTGCGAAAAGCTGCGCAAGGACGGCAAGGAGGAGCGGGTCACGGCCGTCACCGGCCTGCTGCTCGATCCGTATTTCTCGGCCACCAAGATCGCCTGGCTGCTCGACAACGTGCCTGGCGCCCGCGCCCGGGCCGAGGCCGGCCAACTGCTGGCCGGCACGATGGACGCCTGGACGATCTGGAAGCTGACCGGCGGTGCGCGCCACGTTACCGACGCCACCAACGCCTCGCGCACCCTGTTGTTCGATATCCAGACCCAGGACTGGTCGGACGAGATGCTGGACCTGTTCGGCGTGCCGCGCGCGCTGCTGCCGCAGGTGCTGGACTGCGCCGCCGACTTCGGCGAGGTCGGCGCCCAGGTGCTGGGCCGGCCGCTGCCGATCCGCGGCGTGGCCGGTGACCAGCAGGCGGCGCTGATGGGCCAGGGCTGCATCCGCCCCGGCGAAATGAAGGCAACCTACGGCACCGGCTGCTTCATGCTGATCAACACCGGAACCACGCGGGCGGTTTCGGCCTCGCGCCTTCTGACGACGGTGGCCGCGCGGGTGGACGGCCAGGCGACCTACGCCCTGGAAGGCTCGATCTTCGTGGCCGGCGCGGCGATCCAGTGGCTGGGCGAGGGGCTGGGCGTCACCGGCGGTCCGCGCGCGGCCGAGGCCCTGGCCCGCGCCGCCAAGGCCGATCATGGCGTCGTCGTGGTGCCGGCCTTCACGGGCCTGGGCGCGCCCTGGTGGGATGCGAAAGCCCGTGGCGCGATCTTCGGCCTGACTCGCGACGCCGGCCTGCCCGAGATCGCCGCGGCCACCTACGACGCCAGCGCCCTGCAGAGCCGCGACCTGATCGAGGCGATGCGCGCCGACGCGCCTGACGCCTTCACGGGCGAGGCGGAACTGCGCATCGACGGCGGCATGTCCAAGAGCGCCTGGTTCAGCCAGCGCCTGGCCGACCTGACCGGCCTGCCGGTGGCCAGGGCCAGCTACCAGGAGACCACGGCCCTGGGCGCGGCCCTGTTCGCGGGACTGGGGGCGGGGCTTTACGACTCGCTGGAGGCGGCGGCCAAGGCCCGTCCCTCGGCCGAGGATCTGAAGCCGGCCATGCCCGTCCACGCCCGCGAGGCCGCCTACGCCCGCTGGCTGGACGCCGTGCCGCGCGTCCGTTCCTGAAAACGTCAAATCGCGCGGCGCGCTGCGAAAGGCGTCTCGCCAACCTGGGCGGGCATTGCTATGACATCGCTGTCATAAGCAAGAACCACAAGGGAGGCCCCGACGTATGACCGCGACGCGCCGCACCGTCACGCTGGCTCTCGGAGCCGGCGCAGCCATCGCCGCCGGAGGCTTCTCCATGTCTGCTCAAGCCGCCGCCCACGAGACCGTGGGCTCCATACGCCGCCTGTCGCCCGCGCTCGACGCGGTGATCGCCCCGGATGCGAAGATCGAGAAGCTGGCCGACGGCTTCGTCTGGTCGGAAGGTCCGGTGTGGGTGAAGGATGGCCGCTACCTCGTCTTCTCCGACGTGCCGGCCAACATCATGTACCGCTGGAGCCAGAAGGACGGCAAAAGCGTCTTCCTGCAGCCTTCCGGCTACGACGGCCCGCCGACCAAGGTCTTCCGCGAGCCGGGCTCGAACGGCATGGCTCTGGACGCCAAGGGCGACCTGCTGGTCTGCAATCACGGCCAGCGGGCGATCACGAAGCTCGATCTGAAGACCAAGGCCCGCTCGGTCGTCGTCGACCGCTATCAGGGCAAGCGCTTCAACAGCCCAAACGACCTGGCCGTGGCCAAGTCGGGCGCGATCTACTTCACCGATCCGCCCTACGGCCTGGAGGGGCTGGACGCCTCGCCGGTCAAGGAGCTGGCTTTCAACGGCGTCTATCTGCTGCGCGCCGACGGCTCGCTGGCGGTGGTCGACGACAGGGTGACCTTCCCCAACGGCGTGGCCCTGAGCCCCGACGAGAAGCGCCTGTACGTCGCCGTCTCCGATCCGAACGGACCGGTGATCATGGCCTACGACCTGGGCGCCGACGGCCTGCCGACGTCGCGCAAGGTGTTCTTCGACGCGAGCGCCCTGCACAAGGCCGGCGGCCCCGGTCTGCCCGACGGCATGTGCCTGGACACCGAAGGCCGGCTCTACGCCACGGGGCCGTGCGGGGTGCTGGTGATCACGCCGGCCGGCGAACTGATCGGCGTCATCGAGACCGGCGGGCCGATCGCCAACTGCGCCTTCGGCGAGGACGGCAAGACTCTGTTCCTGACCGCCGACAAGACCCTGGCGCGCGTGCATCTGAAGACGACCGGCCTGGTCTGGTAGCAAGGCAGGGAGAGGCGAGGGTGATGAACAAGCGCACGTTCATGCAGGCCGGCCTCGCCGCCGGCGCCATGGCCGCCACGGCTCCGGCGGCCGCGCTGGCCCAGGCCAAGGCCGAGGGCCGCAAGCTCGGCTACGCCATGCTGGGCCTTGGCTACTATGCCACCCAGATCATCATGCCGCGCTTTGCCGAGTGCGAGCATTCCAAGCTGACCGCCCTGGTCAGCGGCACGCCAGAGAAGCTGGCCAAGTACGGCGCTCAGCACGGGATCCCGGAAAAGAGTCGCTATTCGTACGAGACCTTCGACCGGATCATCGACGATCCGGCGGTCGACATCGTCTACGTGGTCACGCCCAACAGCCTGCACCGCACCTTCACCGAGTGGGCGGCCAGGGCCGGCAAGCACGTGATGTGCGAAAAGCCGATGGCGACCTCGGTGGCCGATGGGGAGGCCATGATCGCCGCCTGCAAGGCCGCCGGCCGCAAGCTGATGATCGGCTATCGCAGCCGCTTCGAGCCGCACAACCTCGACGCCATCGCCCTGGCGCGCGGCGGGGCGCTGGGTCCGGTGACGACCATCGTCGCCGACCACGGCTGGACATCGTCGGACCCGAACATGTGGCGCGTGAAGAAGGCGCTGTCGGGCGGCGGCAGTCTGATGGACATAGGCATCTACAGCCTCAACGCCGCCCGCTACCTGACCGGCGAAGAGCCGATCGCGGTCAACGCCATGGAGTCGACCGACCGCACGAACCCGGTGTTCGCCGAGGTCGAGGACACCATCAATTTCCAGCTCTTGTTCCCATCGGGCGCGACGGCCAACTGCGTGTCGACCTACAGCGCCAACTGCAATCGCTATCGGGTTTCCGGCCCCAAGGGCTGGGTCGAGATCGATCCGGCCACCAGCTACGAGGGCCAGACCATGCGGGCCAATCTCGACGGCCAGGCGAAGCTTCGCACTCCGCCGGCGACGAGGAAGAGCCAGTTCGCCGGTCAGTTGGATCATCTGTCGGAATGCATCCTCACCGGCCGCGACCCGATCGTGCCGGGCGAGGAGGGCCTGAAGGACCTGCGGATCATCGAGGCCATCTACAGGGCGGCCCGCGAAGGCCGGACGGTGAAGCTTTAGCGCCCTGCGTCCTTCGAGGCCCGCGGCGCGGGCGCCTCAGGATGAGGAAGTCAGTGCAACAGCGTCCTCATCCTGAGGTGCAAGCCGCAGGCGAGCCTCGAAGGACGCACGACGACAACGACGGAACGGATACGCCATGACCCGAAGGCTCGCTCTCGCCATCACCGTCGCCCTGGCTCTGCCCGCCATAGCCCAGGCCCAGCAGCGCGTGGCCCTTTGGCCGAACGGCGCGCCGGGCTTCGAGGCTCGCAAGGCCATTCCCGAGCAGTCGGCCGAGTACTGGGCCAAGTCGATCAACGACCCGTCGGTGACGGCCTACCTGCCGCCGGCCGACAAGGCCACGGGCGCGGCGGTGATCGTGCTGCCGGGCGGCGGCCACAAGATGCTGGTCATCCACCCGGAAGGGACCGACGTCGCCAAGGTGCTGGGGCCCATGGGCGTGGCGGTGTTCGTGCTGAAGTACCGCCTCAGCCAGGAAGAGGGCTCGCCCTACACAATCGACCATGCCCGCCAGGACGCGGTACGGGCCGTGCGTGTCGTCCGCTCGCGCGCCGCCGAGTTCGGCGTGGACCCCAGGAAGATCGGCCTGATGGGCTTTTCCGGCGGCGGCGAGATCGTCGACTTGGCCGTTTACGGCTCGGCGGCCAAGGATCCCAAGGTGGACGCGGTCGACGCCGTCAGCGGCCGACCCGATTTTCAGGTGCTGATCTATCCGGGTCCCACGGGCATTCCCGACAAGATCCCGGCCGACGCGCCGCCGGCCTTCATCCTCGCGGCCGACGACGACGAGTGCTGCTCGGCCCCGCCGGTGGAACTGCTGACCAAGTTCCGCGCCGCCAAGGTTCCGGTCGAGTTCCACCTGTTCCAGAGCGGCGGCCACGCCTTCAACATGGGTTTCCGGACGGACAAGGCGGCGATCAAGGTCTGGCCGGAGCGGCTGTGCGACTGGCTGGCGGACAATGGTTGGCTGGGGAAGCGGTAAAGCTGCCTTTGCTGCTTCCCAATCGCTTTCCTGGGCCTTGTGCCCAGGATCCATCGTTCAGCCGCTCAGACCTTTGCGGAATGGTCTGAGCTGTCGCCGGCATGGGCCCTCGCCACAAGGGCGAGGGAAGCGAAATGGTGGGATGGGCCCCGGAAGCCTCAGTCTGCCGCGTCCACATAGGCTCGCACCCGCGCGAACAGCTCCTCGAACATCGGCGTCGTCAGGCGGCCGGTGTTCGTGTTGAGCCGCGAGCAGTGATAGCTGTTGAAGATGCGGTAGGGGCCGGCCTGGAACTCCGAGCCGTGGCCGGGGATGCCGGCCGAGGCCTTCAGGCCCAGGGTCTTGAGCACGTTGCGGCGCGAGACGTCGCCCAGGGTGACGATGGCCTTGAGGTTGGGGAACATGTCCAGCCGCGCCTTCAGGAAGGGGCGGCAAGTGTTCTCCTCGACGGTCTCGGGCTTGTTGCCGGGCGGTGCGCAGCGCACGGCGTTGGTCACCGCGCTGCCGACCAGCTTCAGCGAGTCGTCGATCCGGGCCTCGAACTTGCCGGTGGCGAAACCGTACTTGATCAGGGTCTCGTAGAGCAGCGTGCCGGCGTAGTCGCCGGTGAACGGCCGGCCCGTGCGGTTGGCGCCCTTGCGGCCAGGCGCCAGGCCCACGACCAGCAGACGGGCGTCCTTGTCGCCGAACGACGGGGCCGGGCCGTTGAAATAGTCCGGATAGAGTTCCTGGTTCTCGCGGCGATAGGCCACCAGGCGCGGGCACAGCGGGCAGTCGCGCGGCGGTTCGGCCGGCGAGGGGACGACCTCGCCGACGATGTTGGAATGCTGCATGAGGTCGGCTCTCAGTATTCGTCTTCGGCTTCGCGCTCGGCCGGGCTGCGTTGGTCGGTCGAGGCGTAGCGCTGTTGCGGCGCGCGTTGCGGGCGACCGATGATGTTGCCCAGGTCGTTGAGGTCGACGAAGTTGTCGGCTTGGCGGCGCAGGTCGTCGCTGGTCATCGGCGGCTGGCTCTTCATCGTCGATACCACGGTGACCCGGCGGCCCTTCCGCTGGACGGCTTCGACCAGGGCGCGGAAGTCGCCGTCGCCCGAGAACAGCACCATGTGGTCGACGGTCTCGGCCATCTGCAGCATGTCGACCGCGATCTCGATGTCCATGTCGCCGCGCCAGCGCTTGCGGCCCTGGCTGTCGGTGTATTCGCGGGCCGGCTTGGTCACCAGGGTGAAGCCGTTGTAGTCCAGCCAGTCCACCAGCGGCCGGATCGGCGAATAGTCGTCGTTCTCGGCGATGGCGGTGTAGTAGTAGGCGCGCACGAGCAGGCCGCGCTTCTTGAACTCGTCGAGGAGCTTACGATAGTCGATGTCGAAGCCCAGCGCCTTGGCGGCGGAATAGAGATTGGCCCCGTCGATGAACAGCGCCAACCGCTCGGTCGGGTAGAAGGTCACGGGTCTAATTCCTTGAAAAATCGGCTTGATCGAAATGGTCTGGACGCGGCCGTGGTCGTCGCCCTCGGCTGTAATCTGCCGGGAGCCTACACGAGTCGCGAGGCTCTGTTGGAGGCGGCTGTGTCGGCGCTCGCCGGCGAGGGCATGGCGGTGGTCGTCCGCTCGGGATGGTGGACCTCGGCCGCCTGGCCCGACCCCGCCGGGCCGGCCTATCTGAACGGCGTCGCGCTGGTGGAGACCGGCCTCTCGCCGGTCGAGACCCTGGCCGGGCTGCATCGCGTCGAGGCCGCGTTCGGCCGCGCCCGATCCGAACGCAACGCCGCCCGCACGCTCGACCTCGATCTGATCGCCCATGGGCGGACGGTGACGGACGGCAATCTCGTCCTGCCGCACCCGCGCGCCCACGAGCGCCTGTTCGTGATGGGGCCGCTGACGGAGGTGGCGCCGGGCTGGACTCATCCTGTGCTGGGAGAGAGCGCGAAGGCGCTTGCCACGAGGGCGACGGTAGGAGCCGACGCCAAGCCGTACCCCCACCCGTAAGATCCTCGCTTTCGCGGGGATTTTACGGAAGGGGGAGGTGGGTTCATCCGCTCAACCAAGCCTTCATGTTGTTCCGGCTGGACTTTGCCTTCCGGAAAAGGCATAGACGCCGCCTCGCGAAAGCTGGGTGACAACCGAAGCGGCGTTGCGTGACGCCGCACGGAGCCCTATTTTGAGAGACCTTACGGTCAGCCCGAGGAATTCATGGCCCGCGTCACCGTCGAAGATTGCGTCGAGAAGGTTCCCAACCGCTTCGCGCTCGTCCTGCTGTCGGCGCACCGCGCTCGCGGCATCTCGGCCGGCGCGGCCCTGATGGTCGACCGCGACAACGACAAGAACCCGGTCGTCGCCCTGCGCGAGATCGCTGACGACGTGATCGATCACGAGGGGCTCAAGGAGCACCTGATCACCACGCTGCAGCGCGTCGACGAGCACTCGGAAGCCGAGGAAGAGGCCGAAACCCTCGCCCTGCTGGCCGATCCGACCCACATGCAGATGAGCGAACTGGAACTCGTTCGCGCGCTGCAGAGCGACCGCGACGGCGGTCAGGAGGAGCGGTACTGAGCCCCGACGGCGCAGACCCTCTGATCATCGAAGCGGCGCCCGCCGCCGCTCCGTCCGAACGCGCGCCCGAATCTGTCTCGTCAGAGACGGAGTCGGGCGCGTCTTCGTCTGAGCTTCCTGTCGCCGCGGCGCTCGCCGCGACCGCGCTGGAAGCCCCGCCGGCTCCGAAGCCGCGCAAGTTCCTTCGCCAGTACGAGCTGATCGAGCGGGTCCACGCCTACGACCCGACGGCCGACGAGGCCCTGCTCAACCGCGCCTACGTCTTCGCCATGCGCATGCACGGCAGCCAGACGCGCGCCAGCGGCGACCCCTACTACGCCCACCCGATCGAGGTGGCGGGCATCCTCACCGAGTATCGGCTCGACACCGCGACCATCGTCACCGCGCTTCTGCACGACGTCATCGAGGACACGCCGGTCACCAAGGAGGAGATCGGCAAGCTGTTCGGCGAGGAGATCGCCGAGCTGGTCGAGGGCGTCACCAAGCTCTCGAAGCTGGAGCTGCAGGCCGAGCACACGCGCCAGGCCGAGAACCTGCGCAAGTTCATCCTGGCCATCTCCAAGGACGTCCGCGTCCTACTGGTCAAGCTGGCCGACCGTCTGCACAACATGCGGACGCTGCACTTCATCAAGAACCAAGCCAAGCGCGAGCGCATCGCCCGCGAGACGCGCGACATCTATGCGCCGCTGGCCCGC
Organism: Caulobacter flavus; assembly: GCF_003722335.1. Lineage (GTDB taxonomy): Bacteria > Pseudomonadota > Alphaproteobacteria > Caulobacterales > Caulobacteraceae > Caulobacter > Caulobacter flavus. The sequence goes on from NZ_CP026100.1 coordinate 3,137,952, forward strand.
AACATCGGCTGCCACCGCATCTGCACCGAGCTGGAGGAGCTGTCCTTCCAGCACACCAACCCGGTCGCCCGCGACGCGATCGTCCGCCGTCTGGCGAAGCTGCGCGAAGAGCAGGGCGGCGCGGTGGCGCTGGTCAGCCAGGAGATCCAGGCCCGTCTGGAATCGGCCAATCTGCCGGCCCGCGTGTTCGGCCGCGAAAAGGCCCCTTACTCGATCTGGCGCAAGCTGCAGCGCAAGTCGATCGGCTTCTCGCAGATGTCCGACATCTACGCCTTCCGCGTGATCGTCGACAGCGAGGAGGACTGCTATCGGGCCCTCGGCGTCGTGCACCGGGCCTGGTCCAGCGTGCCCGACCGCTTCAAGGACTTCATCTCGACGCCTAAGCGCAACAACTACCGCTCGCTGCACACCACGGTGGTGGGGCCGCGCGGCATGCGCATCGAGATGCAGATCCGCACAGAGTCCATGGACCGCGTGAACGAAGAGGGGGTGGCCGCCCACTTCCGCTACAAGGACGCCTCCTACGGCCTCGACCTTGAGGGCATGGAGGCCGCCGGCGGCCGCGACCCGCTGGCCAACCTGCGCCAGCTGGTGCAGGTGCTCGAGCACGGCGGCGACAGCGAGGAGCTGGTCGAGCACGCCAAGCTCGAGATGTTCCTCGACCAGGTGTTCGTGTTCACGCCCAAGGGAAGGCTGGTCAGCCTGCCCCGGGGCGCGATGCCGCTGGACTTCGCCTACGCCGTCCACACCAGCGTCGGCGACACCTGCATCGGCGTGAAGATCAACGGCGAGCTCAAGCCCCTGCGCACCATCCTCACCAACGGCGACGTGGTCGAGGTGATCCGCGGCTCCAAGCCGGTGGTGCCGCCGGACTGGCGCTCGCTGACGGTCACGGGCCGCGCCCGCTCGGCCATCCGCCGCCACATCCGCCAGACCGAGAAGGAAGAGTTCCTGCGCCTGGGCCGGGTGTCGGTCGAGCAGACCTTCGAGCGGGCCGGCAAGAACCTCAAGGACGTGTCGCTGCGTCCGATCCTGGAACGCTTCGCGCTGGAGAGCGAGGAGGCCCTGTTCGACGCCGTCGGTCGTGGGCGCGTCACGCCCAGCCAGGTTCTGGAGACGGCGTTCCCCGGCATGGTCGACGCCGACCGCGAGGCGGCCACGGCGCGCCGCAAGATCGAGGGCGGCAAGGGCGCTAGGCTCTATGTGCGCGGCGGCGGGCTGACGCCCGGCGTCTCGCTGCACTTCGCCCACTGCTGCAGCCCGGTGCCGGGCGACCGCATCGTCGGCATCCTGCGCGAAGACGCGGCCAAGGATCAGGACGGGGGGCTCGACGTCCACACCATCGACTGTCCGAAGCTGGCCGAATACGAGGACCGCGAGGACCTCTGGCGCGACCTCAACTGGACGCCCGAGGCCGAGCGCGACACCGTCTCGCTGGCCCGCCTGCACGCCACCATCGGCAACGCGCCGGGCGTGCTGGGCCAGGTCTGCACGATCATCGGCGAGGCCGGCGGCAACATCGTCAATCTGCGCATGCACCACCGGCAGAGCGACTTCTTCGACACCGACATCGACGTCGAGGTGCGCGACGCCAAGCACCTGACCAACATCTCGGCGGCGCTGCGCACCTGCCCGTCGGTCGAGACGGTGGACCGGACGCGGGGCTGACCCCGTGCGTGGCCCTCGTCCTTCGACAAGCTCAGGATGAGGACCATTTCGGGCGGAGCGGTCGCAGGAAAACCTCACCCTGAGCTTGTCGAAGGGCGGGGTTTTCGCCCTCGCCTCAGGCCGCCTTCACCGGCTGCTCGATCCAGAGACCAAAGCCCACCGCCAGGCGGTTCCAGCCGTTGATGACGTTGATCATCAGGGTCAGCTTGACCTGCTCCTCATCGCTGAACTGCGCGGCCAGGTCGGCGTGGGCCGCTTCCTGCGTGTGGCCTTCCGACAGGCGGGTGAGGGCCTCGGTCCAGGCCAGGGCGGCGCGTTCGCGAGGCGTGTAGCAGGGCGCCTCGCGCCAGGCCGACAACAGGTAGATGCGCTGCTCGGTCTCGCCCTGGGCGCGGGCCTCGACCGTATGCATGTTGATGCAGTTGGCGCAGGCGTTGATCTGCGAGGCGCGGATCTTGACCAGTTCGACCAGGCTGGGCTCCAGGCCGGCGGCGATGGTGGTCGAGGCGGCGAACCAGGACTTCATCACGGCCGGAGCGGCGGCGAAGGGATCGAGCTTGGCGGTCATGGCGGGTCTCCTTTGAGAGGGTTGCGCCGCCATGACGAGGCGAGGGCCGCGCGTGTGACGCGGCCTCGCGAAAAAAGTTCAGTTCGCGCCGCGCAGGGCCGCCACGGCGTCGCGCGTGGCCTGGGTGAGCGGCGTGGGCAGGGCGTCCAGCGCGAACCAGCCCCAGTCGGCGATCGCCTCGGGTTCCTGGATCGCCGGCTCGCCCACGCAGCCGTCGGCGCGATAGGTCACGGCCAGCCAGTGGCTGGTCTCGTCGATCATGTCGGTCACCGCCAGCACCGGGCCGGCGGCGATCCCGATCCCCAGCTCCTCGCGGATCTCGCGCTCGGCGCAGGCGCGGCCCGGCTCGCCCCAGTCGAGCTTGCCGCCCGGCTGGCCCCAATGACCGGTCTCGGGCTGGCGACGGCGCCGGACCAGCAGGATGCGACCCTGGGCGTCGATGATGGCCGCGCCGCAGCCGACGCGGGGACGGGGAGGGGAGTCGTTCATGGCCGCTGTCCTACGCCCCTTTGTCTGTGGTTTGTAGACTCGCCGCGCTGGCCTTATATCCACGGCTCATGACCAACGACGACGTCCTCGAAGAATTCCGCGCCGCCGGCGCCCTGCGCGAAGGCCACTTCGTGCTGTCCAGCGGCCTGCACAGCCCGGTCTTCCTGCAGAAGAACCTGGTGTTCATGCGGCCCGAGCGCTGCGAGCGCCTGTGCAAGGCCCTGGCCGACAAGATCGTGGCCACGGTGGGCCATGTCGACGTGGCGGTTTCGCCCGCCGTCGGCGGCATCATCCCCGGCTACGAGACCGCCCGTCACCTGAACGTGCCGTCGATCTATGTCGAGCGCGAGGGCGGCGGCTTCAAGTTCCGTCGCGGCTTCCACATCGAGCCGGGCCAGAAGGTCGTGATGGTCGAGGACATCGTCACCACCGGCCTGTCGTCGCGCGAATGCATCCAGGCGATCAAGGACGCCGGCGGCGACGTCGTGGCCGCGGCCTGCATCGTCGACCGCTCGGGCGGCAAGGTCGATGTCGGCGTGCCGCTGATCGCCCTGGCCAGCCTCGAAGTCCCGGCCTATCCGGCCGACGCCCTGCCGCCCGAACTGGCCGCGATCCCGATCGAGGATCCGGGCAGTCGCCGGCTGAAGGGCTGAGGCCCATGCTCCGGCTCGGCGTCAACATCGACCACGTGGCCACGATCCGCAACGCACGCGGGTCGAGCTATCCGGAACCGGTGCGCGCCGCCGAGCTGGCCCTGGCGGCCGGCGCCGACGGCATCACCGCGCACCTGCGCGAGGATCGCCGCCACATCAGCGACGCCGACATCGCCGTCCTGACCGACCTCTGCCTCAAGCGCGGCAAGCCGCTGAACTTCGAAATGGCGGTCACCGACGAGATGGTCGGCATCGCCATGAACGCTAAGCCGCATGCTGCCTGCCTTGTGCCCGAGCGGCGTGAGGAAGTGACCACCGAAGGCGGCCTCGACGTCGTGAAGGGCGCCAACCGCATCGCCGACGCCACGGCCCGCCTGCGCACCGTGGGCGCTCGGGTATCACTGTTCATCGAGCCCGACCACGCCCAGATCCAGGCTTCGGCCGACGTCGGCGCTCAGGTCGTCGAGCTGCACACCGGCGCCTATTGCGACGCCGCCCGCGCCGGCGAGACCGAGCGCGCCGCCGCCATCCTCGACCGTCTGAAGTCGGGCGCGGCCTTCGCGGCCTCGCTGGGGCTGGAGGTCCACGCCGGACACGGCATCGACTACGCCACGGTCAAGCCGGTGGCTGCGATCCCGCAGATCGTCGAGCTGAACATCGGCCACTTCCTGATCGGCGAGGCGATCTTCGTGGGCCTGCCCCAGGCCATACTGCGGATGCGGACCTTGATGGACGCGGCCAGGCTCGAGCATCCCGCAAAAGTGGAGGCCGGTTTTGCGTAAGGATGCTCGACAACAAGAAGGCGCCGAGCGCGCCTCGCGCTCGGTGGAGAGCGCGGCGTGATCATCGGCATCGGTTCGGACCTCAGCGACATCCGCCGCATAGAGAAGACGCTGGAACGTTTCGGCGAGCGCTTCACCAACAAGGTCTTCACCGAGATCGAGCGCAAGCGGTCCGAGCGAAAGCCCGATCGCGCCTCCAGCTACGCCAAGCGCTTCGCCGCCAAGGAGGCCTGCTCCAAGGCCCTGGGCACGGGCCTGAAGCAGGGCGTGCACCTGGGAGACATGGGCGTGGTCAACCTGCCGTCGGGCAAGCCGACCATGGCCCTGACCGGCGGGGCGGCGGCCAAGCTGGCCCAGCTGATCCCCGAGGGCATGGTTCCGGTGATCCACCTGTCGCTGACCGACGACCACCCCTACGCTCAGGCCTTCGTGATCATCGAGGCCGTGCCGGCGTCATGAAGGTCTGGCGCGGCGCAGGCCTGGGACTGGGTCTCGCGCTGAGCGCCTGCGCCGGTCATCCGGATTGGTCGCCGGCGAAGCCTCCCGAGGGCGCGGTGCGCTTCTCTGTCGAAGGCGATGGCGACGCGCGCTACTGGGACGAGCGCGACGGCGTGCTGATCGTCTTCCGTGACGACAGCTTCATCACCCCCGCCGAGCTCGAGTTCTTCTGTCTGAAAGGCGACTTCGTCCATGTCCGCGCCGACGGTCTGGAGGTCGCCGTCGACGTCGGCGGCGTGGTTCCCGTCGAGGTCGGCCTGAGCAACGGGACGAGCGACCGCATGGCCAAGCCGACCTGGCGCAGCAACGGCTTTTCGATCCGCGCCCGGTTCCAGCTGAAGATGTCGCCGGCCGAGCTTCGTACCCTGTTGTCCAGCGACAGGCTGACGACGCGCATCGCCTTCGAGAACGAGCCCGGCAGGGTCTTCGACGATCGACGCTATCAGCCTCCGCCTGCGGCGCTGGTCGATAGGTTTCTCGCGCGATGCGGAGAGCGCGAGGCGCCTCCAATCGAGGTTGGGCGATAGGCAGGCAGGGCGGCCTGGCGGCAGATGAATAAACTTTAAGGCGACCATCGTTAGCTTCGCCTAATCGCCGCCATGAAGCGTCACTATCGCCGGCGGTGCTTGCCCGCGACGACAACCGCGTCTAGCAAGACCTGTCGGGCTCGCCCCGACCCCCATTCGCAAAGAGCCCCGCGCGCATGACCGAAGCCGTCGAGACCACGCCCCCGGAAGAAGAAAAGGGCGGCGCCGTCAACGAATTCATCGAGATCATCAAGACCGTGGCCTACGCCCTGGGCATCGCCCTGGTGCTGCGGGTGCTGCTGTTCCAGCCGTTCACGATCCCGTCGGCCTCGATGGAGCCCAACCTCTATCAAGGCGACTACATCATCGTCTCGAAGTTCTCGTACGGCTATTCGAAGCACTCGATCCCGTTCAGCCCGCCGCTGTTCAAGGGCCGTATCCTCGGTTCGGCGCCCAAGCGGGGCGACATCATCGTCTTCAAGCTGCCGCGCGACGGCCACGTCGACTACATCAAGCGCCTGGTGGGCCTGCCTGGCGACCAGATCCAGGTTCGCGGCGGCGCGCTCTACATCAACGGCAAGGCCGTCGAGCGCAAGGAACTGGCCGACGTGCTGGTCGACAGCGGCTACGGCTTCACCCAGCCGATGAAGCGCATCCAGGAGACCACGCCCGAGGGCCGCACCTACCTGACCCAGGCCGACGCGGGCCCGGACACGCAGGGCGACAACACCGGCGTCTATGTCGTTCCCGAGAACTGCTACTTCTTCATGGGCGACAATCGCGACAACTCGGCCGACAGCCGCTTCAACCCGGGCATCTCGCCGTTCAAGACAGACGCCGGGACCTGCAAGTGGAACTACGAGAACGACCAGTACACCGGCGACGCCATCGGCGTGGGCTTCGTTCCGTCCGAGAACCTGGTCGGCAAGGCGCAGATCATCCTGCTGTCGTGGAACGCCGACGCGCACCTGTTCAAGCCGTGGACCTGGTTCATGGACGCGCGTCCGAGCCGCTTCTTCCGCGTGCTGAAGTAAGATCATGGCCGTGAAGGACAGGCGGGTCGCCGCCGTCGGCGACCTGGAGCGCCGGATCGGTCATCGGTTCGAGAACCGTGAGCTGCTCGAGCAGGCGCTGACCCATGCCAGCGTCGGCGACGGCGCCAAGGCCAAGGTGCGCGACAACGAGGTGCTGGAGTTCATCGGCGACCGGGTGCTGGGGCTCCTGGCCGCCGAGGCCCTGGCCGAGCGCTTCCCCAAGGCCAAAGAGGGCGAGCTCGCCCCGCGCCTCAACGCCCTGGTCAGCCGCGAGACCTGCGCCCGCGTGGCCAAGGGCGCGGAGTTGGGTCCCGCCCTGCGCCTGTCGGCGTCGTCGAGCAAGATCGGCGGCCGCGAGACGGAATCGATCCTGGCCGGCGCCTGCGAGGCCTTGATGGCCGCGCTCTATCAGGACGGCGGGCTGGACCTGGCCCGCAAGGTGTTCCTCGACCTGTGGTCCGACGAGTTCGACCGGGCCGGGCAGGGGCGTCCGCGCGATCCCAAGACCGCCCTGCAGGAATGGGCGCAGAGCAAGGGTCGACCGCTGCCGAGCTATCGCGTGCTCGACCGCACCGGTCCCGATCACGCTCCGGAATTCACCGTCGAGGTGTCGGTGAAGGACGTCGACCCGGCCATCGCCAAGGGCAAGTCTCGCCAGGAGGCCGAGAAGGCCGCCGCCAAGGCGCTGCTGGAGCGGGTGGCGGGCTAACCCTTCGGCAGGAAGGGGTTTCAGGGGAGGATTTTGGGCGTTGCTGTGCTACACGCACGCCCAATGACTGAAAACACCTCCAACACCCGCGCCGGGTTCGCCGCCATCATCGGCGCACCGAACGCCGGCAAGTCCACCCTGGTCAACCGCATGGTCGGGGCCAAGGTCTCGATCGTCACCCAGAAGGTGCAGACGACCCGCTTCCCCGTGCGCGGCGTCGCCCTGGCCGGCGACACCCAGATCGTCCTCGTCGACACCCCCGGGATCTTCAGCCCGCGCCGCCGCCTGGACCGCGCCATGGTGCGCTCGGCCTGGGCCGGTTCGGAAGAGGCCGAGGTCACCGTGCACCTCGTCGACGTGCAGGCCGAACTGGCCGATCGCGCCCGCAACGCCACCCCGGCCGAGCACCGCGCGGTGCAGGACGTCCAGACCATCATCGAGGCCCTCAAGGAGAGCGGCCGCAAGGTGATCCTGGCGCTCAACAAGATCGACGGCATCAAGCGCGACACGCTGCTGGCCGTGGCCAAGGACTTCTTCGACACCGGCGTCTACACCGACGTCTTCATGATCAGCGCCGAGACCGGCGCGGGCGTCGACGACCTGACCGCCAAGCTGGCCTCGATGATGCCCGAGAGCCCCTGGCTCTATCCGGAAGACCAGACGGCCGACCTGCCGGCGCGCCTGCTGGCCGCCGAGATCACCCGCGAGAAGATCTATCTGCGCGTCCACGAGGAACTGCCCTACGCGGCCTCGGTGGAGACCACCTCGTTCGAGGAGCGCGCCGACGGCAGCGCCCGCATCGAGCAGACCATCTATGTCGAGCGCGAGGGCCAGCGGGCCATCGTTCTGGGCAAGGGCGGCCAGGTGCTGAAGTGGATCGGCCAGGCCTCGCGCGAGGAGCTGCAGGACATCCTGGACCGCAAGGTGCACCTGTTCCTGCACGTGAAGGTCAAGGAGAACTGGGCCGAGGAACGCGGCCTGTTCAGCGACATGGGTCTCGACTTCGATGTTTGACGCTCCGGCGGTCGCTTCCGTGGACCTCGACGCCTATTTCGCGCGGATCGGCTATGCCGGCCCACGCGAGCCGACGATCGAGACGCTGCGGGCGATCTGCCAGAAGCATCCGGACGCCATTCCGTTCGAGAACCTGGACGTCCTGCTGGGGCGCGGGATCAGCATCGTCCCGGCCGACGTCGACGCCAAGCTGATCGCGGCCGGCCGCGGCGGCTACTGCTACGAGCAGAACAGCCTGCTCAAGCGCGTGTTGGCTGCTGTCGGTTTCCAGGTCGAGGGCCTGATGGCCCGGGTGCTGTGGATGGCGCCGGAAGGCGCCCCGCCGCGTCCGCGTTCGCATCAGGTGCTGGGCGTGAGGATCGACGGCGAGACCTGGCTGGCCGACGCGGGTTTCGGCGGCTGCGTGCTGACCGCGCCGCTTCGCCTGTTCGCCGACGGTGACCAGCAAATCCCCAACGGCGCCTTCCGCATTGTCGACGCTTCGCAGGACGGGATGGTCGAGCGCCAGGTGCAGGCCAACCTTTCTGGCCGCTGGGCGCCGCTCTACCAGGTGGCCCAGGGCGCCTGGGCGGCGGTCGATTACGAGCAGGCCAACTTCTTCACCTACACCCATCCCAGCTCGCACTTCACCTGGAGCATGACGGTGGGACGCACGACGCCGACCGCTCGTTACGCGCTGAAGAACAACCGCCTGACCCATCGCGACGCCGCCGGCGCGCTGGTGGAGCAGCGCGACCTGTCGGTCGACGAGTTGGAAGCGACCCTGCGCGACGTCATCGGCCTGCCGGTCGAGCCCGATTGGCGTCCGGTGCTGGAAAAGGTCGTGGCCTGGGGAACGCCGGCCTAGAGCCAGCCGGGCAGGCCCAGGATCGGGGCGGGGACTCAGACGCCCTTGGGCGGCCTTGCCCAGGTCTGGGCGGGCAGGCGCTCGGCCGGCTGGTGATGCAGGTCGTAGCGGGTGATCTTGGCGTTGCGCAGGTGGGCCTCGATCGCGTCGACGTCCGACTGCCGGGCGAAGAACAGGTTCTCGCCGTCCGACTTCCAAAGGCCCCGCGCCGCGGCCAGCACGTCCAGCGCCGCCAGCGTCTCCTCGTAGGTGCTGCGGCGCAGGTCGTCGCGGACGTTTCTTGCCGCGGCGGCCGCGCGCTCGTCGGCGATCTGGCGGGCGTAGACGTGGTCGCGCACCAGCGCCGGCGGATCGGCCTTGCGGATCGCTTCGTCGATGGCGGCCTTGGTCCGGGCCTGGCGCGCGGCGTCCTCGGCGGCGGTCGCTTCCATCAGGTCCAGCGTCTTGCGCAAGCGGGCGCTGGCGGTCTGGACGTCGGCCTGCGAGGCGACGGTGATCGGCGAGATCACCAGCGTGCGCTCGGTGGCCTCGTAGTGCGGCTTCAGGGCCGCGATCGCGGCGGCGTCGGCGGCCCGCTCGCCAGCGGCGATGGCCAGAAGTTGCGCCTTCAGCTCAGGCTCGCCGTCCCAGGCCTTGCGCGCCTTGCTCAGCGCGATCTGCTTTTCCACGTACCAGACGCCATGCACCGACATCGGCGCCAGCACCGAGGTCGCGAACACCGCGATGGCGATGACGTTGAACGAGGTGGGGCCCATCGAGGCGTCGCGCGAGCGGATGTAGCCGAAATAGAGGCCGGCCCACAGGGCGACGGCCAGCACGCCGCAGGGGACGAGCGAGAACAGGAAGCGGCTGTTGAGCAGCTCGGACGGGTCGAACACCCGGCTGTCGCCGCGCATCTGGGCCAGGCTGTAGGCGGCGATGATCGCGACGCCAATCAGGGCGGTGACGATCAGGGCCGGCCAGACGTTCTTCGGTTTGTCCAGCTTGCGGCTGTAGACGTGCGAAGCGATCAGCGAGTCATCGGTCATGCAGGGCCCCCCGGCTCAAGACCGCCTGCTTAGCCTCTCGCCCATAGGGAGTGCAACGGTCTTGCGCTCGCCCCTCGCGCGTCGATCGTTTTGCGGCCGGCGCCGAGGCGTCGTATGCACGCTCATGCCCTTGATGCGAACCGCGCCGCCGATACCGATGCTCCGCTCGCGAGCCGTCCGATGACGGAGTGGGAAGACGACGCCTTCGTGCTGTCGGCGCGGGCGCACGGCGAGACCGGCGCCATCGTCGAGCTGCTGACCCAGGATCGCGGCAAGTTCGTCGCCCACGTGGCCGGCGCGGCCTCGCGACGGATGAAACCGTTCCTGCAGGCCGGCGCGCGGGTGATCGCCCGCTATCGCGCCCGGATGGCCGACCAGATGGGCTCGGCCCAGCTGGAGCCGATGGGAGAGGGGCCGTCTTCGCTGTTCGACGACCGGCTGGCCCTGGCCGGGTTGCAGTCGGCCGCCGCCGTCGCCGCCGGGGCGCTTCCCGAGCGCGAGCCTCATCCCGGCGCGTTCCTGGCGCTGGAGACCCTGATCCGGGTGCTGGAGATCCCCGACATCTGGCCGGCGGTCTATGTGCGCTACGAGGCGGGCCTGCTGCAGGACCTGGGCTTTGGCCTGGACCTGTCCAAGTGCGCGGCGACCGGCGATGTCGACGACCTGATCTATGTCAGCCCGCGCACGGGGCGGGCCGTCAGCCGCAAGGCCGGCGCGCCCTATCAGGACAAGCTTCTGCCTCTGCCGCCGTTCCTGCTGTCGTCGCAGGGGGGCTTGGGCGAGGGCGACGTCAAGGCGGGCCTCGACATCACCGGCCACTTCCTCGAGCAGTTCGTGTTCGGCCCGCTGAACCGCCCGCTGCCGCCCGCCCGCATGTGGTTGCTGGATCGCCTGGGCGAGGCGGGGCGGCTCTAGAGGCCGCCCCGGCCGGTCCTAGAAGAACACCTTGCGCACGCTCAGCCTCACGCTGCGGCCGAGCGGGTCCAGGTAGTCCTGGGCGTAGTTGGTCGGGATTTCTCCGGTGGCGTCGCGCACCGTCTGCTTCTGGTCGAACAGGTTGGTGACGCCGAAGGTCACCCGCGTGCCGCGCAGCACGGGGTACTTGGCGACCAGTTCTCGCCGCGCGCCCAGGTTGGCGAACAGGCGCAGGTTCACGGTCGTCAGGTCGGAGAAGCGCAGCGTGCCGGTGGACGTGCCGGTGGTTCCGCCGGTGACCTGGGTGCCTTCCTTCCAGTTGGCGGTCAGGCGCGCGCCCATGCCCTGCTTGGTGAAGCCGAGCTGGGCTTCCACTTCGTTGCGGGGCGTGCCGCCGCTGTTGCCCAGCGCGTCGCCTTCGAGCAGGTCGAGCGGCGCGGCGCCGTCGAAGATGTAGACCTGCTCGCGCAGGCGCACCGTGTGGAACAGCGCCAGCTGCAGGCGGGCCGCGCCCAGGCCGCCGGGACCGCCCGGGCCGCCGAACCCGCCGGGTCCGCGACCACCGAAGCCGCCGCCGGGACCACCGAAGCCGCCGCCAGGTCCGGCCCCGGGGCCGCCCTGGTCGCCGCCGGGACGCGGGCCGTCCGACGGAGGCTGGGCGTTGTCGCCGCCGCCCCGCTGCTCGCCGCCCTGGCGCATGGCGCCTTGCAACAGATCCATGCCGGGAGGCTGGGCGCCCTCAGCGACCTGCGTCTGGCCCTGGGCCTGCGACGCCTGGCTCCGCTGTCCGCCGGCGGCCTGGTCGCCCTGGCCGCGACGGCTTTCGCCCTGACCCTGGCGTTCACGCCAGCGCTGCATCTCCTCCGGCGTGGGGGTAGGGCGCGGCGGCGTCTTGCCGATCTGCCGGGAGTAGTTGAAGCCCCAGCGGAACTGCTCGCTCTCGCGCTTGGCGAAGTTCACCGAGCGGGAGTCGATGCTGATCAGGCGGCCGATGCCGTCGGTGTCTTCGTCGGTCGGATCGGCCCGCGTGAAGCGATCGGGGAAGGCCGCCTCGATGGCGGCCGTGGCGCTGGGGAACGATGCGATCGGGTTGTCGATGCGGGTGCGGGTGTAGTTGCCGTTGACCGCCAGCCCTTCGATCTGAGGCGGCTTCACCGTGAAGCCCACCTTGAAGACGTTGCGCTCCTCCGACTTCAGGTCGGGATTGCCGCCGCTGATGCGGTTGACCTCGACGCTCTCGCCCTTGACGTAGTCGAACACCCGTACGCTGGTGGTCGTGACCAGCGGCGCGCCGAGCTGCGACATGCTGGGCGCGTTCTCCTGCCGGGTTCCCGAAACGATGAAGCTGACCGGCTTGATCGGCGACCAGTTCAGGCCGCCGCCGATAGTGGTCAGCGTACCGAAGTCCGACAGCTGGTTGATCGAGAGGTTCAGGTTGGCCGACAGGTCGCCGGCCTTGGCCATGAAGTTGTTGCGGCGGCTGGTGATCGGCAGGTCGAAGCTGACCTGGGCGTTGGCCGTGCCGCGCGACAGGTCGGCGCTGCTTTCGGTGACGCCCGCGGTGTTGCTGCGGCGCGACCAGGAATCCGTCCAGGCGCCTTCCACCCCGAGCTTGACGGTGGTCGACAGATCGCCGGCCGGCAGGCGCGTCAGGGCGCCGTTCATCACCAGCTGGGTGTTGATCGTGTCGCTGATCGAGTGGGCGGTGTTGCGCAGGAAGCTGCCGGTGGGCAGGCCCGCGTAAGGATCGAGCGTGGGGTCCAGCGCGTCCAGCCGCCGCTGGATGTCCAGGACGCTCGCGTCCCGATCCGACGAGGTGCGGCTTTCGTCGTGGTCGTAGTTGCCGGTCAGGTTCCAGCGCCACGACTTCAGCGCGCCGTCCAGCGTGAAGCCGCCGTGGGCGTTCCACGAACGGTTCCACTGCTCCATCGCGCCCAGATCTGTGAGGTAGCGATTGAGGCTGGCCTCGCCGGTGTAGAACGGGTTGTTGGCCGGAATGGTCAGGCGGGCGCGCGAGAGGCCCTGCAGCGACTGGCTCTGATCGTAGGACAGGCTGCCGTTGACGGTCGCCGAAACGCCGTTCTCGAGCACGCGATTGTAGACGGCGTTGTAGGACAGGCTGTCGGTGCGCGGCTTGAGGGTGCGGTAGTTGGAGACGTCGCCGTCGAAGGCCGCGTCGGTTTCGGACGGGCCGATGTCGCGGTCGCTCTCCAGCAGCTTGTCGCTGTGGGCGTACTTGAAGGCGGTGTTCAGGCGGCCCTGGCGGTTGAGACGCAGGGTGCTGGAGTCGATCTGCTCGGTGGTCTGTCCGCCATCGGTGGGGGCCGCCACGCTGATCTCGCCGGTGCGCGCCCGGAAGCGCTGGCGCAGCACGATGTTGACCACCTTCTGATCGGCCGAATAGCCGTACTTCAGGGCCACTTCCTCGGGCAGGATCTCGACGCGCTGGATGGCCTCGGTGGGGATGTCGCGGATTTCGCCCATGCCCGAGATCCGCCGGCCGTTCAGCAGCGTGACGGGCGAGCCGCCGCTGGCGCTGGCGGTCTGGGCCGACAGTTCCGACAGCAGCTCGGTGACGGAGCTGACGCCCAGCGAGCGCACGTCGGCGGCGTTGAAGGTGGTTTCGGGCTGGATGTCGCCCAGCACCGCGCCGTACTGACGCTGGCCCGTGACGACGATGCCCTCGACCTCGGTGTCGAGGTCGGCGTCGGACGGGACCTGCTGGACGGGCTGGCGCGGAGCCTGGGAAGGCGCCGCCGTCTCCTGGGCGTACAGCATCGTCGGCGTGATGCAGCCCAGCAGACCCGCCAGGAGGGCCATCTTCCTCGTCATTCCAATCCCCAAATCTCGAACCGAATCCCTCGATTGCAGCCTCTGTAACGCATGCAACCTCGACGTAGCCTGAACGAACTGGTTCAGGTTCGGTTTGGGTTCTTCGGCTAAGGATTGGGCATGCGCATCCTGTTGGTCGAAGACGACGCGCCGCTGGCCGAAAGCATCGCCCAGGCCCTGCGCGAAGAGCAGTTCGCGGTGGATATCGCCGCCGACGGCGAGACCGGCGCGCACCTGGGCTCCACCGAAACCTACGCCGCCGCCGTGCTCGATCTTGGCCTGCCCAAGCAGGACGGCCTTTCGGTGCTGCGCGGCTGGCGAGCGCAGAACCGGCCGCTGCCGGTGCTGATCCTCACCGCCCGCTACGGCTGGACCGAGAAGGTCGAGGGTTTCAAGGCCGGCGCCGACGACTACCTGACCAAGCCGTTCCGCGTGGAGGAACTGGTGATGCGCCTGCGGGCCCTGGTGCGCCGCTCGGCTGGCCATCACGGACCGCGCATCGTCTGCGGACGGCTGACCTTCGACGCCCAGATGGGCGGGTTCGAGTTCGACGGCATGCCGCTGAAGCTGACCAGCTTCGAATGGCGGGTGCTGTCGTGCCTGATCCTGCGCAAGGAGGTGGTGGTCGAGCGGATGGACATCCTGGAGCAGGCCTACGAGGGCGACGCCGGCGGGGATTCCAACTCGCTGGAGGTCATCGTCGGCCGCCTGCGGCGCAAGATCGGCCACGAGATGATCGAGACCGTGCGCGGGCGGGGCTATCGCCTGACGGGGGGCGCGGCGTGAGGGGCGCGATGAATTCGATCCGCGCGCGGCTGCTGCTGAGCGGCCTTTTGTTCACCATCGTGGCGGTGGTGCTGGCGGCCCTGACCATCCGCCCGACCCTGGATCAGTTCGTGCGTCGCAACGTCGACGCCAGCCTGGAGTCGCAGATCTCGGTGCTGGCCCGGGCGGTGAAGTCCGACGGCTCGCTGGACCAGGACCGCATCCAGTCGGTCGGGCCGTTCGTCCGCCGCGGCGCCGGCTGGGCCTGGGTGGTCAAGGGGCCGGCGGGGGTGCTGCGCTCGCAGACCGTGGCCGCGGTCGAGCCCAGGCAGGGGGCGGGGCCGCCGCCCTGGCCGCGTCCCGAGCGCGACCGCGACCGGGATCGCATGCCCCAGCGCGAGATGCGTCCCGACAAGCCGCCGACGGCGCCGCTGAAGGAATCCCGCCGCTGGCGCTCGCGCAGCGGCTGGAACGAGAGCTTCTATTTCCGCACCCTGACCATCAGCACCAGCCGGGGGCCGGTGACGGTCACCGCCGGCGCGCCGCGCTACATCCGTGACCGCATGCGCGACGAGGGCCTGCGGCCCTTGCTGCTGTCGCTGGGCGTGCTGGGCGTGGGACTGCTGGCGGCGATGATCGGCCAGCTGGAGTTGGGCCTGCGGCCGCTGCGCAAGCTGGGCGCCTCGCTGGCCGCCGTCCGCGCCGGCGAGCAGCGCCGCATCGACGGCCGGCAGCCCCGCGAGCTGGAGCCGGTGGTGGCCGAGCTGAACGCCCTGCTGGACCACAACGAGCAGGCCCTGGCCAAGGCGCGCAGCCACGTCTCGAACCTGGCCCACGGCCTGAAGACGCCGCTGGCCACCCTGGCCGTGCGCCTGGCCGAGCCTGGGCGCGATCCCGACGGCAGCCTGGCCAGCCTGATCGCCCAGATCGACGGGGCCATCGGCCATCACCTGGGCCGCGCCCGCGCCGCCTCGCCGGGCGCGCCGGGGCGTCCGGCCCTGCCCGTGAAGTCACGGCTGGACGACCTGGTGGCCGCCCTGTCGCGCATCCACGCCGCCGCCGGCGTCCGGGCCGAACTGGACGTGGCCGACGACCTCTATGTCGCCTGCGACCCGCAGGACTTCGACGAGATGACCGGCAACCTGCTCGACAACGCCTGGAAGTTCGCCGAGCGCACGGTGCGGGTCACGGGCCGCCGTGAGGGCGCGCGTGTGGTGCTCGACATCGACGACGACGGACCCGGCCTGACCGACGAGGCCGCCGCCGCCGCCCTGGTGCCGGGCAGCCGCCTGGACGAGCGCGGGGCCGGGCACGGTTTTGGCCTGCCGATCGCGCTGGAGCTGGCCGAGCTGCACGACGGCGCCCTGACCCTGGGCCGCGCCCCGATCGGCGGGCTGCGGGTGACCCTGGCCCTGCCGGCCCGCAGCGCCGACGCCTGAGAACACGGCCGTTCCCAATGCCGTGATCGGTCGGGCAGCCGACCAACGGCCGCGCTTGAGGTGCTAAGGTCACGGCGAGGGCTGTGATGAAAACCTACACGTTCGTCTGCTTGGCCGGTAACCAGGTCGCCACCGCAGTCGATATCCAGGACCTGGCCGAGGACGCCTATCGGCGCCACGCCTTGTCGCTGCTGCGTGATCACGCCAGCGCCGAGACGATCGAGGTGTGGCGGGACGAGGCGGTGATCGACCTCGTCGAGCGGGCAGGGGCCTTCCTCGGAGCGCCCGCGGCCGGATAAGCCGCAAAAACCCCGTCGCCGCCTCGAATCGAGCGCCGCATATCTGCTAGGCTGGCGGGCCGAAACGAATCTGACTGATGAACAAGCCCGTCATTCCTCCCCCCGGCGGTCCCGGCGACGGCGACCGCATCCTCGAAGAGCCGCTGACCGAAGCGCTGTCCAAGCGCTATCTGGCCTATGCGCTGTCGACCATCGGCTCGCGGGCGCTGCCCGACGTCCGCGACGGCATGAAGCCGGTGCACCGGCGCGTGCTCTACGCCATGAGCAACATGCGCCTGAACCCCGAGTCCGCCGCGCGCAAGTGCGCCAAGGTGGTCGGCGAGGTGATGGGTAACTTCCACCCGCACGGCGACCAGTCGATCTACGACGCCCTGGTGCGCCTGGCGCAGGACTTCTCCCAGCGCATCCCGCTGGTCGAGGGGCAGGGCAACTTCGGCAACATCGACGGCGATAACGCCGCCGCCATGCGTTACACCGAATGCAAGATGACGGAAGCGGCGACGCTTCTGCTCGACGGCATCGACGAGGACGCTGTCGACTTCCGCCCGACCTATGACGGCCA
Organism: Caulobacter flavus; assembly: GCF_003722335.1. Classification (GTDB taxonomy): domain Bacteria; phylum Pseudomonadota; class Alphaproteobacteria; order Caulobacterales; family Caulobacteraceae; genus Caulobacter; species Caulobacter flavus. The sequence continues at coordinate 3,154,581 of NZ_CP026100.1, forward strand.
GGACGAGGAGCCCGTGGTCCTGCCATCGGGTTTCCCCAACCTGCTGGCCAACGGTTCGGCCGGCATCGCCGTCGGCATGGCCACTTCGATCCCGCCGCACAATCCGGCCGAGCTGATCGACGCCTGCCTGCTGCTGCTGTCCAACCCCGAGGCCACGACCGCCGAGATCCTCGAGCGCGTGCCGGGCCCCGACTTCCCGACCGGCGGCGTCATCGTCGAGCCGGCCGCCAGCCTGCTCGAAACCTACGAGACCGGCCGTGGCGGCGTGCGCACCCGCGCCAAGTGGGAGCGCGAGGAGACTGGTCGCGGCGGCTACCAGATCGTCGTCACCGAGATCCCGTATCAGGTGAAGAAGTCGGATCTGGTCGAACAGCTGGCCGACCTGATCGAGAGCAAGAAGGCCGCCCTGCTGGGCGACGTCCGCGACGAGAGCGCCGAGGACATCCGCCTGGTGCTCGAGCCGAAGTCCAAGAACGTCGAGCCCGAAGTGCTGATGGAGAGCCTGTTCAAGCTCTCGGCGCTGGAAAGCCGCTTCTCGGTCAACATCAACGTGCTGGACGCGCGCGGCACGCCGGGCGTGATGGGCATCAAGGCGGCCCTGATGGCGTTCCTGGCCCACCGCCGCGAGGTGCTGACCCGCCGGGCCCGCCACCGCCTGGCCAAGATCGAAGCCCGCCTGCACATCCTCGATGGCCTGCTGATCGCCTACCTCAATCTCGACGAGGTGATCCGCATCGTCCGCTACGAGGACAAGCCGAAGGAAAAGCTGATGGCGGCCTTCGCCCTCAGCGACATCCAGGCCGACGCCATCCTCAACACCCGCCTGCGCCAACTGGCCAAGCTGGAGGAGATGGAGATCCGCCGCGAGCACGCCGAACTGGTGGAAGAGCGCGACGGCATCCTGGCCATGCTGGCCAGCGACAAGAAGCAGTGGGACCTGGTCGGCACGGGCCTGCGCCAGGTGCGCGCCAGCTTGATCAAGATCAAGCACCCGCTGGACAAGCCGCGCCCGACCGGCGTGACCGGCCGCTCGGTCTTCGACGTCGCTCCGGTGGTCGACGCCGACGCCGCCATCGAGGCGATGATCGTGCGCGAGCCGATCACCATCATCCTGTCCGAGCGCGGCTGGATCCGCGCCGCCAAGGGCAAGATCGAGGATCCGTCGGAGCTGAAGTTCAAGGAAGGCGACAAGCTGGGCTTCCTAGTCCCGGCCGAGACGACCGACAAGCTCCTGCTGTTCACCTCGGACGGCCGCTTCTTCACGCTGGGCTGCGCCAACCTGCCGTCGGCGCGCGGTCACGGCGAGCCGGTGCGGATGATGATCGAGCTGGACGACAAGGTGAAGATCATCGACGTCTTCCCGTTCAAGGCGGGCCGCAAGCGCATCCTGGCCTCCAAGCAGGGCTACGGCTTCCTGCTGCCGGAGGAGGAGGCCCTGGCCAACCGCAAGGCGGGCAAGCAGGTGCTGACCGTCGACGCCGCCGGCGCGGCCTTCTGCCTGGAAGCCGTCGGCGACCAGCTGGCCGTGGTGGGCGACAACGGCAAGATCTTGATCTTCCCGCTGGAAGAGCTGCCGGAAATGCCGCGCGGCAAGGGCGTGAAGCTGCAGGCCTACCGCGAGGGCGGCCTGCGCGACGGCCTGTCGTTCAACGCCGAGACCGGGGGCTACTGGATCGACACGGCCCTGCGCCGCCGCGAATGGACCGACTGGCAGACCTTCGTCGGCCGCCGGGCCGGGGCCGGCAAGCTGGCGCCCAAGGGCTTCCCGGCCCAGAAGCGCTTCCGTCCCAAGTGATGTGACCTGGCGGGAGCGGGCGCGGCGTTTCGGCGCCATGCTCTCGCCAAACCCTCTGTGAGATAAGTCGACCTATGAGCTTCTGGCGCAAGTCCGTCGGGGCCCTGGCTGGGTTCCTGGGCCTGACCGCCGCCCATCCGGGCATGGCGAGCGCCCTGCCGCGCGCCAAGCCCGAGGCGGTGGGGTTCTCGTCGGAGAAGCTCAAGCGCGTCGACGAGACCATGCAGCGCCTGGTCGACCAGGGCCAGATCGCCGGCGGCGTGACCCTGCTGGCCCGCCACGGCAAGGTCGTCAGCCAGACGACCTACGGCAAGCGGGCGCTGGATCAGCCCGACCCAATGCCGGCCGACGCCATCTTCCGCATCCGCTCGGAGACCAAGCCGGTCACGGGGGTGGCGATGCTGATCCTCTACGACGAGGGCCGCTGGAAGCTCGACGACCCGATCACCAAGTTCATTCCCGAGTTCGAGGGGCTGCGCGTCGCCAACGGCGTCGACGCCTCGGGACGACCGATCCTGTCGCCGATCAGCCGCCCGCCGACCATGCGCGAGCTGATGACCCATACGGCCGGGTTCGCCTACGGCATCGCCGACGATCCGGGCAGCCAGGCCGACCAGGCCTACTACCGCGCCGGCGTTCTGCAGTCGGACTCGCTGTTCTCGATGGTGCAGAAGATCGCCGGCCTGCCGATGTACGCCGAGCCGGGCAAGCTGTGGCGCTACAGCGTCGCGGCCGACATCCAGGGCCTGATCATCGAGCGCCTGTCGGGCCAGTCCCTGCCGGTATTCATGCAACAGCGCATCTTCAAGCCGCTGAAGATGAAGGACACCGGCTTCTGGGTTCCGGCCGACAAGACCGCGCGGCTGGCGGCGATCTACGACGCCGATCCCGTGACCGGAAAGCTCGCGCCCGCCGTCGAAGGCGGCTGGCGCGACGTGACCAGGCCGCCCCCGGCGCCGTCCGGCGGCGGCGGCCTGCTGTCGACGGCCGGCGACTTCGCCCGTTTCGCCCAGATGATCCTAAACGGCGGCGACCTGGACGGCGTGCGCGTCCTCGAGCCGGAGACGGTGGCGATGATGCGGCTGAACCATTTGCCGCCCAGCTTCCAGGTGACCACCGACGGCACCTCCGGCGTGCTCAAGCCGGGCCAGCAGAAGCCTTTCCCGTTCGCGCTCGGCATGGGCTACGGCCTCGACGTGGCGGTGGCGGTCGACCCGGCCGCCTCGGGCGCGCCGGTCGGTCCGGGCACGATCAGCTGGGGCGGCAGCGCCGGCACCTGGTTCTGGATCGACCCGGCCAACGACCTCTTCTTCGTCGGCATGATCCAGCGGCTGGGCGGCGTGGGGCCCGGCCTCGACGCCGAGACGCGCAAGTGGGTCTATCAAGCGTTGGAGAAGCCGCCAGCCAAGCTGGCTCAAACTCGCGACACGACCAAGCGTTCCTCGCTCAAGTAATTGATATCTTGAACTTTGTCGGCTTTCCGACCTAGGAACGGCCCGGCTGAATAGTCGTTTTGCTTCCCGCTGGCGCATCCCGCCCCGGCCAATGATCAGGGAAGACACGACAATGGGCGACACCCCGAACAACCAAGGCCTGCAACAGCAACCGAGCGACGCCCAGCGTCCGCAGGCCGAACAGCAGAACCAGCAGGGCGACAACCGCTCGCCGCAGCAACAGCAGCAGAACCCGCAGCAGGCCCAGCCGGGCCAGCAGAACCAGCAGGCCGACCGCCAGCGTCGTGACGGCGAAGGCGTCGAGGGCGGCGGCGAAGACCAGCTGAACAACGGCGTCTCCGGCGGCGTCGACACCGGCGCCATCGAGCCGGGCCGCACCGGCGAGGGCGGCGCCGAGCGCTGAGTGCTTTCGGGAGGTCCCCCGCGCGGGGCCTCCCGCCTTCATCGCAGTTATCCAGCTTTCCGGAGTTCGTGATCGTGTTTGGCGGAGAACGCTTGTCGCGCCTGGGCGCCTTCAGCCCGCAGTTTCCCGACGCCGAGGCCCTGCATAGGGGTCTGGCCCACTGGAACCATCGCCGCCTGGCCCCGGCCTTCCCGTCGGCCGACTGGCGCGAGACCCTCGACGAGGACCTGCGCATGCAGCGGATCGAGGGGGCGTTCATCGAGGCCTTCCGGTCGCACGTCGCGCCGCTGGTCGAGGATGTACCCAGCGATCCCGACGGCTTCATCGCCTGGTTCGAGGCCCTGAAGGACCACGGTCCCGGCCAGTGGGACCCGCTGTTCGACTGGCTGGAGGGCGAAGCGTCGATCGAGGATCTCAAGTGGTTCCTGACGCAGGAGGCGGCAGGGGAGGCGGGCTTCGACGACCTGGTGGCCATGACCCAGGTCAAGGTGCTCGACCGCGCCAAGCTGGAGCTGGCCCGCAACTACTGGGACGAGATGGGGCGGGGCAGGGCGAGCGGAATGCACGGCCCGATGCTGGCCCGCACCGTCGAGACCTTCGAGCTGGCGCCCACGATCGATTCCACGCTCTGGCAGTCGCTGTGCCTGGCCAATCTGATGACGGCCTTCGCGACCACGCGGCGCTACGTCCACCAGTCGATCGGCGCGCTGGGCGTGGTCGAGCTGACCGCGCCGACCCGCGTGGCCTGCGTCGACGCGGGCCTCAAGCGCCTGGGCGCGCCCCCGGAAGCCCGCAAGTACTTCGCCCTGCACGCCCAGCTCGACATCGAGCATTCCAAGGCCTGGAACGCCGAGGCCCTGCATCCGCTGGTGTCGGCCGACCCGGCCTGCGCCCGCCACATCGCCGAGGGCGCGGTCATGCGGCTGATCTGCGGCGAGCAGTGCTTCGAGACCTATCGCGCCCACCTCTGGGCCCACGCCCATCCGGTGGTCTACGCCGCCGAGTGAGGGCGGGGCGCTAGAGGGTTGGAATTCGGGGCTTTCCTCGCTATCACGCCCGCTTCGGCGGGCCGTCCCGCCCCAAGATCTCGAAAGCCGACCCGATGAGCGATACGCCTCCCGACCGCCTGTCCGCCAATCCCGACAGCCCGTACTACAACGCCGAGGCGCTGGAGCGCGGCGTCGGCATCCGCTTCAAGGGCGTCGAGAAGACCAATGTCGACGAGTACTGCGTCAGCGAAGGCTGGGTGCGCGTGACCGCCGGCAAGACCGTCGACCGCAAGGGCAACGCCATGACCATCAAGCTGCAAGGCGAGGTGGTGCCGTACTTCCGCGACGCCGAAGCGGCGTCCGAGTAAGCCGCGCGTGAGCGATCCCGACCTGCAGGCCATGGCCGACGACGAACTGTCGCGGGCCATGTCCCTGTCCTGGCGTGAACTGTCGAAGGTGATTCCCTGGGGAGACACCTTCGACGGCATCTCGCCCGCCGGCCGCAACGTCGAGGTCGAGCGAAACTATCTCTGGGCCGCCCAGGAAGGCGGCGACATCCTGTGCGAGGTCGCCGTCTACGGCGGCGAGAGCCGCTACGACCAGGGCGCCCGCGCTCGCGGCGTGATTTCCCGCCGCTGATCCCAACCTTCACCGTGCAAGCGTCGCAAGCATGCGTTAACCATAACGCTGCTCGTCGAATGGCGCACGCGGGAGGGGTGGGGTGTATCAATCCGAGTTTCCGGTCGAGACGCCGGTCCCGATCTTCGATCCGACCCTGCTGGCCGGCATCGCCCTGATCACCCTGGCCGTCGCGGCCCTGGCGTTCTTCGCGGGGCGCTTCACCGGCGGAAAGGGCAGGGACGAGCGCTGGCGCGACGTGCCCAAGACCATCCACAAGGCGATCCTGGCCCGCTGCGTGGCCGCCACCAGCGCGCCCACGGGCGAGTTGCTGCGTCGCGCCGAGGAACTGGTCGCCGAGGTCGAGGCCCGGGTCGGGGCGCTGATCGCGTTCGCCGCCTGTGGCAAGGCCCTGAAGAGCCTGGAGAAGGCCTGCCAAGGCCAGTTTCCCAAGCCGGAGGTCAAGCCCGAGCCCAAGGCGCCCAAGTCCTGCACCTGCGGCCACCAGGCTAAGGGCGAGGGCGGCCATGACCACGGCAAGCCTGCCGAGGCGCATCCGGGGACCTGCAAGGCTCCGGCGCCGTGCCAGTGCGTCGTCTGCTGCGTTCCCGTCACCGTCGGCGGCCTGGCCCTGGCCGCGCCGCAGGTGAAGATCAGCAGCAGGCAGACCGTCATCGTCAATGCGCCCGCGGCGCCGGCCGCACCGGCGCTCGCGCCGCACGCCTGCACCTGCGGGGCCAGCGTCCACGGCAAGCCCCACGAGGACGAGGCCCACGACAAGCCCGAGCCGCCGCTGGAGTGGAGCGAGCACATGCGCCGCCTGCGCCTGGCGGTGGTCGAGTTCGCCGACGTCTGGAACAGTCCCGACAATCTTCGCCTTCTCGAACGCTGCCAGAAGCAGCTGATCCACACCGGGCCCGCGCCCAAGACGGGCCACCAGCACGGCGAGGAGCGTGGCGGGCACTGAAGGCGCCGCTTGGTTGGGCGCGTTTAGGTGCGTATGCTCGTGGCGCGAGCGAAACGCCCGCTTTCCGCCATGGTGTCTGGCGGACGATTGAGAGCGTTTTCATCGCGGCGCCAGATCGACGGGCGCCTGCGGTGGGTTGCCAGGGCGTGATTCGGCGTAGAGACGGCTCCGTCTTCGCGGGCCGCGGGCCGGAGCAGGAGGAAAGGAACAGGCATGGCCGCGACGGTCTCATCCCTGACGCCGGGTACGCCGGACGTCGCCAGTGAACAGCTGTCGCTTTCGGACTATGTGCCGTATCGCCTGGCGACGGCCTCCAGCGCCGTCAGCCGCCTGATCGCCCGCGCCTACGAAGACCGCTTCGGCCTGTCGATCCCGCAATGGCGCCTGATGTCGATCCTGATCGAGGGGCCGCTGACCCAGCACCAGGCCGTGGCCCGCACCGCCATGGACAAGGTGCGCGTCAGCCGCGCCGCCCAGGACCTGGTCGAGCGTCGCCTGGTGGCCCGCATCACCAACCGCACCGACCGCCGCTCGCACACCCTGGAGCTGACCGCCGCCGGCCGCCGGCTGTTCGCCGAGATCCGCCCCCTGGCCCTGGCCTACGAGGCCGCGCTGCTGGCGGGCCTGGCGCCGGGCGAGGTGGCGACGCTCAAGCGGCTGATGGGCCGACTGGAAGCCGCCGCCGTCCAGCTCTACGGCGCCGACGCGCCGCCGGAAGCGCCCCCGCTCACCGAGGACTGAGCCCCGGAAGAGCGGGCTTCGGAAGGCTGGGCCTCGTAGACCCCGCGAGCGATGGCCCGCGCCAGGGTGTCGGCCGCCGCCGAGCCCAGCCTGGCCAGCGCCAGAGCCCGCCCTGGGCCTTCGCCGAGGCTCCGCGCGCAAGAGGCCAGGGCGAACACGATGTCGCCGTCGAAGGGCGTGTGGACGGGGCGGATCGCCCGCGCCAGTCCGTCCTGGGCCATCATCGCCAGCCGCGTGCACTCGGCCGTCGTCAGGTCGGCGTTGACCGCGACCACGGCCAGGGTGGTGTTGGCCCCGGCCTGCAGCCGGCCCAGGGCCGCCAGCTTGGAATCCTCGGGGATCGGCTCGGCCTCGGTCGGCGCGTCGGGGGCGGGCCGCTTGCCGCCGAACTCGCCGTCGATCTCCCAGGGCCAGGCCCAGAAGGTCTCGCCGTCGGCCATGCGCACCGATCCCACCGGATTGACCGCCGCCAGCGCGCCCACGACCAGCCCGTCGCCCAGCTCCAGCGAGGCGCTGCCGATCCCGCCCTTGGCCAGGCCCGCCATGGCGCCCATGCCTGCCCCGGCCGAACCGAGGGCGAAGTCCTTGTCGGCGGCGGCCGCGGCCTCGATGCCCAGCCAGCGATAGGGCGGATCCAGGCCCCAGTCCTTGTCGCCGCCGTTGCCCAGGTCGTGCAGCACCGCCGCCGGCACGATCGGGATGGCCGGCGAGGTCGGGGCCAGGCGGATGCCGCGCCCCGACGCCGACAGGGCCGCCACGACGCCGTCGGCCGCGCCCAGGCCGAACACCGAGCCGCCCGACAGGCAGATGGCGTGGGCCTTGCTGAAGTTGTTCTCGGGCCGCAGCACGTCGATCTCGCGCGTGCCTGGCCCGCCGCCGCGCACGTCGACCCCGGCGGTCCAGGCGTCGGGGCAGAGCAGGGCGGTGACGCCCGAGGCCACGGCCTCGTCCTGGGCGTGGCCGACCAGCAGCCCCTCTACGTCGGTGATCAGGTTGCGCGGACCGGGACGGGGCATGGCGGGGCTCCGATGAGAGGACCCTGTGTTTGAGACGGAAACCTCGTCCTTCGACAAGCTTGGGGGCGAGGTTTTTTGAACGCGACACCCCAACCTTCGTCATCCCGGGCGGAGGCGCGTAGCGCCGCAGACCCGGGACCCAGGAGTGACCGCAGTGCGCCGGCCCCTGGGTCCCGGCTCTTCGCTGCGCTGCGGCCGGGATGACGAAAGAGGGCGGTTTGACGCCCCCTAAGCCGCTCGCGCATAGCTGAGGCGGCAGACCGTCCAGCCGTCCACGCGGGCCATGGTGAAGGCGCCGCCCAACTGGCGGGCCATGGCGTGGACGATGCGCAGGCCGAGGCTCTGCGAGGCGGCGGGCTCGAACCCGGTCGGCGGACCCGCGCCGTTGTCGCGGATGGTCAGCACGTGGCTGTCGCCTTCCTGCTCCAGCGCCACGACGATGCGGCCGTCTGTTCCGGCCTCGAAGGCGTGTTCGAGGGCGTTGTTGAAGCACTCCAGCATCACCAGGGTCACGGGCGTGGCCTGCTCGGGATGCAGCGGTTCCTCGCCGCCCTCGACGCGGATGGCGTGGCGGGCCCCGAAGGCCTGGCCGGCGTCGTCCAGCAGGGCCTCGGCGAAGACCCGGAACGGGGTCGGCTCGCCGGTCTGGTCGTGCAGCTGGCGCTGGATCTTGGCGATGGTCTCGATGCGGCCGCCGGCCTCGACCAGGGCGTGGCGGGCGTCCTCGTCCTTCATGCCGGCCGACTGCAGGCGCAGCAGGGCGCCGACCATCTGCAGGTTGTTGCTCACCCGGTGGTGCATTTCGCGATAGAGCAGGTCGCGGCTGCGGGCGAGCTCGGCCTGGGCTTCACGCTCGCGGGCCAGGTGGCGCATGGCCTTGCGCATGCCGTCGATGAAGAAGATGTCGACCGCCGCGACGAAGACGAAGAACGCGATCGCCACCGTCGTCGCGAAGTCGACGGCGAAACTGTTGAACGGCGGGATGAAGAAGTACCAGGCGCAAAGGCCCGACAGCGCCGCGCACAGGATCCCTGGTCCGCGCCCGGCGAAATAGGCGGTCACCACGATGGCGGGGAAGAAGGTCAGGTACGGAAAGCCGGGCGGAAACCAGCTGTTGAGCGCCAGTCGCACGCCGAAGGCCGCTCCCGCGGCGGCGACCGCCAGGGCGTAGCCCCAAGCCGGTGCGAGAAGCGAGCCCGCTCGCGACATGATTTTCAACGAGCCCCGACTCGGTCGGCGTCGAACCCTCCGTCGCCGTGCGGGCAATATTTCCCAAAAAGACTTTCGGGTCACGGCAAATCCCCGCGCCCCGTTCCGGATACGGAAAAGCCCGCCCATCGTGCGATGGGCGGGCTTCCGAGGTCATCTTCCGGATGCGGATCAGAACCGCTTGGAGATGTTCATGTACCAGTAGCGGCCCGTCGAGTTGTGCAGGGCGCCCGAGTAGCCGAAGTTGCTCGAGGTGACCGGCGGGGCCTTGTCGGCGATGTTGCGGACGCCGACCCGCAGGGTCGAGCCGTCGAACTGGCCGCTCTTGAACGCGTACTGGCCGTACAGGCTGACCGTGGTCCAGTCCGAGATCGGGAAGTACTGGCCGTTCACCTGGGCGGGACCCGTGTCGTAGGTCTCGCCGACATAGTTCACGAAGGCGCCCGCGCCCCAGCCGTCCTTGCGCCAGGTGAAGCTGGCGGTGCCGCGGAATTCCGGGAAGCCGTCCATCTTGATCTGGTTGCCGGCCGACGAGATCGCCAGGCCCGCCAGGGCGCCGCTGGCGACGGCCTGCTGCAGGATCTGCTCGATCGGGCTGGCCGACTGGTCGTACTTGGTCAGCTTGGCCACGTTCAGGTTGAAGCCGAAGTCGCCCCAGGCGGTGTCGTCCAGGTCGTAGGCCAGCGAGAAGTCCACCCCCTGAACCACGCGCGGCTGCAGGTTCATGTAGGTGTCGCTGATGTACGAGATGGCGCCGACGGTGTTGGCGCCGACCGGGGCGTCACGCACGACGTTGGGGTTGAAGCTGCCCTGCTGGCGCAGCAGCAGGTCGTAGGCGATCTGGTTGTAGCCGCCGAGGATGCCGATGACGTTCTTTTCCCGGATCGACCAGAAGTCGGTCGTCAGGGTCAGGCGGCCGTATTCCATCGGGATGAACTTGGGCTGGTAGACGAAGCCGATCGAGGCGTTGTCGGCGTCTTCCGGCTTCAGGTCCTTGTTGCCCTGGCGGACTTCCAGCGTCGAGGTGCTGGCGCAGGTCGTGGCCGTCGGAGTGTTGATCCGGCAGAAGGCGTAGTCGGGACGGCCGTTCGAGACGGTCGAGCCTTCGCTGTAGAACTGCGGCAGGTTCGGCGCGCGGAAGCTCTGCGACACCGAGGTGCGCAGCGACAGGCCCTGGCCCACCTTCCACAGCAGGGCGCCCTTCGGCTTCAGCACGTTGCCGAAGTCGGAATAGTACTCGTCGCGGGCGGCCAGCTGCAGGGTCACTTCCTCGACGAACGGGATGTTCATCTCGGGCGAGATGATCGGCACGGCCAGTTCGGCGAAGGCCGAGCTGATGACGCGGTCGCCCTTGATGTCCGGCGAGCCGGACGCCCCCAGGACGTCGCTGCCGTAGGTCACGCCGGTGACGCTGTTGGTGTAGGTCGTCGTGCCGTCCAGGCGGTCGTCACGGTCGTCCTTGTAGGTCTCGCGGCGCACTTCCACGCCCGAGGCGAAGCCGACGTCGCCGCCCGGCAGGGTGAAGAGGTCCTTCTTGGAGACCTTGAAGTCCCACATCGCCAGCGAGGTCTCGCTGATGCGGTAGACGTCGATCAGGAACGAATTGATCGTCGCCTGGCTGTTGGGCGTGCCGTCCTCGCCCGACCAGTTGGTCTGCGAACCGCCGTTGAAGGGGTTGTAGGCGGTCTGGTCCGTGCGGTTCAGCGCCTGCTGGAAGAGCGTGCTGCTGATGGCGTTGTGGGTCTTGTCCTTCGTGCGGGCGAACGAATAGAGGCCCGCCGACTCCCACTTCCAGCCGTCGCCGAACGTACCCTTCAGGCCGCCCAGCAGGCGGTAGCTGTCGTCGGTGACGGTGTAGGTGCGCGGACCCGCGTCGACCGGACGATAGGTGGTGATGTTCATCGCCACGCCCGAGGCGCCGACGCCGGTCAGGCCCGACAGGCGGTTGGGGTTGGCGCCGCCGCCGGCCAGGGTGGTCGGGCCGAAGGGGTTCCAGTAGGCGTTGGCCGCGATGCTGATCGGGGCCGACGAGATCGGCGCCGACTGCTCGCGCTGGCCGGTGAACAGGGCGTGGTAATAGCCGGCTTCACCGAAGAAGGTCATGCCGTTGTCGAGGTCGCGCTCGACGGTGCTGAACAGGTTGGTCCGCTCCAGGCCGCCCTTGAGAGTGCGCTGGGGGTTCTCGTCGTAGCGCAGCTCGCGGTCGGACGCGCCGGTGATCGTGCCCGACTTGATGCAGAGGTCGCCGGCCAGGACGGCGCTGCTGCAGCCGGCCGCGGTGTTGGCGGTCGGCTCGATGTGGAACACGCCCGAGGTGGTCAGGGCCACGCCGTTCTGGCGGGGCGCGGTCGACGACGGGATCAGCGTGAACGAACCCCAGGGGCTGGAGGTCGAGCGGTTGTCGAAGCTGGTGTTGCCGGCCCACGGGGTGCCGGCGACGCGGTCGCGGTGGTCTTCGCTGGCGGCGTAGTCGCGCTCGTCGGCCATCATGCGGCTGTGGGCGGTGTACGAGCCGAAGAAGGTCAGGCGGGTGCCGTCCTCGAGGCGCGTGCCGGCCTTCAGGTTGACGGTGCCTTCGCGATAGCCGGTGCCTTCCGAGCCGCCGACCTGGGCTTCGACGCGCAGGCCCTGGAAGCGGGTGTCGAGCACGGTGTTGACCACGCCGGCCACGGCGTCCGAGCCGTAGAGGGCGCCGGCGCCGTCGCGCAGCACTTCGACGCGTTTGACGCCGGCCACGGGCAGGGCGTTGGTGTTGACCGTCTGCACCGGCACCAGGTTCTCGGTCTGGGTGCCCGGGTGCAGCACGGCGCGGCGGCCGTTCAGCAGGGCCAGGGTGTTGCCGGTGCCCAGGCTGCGCAGGTTCAGAGACGAGACGTCGCCGCGGGCGTCGTTGAGGTTGCCGGTGGTGCGGGCTTCCTGGAACTGCACGTCGCCGGCCTGTGGGATCGAGCGGAACAGCTCGTCGCCCGACACCGCGCCGGTGGCGATGATGTCCTTCTCGGTCACGACCGAGACGGGCAGGGCTTCGGTGGTGCGGGCGCCTTCGATCTGGCTGCCGACCACGATGATGGCTTCGACTTCGGCGACTGCTTCGGGAGCCGCGTTAGTCGCGGCGGCTTCCGACTGGGGGCGGGCGGCCGGCGCGGCGCGCAGGGTGATGGTCTTGCCGTCGTCCGAGGCGACGACCAGGCCGGCGGCGTCGGCCAGACGCTTGAGGGCTTCGGCTTCCGACAGGTCGCCGGTCACGGCCGGGGTCTGGCGGCCGGTGGCCGCTTCGTACGGGAACAGCACCTGCTTTCCGGTCTGCTTGGCGTAGGTCTGCAGCGCCGACACCGCGTCCTGCGACGGGATGTTGAAGGTGTGGCGGGCGCCTTGGGCGGCGGCCTGACCGGCGATGGTCAGGACGGCGGCCGAGGCCAGCAGCAAGCCGCGGATGGTCCGGCGGCGTTGGTTCGTACGCATGGACAAGTTCGAATAACCCCTTTGTCCGCCGCGCCCCCTCGACGCGGCGTTCTTACGCGCTTCGACGGGGGACTTAGGGGAAACCTCCAGTCGGCGAACGAAATTTGTGGCGACGGTGTGACGAGTGTGGCGCTGGCGCCACTTTCGGGGGCGGCTTCGTGGGAGGGGTCATGGCGCTGCGAACCTCCCCCTGTGGGGGACTGTTGCGAAATTCGGAACGTCGAAGAACAGACCAGAATCCGTTCGAGAACAGTTCGGAATCAAAAGGGGAAAGTCGTTCTCGTTTTACCCCATTATGCAACGATCCCCCTGAGGGGGAGGCGATCGCGCAGCGATCGGTGGGGGAGTTGATCGGCTGGCGCGCCGGAAGCTGAAAACGTCCCCCCTCCGTCGCCTTTGGCGACACCTCCCCCAGAGGGGGAGGGTTTTGGGCGCGGTGCGTCCTTCGAGGCCCGCTGCGCGGGCGCCTCAGGATGAGGAGTTCAGTGCGTCGGCATGAGGCGTTTCAGGGCAATCAGTTCCTCATCCTGAGGTGCGAGCCGGAGGCGAGCCTCGAAGGACGCACGGCCTGGCGGCCTCACGCGGCTGGCCGCTGAGCTGATGGAGAGGGCGCGGGGCGTCCGGGCTTCGCCCGGATGTGTTTGTTTCAATTGCCGTTTCGACGAAGCAGAACGCCCCGCGCGATCGTTATTCCTCAGGCCGGGGCGCGCAGGCCTCTTCCGCCTTGTGCCCCTTCCCCACGCAGAGCTCCCCGTTTCTTGACGGCCAGGAGTGCGTGCTAGGCGCGGACCCTTGGACGGGCGGAGGTTCAACCGACGAACCAACCGATAGGCGGGTTTACGTCCCCCGCCCTCTAAACCCGCTCGATCGCATCCGCGTCGCACGCTTCGGGCCGGATCCTTGCGCCCTCTCCCTGCGACGGGATGCAGTGATTATGCGGGCGGTTTTGATCCGTCTGATCCAGCACCGTGAGAAAGTTGCAAGGGGTTGGATTGGTTGAGGAGTTTTCGCTGAACGCAGAGGATCGACGGGGCTGGATCCCCGTCGGCCGTTCCCAATTCCGTAAAACCCCCGCGCACGCGGGGGGCCAGGCTTTTTCTGAAACCCATGGCGCTCGACGACAAAACGCCTGGGTCCCCGCTTTCGCGGGGATTTTACGGGTGGGGTGGCTAACCTTCACCTGTGAGGGAGGCTGTCACGTAGCGTGGGAGCCTTCCTGCGCATCGGAAGCTGAAAACGGCCCCCTCCGTCGCCTTTGGCGACACCTCCCCCAAAGGGGGAGGATCTTCAAGGGCGCCTTTTCTCTCCTAGCCCTTGCGGGCCAGCCGGATCACGCCGTCTTCGCCCTCGGTGGCCCGCACAGGGAAGGTGTGGGTGACGGCGGTGACGAAGGCCATCGGCTCGGTGCTCTGGAAGTAGCCGGCCAGGCGCAGGTCGGCGATCGACGGATCGGCGATGCGGACCTTGCGGCGGTTGTAGCGGTTGAACTCGGCCACGGCCTGGCTCAGCGACTGGCCGTTCAGGGCGATGGCGCCTTGCCGCCAGGCCAGGGCCCGCTCGATCTCGGCGTCCGACAGCGGCTGGGCGCGGCTGCCCGTGGGGCCGTAGATCATGGCCGTGCCGGCCGCGACCTTGGTCTCCCGGGCCGGGCCCTCGCCGTCGGGCTCGACCTCGGCCGCGCCGCGGCGCACGGTGACGGCGGCGTTCTCGGCGCCCAGGCGGACGGAAAGCTCGCCGCCGTTCGTCTCGATGCGGGCGTCGCGGGCCTTGACCACGAACGGGCGCGCGTCGTGGGCGGCCTCGAACAGGGCTTCGCCCTTGACCAGCTTCACCTCGCGCACGCCGTCGCGATAACGCACCACGACCTTGCTGTCGGTGTTGAGCTCGATGCGGCTGTTGTCGGCCAGCACCACCAGGCGGCGCTCGCCGATGTCGGTGGCGTAGGCGGTCGAGGCGGTGGCGGTCATCACCCCGGTCCCGACCACGCCGGAAACGGCGGCGACGGCGGCCATCAGCGTCCAGGGCGAGCGTCGGTGGAAGAGCCGGCGCGGGGCTTCTTCCGGCGCGAACAGGTCGGCGTCGGGCTTGGCGCTCCCGGGCTTGAAGGCGCGCAGGCGTTCGGTCCGCTCCCAGGCGGCATGGGCGCGCTCGAAGGCGGCCTCGCGCTCGAAGCTTTCGGCGCGCCAGGCCTCGAAGGCCGCGCGCGTATCAGCCGCGCAGGCGGGATCGGACAGCCGCACCGCCCATTCGGCGGCGGCCGCTCTCACCGCTTCGCGTCGCGATCCCGCTTCCCGGCCCATGAACGCCCTTCGTCGATACGCACTGACTGGGTCGCGCCCGCGCGGCCCAGCTTTTCGGAACAGTAGCGAAGCCCCTTGATCAGGTGCTTCTCGACTGTTGAGACGGACAAACCCATGCGGACCGCTATCTCGCCCGGCGACAGGCTATAGACTTTCCGAAGGGTGAATACACGCCGACATTGTGTCGGCAGTTCCGATATCGCCTCGCGGAGCTGTCGCAGCTCGTCGCGCGACACCAGCGTGGCCTCGGGGCCGGGCGTCTCGTCCATGCCGCCGACCAGTTCGAAGTCGGCGACGGCGGTGATGGTCAGCACCTTGCGGCGGCGCAGGCCGTCGAAGGCCACGTTGCGCAGGGTGCGCGAGGCGAAGGCGGCCGGATTGGTGATCTCGCGCCAGGTCTTGCAGGCGATCACGCGGGTGAAGGCGTCGTGGACCAGATCCTCCGGATCGGTCTCGCTGTCGCGGCAGAACTTGCGCGCATAGGCCAGAAGCCTCGGCTCCAGGGGCAGGATCTCCCTCCGGAACCAGGCGCGCCGCTCTTCGTCGTCTGCTGTCATCGCCCCTCTTCCCCGGCCGGGAACCAACCCCGGCAGCGCCGTCGTGGCAAGAGGCCAACGGGCGCCCCGGGCGGCGGGAAGGGCTTATGCGCCCCGCCGTGGCCACAAGTATTACGAGGCGGGGCAAGGGATTGCGCGCCAGCGGGCGTCGCCGAAAGATTGAGCAGATTTTTTGCGCGGGGCGCTTGTCGGGAAGGCGGACTTGCGCGCTTCAGTCGATCAGTTTCGCCAGCTCGCCCGCAAGGCGCAGGTCTTTGACGAACTCGGCCCTGGCCCGCTCGCGCGCGTCGGCGTCGGGCAGGCGCAGCAGGAACGAGGGGTGGTAGGTCACCACCGCCTGGGCTTGATCTGGCAGTTGCAGCGCCCGGCCGCGATTGGCGCCGATGAGCGTGGCCTTGCCCGTCACCGCATGGGCCGCCGTGGCGCCCAGGGCCACGATCACCCGGGGGCGCACCAGCCGCCGCTCGGCGTCGAGCCACCAGCGGCAGGCCGTGACCTCGCCGCGATCCGGCGTCTTGTGGATGCGTCGCTTGCCGCGCGGCTCGTGCTTGAAGTGCTTCACCGCGTTGGTGACGTAGGTCTTGCCGCGCGGCACGCCGGCCGCCGCCAGCGCCTCGTCGAACACCTGGCCGGCGGGACCGACGAAGGGCAGGCCGGCCAGGTCCTCCTGGTCGCCGGGCTGCTCGCCGACGAACATCAGCGGCGCATGGGCCGCGCCTTGCCCCGGCACGCCCTGGGTGGCGTCGCGCCACAGGTCGCAGCGCCGGCAGACCTGCACGGCCGCCGCCACCTGGTCGAGGCTGGTGGGAACGTCGCCGTTGTACGACCCGTCGCGGGCCTGGCGCATGGCGGCCTTCAGCACCCGGTCGGGCGGCGGGGAGGGCGAGGCGGCGACCATGGCGGCGGCGCGCTCCTGGGCGGTTTCGATCAACTGCGGAATGAGCCGCGCCTCGGGCAGGTTCCTCCAGTACCGCTTGGGCATCTCCTGGCGCATCATCTTCTCGTTCAGCCGCGCCGGGTTGAAGATCGAGGCGTAGTAGGTGCGCCAGAGCTCCTCCTGGGCGTCTTCGGACGGCGCGTCGGCCGGGTCGGCGCCCTCAGACACCTGCAGCGTCTGGCCGTCCCAGGCCACGCAGGCGTCGGGCGTCATGATCGTCCAGTTCATCGAGGTGAAGCGGCGCGCGAAGAACGGCGCGGCGGCCTCGGTGACGCGGTGGGCGGGCTCGAACCAGGCGGCGTAGGTTTCCGGATCGGACTGCACCAGGCGAAAGCGCACGAAGGCGTGCATCTTGTGGATCGCCCGGCCCACGGCCTTGGCCATGTCGCGGGCCCTGGCGACGTCGGGATCGGCCGGATTGTCGATCAGTCGCGGCTCGCGCTCCAGCCGCCACAGCAGCCGATAGAGCAGGGCGAACCGTTCGCCTGAGCGGTGCAGCACGACGGATCGCGCCAGTTCGACGAAGGCCGGCGGCACGGTGAAGGCGCCGGCGATGGGAGCAGGGGCTTCGGCGGGCGCGGCCTCGAACAGGTCGCGCTCGACCGTCCAGATCACCGTCTCCGGCGCGGCGCCCTCGGCGCGCAGCCGGCGGGCGGCCCTGCGCCAGCCGTCGAAGTCGATCTCGGAGGCCAGCCGCACCACCCGCATCAGAACAGGCTCAGCTGCGCCGGCTCGACCAGGCGGGCCTTCAGGTGTTCGCCGTCGGTCGCCATGCCCGGCGTCCAGCCCTCGGCGACGACGAAGGCCCTGGCGCGCTTGACCACCGCGCCCACGCGCTTGAGGTCGTCGATGGTCAGCCGCGCCTGCCGGCGGGCCAGCAGGATGCGGTCGACGGCCTTGGCGCCCAGGCCCGGCACGCGCAGCAGGGTCTCGCGGTCGGCCAGATTGACGTCGACCGGGAACTGGTCGCGATGGCGCAGGGCCCAGCCGGTCTTGGGATCGACCGACAGGTCCAGGTCCTCGCCCTCGCCGATGATCTCCGGCTGGGCGAAGCCGTAGAACCGCATCAGCCAGTCGGCCTGGTAGAGGCGGTGTTCGCGCAGCAGCGGCGGCCGGGACGAGGGCAGGCGATGGCTGGAGTCCGGGATCGGGCTGAACGCCGAATAGTAGACCCGGCTCAGGCGATAGGCGCCGTACAGCGAGGCGCTGCGGGCCAGGATGTCGCCGTCCTTGGCCTGGTCGGCGCCGACGATCAGCTGGGTCGACTGGCTGCGGGCGAAGGTCTTGCGTGGCGCCTTGCGGGCCGGCTCGGCCTTGTCCTCGATCGCCAGGCGCATGCGACCCATGGCCCGCTTGATGTCGCCGACGTCCTTTTCGGGCGCCAGGGACTTCAGGCTGTCGTCGCGCGGGAGCTCGATGTTGATCGACACCCGGTCGGCGTAGAGGCCCGCCTCGGCGGCCAGCTCTGGCGAAGCCTCGGGGATGAGCTTCAGATGGATGTAGCCCCGGAAGTCGTGGTCCAGCCGCAGGGATCTGGCGATGCGGACCATCTCCTCCATCGTGTAGTCGCCGCTGCGGATCACCCCCGACGACAGGAACAGGCCCTCGATGTAGTTGCGCTTGTAGAAGTTCAGCGTCAGGTCGACGACCTCCTTCACCGAAAACCGCGCTCTTGGCGTGTTCGACGACACCCGGTTGATGCAGTAGGCGCAGTCGTAGATGCAGAAGTTGGTCAGCAGGATCTTGAGCAGGCTGATGCAGCGCCCGTCCGGGGCGTAGGCGTGGCAGATGCCCATGCCCTCGGTGGAGCCGACGCCCTTGCCGCCGACGGAGTCGCGCTTTTCTCCCCCCGAGGAGGCGCAGGAGGCGTCGTACTTGGCGGCGTCGGCGAGGATGGAGAGCTTGCGGCGGATGTCGAGAACGGCCATCCGAACACTCTATAGTTCTTATTTTGTTCCGTCGAGTTTCCCGATGTCGCACCAGGCGCGGAACCGGGCGAAGGCCTCGCGCGATCCCCTTGCGGAAAAGGGAGTTTCGCCATGGCGCGCCGCAAGGAAGACTGGCCCTCGACGCTGATGGACGCCTGGGCGCTGGGCCTGGAGGCGTCCACCGTCATCGGCCTGCGGACCATGGTGCTGGCGGGCGGCGGGGCCAAGGCGCAGGCCGAGGCCGTGCGCATGACCACCGAGAAGATGGCCGCCGCCGCCGACATCGGCCTGAAGTTCTGGACCGGCGGCCTCCCCCAGGCTCCCGACGCCGCCACGCGGGCGGTGGTCAAGCACTACCGCGCCAAGGTGCGCGCCAACCGCAAGCGGCTGGCGCGGTAGAGGCTACAGGTAGTCGGCGATCGCCAGGTCGCCGTCGCATGGCGTCACCAGCGGTCCCACGATCGCCACCCGCGCCCCGGAAGCCTTGCCGGCGGCGACGCCGGCCGGTGAGTCCTCGAACACCAGGCATTCGGTGATCGGCGCGCCCAGCAGCGCGGCCGCCTTGAGGAACCCCTCGGGATCGGGCTTGCCTTTGCTCACGCTTTCGCCGGTGACGAAATGCTGCGGCACGGGCAGGCCCACGGCGCGCAGGCGCGTCTCCGCCAGGGCCCGGGGCGCGGAGGTCACGATCGCCCAGCGGGCGGGATCCAGGCCCTCGATCAGGGTCTTCACCCCGGCGATGGCCGCGACGCCTTCGACGTCGTCGAGTTCGGCCCGCAGCAGCGCGGCGGCTTCGGCCTCGATGTCGAGGCCGGGCCTGGCGAAGCGTCGCAGGGTGTCGCGGTACTGCAGGCCCTGGCAGACGGCCAGCACCTCGTCCGGGTCGTGGCCGTGGCGGACCGCCCAGGCCGTCCAGACGCGCTCGACCACCGGCGAGGAATCCAGCAGCGTCCCGTCCATGTCGAACAGGAAGGCGGCGTAGGTCCTGCCGCGAAAGGTCGGCGGCGAACGATCGGGAGCTGACATGGTCTGGGCGTCTTTCTTGAAGCGGGGAGGGGGTCAGGTCTGGGGCGCGAGGCCGCGCGGGCGGGGCGTCAGGCGGCCCGCCAGCAGCGGGGTCAGCGCGAAAAGCCCGGCCAGCATCCAGAAGGCGCCGTGCAGGCCGACGGCGTCGGCGATCCCGCCGATCCCCGCCGGGCCGACCAGGATGCCGGCATAGCCGATGGTCGACAGCGCCGAGATCGCCTGGGCCGCCGGCATAGCCGTCTGGGCGCCGGCCAGGCGGAACAGCACCGGCACGATGTTGCAGGCGCCCAGGCCGATCAGGACGAAGCCGCTCAGCGCCACGACGGCGACGGGCGCGGTCAGCAGCACGACGAAACCGGCCACGGCCAGCAGGCCGCCCCAGCGCAGGACGTTCCTGTCGCCCAGGCGAGCCACGACCCTGTCGCCGACCAGGCGGCCGGCGGTCATCGCGATCGAGAACAGCATGTAGCCCAGGCCGCCCCGCGCCACGGCGACGAGGCCGCTCTTGGTGATCAGCAGCGCGCTCCAGTCGAGCATCGCGCCTTCCGCCAGGAAGGTCGCGGCCGCCAGCAGCGAAAGCAGAAGGACGATCCCGCGCGGCAGGGCGAAGGCCGCCCCGTCGGCGTCGCCCGTCCCCCGCGCCAGGCGCGGCGCGGCCAGGGCCATGGCGGCCAGCATCAGGACGGCGTTGGCGACCACGCCCATGAACGGCGACAGGCCCAGCGACAGCATGAGCGTCATCGACGACGCGCCGGCGAAGCCGCCGATGCTGAACAGCGCGTGGAAGCCCGACATCAGGGGGCGGGCCGAGGCGCGCTCGACCTCGACGGCGTGGATGTTCATCGCCACGTCGATGGAGCCGAGGGCGGCGCCGAACACGAAGAGCGCCGCGCCCAGCGCGAGCGGCGAGCCGGCCAGCGCCAGCAGCGGCAGGAACAGCGCCACGCCCAGGCCGCCCAGGATGATGATCGGGCGGCTGCCGAAGCGGGCGCTGAGCGCGCCCGTCGCCGACATGGTCAGGACCGAGCCGAGGCCCAGGCACAGCAGCAGCAGGCCCATGGCGCCGTCGTCGATCGCCAGCCGGGCCTTGGCGAAGGGGACCAGCGGCGCCCAGGAGGCAATGCCGAAGCCGGCGACGAGGAAGGACAGGCGCGTGGCGAGACGCGCCGCCGCGGAAGACGGCGTCACCATGATGACTCCCGGTACTGGTGGTGGGCTGAAGGGGCGGCTAGGCCAGGATGATCCTGGCGCCGCCCAGGGCGAGGTCGTCGCGTATGGCCTGGGGCGCGTCGGCCTCGAGGATCAGGGTGTCGATGGCTTCGAGCGGCGCGACGCGATGGGGCGCGCGGGTCTCGAGCTTGTCGGTCAGGGCCATCAGCACGATGGCCTCGCTGACGCCGACCAAGGCGCGCTTGAAGGCCGCGTCGCCCGCGTCGAAGATACAGGCCCCGTGGCGGACCGACAGCGCGCAGGCCCCCAGGAAGCAGCGGTCGATACTCAGCTGCTGCACAGCCAGCACGGCCGAGGCGTCGATCACGCCGCCGACCTCGCGATTGACCACGCCGCCCAGGATCATGAAATCCAGGCTCTGGCGCTCGAACAACGCCGAGGCGATCGGCACCGAATTGGTGATCACCTTCAGGCCCATGTCGTCGGGCAGTTCGGCGGCCAGGGCGAGATTGGCGCTGCCGTTGTCGAGAAAGATGACCTCGCCCGGCGTCACCAGCCTGGCCGCCGCGCGGGCCAGGACCCGCTTGCGGTCGACATCCTCGGCGGCCCGCACGGTCATCGAGGTCGACATCGGCGAAACCGGCAGCGCGCCGCCATAGACCCGCCGGCAGCGCCCCTCGGCGGCCAGGGCGCGCAGGTCGCGGCGGATCGCGTCTTCGGAAACCGCGAACTCCTCGGCCAGCGTCGCGGCGACGACGGTCTGGCCCTGGTCGAGCCTCTGGGCGATCAGTTCTCGGCGGGCGACGGGAGGCGTGTCGTTCATGGGGTGATCTATAACGTGCAAAAACGTGCACATCAAGATGTATATTGTTTGAGTTTTACGGGTGATGGGATATGGGCGAGCACGATTTTGCACGTTTATGGTGATCAATCGTGCGCGAACGTGGAAGTTACGAATGAAGCTGGCGCACGTCTCCCTCTGGACCGAAGACCTCGACGCCATGGCGCTGTTCTGCGGCGCTATTTCGACGCCGTCGTGGGTGAGCCGCGCCGCCGCCACAAGCCGCCGGGCGCGCTGTCCCGGCTGGTCGCCCTGCCCAACGGCGACCAGATCGAACTGATGACCGCGCCCTGGCTGGCCGGTCTCGACACCGCCAGGCGGGTGGGCTGGGCCCACGTCGCCATCTCGCTCGGTTCCGAAGCGGCGGTGGACGCCCTGGCGGTGCGGCTGAAACGGGATCGCTTCGAGGTCGGTCCGGCCCACAGGACGGGCGAGGGCGGTTACGAGGCCGTCGTTCGCGGGCCTGGCGGGGTGTCGATCGAGATCACGGCCTGAGCGACGCTGCTCACGCCCGACCAAGCCGTCGCGCATAGGCCTCGCGCGCCCGGCCCGACCGCACGAAGACCCGGGTGATGCGCCTGTCGACGCCCTGGATCAGGTCGGCGAAGTGGTCGCTGGCGGCCTCGATGTCGGCGGCGGTCAGGTGGTCCTGGAAGTCGAGGGTGACGCCCAGCAGAATTTCCTGAGGCCCCAGGTGCATGCTCAGCACCTCGGCGACGCTGTCGATGCGCGGGTCGGCCTCCAGGGCCTTGCGCACCTCGGCGACGATGCGCGGGGAGGCGGCCTCGCCGGTCAGCAGGCTGCGGGTCTCGTTGGCCAGGAAGACGGCAACCACCACCAGCAGCACGCCGATCGCCACCGAGGCCGCGCCGTCGGCCCAGGACAGGCCGAGCATCGCGCCGCTCACGCCCAGGGCGGCGATGGCCAGGCCCGCCAGCGCCGCGCCGTCCTCCAGCAGCACCGCGAAGATCGACGGGTCCTTGCTGCGGCGGATGGCGGCGAAGAACGGGGCGTCGCCGCGCAGGGTCTTGAACTCGCGCAGGGCCACCAGGAACGAGCAGCCCTCGAAGATCGCCGCCAGTCCCAGCACGACGAAGTTGATCCATGGCCGGTCGATGGCCTCGGGCGCGCGGATCTTGATCACCCCTTCGTAGATCGAGAAGGCCCCGCCCAGGGCGAAGATCATCAGCGCCACCACGAACGACCAGAAATAGACCTCCATGCCGTAGCCGAAGGGGTGGCTGGCGCTGGGCTTCTTGCGGGCGCGGGCCAGGCCCAGCAGCAACAGGCCCTGGTTGCCGGTGTCGACGCTGGAGTGGATGGCCTCGGTCAGCATGGCCGACGAGCCGGTCAGGGCGAAGGCGACGAACTTGGTCGCGGCGATGGCCAGGTTGCCGGCCAGGGCCGCGTAGACCACCATGTGGGCGCTGCTTCTGTTCGCGGTCGAGGCCATGGCGCAGCAACGCGGCCTCGGCGCGCGCGTTCCTCCCGCGATCGCCGTTCACGCTCTTTACCCGCACGCGGCGAGCCCTTACGCAGGGCGCTCTTCATCAGGCCGCGCGGGGCGGCCGAATCCACGCAAGGTTCCTCCATGCCCTCGGGTCTCGTCGCGCTCCTGGATGACGTCGCCGGCATCGCCAAGATCGCCGCCGCCTCGGTCGACGACATCGGCGCGGCCGCCGGCAAGGCCGGCACCAAGGCTGTCGGCGTGGTCGTCGACGACGCCGCCGTGACGCCCGGCTACGCCATGGGCTTCACGCCCGACCGCGAGCTGCCGATCGTCGCCAAGATCGCCGTCGGCTCGTTGCGCAACAAGCTGCTGTTCCTGCTGCCCGGCGCCTTGCTGCTGAGCGCCTTCGCGCCGTGGGCGGTGACGCCGATCCTGATGCTTGGCGGCGCCTACCTGGCCTTCGAGGCCACCGAGAAGATCATCGAGATGTTCGTGCCCCACGGGGACGAGGTCGAGACCGACGAGCTGGCCCTCAGCGGTCCCGAGCTGGAAAAGCACAAGGTCGCCGGCGCCATCCGCACCGACCTGATCCTGTCGGCCGAGATCATGGCCATCGCCCTGTCCGACGTCAGCGACAAGTCCCTGCCGATCCAGGCCGCCGCCCTTGCCCTGGTCGGCGTGGTCATCACCATCCTGGTCTACGGCGTCGTGGCCCTGATCGTGAAGATGGACGACATCGGCCTGCACATGGCCAAGAGCCCGCGCGCGCCGACCCAGAAGTTCGGCAGGGGCCTGGTCAAGGCCATGCCCTTGGCGATGAGCAGCCTGGCCTATATCGGCACCGCGGCCATGCTGTGGGTCGGCGGCGGCATCATCGTCCACGGCCTGCACCACTTCCACCTGACGCCGATCCCGGCCTGGGTGGAGGGCGCTTCGCACGTGGCCGCCCAGGTTCCGGGGATCGGCGCGATCACCGGCTGGCTGGCCACCGCGATCGGCTCGGCCATCGTCGGCCTGATCGTCGGCGGCGTCATCGCCGGCGTGCTGCATTTCATTCCGCGCAAGAGGGCGGCGCACTAGGAGAGGGCGGTTGGCCGAACCCAAGCCCAAAGCCGCCCCCAAGGCGGTCAAGAAGGCCGCGCCGCGCAAGTCGGTCAACGCGGCCAACCTCGCGCACCTGGGCCCCGAGGCCCTGGCCGACCTGCTGATCGAGGTCGCCGACGGCCACGCGTCGATCAAGCGCCGTCTGAAGCTGGCTTTACTGGGCGAGGTGGGCGCGCCCGACCTCGCCGCCGAGATCGACAAGCGCATCGACGCCATCGCCGGCAGCGGCGCGCGCATCAACTGGCGCAAGTTCAAGGACTTTGTCCGCGACCTCGACGCCCACCGGGCCGCCGCCGCCGGCAAGCTGGGCGAGCTGGATCCCAACATCGCCGTGCCGGTGCTGGTGCGGCTGGTGCGAGTGTCCGAGGACCTCGAAGGCCGGATCAAGGATCCCAAGGGCGAGCTGGCGGCCGTGTTCGACCAGGCCGTGGCCGACGTCGCGCGCCTGTCGCCCAAGGCCCTGACCCTGGACAGCCGCTACCTGGCCGACGCGCTGCTGGCCTTCGTCGAGAGCGCCTCGACCAAGCTGTCGGTCGACCTGCTGCGGGCCGCGGCTCCCGCCCTGGCTGGCGACGCCGTGGCGGTTTTGCGCGGCAAGGTGCGCGAGCGCCTGGCCGCCCAGCGCCGCCCCGATCCGCGCCTGCGCGCCGCCGCCCAGGTGCTGGCCGACCTGGAAGGCGACGTCGAGGGCTTCGCGGCCCTGTTCACCGACTCCCAGCAGGTGCTGCCGCCGATCGGCGCCCAGATCGCCCGCCGCCATCTCGCCGTCGGCCAGGTGGCGCAGGCCCTCGCCGCCTTGGATCGTTCCGCGCCGGGGCCGAGCCTGGCCGAGCAGGCCGATGTCGGCGCCGTCGCCTGGACCCAGGCCCGCATCGCCGCCCTCGAAGCCGCCGGCGAGACCCTGGAGGCCCAGGCGACGCGCTGGTCCAGCTTCAAGGCGACCCTGTCGGTCGACGCCCTGCGCGCCTTTCTCAAGGGCCTGCCCGATTTCGAGGACGTCGAGGCCGAGGAGCAGGCGCTGGCCTACGCCCAGAGCTATCCCGATCCCTACAAGGCCCTGGCCTTCCTGGTGGCCTGGCCGTCGGCGGCCGAGGCCGCGAGGCTGGTGATGGAGCGCGGACCCGCCCTGCACGGCGACCGGCCCGAGGTTCTGGAGCCGGCCGCCCGCCTGCTGGAGCATCGCTATCCGCTGGCGGCCACCGTGTTGCTGCGGGCCATGGTCGACGACGTGGTGCGCTTCGGCCGCGCCGATCGCTACGGCGACGCCGCCCGCTGGCTGCTGGAGGCCGAGTCCCTGGTCCCCGGCCTGCCGGACGACATGGCGATCGACGATCACGCCGCCTGGGCGCGGCGCGTGGCGGGTTATCGGCGGCTCTGACCGGTCGTGTGCGGCTTACCGCCGCGCCGCGTCGCAAGTCGCTGATAAGCAAGCATTAAAGGTGCGGGGCGCACGACGGCGGTCTATCCGCAGCCGCCGCGATGTTCCGCTTGCCCTGGTTCCGACCCGATCCGCCGACCCCAGAACTGCTGCGCGCGCAGGTCCGCGCCTTCTCGCGCCAGGTGCCGATGATGTACGCCCTGGTGCTGGTCAACACGATCGCGCTTTCGGCCACCCACCTGCACAGCTCGCCGGCCCTGCTGACCCTGGGCTTTCCCGGCCTGCTGGGGGTGATCAGCCTGGCGCGCCTGATGATCTGGTGGCGCGCGCGCAAGACCGTCATCGACCATGCGGCCGCCCGGCGCCTGCTGCGCCAGACGCTGGTGTTCGCCGGCGTGCTGGGCTGCGGCTTCACCTGCTGGGCCTTCGCGCTGTTCCCCTACGGCGACGCCTTCGGCAAGGCGCACGTGGTGTTCTACATGGCCATCACCGCCATCGGCTGCGTGTTCTGCATGATGCACATGCGGGCCGCGGCGCTGCTGCTGACCGCCATCGTCGTGGGGCCGATCACCGTCTTCCTGCTGGTCAGCGGCAATCCGGTGCTGTCGGCCATCGGCTTCAACATGGCTCTGGTGGCGGTGACCATGCTGGTCATCCTGCTGATCTCGTACCGCGACTTCTCGCGGCTGGTGGAATCGCGTCGCGGCCTCGAGGAACGCCAGGCCGAGATCCAGAGCCTCAGCGACGACTATCTGCGCCTGGCCAACCTGGACGTCCTGACCGGCCTGCCCAACCGCCGCCAGTTCTTCGCCCGCCTGCAGCGGGTGACCGACGCGGCCGCCGTTTCCGGGACCCGCTTCGCCGTCGGGGTGATCGACCTGGACGGTTTCAAGCCGGTCAACGACGCCTACGGCCACGCGATCGGCGACAAGGTGCTGGTCGAGGCCGGCGACCGCCTCAGCCGCGACCACGGCCAGCCTCTGTTCGTGGCTCGCCTGGGCGGCGACGAGTACGGCCTGATCATCGAGGCCGACCTGGACGCCGAGGCCCTGCAGCGCCTGGGCGCGGACCTCTGCGCGGCGCTGCGCGAGCCCTACTGCTTTCCCGGCGTCACGGCCCAGGTCTCGGGCTCGGTGGGCTTCGCGGTCTATCCCCGGGCGGCGGCCGCGCCGGAACTGCTCTACGAACGCGCCGACTACGCGCTCTATCACGCCAAGCAGAACGTGCGCGGCGCGGCGGTGGTGTTCTCGGCCGACCACGAGACGGCGATCAAGGCCTCGGGCCTGATCGAGCAGGCCCTGCGCCACGCCGACATGGACGCCGAGTTCAGCCTGGCCTTCCAGCCGCTGGTCGACATCAAGAGCGAGCGCACCGTCGGCTTCGAGGCCCTGGCCCGCTGGACCAGCCCGACCCTGGGCGTCGTCTCGCCCGGCGACTTCGTGCCGGTGGCCGAGCGCTCGGGCCTGATCGCCCGCATGTCGCCGGTGCTGCTGTCCTGGGCGCTGAAGGCGGCGACGACCTGGCCCGACGACGTGCGCCTGTCGTTCAACCTGTCGGCCCGAGACATCGCCTCGCCCGAGCAGATCGCCCGCATCGTGGCGATCATCGAGCAGAGCGGCGTCGCGCCCGACCGCATCGACCTGGAGATCACCGAGACGGCGGTGATGCGCGACTTCGACCAGGCCGCCCGCTCGCTGGCGACGCTGAAGGCGCTGGGCGTGCGCATCGCGCTGGACGACTTCGGGGCCGGCTATTCCAGCCTCAGCTACGTGCACCGCCTGCCGATCGACAAGCTGAAGATCGACGGCAGCTTCATGCGCGGCCTGCAGGCGGCCGACAAGCGCCGGGCCATCGTCAAGACCATCCTCGACCTCTGCCGGAACCTCGGCCTGGACTGCGTGGTCGAAGGCGTCGAGGCGCCCGAGCAGCTGGCGCTGCTGCAGCCGCTGGGCTGCCGCGTGGTGCAGGGCTTCCTGTTCGCGCGGCCGATGCCGGGCGAACAGGTGGCGGGGTATCTGGCCGCCGAGCGGGACGCGCCGGGCGAGGAACTGCGGTCGGCGGGGTAACCCCCATAACTCCCGTCATTCCCGCCCTTGTGGCGGGAACCCCTCTAACAGCGGCAAGGGCGGGGAGGGCGGATCGCTGGCGATCCGCTTGCTCCTCCCTTGCGGGCGGAGTCAGAGGTTCCCGCCACAAGGGC
The DNA here is from genome assembly GCF_003722335.1 of Caulobacter flavus. GTDB lineage: Bacteria > Pseudomonadota > Alphaproteobacteria > Caulobacterales > Caulobacteraceae > Caulobacter > Caulobacter flavus. The sequence continues at coordinate 3,182,126 of NZ_CP026100.1, forward strand.
GGGAATGAGGGGAGATAAAGCTAACGCTGATCTCCGAAATCGTACCCGATTTCCCAAACTGAGTAGCGCCGTCCGCGAACCTGTGATTGCATCGTCAAAAAACAGGGTGGAAACAACATGCAGATGGCTCAATGGCCGGCGCTGATCGTATTGGCGCTCAGCGTCATCGTGTGGGGCGGCATCATTCTCTATCGTGGAAGGCGCGACGGTCCGCAGACGGCCGAGGAAGATCTCGACCCCGTTTCGGGCGAGTGACGAAGCCGCCGCTTCCAGCGACCTGATCCGGACACTTCAGCCGGCGCGAGTCGCCGCCCAGGCGGGGCTCGCGTCTTGGCGCGTGCGCGAATCCTGGCGCCGGCGGGCGGGCTCGCCTAGCTTGCGGCCATGACCTCCAAGCCCACGCCGCTCAACACCCTGAAGCCCGTCGTCCTGACCGACGACGCCGGCGTCGCCTTCCTGCGGCGTCATCCCGCCACGCTCGACGTGGTCACCGATCCGTCGGGAAGCGGCCTGTTGCGAGCCGCGCTGCACTTCGTCGACGCCGTCGAGCCGCCGCCGGCCGAGCTGTGGGTCACGCCCAACGCCGGCGTCCCCGACCGCCCCCACGACCTGAGCTTCGAGAACGACGGCTACGCGCCGCCCTACGGCTTCTGGATCACCCATCCCGACGTGCTGGCCTGGACCACGGAGCTGACCGAAGAGGAACGGTCCGACTGGTGGGTGAAGGTCTGGCTAAAGGGCGGTTGAGACTGGGGGACATTTTTGCTCGTCATCCCGGCCAAAGGGCCGCGCAGCGGGCCGTAGAGCCGGGACCCAGGGGTCTTCTGCAGTGCGCCGGCTCCTGGGTCCCGGATAAGCGCTTCGCGCTTTCCGGGATGACGAACAACAAGCGATCTACAAGCGATCGGATTTCTTGAATTCGATGCGTCGCCCAAGCGAAGCCACGCCCTAGCTCGGGGCGTCCTTCTCCAATGTCCGGAAGAGTTGGTGCGGGCGGTCGGGGTCGAACCGACACTCCTTTCGGAACCGGATTTTGAGTCCGGCGCGTCTACCAGTTTCACCACGCCCGCGCCTCGCCGAGCCGGTGGCTCGAAGCGAAGAGGCGACTACCTAGCAGTGGTCGCCGGGAAGTTCCAGAGGCGTTTGTCGCGCGTGGTCCTCGTCCTTCGACGGGCTCAGGATGAGGACCAGGGCAAGCTCGGCGGATCAATGCAAACCTCACCCTGAGCCTGTCGAAGGGTCACCCCAGCCACGGCGCCTTGGCCAGCCTTTCGGCCAGGAACTCCATCAGCACGCGCACGCGGGCCGGGCGGATCGGGTTGGGCGGGGTGACCAGGTGCATGGCGATGGCCGGCGGGGTCCACTCGGCCAGCACCTGTTCCAGGCGGCCGGCGGCGACGTCGCGCCAGGCCATGAAGTCGGGCTGCATGGCCAGGGCCTGGCCGTCCAGCAGCAGGGCGCGGAAGACGTCGGCGTTGTTGGCTCGCAGCGGCGCGGGCACGCTGATGGCGTACTGGCCGTGGGTCGGGTGTTCGAAGCGCCAGGCGTCGCGCGAGCGGCCGCCGGTGTAGAAGAGGGCGCGGTGGCGGGCCAGGTCCTTGGGGTGCTCGGGTCGCCCGTGGCGGTCGAAATAGGCCGGCGAGCCGACCAGCATCACCCGCACCGGGCACAGCCGCCGGGCCAGCAGGCTCGAATCCTCGAGGGCCGAGATCCGCAGGGCCAGGTCGAATCCGTCCTCCACGATGTCGATCAGCTGGTCCGACAGCGACAGCTCGACCGACACCTCGGGATAGAGGGTGAAGAAGTCCGACAGGGCAGGGCCCAGGTGGGCGATCCCGAACGACATCGGCGCGGCCATCCGCACCAGGCCCTTGGGCGTCACCGACTGGGCCGAGGCCTCCAGCTCCAGCGCCTCGCCGTCGGCCAGCAGGCGGCTGGCGGCCTCCAGCGAGCTCTGGCCGCTGTCGGTCAGCGACAGCCGGCGCGAGGTGCGGTGGAAGAGCGTCGCGCCCAGCCGCTGCTCGAGGCGCGAGACCGCCTTGGACACCGTCGCGTTCGACAGACCCAGGTCCTTGGCGGCCCGGGCGAACGAGCCGGTCTCGGCCACCTTGGCGAACACGGCCCAGGCCTCGAAGTCGGGAAGTTTCATGATGTCATTTTTGGAAATGGTTTCTTTCGACCATTTCTATTTCGGATCAAACGATCTGTCTCCATCTTCCTCGTCAACGGAGAGGCCAACACGGCCAGCCACACAAGACACTCCAGGAGATCGACATGATCGAAGTTCGCAAGTTCGACAGCCTGGGCGGCGCCAATCACGGTTGGCTCGACGCCAAGCACCACTTCTCGTTCGCCGGCTACCACGATCCCAAGCGCGTCCACTGGGGCGCCCTGCGGGTCTGGAACGACGACACCATCGCCGCCGGCACCGGCTTCCCGCCGCACCCGCACAACGACATGGAGATCATCACCTATGTCCGCGAGGGGGCGATCACCCACCAGGACAGCCTGGGCAACAAGGGCCGCACCGAAGCGGGCGACGTGCAGGTGATGAGCGCCGGCACCGGCATCCGCCACTCGGAGTACAACCTCGAGCCGGGCGTGACCAAGATCTTCCAGATCTGGATCATTCCGGATCGCGGCGGCGAGCCGCCCGCCTGGGGCGCCAAGCCGTTCCCCAAGGGTGACCGCTCCGGCAAGTTCGTGGCCCTGGCCAGCGGCTTCGAAGGCGACACCGACGCCCTGCCGATCCGCACCGACGCCCGCGTCTTGGGCGCGACGCTGAAGGCCGGCGAGGAAACCGAGTACACGCTGGGCGCCGGCCGCCACGCCTACCTCGTGCCCTCGACGGGCCAGGTCGAAGTCAACGGTGTCAAGCTCGACACCCGCGACGGCGCGGCGATCGCCAACGAGAACACCATTCGCGTGAAGGCCCTGGCCGACGCCGAGCTGGTTCTGGTCGACGCGGCGTAAGAAAAACGTCGCGGCATTCCTTCAAGACGCGGCTCACGTAGCCGCGTCTTTTCCTCCCCAACCTCAAAGAAGACTTCTCTAGGAGACTCTCATGGCCAAGGTTCTGGTCCTCTACTACTCGTCGTACGGTCACATCGAGACCATGGCCAAGGCCGTCGCCGAAGGCGCTCGCAGCGCCGGCGCGACCGTCGACATCAAGCGCGTGCCCGAAACCGTGCCGGAAGAGATCGCCAAGGGCGCTCACTTCAAGCTGGACCAAGACGCGCCGATCGCCACCGTCGCCGAGCTGGCCGACTACGACGCCATCATCGTCGGCACCGGCACCCGCTTTGGCCGCATGAGCTCGCAGATGGCTGCGTTCCTCGACCAGGCCGGCGGCCTGTGGGCCCGCGGCGCGCTGAACGGCAAGGTCGGCGGCGCCTTCGTCTCGACCGCCACCCAGCACGGCGGCCAGGAAACCACGCTGTTCTCGATCATCACCAACCTGCTGCACTTCGGCATGACGATCATCGGCCTGCCCTATAGCCACCAGGGCCAGATGAGCAACGACGAGATCGTCGGCGGCGCGCCCTACGGCGCCACCACCGTGGCCGGCGGCGACGGCAGCCGTCAGCCGACCCAGATCGACCTGGACGGCGCCCGCCACCAGGGCGAGCTGATCGCCGCCGCGGCCATCAAGCTGCACGGCTAAGAACCCGTCGGCTGGATTTCCTCCCCCAACGGTCCGGCCGGCCAGGAGCGTGACAGCCGAAAGTGTAAGCGGTTTCGGCGCCCGTCACGCTCCCAACGAAAGGAGCAGCCTTGGCAAGGCCAAGGCTGTGGCCGCGTCGCGCTTCATCCTCCCCCAAGGAAGCGCGGCGCGGCTTTTCTTTTGGAAAACGGCGCCTTAACCGCGTTTGTGAGCGTCGTGTTCAGCCTGATGCGTGAAAGTGTCCGTACGCAGGGGACAGCGAGGCGGGCGTGGCGAAGAAGGTCAAAGCAGCGAAGCGGAGGTCGGGAATGGCCGACTTCATGACGCTGCTGGTCTGCATCGCCTGCACCGTCTGGGCCTTCAGGACGATCGTCGGCCTTGGCGGCTGATTAGCGCTTGGCCTGAAGGCCGGAAGGCGGCACTTGAACGGGAAAGCCGTTTCAAGACCAGGATACCGCCGCCCATGCCGAGCCAATCCCTTCCGGGCGTCACCGTCGTCGACCACCCGCTGGTGCAGCACAAGCTGACCCTGATGCGGGACAAGGAAACCTCGACCAAGACCTTCCGCGCCCTGATGCGCGAGACCGCCACCCTGATCTGCTACGAGGTCACCCGGCAGCTGTCGATGGACGAGGTCGAGATCCAGACCCCCGTCGCGCCGACCAGGGCCAAGGTCATCGCCGGCAAGAAGCTGGTGTTCGCCCCGATCCTGCGCGCGGGCCTGGGCATGGCCGAGGGCATGCTCGACCTGGTGCCGGCCGCCCGCGTGGCCCACATCGGCCTCTATCGCGATCCCGAGACGCTGGAAGCGGTCGAGTACTACTTCAAGACCCCCGAAGACATCGCCGACCGCCTGGTCATCGTCGTCGATCCGATGCTGGCCACCGGCCACACCGCCGTGGCGGCCATCGATCTCTTGAAGAAGCGCGGCGTGCGCGACCTGCGTTTCGTCTGTCTGCTGGCTTCTGTTCCGGGCGTGGAGACCCTGCGAGCGGCCCACCCGGACGTCGAGATCTGGACGGCGGCGGTGGATCCGCAGCTCAACGACCACGGCTACATCGTTCCTGGCCTGGGCGACGCGGGCGATCGTACTTTCGGCACGCGGTGATCCGGCGGCGCGCGCTGTCCCCGGATCGGGGACGAATGTGCGCTTGCGCACTTGCGCGACTCCGCCGGCGCGGTAATCAGCGACGTTAACCTTTTCCGAGTTCGCATGCTGGTTATGCCGCCTCAGATCTATGTCGCCGACGACGACGCCCTGACGCGCGAGCTGGTGGAGATCCAGCTCGGCCGCGGCGGCTATGGCGCGCGGACGTTCGAGACGGTCGAGGACCTGCTGTCGGCGGTGGCCGCCGCGCCGCCGTCGCTGATCCTGCTCGACGTGCGCATGCCCGGCCTTTCGGGCCTGGACGCCCTGCGCAGCCTGAAGTCGGCCCAGGGCGCCGAGGACATTCCCGTGCTGATGCTGACCGGGGAGGGGCGCCTGGACCGCATCGTCCAGGCCCTGCAACTGGGCGCGGCCGGCTACGTGATGAAGCCCTTCACAGGCAAGGCGCTGGTCGACAAGATCGGCGAAGTTCTCAACGCCGGCGCCTGAGCGCGATTGCAGCCGGAAGCCGGACACGCCATAGGTGCGCCTGGTTTCAAGAGCGCGGGGGCGTTTAAGTGCTTCGGAAATTTCTGACGGCGACGGGCGTGGCGATGGTGCTGGCGGCCGGCGCGCACTCGGGTGTCGCCCTGGCCAGGCCGGCGGCCGTGCAGGCCATCGACGAGGCGAGGGCCGAAGCGGCGATGGCGCGCGTGGAGACGGTAAGCGGCCTGGTCAACCAGTCCTCTTCGTCGCTGGCCGGGATCAATGCCCGGCTGCTGGCGAATCCCGACGACGCCGAAGGCATGCGGGCGCTGTCCGAAAGCCTGGAGCGGGCGAGGGTCCAGGCGGCCGACGCCGCGGCCAAGCTGCAGGCGCTGCCGGCCTGGAAGGGCGACACCGACGGCGACCGCCTGCTCGACAAGTCGACCAAGGACGCCACCAGCTTCGCGGTCAGCACGGCGGCGGCGATCACCGAACTGCAGCGGCTGGTGAACGCCGCGCGCGCCGGCGACAAGGCGGCGGTCCGCCAGGGCGTGGTGGTGCTGCTTCGGAACCTTTCCAAGATGATCGAGGGGCAGGCGCTGAACGCCCGCTCGCGCGCGGCGCTGATGACGCCCGGCTCGTCCGACCGGGAGATGACCTTCACCCAGGCCAATCTCTATGACGGCGTGGCCGCCGCCATGCCCTATCTCTACGGTCAGGTCGACGCATCCTCGACCGCCGGGAAGGTCCGCCAAGCCCAGGCGGCGGCGCAAGAAACGATCGCCGTCGGTCGCAAGCGCCTGGACGCCGAGATCGAGGCCGATCGGCTGGAGTTCAAAGGCGCGCCGCCCCAAGCGCTGACCAAGACCCACCAGATCCAGACCGATCTCTTCGCCTCGCTGGCCCGCAGCGTCGAGATTCTCGGCGGCATGGCCGACAAGATCGAGGCCGGCGGCGAACGCACCGCGCTGGCCCAGGATCTGACCGCCATGAAGGCGGAAGAGGACAAGCAGCAGGTCATGGTCCGCGAGCAGATCGCGCTGGGCGCCCAGATGGTCCGCGGCGCGCGCTAGCCGACCCGGCCGATCGTCGGCGCGAAAGGCCAGGGGACGCTCCCTGGCCTTTCGTCCGCCCGCCGCGTTCGCCTGGTCAGATTTCCTGGTTGTAGGCGCCTACCCGGGCGGCCAGGCGCGGCTTCACTTCCTCGCGGAAGAGGGCGCGCATGTCGTCCTCCGACCGGGTGCTCTCGACCACCACCACCACCTCGGGCTTGTTCGACGAGGCGCGGACCAGCACCCACGAGCCGTCCTCCAGGCCCGCGCGAACGCCGTTGACTGTGATCACCTCGACGATCCTGCGGCCCAGGATCGAGCCGCCGGCCGCGAACAGGTCCTCGTATTCCCTCACCACCTCGGCGACGACGCCGTACTTCTTCTCGTCGTCGCAGTGCGGGCTCATGGTCGGCGAGGTGAAGGCGACCGGCAGGGCCTTGCGCAGGTCCGACAGCTTCTTGCCCGGGTTGCGGTCGAGCATGGCCAGGATGGCGGCGGCGGCGGTCAGGCCGCAGTCGTAGCCCAGGCCCAGCGGCGCGTTCATGAAGAAGTGGCCGCTCTTCTCGAAGCCGGCCAGGGCGCCGGTTTCGGCGCTCTTGCGCTTCATGTGGCTGTGGCCGGTCTTCCAGTAGACGACCTTGCAGCCGTGCGCCTTGAGGATCGGGTCGGTGGCGAAGAGGCCGGTCGACTTGACGTCGACCACGAAGGTCGCGCCCGGGTGCAGCGGGGCCAGGTCGCGGGCCAGCATCAGGCCGATCTTGTCGGCGAAGATCTCCTCGCCCTCGTCGTCCACCACGCCGCAGCGGTCGCCGTCGCCGTCGAAGCCGAAGGCCAGGTCCGCGCCGTGCTCGCGGACGGCCTTGGCCATCTCGTGCAGCATCGCCAGGTCTTCGGGGTTGGGGTTGTACTTCGGGAAGCTGTAGTCGAGGTCGGCGTCCATGCCGATCACCTCGGACACGCCCATGCGCCGCAGGGCGTCGACCGCGAAGGCGCCGGCCGTGCCGTTGCCGCAGGCGGCGACCACCTTCAGCGGGCGGGCGATGCTGGCGCGCTGGGCGACGTCGGCGATGTAGCGTTCGGCCTGGCCACGCACGCGGATCAGCTTGCCGCCGAGGCGCTCGACGAACTTGGCGCCCAGGACGATGTCCTTCAGCCTGTCCATGTCTTCGGGGCCGAAGGTGAGGGGGCGCTGGGCGCCCATCTTGACGCCGGTCCAGCCGTTCTCGTTGTGGCTGGCGGTGACCATGGCCACGCACGGGATGTCGAGGTCGAACTGGGCGAAGTAGGCGGTCGGCGACAGGGCCAGGCCGATGTCGTGCACCTCGCAGCCGGCGCTCATCAGGCCCAGGATCAGCGCATTCTTGATCGAGGCCGAATAGGAGCGGAAGTCGTGGCCGACCACGATCCTCGACTGGCCCAGTTCGTGGATGTAGGTCCCCAGGCCAAGGCCCAGGGCCTGGACGCCCAGCAGGTTGATCTCGGGGCCGAACAGCCAGCGCGCGTCGTATTCGCGAAAGCCCGTCGCCTTGACCAGCGGCTCGTTCTCGTAGGCGGCGGTGTTGGGAACCAGGTCGGCGCGGGGCGGCGGGAACATGGGCGCTCGCTTCAAGGCGTGATCGGCGCGACGGCGGCTATTGCGCCGCGTCGCCGGTCGCGGCCGCCGCGGTGGCGGCTTCCTGGGCGCGCCGCTGGTCGCTGCGGCGGGCGGCGTCCTTTTCCTTCTGGATCAGCGCCTTCATCTCCGGGGTCTGCTGGATCGGCGTCGAGCCGAACGGGCCCGGCGAGCGGTCGCCGTAACCCTGCGGCCACACCATGGAGAAGGCGATCATCGCCAGGGCGACGAGGGCGCAGAGCGGCATGAAGATGCGATCGGGCATGGTCCGCCTATACCACGCCCCTCGTGGCTGGATAGGGGCGATGCTTGACGCGGGCCGCCGCGCGCCTTAGCCCGCCATGACCTAATCCAAGGAGCGCAGATGCCCGTCCTCGTCCTGCTTCGTCACGGCCAGAGCCAGTGGAACCTCGAGAACCGTTTCACGGGGTGGGTCGACGTCGACCTGACCGCCGAGGGCGAGGCCCAGGCCCGCAAGGGCGGCGAGCTGATCAAGGCCGCCGGCCTCGACATCGACGAGGCCTTCACCTCGGTCCAGACCCGCGCCATTCGCACCTGCAACCTGGCCCTCGACGCGGCCAGCCAGAGCTTCGTGCCGGTGACCAAGGACTGGCGCCTGAACGAGCGCCACTACGGCGGCCTCACCGGCCTGAACAAGGCCGAGACCGCCGAGAAGCACGGCGAGGAGCAGGTCACCATCTGGCGCCGCTCCTATGACGTTCCGCCGCCGGAACTGGCCCCGGGCGGCGAGTACGACTTCGCCAGCGACCGCCGCTACAAGGGCGCGGCCCTGCCGTCGACCGAGAGCCTGGCCACCACGCTCGTGCGCGTGCTGCCCTACTGGGAAGAGGCCATCGCCCCGAAGCTGAAGGCCGGCGAGAACATCCTCGTCGCCGCCCACGGCAACTCGCTGCGCGCCATCGTCAAGCACCTGTTCGCCGTGCCCGACGACCAGATCGTCAAGGTCGAGATCCCGACCGGCAACCCGCTGGCCATCGAGCTGGACGCCGACCTCAAGCCGGTCGCCGCCCGCTACCTCGACGAGGCCCGCGCCGAGAAGCTGCCGACCGTCGGCTGACTTCTGACCGGGTAAGATCTTCCGGGTTCCTTTCGTCCGAGGGCGAAAGGAACCCTAGGTCGTCCAAGGTCGTGTTTGCGCGCGGGAAGTGCCTGGAAACACGACGTTAATGCTGTGTGGCGCATCAAGTTCGTCTACCCTTCGGGGAAACGACGCGAGCTTGCATGAACACCCCGGCAGCGGCGGGCCAGGAACACCGGCGCCTGACGCAACAAGAAGTCGACGTGATCTGCGCCAAGCACGACCGCCTGTGGTCGGCTAGGCTCGGCGGCGCGCGCGCGGTCTTCGCCTTCTGCGACCTTTCCGGCCTGGTGCTCGCCGGGCGCAATCTGTGCGACGCCGACTTCACCGGCGCGCTGCTGGTGGGCGCGGACCTGCGCCGTTGCAAGCTCGACAACGCCAACCTCTACGGCGCCGACATGCAGGGCGCGGACCTGACCGATTCCTCGCTGCGCCGCGCCGACCTGCGCGGCTCCAGCCTGCGCGGCGCCAACCTGACCGGCGCCGACATGTTCGAGGCCGACCTGCGCGAAGGCCAGATCGCCGCCGCCGACCGCGAGAAGGGCTACCGCATCATCGAGCCGGTGCAGCGCGAGGCCTACGCCATGGGCGCCAACCTGTCGGGGGCTAACCTGGAGCGCTCGCGGCTGTCGGGCATCGTCGCCACCAAGGCCGACTTCAGCGACGCCATCCTCAAGGACGCCAAGCTGGTCCGCGCCAACCTCAAGCAGGCCAACTTCAACGGCGCCAACATGGCCGGCGCCGATCTCTCGGGCGCCAACCTCGCCGGCGCCGACCTGCGCAACACCGTGCTGGTCGGGGTCAAGACCATGTCCTGGAACGTCACCGGGGCCAGCATGGAAGGGGCGCTGACCGACAAGGCCTCGGGCGTCGACGTCTCGGACATGCCCTACGAGCAGATGATCGCCGACCACGCCCGCTGGTGCGAGACCGGCGGGTCAGAGGGCAAGCCGTCGGTGTTCGACAAGGCCGACCTGCGCAATCTGAAGAGCATCCGCGGCTTCAACCTGACGGCCCTGTCGGCCAAGGGCGCGGTGTTCTACGGTCTCGACATGGAAGGCGTGCAGATGCAGGGCGCGCAGCTGGAGGGCGCCGACCTGCGGGCCTGCAACCTGCGCCGGGCCGACCTGCGGGGAGCCCGCCTGAAGGGCGCCAAGCTGTCCGGTTCGGACCTGCGCGATGCCCAGCTGGGCCCGCTGCTGATCGGCAAGGAGCGGCTGCTGCCGGCCGACCTGACCGGCGTGCTGCTGACCAACGCCGACCTGGCCCGGGCCGACCTGCGCGGCGCGTGCCTGGCGGGGGCGGATCTGTCGAGGGCCAACTTCACCAACGCCAACCTCAAGGACGTCGACATCACCGGAACGATCCGGCTGGGCGCCCGGGGCCTCGAAGACCTCATCTGATCTACCCAAATTGAGAAGTATGCGGCGACCTTAACCGTTCGCTCGTCGATTCCTGTTATCCGATTGTCCGCTAGTGATTTTCCAGTAAGACGGGAGGGGGTCCCGCAATGAACGCCGCACAGAGCATCGCGGGACGCCGCAAGCTCAGTCAGGCCGAGCTCGACATGATCGTCACGGCCCACGAGAAGTTCGTGACCGGCAAGCAGGGCGGCAAGCGCGCCTCGCTGCGGTTCATGAACCTGTCGGGACTGGACCTGTCGTTCCGCAACCTGACCGACGCCGACCTGTCCGCCTCGATCCTCGACGGCTGCCGCATGGTGCGCGCCAAGCTGGATCGCGCCAGCCTGTTCGGCTGCGACCTGCGCAAGGCCGACCTGCGCCAGGCCAGCCTGCAGCGCGCCGACCTGCGCGGGGCCTGCCTGCGCGGGGCCAACCTCTCGCAGGCCGACCTGACCCAGGCCGATTTCCGCGAGGGCCAGATCGCCATTCCGCACCCGCGCAAGGGCCTGGACACGGTCAAGCACGAGACCCGCAACGGCGAGGTCGACGAGGTCAACTTCTCGGGCGCCACCCTGGACGGCTCGCAGTTCACCGGCGTTTCGGCCTTCAAGGCCGATTTCTCCGACTGTTCGCTGCGCGGGGCCAAGCTGTCGGGCGCCAACCTGAAGGAAGCCAACCTGGTCGGGGCCATCCTCGACAACGCCGACGTCAAGGGCGCCAATCTCGAGGGGGCCAACCTGCAGGGCGCGGTGATGTCGGGGGTCGACACCTCGACCGCGCGCGTCAACGGCGCGCACATGACCGGCGCCCTGACCACCTCGACGCCCGAGGCGGTGAACAAGGCTCGCGAGCTTTACGCCCGATGCCTGGGCAACCAGCAATGGTGCCAGACCGGCGGCAAGGAAGGCGCGTGCGCCCGCCTCGACGGCGAGGACCTGCGCCCGATCGGCGATCGCCTGAAGGGGCTGCGCCTGACGGCCATGAGCGCCAAGGGCGCCTGCTTCGTCGGCATGGACCTGTCCGGCGCGCAACTGCAGGGCGCCAACCTGCAGAACGCCGACCTGCGCGCGGCCAATCTGCGCGGCGCCGACCTGCGCGGCGCCAAGCTGACCGGCGCCAACCTGACCAAGGCCGACCTGCGCCAGGCTTTCCTGTCGCCGCTGCCGCTGGGCCCCGAACGCAAGACGCTCGGCAATCTCGCCGCCGCCCGCCTGCGCTACGCCATGCTGCAGACCGCCGACCTTTCCGAAACCGTCTTCGACGGCGCCGACCTGCGCGGCGCCGACTTCACCGGCGCCCGCATCGCCAAGGCCAGCTTCCGCGACTGCGACGTCGGCCAGGCCCAGGGCCTGGATTTCGCGCCGGCGTAAGGCGGCGTAGGATTTTCGCGAAAGCGGGGACCTAGGCTTTTTCCGCCATCCACGATCAATGTTTCCCTCGCCCTTGTGGCGAGGGTCCATGCCGGCCCCCGCTCAGACCTGGGCGCAGCTCGAAAAATCTGAGCAGCCGAACCATGGGTCCTCGCCACAAGGGCGAGGAAGGCGGAGTTTGGTCAGGCTTGGATACCGGCCTCCTCCACTCCGTAAAATCCCCGCGAAAAGCGAGGATTGGGCGGAGGTTGGGGTTGGGCGAGATCGAGTCCCCTTAGCCGGCTTTGCCGGAAGTTCCCCCTCCAGGGTGAGCGTCTTGAAGGACGGGGCGCAGGGCCGCGCCTACTTCAGTCCCAGCGTCACCGGTCCCGTCGCCCGCACCAGCGCCCGGGGCGGGGCGTCCTGCGAGGCGACGGTCAGCTCGGCGGCCTTGTCGGCGGTCACGGCCTGGCCCCCGGCGTCGACGAAGGCGGCGGTGAGGCCCCGGGCCGCCATCGCCGCTGCGGCCTGCGCGCCCGTCAGTCCGCGCACCTCGGGCATGGGCGCGGCGTCGTCGAGGGCGGCGGGCGGGGGCACCGGCACGATCTTGAAGGTCAGCTTGGCCGCGCCGCTGGCCTGGAAGGCGTAGCGCTGCTGGAAGGCCGCGTCGACCGGGGTGACATAGGTGCGGGCCTTGCCGATCGCCGCGGGCTGGCCGCTGGTGCCGGCGCTGCCGTCGGCGCCGCCAGTGCCGCCGATGTGCATCGAGACCTGCACCTCGCAGGTGGTCTCGGGCAGGACGTAGAAGGTGGGCTGGTAGCCGATCGACCGCAGGACCTCCAGGCCCTCGTCGCCGTCGGTCTCGTACATCGCCAGGGTGGCGGCCAGCGAGGCGTGGTCGAGGGCGGCCTGGGCCTCGGCCACCCCCCGGCCGACGGCGGCGATCACCTCGCCCAGCGGCGTGGCCAGGCTTTCGCTCAGCAGGTCGGAGGCGTCCTGGGACATCGGTCAGGCTCCCTGTTCGTCGGCGAAGATGACCATCACCCGCGCGCCGCGGGCGATGATGGTTCCGGCGCCGGGCGACTGCACCATGGCCTGGCCGGGGGCGACGGCGGGGTTCAGGCCGCGCGGACCGGTGCTGGCCTCCAGCACCAGGCCCACCGAGGTCAGCACCCGGCGCACCGCGCTTTCGGTCAGCTGCAGCACGTCGGGCACGCGCGGTCCGTCGTCGCCGGTCGGGACCTTCTCGGGGATGAACTGCATCTTCAGGTCGCTGAGCGAGTCCGCCGGCAGGCCCTTCAGGGTATCGGTGTCGGGAAGTTCCAGCCTGCCCTCGTCGCGCAGCACGCCCTTGGCGCTGATCTGGATCGCACCCAGCGAGAAGCCCGTCGGCTTCAGCGTAGTCTGGGCCTTGTCGAGCTGGATAGCCATGGTCGTGGCCAGGTCGTTGACGGCCACAGTCCGCGTCGCGGCGACGGCCGGATTGATCGTTCCGGTCGTCCCGCCGATGGCGCCCGTGGTCGTGCCCGTGGTCGTCCCGGTCGTGGTCCCGATGGTCGGGTTGGCCTTGATGTCCTCGAGCTCGACGTCCTTGGCCGCAAGGGTGGCGCGCAGGCTGGAGATCTCGGTCTCCTGTTCGGCCGCGGCCCGGCCGCGATCGGCCAGCTGGGCGTCGCGAGCCGCCAGTTCCTGGTCGCGCTGCGCGAGCCGGGCGTTGAGGGCCTTGGTCTCGTCTGCGGCCTTGGCCTTCTCCGCCCGAGCGGCGGCGATCTGCGCGTCGCGCTCGGACAGCTGCTTGGCCTGGGCCGCGATCTGGGTGTCGCGGGCGGCCAGATCCTGGTCGCTCTTGGCGCGGACGGCCGTGATCTGCGCGTCGCGCTCGGACAGCTGCTTGGCCTGGGCCGCGATCTGGGTGTCGCGGGCGGCCAGATCCTGGTCGCTCTTGGCGCGAACCGCCGTGATCTGGGCGTCGCGTTCGGCCAGTTGCTTGGTCTGGGCGGCGATCTGGGTGTCGCGAGCCGCGAGATCCTGGTCGCTCTTGGCCAGGCGGGCGTTGAAGGTCTTGGTCGTGTCGTCGACCGCCTGGGCCCGGATGGCGGCGGCGTCGACTGTCGGAGCGGCGGCGATGGGGGCGTCGGTGGCCACGACCCCGCCGATCGGCGTCGCGGTCCGCAGGGTGCGGGCCGACAGCGTGCGGGCGATCGCCGTCTCGGCGGGCGCCAGGCGGCGGACCTGGCCGAAATCGATGGTCAGGGCCCCGGTGCGGGCGTTGCGGGTGAACTCCGGCGCGGCCGATATCACGCCCGCGCCCTCGACCAGCCGGAAGGCGGGCGCGAAGGGCAGGGTGTCGTCGGCGATGCTTCCCGCGCCTTTGGCCGTGCCCGTGGCGTCGGTCCTGGCGGCCGACGCGCTGGCCCAGGCGCCGGTCTTGAGGTCGAACAGCTGGACGTCCAGCGACGCGCCCGACGCGGCGTTCCCGTCGGCGTCGGTCAGCCGCGCGGTCCAGGAGAAGGCGGTGCTCATCCCACTTCCTCCAGTCCGACCACGCCCCGGCCGCTGTACGCGCCGATCGAGGCGACGACCACGATCACGGCGCGGGCCGGCTCCTTGCCGATCGACAGGGTCGCCAGGGCCCGGCCGTCGGGGCCGGTGCGCAGCAGGGCCTGCTGCAGCCGGGTGCCGGGCTGACGCACGAAGTTGGCCACGCCGCGCGCCGCCGACAGCGTGGCGCTGGCGGCGTCGTCGATGTTCAGCTCGACGGGCTGGTCGGCCAGGACCTCGCCGGCGCTGTTGGTCACCGCGACAGACAGGTGCGCCAGGCCGCCGATGTTGCCGCCTCCGGAGACGGCGATGCGCGGGGTGGGCAGGCCCTCGCCGGGCGGGGTGGCCACCAGCCGTCCGCTGATCGTGCTGCTGACCTGCTGGTTGGTGCTATTCTGGTCCTTGGCGGTGAACAGCAGGGCGATCGGGCGGCCGCCGCTGTCGGCCCTGGTCTGCATGTCGACCTTGATCGAAAAGTCGAGGAACGGCAGCTGGTAGCCGCCGATCGGCGCGCCGCTGGCGTCGACCTTGGGGCCGCTGTTCAGCGCCAGCTGGGCCTCGCGCACCCCCTCGGCGAGGGCCACCAGCAATTCCTCGATCGAATTGCCGACGAAGCGGCTTTCGGCCGGCATCAGGCGTCTCCCTCGGACTCTTCGGAGCGCTTGGCCTTCAGCCGCTCCAGGGCGCGGTCGCGACGGGCGTCGTCGCGGGCCTCGTCGGCCTCCTTCAGCTCGCGCACGTCGCTGGCCATCTCGCGCAGGCGATCGGCCTTTTCGGCGAAATCGGCGATCTCGCCGACATGGGACGACAGCTTGCGGGCTGTCTCGCGCACGTACGGATCGGCGCGCCCCAGGCCCGGGATGCGCTCGCGGGCCCGCTCGACCCAGTCGGACGGAATGGCGTCGCGGGCGCTGTCCAGCGCGCGTTCCGCGGCGGCGTAGGCCTTGCGGCCCCGGCTGACCATGTCGCGGGCCTTGGCCAGGCGGCGGTCGAGGGGATCGGTGGCGGTCGCCGCGCGGGGGCGCTCGGCCGGATCGCGCAGGGCCCGGCCGGCGTCGCGCAGGCCGCGTCCGGCGTCGGCCAGGGACGACAGCCGGCGCGAGGGTTCGGCCAGCGGCTCGGCCTCGCGCCGGGCGGCCAGACGCTCCCACGGCGCTTCGCGCGGTGCGGCGGCCGGGCGCTCCCATGGCGTTTCCCGAGGCGAGGCGGCCGGACGTTCCCAGGGGGCGTCACGCGGCGAGACGGCGGGGCGGTCCCACGGCGCCTCGCGCGGGGAGGCGGGCGGCCGCTCCCAGGGCGCCTGGCGGGAGGAGGGCGCGGGGCGCTCGAACACCTCGGTCGGACTGAAGCGGCGCAGGTCGGGCGTCAGGCCGCCGGGCGTGGGGCGCACCTGCTCGCCCGGCGTGGCGCGCAGGCCTTCGCCCGGCGTCGTCCGCAGGGCGTCGGCGGCCGTGCCGCGCAGAGCCGGCGGCAGGGCGGGCGGATGCGGGTCCGGCCTCGGCCCGGCCGCGACCCGGGCGGCGTCGCGGGCCGCGCCCCAGCGGTCCAGCTCGGCGCGGCGCTGGTTCAGCGGCGTCACGGCGTAGCGCGGATCGCCCAGCGCGCCGTGACCGGTCAGCCGGGCCATCTGGCTTTCCAGCGCCTGTCGTTCGGCCATCAGCCGCGCCAGGTTCGGCGACAGGGCGGCCGGATCGGCGCCCGCCGGCGGGCCGACGGACGGGGCGGGGGCCGCGCGGGCCGGCGTCGGCGTCGGCGCCTTGGCGCGACGCAGCGCGTCCTTCCAGGGCGGATCGCTCATCCGTTGTCGGGTTCCTTGGGCGGCGCGCGTCGCTGCTCGATCAGGGCGCGGACACGCTCTTCGAACAGCGCCGGCGGCGGGATCGGCACCACCTTCGTGCGCATCAGGCTCGAGCCCTCGGCGCTGTACTGATACTTGGCCGCATAGCTGGCGCTGACGCTGCTGGCGCTGACCGCGCCGCCGCCGCCGAACGGCGTCCAGAAGCCGCCGGCCTTGACCGTCGTGGCGCTGCTGCTGCGCTTGATCTCGGTCTCCGACTTGAACGAGATCGACATCTTCAGCTCGATGACGGTGTCGACGAACTGGTAGAAGGTCGGCGTGAAGCCGAGCTCCAACAGGCTGTACTCCTGGCCGTCGCCGAACTTGACGAGATAGCTCTTCGACTTGGCCCCTTCGCCCTCCTGCTCCTCGTCGGCGTCTTCGTCGTAGCCGGCCATCATCCGCGCGATGCGGAGCGAAACCAGGTCGAGTTGGAGCTGGGCGGTGGCGATGCCCACGCCCAGGCGCTGCACCATCTCCGGGAAGGGGACGGCGAGCAGTTCTGTGCCCACGCTCATGGCGCGTCCTCCGTCCGGGGGTTAGTCGTCTTTCTTCTCTTCCTTGCCCAGCTTGATATCGAGCAGGCGGCGACGGCGCTCGACCTCCTCGTCGAGCTGGCGACGGATGCGCTCTTCCAGGATCGCCGGCTGGGGGATCGGCACCAGCTTGGTGCGCAGCAGGCTCGAGCCCTCGGCCGAGTAGCTGTATTTCGACGAGTAGGTGGCGTCGACCTGGCTGGTCGAGACCTGGTTGGAACTGCTGCTTCCGACGCGGCCGCGGAACAGGCTCCAGCCGAAGCTCGAGCCCTTGGTCGTCACCTGGTTGGTATTGCGCGAGGTGCGGGTCGACTCGCTGCTCCGGGTGATCTTGATGGCGATCTTCACCTCGATGATCGTGTCGACGAACTGGTAGAAGGTCGGCGAGAAGCCCAGTTCCAGCATCGACAGCCGCGTCGGCACGCGGATGAGCGTCTTGGGGTCTTCCTTGTTCTTGGCGAGCTCGGCCTTCTGGGCCTCGACCACCTTGACCAGCGCGGCCGTGTCGCCGCCCGAGATCGCGTTGTCGGCCTCGATGTAGGCCAGGGCGTCCGAGGGGGTCATCAGGTCGTAGCCGAAGAAGATCCGGCTGTCGTCGAAGGTGGTGTTGCCCTCGTCGTCGGTGACGGCCTGCAGGCCGCCCATCATCTCGGCCACCTCGATGCTGTTGGCGTCGAGCTTGATCTGGCCCTCGGCGATGGCGAAGGCCATCTGGCGGATCATGTCCCCCATGGGGACGTTCAGAAGTTCTCTCCCGATCGACATGTCTGGTCCTTCCTAGGGGGGCGGCGCGGGCGCCGGCGCGGGTGCGGGGTCGCTGATCTTGCGAAGCAGGGTTTCGAGATTTTCGGGCGGCGGCAGGCTGACCAGCCGGGCCGCGATCGAGCTCATGCCCTCGGCGCTGACCGAGAACTTGCGCGCGTAGCTGACGTTGACCGAGGCGGCGACCATGACGAAGCCGGCCTGGACGCCGACCGTCGCCCCGGCCGAGACGCCGAACTCGGTGCTCTCGGTCATGCTGAACGAGAGCTTGGCCTCCACCGTCGCCTCGGTGAAGCTGTAGAAGGTCGGCGTGAAGCCCAGCGAGATCAGGTTGTGCGTCTCGCCGCCCAGCTCGACCTCGGCCTCGGCCATGGCCTTGGCCGTCTCGATGCTGTTGCGGTCGAGCGCCGACTGCGCCTGGGCGATGGCGATGCCCAGCCGTTCGATGATCTGCGGCAGCGGCGCGGAAAGCAGCTGCCGGGTGACGGACGCGGTCTCGCTCATGGGGTGGGCGTCGGCGTCGGGGTCGAGTCTTTGGCCTGCGCGAGGAAGGTCTTGATCTCGTCGAGGAACTCGACGGGCGCGGGCACGGCGACGATGCGGGCCGAGATGCTGCTGTTGCCGTTGATCGACTGCTCGAACTGCCGGCTGGTGCGGTAGTCGACCGACAGGCCCACGGCGACCGAGACCTTGGGCTTGTCGGCGCTGGCCGTCGGGGCGGCGGCGATCTTGTCGAGGGCCTTGGTGACGCTGGCTCCGTCGGCCGCCGACAGGGCGATGTCGTTGGCCGACAGGGTGACGAGGTTGATGATCACCGCGTCCTTGGCGTCGGAGAAGCTGACCACGCCGCCCTTGCGCACGGCCCGGACGCCATGTGTGGCGCTGCCGGCGTTGACGTCACGCGCCAGGTTGAAGGCGTAGGCCTGGGGCGAGTTGGCGTCGAGCGTCGTCCCGCCGTCGCTGGCGGCCGTTCCGCTGATGGCGACCGAGGTTTCCGAGGCGCCGACCTTGACGGCCGTGCCGTCCACCGGAACCGCCGTGAAGTGGCGCACGATGATGAAGCCGTTGCCGCCGCCGGAGCTGGTCTTGTCGGGCGTCGGCGTGGCCTGCAGCTGCGTGCCGGCGGACTCGACCACGACCAGCAGGTCGTTGGAGTCGGCCAGCAGCACCTCGGCCCGGCGGAACTGCTGGTTGGCCACGTTGTCGACCGCGCCCTGGGCCTTCCAGCTGGCCTCGCCGCGGCTTTCCACCTTGCGGATCTGGCCGGGCGCGACGCCGTTGTCGCGCAGGAACTCGGCCACCTTGTTGGCGCGGTCCAGGCCCAGCTTCTGATTGTAGGGATCGGTGTCGACGCGGTCGGTGAAGCCGACGACGTCGACGGTGGCCCCGTTGGCCTTCAGGGCGCGGGCCACCAGGGTCAGTTCCTCGATGGCGGCCTGCTTCAGGTCGGACTTGCCGCTGTCGAACAGCGCCAGCCCCAGCGTGCCGCCGCCGACCGGAAGGTCGGACCCCACAGGGTCGCGCAGCAGCTTGGCCTTGAAGCCGCCCAGCGTGTTGATCTGGCTGGCGACGGCGCGGGCGTAGAGCAGATTGTTGGCCTTGGCGTCGACCTTGGTGCTCTTGCCCGCGGCCAGCACGAACTCTTCGCTGGTGTTGTTGGTCGGGGTCTCGACGATGCGGATGACGCCCAGGCTGGCCTCGGAGGCGGCGTAGAACGCCACGCTGGTGTCGGTCTTGATCGGGTTTTTGGCGGTGTCGGGCTCGAGCTTGAACGGCACCTTGGTGCGCTTGGCGCTGACGTAGGCGCGTTCAAACTTGCCCGTGGGCGTGCCCAGCTTCTTGGCCAGATCCTCGGCGGCGGCCTCGACGTCGGCGCCGGTCGCGTCGGTCTTGGTCCCGTCGACGGTGACGCTGGCGGGCAGGCTCTTCAGCGTCACCTGGGCCTCGCGGGCGTTGGCGGGGGCCTGCGGGCCGCCCTGTCCGAAGCCGAAGTCCAGCTTGCCGCCGATGCCGAAGGCGCTGGCCTCGCCGACCTTCATGGTCAGCTGCATCGAGACCGACAGGTCGGCGTGCTGGTAGTGATAGAACGGCGGCGACAGCCCCAGCTGCAGCAGGCTCTTGCCGCCGAGGCCGGGACGCGGCTCGACGTACTCGCCGACCTGGGCCAGGCTGTTGAGGTCGAGCGCCTTCTGGGCGTCGGCGATCGACAGGCCCATGGCCTTGATGAACTCGGCGACGCTGGCGTCGGCCAGGATCTGGCCGGGCGTCATCTTCTCGATGGGGTTCTCGTCAGCCATTCATCGGCTCCTTGATCCGCGGCTCCTTGGGTCCCACTGGGGATTCACAGGCGCGTGCGCTGTCGACGGTGTCGGCGCGCACGGTCCAGTAGCCGTGCACGCGCTGGGCTTCGGACAGCCGGCCGGCGGGAACGCCGAGGCCGCGGGCGGTCCAGGTCAGGAGGCTGCGGGAAAGGGGCAGGGCCTCGTCGAGGGCGACGGCGGCCGTCAGGCTTTCGCGGGCGGCGGCCACGTCGCCGGCCTTGAGTTCGTTGACGCCCTTGCGTTCCAGCAGGCAGGCGCGGTCCCGGCGCTGGAAGTCGCTGGGCGTTCCGTCGCCCAGTTCCGTCGCGGCGCTGCTGGCGGCCTCGCCGGCCAGGATGGCGGCCTGCTCGTGGGCGCCGGTGCGCTCGAGGCTCTCCAGCACGCAGTGCAGGTAGTGGCGGGCGAAGATCTGCGGCGCGCGCACGCCGTGCGCCAGTCGCAGGGCTTCGCGATACTTGGCCATGGCCTGGTCGTGGCGGCCCTTCAGCGCCAGCACCTTGCCGGCCTCGGCGACGCCGGCGTGCAGGCGATGGATGTCGAGCGCGCCGGTCATGCGCGGGCCTCGGAGAACAGCACCTCGGCGCCGGCCGCTTCCAGCCGATGGCGCAGCAGCCGCGCGCGGGGACGGGGCATGAGGCCCGTGGTCAGCGGCGCGGGGCCGGGCAGGCCCAGCTCCGCCAGCGTCGCGGCGGGCGCCGACAGGACGTCGAGCGCCTGATACGAGAAAGTCTCCAGTTCTGCGCGTACCGTCAGGCCCGCCTCGGCGTAGGCGGCCAAGCGGCTTTCGAGCGCGTCGAAGGCGACGCCGGCCTCGACGGGCACGGGCAGGGCCCGGCGCAGCAGGTCGAAATCCTCGGCCGGCACGCCCGCCAGGGCCTCCAGCGCGGCGGCGCCTTCGGGCGGCGCGGCGACGAGCTCCAGGGAAAAGCGCAGGAAGGCCTGGTCGACGATCCGCACCTGTTCGGGGGCCTTGAGGCGCCGCCACAGCGCGTCGGCCTCGCTCCGGTCCAGATCGAAGACCGTGGCCGAGCCGCCGGGCGACAGGTCCGCGCCGGCCGGCAGCCTCTGGCGCAGGACGTTCACCTGCTGGTGCGACAGATCGCTGGCGAACAGGGCGAAGCGGGCCTGGTCCGGCCGGCTGGCGGTCAGCCGCACGGCGCCGGCCGGCAGGGACGTCTCCAGAGCGCGCACGGTCGCCTCGGTGACGGCGCCCAGGATCACCCCGGGCGGGGTCAGCAGAAGATCGAGGGCGGCCGCCGGATCCATGCCCAGGAAGCGCCCGAGCGTGGCGGCGACGGCGTCGGCGGCGTCGAGGTCGAGCAGTTCGGCGGCCAGGTCCATGGCCGGGGCGCGAGCGACGGGCCCGCCGGCCGGCGTCACCGACGCCTCGACGCCGAGGGTTCCGATCAGCGCGGCCAGACGGGCGGCGTCGGCCGCCGGCAGATTGGCCAGCAGCCGCGCGGGAGCGCGATAGAGGGCGTCGACCACCGTTTCGACCGGCAGTTCCAGGGCCTGGCTGAGCACCGAGGCCGCGCGGGGGGAAGCATGTCCGATGCTGGTGATCAGCAGGTCGGCGGCCTCAGGTTCGACGCTTGGGTACGCTACGCTGGGGAACACCGACGACTCGAGCACCAACACCTCCCTCAAGGCTGGTTTCGACCGGGCGATCCACGCTCTAGTTGGCGTGGCGATGGACTCGTGTCAGAGTTGTATGGCTTTGTAAAGTTCTGAAATCTTGCACGTGGTGAATTCGCATCCAGTGCGATCGATCGCGTACGGACGATCGGGCCTAGCGCCTTGCCAGCAAGGCCCCCGCGCCGGCCAGGGCGGCCAGGACGGCCGCGGCGAACACCCCGCGCAGGTCGCCGCCGGACGACGCCACGGCGATGCCGAGCAGAGGGCCCAGCGCCTGGGAAGCGGCCACCGCTACGTTCATCAGTCCCAGGTCGCGGCCGTTGCGGGCGCTGTCGGGCAGCACCTCGGCCACGAGGGCCAGGTTGCTGGTCGAGTAGACGCCGTGGCCGATCCCGAAGACGACCTGGGCGACCAGCGGGCCGGGCCATTGCGGAACCAGCAGCAGCAGCGCCACGCCGCAGGCGATCAGCACCGCGCCCGCGATGACCATGGGCCGCCGCCCCAGTCGATCGGACAGCGGGCCGCTGGCCGCGCCGGCCGCCAGCATGCCCAGGGTCGAGGCCGTCAGCAGCAGGCCGAAGGCCGCCTCGGGCGTCACGCCGGGCAGGCGGCTGGCCAGGTCGCCTCGATCCTTGAGGTAGAAGAACAGGTACAGCGTGTGCAGGGCCACGGCGGTCTCGACCAGCAGGCGCGAGGCGAACACCCTCTGGAACCGCCCGTCCCGGAAGGCGGTCAGCCGCAGGCTGGGCCAGGCGAGGGGCGCGCGGGCCGGCGCGGGCGGTTCGCGCAAGGTCAGGGCGAAGGGCAGGACGAGCAGGGCCGTCGCGGCCACGACCGCGGCGTAGCGGCTCGTCGCCGAGACCAGCAGGGCGCCCACGACCAGCGCCGTGAACAGCTTGGAGGCGGGGAGGGCCAGGCCCGCCCAGGCCGCCGCCGCGCCCTTCTGGTGGTCGGGAACCAGGTCGGGCAGCACCGCGGCCAGCGGCGCGTAGAGGGCGTTGACCGCCAGTTGCAGCAGAACCACAGCGCCCAGCATCTGCCAGGGGGTCTGGGCCAGCCCGACCAGCGCCAGGCCCAGAGCCGTGGCGGCCCAGCCCCCGAGAATCCAGGGCCGCCGCCGGCCTAAGCGGCTGCGCGTGGCGTCGCTGAGCGCGCCGAAGGCGATGTGGGCGAGAGCTGCGGTGATCGCGCCGACGATCGAGATCTGGCTCAGCGTCAGGTCGCGGGCGTGCGGCGCCACCTCGGCCGCCTTCAGCGGCGCCAGCAGGGTCAGGAACGGGATGAAGGAGACGAAGGCCCCGGCGTTGGCCAGGCCGTAACCCGCGAGGAAAAGTCGCGACCGCCCCGCTGCGGGTCCGGACACGGGAAATGGGCGGCCGCCTTGATCCATCCGTGGTTTATGCGATCAGGACAGCTTGCGGTCGAGCTATTGTCAGCCCGGGCGTTCGTCATCATCGTGTCGCCCCGCGTTCGGTTCGGAGAGTTCATTGACGGCAAGACGGCCCACCATCGACGACGTCGCACGCCTTTCGGGCGTCGCGCGGACGACGGTATCGCGGGTGCTCAACGACGGCCCCAATGTCCGCGACGAGGTGCGGGCGCGGGTTCTGGAGGCCGTCAAGGCGCTGGACTACAAGGTCAATCCGCAGGCCCGGTCGCTGGCCGGCGGCGGCAGCCGTCTGCTGGGCCTGGTGTTCGCCTCCGACCTCGAGAGCGAGCCCAACTCGTTCTACCACTCGGCCCTGGAGCTGGGCGCGCTGCGCGGCTGCCTGGAGCTGGGCTACCAGCTGGTCACCCGCCACATCCCGCTGCAGAGCGCCGACCGCGAGCAGCAGGTCTACGACCTGATCGCCACCCAGCGCTGCGAGGGACTGATCTTCACGCCGCCCTATTCCGACGACGGGGCGCTGATCGCCGAAGTGCTGCGGCGCGGCTGCAAGGTGGTGTCGATCTCGCCGGGCGGGGCGGGCAGGGGCCTCGCCGACGGCGTCGGCATGGACGACGAGGCCGGCGGCTACGACATCGCCCGCCGGCTGATCGACCTGGGCCATCGCCGATTCGCCTTCATGGGCGGGATCGAGGGCCACTTGTCGGCCGATCGGCGCCTGGACGGCCTGATGCGGGCCCTCTCGGAAGCGGGTCTCGGCCAGGCCGACCTGATCCAGGTGCGCGGCGACTTCACCTTCCGGTCGGGGGTGGAGCTGACGCCGCGCCTGCTGGACGATCCGCTGCACCCGACGGCCCTGGTCTGCGCCAACGACGACATGGCGGCCGGCGCGCTTTCGGTGGTCCACGGCCGCGGCGTGAAAGTGCCCCAGGACCTTTCGGTGACAGGCTTCGACGACACGCCGGTGTCGGCGATCGTCTGGCCGCCGCTGACCACCGTGCACCAGCCGCTGAAGGACATGGGCCGTCGCGCCGTGGCCCTGCTGGCCAGCCGTCTGACGGGCGGCCGGGCAGAGGCCGAACCGGAGTTCGACTGCCTCGACCACGCGGTGGTCGAACGGGGCACGGCCGCCTCCGCTCCCTGATCGAACGTCGATCCCCTTGACAAGGCCGACGCGTTGCGGCCTTTGTTGGAAGCGCTTCCAATTTGCGGAAGCGCGGCTTTTCGACGTCGAATCCGCAAGAGACGGGGCGAGAAGGGCCAGGGAAGAGACGCAGCAGGGGAGAGTCCTTTGATCCATCACGCCCATTCGGCCGCCTTCAAGCGCGCGGCCTGCGCTTCCGCCGGGGCGCTGGCCCTGCTGGCCGGCGCCGTTCAGGCCCAGGCGCAGGAGGCCGCCGCCGCGCCGCAGGGCGACACCGCCGTCGACGAGGTGGTGGTCACCGGCTATCGCCGCAGTCTGCAGGCTTCCGCCGAGATCAAGCGCCGCGAGGTCGGCGTGGTCGAGGCCGTGTCGGCCGAGGACATCGGCAAGCTGCCCGACGTGTCGATCGCCGAGTCCCTGGCGCGTCTGCCGGGCCTGACCGGCCAGCGCGTCAACGGCCGGGTGCAGGTGATCTCGATCCGCGGCCTGTCGCCGGACTTCTCGACCACCCTTCTGAACGGCCGCCAGCAGGTCAGCGCCGGCGACAACCGCGCCGCCGAGTTCGACCAATATCCGTCCGAACTGCTCAACAGCGTCGTGGTCTACAAGACCTCGAACGCCGCCCTGATCGGCCAGGGCCTGTCGGGCACGGTGGACATGCGCACCGTCCGTCCGCTGGACCAGAAGGGCCGGGTGATGACGCTGAACGCCCGCCGCGAGATCAGCGACCTCGACAAGGCCAATCCGGACGGCTCGAAGTCGGGCTACCGCTTCAGCGCCTCCTACATCGACCAGTTCGCCGACGGCACGATCGGCGTGGCGCTCGGCTACGCCCACCTCGACAGCCCCACCCAGGTCCAGCAGTACAAGGCCTGGTACTGGGAGCAGCCGGCCCAGTTCACCGGCGCCAACGCCGGCGCCTACAGCCTGGGCGGCCAGGAGATCTTCGCCACCAACCGCGACCAGGTGCGCGACGGCTACATGGGCGTGCTGGAATGGCGCCCCAACGACAGGCTGCACTCGACGCTGGACCTGTTCTACTCGACCTTCGACCAGAAGGAGGTCCGCCGCGGCATGCAGTGGTTCTCCAGCCCCAGCACGCCCGACGCCACGGTGTTCCTGAACCCGGGCTTCACCAAGGTCGGCAATTCGCTGATCAACACCTCGGGCACGGCGACCAACGTCACCCCGATCGTCCGTAACGACCGCAACACCCGCAAGGACGAGCAGTTCGCGCTGGGCTGGAACACCTCGTACGTCTCGGGCGCGACCACCTACACCGCCGACATCGGCTATTCGAAGGTCGAGCGCCGCGAGCAGATCCTCGAGACCTACGCCGGCTACGGCCCGATCCGCACCTTCGACAATATCGGCTACGACCTGACCTTCAACGGCGTGGGCAAGTACACGACCGGCCTGGACTACGCCGACGCGAGCCGCATGCAGCTGGGCGATCCGGCGGCCTGGGGCGGCTGGGGCCACGACGGCGCCATCCGCTTCCCCGAAGTCGAGGACCGGATGTTCACCGGCGACTTCCGCATCGACCACGACGTCTCGGAGACCCGCCTGGGCGGCTTCCTCAGCAGCATCCAGGCCGGGATCAACTACGCCGACCGCAAGAAGGACAAGACGGTCTCGGACAACGACCTGTTCCTGAAGAACGGCCGCGCCCCGACCACCGTGGCCTCGCAGTACCTGCTGGCGCCGGCCTCGCTGTCGTTCGCGGGCATCGACCAGGTGCTGGCGATCAACCTGCAGAAGGCGCTGCCGGTCTATTACGACATCGTCCCGATCGGCAACGCCGACGACTACAACAAGGACTGGAAGATCCAGGAGCGCCTGACCACGGCCTACCTGATGGCCAAGATCGACACCCATGTCGGCGCGCTGCCGATCAAGGGCGACATCGGCCTGCAGTACATCTCCACCAAGCAGGAATCGACGGGCTACACCGTCAGCGGCGGCACGGCCCAGGCCCCCAGCCTGGTCACTGTCGAGGACACCTACGACGAGCTGCTGCCGAGCCTGAACCTGACGGCCGAGCCGGTCGAGAACCTCTATGTCCGCTTTGGGGTGGCCAAGACCTCGGCCCGTCCGCGCCTGGACGACATGCGCGCCAGCATCACCGCCGGCGTCGACGCCCTGACCTTCCGCTGGAGCGGCTCGGGCGGCAATCCGTACCTGAAGCCGTGGAAGGCGACGGCCTTCGACCTGTCGGTCGAGAAGTACTTCGCGCCGGGGACCTACGTGGCCGTCGCCGGCTACTACAAGGACCTGGAGACCTACATCTACAACAAGTCGGTCGACTACGACTTCTCCAACGTGCCCAACACCGGCACGGTCACGCCGATCAGCAACATCGGCCTGCTGACGCGTCCGGAGAACGGGGAGGGCGGCAAGCTCTACGGCTACGAGATCTCGGGCGCGGTCGACTTCGGCCTGATCACGCCGTGGCTGAAGGGCTTCGGCTTCGTCGGCAGCATGTCGCACATCAAGACCGACATCCAGCCGGACGGCCCGGGCTCGAGCAACGCCCTGCCGGGCTTGTCGGGCGACGTCTACAACGTCACCGGCTACTACGAGCGGGCGGGCTTCTCGGCCCGGATCAGCAAGCGCCACCGCTCGGCTTTCCGCGGCGAGGTGGTGCAGTTGTTCGCCTATCGCGGCTTCACCCAGGTGCTGGCCGACGAGCAGGTCGACGCCCAGATCGGCTACGAGTTCCAGAGCGGACCGCTGCAGGGCCTTTCGGCCGTGTTCCAGGTCAACAACCTCGACAACAGTCCCTACCGCACCCGCACGGGCGTGCTCTCGGACGGCACCATGCTGCCCGAGACCAACGACCAGTACGGCCGGCAGTACATCTTCGGTCTGAACTACAAGTTCTGACCCCTGCTCGCGGAGGGCCGATCCCTTCCCCCGGCCCTCCGCGCTTTTTTCGTTTCGATGCGGCCCGCCTTCGCAAGAGGCGCGGCCCCCTCGCGCCCGGTTGCGGCGCCCCCCGATCCCGACGACACGGAGTAGCCCATGACGACCGCCGCCCAGCCTTCATCCGCCCTGCGGATCCTGCGCCGGACCTCCGCCGCCGTGGCGCTGCTGGCCCTGCTGCCGGCCGCGAGTCTGGCCCAGACCATGCCCGCGAAAGACAGCGCGCCGCTGGCCGCGCGGGCCGGCGACCCGGTCTGGGCGCGCGCCGACGCGCTGGTGAAGCAGATGACGCTCGACGAGAAGATCACCTATCTGCACGGTCTCTTCCCGCCCAACACCAAGCCGGCCCCGGCCGACATGATCCCCTCGGCCGGCTACGTGCCGGGCGTGCCGCGCCTGAAGATCCCGACCCTGCGCGAAAGC
This sequence comes from Caulobacter flavus, assembly GCF_003722335.1. Taxonomy (GTDB): domain Bacteria; phylum Pseudomonadota; class Alphaproteobacteria; order Caulobacterales; family Caulobacteraceae; genus Caulobacter; species Caulobacter flavus. The sequence goes on from NZ_CP026100.1 coordinate 3,209,389, forward strand.
GACGCCAGCCTGGGCGTCGCCAACCAGGTCGAGCAGCGCAAGGGCGACACCGCCACGGCCCTGCCGTCGGGCCTGGCCCTGGCCGCCACCTTCGAGCCGAAACTGGCCTACGAGTCCGGCGCGATGATCGGCGCCGAAGCCCGCGCCAAGACCTTCAACGTGCTGCTGGCCGGCGGCGTCAACCTGACCCGCGATCCCTGGGCCGGCCGTAACTTCGAATATCTGGGCGAGGATCCGCTGCTGGCCGGCGAGATGGCCGGGGCGTCGATCCGCGGCGTTCAGAGCAACCACATCGTCTCGACCATCAAGCACTTCGCCATCAACGCGCAGGAGACCGGCCGCCACGTGATGGACGCCCGCATCGGCGAGGCCGACCTGCGGGAAAGCGACCTGCTGGCCTTCCAGATCGCCATCGAGAAGGGCCAGCCGGCCTCGGTGATGTGCGCCTACAACAAGATCAACGGCGACTGGGGCTGCGAGAACGACTTCCTGCTCAACAAGGTGCTCAAGCGCGACTGGAACTATCCGGGCTGGGTGATGTCGGACTGGGGCGCGGTGCACAGCACCACCAAGGCCGCTCTGGCGGGCCTGGACCAGCAGTCGGGCCAGGAACTCGACAAGCAGATCTACTTCGGCGACGACCTGAAGGCCGCCGTGGCCAAGGGCGAGGTCAGCCAGGCTCGCGTGGACGACATGGTCCGCCGCATCCTCTACGGCGTCATCGCCACCGGCCTGATCGACAACCCAACACCGGCCAGCGCCCAGCCGATCGACTACGCGGCCAACGCCAAGGTCGCCCAGTCCCTGGCCGAGCGCGGCGCGGTGCTGCTGAAGAACGACCGGGGCTTGCTGCCGCTGGCCAAGAGCGCGAAGAAGATCGTGCTGGTCGGCGCCCATGCCGACGTCGGCGTGCTGTCGGGCGGCGGTTCCTCGCAGGTGCGTTCGGTCGGCGGCGCGCCGGTCGAGATCCCGCTGAACGGCGGCGAGGCGGCCTCGTTCGTCCGCGTCACCTGGCACGCCTCCTCGCCGCTGCGGGCGATCAAGGCGGCCTATCCGAACGCCGAGGTGACCTATGTCGACGGCAAGGACCCGGCCGCCGCGGCGGCCGCCGCGCGCGACGCCGACCTCGCCATCGTCTTCGCCTGGCACTGGCAGACCGAGGCGCAGGACGCGCCTTCGATCGCCTTGCCCGAGAACCAGGACGCCCTGATCGACGCCGTGGCCGGCGCCAACAGGAATTCGCTGGTGGTGCTGGAGACCGGCGGCCCGGTGCTGATGCCGTGGCTGGACCGGGTCGGCGGCGTGCTGCAGGCCTGGTATCCGGGCCAGCGGGGCGGCGAGGCCATCGCCGGCATCCTCAGCGGGGCGGTCAATCCGTCGGGCCGCCTGCCGATGACCTTCCCCAAGACCGAGGACCAGGCGCCCCGCGCTTCCGCCCCCGGCTACGCCGAGCAGTCCGCCATCGACGACGCCCGCCGGGCCGGCAAGGAAGCCGGGCCGATCAAGGGCTTCCCGGTCGAGTACCGCGAGGGCGCGGCCGTCGGCTACCGCTGGTTCGCCCAGCAGAAGCTGCCGCCGCTGTATCCGTTCGGCTATGGCCTGTCGTACACGACCTTCGGCTACGAGAACCTCAAGGTCGAGGACGGTGATACGCTGAAGGTCAGCTTCGACGTCACCAACACAGGCAAGGTCGCCGGCGCCGACGCCCCGCAGCTCTACGTCACCGCCGGCAAGCGCAAGCCGATGGTGCGCCTGGCAGGCTTCCAGAAGGTCGACCTGCAGCCGGGCGAGACTCGCCGGGTGACCCTCAGCGTCGATCCGCGCGTGCTGGCCGACTACGACACGGCCAAGCCGGGCTGGACCCTGCCGGCCGGTTCGTATCCGCTCTACGTCGGCGCCCATGCGGGCGATCCGGCCCTGACCGGGTCGGCCAAGCTGAAGGCCTGGAGCCGCAAGCCGTGATGCGTCTGGCCCTGATCTCGACGGCCGCCGTCCTGGCCCTGGGGGGCTGCGCCAGCATTCCCCAGGCGCCCGAGCGCGCGGCCCGCGCCTGGGTGACCACGGGCGACAAGAGCCAGTTGCTGGCCGAGCAGGCTCCGCTCTCCGCCCTGGCGGCGGCCGAGGGCGCGGACCTGCCCGTCGTCGCCGTCGATGTCGCCCAGCGCGACCAGTCGATCGTCGGCTTCGGCGCCTCGATCACCGACGCCTCGGCCTGGCTGATCCAGACCAGGCTGTCGCCGGCCCAGCGCCAGGCTTTGCTGTCGGAACTGTTCGGGCGCGGGGAGGGCGGTCTCGGCTTCAGCTTTACCCGCGTGACCATCGGCGCCTCGGACTTCTCGCTCGACCACTACAGCCTGGACGACGCGCCGGGCGGGGCGGCCGACCCGGAGCTTGCGCACTTCTCGACGGCGCGGCCGGAGCAGTACGTGTTCCCGACCGTGCGCGCGGCGCTGAAGATCAATCCGGACCTGAAGGTCATGGCCTCGCCCTGGAGCGCGCCGGCCTGGATGAAGACCACCGGCTCGCTGGTGAAGGGCCAGCTGAAGCCCGACGCCTATCCGGCCTATGCCGAGTTCTTCGCCAGATACGTGAAGGCCGCCAAGGCCCAGGGCGTGCCGACCGACTATCTCAGCATCCAGAACGAGCCGGACTTCGAGCCCGAGAACTATCCGGGCATGCGCTGGCCGGCCGTCGACCGGGCGCGGTTCTTCGGCCGGAATCTCGGCCCGGTCTTCGCCCGCGAGCGGATCGCGACCAAGGTGCTGGACTGGGACCACAACTGGGACCAGCCGCAGCAGCCGCTGGCCGTGCTGGCCGACGCCAAGGCCAAAGCCTTCGTCTCGGGCGTGGCCTGGCACTGCTACGCCGGCGACGTCACCGCCCAGGACGAGGTGCGCAAGGCCCATCCCGACAAGGACGTGTTCTTCACCGAATGCTCGGGCGGCCAGTGGGCGGCCAAGTTCGACGAGAGCTTCCTTTGGATGATGGACAAGCTGATCGTCGGCTCCACCCGCGGCGGCGCCCGGGGCGTGCTGATGTGGAACCTGGCGCTCGACGAGAAGTACGGCCCCCACGCCGGCGGCTGCGGCGACTGCCGGGGCGTGGTGACCATCGACCAGGCCACCGGCGCGGTCGAGCGGAACCAGGAATACTACGCCTTCGGCCATGCCAGCCGCTTCGTGCGGCCAGGCGCGGTGCGGGTCGGCTCGCCGGCCGAGGTGGCGGGTCTCAAGACCGTCGCCTTCGTCAATCCCGACGGCGGCCGGGCGCTGATCGTCCTGAACCAGACCGCGCAGGACAGGGACTTCGCCATCGTCGACGGCGACCGGCGCCTGCGGGGCAGGCTACCGGCGCGGTCGGCGGGCACGTTCATCTGGTGACCCGCCTGCATCCTGTGACCTGAAGGGGCGGCGGAAGAACTGTCACGAAGCCGTGGTAGCCGCCGCCCCATGCTCCCCAAGGCCGCTTCTTCCGCGCCGGCGCGCCGTGCCGCGCCTCCCGTCGCGTCATGACCGACCTGGCGTCCCTGCGCGCCCAGCGCGACGAGCTCTATCACTTCATCGTTCGCCGCACCCGTGATCCGGCCGCCGCCGACGACCTGGTGCAGGAAACCTTCGCGCGCCTGCTGACCTACGAGAAGGCGCGCACCGTCGCCGACCGGGCGGCGCTCGGCTATCGCATCGCCCTCAACCTCGTCCGCGATCATTTCCGCAGCCGCAAGCGGCGGCCGACCGAGATGCTGGACGAGGAAATCCCCTGCCAAGCCCCGGCGCCGGAGCAGATCCTCATGCATCGCCAGAAGGTCGAGGTGTTCGGCAAGGTGCTGGACGCCATGCCGCCGCTGCGCCGCGACGTGTTCATCCGTCGACGGCTTCATGGTCAGTCGACGCGGGAGATCGCCGACGCCCTGGCCATGAACGAGGCGGCCGTCGAGAAGCACGTGGTGCGGGCGCTGGAGCAGCTGCACCGCGAGATGACCAAGGCCGAGCGCCGTGTCGTCGGAGGCCGCCGATGAGCCGCGCCCGCCGCACCGCCGCCCTCTGGGCCGCCCGCCGCATGGATCCGGCCTTCCACGACGAGGCCGGCTTCGAGGCCTGGAAGTCGGACGATCCGGCCAACGCCGAGGCCTTCGACCAGGTCTGGGGCGTCAACCAGGACTCGGCGCTGACCGAGGCCATGAAGCTCAGCGAGCAGCGCCGCTCGGCCACGCGCGGCCGGGCCGGACCGATCGCCGCCCTGGCCGGCGGCGTGCTGGCCTGCGGCCTCGCCGTGGCGCTGGCCTGGCCCCAGCTCCAGCTGATGACCGTGGCGCCGACGGCGTTCGAGACGGCGCGCGGCGAGCACCGCGCCGTCGTCCTGCAGGACGGCACCAAGGTCATGCTCGACGGTGACACCCGACTGGAGGTGCGACTGGGGGCGGGGCGTCGCGAAGTGGCGCTCAGCCGGGGCGAGGCGTTCTTCGACGTCGCGCACGACGAAGCCCGGCCGTTCACCGTCAGAACCGTCGCCGGCTCGGCCCGGGTGCTGGGCACGGCCTTCGACCTGGAGCTCAGCGACGAACGCGGCCCCGAGCGACTGGAGCTGTCGGTGCATCGCGGCCGCGTGCGCCTGGCGCCCGACGGCCTGATCCGCCGGACGGCCGACCTGACCGTCGGCCAGCGGGCCTTCGCGACGGAAGGGCGGCTGTCGAAGGTGGGCGCCTTCGATCCCGCCGCCGACGACTGGCGCTCGGGCTGGCTGGAGACCGACGGCGTCACGCTGGGGCGGCTGGTCGAACGGCTGAACCGCGCCTCGGCCCGCCGCATCGTCATCGCCGACGCTGATCTCGCCCGTCAGCGCGTGGCCGGTCGCTTCCGCCTCGACGAGCCGGCGGCCCTCGTCCGCAACCTCGCCTTGGTTCACGGCTTCGAGGTGCGCGAGGGGCAGGGCGGACTGGTGATCAGCCGGTGAGCGGCGCCGGCCGTCGCCGAAACTTCACAAAATTCCCTGTCCTGAAAGACGGGGCGGCGACGTCTTCCCCGCCGAAGCCGGCCTGACGCCGCGCATTCGGGGATAGTACGATGACCTTCAAGACCTGGACCCTGTGGAGCACGGCCTCGGCCGCCGTCCTGATGTCGGCGACGACGGCGATGGCCGCTCCGGCGCCCAAGCCGGCCCTGGCCATTCCGGCCGGCGACCTGGCCACGGCCCTGCCGGCCTTCTCGCGCGCCACCGGCCTGCAGGTGCTGGCCGATCCGGCCCTGCTGGCGGGCAAGCGCACGCCGGGCGTGCGCGGCGAGGTCGACGCCGAGCAGGGGCTGAACCAGCTGCTGCGCGGCACGGGCCTGACCTTCGTGCGCAACGGCGGCGCGGCCGTCCTGCGCCCGGCCGCCCAGAAGATCTCGACCGCCCCGGCCGCCCGCCGCGCCGAGGCCGCCGCCCCGGTCGCCGCCGCCGAACTGGCCGCCGACGAGGCCGCCACCGTCGAGGAGATCGTCGTCACCGGCGGCTTCGCCAACTCGCTGGCCCGGGCGTTGGCCGACAAGCGCAAGGCCGCCAACGTCGTCGACGCCATCTCGGCCGAGGACATCGGCAAGTTCCCGTCCAACAACATCGCCGAGGCCCTGCAGCGCGTGCCGGGCGTGGCCATCACCCGCGACCGGGGCGAGGGCCTGTTCGTCCGCGTGCGCGGCCTGGGCCCCAACTTCCAGATCGTCACGCTCAACGGCCGCAGCGCCGCGGTGAACGAGAACATGCGCGACAGCGGCCAGAGCGGGCGCCAGTTCCGCTTCGACACCCTGCCGTCCGAACTGGTCGCCGGCGTCGAGGTCGGCAAGACCCCGCTGGCCTCGCTGGACGAAGGCGCCATCGGCGGCGTGGTCGACATCAAGACCTTTCGCCCCCTGACCCTGGGCAAGAACACCATCGCCGCCTCGGCCACCGCCAGCCATCCGCAGCTGGCCGGCGCCACCGACCCGCGCGTGTCGGGCCTGCTCAGCTGGGTCAACGAAGACAAGAGCTTCGGCGCGCTGCTGGCGCTCGTCTACGACCAGCGCACCCTGCGCCAGGACCGCGTCACCGGCGTCAGCTGGAGCTACACCGACACCTCGACCACCCTGGGCAAGAGCCTGGCGGCCCAGGGGATCAACCTCTATCCGACCGCCATCCGCCCGACCCTCGAGCGCGAGGACCGCGAGCGCAAGGGCCTTGTGTTCTCGGCCCAGTACCGTCCGACCGACGCCACCGAGATCACCTTCGACGCCAGCTACACTCACCTGGACGACCACTACGACGAGCTGACCTATTCGGTCGACCAGACGGTCTCGACCCTGGTTCCTGGCTCGGCGGTGGTGCGCGACGGCACGCTGGTCGGCGGCACGGTCACCTCGACCAGCCAGATCGGCCGCGAGGTCAGCGACCTGGCCCACGACAACCTGATGCTGGCCATCAACGGCAAGCAGCGGATCGGCGAATGGACCTTCTCGGGCGACGCGGCCTATGCGCGCGCCTATTCGGAGACCTCCAAGCCGATCACCCGCACGCGCCTGCTGGGCGCCATCGGCCAGACCTCCTTCAACATGACCAAGGCCGACGACGACGTCCTGCCCAGCGTCACCCTGGCCACGGGCAACCTGTCGAACCCCTCGCTGCTGCCGTTCCGCCGCATCGAATGGCGCACCAACGACTCGCTCGACCTGGAAAAGGCCATCCAGGCCGACGCCGAGCGCCCCGTCGCGCTGGGGCCGTTCACCCGCGTGGCCTTCGGCGTGAAGTTCCGCGAGCGTGAGCGCACCTACAATCGCGCCGACATCAACTTCACCACCAACCTGGCCGGCAAGTACTTCGACGCCAGCTACTTCGAGACCTTTCCGGCCGACGACTTCCTCGGCGAGGTGGGCGGCGCCCTGCCGCGCACCTGGGTGATGCCCAATCCCGAGAAGTTCTGGGCCCTGGCCGACAAGACCCAGAAGGGCACGGCCCGCGCCGACCAGCGCAACTCCTACTTCGTGTCGGAAGAGATCCTGGCCGGCTACGGCCTGACCGACATGGACACGCAGCTGTTCGGCCGTCCGCTACGCGGCCAGCTGGGCGTCCGCGTCGCCCAGACCAAGCAGGTCTCGGCCGGCCACGCCGACAACGGCAGCGCCGCGGTCCCGGTGCGCTACGAGAAGACCTATACCGACGTCCTGCCGACGGCGAACTTCGCCATGGACATCACCGACACCCTGCAGGCCCGCTTCGCCGCGGCCAAGGTGATCACCCGTCCGTCGCTGGCCGATCTCGCCCCGCGCCTGACGCTGAACTCGTCGGGCACGGTGCTGACGGCGGTGGGCGGCAATCCGCAGCTGCAGCCGTTCGAGGCCTGGCAGTACGACGCCACGCTGGAATGGTACTTCGCCCCGGGCAGCGCGATCGTGGCCGGCGCCTTCTACAAGGACATCACCACCTTCGTTTACAGCCAGATGACCAACATCGTGGTCGACGGCCAGACCTACCGCCTGACCTCGCCGACCAACGGCGGGGAGGCCAGCATCAAGGGCGTCGAGCTGGCCTACCAGCACCTGTTCAAGAACCTGCCCGCGCCGTTCGACGGCCTCGGCTTCCTTGCCAACTACACCTACACCGACACCGAGGCGACCTACTCGCCGACGCTGAAGGACGAGATGGTCAACGTGGCCAAGAACAGCTTCAACGTCACCGGTTTCTACGAGAAGGACCGCATCGCCGCCCGCGCCAGCTACAGCTGGGTGGATGACGTGCTGCAGGACGTCGGCGGCGCGGGCCTGTCGGCCCTGAACGACAAGGCCTTCGGCTCGCTGGACGCCAGCGTCAGCTACAAGATCACCGACAACATCACCGCGGCCCTCGAAGGCCAGAACCTGACCGACGCCGCCCAGTGGCAGTTCGTGAAGGGCGGCTGGTTCGGCGGCTACACCCACTACGGCCGCACCGTGAGCTTTGGCCTGCGCGCCAAGTTCTAGGCCGCGGTCCCTTCTGAAGTCCCCTTGAACTGGCCCGCGCGCTCAACCCGCGCGGGCCTCTTTTCTTTCGCAAGGAGCTCTCGCCCATGCGCCTCTTCGCCCGCCTGGCGCTCGCCGCCCTGGCCGTTCTTTCCACTACGCCCGCCGCCGCCGACACTCTGGAGAAGGTGGTGGTCGTCACGCGCCACGGCGTCCGCGCCGCCATGTCGAGTCCCGAACGGCTGGAGACGGCCACCGCCCGGCCCTGGCCGCGCTTCTCGGTTCCGGCCGGCCACCTGACGGCCAACGGCGCCGAACTGTCCACGCTGTTCGGCGGCTACTACCGGGCGCTCTACGAGAAGCAGGGCCTGCTGGCGGGCGCCGGCTGCGGGCAGGTCTACTACTGGGCCAACGTCACCCAGCGCACGATCGCCACGGCCAAGGCGCTGGGGCAGGGCCTGTCGCCAGGCTGCGCGGTCGAGGTCCACAACGTGGGCGAGGGCAAGGTCGACCCGATGTTCGAGCCCGTCACCGCTGGCGTCGTGAAGGCCGACGTCGCCAAGGCCCGCGCCGCCGTGTCCGGCCGGGTGGGCGGCGATCTCGCCGCCTGGAGCGCGGCTCACCGCGACGCCGTCGACAGCCTGGACGAACTGCTGATGCAGTGCGACGCCGCGCCTTGCCCGGCGGCGCCCGGCAAGCGCCGGATCTTCGACGCCAAGCCCGGCTTCTCGGCCGAAGCCGACGCCACGGTGGGGATCGAGGGTCCGGAAGCCTTCGCCTCGGGCGTCACCGAAAGCCTGCTGATGGCCTGGGCCGACGGCCAGGACTTCGCGAGCCTGGGCTGGAAGGGACTGGGCGAGGCCTCGCTGTTGCGGGTCTTCCCGCTGCACCAGGCCGAGTTCGACCTGCGCCTGCGCACGCCCGAGGTGGCCAGGATCGGCGCCTCGCATCTGGCGACGCGGGTGCTGGCGACCCTGGACGACGGTCCCGACGCCGTCGGCGGCAAGGACGCGAAGATGGTGATGATCGTCGGCCACGACGGCACCCTGGCCATGCTGGGCGGGCTGCTGGGGCTGGACTGGACCGCGCCGGGCTACCAGCCGGGCCAGATCGCGCCGGGCGGGGCGCTGGTGTTCGAGCGCTGGAAGCGCGACGACGGCGCGCGGGTGATCCGCGCCCGCTACACGGTGCAGACCCTGTCGCAGTTGCGGGAGAAGAAAGCGCTGACCCTGGCCGCGCCGCCGGCCAGTTCGCCGATCTTCGTGCCCCGCTGCAGCGAGGCGAGCCTGGACTGCCCCCTGGACCGCTTCGGCGCGGTGGTGAAGGCGGCGGTGGCGCCTTAGGGGCCGATTTTCCTTCCCGTCATTCCCGCCGCAAGGCGGGAATGACGGGTGTTGTGGAGACGCCTCAGTGCGCCGCCGAGGTGTCGGCCACGCGGGTCGGCTTGGGGGCCAGCCAGACGATGGTCGCGGCCACCATGAACAGCACGGCCATGGCCATGAACACCTGGTTGGTGGCCAGCATCACGCCCTGGCTCTGGACCATGTTGTCCAGCGTGCCGCGCGCCTGATCGGCGCTCATCCCCAAGCCCTTCAGCTGGTCCATCGTGCCCTGCGCGCCGTTCAGCACGCCCGACAGCTCGTTGTGGTTGCGGCTGGCGCCGTCGGCCCAGACCGTGGTCACCACCGAGGTCGCGAAGGCCCCCGACAGCGTGCGGCAGAAGTTCATCAGGCCGGCGGCGCTGGCGGTCTCCTCGACCCTGACGCTGGCGAGCGCCAGGGCGGTCACCGGCACGAAGAAGAACGGCATGCCGAAGCCCTGGAACAGCAGCCAGTGGGCGATGTCGAAATAGCCCATCTGCTGGTTGGCCTGCGCGCGGAAGAAGGTCATCACCGCCATCCACATCAGGCCCAGGAACACCAGCCTGCGGGCGTCGAACTTGGCCGACATGCCAGCGGCGATCGGCGCGACCATGACGGCGGTGACGCCCAGCAGGGCCGAGACGTAGCCGGCCCAGGTGGCCGTGTAGCCCATGTTCTGCTGCAGCCAGAGCGGGTTGAGCACATTGATGCCGAAGAACGCCCCGAAGGCCACGCTGAGGGTTATGACCGCCGCGGTGTAGCCCCGGTGTCGGAAGACCCGCAGGTCGACGATCGGGTTCTCCTCGGTCAGCTCCCAGATCAGGAAGGCGACGAAGCCGACGGCCGCGACGATGGCCAGGCCGATGATCATCGGCGAGGCGAACCAGTCGTGCTCCTTGCCCAGGTCCAGCATGATCTGCAGCGCGCCGACCCAGACGACCAGCAGGCCAAGGCCCACCAGGTCGACCTTCGCGCGGGCAAGAGGCGTCTCGTGGCCCTTCAGCAGGTTCCAGGCGAACCAGGCGCAGGCGATGGCGATCGGCACGTTGATCCAGAAGATGAAGGCCCAGCCGACGCTGTCGCACAGCGCGCCGCCCAGGATCGGCCCGAGGATCGGGGCGATCAGGGTGGTCATGGCCCACAGGCCTGTGGCCGCGGCGGCCTTCTCCTTGGGGAAGACGCGCAGCAGCAGGGTCTGCGACAGCGGCATCAGCGGCCCGCCGCAGGCGCCCTGCAGGATGCGGAACAGCACCAGCAGGCCCAGCGACGGCGCCAGGCCGCACAGGAACGAGAAGATCCCGAACCCGATCATGCCGAAGACGAACACCCGCACCGCGCCGAAGCGGGCCGACAGCCAGCCGGTCAGCGGCACGACCACGGCCTCGGCCACGGCGTAGGAGGTGATGACCCAGGTGCCCTGGCTGGGCGAGACGCCCAGCGCGCCGGCGATGTTGGACACCGAGACGTTGGCGATGGTGGTGTCTAGCACCACCAGGAAGTTGGCGGCGGCCAGGATCAGGCCGGCAAAGATCATCGCCGGCCCGCTGAGCGGCGCGGGTTCGGAGGCCGCCCGCGCGGGGACGGCTTGAGCGCTGGCCATGACGGCCTCCTTGCTCGAAAGGGTTTTACGCCAGGCGCGCTCTTAGTCGCGGGTGTCGATCGTGGCCTTCATCGACAGGCCCACGCGCAGCGGGTGGGCCTTCAGGTCGGCCGGGTCGATGGCGACGCGGACGGGCAGGCGCTGCACCACCTTGATCCAGTTGCCGGTGGCGTTCTGGGCCGGGATCAGGGCGAAGGCCGCGCCGGTGCCGCCCGACAGGCCGGCGACCTTGCCGTGGTACGTCACCGCGTTGCCGTAGAGGTCGGCGGTCAGCTCGACCGGCTGGCCGATCTTGACCTTGCGCAACTGGCCTTCCTTGAAGTTGGCGTCGACATAGGCCGCGGCGATCGGAACCACCTGCATCACCGGCGTGCCGGCCGCGACGCGCTGGCCGACCTGGACGGCGCGCTTGGCCACCACGCCGTCGATCGGCGCGCGGATCACGGTGCGCGACAGGTCCAGCTGCGCCTGCTCGAACTTGGCGCGGGCGGCGGCGACTTCCGGGTTGGTGTCGACGGTGGTCCCGTCGGTCAGCACGGCGTTGGCGGCCAGCGAGCCGGCGGCGGCGGCGCGGTTGGCCTGGGCCTGGGCCTGCGAAGCCTTGGCCGAGGCGAAGGCCGCCTGGGCGTTGGCGAAGGCGTTCTGGGCGCGGGTCAGCTCGTCGCCCGAGACGGCGCCGGTGGCAGCCAGGGCCTTGCGGCGGTCGAGATCGATACGGGCGCGTTCGAGGTCGGCCTGGGCCGAGGTCAGGCTGGCGGCGGCGCGGGCCTGGTCGGCGTCGCGGGCGGCGATCTGGGCGGCCAGGCTCTGGTCGGTGGCGAGATAGCCGCGCACCCGGCGCTCGGCGCGGGCCAGGTCGGCCTGCGCCGAGGCCAGGGCGATGCGGGCGTCGCTGTCGTCCAGCGTCACCAGCACGTCGCCGGCCTTGACGACCTGCGTGTCGTGGACGGCGACGCTGCGCACCGGGCCGCCGACCAGCGGTGTCACCTGGGCGACGTCGGCGCCGACATAGGCGTTGTCGGTCTCGACGTGGTGCGAGCCCACCAGGGCGTAGTAGGCGCCATAGCCGGCGCCGGCGATCAGGACGACGGCGGCGAGGCCGAGGAACAGCTTCTTGCGCTTGGCGCCGGCGGCGGCCTTGCCCTTGGCGGCGGCTTGGGCCTCCTGGGAGGAGGAGGCGTCGGCGGAGGCTTCGGAATCGTACATGGGGGAGGGCTCCGGGAAACGGATCAGGCGGCGCGGTAGCCGCCGCCGAGGGCGCGCACGAGCGCCACGTCGAGGGTGAAGGCGCGGGTCTCGAGGTCGGCGAGGGTCCGCTGATTGGCGATCAGGGCGTCCTCGGCGGTGAGGACTTCCAGGTAGGTGGCAAGGCCGCCGCGATAGCGCTGCAGGGCGATGTCGTGGGCGGCCGACGAGGCGTCGACGGCCTTGCGGGTCTCGTCGAGCCGGGCGTCGAGGGCGCGGGCGCTGACGGCGGCGTCGGCGATGTCCTTCAGGGCCTGGGCCAGGGTGCCGTTGTAGCTGGCGACGGCGGCGTCGTAGTCGGCCGCGGCGCCGCGATAGTTGGCCCGCAGCGCGCCGCCCTGGAAGATGGGCAGGCGTACGGCAGGACCGATCGAGCCGATGCGCGAGCCGCCCTTGGTCAGCAGGTCCAGACCCAGCGACTGCTGGCCGAAATAGGCCGAGAGGTCGACGTTGGGGTAGAACTCGGCCTTGGCCTGCTTGATCGACTGGGCGGCGGCTTCGGCGCGCAGCCGGGCGGCGACGACGTCGGGCCGGCGGCCGATCAGGTCGGCCGAGAGGTTGGCCGGCAGGCCGAAGGCCTTCAGCGCCGCGACCTTCGGGCGATCGATGGAAAGGCCGCGGTCGGGACCGGCGCCCAGCAGGGCCGCCAGGCGGTTGCGGGTCAGGCCGATGGCTTCGTCGGCGGCGGCCAGCTGGGCGCGGGCCGAGGCCAGGCCCGCCTTCGACTGCTCGGCCGAGCCCCGGTTCTCAAGGCCGTTGGCGGCGCGGTCGGCGGTCAGCTGGGCCGTCTGCTCGCGAGTCTTGACCGCATCGGCGGCGGCGTCGCGGTCGGCGAACAGCTGGGCCAGGTCCGCATAGGCGGCCGCGACGCTGGTCGACAGGACGAGGCGCGCCTCGGCGGCGTCGGCCCTGGAGGCTTCCGCCTGCGAGGTGGCGGCGGCCAGGGCCGCGCGGTTCTTGCCGAAGAAGTCGAGTTCCCAGGAGAAGTCGAGCGTGGCGCGGCCGGTGTCGTTGTAGCCCTTGGGCACGAAGGCGGCCGGGACGCCATTGTTGTAGCTCTGCTTGACCGAGGCGTAGGTCGCGCCGGCGCTCAAGGCCGGCAGGGTGGCCGAGCGGGCCTGGCCCGCCAGGGCCTGCGCCTTGCGCACGCGGGCCTCGGCGGCGGCCAGGTCGGGCGAACCGGCCAGGGCCTCCTCGACCAGGGCGTCGAGCTGGGCGTCGCCATAGGCGGTCCACCAGCGGTCGGCCGGCCAGTCGGCGGCGGGAGCGGCCAGGCTCTGTTGCGAGGCGTAGGCGTTGGGCGCCTTGATCGCCTGGGCCGGCGGCAGCTTGGGCACGGCGGCGCAGCCGGCCAGGGCCGTGGTCGCCAGCAGGCCGGCGAGGACCAGTTTCATGGGGGAAGTCCGGGGGAGGGCGTTTGCCATCGGATTTGCTCGATATCAAACCGTACAGGACGGTCCAAATATAACTTGACGTGACGGCGTCAAGTGAAAAGTGTACGGTCTGGTCCAGAAAACGCCTGGGCCTGGTTAACCGGGCCGATCGGAGACGGGGAGGAGGGCGCGTGCGCGTCAAGACCGAGGAAAAGCGCAAATGCATTCTGGAAGCGGCCAAGGCCGTGTTCCTCGAGCGCGGCTTCCTAGGGGCGAGCATGGCCGAGGTGTCGGCCCGCGCCGGCGGCTCCAAGCAGACGCTCTACAGCTACTTCGCCTCCAAGGACGACCTCTTCGTGGCCACCATGCTGGAGAAGGGCGCCCAGATCATCGATCCGGTGTTCTCGACCTTCGAGAGCGAAGACGACCTGCGCCCCGCGCTCAGCCGTTTTGGCCGCGTGTTCCTGGCGTTCGTGTCGAGCGAGGAGGTTCTGGCGTTCCGGCGGATGATCATCGCCGAGGGCGCGCGGTCCAATCTGGGCAAGCTGTTCTTCGAGAACGGCCCCAGGCGCGGCTGGACGCGGATGACCGCCCGCTTCGAGTGGTTCATGGAGCAGGGGCAGATGCGGCGCGTCGATCCCTGGCAGGCGGCCATGCATTTCCAGGCGCTCTGCGAGTCCGGCCCGTTCTATCGCCTGCTCGAGGGCGTGCTGCCCGAACTGACGCCCGAGATGGTGGACGCGGCGGTGGACGCGGCGGTCGACGTCTTCATGCGCGCCTACGGACTTGAGACCGCCGCGACCTGATCTTGGCCATTGCGCGTCGGGCGATGGCGTGTAGCTTCTCTCTCAGGGGTTGAATTGAGGTGAGCATGTCGATCGTCGGACGGATCGCTGGCGTGGCCATCCTGGCCGTCGCGTTCCTGCAGGCCGGTTGCGCCACGACGCCGGAAGCCAGGTTCGCCACTCTGGGCCCGTTGCGCACGGCGCTGAGCACCTCGCCCGAGATGCTGCGCCTGCGGGCCGACAAGAACGACGCCCAGGCGCAGATGGCGCTGTCGCTGCTCTACGAATACGGCCAGGGCGGCCTGGAGAAAGATCCCGCCCAGGCCCTGCTTCTGCGCCATCGCGCCACGGTTCAGCGCGGATCGACGCCGATCAGCATCTACACGCCCGGCATCAACGGCAAGCCAGGGCGGGTGTCGATGATCTTCGTCCCCCGTTACGACGTCTCGCCGGGCCAGGCCGCGGTCAACGCCGCCTGCGCCGGCGCCCTCGCCAGGAGCGATCGCTCGCCAAAGGGCGTCGAACCATGCGGCGGCGAGGCGCGGTACGATCAGCTCGCGGCGAGCTGGGGGAGATGAGGGGGCGCGCTAGGCGCGGGCCGCGCCGGCGATAAGCTCCAGGGCTTGGGTCTCCGTCACCACCTCGGCGTACTTGGCCTGCAGGTCGAAGAGGTTGGCTTCCTGCACCCGCTCGTCGCGGTCGCCCGAGGCTTCGCGCACCACGAACGGGATGAAGCCGTGCTGCAGGGCGTCCAGGGCGCTGGCCCGTACGCAGCCCGACGTGGAAAAGCCGCCCATGATCACGGTGTCGACGCCCATGGCCCGCAGGGTCGAGGCCAGCGGCGTGCCGAAGAAGGCCGAGGCGTACTGCTTGGACAGCACGATCTCGCCCTCGATCGGTGTGATCTCCTTGGGGAAGGCGCCCAGGGGCGAGCCTTCCTGGAAGGCCTTCAGGGCCGGCACCTTGCGATAGAACACCCCGCCGTCGCGGCCGCCGACGCCGGCCTGGTAGACGACGTTGGTCAGGATCACCGGGATGCCGGCCTTGCGCGCGGCCTGCAGCAGGCGGGCGTTGCTGGCCAGGGCCGCCTCGACGCCGGCATAGAGCGGCGAGTCGGGCAGCAGGTAGGCGTCGACCACGTCGATGATCAGCAGCGCGGGGCTCTTGCCGAAGGCCAGGCGACCGCCAAAGCCGGCCTTTTCGTAGTCGGAGTTCAGATCTTCGGCCATTTTCACTCCGCTCGTCCGGCGTGGGACGACTAGCTCAAATCAAATCAACAATGTCATCCCGGCTCCAAGGCGCTGAGCGCCCGCGGTCGGGATGCCAAGGAGGGATGGGGCGGTTCCTAGACCACCCCTTGCTCGGCCAGGGTCTTCAGTTCGCTCTCCGAAATCCCGAGCTCGCCCCAGACCGCGCCGTTGTCCTGGCCCACCGCCTGCGAGGCGATGGCGCGGACGACGCCGGGGGTCCTGGAGAGCTTGGGCATCACGTTCTGCATCGGCAGTTCGCCCCAGCGCGGGTGGTTCAACGTGACGATCGACTCCCGCGCCGCGAAGTGCGGGTCGGCCAGCATCTCGGGCGCGCGATAGATCTTTCCGGCCGGCACGCCGGCCTCGATCATCTTGGCCTCGACCTCGTCGACCGTGAGGGTCTTGGTCCAGGCCTCGATGAGGGCGTCCAGCGCCTTCATGTTGCGGCCCCGGTTGACGTGGTTGACGTAGTCGGGGTGCTGGGCGAGCTCGGGCTGGTCCATGGCCTTGCAGAGGCGGCCGAACACCGTGTCCTGGTTGGCGGCGATCAGGTAGTCGCCGTCCTTGCAGTGATAGACGTTCGACGGGGCGATGCCGGGCAGCACCGAGCCCGATCGCTCGCGGATGTAGCCCATGACCTTGTAGTCGGGGACCAGGCTTTCCATGACCTGCAGCACCGCCTCGTAGAGCGAGCTGTCTACAACCTGGCCCTGGCCCGTCGTGTCGCGGTGGCGCAGGGCGGCCAGGGCGCCGAGGCACCCGTAGGTCGCCGCCAGGGCGTCGCCGATCGAGATGCCCATGCGCGAGGGCGCGCGGTCCGGGTCGCCGACGATGTGGCGCCAGCCGCCCATGGCCTCGCCGATGCCGCCGAAGCCTGCCCGGTCGGCATAGGGACCGGTCTGGCCGTAGCCCGACACCCGCACGATGATCAGGCCCGGGTTCTCGGCGTGCAGGGCCTCTGGGCTCAGGCCCCAGCCCTCCAGCGTGCCCGGACGGAAGTTCTCGATCAGTATGTCGGCCGTGGCGATCAGCTTGCGGGCCAGGGCCTGGCCCTCGGGCACGCGCAGGTTGGCCGAGACCGTGCGCTTGTTGCGGGCCACGACCTCCCACCACAGCGGATAGTCGCCGCGACCCCAGTCGCGCATCGGGTCGCCCTTGCCGGGCGGCTCGATCTTGATGACGTCCGCGCCCATGTCGCCCAGCAGCTGGCCGCAGAACGGACCCGCGATCAGCTGGCCCATCTCCACGACGCGCAGGCCCTTGAGAGGACCGGTGTTTTCAACCGTCATGACGCTGATGCCTACTCCGCCGCCAGGGCCAGCGGCGCGTTGCGCCACACGGGCGGACGCGGCGCGGGCAGGCCGGTTTCGGCCAGGCAGTTGGCGCGCAGCTCGTCCAGCGACGGACCGCGGTCGAAAACCTCCAGCGGGCCGCGCTGGCCGCGGATCTCGGCGCGCAGGGCGTCGGTGGCCGCCGCATCGCCGACAACGACGCCGAAGCGCTTGGCGCCCTCGACGCTGACCAGGCCGCGCGAGACTTCCAGCTCGACCAGTTCGACCTCGCGCTCCAGCGGGTCGCCCCAGCCGCCGCCGCCCCAGGTGACGAAGTGCAGCAGGTCGCCCTTGTCGACCTGGATCCCGTCGCACTTGGAGGGCAGGGCGACGCTCTCGCCGCTCGCCTTGTCCAGGCGCTTCCACGAGCGGGCGCCGGGGGCGCCGCCGTTGACGCCCCACGGCGGCACGAACCAGCGGTCGTCGTGGATGGCGATCGTGCCGGCCTCGGTGAAGCGGTAGGTCATGTGGATGCCGTTGCCGCCCCGGAAGCGCCCGGCGCCGCCGCTGTCGGCGACGCTCTCGTAGCGCTCGATGACCATCGGGAAGTAGCGCTCGAGGAACTCGTTCGGAACGTTGGTGAAGCCCGGCCACAGCGAGTGACCGTCGGCGCCGTCGCCGAACGGACGCCCCGGAATGCCGCCAAAACCGATCTGGAACAGCTGGAACCACTCGCCCTTGCCGTCGAAGCCCGAGAACATCAGGTGCGGCGAAC
This sequence comes from Caulobacter flavus, assembly GCF_003722335.1. GTDB lineage: Bacteria > Pseudomonadota > Alphaproteobacteria > Caulobacterales > Caulobacteraceae > Caulobacter > Caulobacter flavus. The sequence continues at coordinate 3,226,989 of NZ_CP026100.1, forward strand.
TCGAGAAGCCGGCGGCGCACAGGAATTCCGGGGTCTTCTGGCCGAGCAGAGCGCCCAGCACGTCGAAGATGCGGCCCAGGGCGTGGGTGCGGCAGGAGAGGGCGGCCGGGAACTTCGGCTTCAGCAGGCTGCCTTCCGGGATCCGCACGTCGACCAGGTCGTAGAAGCCGTCGTTGAACAGGATCTGCGGGTCGAAGACCATGATCATGTAGATGCCGAAGAACATCTTGAACATGTTCTCGTTCAGCAGGAAGTTGATCGAGCTGTCCGACTGCGGATCGGTGCCGTCGAAATCGAGCACGACCTTGTCGCCTTCGCGCCACATGGTGCACTTGATCTTGAACGGGCCGGCGCCCTTGCCGTCGTCGCAGATGTAGTCCTCGAACGACACCGGCGCCTCGCCGATCGCCGTCGAGATCAGGTGGGCCATGGCGCGGTGGTTGCGGGCCAGAAGCTCGTCCAGGGCGCTGGCGAACACGTCGTCGCCGAAGCGCTCGCAGATCTCGACCACCCGGCGGCCGGCCACGCGGCACGAGGCGACGATGGCGTGCAGGTCGGCCTTGAACCACTCGGGCATGCGCGACTGGTGGGCGGCGATGCGCACGATGTCGGCCTGCAGCTCGCCCTTGCGATAGAGCTTCACCGGCGGCAGGCGGAAGCCTTCCTCGAAGATCGAGGCCGCGTCGGTGGGCAGCGAACCGGGCACCTTGCCGCCGACGTCGGTCATGTGGCCGAACATCGCCGACCAGGCCACCAGGCGCCCGTCGCGGAAGATCGGGGCGATGCACAGCTGGTCGGAGGCGTGGCTGATCGCGCCCTCGACCGAATAGGGGTCGTTGACGAGGATGATGTCGCCTTCCTCGATCTCGCCGTCATAGCCCTTGAGGAAGCCGTCGATGAACGAGCCGAACTGGCCCACCACCATGCGGCCGTCGCGGTCGGCGATCAGCGGGAAGGCGTCGCCCTGTTCGCGGATGCCGGGCGACAGGGCGGTGCGGAACAGGGTGGCGTCCATCTCGACGCGGGCGTTGCGCAGGGCGTTCTCGATGATGTCGAGCGTCACCGGATCGACGGCGACCTTGCCGAAGGGCGTGGAATTGGTTTCCAGAATGCGCGCGGGCATGGTTCAGCCCTCCGAAACGGGGTTGATCAGGATGACGCCGTAGGCGTCGACGACCGCTTCGCAGTCGGGCAGCACCAGGGTGGTCGAATCCATCTCGGTGATGATCGCCGGACCCGGAACGCGGTCGCCGGCGCGGAGCTTGGAACGGTCGTAGATGGCGGCCGGCTTCATGCCGCCGTCGGCCCAGACCTCGTGGTCGCGGATCTTGGCGCGCGAGGGATCGCCGTCGCCCTTCTCGATCTCCAGCGACGGGATCTCCTGCACCTTGCCCATGGCGACGGCGCGCAGGTTCACCAGCTCGTGCTCGGCGTCCATGTTGAAGGTGAAGCGGCGGCGGTGCTCTTCGTCGAAGGCGGCGGCCAGGCGCTGCAGCCCTCCGTCCTTCAGGCTGTCGAGCGTCACGTGCATCGGCACTTCGAAGGCCTGGCCGTGATAGCGGACGTCGATCTCGAAGCGGGTCTCGATCTCGGCGTCGGCGACGCCGTCGGCCTTGAGCGTGTCGCGGATCTGGGCGTCCATCTCGCCGAACAGACCCAGCACCTCGGCCTCGGTCGCGGCCGACAGGCGCTTGGAGTACGAGCGGGCGGTTTCGGTACGCATGCGGGTGGTGGCGTCGCCCAGGGCGCACAGCACGCCGGGCGAGACCGGCGACACGGCCGGCCACGACCCCATCAGCTTGGCCACGGCGTTGACGTGCAGCGGGCCTGCGCCGCCAAAGCCCATCAGGGCGAAGTCACGCGGGTCGTAGCCCTGCTGCACCGAAATCATGCGCAGCGCGCCGAACATGTTCTCGTTGACGATGTCGATGATGCCGCGGGCGGCCTCATAGAGGTCGATGCCCAGGGCGTCGGCGATGGTCTGCACCGCGGTGCGGGCCGCTTCGCGATCCAGCTTGAAGGCGCCGCCCAGCAGGTCTTCGGGCAGGTAGCCGAGCACGACGTTGGCGTCGGTGACGGTGGGGGCCGTGCCGCCCTTGCCGTAGGCGGCCGGACCCGGCGCGGCGCCGGCGCTTTCCGGGCCCACGCGCAGGGCGCGGGTCAGTTCCGGCACCTTGGCGATCGAGCCGCCGCCGGCGCCGACCGTCTTCACGTCCAGCGACGAGGCGCGGACGGTCAGGTGGCCGACGTCTGTGGTGCGCACGCGGCGCGGCTCGCCGTTCTCGATCAGCGCGACGTCGGTCGAGGTGCCGCCGACATCGAGCGTAAGGATGTTCTTCAGGCCCGAATTGCGGGCCACCCACAGGGCGCCGGTGACGCCGCCGGCCGGGCCGCTCATCAGCAGGCTGACGGGGTGCTCTTCGGACTTCTCCGACGACATCAGGCCGCCGTCCGAACGCAGCAGGGCGATGCGGCCCTGCATGTCGAGGCCGCGCAGCTTGTCGCGCAGGTTCTTGACGTACTTGCTGACGACCGGACGCACCGAGGCGTTGGCGACGGTGGTCAGGGTGCGCTCGTATTCCTGCATTTCCGGCAGGACCTCGTGCGACAGCGACACCAGCACGCCCGGCAGGATCTCGGCGGCCAGCTCGGCCACGCGACGCTCGTGCGAGCCGTTCAGGTAGGCGTTCATCAGGGCGATGGTCACCGCCTCGACGCCCTGGCCCTTCAGCTTGGTCAGCTGGGCGCGGACGTCGACCTCGTCGAGCGGGCGGACCTCCTTGCCGACCGCGTCGATGCGGCCCTTGATCTCGACGGTGTCTTCCAGCTTCGCGAGCGGCTCCGGCTTGGGCCAGATGATCCAGGCGGCCAGGCCGCCGGGCACCAGCGAGCGGGCGATCTGCATCACCTGGTGATAGCCCTCGGTGGTGACCAGGCCGACGCGGGCGCCCTTGCCCTCGAGCACGGCGTTGGTGGCCACGGTGGTGCCGTGCAGGAACACGTCGACATCCGACGGCTTGACCCCGGCCTTCTCGCAGACGGCGTTGACGCCAGTCATCACGCCGACCGAGCTGTCGTGCGGCGTCGACGGCGTCTTGTGCCGCCAGAAGTCGCCCGTCGCCTCGTTCAGCAACAGCAGGTCGGTGAAGGTCCCGCCTACGTCCACGCCCAATCGGTAAGCCATCGTCAGCCTCTATTGCTGGCGCGCCAACTCCCCCCCCAGGGCGACTCCCCCCAAGTGCGACGGCGCGACGCCTATTGAGACGACAATCCCCCGATCGGACGGCGCGCGCCGGATCGGGGGAGGGGTTTCACCGCTGTGCGGGCGCCGCCCGTACTGTCGTCAGAACTTCACGGCGAGTTCGACGCCGAAGGTCGCGCCGGCCGCCGGCGAGGCGAAGTTTCCGCCGAACTCCGGGGCCGGGATCACCTCGGTCAGGTAGCGCTCGCCCGTCACGTTCTTGCCGAAGGCGGTGACGCTCCACGTATCCGCTTCGAGGCCTGCCCGCAGGTCCAGCGTCGTGTAGGCGTCGCGACGCGACTTGCCGTAGTTGGCCCGGCCCAGGGCGCCGTAGCTCAGCTCGAAGACGGTGGGGTTGTCCTGGTCCTGCACGACGTGGAACCAGGTCGGCCCCGTGCCGCGCACGTCGGCCCGCAGGTGCAAGGCGAGATTCTCCGGCAGCGGGTGGACGTAGTCGGCCGCCAGGTTCCAGGTGTAGCGCGGCGTGTAGGGCGACTCGTTCCCCACCGTGTCGGGTCGCACCGAGCTCTTGCGGATCTCGCTGTCGGTGTAGGCGCCCGAGGCCTCCAGCGTCAGGCGGGAACTGGCCTTGTAGCGCAGGCCCAGTTCCGCGCCCCTGATCCGCACCTCGTCGATGTTGGACACCGCGCGCAGCAGGCCGAACGGGCCGACGAAGAACTCGAAGAACTGCATGTCGTCGACGTCGGTGTGATAGGCGGCCGCGTCGAGCGTCAGGCGGCCGTCCAGCATCCGGCCCTTGGCGCCGATCTCGAAGCTGCTCGACACCTCCTTGTCGAAGTCGTCGCGGATGGTCACCGGCTTGTAGCCGGCGGCCGTGCGCACCGGATTGACGAACAGGTTGACTGTGGCGGCGCTGCCCTGGCTGTTGAAGCCGCCGGACTTGAAGCCGATCCCCCAGTCTCCGTAGAGGGTCCAGTCGGCGTTGGCCTTCCAGCGCAGGGCGATCTTGGGCTGGACCTGGTCGTAGGTCTTCTTCTGGTCCTTGATGCCGCCCGGATTGATCGTGGCGTCGAGGCCTGGGTTCAGGGCCGCGCCGCCGGTATAGGGCGGGCCGTTGAAGTCGATGTACTTGGTGCGGGCGGCGGCGGGCACCAGGTTGTGGACCTTGCGCGCCTCGCGGTCGTAGCGCAGGGCCAGCGAGCCTTCGAGGCCGGGCGTGAAGTCGTAGGCTAGCTGGCCGAACACGGCGGCCACGTCGCTGCGGAAATCGTCCCAATAGAGCTGCTCGGTGGAATAGGCCGAGGACGCGGGCACATAGAGGGCGCGCGGAACCTCGCCGCCGCCGTCCAGGCCCGTGGCCACGCCGACCTCGCGGTCGATCCGCAGGGCGTAGGCGCCGACCATCCAGCGCAGCGGCTGGTCCGAGCGCGAGGTCAGGCGCAGCTCGCCCGACAGGTCGCTCTGGTCGCGCTTCTGGTACTGGTAGCCGTCGCAGGCGGTCGGCGTGTAGGGGCCGAAGAACGAGCCCGCCGCCGTCGGCGCCAGGTATTGCGGCGAGGGCAGGGTGATCCCCTTGGCGTTCAGGTCGGCGATCGAGGCGGCGCAGGCGGCGCTGGCGTTGAAGAAGCCGAACGAGGCCGAGGTCCCGTCGGCGACCAGGTCGTTGTCGATGTCGGAATAGAGGGTCCAGGCCGTCAGGGTGGCGAAGCCCAGGTCGCGCTCCAGCTTGGCCGAGACCTCGAAGGCCTGCTGCTCGTTGGTGTGCGGCACGTTGTTCTGGAAGGCGAAGCGATGGTCGTTGACGTCCTCGTAGTAGGACGGCGTGGCCGTCACCGATGCGAAGGCGGGCAGGGCGAAGGCGGCGTTGTAGGCGATGGCGCCGGCGCTCAGTTCGCCGTAGCGGGCCTTGAGGTCGAGCTTGGTCTTCTCGTCGAGCCGCGCCACCAGGCGTCCGTTCAGATTGTAGCCCTCGAAGCGGTCGACCGCGCCGCCGCCCAGGTCGCTGCTCCAGAAGCCGTCGGTCTTGCGGAAGTCGGCCGACAGGCTGCCGAAGATCCGTTCGCTCAGCGGCCCGGCCACGCGCAGGTCGCCGGCGAAGCTGTCGCGATTGCCGACGCTGATCTTGCCCGCGCCTTCGAAGGTCTCGCCAGGTTCGACGGTGGAGACGATGATCGCCCCGGCCGCGGCGTTGCGGCCGTAGACCGCGCCTTGCGGACCCTTCACGACCTCGATCTGGCGCAGGTCGGAGAACTCGCGGTTGAAGGCGGCGGGGTTGGCCATCTGCACGCCGTCGACGACGAAGGCGAACGAGGCCTGGGCGTCGCGGGCGCCGTTGACGCCGCGGATGTTGACCTGGGCGTCGCCCTGCTCGGCGGCCTGCACCAGGCTGACGCCCGGGGTCAGAGCCACGAAGTCGGCGGCGCGGGCGACGCCGGCGGCTTCCAGCGTCGACTGGCCCAGCGCCGAGACGGCGGCTGGCACGTCGCGCAGGTTCTCGGCCCGCTGGCGGGCGGTGACCATCACCTCGTCTACGGCGGTGGGCGTTTCCTGGGCGGACGCGACGCTGGCCCAGGCGAAGGCCAGCAGCGAGGCGCCCGTCAGGGCGGCGGTCTTCTTGGTGTTCATCGATCAGGCTCCCCTCCAGTGATCGAGGAGAGCTTGCGCCGCATACCGACGTTCGCCGCGCGGCCGCGCGCGCTCCCCGCCTGTCGGGCGCCAGGGGCGGGGCGCTGGCTTCGCGGGCGCCGCCGCGCATCCTCGCGCGCCATGCCTGCCCGCCTCGCGGGCGTCGAGGAGCCTCCGCCATGACCACCCGCATCGAGATCGTCGAGGTATCGCCCCGCGACGGCCTGCAGAACGAGAAGACGATGGTCTCGGCTACCGACAAGGCGGCCCTGGTGCTGAAGGCCGTCGAGGCCGGCGCCCGGCGGGTCGAGGCCGTCAGCTTCGTCAATCCGCGCGCCGTGCCGCAGATGGCCGACGCCGACGAGGTGATGGCCCGCCTGCGCGGCCAGCAGGACCTGCGCGCCCGCGGCGTGTTGTTGATCGGTCTGGTGTTGAACCGCCGGGGGCTCGACCGCGCCATCGCCGCCGATGTCGACGAGGTCAATTTCGTCGTGGTGGCCAGCGAGACCTTCAACGCCCGCAATCAGGGCGTCTCCGTCTCCGAGACCCTGCGGCAGATCGCCGAGGCGCCGCAGGTCGTCCGCCAGGCGGGCCTGAAACTGGGCGTCACCATCGCAGCGGCCTTCGGCTGTCCGTTCGAGGGCGAGGTGGCGGTCGAGCAGGTGGCGCGCATCGCCGCCGAGCTGGCGGACTTCGGGGTCGCCGAGATCACCCTGGCCGACACCATCGGCGTGGGCGACCCGCTGTCGGTCGAGACCCGCTTCGGCGCCGTCCGGGCCGTGGCGCCCGGCGCCACGCTGCGCGCGCACTTTCACAACACCCGCAACACTGGCCTGGCCAACGCCTTCGCCGCCTGGCGCGCGGGCGTCGTCAGCCTGGACGCCTCGATCGGCGGCACCGGCGGCTGTCCGTTCGCCCCGGCCGCGACCGGCAACGTGCCGACCGAGGACCTCGCCTACATGTTCGCGCGGATGGGCGTGACGACCGGGCTGGACCTGCCGGCGCTGATCGATGCGGCCGGCTGGCTGAAGGGCGTTCTGGGCGCGCCGAGCCTGCCGGGCATGGTCTCGAAGGCGGGCGGGTTTCCGCCGCCCTGATCCTCCCCCCGAAGGGGGAGGTGGCCCGAAGGGCCGGAGGGGGGAAGTCTTCAACGACGAAGGGGCAGTCGCCGGTTAACCAGCAACTGCCCCCTCCGTCGGCTTCGCCGACACCTCCCCCTTGAGGGGGAGGGTCTTTGACCTAGTACTTCAGCCCCACCGCCACGCTCGCGCCGTCGGCGCCGACCTCCACGGCCGAGTCCTCGAACTTCGGCGGGCCGAACCGGGCCTTGGGATCGCGCGACAGGCCCACGCCGTCGGCGGGCAGGCCCAGGGCGGTCTTCTTCATCACCCCGTCGCCGTCCTGGTCGTGGAAGGCCAGGAACGACCAGCGGCCGGGCGGCAGGTTGGCGATCCTGGCGGTCACGCCGCCCGACGCGGCCGGAACCTTCACGTTGTAGGGGCAGGTCTTCAGGAAGGTGGCCTTGTCGCAGGCCGACACCACGACTTGGCCCCTGGTGTTCTGCACGCCCGAAACCCTGACCTCCACGGAGGCCGCGTGCGCGGCCCCCGTGACGGCCAGCGCGGCGACGAGGACGAGGATGCTCGGTCTCATGCGCGTCGCTCCCGCTATTCGGCCGCGGCCGGCGCGGAGCCGCCGTGGCGCTGTTTCAGGGCCTCGGCCCGCACCCGCTCGCCGTCGACCAGCGGCACGGTCTTGAGCAGGAAGTCCTTGGCCTCCTTCGGATCGGCGCGGTCGGGCGAGGGGATGACCATCGCCCGCTTGCCCTGGATGTCGCGCTCCATGGCGTCGACGTCCAGCGCCCAGCCCTTCTCGATCAGCTCGCGGCGCTTGTTGCGCCAGGCCACCATGATGCCGTCCGACTTCACGCTGACTTCCTCGTGCAGATAGACGGGCAGCAGCTCGGGGCAGACCTTCTCCATGATCACGCGGTCCTGCTCGAAGATGCGCAGGGTGCGGCGGCGGCTGTCGCCGTCCCAGATCTTCTGGGTCAGGAAGTTGCGGGCCATGATCCAGCGCGTGATCGTCGTGGTCTCGTCGATCGGCGTGTTGACGTCGAAGATCACCGTCGACCAGGTCGGCGTCGGGCGGATCTGGATGCGCACGTGCGCGCCCGAGACGTGGAAGCCGTTGCGCACGGTGACCATGCTGCGCTTGGCCTTGCGGAAGAACTTCCACATGCCCTTGTACTCGGGCGGCACGAACTTCAGCTCGGCATAGGCCGACCACTCGTCCTGCTCGAGCGTGAACTCGTGCACCTGCGGCGCTTCCTTGTCGCCGAAGCTGGGGTGGACGAAGGCCGCGTGCGAGGGGTCGATGCCGTTCTCGGTGATCCGGGCGTAATTGGCCTTCCACTCGTAGGTGCCGCGGATGCAGCGCCAGGCCGGGTCCTCGAACTCGGGGAAGGGCGGCAGGGGCGGGCGCTCGGCCTCGGGCAGGTCGCCCATGAACACCCAGATCATCCCGTACTTTTCCAGCACGGGATAGGAATCGACCTTGGCGCGCGGCGGGATTTTCGTCTCGGGATCCTGCGACGGGATCTTCACGCACTTGCCGCCGCCGTTGAAGCGCCAGCCGTGATAGGGGCACTCGATGGCGTCGTCGACGACCATGCCGCTGCCGAGCGAGGCGCCGCGGTGGATGCAGACGTCCGACAGGCAGCTGACCTTGCCCTTGGAGTCGCGGAACACCACGAACTCCAGGCCCAGCATCTTCACCCGCTTGTGGCCGCCATTAGGGATCTGTTCGCTGTACTCGGCGACGTACCACTGGTTCTTGATCATGGCGCCTTCTCCGGCTGCGGGGCGGCGGGGGCCGCCAGACCGCGAAGAATGAGATTGGGTATCTTGGTGTCGTCCCAGTCGTCGAGATCGACGCCGTCACGCAGGACGACCAGCTTTTGCGAGGGCACGATCCACAGCCGCCGCTTGCCCCAGCCGTCCAGGAAGATGGCGTCCTCGGCGACGATCGGCTCGGCCGAGACGCTGGCCTTGTCGGGACGCTCGGGCGAGTAGATGCGGTTCTTGGCGAACGGACGGCCGCGCCAGATCTGGAAGCCGTAGCCCGGATTGGCCTTGCCCGGTGCGCTCATGGCCGCGACGTAGTCGGCGGGCAGAACCTGCTTGCCCTCGAACGACCCGCCGTCGGCCAGCATGATCCCGATGCGCATCCAGTCCTGGACCTGTGAGATCATGCAGCAGTCGCCGTGCGCCAGGCCGCCTTCCTTGGCCAGCCACAGCGAGCCGTCGTGCATGCCCAGCGGCGCGAACAGCTTTTCCGACATGTAGTCGGCGAAGGTCTTGCCGGTGGCGCGCTCGACGATGACGCTCAGCGCCACCGGGTCGGGATTGTGGTGGCCGAACACCGTGCCCGGCGGGTGGACGGCCTTGAGGGCCAGATTGTCCTTGGCCAGGTCCGGCGACAGGAAGGTGCGGATGGTGCTGGACCACGGCGCGTAGGAATAGTCCGGCGGCTCCAGGCCCGACGACATCTGCAGCAGGTCGCGGATGGTGATCTTCGAGCGCTCGTCGTTCTTCCATTCGGTGATGAAGTCGGCGGCCGGCTGGTCGACCGACCTGATCTTGCCGTCGGCGATGGCGGCGCCGATCAGCATGCCGGTCATGGTCTTGGTGAAGGAGTGGGCCTTCATCACCGTATTGGGGCCGACGCCGTTCCAGTAGCGCTCGTAGACGACGGCGCCGTCCTTGACCACGATCAGGGCGTCGGACTTGCGCTCGCCCGCGTACTCGCCGGCGGCCTCCAGCGCGGCGGGATCGATCCCGGCCGCTTCCGGCGTGGTCTTGGGCAGGGGAGCGCCGGGCGCGCCCTTGACCACGGCGACCGGCTTGTACCAGTCGATCGGCGGCTCCAGCGGGTTGACCGTCAGGGCGCGGAAATAGCGGTTCCAATAGAGCGGCGCGGTCGCATAGGTCGCCGCGCCCGCCAGGACGACGGCGCCGAGACCGATCAGCAGGATCTTGCGCTTCTTCACTTCAGGCGACCTTCGCTTCGACGATGGACGTCACGCCGAACGGGATGTCGAGCTTGACGCTGGCGACCAGTTCGCCGCTGTCCAGCGCGATCTTGGCCAACTGGCCCGAGAAGAAGTCGCCGGCCCAGAAGTGCGCGCCGTCATCGGTGACGCGCAGGAACGACCAGCCGCGGCCTTCCGGCACGTCGTAGGTGCGGACGACCGAGCCGTCCTGGTCCACGCGGCGCACCTGGTTGCCGCAGCTGACCAGCACGTCGTCGTTCGGCGTGGCGGCGATGCCGAACACCATGCCCGGCGGGTCGGCGCGCACATAGAGCGGGGGCAACTGGGCGTCGGCCTCGATGTCATAGCGGAACACGGTGTTGCCGGTTTCCGAGACGTAGGCGACCGTCTTGCCGTCGGACAGCACGGTCAGGTGGGTCACGCCCAGGAAGCCCATCACCCCGCCGTGGTACTCGGGGCGATAGAAGCGCGCCACGCGCCCGTCGGCGTCGAAGCGCACCAGGCGGCCCTCGCCGGTGAAGGGCGGGGCCTGGCCCGACAGGTGCTCGCCGGCCAGGGCGCCGCCGTCCGGCAGGAACACCATCGAGCCGAGGCCCCGGCCGGGCAGGAGGGAGGCCTGGCCGGGTACGCGAAGCCCTTCGGCGTCGATGCGCGTGACGTTGCGGGCAAAGGGGTCGAGGGCGTTGAGCTCGCCGGTGCGGGGATTCACCGCCAGGCCCGAAACCATGCCGAAGTCGCCCGTATGCAAGGCCGCCTTGATCTGCAGGTCGGGGCCCAGGAGGAGGATCCTGGAAAGCCCGAGCTTCAGCTTGTCGTCCGTGACCATCGTCGCGGCCACCCAGAGGTCGCCCGCCTGGGGTTTGACGGGGAGGGAAAGGGGGTCGCCGAACATCAAGGTCTCCGTGCGGTCAGGCCCGCGCTTGGCGGGATGCTCGGAGGTTTTCAAAAAGGGACCGATCGGTCAATTTTCTAGTCGGCGCTATCCACCTGGCGAGAAGTCGCGGCGTCGACGCCGGTCTGGTAGCGGCCCATCACGTGGTCCAGCATGCCCACGACGCGCTCCCAGGCCAAGTCGTCATGCAGGTCGAAACCGAAGAAGTTCGGCTCGAACTTGGCGCGCATGCCGACATAGGAGACGGCCGACAGCATGGTCATGGCGATGGCCAGCAGTTCCTTGTCCTCGCTGCGCTGGCCGATGAACAGGCGCTCGTACTCTTCCCAGATGCGGATGCGCACGGCGGTGACCGCGTCGCGCAGTTCCGGCGGCCCGGCGAACTCGCCCGCCATGATCGTGGCCACGGCGGGGTGGGCCCGCAGGGACGAGGCGTAGGTGCGCACCAGCATGCGCAGGCGTTCCATCGGCGGACGCTGGTGGAAGGTCTCCAGCGGCTCGTCCAGCATGTCCGACAGGCGCGGCCAGATGCCCGTGCGGCGCACCCAGGCGTCGGCGACGCCGCCCAGGCCGCCGAAGTAGTCATATATTTGTTTCTTGCCGACGCCGGCTTCCTTGATTAGGGCGTTGACACCCGCGTCGTGGACGCTTCCGCGCTCCATAAGACGCCCGAACGCCTCTACGATCGCTGCTTCGGTGGCGATCCGGCGCGATTGCCGAGGCTTGGTTGCGGGCGCTACGTCTGTCAGCATGGCGGGACTTTCCTGAACTCCTATCCGATGGACGGACAAACGCTTTATCGCAAGACCTGTATTGGTCCGGCTCCATCATCTTGACCGTCGGGGAACAGTCGCGGGGAACGCGGCGGGGTGTGGTCAAGATTTAAAGAGGGGAGTCATGACCAAGTCAGCGATGAGTATCTATGGCGCGAGCGCGAGCGCTCTTACGCTTCTGATTTGTTCGGGGCAAGCCCTCGCGCAAACGACGACTTCCGAAGATATGACGGTGATTGGGGAGATCACCGTAACGGCGCGTAACAAATCTGAATCTCTGCAGGAGATTCCGCTCACCATCAACGCCGTGTCGGCCGAGACGATCGAGCGCCGTAATATTTCCGACATCAGCCGCGTGGCTCAATCGACCGCCGGCCTGACCTTCGACCAGGGCCTGACGCCCAGCGATACGCGTCCGGCGCTGCGCGGGGTGCAAGCTGTTCGGGGCCGTCCGAACGTGGCCATCCTGGTCGACGGGGTCGACACCTCGTCGGAAGCCTTCGCCACCGCCGGCGGCGGCGCCCTGGCCAACCTGCGCTTCGTCGACGCCGAGCGGATCGAGGTCGTGAAGGGCCCGCAGAGCGTGCTGTACGGCCGCTCGGCCTTCTCCGGCGCGATCAACTACATCTCCAAGCGTCCGAACCTCGGCGAGTTCGAGGGGCGCGTCAGCCTGGAAGCCGGCGACTTCGGCCTCAAGGAAGGCAAGTTCTCGGTCTCGGGTCCGCTGGTGCAGGACAAGCTGGCGCTCAGCCTGAACGCCGGCGCCTGGGAGACCGACGGCCAGTACCTGAACAGCGTCAGCGGCAAGCGCGTCGGCGGCGGCGAGGCCAAGGGCGCGGCCCTGGGCCTGCTGATCAAGCCGACCGAGAAGCTGACGGTCTTCGCCCGCGTGCAGACTTCGCACGAGGAATACGACCAGATGGCCCGCGCCTACATCACCGCGGTGAACCCGCAGACGGGCACGGCCAACACCGCCAATCTGGGCGTCGCGGTCACCGATCCGAGCAACAACCGCCCGGGCTTCACCGTGAAGGGCGATCTCAGCGACGCCGCCGTCGTCCGTAGCCGGACGGTGTCCTACTCGCTGGATCCGCGCACCGGCCGGGACTTCAAGGGCACGGTCACGGACGCGACCCGCGCCTCGTTCGACATCAACTACGAAAGCGACTGGGGCACGTTCACCTCGCTGACGGGCATCACCCGCGGCGAGACCACCCAGATCCAGGACTTCGACAACTCCAACAACAGCCTCAGCGGCAACGTGCTGCCGCTGTACGCGGGCATGGCGCCGTTCTACGGCTCGCTCTACCAGTACCTGGGCTTCCTGCGCGCCTACGGCCTGAACTACTCGACCGTGGCGCCCACCGGCGGCCTGCCGGCCATCGGCTTCTCGGTGATGCTGGACGACGACTTCGACACCAAGCAGCAGAGCCAGACGCTGCGCTGGAGCAAGGACTTCGGCAAGCTGCGCACCTCGCTGGAAGGCCTGTACTTCCACGAGGACGCCAGCCAGATCAACAAGGACCAGTTCTGGATGCGCGAGGGTTCCGACCCGCGCCTGACCATCCTGACGGCCCTGTTCATGGGCGGCGGCGCGACCCCTACCGGGGCCTACCAGGCGCCGACCACGACCGCGAAGGCCACGGCGGACTATCCGCTGAAGATCTCGCGCGAGACGGACTCGCTGTCCTGGGCCGGCAGCGTCGAATACGACGTCACCGACGACCTGACCCTGCGCTTCGACGGCCGCTACATCGAGGAACGCGTCGCCTATCGCGGCAGCCCGTACCAGCCGATGTACTACCGCCTGTTCGGCGTGCAGCTGGTCTGCCTGCAGCAGCTGGGCTGCGCGGCCGGTCCCGCCGGCACCGTCGCCGCTCGTAACGCGCAACTGGCCAAGACCACCCAGGTCGACAAGAAGACCGTCCGCGCCGACGCCTTCACGCCGAACTTCGTGGCCAACTACAAGATCACCTCGCGCAACTCGGTCTATGCGTCGTACGGCGAGGGCTTCAAGCCGGGCGGCGTCGACACCACCGGCACCAGCGGCAGCGTCGACTCCACCTTCAAGCCCGAGAAGCTGCAGAGCTTCGAAGTCGGCTCGAAGAACGTCTTCCTGGACGGCGACCTGGTTCTGAACGGCGCGATCTTCTTCAACCGCTACAAGAACCAGCAGATCGGCACGACCAAGGTCCTGGGCGGCACCTCGGTGCCGTCGGTGGAGAACGCCGGCGAAAGCGAGAGCAAGGGCATCGACCTGACCAGCGACTGGCGGGCGACCAACTGGCTGACGCTGAGCGGCAACTACACCTACACCGACGCCGAATTCACCGACTACAAGGTCCCGACCCCCGGCTACTTCGACCGGATCGAGTCCACCAACGGCGACTACACCGGCAAGGCGGTTCCGCTGACGCCCAAGCACAGCTTCAACATCTCGGCGCTGCTGACCGGCGAGCTTCCGAAGATGTCGAACTGGACCTGGACCACGGAACTGTCGGGTCGCTACCAGTCCAAGCGCTACATGACCCAGAACAACCTGACCTGGCTGCCGAGCTACTTCGTCTCGGATCTGCGGGCCGGGATCACCGACGGGTCGTGGGGCATCGACCTGGCCGTGACCAACCTGTTCGACGACGACACCCCGAAGAACGCCATCGCGGCGACCGACTTCGGCTTCTTCGATCTGAACAACAACACCCCGCCGCGCTCCTACGTGGTTTCTCTGCCGGAGAAGCGCGCCGCCTCGATCCGCATCAGCAAGACCTTCTGATCTCGCTGACCGCGTGACCTTCAAGGCCCGGCGCCCCTGCGTGCCGGGCCTTTTCCTTGCCCCCATAGTTCTTTCTGGAGTTCCCGATGGCAGCGCCCAAGAACCCCGAGCGGTTCGGCATACTGGCGATCGAGCCCGGCGTGCGCGCCGGCCACATGTGGACCGCTCTCTACGCCGCCTTCGTCAACATCGGCCTGGCCACGACGGTCGCGGTGATGACGCCCTACGTGCTCAGCGCCAATCTGGGCGTGCCGCTCGACCGCCAGGGCTCGGTGCTAGGTGTCCTGAACCTCGTCAACGAGGTCGCGCTGCTGTTCGTGTTCGGCCTGGCCGGAGCCCTGGCCGACCGGGTGGGGCGCCGCGCCGTCTACGCCATCGGCTTCCTGGCCACGGCCGCCGGCTATCTGCTGTTCCCGCTGGCCACCAGCATCTGGGACCTGTCGCTCTACAAGGTGGTCTACGCCATCGGCATCGGCGCCACCACCGGCATGCTGTCGACCATCCTGGCCGACTACGTGAAGGCCCGCGACCGGGGCAAGATCGTCGCCCTGTCGGGCATCCTCAACGGCCTGGGCGTGGTGGTGCTGGCCCTGGCCATCGGCAAGCTGCCGGCGGTGTTCGTCGGCCAGGGCATGGACGAGAAGACCGCCGGCCAGGCCGCGCTCGCCATCGCCGCGGTCCTTTGCGTGATCTCGGCGGCGGTGATGTGGCTGGGCCTTAAGCCGGGCGTGGCGACGCGCTCGGTGGAGCGAGTCAAGCTGTCGACCCAGCTGGGCGTCGGCGTCGCGGCCGCCAAGTCCAATCCGCGCATCGTGCTGGCCTACGCCTCGGCCTTCGTGGCGCGCGGCGACCTGGCCATCGTCGGCGCCTACGCCATCGCCTGGGGCAAGAAGGCGGCGCTGGAGAACGGCGCCTCGCTGGCCGACGCCCTCGACCAGGGACGGATCCCGTTCATCGTCGCCCAGTCGGCGGCGCTGCTGTGGCCGGTGGTCATCGCGCTGATGATCGACAAGGCCCATCGCCTGACGGCCCTGGCGGCCTGCATGCTGCTGGGCGCGGTCGGCTATCTGGCGACGATGTTCATCGACGATCCGCTGAGCAAGGCGGCCATGCCGCTGTTCGTGCTGCTGGGCGTGGGCCAGATCAGCGCCTTCATCGGCTCCCAGTCCCTGATCGGCAAGGAAGCGCCGGAAGAGGGCAGGGGCGCGGTCATCGGCTTCTTCAACCTGTGCGGCGCCTTCGGCATCCTGGTGCTGGGCACCCTGGGCGGGGTCCTGTTCGACGTGATCGGCCCGGCCTCGCCCTTCGTGCTGGTCGGCATCCTCAACGCCGCCGTCGGCTTCGGCTGCATCGTCCTTCGGCTCAAGGAAGCCAGGTCTCCGGTGGCGCAGGAGGCCTAGGAAGCCTTCTTCGTCCTGGCGGAGGCGGTCTTCTTCGCGGCCGCCTTCCGCGCGGGCGCTTTCGCGGCTGGGGCCTTGCCGCCCAGGCTCTTGCGCAGGGCCTCCATCAGGTCGACGACGTTGGTGTCCTCGGGCGGGGCGGCGGCGACCTTGGTCTTGCCGCCCTTCTCCTTGCGCTTGATCAGCTCGCGCAGGGCTTCTTCGTAGCGGTCCTTGAAGTCCTTGGGCTCGAACGGGCCGTCCTGCTGCTCGATGATCTTGCGGGCGATGGCGATCATCGCCGGATCGGCCTTCTTGGCTGGGATGTCGTCGAACAGGTCGGCCGGGTCGCGGACCTCGTCGTACGACCGCAGCGAATAGGCCACCAGCCCCTTGCCGCGCGGCTCGATGGCCAGCAGCCGCTCGCGCGTATGCATGACCACCCGGCCCAGCGCGATGCGCTTGGCGCCGGCCATGGCGTCGCGGATCACCGAATAGGCCTCGACCGCCAGCTTGCCGTCGGGGACCAGGAAGTAGGGATTGTCCCAGTAGAGGCGGTCGATGTCGGCCACGTCGACGAAGCGCTCGATGTCGATGGTGCGGGTGCTCTCCAGCCGCACGCTGTCGATCTCCTCGGGCGTGACGATGACGTAGCGGTCCTTCTCGACCTCGTAGCCCTTCACCAGGTCCGAACGCTCCACCGGCCCCAGATCCGGGTCGGTCGCCACCATGCGGATGCGATTGTGGGTCTTGGGGTGCAGCAGGTTGAAGCGCACCTCGCCGCCGGGATTGGTGGCGGTGTAGAGCGCCACCGGGCAGGTGACGAGCGAGAGCCGCAAATGGCCCTGCCAGGTGGGACGCGGGGCCATCTGCGTGTCGCTCCTACTTCTTGGCGCCGGCCAGCGCCTTCTTCACCGCCGCGATCGGCGGTTCGTCGGCGGTCTCGGTGTTGGCGGCCTGGACCGTTGGCTCGCCCTTCAGCGCGGCCACGAAGTCGTCGCGCCAGGCCGTGACGTCCTGGCGGGTGACGTTGTCCATCAGGTCTTCCCAGCGCCGCTTGCGCTCGGTCTCGTCCATGGCCAGCGCCCGGCTCAGCGCGTCCGAGATCTCCTCGGGGCTGTTGGGGTTGATGATCAGGGCTTCCTTCATCTGCCGCGCGGCGCCGGCGAAGCGCGACAGGATCAGGACGCCCGGATCCTCGGGGTTCTGCGAGGCCACGTACTCCTTGGCCACCAGGTTCATGCCGTCGCGCAGGGGCGTGACCAGCGCCGCCTTGGCCGCGCGGTACACCCCGGCCAGCTCGTCGCGCCGGTAGGAGCGGTTGAGATAGCGGATCGGCGTGAAGTCCATCTCGGCATAGGCGCCGTTGATGCGGCCGATCAGGCCGTCCAGCCGGTGGCGGATGTCCTGGTAGGCCTCGACCTCGTCGCGAGACAGCGGGGCGATCTGCAGCAGCATCACCTCGCGCCGCGCCTCCTCGTGGTCGTGCAGGAAGCGCTCGAAGCCCAGCAGGCGCTCCTCCAGGCCCTTGGAGTAGTCGAGGCGGTCGACGCCGACGACCATCTTGCGGAACACGCTGTGGGCGGCCATCCGGTCATACACGCGCATGGCCCGCGGGCTGCGGGTGATGCGGGCGAAGTCGTCGGCGTCGATGCCGATCGGGAAGGCCCCGGCCTCGGTGATCTGGCCGAAGGCCCGCAGGCGGCCGTCCTCGGTCTTCTCGCCGCCGACCTCGTTGAACACGTAGCCCTCAAAGGCCTGCAGGCTCTCCTCGGTCTGGAAGCCGACCACGTCATAGTGGAACAGCGCCTCGACCAGCGGCCGGTGGCGCGGCAGGGTGACCACCAGCTGGTGGGCCGGCCAGGGGATGTGCAGGAAGAAGCCGATGCGGTTGGTCACGCCCAGACGCCGCAGCTCCCGCGCCATCGGGATCAGGTGATAGTCGTGCACCCAGATGATGTCGTCTGGCTCGATCAGCGGGCGCAGGGTCTCGGCGAAGCGCTTGTTGACCCGGTCGTAGCCCTCGCCGAACGAACGGTCGTAAGCCGTCAGGTCGACGCGGTAGTGGAACAGGGGCCACAGCGTCTTGTTGGCGTAGCCGTTGTAGTACTCCTGGTAGTCGCCCTCCTCGAGGTCGACCGTGGCCACGGTCACGCCCTCGATGCGCTGCATGTTCAGCTGGCCGGTGAACTCGGGCGTTGTCTTGCCGCTCCAGCCGAACCAGATGCCGGAATATTCGCGCAGGGCCGCGGCGAGGGCCATGGCCAGGCCCCCGACGCTTTCCTCGCCCTTGCCGGACGGCGGGTTGACGCGGTTCGAAACGACGATCAGGCGGCTCATCGGGTCACCTCTCGAGTTACCGCGTCGAGCCAGGCGTGAACGGCCTCGGGACCGTCCAGGCGATAGCTCGCGGCCGTCGGCCGTTCGGGTCCGACCAGCACGCCGTAACCGCCCAGGCGGCGGGCGGCCTCGAAGCCGTCCTCATCGGTCAGGTCGTCGCCGACGAAGATCGGCAGCGCGCCGTCGAAGGCGGGTTCGCGCAGCAGGGCGGCGACGGACGAACCCTTATCCTGTCCGGGCGTGCGCAGTTCGGCGACCATGTCGCCCAGTTGCAGCACCAGGCCCGTCTGGCGCTTCAGGCGCTCGGCGGCCTCGATCACCGCGTCGGCGGCCGACGGGGTGTTGCGATAGTGCAGGCCGACGCTGAGGTGCTTGTCCTCGAAGATCAGGCCGCGATCGCAAGCGGCCAGGTCGGCCAGCACGTCGCGCGCCTCGGCCAGGCCTTCGTGCGGCTGGGCGCGGAACACGCCCTCGGGGGTGCGGCGCTCCAGGCCGTGCACGCCGGCCATGTAGGCCAGGCTGCCTTCGCCCAGGATGCGCGAGAGATCGTCCAGCGAGCGGCCGCTGATCACGGCCACGCGGTCGTCGAAAGCTTCGCGCAGGCGCGCGATCAACGCCGCGCGCGCGGCGTCCGGGCCCACGTCCTCGGGACGCGGCATGATCGGCGCGAGGGTTCCGTCGAGGTCGAGGAACAGCGCGCAGTTGGCAGGAATACTGGTGGGCGGCGGCGGAAGATCCGACGACGCAAGCCGAGCGGCAGACCCGTACGTGGTCATGCAGTTTGGCCCCTTTCACTATGGAACTCAGCCGCCAAGAACGCCCCGAGGCCGGGTTCGATCCCCCCGACGCGGCGGTCGGGGGGTCACGTTTGACTGACCAAAACGTGAGGCCTTGGGGGTTGACCTAGCTTCAGCGTACCGAAGTCCAGGGCCGGCTGAGCAGCGCCGCGCAGTTGATCAGACCTACCAACGAATAGGTCTGCGGGTAGTTGCCCCACAGCTCGCCGTCCTCGAAACCGATGTCCTCCGACAGCAGCCCGGCAGAGGTGCGGCGGTCGAGCATTTCCTGGAACAGGGCGCGGGCTTCCTCGACCCGGCCTTCCAGGTAGAGCGCCTCCACCAGCCAGAAGGTGCAGATGTTGAAGGCCGTCTGAGGCGTGCCGAAATCGTCGGGCAGGGCGTAGCGCAGCAGATAGGATCCCTTGCGCAGGCCCGCCTCGATGGCCGCCACCGTGGCCTTGTTGCGCGGATCGTCGGCGGCGATGAACCGCAGGTCGACGAGCTGCAGCAGGCTGGCGTCCAGCTCCTCGCCGCCGAAGGTGGCGGCGAACCGGCCCAGGGTCTCGTTCCAGGCGTGGGTGTCGATGGCCTCGCGCACCTTGGCCGCGCGGTCGTTCCAGAACTTGGCGCGATCGGCCAGGCCCAGCTTCTCGGCGACGTTGCCCAGCCGGTCGCAGGCCGCCCAGCACATCACCGACGAATAGGTGTGCACATTGGCCCGGCCGCGGAACTCCCACAGGCTGGCGTCCGGCTGGTCGTGCAGCTGAAAGGCCCGCTCGCCGACCGGCTCCAGGGCCTTGAAGTCGTCGACGGTCGCCGGCCGCAGCAGGCGCTCGTCGAAGAAGGCCTGGGTCGAGGACAGGATGATCTGGCCGTAGACGTCGTGCTGCTGGTGCTCGAAGGCCTGGTTGCCGATCCGCACCGGCCCCATGCCGCGATAGCCCGGCAGGTCGGGGGCGAAGCGCTCGACCAGGGCCGGCTCGTAGCCGACGCCGAACAGCGGCTGGATGTGGCCGCCGCCCGCCCGGTCGACGATGTTGCGCAGGTAGGAGAGGTAGTTCTCCAGGATGTCGGCCGCGCCCAGACGGTTCAGGGCCTGGACCACGTAGTAGGCGTCGCGCAGCCAGCAGTAGCGATAGTCCCAGTTGCGGCCGCTGTTGGCGTGCTCGGGGATCGAGGTGGTCATGGCCGCCACGATCGCCCCGGTCTCCTCGTGCATGCAGAGCTTGAGGGTGATGGCCGCACGGATCACCGCCGACTGCCAGTCCAGCGGCACGGCCAGACCCCGCACCCAGTTCAGCCAATAGTCCTCGGTCTGCTGCAGCATCCGCGCGCAGGTGGCCCCGACATCGGCGTCGAAGCCCTCGTCCGCGCCCAGGAACATCGCCAGGGTCCGCTCCACCCGGAAGGTGCGTTCCTCCAGGATGTGCGAGACCGGGCAGTCGGTGGTCAGGCGCACCGTCATGTCCGAGCACAGGTAGCGGATGTGGTTGGAGCCGTTGGTGTGCTCGGCCAGGCGGCCGCCCCAGTTGGCGGTCGGTCGCAGGCGGATCGTGGCGCGGCAGACGCCGCTGATGGGGCGCACCAGGCGGATGAAAGCGGTGGGGCGATAGATGCGGCCGAACTGCTGGAAGCGCGGCGCGAAGTCGATGATCTCCAGGCTCGCGCCGTCGGCGTCGGTGACCACCGTGCGCAGGATCGGGGTGTTGCGCAGATAGGCCTGCTCGATCTTCACCGCCCCGTCGACGACCACGTCCCACAGGCCCTTGCCGCCCTCGAACGGCGGCTCCAGGCCGCCGAGCAGGGTGCTGAACACCGGGTCGGAGTCGATGCGGGGCATGCAGCCCCACACGAAGCGGCCGTCGCGGTCGATGAGGGCGCTGACCGAGCAGTTGCCGATCGGAAACAAGTCGAGGTTCTGGGGCATGGTCTTTGTTCTTCTTGGAATTTTCGGGATCAGCAGCGTGTCAGGATCGGCACCGTCGAGCGTCGTCCGCCCTGAACGGTGACGTGCCGGCCGACATGCTCGAAGGCGAGGTCGGTCAGGCGGTCGCCGACGCCCAGGTTCTCGATCGACAGGCTGTCGATGCCGATCGGCAGGCGGGGCTCCTGGATGCGGATCTCGCCGGCCCAGCCGTCGACGGTGATGCCGAGGCACGCCTGCAGCATCATGAACGCCGAGCCCGCGGCCCAGGCCTGGGGCAGGCAGGCCACGGGATAGGCCACCGGCGGCTCGCCGGGCTGGCGGGGGAAGCCGCAGAACAGCTCCGGCAGCCGCATCTCGTAGTGGGCGGCGGTCTCGAACAGGCCCGAGGTCATGCGCACCACCCCGTCGCGATGGCCGTAGCGGGCCAGACCCATGGCGCAGATGGCCGTGTCGTGCGGCCAGACCGAGCCGTTGTGATAGCTCATCGGATTGAAGCGCGGTTCGCCCTCGGCCAGGGTCCGCACTCCGAAGCCGTTGTTGAACGCCGCCGACAGCAGGGTGTCGGCCACCTTGGCCGCGCGCTCGGGCGAGGGCAGGCCGCAGAACAGCAGGTGCCCCGGATTGGAGCCGCGCACGCGGCAAGGCTTGCCATGACCGTCGACGGCCATGGCGTAGAAGCCCTTGTCCTCCATCCAGAACCGTTCCTCGACCATGGTCCGCAGATGCTCGGCCTTGGCCGCCCAGCGCTCGGCGTCGGCGGTCTCGCCCCGGCGGCGGGCCAGGTCGGCCATGCCCTTGAAGGCGGCGAAGGCGTAGCCCTGCACCTCGACCACGGCGATCGGCCCCTCGGGGAACTTGCCGTCGGCGTGGAAGACGCTGTCCTCGCTGTCCTTCCAGTTCTGGTTGGACAGGCCCGTGTCGGCGCCGCGGGCGTAGTCGATCAGGCCGTCGCCGTCGCTGTCGCCGAACTGCTCGATCCAGGCCACGGCCGCGCGCAGGGCGTCCCAAAGCCCGTCGATGAAGGCCAGGTCTCCGGTCCGCTCGGCATAGGCGCAGGCCAGGGCCACGAACAGCGGCGTGGTGTCGACCCCGCCGTAGTAGCGGCCGAAGGGCAGCTCGCCCAGGCGGGTCATCTCGCCCTTGCGGGTCTCGTGCATGATCTTGCCGGGGGCGCTGTCGCGGAAGGCGCTGACCTCTTCGGCCTGGTGTTCGGCGAGGTAGCCCAGCACGCCCTTGGCCAGCCGAGGCTCGATCCACAGCACCTGCCAGGCGGTGATGATCGCGTCCCGCCCGAACGGCGTCGAGAACCAGGGGATGCCGGCATAGGGGTAGGGGCCGGTCTCGAACTCGGTGGTCAGCAAGGCCAGGTCCGCCCGCGACTTCTCCAGCCAGTCGTTGAACAGGCGGCCCGAACTCTTCAGCCGCGCCCCGCGCCGGCGGCGGCCGCGCATGTCGATGCGGGCCCGGGCGGCGGCCGCCCGCCAGCGCTCGCGGGTCGGCGGATGGTCGGGGACCGGCCCCACCTCCAGATAGAGGTCGAAATGGGTCTCCGGCGTCAGCATGAACATGAATTCGGCGCGCTGCGGGGTCAGCCGGCCGGGCGGTTCGGAGAAGGCGATGACGCTGTCGCGGCGCAGCTCGTCCAGGCCCTGGTAGGCGAAGTGCACCGAGCGGCCGTTCAGCTCGGCCGGCAGCACCCGGCCCCTTGCCTTGCGCTTGGAGCCGCGCACCTCGAACATGTCGTGGAAGTCGGCGTCGTACTCCAGGGCCACCGGCAGGATGACCATGTCGCGGCTGTAGTTCACGAACCGCAGGCGCTCGTACAGCCGCTCGGCCCACAGGAACCGCTTGCGCTCGATGTGGATCGCTCCATGTGGCGCAGAAGCGCCTCCAAGCGACGGCAGGGTCTGGTTGGTCGAGTGCGAGGTGAAGAAGACGTTGTCCTGCGAGACGCTGGCGCTGAGCAGGTCAGGCGGCCGGCCGCCGATCAGCAGGCGCAGGCGCGACAGCAGGCGGGTGTCGTCGTGGAACAGGCCGTCGGCGGCGCCCAGCACGTCGCCGAAGGCGTCGGCCACCAGGAAGGTGTCGCGGTCCTTCAGGGCGAACAGCCGGTAAGGCACGCGCGGTTCGCCGGTCTCGCCATGTTCGCCGGCGGTCAGCGGAGTCGGCGCCAGGTCGTCCATTTGGATGCCCCTCGTCTAAACGCGATCAGCGGCCGCGCCAGGGGAGGCGCGGTCGCTGAACTTGAAAGCTACAATGCGGCCTCAACCCGGCGGGCGCGGGCCGCCTTTAAGGTCATGCGCCCGATCCTTAGGCGCTTTGGGCCAGGGTCAGGCGCGGCGGCCGGGCCGCCTCGTCCAGGCGCGCATAGAGGTCCTCGTATCGGCGGGCCATGGCGTGGGCCGAGAACCGGATCTCGAAACGCTCCCGCACGGCCTGGCGGGACAGGTCCGGCAGTCGGCGCAGGGCCTCCACCGCCTCGTCCTCGTCGTCGACGATGAAGCCGGTGACGCCTTCCTCGATCACCTCGGGGACCGAGCCCCACTGGTAGGCGATCACCGGTGTGCCGCAGGCCATGGCCTCGATCATCACCAGCCCGAACGGTTCGGGCCAGGCGATGGGGAAGAGCAGGGCGTCGGCGCCGCCCAGGAAGGCCGACTTCTCGGCGTCGCCGATCTCGCCGACGAACTCGACCAGCGGATGGTCCAGCAGCGGCTCGACGACGGTGTGGAAGTATTCCCGGTCGGCGGCGTCGACCTTGGCGGCGATCTTCAGGCGGCGGCCCATGCGCTTGGCGATGGCGATCGCCCGCTCGGGCCCCTTCTCGGGCGAGATCCGCCCCAGGAAAGCCAGGTAACCCTCTGATTTCGGGTGGTATTCGTAGATCCCGGCGCACATGCCGTGCAGCACCGTGCCGGCCCAGTTTGCGAAAGGCAGCGGCGCGCGCTGGCTGTCGGAGATCGACACCAGCGGGAACTGCGGCCAGCGCCGGTAGACGCCGGGCAGATCCTTCAGGTCCAGCCGCCCGTGCAGGGTGGTCAGGGTCTTCTCCGCCATGTCCTCGAACAGGGGGAAGTGGATCATGTCGGTATGGAAGTGGATGACGTCGAACTCGTCGGCGCGACGGCGGACCTCGGCCAGCATGGCGATGTGGGCGGCGAGGTCGGATTTCAGCGGGGCGGGGTCCAGGCGGATGGCCTGGTCGCGGACGACCACGAGGTCGGCCTTGGTCTTTGCTTCGGCGGAGGCGAACAGGGTGACTTCGTGGCCGAGGTCGACAAGCGCGTCCGTCAGGTGCGCGACCACCCTTTCGGTGCCCCCGTAAAGCCGCGGCGGCACGGCTTCGTACAGGGGCGGAACCTGGGCGATTCTCATCTTTGCTGTCCTGACAAGGACGATTGTGGCGCAAAGGCGCCGTCGTCGAACTGCAAACCGCGAGTGTGGCGTTAAGGTTCCGCAACGTGAGAAAGAACCAAAACGCGACCTTGGCCGTTGGACTTTCACGATCCTCGCGTTGACGACCCCGACGCGGAATTGCCATTTGGAAGCGCGCGGAGGGGCCGCGCGCAACGTGCGTGCGAGACCCGTCGACGGTGAGCCAGAGCCTGAAAGTTTCGACCGTCCTTCTCGGGGCGGCCCTGTGGATGTCGGCGGCCCCGGCCGTTCTTGCTCAAGCTCAGGTCCGGCCCGCCCGCGCGCCGCAGCAGGCGCCCGTCGCCGTGCCCGCGCCGCCGGCCCTGCGCGCCGATCAGATCGACCTGCTGGTAAGGGCGCTGAACGACGCCCCGTCGCACGGCTTCGAGCCCGGCGCCTTCGCGCCTGATCGCGCCCTGGCCCTGCTGGACTCGCGCAACGGCACCGACCGTCAGGCCGGGGTGACCCAGCTGGTCGCCCTGACCATGCGCTACGCCAGGGCGGTTCACAGCGGCCGCCTGGCGGCCGCCGACTTCGACGGCAACTGGGGCCTGCGCCCGGCCGCCTACGATCCGGCCCCGGGCTTCGCCGCGGCCGTGCAGAACGATCGCCTGGCCGGCTGGCTGGAAGAGCTGTCGCCGCCCTATACCGGCTACCAGACCCTGCAGAAGGGTCTCGTCACCTATCGCGACCTAGCCGCCAAGGGCGGCTGGGCCGTGATCCCCGAGGGGCCGCCGCTGAAGCTGGGCGACAAGGGCGATCCGCGCATCGTCCAGCTCGAGGCGCGCCTGGCCGTCGAGGACCCCACCATCGCCGTCGACAAGGCGCCGGTGTTCGACGAGGCCCTGCAGCAGGCCCTGATGCGCGCCCAGAAGCGTTTCGGCCTCAATCCCGACGGCGTGCTGGGCAAGGGCACGCTGGCGGCGTTGAACGTGCCGGTGCAGCTGCGCATCGACCAGATCGTCGCCAACATGGAGCGCTGGCGCTGGCTGCCGGAAGAGCTGCCGGCCGACCGCATCCAGGTCAACATCGCCGCCGCCGTGATGAGCGTCTTCCACCACGACGCGCCGACCCTGACCATGCGCGCCGTCACCGGTCGCCCGGGCGACGAGACGCCGATGCTGCAGTCGCAGATCCACTCGATCGTGCTCAATCCGCCCTGGAACGTGCCCAGCTCCATCGCGACCAAGGAGCTGTGGCCCAAGGAGCGCGCCAATCCGGGCTATCTGGCCCGCAACGACTTCATCGTCATCCCGACCGAAGGCGGCGGCTCGCGCCTGCAGCAGAAGGCAGGCGACAAGGCCGCGCTGGGCCTGGTGAAGTTCGACTTCAACAATCCCTACGGCGTCTATCTGCACGACACCCCGTCGCGGGCCAAGTTCGCCAGCTACAGCCGCCTGGCCAGCCACGGCTGCGTGCGCCTGGAAAAGCCCATCCCGCTGGCCAAGCAGCTGCTGGACGGCAGCGCCGAATGGACGCCCGAGAACGTCGACGCAACCATCGCCTCGGGAAAGACGGTGCGCGCCCAGTTGCCCAAGCCGATGGCCGTCTATCTTCTGTACTGGACCGCCTACGTGACGCCCGACGGGCAGGTGAATTTCCGTGACGATCCCTATGGCTGGGACAGGGCGCTGGTGCAGCGTATCGCCGCATCCAAGGCGGTCTGAGCGCCTCGCCAAACCGCCCAAGCCGCTGACTTCGCAGCACTTGAAGCGTGGCCTGGGCGGCTAATGCCCAGGCTTTCGGCGGTGGCGCGTCCATAGGCGCGGCTTGACCCGACCGCCCTCGTCAGGCCTCTTTTGGCGCGTAAGCCTTTCCGATCGGGAAAGTTTATCGTGTTCCAAGTGAGCGCGGGCGGCCCTCTGGCGGCCTGTCGCAGTCAGTCGGGAAAGCGTATCTATGATCGAACGACGCAAGCTCCTGGGCCTTGGCCTGGGTGTGCTGGGCGCCAGTGCGGTCGGGCCCATGGCGGCCTTCGCACAGTCCAAGTTCGGCCCCGGGGCCGATCCCATCGCCGACCTGCTGATGAAGCAGGGCGACCTGGGCAGTGCGGCCGAGGGCATGCCTGAGAACGGCCTTCCCGAAGCGCCGGTTCCCGCGCCGCAGACGATTCATCGCGTCTCGTCCGAACCGCGCTGGGTGAAGCTGCACAACGTGCACACCCAGGAAAAGCTCGAAGCCGTCTATTTCGACAAGGGCGAGTACGTGCCCGACGCCGTCCAGGCCCTCGACAAGGTCCTGCGCGACTACCGCACCGGCGACGTCGCGCCGATGAACCCCAAGCTTTACGACATCATGGCGGGCCTCGCCGCCCGCACCGAAAGCAAGTCGCCGTTCCAGATCATCTCCGGCTATCGCTCGCCCAAGACCAACGCGATGTTGCACGCGCGCAGCGGTGAGGTCGCCAAGCGCAGCCTGCACATGGACGGCAAGGCCATCGATCTCTATCTGGAGGATGTCTCCCTGGATCGGCTGAGGACCGCGGCCCTCGACCTGAAACTGGGCGGCGTCGGGTACTACCCCGTCAGCAATTTCGTTCACGTGGATGTCGGCGCGGTCCGACGCTGGGTCGGCTCCTAGGATCGGAGCCTTCCCCTTAGGGAGCTCCAGATGGCCAAGGCCGAACGTCGCGGCAATCCTTTGGGATGGATCGTCCTGGGTTTCGTCGTCGGAGCCGTGGCGGCTCTCGGCGTGATCCTGGTGGTCAGCGCCGGGGTCGGTTTCGAGAGCTCCGGCTACGAGGAAGGCGCGGAAGTCCGCACCACGGCCGACGACGCCGCCAGCGCCGCCGTCACCCGCACGCCCGCCGCCCAGGCCGCTCCGGCCCCGGTCGCGCCCGAACCCGAAAAGCCGCCGGTGGTCGAGGCCCCGGCCGCCACGCCCAAGCCCGCGCCGGAAGTCGACCCGCAGATGGCGGATGATGCGGCGGCGGCTGGGATGACTTCCCGCACGCGCCAATAGGGGCTGCTCGTAAGAGCTAGAGCCCGATCCGGCGCGAGCCCTCGGCGACCGTCACCACGTCGAAGCCGGCGTTGACGGCGCCGTCCACCAGCCGCTCCAGCGCCTCCACCGTGCAGCCCCAGGCCGACGGCGTCTCGGCCACGTCGTGGGTGTAGAGGATCAGCCACGCCTTTCGACGGTGCGCCTGGTCCAGCCAGTGCAGGGCCACGGCCTCGCCGTCCTCGCCCTCGATGCCCACGGCCGGGGCCTGATTGAGGTCGGCGCCGTTGGCGACCAGGCCGTGATGCAGCGCCCGCAGCGTCTTGAAGCGGCCAGCCAGCGCCGTCTTGGCCGGGGCGGCCACGTCGCCGTACGGATAGGCGAAGCTGACGGCCTCGCCCACGCCCCAGGACGCCAGGGCCTGGGTGTTCTGCGCCACGTCGGCCAGGGCGACGTCCGTCGTCGCCTGGCCGCAGTCGAGGTGGCTGAAGGTGTGGCAGCCGATCTCGTGGCCGGCCGCGTGCAGGCGGGCGGCGTCCTCGCCCGTGGCGTAGCGGCCCATCGGTCCATCGCGCCCGGTCAGGCTGGCGGCGAAGTAGTAGGTGCCGCGAAAGCCGCGGCTCTCCAGCACCCTCGCCCCGGCCTCGCAGGCGGTGGCGGGGGCGTCGTCGAAGCTGAACGACACCATCGGCCGCTCCAGCTTCACCCGCGCCGGGCGGCGGTGCTGCAGGCGGATCAGCCGGCGACGGACCTTGCCCTTCAGCGAGCGGTCCGGCTCGTAAGCGTCGACTTTCTCGTAGGTCTGTTCGAGGGCGGTCATCACACGGCGTCCGAATAGAGGGCGGCCCGGTAGAGCCGCATGGAAAAGGCGCGAAGCGGGGTGGGCAGGGATTCCGAAAGCGCGATCGCCTTCAGCCACGGCCGCCAGGTCCCGCGCAGGGGAACGGTCTTCAGGGCCTTGGCGACCTTGTAGCCGGGATAGGCGCTGACCACGTCGCGATGGCCGGCCACCACGCGGGCGAAATTGGCGGCCGACTGCTCGTACTTGGCGGCCATCACCGGCGCGGGATCCAGGCCCAGGTGCGTGGCGGTGTTGTCGATATGCAGGATCGGATGAGCGCGGGCGACCCGCATGGCCCATTCGACGTCCTCCCAGCCCCAGCCGGCGAAGCCCTCGTCGAAGGCGACGGTCTCGAAGACGTCGCGGCGCACCAGGAGATTGGAGGTGAAGACGTGCTTTTCGGGCGCCTTGGCGCGCTCGGGAGCGGGCGTGCAGTCGCTCTTCAGCGCCATGGCCCGGTGCAGGGCGTGCTCGGGCCGCACCGGCGTCTGGTCCAGGGTGAAGCCGCCAAAGGCTACCGGGGCGTCGTCGCCGGCCACAGCAAGCCAGCGGGCCAGGAAGTCCTTGGGATCGGGCAGCATGTCGCTGTCGAGGAACAGCAGGTGCCGGCCCCTGGCGTGGGCGGCCAGGCGGTTGCGGCCCTGGGCGCGGCCGGCGTTGGCCGACAGGCGCACGAAGCGGGCGGGGCGCTTCAAGGCCCCGACGATCTTGCCGATCCGCGCGGCCAGGGCCTCGTCGCCGCCGCCGTCGTCCAGCACCACGATCTCGGCCGAGCCCTCGGCCTTGGAGCCGTCCAGGGCGCGCAACAGCGCCGTCGGATCGTCGCGGAAGGTGGGGATAAGCACCGACAGGCGCGGGGCGGCGTCGGCCCACGCGGCGTTGTCGGTCACGGTCTCGGTGATCGGGGCGGTCATGCGGTGCGGAACCTGCGGGTAAGGACGGCCAGCCGCGCGCGGGCGCCGCCGGCGTCTAGCAGCAGGGCCGCGCCGCCGAAGGTCGCCGCGCCCAGGCCAGCCTTGAGGATCAGTTCGAGAAGGCCGCCGAGGTCGGGCAGGGCCAGCACCACGGCCGCCATCAGCCCGCAGGCCAGACCTGTCCTTGCCAGCGCCTCCCAGGGAATCGGCAGGGCGCAGGCCCGGCGGCCCAGAACGCCGGCGGCGATCGCGCCCAGGGCGTAGCTGGCGGTGGTGGCCCACAGCGCGCCGGAAAGGCCGAAACGCGGGATCAGGATGAGGTTCAGCAGCAGATTGGCGCCGGCCGGGATCGCCATGCAGGCGCTCAGCATCGTCGTGCGCCGACCCAGGGTGAAGGCCTGCAGCAGGTAATAGGTGGTCACGCCCGACAGCCAGCCGCTGGCGGCGATCCACGGCGTCACGCCGGCCGCGCCCTCGCGCAGGGCCGGGCCGATCATCACCTCGGTCAGCGGACGGGCGACCAGGGCCAGGCCCACGGCGGCGGGCAGGGTCAGCAGCACCATGAAATCGGCCTGCTCGCGAGCGCTTTCGGCCAGAGCCGGCTGGCCGCCGCGCTCCAGCGCCGCGACCATCGCCGGACCGCCGGCCATGCCCAGCCAGATGAAGACGACGTCCAGCGTGCGCGAGCCCAGCGAATAGCCGGCGTGGTAGACGCCCACCGCGCTCTCGTCGAGGAAGGCGGCCAGCAGGAATCGGTCGGTGGTCGACAGCACCAGAGCCAGGATCAGAGAGAACGCCACCGGCAGGCCATAGGCGGCGTAGGCCTTGGCCATCGCCTTGTCGAAGCTTCCGCCCTTCAGGCGTTTCAGGTCGGTGGGCAGCACGAACACCAGGCACAGCAGGGCGACGGCCCCCGTGCCCAGGATCGGCGCCGCGCCGCCCAGGCCCACCAGGGCCAGCACCAGGCCGAGCGCGAAGCCGCCGACGGTCTGGATCACGTCCAGGAGGGCCGCGCCCGACACTTCGCCGGCCGCCCGGCGGCGCTCCTGGGACATCTTGGCCAGGCTCTTGACCGCCGCGGCGGCGAGGGCGGCGGCGACGGCGACCTTCAGGGGCGCGGGCATCGGCCAGAAGCGCAGCGCCACGGCGGCGACCACCGGGATGGCCAGGGCCATCAGGATCCACAGCCGATAGAGGGTGGCGAAATGGTCGGGCAGGCGGCCGTCCTCGTCGGCCCGGGCCAGGAACCGGGCCATGGCGGCCTCGGTCCAGGTCAGGAACGCCGTCTGGGTCAGGCTCAGCACCGAGAACGCCAGCGCGTAGATCCCGTACTCGGCCGGAGACAGGATCTGGGTGAACAGAACGATCGTCAGGAGGCCCACGACCCCCTGGGCGATGTTGACGGGCAGGTAGCCCAGGACGCCGCGCCAGAACATGGTCAGCGCACGGCGGTCTTGTCGCCCAGCAGGCAGGGGACGGTCATCAGGATCACGTAGAGGTCCAGCCAGAACGACTGCCGCTCGATGTACTCGACGTCGTAGGCCACGCGCTGGCGCACCAGCTCGGGGGTGTCGACGGCCCCGCGCGAGCCCTTGATGGCCGCCCAGCCGGTGACGCCGGGCTTCATGCGGTGGCGGTGGGCGTAGGTGGCGACCAGCTTGGCCGACTCCACGTCGCCGGTCATCATGCCTATGGCGTGCGGGCGGGGGCCGACGATGGACATCTCGCCCGACAGCACGTTGAACAGCTGCGGCAGCTCGTCGAGACTGGTGCGGCGGATGAACTTGCCGACCCGGGTCACGCGGTCGTCGTCGGCGCTGATCTGGCGGGCGGCGCGGGCGTCGGCCATCTCGTGCCGCATCGAGCGGAACTTCCAGATCAGGATGGTCTCGTTGTTGAAGCCGTGACGGCGCTGGCGGAAGAAGACCGGGCCGGGGCTGTCCAGCTTCACGGCGATGGCCACGCCCAGCATCACCGGCGCGGCGACGACCAGGCCGATCCCGGCGATCGCCAGGTCCTGGACGCGCTTGACCATCGCCCGGCGGGCGTCGGTCGGGGCGCCCGACAGGTCGGCCAGATGCGCCAGGGCCGCGTCGCGGTCGGCGTCGCCGCCGACGTCGACGATCATGCTGACGGGGTTGGGCAGTTCGCTCAGCCGCTCGACCAGCTGGCCGACGCGGGCCTGGGCCGTGGACTGGACGGCGATCACCACGCGGTCGACGAAAGGCATGATGCGGTGGTCGACCAGGGCCTTGGTGTCGCCCAGCACGGGCACGCCCAGCACGGCTTCCGGAGCGCGGGCGGCGCGGTCGTCGAACACGCCCAGGACGTTGACCTCGCCGGTGCGCAGGGCCGCGGCGATCAGGCGTTCGGCGTTGGTGGTGGCGCCGACCAGCACGATGTTGGGCGTCAGCTTGCCGATGCGGCGGCCGTGACGGACCACGGCCCACCAGATCCCGTGCAGGGCCAGGAAGGCGGGCGGCGCGGCCAGCAGCCAGCCGGCGACGACGTGCTCGCTCGGCGCCAGCGGCGTCAGGGCCACGACCTGCACGGCGATCACCGAGGCGCCGACGGCCGCGCCGGCGCGCAGCAGGTGGCGGACCAGGGGCTCGCGATGGGCGAAGGCGTAGGCTTCCAGTCCGTGCAGGGCGACCAGCAGCACGACCGCGCCGACCAGCGGCGCGACCAGTCCGCCGCCTTGGGCCAGCCAGAAGGCAAGGGCGGCGGCGAGAATCGAATCGAGGATGCGGAAGGCGCGAGTCAGGTTCTGGATCTGCACCCGGGCGCGAGCGGGGGTCAGTCGCTCCGGTCGGAACGGGCCGCGACGGCTGCGTGCGGCGTCCGGCGCT
Source organism: Caulobacter flavus (assembly GCF_003722335.1). GTDB lineage: Bacteria > Pseudomonadota > Alphaproteobacteria > Caulobacterales > Caulobacteraceae > Caulobacter > Caulobacter flavus. The sequence goes on from NZ_CP026100.1 coordinate 3,258,691, forward strand.
GGGCTTGCGTCCGCGGGGCGGGCGAGGGCGGAACTCATGATCGCTCTTGGGCTTCTGCGCACGGGAGAACGAGGTTCAACCTAGCGTGGCCGTCTGAGCGTCGCGTTAACGCGATTTTCCTTCACGCCTCGATTGTCATTCGCCGACGAACAGGCTATCGAACCGCTCCCTCTCAGGAGGAGACGTGGCCGAGAGGCTGAAGGCACCGCTTTGCTAAAGCGGCATACCTCAAAAGGGTATCGAGGGTTCGAATCCCTCCGTCTCCGCCATCCCCCTTCCAGCGCTATCCACCGGCGTCCGCCGGCGTCCCGGAAACCCTTATGAAATAAGGGTTTGATCGCGACATTGTGTTTGGACGCGTCCGCCGAAATCCACCACTGTCGACGCTCAGACCGTAGGTAGGAACTGGGGTAGCGATGGCCCGGATTCTCGAACGCTTGAGTCCCCTCGACGTCCGTCGGGCAGAATCACCTGGTCTTTATCCGGATGGCGGTGGGCTTCACCTCCAGGTCACCGGCCAGGCCGGGCGCTCCTGGATTTTCCGCTACTGGCTCAACAAGAAAGAAAAGTGGATGGGCCTTGGGCCGCTCCACTGCGTCAGCCTGGCCAAGGCCCGCGAACTGGCGCGCACCGCGCGGGAGCTTCTTCACCAGGGCCTGGATCCGCTGGAGGAAAGGCGCAAGGCGCAGAAGGCCGAGGTGCTGGAGGAGGCCAAGGCGATCACCTTCGACAAGGCGATCGACGAGTTTATCGAGGCCAACCAGTCGGCCTGGCGCAACGAAAAGCACATCAAGCAGTGGAAGACTTCGCTGACGACCTACGCCTCGCCCCACATGGGTAAGCTGGCGATCGCCGACATTGGCGCCGACGAAGTCCTCGAGGTGCTCAAGCCCATCTGGGGCAGCAAAGCAGTGACCGCCGGCCGGGTTCGCGGTCGGATCGAGAACGTCCTCGATTGGGCGACGGCCCTTGGCCACCGGCAGGGAGACAACCCCGCGCGCTGGGGCGGCCACCTGGACAAGATCCTTCCGGCCAAGGCCAAGGTGGCCAAGGTCAAGCACCACGCCGCCCTGCCTTACAAGGGCATGCCCGCCTTCATGCGCAAGATCGCTGAACTCGACAGCGTCTCATCCAGGGCGCTGGCCTTCACGATCCTGACCGCCGCGCGCACCGGCGAGGTGCTCGGGCTGGAATGGCGGGAGATCGACCTGGAAGAGAAGGTCTGGACCGTCCCGGCCGATCGGATGAAGGGCCAGAAGGAACACCGCGTCCCGCTTAACGATGCGGCCATCGCCGTCCTGACCGACATGGCCGAGCGCTGGCATACGGTGGAGGCCCGGCGCTGGCGTCCCAAGGGCAAGGCGCGTCCGCCGAAGGAGCTCGTTGGGCCGGTGTTCTTCGGCGCCAAAGCCGGGAAGGGTCTTTCCAACATGAGCATGCTCAAGGTGCTCAAGACGCTGCGCCGTCCGGACCTGACCACCCACGGGTTCCGCAGCACCTTCCGCGACTGGGCCGCGGAAATGACCGACCACGCCGGCGAGATCGTTGAGATGGCGCTGGCGCACACCGTGGCCAACAAGGTCGAGGCCGCCTACAGGCGCGGCGACCTCTTCGCCAAGCGGCGGGCGCTCATGGACGACTGGGCCGGCTTTGCATCCGCTCAGGTCGAGTAGCCGCCGCCTCCAGCCGGTCGAGATAGGCCTCCAGTTCCCGGCGACGAACTAAAGTCCGTGCGCCTTCCTTCAGGGTGAGGATCTCGCCGGCGGCGACGAGCTCATAGAAGCGGCTGCGGCTGATCGAAAGCACCTCGGCGGCTTCCTTGACCCGGTAGGCCATGCGCTCGAGACCGATGACACTATCGGAAGGTGAGATTTGTTCGCGGCGCATGGTCAGCTCTTGTGGCGTCGCACTACCTTGCGGGCGTTGCCTGGCAGCGCAACCGCGGCTTCGGCGCGAGCGCGCCCTGGCGTAGAAAGACAGGCAAACGGCGGGCCTATAGGCATTGGGGAAGGGCAGATGGAACTGGACTTAGGCGAGGCCTCTGAGGCAGGCGGCCCGGTCGAGTGGTACGAGTATCGCGGCCAAGCGCTGGCCGATGCGATTGGCCGACGAGGAAATGCGTGGGCATGTGCAGTTGCTCAAGCGCGGAGTTGCGCACCCCGGTCTCAGCGAGCACCAGCGCGAAGGCGGACGCCCAGTCGGCCTCGGAGGTCTTCGGCATGCGCTTGGGTCCTGACTGCGCTCATCAAGGGGCTGCCGTTAGCTCCAACCAAGGCCCAAGCGGCCGGCGCGCCGAGGGGCCATCTCTGCGACGGCCTGGCTCCGATAGGGGCGATGCTCCCTTAGCTACCACCTCGGCGCTGCCGCGCCGGCAATAGCTGGCCGCTCGCGCGGGCCGTGCTAGGGGCTGCCGCCCCCGGCGCGCTTCGGATCGCCTTCCGCCGAGCTTCGGGCGTGGTCGGACACACCAGTGCTTTCGACATCAAGCCCTGCAGCCGGGTCCCCGCGAAGGCGCCCCTCCGCTTGCACCCCCGCGCTCGCCGCTTGGGCAGCCGCATCCTGACCATGGAGAGCGGCCAGGTCACCGAGACCGGCGACCACGAGACGCTGATGGCCGCCGGCGGGCGCAACGCCCAGCTCTGGCGGACCCTGATGCATGGCCATCAGGGGGGCGAGGCATGAGCCTGTCGACGCACCTGCGCGTGTTCGCCCGGGCCTGGGGCGACGAGAACCGCCGCTGGGCCAAGGCCCGCCAGCGCGTGGAGCCCGGCTTCCTGGCCGCCGCCCTGGAAGTGGTCGAGACGCCGCCCTCGCCGATCGGCCGGGCCATCAGGTGGACGATCATCGCCGGCGCCGTCGGGGCCTTGGTCTGGTCGTGCTGGGCCAAGGTCGACACCGTAGCCATCGCCGAGGGGCGGCTGGTGCCGACCTCGGCCAGGCCGCCCAGGAACGGGCCGAGGCCGAGGGGCTGTCGGCCACCCGCGCCGACGCCCTGCGCAAGGCCGAGCAGAAGCGCCAGCTCCAGACCCTGACCGCCCCGGTCGGCGGGGTGGTGCAGGCCGTGTCCGTCACGACGCTGGGCGAGGTGGCCGAGACCGGCAAGGCGCTGGTGACCATCGTGCCGGACGGCGAGGCGCCGGTGGTCGAGGCCCTGGTCCTCAACAAGGGCGCCGGCTTCGTGCGGGTAGGCGACCTCGCGGTCATCAAGCTTGAGGCCTATCCTTCTACCCGCTACGGCACGCTGGACGGCGAGGTGACGCAGATCTCGCCTGACGCCATCGTCGACGAGAAGCGCGGCCTGGTGTTTCCGGTGCGGGCAAAGGTGTCAAAGTCGCAACTTAGAGTTGACGGACGCCAAGCTTTGCTGTCGGCTGGCATGAGCGCTTCGGTGGAAATCGTGACGGGAAAAAGGCGAGTGATCGATTTCGTGTGGTCGCCGGTGGTCAAGACGGTGAGCGAAGCGGGGAGGGAGCGGTGAAGCCGTATCAGGGGCGATCAGTGTTTCTCAATGCATTTCCGCTGCCGGTCTGGGTGACCTTCTCAAAGAAGATCGACACGGTCGCGATGCGGTGGCCTTTGCTGGCTGCGAGAGCCTGTCTGTGGTTCGACGTGGTTCTGGTAGTGGCCATTATTGCCGTGGGCGTTCGCATGGGAGTTTCGGCGAATGGCGGGTATGTAAAGGCGCCTGGAAACATACTTCTGAACAGTATAGGTCTTTCCATCTTCGTTCTCAATGTTCCTGTACTCGCCTCATTTGTCGGCTGTCTAATGTCGCTAATTTGTGCCTTTTTTGGAGAGAAAAAAGGTTTGCCGGTTGTTTTCTCGGTGACTCAGGTGGCCAGGGCAATATTATATGCCATGGCGCTGCTATCGATGTTGTTTAATCCGGGTGTGGTCTTGAGGGCCTTTGTGTCCTGATCGCGTTGAGTTGGTTTTAGGTCTGCATTTTGTGGGGTGGGGCAATGGCTGAATCGGCAACTTTTCCAGTGTATTCTGCCGCTAAATACCTAGCGTATGTGCAGAAGCATAGAAATGCATTCAATCGCGTCGCATCCTCCTTGGGAGTAAGTTCTTCATCGATCGCTGCATCTATGCTGGAGGAGTACAGGGCTCAGTCCAGTCGCGCGGTGAAGGGGGTCTCGCTTCCAACGTCCTATTTAGTCGATTGGGGGCGGGATCAGATCACCCTTGCTTCGGGGGCGCGCCGATCGATAGCGCCTCAGCCGACGCGTTGCAGCGCAAGGCCACCTCGCAGCGGGGATCGACGCCGATCACGACCTATATCGCGGGGCTGAGAGGCAAGCCTGGACGGGTGTCGACGATTTATCTGCCGCGATATGAAATCTCGCCCGTTACTGCGACACACAATGGCCGGTGCGCGGCCGTGATCGCCCTGGGTGCGCAAGGACCAGCCGCTCAGCAGATGTGCGGGGGACCGGAAAGCCACGCCGAGCTGCGCAGGCTTTGGATTGAAAAAGTAAGGTGAGTGGCCAGCGCGGCTAGTGAGGGAGGTGTCGCTTTCGGAGGGCGTTGCTTGCAATTCGCTTAAGCGGGCCCAAGGATCGGCGGCACAGGTTCAAATCAGCGCCTCTCGCGCGCTGCGGAAGCTCGCGTTTCTGAAGCCCGGCGAAAGTCCGCTATTTCGGTACTTCAACCGATGCCGGACCAGCAACCGCTCGCTGAGCGGTCGACCGGTCGAGCTTTTTAAAGAAATTGGCTTGAGCGCTCTTTACGCCGGCCTAATCCCAGCGAGATCACGCGATCCAATTGCGACCATTCTGCCTGCACAAACCGCGGGCACAAGTGTGGGGAGTTCTTGCGGCGCTGGGTATTTTTGAAAGAAAATAAGCGTTTAACGACGCATATCGATGTGGATGACGTGTTTCGCACTGGCGGCTCATGCGCCAGTTTCAGCGCAGTGCGAGCGTACCGGGAGCTTCGGCTTGAGCTGACCTCACGGCTGTTCTGTCCAGGACGCGGCGAGGCGGAAGATTTCCGCCCGAACAGCCGGCGGCATTCGAAGCGCTGCTTGCATGAAGCCGGTCGCCCCGTCGACCTGGCAAAAGCGCGCCAGAAGGTCGTCGCCCTGGTCGGTTTCCAGCCCGGTGAAGAAGGCCATGAGCGGAACCTGCAGGATCCGCGCCATTTCCACCAGCTTGGAGGCACTGATCCGGTTTTCCCCGCACTCGTACTTCTGGATCTGCTGGAAGGTCAGGCCGATCGCTGCGGCCAGGTCGTGCTGGGAAACCTCCCTTGCCCGGCGATGGCCGCGCAGCAGAGCGCCGATATGGCGATCCAGGGACTGTCTGGTCTCCTGCTCCTTCATGCGTCCTCCATGCCCGGCGCGCCATTGGCCAGCAAACCCAGCAGGCGATCAAGGCCCGCCAAGCGCGTCTCTATCCGGGCGCCGGAGACGGCTTGAGTCGATCGCCCGAGCGCTCTGCGTCAAAGGGATTGTCGCCAGCACAGGCCCGGCCTGACCGCCTAGTCGCGACGCAGGACGGGCGCAGGTCTCTGCGACAGCGCCAAGGCTGCCGCGATCAGGCCGCCCGCCATCGCAAGGCCCCCGCTGCCAAGCATCAGGACGAGGATCCCGTCCCAGTCGACGCTCCAGGTCGCTTTGAACACCTTGACGACCACCGGCCAGGCGGCGGCGAAGCCGAGTAGCACGCCGGCGGCGCCGGCGATGAGGCCGACCGCGCCATACTCGATGGCGTAGGCGGCGAGGATCTGAAGCTTCGTCGCGCCGAGCACCTTGAGCGTCGCGGCCTCGCGCGCCCGGGCTCGGGCGCCGGCGGCGATCGCCCCGGCCAGCACCAGCAGGCCGGCCAGTCCGGCCACGCCCGCAGCGCCACGCACCGCCAACGCCAGGCGGTCGAACAGGGACGCGGCGGCCTCAAGCTGCTCGCGGACGCTGATGACGTTGACGCCCGGAAAGCCTCTTCCCAGGGCGCGGGTCAGCCTGGCCTCGCGGACTTTGTCGACGCGGGCGATGGCGACGCTGCGCAGGGCCGCGCCTTCGAGTGCGGCGGGGTCGAGGATCAAGGCGAAGTTGGGCCCAAAGCCGCCAAAGTCGACCTTGCGCAGGACCGCGATCCGCGCCTCGATCTGCCGTCCGAGCACGTCGATGGTGATGGCGTCGCCGAGCTTCAGGCCGCCGGCCTGGGCCACCTCGATGTTCATCGCCACCAGCGGAGGCCCCCGATAATCCTTGGGCCACCAGCCGCCTTCGACCACGCCGGCCCCGGCCGGCTCTTGCGCGAACACCGACAGGCTGATGTCGTTGTCGAAGGCCCAGCGCTCGCCAGGCTTGATGGTTTCGATCTTCACCGGCGCGCCCTTGAGGGCGGCTATGCGGCCGGTGACGAACGGCATGCGCAGATAGGCGTCGGGTCCGAGCGGGCCAGCTTCCCGAGCGACCGCCTGGTCGAAGGCGGCGGCCTGATCGGCGGGAATTTCGGTGAACACCATGGCCGGCGCTGTCCTGGGCGCCACGTCGCTGACCTGAGCCAGCAGGGCCGACTGGATGAGCACGACGCAGGACAGCAGCGCTACGCCAAGCCCGATGGCCGGGCTGGCGGTGCGCGCCGCCGAGCCTGGACCGGCCAGGTTGGCCAGGCCGAGCCGGACAGCGCCGCGGGTCAGCCGGCGGGTTTTGCCGGCGAGGTAGGCGGCCGTGCGGCCAAGCGCGGCCAATACGGCGAAAGCCACGGCCACGCCGGCGATCATGATCGCTGCGGCCAGCGGCGTCGGCGCCGTGGCTACGGCCAGGGCCGCCAGGCCAAGTCCGGCCAGCGCGGCGCCCAGGGTCTCCAGGCTGAGCGGCAGGCGCGCGGCGGGGCTGCGGCGAAAAAGCGCCGAGGGCGGCGTGATGCGGGCGCGGGCCAGGGGAACCAGCGAGAACGCCGCCGCCGCCAGGAGCCCGAACAGGCCCGCCTTGGCCAGGGGCCAGGGATAGACTTTGAACAGGGCCGGGATCGGCAGGGCCGCGCCGGCGAGCCTGCCAAGCAGCAGCGGGACGAGCGCCCCGATCACCAGGCCGATGCCTACGCCCAGACAGGCGAGCACGCCGATCTGGATGAGGTGCAGGTTTCGGATAAGGGCGCCGTCGGCGCCCAGCGCCTTGAGCACGGCGATCGCTCGCTCGCGGGAAGACAGGTAGGCCGAAACCGCGCCGGCGACGCCCAGGCCGCCGGCCACCAGCGAGGCCAGGCCGATGAAGCCCAGGAAATACTCGAGCTGATCGATCAGCCGCTTGGCGCCAGGGGCGGCGTCGAGGCGATCGCGCATGCGCAGGTGGCTGTCGGGAAGGGCCGCCTGGACCGCCTTGCCGGTCGCTCTGGGATCCTGGCCGACGGGAAGAGCCACGCGCACGGCCTGATTGGACAGACCGCCCGAGTCCAATAGCCCCGAACGCTCCAGGACGTCCCGACGCACCATCACCCGCGGACCCAGGGAAAACCCCCGTGACAAGCCGTCGGGCTCGCCCAGCAACCGGCCCGTGATGACCAGATCCAACGTTCCGGCCTCGAACCGGTCGCCGATCCTCAGGCCGAGCCGATCGAGGAGGGCCGGCTCGACCACGGCGCCGGGCAGGCCGCCGCTATCGGCCAGGGCCGCGACCAGATTGGGCGCGCCTTCGATCCTGACCGCGCCGGCCAGCGGGTAGTTGGCGTCCACGCCGCGCAGGCTCACGAGACGACGGCCGCCATCGGGGGCCTGGGCCATCGCCCGGGCCCCGGCGGTGTAGGTGGTCGTTCCGAGACGATCGAACGCCGCGCGCTCCTTGGGCGTGAACTCGCGGTTCTCGATCGAGAACGACAGGTCCCCGCCGAGGATCTCGCGCGCCTGGGACGCCAGTCCCTGACGGAAGGCCTGAGCCGTCGAGCCGGCCGCGGCGATGGCGGCGACCCCCAGAGCCAGGCAGGCCAGAAAGATGCGAAAGCCGCGCACGCCCGAACGCAGTTCGCGGGCGGCCAGGCGCAAGGCGAGCGGGGCCATGCTCAGGCGAGGACCCGGCCGTCGGCCATGCGGACGATCCGATCCGCGCGCTCGGCGAGCACCGGGTCATGGGTGACCATGACCAGAGCCGCTCCAACCTCGGCGACAAGGTCGAACATCAGGTCGGCGACGGCGGCCGCCGTGACGCCGTCGAGATTACCGGTCGGCTCGTCGGCGAAGAGCAGGGCGGGGCGGGCGGCCAGGGCGCGGGCCAGGGCCACGCGCTGCTGTTCCCCGCCCGACAGCTGGTGGGGGTAGTGGCCAAGCCGCTTGCCAAGCCCCACGCGCTCCAGCCAGCCGCGCGCGGTGGCGAGCGCTCCGGATGCTCCAGCGATCTCCAGGGGCGTGGCGACATTCTCCTCGGCGGTCATGTTGGGCAGAAGGTGGAAGGACTGGAAGACCAGCGCGGCCCGGCCGCGGCGAAGCCGGGCCCGACCGTCTTCGTCCAGCCGCGAAAGATCCTGGCCAAACAGCCGCACCGCCCCGGTGGTCGGCGCTTCGAGGCCGGCGCCGACGGCAATCAGCGAGGACTTGCCCGAGCCCGATGGGCCGATGATCGCTACGCGTTCGGCCGCAGAGACGACAAGAACCACCCCGCGCAGGATCTCGACGGGGCCGGCGGCGGCGGGAAGGGTCAGGGTGACGGCGTCGAGCACGAGTTGCGCTGCGGGCTGGGCGTCGTCGTTCATGAGCATCCTCAAGGCCGGACATTGTTCGCTGGCGTGCGAACCTACATAGGAAGACATGGTCAAGTCCGCATCACGCCTTTTGTCCCGCCGCCGCCTGCTGGCTAGTCTTGTGCTCGTGTCGCAGGGGGCCGCCGCGCCCAAGCCGCCGGTGGTCACCGTGCTGGGGGATTCGATCACCGCAGGACTGGGCCTTCCGGTCCGCGAGGCCATGCCGGCCCAGCTTCAGGCGGCGCTGGCGCGCCTGGGCGTTGTGGCCACGGTGCGCGCGGCCGGCGTCTCGGGCGACACCAGCGGCGGGGGACTGGCGCGGGTAGGGTTCAGCGTCGCGGCAGACACGGCCGTCTGCGTTGTGGCGCTGGGCGGCAACGACCTGCTTCAAGGCGTCGAGCCCGCCCAGACCAAGGCCAACCTCCGCGGCATCCTGCAGAAGCTCAAGGCGCGGGGCGTCGGAACGGTCCTGGTCGGGGTGGCCGCTCCGGCGAGCATCGGCGCGGCCTACGCTCGCGAGTTCAACGCCCTCTATCCGGACTTGGCCAAGACGTTTGGGACGCCGTTGCTGGCCAACATCCTGGAGGGCGTGCGCGGAAACCCGGCCTTGATGCAGCGCGATGGCGTTCATCCCAATGCCGCTGGGGCGAGGAAGGTCGCCGAGGGGCTCGCGCCGCTGGTCGCCCGGGCGCTGAGGGCGCGCAAGCGGGCCTAAGGGAACGGTCCGGCGGCAGGCGGCGTTTGGGCCGCTTCATGATGCGCCGACCGGCGCTCTCTGCCCTCCGACCTAGAGGATTTCATGCGCGGCGCACTTGGCGTTTTCATCGTTCGGCCCAACCCGGACGCCGGCTGGAGTCTATCGGACGCAGACAAGGGCGAGGTGCTGGTCTTCGAAAGCGGCGGTCAAGCCGAGCGCCTGGCCATGGCGTTGGCCAAGCAGGCCCACGCGACCCACGGGACTGGAGAAGTTTGGGTCTATGATCGGCTCGAGCGCCTGGTCGGACGCTGGCGCGTCGCCGCCGGGAGCATGGCCCTCGCCGACGTCGACGAGACGGCCAAGGCGGCTTGATCGGCCCAGCTGGGAGATTGCAGCTCGTATGCGCCCTGAGGCTGGCTTGTTCGGGAACGCCCGCGGCGATGGGGATTTTCATCGACCATGAAGACCTTTGCCACCATGACCGAGAAGCCCGCGCGTGATCGTTTCCAAAGCGCCTACTGGAGCCCATTGATGGGCCTCGACGCTAACCGGGTGCGCGCCTTTATCGCCGCTTTGAAGGTCCAGCCGAGCTCAGGTTCGGTACAATAGGAGAGGCAGAGCAACTGGCGCTCCGATCGGCCAGTCGCCCTGGCTCGGCGAGCCTCTTTTCGTGCTCGGGTACGCGGGGGATGACCGTCAGCCGCGGCTCTGGCGCCGCCAAAAGACCATCCCCTGCCACGCGCTGCTCGCAGCGATCACCACAGCGCAGGCCAGAGCGATCGAAGCCACGTCGGGTTTGGCGTCACGCTCGGCGACGTAAACGCCGACGAGGCCCCAGGCGGGCGGCAGGCCGTAAGGCCAAAGCCTTGGCCGGCCTAGCACCACGAGAACGACCGCCAAGGCGACCGCCAGCCCGCCTATTGCGAAGACACGGGAGCCGGCTTCGATCAGATGCTCGGCGGTCAACACGGTGAGGATATTGAGAACGCTGGCGATCGTCAGCCACCCCGCCAGAAGGCATAGCGGCCACCAGGCCAGGATGTGCCCCCGCAGCTTGGTTTCGGGGGCCGCGCGACTGACGCGTGACAGCGCCCAAGTCAGGCCGATGGCCGAGATGACGATGATCAGGACGCTCGCCCAGCGCTCGTTGAGGGCTGAGGCCCAGATCCACAGACCGGTCCCAAAGATCGCGGCGACCGCCGGCCATGAAAGCGATCGCAGCGCCGGGGCGGAGCGTTGACGCGGGGCGGCCTGATAAAGGGCGTAGGCGATCAGCCCGGCATAGATAACAGACCAGATCGAAAAGGCGTAGCCGGCAGCCCGCAGCGTGGCGTCGCCCGCCTGCGAGAACTGGCTCGCGGTGAGGCCGATGCCAAAGACCGCCTGAGCTATCGGCGAGACAATGGCGAAGACAACCGCGGCCAGGACGGATATCTGTGCGAAGCTCATTGCTTGGCGCCGCGCTTGTCCTCGTCGCCGGCCTTGCGTGCGCCGGGCGGGACGTAGAGCCCGGTGGCGGCGCCGGCGAGCCAGTTGGCCGCCCTCAGACGCGGGCCGTGCCTGGCGCAGGGGTCGCCTTGTGTGTTTTTGATCCGCGGTTTGTCCTTGGCCATCGTCGAGGCCACGGCGTCGCCAAAGGGCTCGGCGAACTGCATGGCGTCGCCGATCCTGCTCATGGACGGCTTGTCCGTTCCGATCGGCGTGGCGTTACGGTTCCAGATCAGGGCCGAGGCCTGCACCCCGTCCGCAAGGATCATTTCGGCTTCGGCGCCAAGCCCGCCGATCGTCCCAGGAACGCGAAGCCCGACAGGTCCCGGGATCAGGAAACCGCTGGCGGCCGAAAGCGCAGAGGCTGCCCTTCCGGTAGGGCTCACGCGCGTGACGACGGCGCGGACATGAGCGTCGGCCGCCCCGCCGTGCGCAGTGATTTCGTAGCGTTCGGAAAGTTCGAAACAGATCTGGGCGTCGATCTCGGCAAGGAGGTTGCGCCTCTCCTCTGCGGATAGCCAGCGGGTGGAGGGCGTGTCAGCCAGCACGGCGGGCGGAAGCGACACCGACCTGACACCGCGCAGCCGTGTTTGGTCGATGCGCTGAGAAACGCCCGTACGCATGGATCCTTCCTGCTTTTGCAGACCATCGTAGCTGGAAAGTGCGCCTGACGGCGCGCCGTGGGTGGCGCAGCCCGTCAGGCTCGCCGCCGCCAGAAGTACCGCAACCTGTTTCATCAGCTGCTCCTCGGGATCAGCAAACGTTGTTCTCTGGCGCGTGTTCCGTTCCGCGCGCGGCCCCGTAGCGACGCTATTGTCCGGACTCTCGGTGGAGGCGATAGAAGGCGACTTGGCGCGAGCTGACTTCCAGGCAAATAGGACGGCCGTTGGACGACGATGAACTGGAAAGTCTAGCTGCACGGCTTGAAGCGAGTGGACGCTATCGGGTCCTGCGCCGGCTGGACCGTGTCGAGGTTTCGGAAGGCGACCTGGCCGCCGCCAGGCTGGGCGTCTATCTCGACCTGGAGACCACCGGGTTGGACGCCACGCGCGACGAGATCATCGAGGCGGCCCTGGTGCCGTTCCGCTATGACGAGGCTGGCCGCCTGCTGGAGGTGGGAGAGCCGTTCTGCGGCTTTCGGGAGCCTTCCCGGCCGATCCCGCCGGAGGTGACGCGCCTGACCGGCATCACCGACGAGATGGTGGCCGGTCATACGCTGGACCCAGACGCCCTGGCGCGCTTCATCGCGCCGGCCGCGGTGATCGTCGCCCACAACGCCGGCTTCGACCGGGCTTTCGCCGAGCGCTACTGCCAGGCCTTCCAGGCCAAGCCCTGGGCCTGCTCGCTGAGTCAGGTCGACTGGAAGGCGCAAGGCTTCGAGGGCGCCAAGCTTACCTATCTGGCCGCCCAGAGCGGCTTCTTCTACACGGGCCACCGGGCGCGCCACGACTGCGAGGCCGCGCTGCAGATACTGGGGCGGCCGCTGCCGAGCGGAGAGACGGCGCTGGCGGCCATGCTGGCCCAGGCCCGGCGCACCACCTGGCGGATTTGGGCCGAGCACGCGCCCTTTGCCATGAAGGACGCGCTGAAGGCGCGGGGCTATCGTTGGAACGGAGAGGCGGGGACCGCGCCCCGCGCCTGGTGGATCGAGGTCGACGCCGAAGCCCGCGACGCCGAGGTCGCCTACTTGCAGGCGGAAATCTATCAAGCCTCGATCGAGCCGTTGATGCGTCGGGTTACCGCCTACGAGCGTTTTTCCGACCGGCTCTGAGGCGAGGGCGGGTCTAGCGAGACCTGGCCCAGGCGCCGCGCTTGGCGACCTCGTGGCCATCGCGTCGCGCTCGACCGGACGGCAGCCGACCCGGTCTCGGGTCGGGCGGATAAGTCCCCAGCCCGATAGGCAGCCGGGGTTGGCCGCGCTTGACGAGGCGAGGGCGGTGGCGATGTAGCGAGGCGGCATCTGACGACCGATCCTGACGCAGCGCGATGGTGACTTTGCCATCGGGCGGCGACTCGCGATCTGAAGGGCGTCGCGTTTGGCGAGGATTCACCATGACCCCTGAGGCCTTTTCGACCCTGGCCGGCCGGCTTGGCGCCGCCGTCAAGGTCAAGCCTGTCCTCGACACCATCCAGTTTCGGGTGGGGGCTCGCGGCTTCGCGACGCTCGGCTGGCCCGAGAAAGGCAGGGCGGTGGTCAAGCTCAGCCTCAAGGACCAGGCCGCGGCCCTGGCGCTCAGTGACGCGGTGAGGATCGATCAGAGCCGTCCGCGCAACTCGGGTCTGACCCTGATCTGGCTCGAGCGCATCGACGAGGACGCCATGGCCTATATTCTCACCGCGGCCTTTTCCGAGGCCTACGCCAAGACCGCGCGCTCGCGGCCCGGGCGCGGCCGTGCGGCCACGCTGGGCGTTGGCTGATGGGCTCGGGGATCAAGATCGTCGCCATCCTGGCCGCGCGCGAGGGACGGGCGGACCAATTGGAGGCGATGCTGGCGGACCTGGCGATCGCCAGTCGGGCCGAGCCGGGCAATCTGCGTTGGGATGTCTGGCGAGACCAGGCCGACCCCACCCGCTTCGTGCTCGACGAGCTCTACATCGATAACGCGGCCGTGGCGGCCCATCGCGCCAGTCCGCATTTCGCGGCTTACCTTGCGCGGATCGGGGATCTGGCCGAACGCAGCGCCTGGGTGATGGATCCGGTCGACCTCGGCTGAGCTTGCGGTCGCGGCAGCCGATCCTTCTGGTGATCGGTTTCCTGGATGCGGGAGGCGTCGGCGGCGAGGTTCGTCTCGCCGCCCCGACAATCAGAAGCAGGCGATGACGCCGGCGCCATAGTCCTTGCCGGCAAAGCCGCGGACGATGAGGGTCTCGCTGGCGTAGCCGCCGATCGCGCCATAAGGCGGTCTCGTCACTGACGCGCACGCCCGCGCCAAGCTCCAGGGACTTGCCCAAGCGATAGGCCGCCTCGATCTTGCCGTAGGCCTTGGCCGCGGCGTCGTTGCAGTCGTCCTTGTCGGCGAACTGGTCGTTGCGGGTGTCGCGGCAGACGGTGCGGCCGTTGCTGAAGGTCTCGCTGCGGTAACGGTCGTTCTCGCCCTAGTGGATCAAGGCCCCCAGGGTCGGCTTCAGGCGGAACCTGCCCTTTGCGAAGTGTAGCGAAGGCCAAGCTCGGCGCCCGACAGGTCGCCGGCCTTGGCGTCGTGGAGTTCGACCGATCCGTTCCGGGCCTGGGCGGCATTGGCCAGGACGACGGCCGCCATCAGGCTCGCCGCGCAAAGCAGTCTCTTCAAGGTATTCCCCAATCATCGCGCTCGACCCCGAGCCAGGAGGGGGCGATCTAATTTATGGTAGAGCTTTGGGTGGGGGCTAACGATTCGCGATAGTGAGCGTGCGCGGCAGGTCGGTGTCGGCGATCGCGCGTGTTGATGGGCTTGGGGGAGCCGATGATCTGGCGAAACGGGTTGGTGGCTGCAGTCGTACTGGCGGGGGCAATGCCGGGCCTGGGCGCGGCGGATGCGCAGGCTCATGGTGGCGGGTTGAACGCCGAAGGTTGCCACACCAATCGCAAGACCAGCGACTATCACTGCCATCGGGGCGGTGGCGCTCCCACCGCGCGACCTCGCGCACAATCGCTGTCGTCGCGCTCTGGGGCCTATTATCCCAACTGCGCGGCCGCCAGGGCCGCCGGCGTCGCGCCGTTGCGCCTGGGGGAGCCGGGCTACAGGCGTGGTCTTGACCGAGACGGCGACGGCGTCGCCTGCGAGCGATAGAGCCCTGGAACGGAGAGCGGCCGGCGGTCACGCTCGGTCCCGAGCCTTTCGGCTCTCCTACGGGCGCGACGCCTGGCGGGCGACTTTGGTCGCCGCCGGCCGCTCGACGCGGACGTTCCGACACGCGCTTTGCGCGGTCTCCTTGCACGCTTCATTCGTCATGAGCGCTCGCACGCGAGCGCGCGGGACTTAGGGCTCCGCCCTCGGCGCGCTTCGGATCGGCTTCCGCCCAGCTTCGGTCCCTTCGGGCCCTGCAGCCGGGTCCCCGCGAAGCCGCCCCTCCGCTTGCACACCCGGTCTCGCCGACGGGCGCCGGGGTCAGGCGCGCTTTTGCGCCTGACCCCGGACTCCCAAGGAGCGCTTTTGATGACCGAGGATGATCATACCGACGCGATCGCGGCGCTGAACGACGCCTGCCGCGCCGAGCCGGGCGCGGGGTGGGTGCTGACCCCTGGCGTCCAGCAAGGCTGACCTGGCCAAGGTCGTGGTTGCCGTGACGGGCTTTTCGACCTTCAGCGAGGACAACGACCCGCACGGCGAACGCGACTTCGGCGCTTTCGAGGTCGGCGGCCAGCGGTACTTCTGGAAGATCGACTATTACGACCTCGACCTCTGCATGGCCTCGCCCGACCCGGCCGACCCCGCCGTCACCAGGCGGGTCCTGACGCTGATGCTGGCTGAGGAATACTGACGCGCGCCGCGCCGCGCCTTTCCGGCGCGGCGCGGTTTTGATGGTGAGCAGCAGGTCAAGCCTGGCTTGGCGGATGGGCGCGAGGACGTGCGCGCGGGCGGCCGATCCTTTGGGATCGGCCGCTTTCGTCTGGCTGGAGCAAGGGGAGGAGGGGGGTGATAGCGGCTGCGCCGGGGCGCAGGCTTCGGCCGTGGTCTGGCGCAGGGCCTGCTCGAAATATTCGGCCGGCTGGCCGCCCGAGATCAGGTGGCGGAGAGTCTCACGGGCCGCGTGCGGATCAAACGACCGCGATGGTCTCAAAAGGGCAGCTGAAACGCATCGCCGTCTCACCGCATCATGTCCTCACCTGGCGCCGGCCCGAGGCCTGTCTTCCCTCGCGCACACGCTCGACATCGTCGGGATGGATCGAGCCGAACGCGGTGGCGATGGGCAGGCCCGACCGGCAGTCGTCCACCGACAGACCGAAAGCCTGGGCGAACCGCTCGTCGCCCGTGATCCTGTCGGCGGCCACGTCCCACACCCAGGTGCCCATAATGGCGCCGGCCTCGAGCGCCAGCTGGACACGCTCGGATTCCTCGCGCAACTGACGGCTCAGTCTCTGCCGCTCGGTGATGTCGATGGCCGTGCCGACCACGCGCACACAACGGCCGGTCTCGTCGAACACACCGCGCCCCTTGGCCGAAACCCAGCGAACGGCGCCATCCTGTGGGCTGATGGTTCGGTAATCGACGTCATAGACCGCACGCTGCAGCGGATCGGCCGCCGCCGCATAGGCCTTGGACGTGGCTTCGAGATCGTCCGGATGCAGCCCGTCGTAGAAGTCTCGCATCGAGACCGGCGTGCCCGGCAAGACGCCGAAGGCGGCCCGCACCCGATCATCCCAGAACAGCAAGCCATTGATTTCGTCGACGTCCCAAAGCCCGACCTCGGCATACTCGGTGGCCAGGCGCAGGCGCGCTTCGCTTTGAACAAGCGCCCGCTCAGCCTCCAGGCGCTTGGTGACATCGGCGGTGACGGCATAGACGCCGACCACCTCGCCGGCCGGGGATCGGCGGGGGATGTAGTCGACCTGTACGTCCCGCAACCCTGCGACGGGGTAGTCCAGGCGGCGCTCAAAGGTCACGCGCTCGCCGGCCAGGGCCGCCTCCAGGTGCGGCCGCGCCAGCGTATAGGCCTCGCCGAGCAGGTCTTCGACCCGGCGGCCTTGGATCGCCTCGCGCGGCTGACCAAACCAGTCCTGATAGGCCTGGTTGACGAACCGATAGCGCCGCTCCTGGTCAATATAGGCGATGAGCAGCGGCGCGGCATCGGTAATGCGGCGCAACTCCTCTTCGCGCGAGCGAAGTTCCGCCTGGGCGCCCACCCGTTCGACGAAAGCCCAGGAACGTTCGGTGACCTCGCGCACCAGGGCCTGTTCGCGATCGGTCCAGATGTGCGGTCCCTTATGGTGCACGGCCATCAGGGCGCGCAGGCGGCCCTCTCGCACCAGCGGCATGCAGATCGTCGAGCCGATGCCGATGGCCTGGAAGGTGGCCGCCTCGTGCGGGGCGATCTCGGCTAGATTGTCGTTGATGACCAGCGGCAGGCCGCGCGAGAGGTTGGCCACGGCCAATTGGCCAAAGTCTGCGAGCTGGTAATGGCCGACGATGGAGGTTGATCCAGGCGCGGCCCAGTCGCCTCGGATCGTGAAGCCGTCTTCGTCCTCGTCCATGTCGGCATAGGCGCAAACGCTGACGCCCAAGTGCTCGCCGACCAGTTGGGCGGTGCGCCGCATGACCGCATCGGCGCTCGGCAGGGCCGAAGTGCCCTTGGTCAGCCGGTCCAGGAAGAGCAGGGTGTGCTCGCTTTCCTGGCGCGCGGCCCGCTCCATGACCGCCGAGGTCGTCTCGACGCAGACGCAGAGCGCCCCAGGAACGACGCCCTCGGCGGGAATGGGACTGTAGGAAAACGTGAACCAGGCGCTGGCCTGGCGCCCGTCGCGCTCCAAGGTGACTTGAAGATCCTCAAAGAAGCTCGATGCGCCCGCGAAGGCTTGATCGATCACCGGTTCGATCTGATCGCGGACCTCCGGCCACACGTCCCAGAAGGACCGACCCAGGGCGTAGGGGTGCTTGGCGCCGAGAATGGAGCGATAGGCGTCATTGTAGATTATGCGTCGCTCCGGTCCCCAGACAAGGAACATCGGGAAGGCGGCGGCAAGCAGGATCTCCACGGTCTGGCGCAGGGCGTTGGGCCAGGCTGTGACAGGTCCAAACCCCTCAGAGTTCCACTGACCGCCGCGCAGGCGCTGGGCGACGTCACCGTCTGCCGCGTTCGGGAGCGGGGTCAGCGTCATGGGCGGGCGAATCCGGTGGTGCGATGCTTAGCGTGTCACTGGATGAGACTCCGCCCGACAACAACACCCCAGAACAGTCAAGGTTGCTCGCTCGGACAGGCGACGCTTAGCCGTCGAGGGCATGAGACAGGCGGGCGTCCAGACCGGCGCGGCCGACCCTTCGGAGATCGACCGCTTTCGTAAGTCCAGGTCCAACGGCGATTTCGCCATATCCCAGGAGCGGACCCGTACGCGCCTGCGCGGTCAGCTACCTCCGCTTCTGTCACGGCGTTGACCGCGTTTTGCCCAGCAAGCGGCGACTCGGAGTCAGAAGGGCGTCGCGTGACGCGAGGAGCGGAAACCGTGCAGTTTCGCGTCGGCGGCAAGGCGTTCGCCACCCTCGGGTGGCCGGAGGCGGGGTGGGCGGTGGTCAAGCTTTCGGCGCGCGATCAGGCTCGCATTCTGGCCGAGCAGGACGCGGCGTCGCCCGAGCCTGGACGCCAGCGACGGTCGGGCGTGACGCTGCTTTGGCTGGAGGACCTGGAGGAGGCCGCCCTGGCTGACATTCTCGCTGCGGCTTGGAAGCAGGCCTATAGCGGCGAGCGCGCGCCTCGTCGGGGCGGGCGGCCGCGCAAGGAGGCCGCGGCCGCGCCGTCCCGATCCTGACGGCGAGGCGAGCGGCAGTAACCCATACAGACAAAAGCAAGAGCGTGGGGTCGGCCCGCCGGGCGCTGGGCGACGGCGGGCTCGTGGCGTCAGCCGTTGACGGCGTCCTTGAGCTGCTTGGCCGGCGTGAAGGCGACCTTCCTGGTTGCGGCGATCTCGATGGTCTCGCCGGTGGCCGGGTTGCGGCCGGTGCGCGCCGGCTTGTCCTGGACCTTGAGTTTGCCAAAGCCGGGGATCGAAACCTCTTCACCCTTGGCGGCGGCTTGCGCGATGGCCTTGAAGACGCCGTCGACCAGGGCCTTGGCCTGGGTCTTGGTGACCTTGTCGTCGGCGGCGGCCAGGGCTTCGGCGATGTCGGCGGTGTTCATGGGTGATCCTCGGTTTTAAGGGAGTCGAGAACCCAAGCCTGCGGCCGTCCCGCGTGCTTGTCACCTTTCCTCCTGGCCATGGGTGAGGACGTCGATGGTGTCGAGCGTCTCCATCTGAGCCCGCTCCCACCCGTCGGCGCCCTGCGCCAGGGCCTCGCGCGCCTTGGCGATCCAGGCCGGACCGGCGATCGGCGCCTGCGCCAGCGCACGCATCGCCTCGGGCGTGATCTCCAGGGACCGGCGGCCTTCGTCTTGCTCGGCTTCGGTAAGGTCGGCCTGGTCGGCCTGGTCGGCCTCATCGATCTGGCCGGCGGCGGCGCGGCGGTCGCTGCGGATCGGCGGGCGGCGGTTGGCCTCGGTCAGCGGAAAGGTCGCCCAAAGCTCGGCTTCCGGCATGCCGGCCTGGCGCGCCTTCCAGCGGGCCACGCTCTCCATCAACAAGGGATCCAGCCGGGGCGCGTTCCAGCGCGCCGCGCCCATCAGCCGCGTGAAGGGCTCGGGATGGGACAGGATCGTGAAGAGGCGATCGACGACCTCGATCATCAGCTCTTTCATCTCCTCGTCGTCGAGCCGGGAGAGCTGCGACCAGGGGATTTCGCCATAGGGCGTGACGACCTTGACGTCGCTGTAGTCGCCGATGGCGCTGCCCGGCGATAGGCCCTGATGCAGCTCCTCGAGCCTGGAGTTGCGCACCCCGGTCTCGGCCAGCATCAGCGCGAACGCCGCCGCCCATTCGGTCTCGGGGCCTTTGCGGGCCTTGGTCATGCGGTCGAGTCCTTTGGTCACGCGCCCATCATGGGGCCGGCGCCAGCGATCACAAAGACCGGCGCGCCGCGAGGGACCATCCCCGCGGAGGCTTGGTCCGCGTTGCCCGACGGGCCGGCGAGGGACCATCTCTGCGACGGCCCTGTCCGGGTTCAGGCGAAAACCCCCTTTAGGCCAGACGGTCGGCGCTGACCTGCCGGTCATGCCTGGCCGCTGCCGCGGCCGTTGGTCTTTTGGGCGCTTTGCGCCCGTGCTTGGGGCTGCCGCCCCCGGCGCGCTTCGGATCGCCTTCCGCCCAGCTTCGGGCCTTCGTCGGTCAAAGGCGGCCTTCGACACCAAGCCCTGCAGCCGGGTCCCCGCGAAGACGCCCCTCCGCTTGCACCCCCGCGCTCGCCGCTTGGGCAGGGTTTCAGGCGCGCCTTGCGCCTGCAACCCAGCCACCAAGGAGGCGCAAGATGACTTCCCCCTCAGAAACCCCCGTCGCCGTTGGCGTCGAGACCGGCGGCGCGGTTCCCGGCCTTGCCGCCGTGCAGTTCGGCGAGGTCCGCGACATTCCCCTGAACCGCCTCAAAGCCTCGCCCAAGAACGCCCGGCGCGTCGGCCACAGCGCCGAGGTGATCGAGGCGCGCGCCGCCTCGATCCGTCACAAGGGCGTTCTTCAGCCCCTCGTCGTCGAGCCCGAGATCAAGGACGCTCAGAAGACCGGCTATTATCTCGTCACCGCCGGAGAGGGGCGCCGCCAGGCTCTGCGCCTGCTGGCCAAGCGCAAGGCCCTGGCCAAGGGCGCGGCCGTGCGCTGCGTGGTCGATACGACCAACGACCCGGCCGAGGTCTCGATGGACGAGAACCTTAGCCGTGAGCCAATGCACCCGGCCGACGCGTACGAAGCGTTCCGGGAACTCTCCGAGCGCCGGGGCTGGAGCGCCGAGGAGATCGGGGCGCGCTTCGGGCTTAAGGCCGACATCGTGCGCCAGCGCCTGCGCCTGGGCGCCGTCGCCCCCGCACTGCTCGACCTTTACCGCGAAGCGGTCCTGACCCTGGAGCAGGTGACCGCGTTCGCGGTCAATCCCGACGCGGCGCGGCAACTGCAGGTCTTCGAGCGGCTGTCGCCGCATCAGCTGACCGCGCACGTCATCCGTCGCGCCATGGTCGAAGACAAGGTGATCAGCACCGACCGCCGCGCCCAGTTCGTCGGCGTCGAAGCCTACGAGGCGGCGGGCGGCCCCGTCCTGCGCGACCTCTTCACCCAGGCGGGCGGCGTCTGCTGGTTGGAGGACGTGGCCTTGCTGGAGACCCTGGCCGCCGACAAGCTGGCCAAGGTCGCCGAGGCGGTGAGGGCGGCCGAGGGCTGGAAGTGGGCGAGCCCGTCGCTCGACTTTCCGCACGGCCACGGCTGCTCGCGGGTCTGGGAGCGCTTGCGCGAGCGCGCCCCCGGCGAGTCCGAGGCGATCAACGCCCTGATCGCCGAGGACGCTGAGCTGACCGAGCAGTGGGCCGACATCGGCCCGCCGCCGCCCGAGGTCGCCGCCCGTTTCGAGGCGATCGCCGCCCAACTCGAAGCCTATGGCGACGAGTACGGCTATGACCCGGGCGAGAGGGCGCGGGCCGGTGTCTTCGTCGTCCTCGACGCCTATGGCGAAGCCCGGATCGAGCGCGGCTTCGTTCGTCCCGAGGACGAGCCCGTGCCCGAGCCCGACCCCGAGGACGAAGCGGACGCCGCCGATCATCAGGCGGCGGGGGCCTCCGACCCCGATGACGCCGACGAGGAAGGCGAGGCCGACGGGGGAAGGGACGCCGAAGCGAGTGGCGGCGGCGAGGCCGAGGAGCCTGAGGGCGACCCGGCCGCGCCGCTGCCCGACCGGGTGATCGCCGAACTGACCGCCCACCGCAGCGCCGCCTTGCGCGACGCCTTGGCGCAAAACCCCGATCTGGCCCAGGTCGCCCTGGTCCATGCGCTGGCGGCGAAGGTGTTCGGGGTCTACCCAGCCCCGACCTGCCTCGAAATCCAGTGGGCCTCCCGCGACCTTGCCCAATTCGGCGAGGGCGTCGAGGACAGTCCCGCCGGTCGGGCGATCGCCGAGCGTCATCGGGTCTGGGCGCGGCAAATGCCAAGCGAAGGTCCTGACCTGTGGGCCTTCATCGTCGGGCTCGACCACGACAGCCGGGCGAGCCTGCTCGCCCACTGCGTTGGCCTGTCGGTCTATGCGGTCCGCAATTGGGAGCGCAGACCCCACGCCCTGGCCCACGCGGAGACCTTGGCGAGCGCCCTTGATCTGGACATGCGCGACTACTGGAAGCCCACGGCGGTCCGCTATCTCGATCGCGTCACCAAGGCCCATATCGTCGCGGCGGTGTCGGACGGGGTGTCGGCGCAGGCCGCCGCCCGGCTGTCGGGCCTCAAGAAGCCCGACATGGTGGCGGCCGCCGAGCCCCAACTGGTCGAGGTCGGATGGCTGCCGCCCATCCTGCGGACGGCCAGGCCGCAGTCCCAGGACGCAGAAGGGGAGGGCGGCGGAGCCCAGCAGGGCCTTGAGGCCCCGTCCGAGGCCGAGGACGCCCTGGTGCTGGCGGGCGATGATCCGCACGCGCCGCGCCAGGACGACGGCGCGACGGAACCCGCCAGCCTGTCGGCGGAGGATGAAGAACAGGCCGCCGCGTCCCTGGCGGCGGCCGAGTAGTCGGGACGGGCGGCCTTCGGGCCGCCCGTCGTTTTCGTGGGCGGGCGGCGCGGCCGATCCTTTGGGATCGGCCGCGTTTCGTCGTCACGGCGCCCAGGTTTGGCCTGTGAACTGGGGACGGCGCTGACCGCCTCGGTGCGGCGGGGCGGACAGGGCGTCGTTCGCGGCCTGCCTGGTTTACCGGCTCGGCCGGGCGGGCGCCCCGGACGCCCAAAGCCCGCGCCGGGCCGCCTTGGCCTTGGCCTCTTCGGCGGCGTAGGCGCCCTTGCTGTAGCGCCGATATTCGCTGGTGAGGCCCGAGCGGATCAGGGCGGCGTTGATGTCGGGGCTGGCGTCGGACCAGCAGCGGGCGACGTGGCGGCCATAACGGTCTTGATCGACGACCCGGCAGCCGACCCGGCCGCGCGTCAGGCTGGCCAGGAGGTCGCGGGCCTCGTAGGCCAGGGGCTCGGCCGGCGTCTTGCCGCGCCGCACCTCCGGCGCATCGACCCCGAAAAGGCGGACGCGGTCGGCGCCGCAGCGCAGGGTGTCGCCGTCGTGGACCTTTGGCGCGGTGCAGGCGATGACGGCGGCGGCGAGCAGGGGAAGGGCGGGCATGGGCCGCCTATAGCTTGAGTCTCGCCGGGCAGCCGGCGCCGCGCCCGCCCTGCCGAAGGGGCGGCGAGCCGGGCCCGGCCCCTCGTCCTCGCGCGGGCCGTTGCTGCGCGACCAGGTCGGGGTTCGGCCGCCGTTGAGATCGACCAGAGCGGCGTTGACCGCGCTGCTGAAGGACGGGTCGTCCGGCTTGACCGAAGGGAGCCTCTTCGTCCGCGCTGACTGTCTTCCAAGCCGAGTCGAGATCGGCCTTGCCGGCATAGGCCCGGAAGTCGGGCTCTTGTCGTTTGGGCTTGTCGACGACCGGGCGGAACTCGACCGTCTTGAGCTTGGCGGCCAGGGTGTCGATGGCGCCGGTGTAGGAACCGTTTTCTCGACCGGTGAAGGGGGGCGACGGCGGCCTTGGGGGGCTCTCCAGTTGATCTGCATCGGGCGTGCCGACCGCGTCCTCTTCTGGCCTGATCTGGACCGGGACCGGTCCGTCGCCGCAACCTCGGCGCTCGACTTTCTTCCCCTGGGGCGGCCGCTGGCCAGGCCCGCCCCATTCCTCGCGAGACAAGAAACTCTTTCCCTTCGGTCCTTCGCCAAGGCTTCGGGAGCGCGCCCGCAAAAGCCTGCCTTGGGACGGCAGGGCGCGCTCTGCGGGCCGGACACCGACCCTGGTCCTTGAGATCGCCATCGAGGCCGCGATCGGCGCGGCCCAGTGAGATCGGAGAGACCCCCATGGCCACCATCGGCACCTTTTCTCGACCAACGACGAGCGCACCGCGCGCCGCATCAGCGACAGCCTGGGCACCGCCACAGAGATGAGAGCGATGAAGAATTATGCCGGGCACAGGCTTTCCCCCTGGCTTGGCCATTTGATGGTCAGCCGCCAGGAAACGGCCCGCCCGCTTCTGACACCCGGGGAGGTGATGCAGCTTCCACCGGACGAGGCGATCATTCAAGTGTCGGGCGTGCCGCCCATCCGCGCGACCAAGGTCCGCTACTATGTCGACCCGGAGCTGGCCGGTCGGGTGGCTGATCCGCCGCAACAGCTGCAGGCGCTTAGCGCCGGCGCGGATGCCATGTGGATCACGGCGATCTCGGCGGCAGCGTCTTCCGGGAACCGGGCTGGCGAGGCCGCCGATGAAGGCGGCCATCGCATCGAGCCGGAGTTCGAAGCGCCGGCCGAGCCGGCGCCGGAACCGCCTGCGCCCGAGATCTGGCTGGACCCTAATCCCGACGCCGACGAGTCCGCCCAGGCTGAGCAAGCCCGCCGGTTCCGGGCCGCGGCCAGGCAGGCCAGCCTGGACCCTGACGACGGCATCCCGCTGTGAGGCCGCGATGAAGGTTCAGACCAAGGTCTTCCTAGCGCGCGATCTCGTGCTGGCGCTGGATGAAGCGTCTCGGCGAACCAAGCGGTCGAAGTCGGAGATCGTTCAAGCCGCGGTCGCTAGCTACCTGTCGCCCGATAGCGACGAAGCGGCCGAGGCTGCTGTGGTCCGGCGGCTTGATCGAATAGGCCGAGAGCTTGAGGGGCAGGGGCGGGACCTGACGATCGCCAACGAGGCGATCGCCCTGTTCGTGAAGGCCTGGCTGACGGCGACGCCCAGCCTGGCCGCAGGCGATCAGAAGGCGCAGAACGCCAAGGGGCAGGAGCGCTATGCCGGGTTCTTAGATGCATTGGCGCGGCGGTTGGCATCGGGCCGGTTGCTGCGTGCCGAGGTGCTGGACGACCGCCCTCCGAATGCCGGTATGTGACTCATCGCCGAACCTCGGAAGGTCTGCTAGCGGGTAGGGTCAAGCTGTTTTCTGGGAAGGAAGTTGTCCTCAGGATTATCACGCTTCCCCAGATTGATGAGGCCTCCAAAAAAGAACTCATCCGAAGCATCTCGTCGGCGACGAATTCGCAGACCGCTGTCGCCCCCATCGATCGAAGCGCTAGCAACGACGACAATCGTGAGATAGCCGAAATAGTCTTTCGCCGTACTGGCCTGCTTTACGAGCCGAAACGCGGAGAATATTCGGACGCAATTCGCAAAAACTATATCGATCGGGAAGACGTCGTCGAGCGCGCTCTTTTCACGCGCCTGATGCACATGGCTATGGGGCGCTATGGTCTAGCCGTCGAACGAAAGATGATGCGGAGCACAGGCGGTATCATTCCAGCGCTCGAGAATGATGCTCCTGTCGGAATCTTCTTCGAATTTTACGAGATTTACCGAGAAATTTCTCAACTCAAACCCCACCAGAACGCTGAGAAGCTTGTAAACGACCTCGCGCTTACCACGCTGGTACGCGCCCTACGAGTGAGACGAAGGGCAGACGGCGTCACCGATTGGCTCCCTAAGGTGCTTGAGGAGGCGCGCGGCCTTTGGGCGGACTTCCTGAATTGGAAGCGAGAGAGCGTCGCCAACGCTCCGATGCCTGTCGAAGACACCAAGCTACGGCGGAAAGCTGGAAATTTTTCCGCGTCAAAATGGATTAGAAGCGCCAAGTTCCCAGCCGACGTCGATGAATATGTCGCCCTCCTGTCACTTGAAAAGGACCCGACCTCCGACGGTGCCCTGGCGGCAATCAGTAGATAAGACGGTCACGGGAAGGACGGGTCGGCCAGTTCAACTATCGAGTCGATTTTGGCGCCAAGTCCTGTAGGGCCGGAAGGCAACACTTCTTGTGTATCTTCCCGCCAACGCAGGCGCACGGGTCGACTTCGGTCTTCTCGCCGGGATCCTTAATGTCGTGTTCCTGGAGGTGCGCCAACGGCAGCAAATGGCGCTATGCAGGCTACCTGCAGAGGTAGCCGCGATAGGCCCCGGTTCGGGGGGCGGATCATCCAGACCCCAGGAGTTCGGCTTGTCTCCGCTGGCATAGGTCCGCACGAAGACACCCGCGACCAGCTGGGTGGTAAAGGCCTTCGCCGGTTCCCCTACGAACTCCCACCGTCCGGCGCCGCCGCGCTCGACGCTCATCGAGCTCCTTACGCCACTGGCGAAGTCGTAGCGCAAGGTCGCGCCGGGCGCCGTCCAGCAGGTGGTGTAGAGCAGCTTTCCGTCCTGATCCAGGACCTCGTAGCCGGCCAGATTGCGGTGGCTCCACTGGAAAAGGTCCGGCGAGTCCGCCGCCAGGGTCAGCTTGTAGGGCTTGGCCGCGTTCTGGCGGCCGACCGCCAGCATGTAGATGCCGTCCTTGGGCAGGATGCCGTTCAGGCTGGTCATGTCGACGCCGTCGGCCTTCAGCATCTCGTCGCCCTCGGGCGTGTAAAGGGTGATGGCGTGGCCGCCTGCGCCGGGAGCGCCCGCCCTCGCCTGGAACACCGAGCCGGACTCGCCGATGAAGGCGTAGAGATCGACCGCCGCCCCGACCTTGCCGGCCGGTCGCTGCACCGACTTGCCGACCTCGGCCAGCAGCACGCCCGGCGGCGGGGTGAACTTCGGCATCGATGGAAGCGCGGGCGGGGCGGGAGGCTTGGCCGGCGGGCCGTTCTCCGCGACCTCGGGCTTGGCGGCGAGAGGCGGCTTCGGCGCCTCGGCCATGACGGGCTTAGGCGGATCCTTGGGGCGCAGGTCGCTCTCAACCAGCATGCGGTACGGCGTCTGGCGCGGCTTGTCGGCCGAGGTCACTTGGATCAAGTAGTCGCCGGCCGCCGGAGCCTTCCACTTCAGGGCGGGGCTGGCGCCGAAAGTGTCGGTGATCAACGTGCTCTGCATGTCGAGTACGCCGACGCGCAAGGGCTTTTGGGCGTCGCTGATCGCGATGGACACCGTCTCGCCGGCCCTAACGTTGATCTTGTAGGTCTCGCGCGCCGAGGACTTGTCCTCGTCAGTGGCGTCGATGTCGCTTTCGGCCACCTTGGGCAGGTCCAGCGGAATGCGAGCGCCGAAGGCGGTTGGCGTCCAGGGCGGAATGACCGCGCGCAGCGGATCGCGCGCTGGGCCGTCGTCCGGCTGCGGCGCCGCCAGGGCCGGACGGCGCAGGGCCGCCTTCACCGCCGGATCGGCCAGCAGGATCTTGATGTTGGCGCTGAACGCGTCCTGGGTCAGGTACAGAAGGCCGCCAGATCCTTTCTTGCGATCGACGCCCTGCTGGGTGGTCAGGCGGGCGAGTTCGGCCCCGGTGGCGCGGTCGCGCGCTACCCAGTCGATGCTCATGGCCACCTTGCCGGCGACCGTGTCGAAATTGGCCAGGCCCCAGTTGAGGATGCAGGCCTGGAAGTTGGTGATCCGCGCCTCGGCCGACAGCGATACGGGCGCGACGCCGTGCGGGGTCTTGGCCATGCTTCCCACGACCTGGAAGCCGGCGGCCCGCAGGTCGTCGCGCAGTCGGGCGTCCAGCGCGCCGGACTCGATGGCGCGGCGCATCTCGGAGGGCTGGACGGGCTCCTTGCTGGTGCAGAAGTCCGCTGCGCCGATCTGGCCGCCGGCCTGGGCCTCGAGGGGCGCGGCCACGACCCAGCGCAGGGCCACCGGGCCATTGGGACCGTTCGTGGGGGCGGATGCGGTCGTGGTCGGAGCGCTCGGCGCGCCGGGCGTCGCCGTCTCGCTGTAGGGCCGCCGGTCGGTGTCGATCTTCAGCCGGTAGGGCGCAATCTGCGGACTGCTCGACGCCCAGAGGCTGACGATGTGGGTTCCGGCCGTCTTGGCCGACGCCGACAAATGCCGCTCTGGGGTCTTGTAGTCGGTCGAGGCGAGGTACTTGTTCTTGGGGTCGGTGACGGAAATGACGATCTTCGCGGCTGCGTCCTGCATGTCGAGCCGCAGGGTCTCGCCCGCCTCTAGCGGGACGGCGAAATACTCCCGGGCGTAGCCGTGGAGCATGTCGAGATCGCTCTCGATGACGCGCGGCGCGGTGACCGATAGAGGCGTCTTGTCGCTCACCCGACGCCAGGGCGGTAGGACCAGCAGGGCCGGATCGCGCGGCTGGACGGTGTCGGGCCGGGCCGAGGCCAGCAGCGGACGGCCTGCCGCCGCCCGGAACGCAGGATTGGCCGCCAGGGCCTTGGCGTTGGCCATGAAGGCCTCGTCGACCAGGCCGGCTAGCCCGCCGGTTCCGCCGGTGCGCTCGGCCGCCTCGCGCGTCGACAGCTTGCCGATCTCGGCGCCGGTGGCGCGGTCGGTCAGGGTCCATTCGACGGCGACCTCGGCCTTGCCGGTGATCTTGTCGATCTTGCCAAAGCCGTAGTCGGGCAGGCAGGCGTCGGCCAGAGTGATACGGGCCACGCCCGAGACCTCGACGGCCGCCGAACCCGAGGTGTTGATCATCACCCCGGCGCCGCTCAACGCCTCGCGCAGGCGCGTGTCGCTGTCGTTGCTGGTGAGGGCGCGGCGCATCTCCGAGGCCGATAGCGGGCCCTGCTTGATGCAGATCGCGCCGCCCTTCAGCAACGAGGTCACCTGCTGGTCGGCGGATGCGGCGGTCATGGGCCGCAGAGCGATGGTCAGGAGCTGGGCCTGCGCGGACGTAGCCAGGGCCAGGCCGGCGGCGGCGCTCAGCAGCGCGACGCGGCTCATTGAGCGCTGCCCTGCTTCCGGCGCGCCTTGAGGAAGGCTTCGAGGTCGGCTTTGGCCTTGGCGTCGGCCTGGACCTGCTTGGCGGCAAGCTCGACCTTTTTCTTAGCCTCTTCGGCCAAGGTCTTCTTGACCTGCTCGTCCCACGCCTTGCCGGCGTCGCGCAGTGACGTGTCGACGGGCTGAACCGTGGCGCCGCTCTTGTCGTTGGGATTACCCGGGCCGCCGGCGGTCCCGGTTACCTTGGCGGGCGCCGTCTTGGCGTTCAGCTCTGGAGGACGCCAGTCGACGAATTTCACGATGTTGTAGTTGCGGCTGTACTGCCAGCGATCGCGCTTGGCGCGCGCCGCGGTCTCGGTCCCGAACGCGTCGCACCCGCCTGAGCCGTTGCCGTTGAAGGGTGAATAGCCAGGTACCACCGTGTCCGTGCCGACCTGGCGATGGAACATCATTCCGACATCGCCGCTGAGCGGATACTTGGCGCCGGGTACGAGAAAGGGCTCGAACACAATCATCGCCAGGGGACGGCCAATTCCGCCGCCGGTCTCCAGGGTGCACAGCAGCCACTGGTCCGGACCGACAGGCTTCGGCGCGCCAGGGTCGGGCACGGGCTTGAAACCCTTTGGCCAAGGGATGGTCTCGGCGGCGACGTAACCGGATTTGATGCGCGCCTGTTCAGCGGCTTCCTGCGTGTCGCCGCGATAGCATCGAATGTTCGTGTAGCCGGTGCCGGGCAGCAGCCGCTCCCCGGTCTTCGACTCGAAGTAATTGTAGACGTGGTAGCCGGTCGTCTTCTGGACAGGGACGTAGCCGGAAGCCGCTCCCGACTTGAATAGCACGCAGGCCATATAGGCCACCCGGTCGATGGACGTGAGCGCGGGCTGGCTTTGCGCCAGCGTTGCCTCGGGGGCGCCCCCCGCGAGCGCCGCCGCCACCATGATCGGCGCGACCAGTTTCTGGTTTCGCATTGTTTCCCCACCAAGCTCCACCCCGTCGCGCAACTGAGCGCGGGTCGGATGAACGTCAGGTGTACGGCGAACGCAGATCGCCGGACAATCACGCCGCCGCACGCGCAGGTGCGCTAAAGTCCCCTAACGGGGATTTGGGTAATGGAGCGATCTTTTCTTTCGGCACGACGGGTTCTTGAAGCAATCGCCTGATCGCCTTGGCTTGATAGGTTGGACGGTGGTGGGCGTAGTGGGGTCCCCGCGTCTTGACGCTCGTGCTCAGGCAGCCGGCCGCCAGCCACATTGTCGGCACCGCCATCCATCGGCCAGGTGGGGCGGTGCCTTCACGCTCGTTGTCGATGCGCTGCGCTATCGCAGCACTAGTGGGGCGGCTGCTGAACGTCCGGTTCTGGGCTGGGTCCTAGAGTCTGCTGATGGCGCAGCCTAGCCCGCGATGTTGATGTGGCTCGCCGCCGACTAGGGTGATCGCCCAACCCAGCGCGGGGAGCACAAGGTTCGAAGAGTACGGGCCTGCGGCTCGCGTATCATCGCCGTTCAGGTTGGACCAAAACCTTCCAGGACCACCTTCCCCTTCGCGCGGCCGCTCTCGATCAGCGCATGCGCCGCTTTAAGGTTGGCCGCATTGATGGGCGACAGGGTCTGGGTCAAGGTCGTGCGAATGCGGCCGGCGTCGACAAGCCTCGAGACCTCGTTCAGCAGCCGGCCCTGCTCAGCCATATCGGCCGTTTCGAAGATCGAGCGGGTGAACATCAATTCCCAGTGGATCGAGACGGCTTTGCGCTTGAAGCCCACAACGTCCAGCAGGGCCGGATCGTCGATCAGGCCAAAGCGGCCCTGAGGCGCGATGAGCGTCTGGATGTCATCCAGATGCTGGTCGGTATGGGTGGTGGAAAAGACGAAGGCGGGCGCCCCGATCCCCAGGGCCTGGATTTGCCTGGCCAGAGGCTGGCCATGATCGAGCACGTGGTGGGCGCCGAGACCCTTGATCCACTCTTGGGTGTCTGCTCGCGACGCCGTGGCGATCACCACCAGGTCGGTCAGGGCGCGGATCAGCTGAATTGCGATCGACCCCACGCCGCCCGCGCCGCCGATGATCAGCACGGCATTGGCCGCGCCGGGGACGGGTCGGCGGATGTCGATCCGGTCAAACAGCATTTCCCAGGCCGTGATCGCGGTGAGGGGCAGGGCGGCGGCTTCGGCGTTGCTGAGCGTCTTGGGCTTTCGCCCGACGATCCGGGCGTCGACAAGATGGAACTGGCTGTTGGCCCCCTGCCGCGTGATCGACCCGGCGTAGAACACCTCATCGCCGATGGCGAAGCCCTCGACCCGCGGCCCGACTTCGACGATCTTGCCCACGGCGTCCCAGCCCAGGACCTTCCAGTCGTCGTTCGTGGGCGCCGCGCTGGCGCGGACCTTGGTGTCGACCGGGTTGACTGACACGGCCGCCACCTCGACCAGCAGGTCATGGCCGGTGGCGACCGGCCGATCGAGCACGATATCCTGGAGCGCGTCGGGCCGATCAAGCGCGCCGGGGATCTTGTAGCCAATAGCCTTCATGGCGGAGCTCCGTGTTGCGGTGCTCGATAGGTGCAGCTACTCTCTGAAAACTGCAATACTGACAACAATCGCATATAGTATCAAAAAGGATACTAATATGGCCAAGGTGCGCCATTCCCGCTTCGACTGCACGCCGGGGTGTTCGGTGGAGGCCGCGATCGGGCTGATCGATGGCAAGTGGAAGGCCATCATCCTCTGGCACCTGCTGGCCGGAACGCTGCGCTTCAACGAAATCCGGCGGCAGGTTCAAAGCTGCACGCCGCGGATGCTGACCAATCAACTCCGCGAGCTGGAGGACGACGGGCTGATCACGCGCAAGGTCTATGCGCAGGTCCCGCCGAAGGTCGAGTATTCGCTATCGGAGCTTGGCCTGAGCATGGCCCCGATCCTTCGCTCTCTGAAAGCGTGGGGCGACGCCAATATCGGCCTCTATGGGAAGCCCCTTGGCCACGACCCGCGTGACCTCCAACCGGGTGGATCGGCCTAGCCGCGCTACTTGATCACTCAACCTTGTGTCCCGAGAGGCTCGTCCGAGCGCATCAAGGGTGACGATATCTTCGCTCGGTTAGAGGCCGCAGGAAGCGCTTGGCGAGCAGCCTCTTGAAGGTCCGGTTTTCGGGGTTAGGCCAAGATCCGCTCCTGGCGCACGGCTCACCTTTCACCTCGTCATCGAGATCAGCTTGACAACGCCGTTCGACAGGCGCATCCCGCCGCCGCGTTCGTTGCTGCAATGCAGCGGTGGCGCTCTCAACGGAAACCAAAACCCCATGCCCAGCGACAGTCACAGTCGATCCATCCCGCCGCGAAAGGCGTCACGCTAGGGGTTTAACGGGCTCCTTGCTGGCGGCCGGTCGCGGCCACAGTCACAAGGTGAAGCCCCATGGTTTTCCTCTCCGGAGACCTCAAGGCCGCGCGCCCGCTCGCGCGCTTCCTCCGCGCTGGAACTGTCCCTTCATGGGCGGATCTGGTCGCCTTCGTCCTGCTCGCCGCCGCCGCCGTTCTGGTCTTGCGCGGCGCCGAGGACATGAGTCAGCCCCTGGCGGCCCTGCACGCCGTCCCCGTAACCCTGGATCCCGCGCGCCTGCCCGAATATGCCCTGCGCACGACGCTGCGGATGTTCCTGGCCCTGGCCGCCTCGCTCGTCTTCACGTTCACGGTCGCCACTCTGGCCGCCAAGAGCCGCAAGGCGGAGCTGCTGATCGTGCCCGCCCTCGACATCCTGCAGTCGGTGCCGATCCTGGGCTTTTTGACCTTCACGGTCACCTTCTTCATGGGCCTGTTCCCCGGCCGTCAGTTGGGCGTGGAGTGCGCGGCGATCTTTGCGATCTTCACCAGCCAGGCCTGGAACATGGCCTTCAGCTTCTACCAGTCGCTGCGGGCCATCCCGGCCGACCTGGACGAGGTCAGCCGCCAGTTCGGCTTCTCGCCCTGGCGGCGGTTCACGCGGCTGGAGCTGCCGTTCGCCACGCCCAGCCTGGTCTGGAACGTGATGATGTCGATGTTGGGCGGCTGGTTCTTCGTCGTCGCGTCCGAGGCCATCACCGTGGGCGACACCACCGTCACCCTGCCGGGCATCGGCTCCTGGCTGTCGGTGGCGATCGCTCGTCAGGACATGAAGGCCGTCGCCACCGGCGTCGCGGCCATGGCCGTGGTCATCGTCCTGTACGACCAGCTGGTCTTCCGCCCCGTCGTGGCTTGGGCCGACAAGTTCCGCTTCGAGCAGACCGCCAGCCAGCAGCGCCCGGCCTCGTGGCTCTACGACCTGCTGCGCCGCGCGGCCTGGACGCGGTCGCTGGCCCGGCTGCTGGCCGATCTGTCGCGGACCGTCTCGAGCCTGCGATCGCCGGTCCGCCTGCCCAGCCTGCGGATGCCCCCGCCTCACCCGGCCTTCGGGCGGGCGATGGACGTGCTCTGGATGGCGCTGGTCGCCATGACCCTGGCCGGCGGCGTCTGGCTGACGTGGTCGTTCCTCAGCGCCCGCCTGTCTTTCGGCGACCTCGGCGAGGTATCGTTGCTGGGCCTGGCGACTCTGGTCCGAGTCGTGGTGCTGATCGCGCTGGCCACGCTGATCTGGGTCCCGCTCGGCGTCTGGATCGGCCTGCGCCCGGCCTGGGCCGAGCGCCTGCAGCCGATCGCCCAGTTCCTGGCGGCCTTCCCGGCCAATGTGATGTTCCCGTTCGCGGTGGCGGCCATCGTCGCCCTGCATCTCAACCCCAACATTTGGCTCTCGCCGCTGATGGTGCTGGGGACCCAGTGGTACATCCTGTTCAACGTCATCGCCGGGGCCAGCGCCATCCCCAGCGACCTGAAGGAAGCCGCCGGCATGTTCGGCCTCAAGGGCTGGCAGTGGTGGCGGCAGGTCGCGATCCCGGGAATCTTTCCCTACTACGTGACCGGCGCCCTCACCGCCTCGGGCGGATCGTGGAACGCCAGCATCGTCGCCGAGGCGGTCAGCTGGGGCCATGAACACCTCGAGGCGGCCGGCCTGGGCGCCTACATCGCCAAGGCCACCAGCGCCGGCGACAGCGCCCGCGTCGCCCTGGGCGTGGCCGTCATGTCCGTCTTCGTCATCACCTTCAATCGCGTGCTCTGGCGGCCGATGTACCGCTTCGCCGAGCGCCGCCTGCGTCTGGCCTAGGGAGTCCTCGCCATGACCCACTTCACCCACGTCACCGACACCCGCCTGGTCGAAGCCAAGGGCGTGCGTCACCTGTACGGCAAGGCCGAGGGCGCCAACCTGCTGGTGCTCGACAATGTCGACCTGACCCTTTGCGAGAATGAGATCGTTGGCCTGCTGGGCCGCTCGGGATCGGGCAAGTCGACCCTGCTGCGCTCAATCGCCGGCCTGATCAAGCCGACCGAGGGCCAGATCGTCTTCCCGCCGCGCCCCGACGGCCCGACCCGCGTCAGCATGGTGTTCCAGAGCTTCGCGCTCTTTCCCTGGCTGACCGTGCTGCAGAACGTCGAGGTCGGGCTGGAGGCCAAGGGCGTGCGCGCCGACGAGCGCCGCAAGCGCGCCTTGGCGGCCATCGACCTGATCGGCCTGGACGGCTTCGAGAACGCCTATCCCAAGGAGCTGTCGGGCGGCATGCGCCAACGGGTCGGCCTGGCCCGCGCGCTGGTGGTCGATCCCTCGATCCTGCTGATGGACGAGCCCTTCTCGGCCCTGGACGTGCTGACTGCCGAGACCCTGCGCACCGACCTGCTCGACCTGTGGAGCGAGGGCCGGATGCCGATCAAGTCGATCCTGATGGTCACCCACAACATCGAGGAGGCCGTGCTGATGTGCGACCGCATCCTGGTGTTCTCGTCCAATCCGGGCCGGGTGGTCCAGGCGATCAGGGTCGACCTGCCCCAGCCGCGCAATCGCCAGGACCCGGCCTTCCGCGACCTGGTCGAGCGGATCTACGCCCAGATGACCCGGCCCGACCAGGCGGCGGCCGCGCGCGACGGCGTCTTTCCCGGCATGGGCCTTGGCATGGTGCTGCCGCGCGTCTCGACCAACGTCATGGCCGGCCTGATCGAGGCGGTGCATGCCGCCCCGTTCGATGGCCAGGCGCCGATGTCCGACCTCGCCCAGGACCTGCAATACGAAGCCGACGAGTTGTTCCCGGTCGCCGAGACGCTGCAGCTGCTGCGGCTGGCCGAGCTGCGTGAGGGCGACCTGGTGCTGGCCGCCACCGCCCGCCGCTACGCCGAGGCTGAGGTCGACGCGCGCAAGGCGATCTTCGCCCAGCAGCTGCTGGCCCACGTACCCCTGGCCGCCCATGTGCGCCGGGTGCTGGACGACCGGCCCAGCCACAGTGCGCCCGCCAGCCGGTTCCGCGACGAGCTGGAGGACTTCATGTCGCCCGACTACGCCGACCAGACCCTGCGGGCGGTGACCAACTGGAGCCGTTACGCCGAAGTCTTCTCCTATGACGAGGGCGCTGACAGGTTCTGGCTGGAAGACGCCGTCTAGGATCCCTGGGGAGGGCCATGACCTTGAAACTCGCCTTCCTGGGCGCGGCCATCGCCGCGTCTAGCGTTCTAGTCGCGGCTGAGGCCCATGCATCCGGAAATGAGCACGTCGTCGATGACGCCGCAGTCGAGACACCGGGCGTTTGCCATCTGGAGACCTGGACCACTCGGTTTTCGCAACGGCAAGGCCTGCTCAATCTCTCGCCGGCCTGCACGCGCAAGGCCTGGCCCCGGCTGGAGATCGGCGGCGGGTTGCAGCGCGTCTGGAACGACGGCGCCGTCGAGACAACGGTGGGGCCGGCCTTGAAGCTCAACATCTTGCCGGAGGAGCGGGGCATCGGGCTTGGCCTGGCGGGCACGGCGGGCTACGGCGTGCGCGCGGGCCGTCTCGACACCGCCAGCCTGATCGCGCCGATGACGATCCCTGTCGGCCAGAAGGTGCGGATCAACTTGAACGCGGGGTGGAGCTATGTCCGCGCCGACACGAAGTCTCATGCGGCCTTTGTCGGCGCCCAGGCCGAATGGACGTTGGCGCGGAACCTGACCTTGATGGCTGAGACCTTCCAACGAGAGGGGAGCGATGCCGGTGCTCAGTTCGGTATGCGTTGGAACCCGGGCGGGGGGCGAATTGACCTTGATCTCGTTGCAGGACGCCGGATCGATGGCGCCAGGCCGCGCGCGATCTCCCTGGGACTGACCGTCCGACGGTGAGTGTCGGAGAGCGCTTAGTATGATGGCGAACGTCTAGGTTTTGGAGGCGAGCCAGCGTCAGCTCTTGGCGCAGGCAGGGCTCTGACGGACCGGGTAGGAGCTGCGGAATGGTGCCCACGGCCTCGGTCTAGTTCTTCGTTGAAGGTGGGCGCCGGTACGAGGATCTCAGCAACCGGTTCCGCACCCGTAGGACATGCCCGCTATAGATTATGCTTCGGCGGACCCGAAATCGGACGGCGTCCGACGCGGCGAAGGTTCAGTCT
The DNA here is from genome assembly GCF_003722335.1 of Caulobacter flavus. GTDB lineage: Bacteria > Pseudomonadota > Alphaproteobacteria > Caulobacterales > Caulobacteraceae > Caulobacter > Caulobacter flavus. The sequence continues at coordinate 3,294,348 of NZ_CP026100.1, forward strand.
GGGCCAGCGCCTGGCGAACGCGATCCAGAAGCTCGACCCGCCGATAAGGCTTGCCGATCACGTCGAGCGAGGGTCGCGCCGGCCCTTCGACCAGGAGATCCTCGTTGTAGCCCGTGGTCAGCAGCACCGGCAGCTCCGGCCGCAGGCGCCGGACCTCCTCGGCGAGCACGATACCATTGCGTCCGCCCGGCATGACGATATCGCTGAAGAGCAGGTCGAAGGTTTCGGGCGCGGATGAGAAGATCGCCAAGCCCTCGTCGCCCGACGAGGCCGTAGTCACCTGGTAGCCGGCGCTGGCCAGGATTTCGCGCGCCAGCGCCTGGACCTCGGGATTGTCCTCGACCAGGAGGATCCGCGCGCCATCGGCGGCAACCTCGATCGGCCCAGGCGCGGGCGAGGCGGCGGGCGGGGCCGGCACGCGCGGCGTGGCTTCAGGGGCGACCGGGAAGATCAGGCGGATCAGCGCGCCCTGTCCGGGTTCGCTTTCGATCTCGAGCCGGCCGCGCGATTGCTGCACGAAGCCGTGCGCCATGGCCAGGCCAAGGCCCGTGCCCTTGCCCACGCCCTTGGTGGTGAAGAACGGCTCCATGGCCCGCTCGAGCACGTGGCGCGGCATGCCCTCGCCTTCATCCCGCACCTCGACGGCCACGTAGTCACCGCTGGGCAGTTGCCGAGCCGCGGCGTCGCCGTTGAGATGCAGACTCTTCGTCGTGATCGTCACCACCCCACCGCCGGGCATGGCGTCGCGGGCGTTGATGACGATGTTAAGCAAGGCCATCTCGAAATGGTCGGCGTCGAGCAACACCGCGGGCAATCGTCGCCGCAGGTTCAGCTGCACGTCGATCTGGGAGCCGAGCGTGCTCTCCATCAACTCCCCGAAGTTTATGATCAGCTCGGACAGGTTGACGGCCGTCGGTTCCAGCCGGGTTTTGCGGGCAAACGCCAGCAGCTGGCGCGTGAGCTTGGCCCCGCGCTCCGCCGCCGATCGGGCCGCATCGATGTAGCGAAGGCTCCGGTTGTCCAGCGGGCGCGAGGCCAGGAGCTCGAGGTTGCCGTTGACCACCTGCAGAAGGTTGTTGAAGTCGTGGGCCAAGCCGGCCGTCAGCTGGCCGATGGCCTCCATCTTCTGGGATTGCCGGTAGGCCTGCTCGCTGTTGCGGCGGCGGCTGACGTCGAGCTGGCTGGCGAAGAAATAGAGAAGCTCGCCGGACGTGTCGTAGACCGGGCCGATGAACACCGCGTTCCAGAAGGGACTGCCGTCGCGCTTGTAGTTGAGGATCTCGAGCGAGATCGCATCGGCCTTGGCCACCGCCTCGCGCATTTCGGCGATCGCCTCGCGGTCGGAGCCGGGCCCCTGCAGGAAGCGGCAGTTGCGGCCGAGGATTTCCGCCTCCTCGTAGCCGGTCAGATCCAGGAAGGCCTTGTTGGCAAAGACGATCGGATTGTCCGGCTTGTTGGGATCGGTCAGGATCATCGGCATCCGGGTCATCTCGACCGCGGCGAAGAAGACCCCGCCCCGTTCATTCAGGTCCGGACGCGTGATGGTGCTTTCTCGCCAATGGCGCCGGCCGGCGGCGCCGAGGGGCTCGGAAGGGCCATCGTCCAAGGTTCCGTTGGCCGGGACGCCGCGGCTCTGGCCGCCGCCTTCGATATCTTCGGGCAGGTCTGGGCGGCTGTGATCGTCGTCGGCGGTCAAGGCAGATTTCCAAGCGGTGCAATGGTGGCCTGCACCAACGCGCGTTCTGGGCTCTGGTTCGCCTTGGCCCAAGCTTTGCGTTGCTGAAGCCTGACTTCGACGGCGACCGGAACTCACGCAAGCTTCACCGCGTTCGCGCCTGTTACAGTCCGGCGGCTTGAGCTAACGCTGGGACCAAAGAGGGTGGGCCGTGGACGTCATGAACGCCGATGCTGAAGGCCTGCCGCGTGCGGCGAGCCGCCAGTTGCAAGGCGGCGGCGCGGTCGGCGACCTGATCCGGGCCTACGACTGGTCCGAGGCCGGCCTGGGCCCAATCGACGCCTGGCCGGCGGAGCTCTTCACCACCGTCCAGACGATCTTGTCGTCCCGCGTGCCGATGGTGATCCTGTGGGGGGGCGACGGGCGGCTGATCTACAATGAGGGCTATGCCGAGGTCTGCGGTCCTCGCCACCCGGCCGCGCTGGGCGGCAAGGTCCTTGACATCTGGCCCGAGGCTCGGGATTTCAATCAGAACGTCCTGGATCGCGGCTTGGCCGGCGAAGCGCTCCACTACGCGGCTCAGCCCCTGGAGCTTTGGCGGCTCGGGCGCGCTGAGCAGGTCTGGATGGATCTGGACTACACACCCGTTCGCGATGAGGCGGGACGACCGGTCGGCATCCTGGCGATGGTCTTCGACATCACCCAGCGCGTCGTGGCCGAACAGCAACTGGCGACCAGCGCCCGGCTCTTCGGGTTCCTCGACCAGCTCGGGCAGGCCATCAGTGCCCACAACACCGCCGACGACATCCTGCGGGTCACCACCCGCATGGTCGGCGAACACCTGGGCGTCTCCAACTGCGCCTATGCCGACATGGACGCGGACCAAGACGGTTTCACCATCCAGGGCGACTGGCACGACGCGGCCTCGCCCTCGATCGTCGGCCACTACAGCCTGGCCGACTTCGGAACCTTGGCGGTGCGGGAGTTGGGGGCTGGCCGGCCGCTGATCGTCAACGACAATCTCGCGGAACTGGCCCCGCACGAAGCCAAGACCTTCCAGGACATCGGCATTGCCGCCACCATCTGCATGCCGCTGGTCAAGGCCGGGCGCCTGGTCGCCCTGATGGCGATCCATCACAAGGTCCCGCACCTCTGGACCAACTACGAACTCTCGGTCATCCGCGCAGTGACCGAGCGGTCCTGGGCCCACGTCGAGCGCGTCGGTGCCGAGGTGGCCCTACGCCGACAGGAAGAACAGCTGCGCCTGGCCACCGACGCGGCCGAAGTCGGCCTCTGGGACGTGGACGTGGTCAACGACACGCTCTACTGGCCGCGCCGTCTGAAGCGGATGTTCGGTATCGTCACCGATCGCCCCGTCTCGATGGCCGACTTCTACGCGGGCCTGCATCCCGATGACCTCGACGCGACAACCAAGGCCTACGCGGCGGCGGCCGACCCCGCGGTGCGTGAGCTCTACGACGTCGAGTACCGCACCGTCGGCCTGGACGATGGCGTGGTGCGCTGGGTGGCGGCCAAGGGGCGGGGCGTGTTCGATGGCGACCGGTGCCTGCGCGTCATCGGCACGGCGATCGACGTCACCGCCCGCAAGGCCGATGAGCAGGCGCTTCAGGAACTCAACGAGACGCTCGAACGCCGCATTGTCGAGGGGATCGCCGAGCGGCGCCTGCTCGTCGATCTGGTAGAGAACACCGACGCCATCATCATCGTCATGGATCACGGATACCGCATCCTGGCGATCAACCGCGCTGGCATTCAGGCCTTCGAGGACGCCTACGGGGCCCGGCCCAAGGTCGGCGACAACATGCTCGCCCTGATCGGCGACCGGCCCGACGACGTCGCCGAGGTCAAGGCCGCGTGGGACCGCGCGCTGGCCGGGGAGGAGTATACCGACGTGCGCGCGTTTGGCAGCGCCGAGCACCAGCGCCGCTGGTTCGAATTGACCTTCCGCAACTACTACGACGCCGAGGGCGATCTAGCCGGCGCCTATCAGTTTGTGTACGACGTGACGGCGCGCGTGGCCGAGCAGCGGCGCTTGGCCGAGGCCGAGGAGCAACTGAGGCAGTCGCAGAAGGTCGAACAACTAGGCCAGCTCACCGGTGGCGTCGCCCACGACTTCAACAACCTGCTGACCCCCATCATCGGCTCCCTGGACATGCTCGGCCGAAGGGGCCTGGGCACCGATCGCGAGCAGCGCCTGATCGCCGGCGCGCTGCAGTCCGCCGAGCGGGCCAGGACGCTCGTCCAGCGCCTGCTGGCCTTCGCCCGCCGCCAGCCCTTGCAGCCGACGGCCGTCGATACGGCGAGCTTGGTGACAGGCATGGGCGAACTCGTCGCGAGCACGACGGGTCCGCAGGTGCGGGTCGTGACCGACATCGCCCAGGGCCTGCCCATGGCCCATGGCGACCCCAACCAGCTCGAGATGGCCATCCTCAATCTCAGCGTTAACGCCCGCGACGCCATGCCGGACGGCGGCGACCTGAAGATCTCCGTGGCGCCCGCGACGGCGGGCGAAAAGCGGCCGGCGGGCCTGGCCGAGGGCCACTACGTCAAGATCACGGTGGCCGACACCGGCGCCGGCATGGACGCCGCCACGATCGAGCGGGCGATCGAACCCTTTTTCTCGACCAAGGGCGTCGGCAAGGGGACAGGTCTTGGTCTGTCGATGGTCCACGGGCTGGTTCAACAGCTGGGCGGCGCCTTGGAGATCACCAGCACGGTCGGATCCGGAACCTGCGTGACGCTCTGGCTGCCCGCGAGCACGGCGTCCGCCCCGGCCGTCGACCTTGGCGAGACCTCCCCCGGTCTCTACGTCAATCGCCTCGGCACGGTGCTCCTCGTCGACGATGAGGAGGTGGTGCGCGCCAGCACCGCCCACATGCTCGAGGAGATCGGCTTCCAGGTGATCGAGACCGGATCGGCCGAACATGCCCTGGCCGTTGTGCGGGAGCGCGACGACTTGGCGCTGCTGGTCACCGACCACCTCATGCCGGGCATGAACGGCGCCCAGCTGGTTCGCGCGGCCCGACTTGCCCGGCCCCGCCTGCCGGCGCTGATCATCTCCGGCTATGCCGAGGCCGAGGGGGTGCCGCTGGATATGCCGCGCCTGACCAAACCCTTCCGGGCGCGGGAACTGTCGGACGCTATCGCCACGCTTCGAATCTAGGTCGTCCTAACAGGCCCCGCCCGGCTACGGAGGTGGCCGCCCAGCCCCGATCCCCGGACCAGAGCGTTCTTCGCATGAAAGCCAACGCGCGAAGGCGCCCCGGCGGGACCGGGGCGCGGTGTGCGCTCGAGCCGGGCTTGGCGAGCGCGCTGGCCGATGGGCCCTATGGTGTTCGGCCTGGCACGCCCCGGGGCCAGGCGCGCCCTAGCGGAAGGGGCACGTGTCGACGCCTTGTCGTGATGCCTGATCAGGCCGCTTTTCGAAGACCATCGCTCGCGGGGCCGAGGATCGGCTGTCGCAACGTCTTGTGAACATTGTCTGACCTCCTGAACGACATCGAAACACGATTGGAAGCCTGAACGCGGCTTCGCCACGATGTCCTGGAGGTTTTACGCGCAAGCCGTCCGAAACGTTCCGCGTCCGGACCTTAGGCCGCCACGACGATTTTGCGCGCGTCGACCTCTTGACGTTTTTCGCTGTTTTTCTAATTCGTCGCGTACTTGCCGGGTGCCGACAGGGCCTGGCGCCTGGGGCGCGCAGCTCTCGGCTCAGCGCCCCTCATGTCCAACTTGCTTGCGAGGAGATGGAAATGAGCACTGCGTTTGATTTCACCCCGCTCTATAGATCGATGATCGGCGTCGATCGCATGGTCGACCTGGTGGAAACCGCGCTGCGCGGCGGCGCGGGCGCCCACTATCCGCCTTACGACATCGAAAAGACCGGCGAGGACACTTACCGCATCTCGCTGGCGCTCGCCGGCTTCGCGCCGACGGACCTTGAGGTCACCACCGAGCGCAACCTCCTGGTGATCAAGGGCCAAAAGGCGAGCAACCAGGCTCAGGCGGGCCGGACGTTCTTGCACCAGGGCCTGGCCCAGCGCGCCTTTGAACGCCGCTTCGAGCTGGCCGACTATGTGGTCGTCAAGGACGCCGTCCACGCCCATGGTGTCCTGTCGATCGACCTGGCGCGTGAGGTGCCCGAAGCCCTGAAGCCCAGGCAGATCCCCATCGGCCTCGGCGCGGACCGCCAGGTCCTGGCGCTCAAGCCGGCCAAGGCCCGCAAGGCCGCATAAGGGAGCCCCGCGATGCGGACCCAAACCCTATCGACCGATCGGGCGCGTCCATGGCCGGTTCGCCCGGCCGTCGGCTTCCTCCATCCGCTGGAGGTCATCAAGGACCAGGATCTAACAACCGCTGAAAAGCGGGAGATCCTGGCGGCCTGGGCCTCCGACGCCAGCGCGGTGGAGCACCGGCCAAGTCAAAGATGGCTCTTGGGAACACCCGCGCCGGTACCCCTCAGCGAGGTCCTTTCGGCGCTGAAGCGGCTTGACCGCAACCTGTTCTCTTGAGTTGGGGCAGGCGGCCGGCCATGAGCGCCGGCCGCCATCTTGTCCATGATGCGCCGCGGCGGGCTAGGCGGCCAGGGTCGTGGCCGCGGTCCGCATGCGCCGCAGGGCGGCGGTCAGGTCCGCTAGCGCCAGGGCGAAGGTCGATCCGCTACGCACCGCCCTTTGGGCCTCCGACCATTGACCGCGACAGATGAGGTCCGCCACCGCGCCGGCCTGCTGGTGAAAGGCCCGGTGGGTCTCCAGTAGCCCCAGATAGGCATGGTTGCCGGCCCAGCGCCGGGATCCATCCCCATGGAGCCAGCACCCTGCCGGGCAAAGGCGATCCGATCGCAGGGCGGCTGCATCGATCGGTTGGCGCTCGGTAATGGCCGCGACGAGCGCTTCGCGGACTTGAGTGTGTTGCTGTGCTTGTTCCTGAAAATCCATGACCAAACCCTTCGGCTCAATCCAAGGACCGCGTTGTCGCGCAGCATGGTTTCCGGTCGGTTTTCCGGAAGGGGTTTTCCACAGGTTCGCGGCGTTGATGTCGCCAAGGTCACGCCGCTATCGAAGGCGCGCGCAACTTCTCCACCGCCACGGTCGAGGCGCGTGTCCCTAGCGGCATTGCGGAGACAGTCCGGATCAATCGGTCTGGTCATGCAACAGAACCTCCAGGCCAGGGTTTTAGTCGGGTGCTCGACTTAATTGTAAAGCTTCCGAGAGTTTCGGCTGGGGTGCGGCATGGTGGACGATGGGCATTCTCCGCCCCAAGCACGGCCGCTTATTCTAGTGGTCGAGGACGAGCCGCTCGTCCGCGCGTTGGCCTGTGACATTCTGGAAGACGGCGGGTTTCGCAGCCTGGAGGCCGGCAGCGCCAGGGAGGCCATCGCGATCATCGCCGCGCGAACCAACATCGCCATCCTGTTCACTGACGTCGACATGCCGGGCGAGATTAACGGCGTCGGCCTGGCTTACCTTGTTTCCAAGCAGGCCCCCGAGGTCAAAATCGTGGTGACCAGTGGAGCCGGCGCGCGGACGGCGGACGACTTGCCGGCCAATGCGCGCTTTCTCCTGAAGCCCTATTCGCCCGCGACGCTGATTGACCTGATCGGCGGACTGCTCGCGGCCGAGCGCTAGGGATCGTCCCGCGGGCGTGCAGCCAGGCGGTCCCCGCAAGGGAGAGCCTAGCCACCGTTCACGGCCGGACATGCTGTCGGGGGGGATCAGGGGCGCGCGCTTGAACTGGTCGGCATTCGCAGCCGTCGCCACGATCTTCTGGAAATAGTCGCGGGCTGTGGCGCGGTCTCCTGCCTTTTGAGTGGTTTTGTGCGTCAGCGACGTTGCGGCAAGTGTTTGCTCCGGGTTCGCGCCACGTGAACCAGCAAAACCGGCCAGCCCGTTCCGTTCGAGATCACCGAGCCGACGCGAGATGCGCTGGCCGCCTGGCTCTAGGTTCGAGGACGTCGCTCGCGAACCCTGAGAACTACGGCGGGCGAGGAGCCAGCACGCCAAATATGCGAAGGTCGGGTTCTTGGAGTGATACGAATGTCCGGTGATGGCGCGGTGCGGCGGCCGGTCCAAGCTGCTCGTCCAGGGATAGGAGATGGACGAACATTCGGCCGGCCGCCCGGCCGCTACGGGACCAGGGCTGTTGGCCCGGCGGCCGCCTGAGGAGCGCTCTTGCTCGGTGAGGTCTTGATCTTGAACCACATGGCGTAGAGCGCCGGCAGGAAGACGAGCGTCAGGATGGTGCCGCCGATCGTGCCGCCGATCAGCGTGTAGGCCATCGAGGACCAGAACACCGAAAGGGTCAGGGGCATGAAGGCGAACACCGCCGCCAGCGCCGTCAGGATGACCGGCCGGGCTCGCTGCACCGTGGCTTCGATGACGGCGTGGAAGGGATCCAGACCCTCTCCCTGGTTGATCTGGATCTGGCCGATCAGGATCAGGCTGTTGCGCATGATGATGCCGGCCAGGGCGATCAGGCCCAGGATCGCGTTGAACCCGAACGGCTGCTGGAAGATCAGCAGAGTGGGGGCCACCCCCACCAGGGCCAGCGGCGCGGTCAGCAGCACCATGAACATCGCCGACAGCGACCGGACCTGGAAGATGATCACCACCATCATCAGGATGAACATCAGCGGGAAGACGACCGCCAGGGCGGCGTTGGCCTTGCCCGCTTCCTCGATGGAGCCGGCCATCTCGATCCTGTAGCCCGTCGGGAGAGTCTTGATGATCGGCTGCAGTTCCTTCTGGACCTGAACCGAGACGTCCGGCGGCTGCAGGCGCTCGTCGATGTCGCCGCGCACGGTGATCGTGGTCAGGCGGTCGCGGCGGCGCAGGATCGGATCCTCCATGCGGATCTGGGCCCTGCCGATCTGGTCGAGCGGAATGCGCTCGCCCGCCGCGCCGACCAGGGTGAAGGCGCCGAGCCTGGCCGGATCCAGACGATCCTGGCCGCTGGTCCGGGCGACGACTTCCACCGAACGGATGTCCTCGCGCACCTGGGTTACAGGGACGCCGCTGAGCAGGAACTGCAGCTGCTGGGAGGCGTCGGCGGAGCTTAGGCCGAAGGCGCGCAGGCGGTCCTGGTCGAGCACGAAATTGACGGTCGGCACGCGCTCGCCCCAGTCGGTGTTGACCTGACGCATGCCTTGGTTGGTCAGCATGACGCCCTTGACCTGTTCGGCGATCTCGCGGACGCGGTCGGCGTTCGGTCCCATGACCCGGAAGGCCACCGGGAAGGGGGAGGGCGGGCCGAACACGATCTGGGTGGCGCGCAGCCTTGCGCCCGGAACCGCGCCCTCCGCCGCAAACTGGCGGAAACGCTTCTTGAGGGCGTCGCGCGCCTTCTCGTTTGGCGTCAGCACCACAATCTTGGCGAAGGACGGGTCCGGAAGCTCGGGCGAAATGGCTAGGAAGAAGCGCGGCGCGCCCTGGCCAATGTAGCTGGTGACGATTTGGGCCTCGGGCTGTTTGGCCAGCCACGTCTCGACCTTGGCCACGGCCTGGCTGGTGGAGCCGATGCTTTGCCCCTCGGGCATCTGCACCTCGATCAGCACCTCGGGGCGGTCCGATCCGGGGAAGAACTGCTGCTTGATCGCGCCCATCATCAGGACCGCGACCACCATGGCCGCGCCGACGCCGGCCGCGACCTTGAAGCGGTTCTCCACCGTCCAGGTGACCATCGCGCGAAGCTTGCGGTAGCGCGGGGTGTCGTAGATCGCCCCGTGGCCGCCCTCGATCGGCTTGATCTTGGGGATCATCAGGACGCCCAGATAAGGCGTGAAGATCACCGCCACGAACCACGAGGTGATCAGGGCGAAGGCCACCACCCAGAAGATGTTGCCGGCGTATTCGCCAGCGGTGGACTTGGCGAAGCCCACCGGCATCAGGCCGATGATGGTCACCAGGGTGCCGGCCAGCATCGGGGCGGCGGTGTGGCCCCAGGCATAGGTCGCCGCCGAGATCCGGTCCTTGCCCTCTTCCATCTTCACCACGATCGTCTCGATGATGATGATGGCGTCGTCGACCAGAAGGCCTAGCGACAGGATCAGCGCGCCCAGGGTGATGCGGTCGAAGTCTCGGCCGGTGACCAGCATGATGACGAAGACGCCGGCCAGGGTCAGCGGCACGGCCATGGCCACCACCACGCCGACCCGGAAGCCCAGGCTGATCAGGCTGACCACGATGACCACGGCCAGGGCCACGAAGAACTTCAGCATGAACTCGTCATAGGCCTCGGCGATGTTCACCGCCTGGTCGGTGATCTTCGAAAAGCTCATGCCCAGCGGCATCTGCGCGGAAATGGCCTTGGCTTCCTTCTCGAGGTTCTTGCCCAGCTCCAGGCCGTTGAAGCGGTCCTTCATCACCACGCTCAGCACGATGGCCGGCTCGCCGCCGTTGCGGATCAGGAAGGTGGCCGGGTCCTCGTAGCCGCGCTTGACCTGCGCGATATCGGACAGCTTCAGGGTGCGGCCGCCGACCACGATCGGCGTCTCCTTGATCTTCTCCAGGCTGTCGAGCGCGCCGTCGAGGCGGATCTGCACCTGCGGGCCTTGCGTCTCGATGGCGCCCGCCGGGGTGACGAGGTTGCGGGCGTTGAGGGCGGAGAGGATTTCGGTGGGGCTGACCCCCAGCGTGGCCAGGCGGGCCTGGCTGAATTCCACGAAGATCTTCTGCGGCTGTTCGCCGACGATCTGGACCTTCTTGACGCCGGGCACATGCAGCAGCCGCTGGCGCAGGATCTCGGCCTGACGGACCAGCAGGCGCTGAGGCTCGCCCTTGGCCTTCAGCGCATAAAGCGCGAAGGAGACGTCGCCGTACTCGTCATTGACGAAGGGGCCCAGCACGCCGCGCGGCAGGTTGGGCGCTTCGTCGGCCATCTTCTTACGGGTCTGGTAGAACTGCTCCTGCAGCTCCCTGGCCGGGATCTGGTCCTTCAGGGTCAGGGTGGTGAAGGCAAGGCCGGGGCGCGTGAAGGTCTCGCTGCGGTCGTACCACTTCAGCTCCTGCATCCGCTTTTCCAGCGGCTCGGCCACCTGGTCCTGCATCTCCTGGGCGGTGGCGCCGGGCCAGGCGCTGACGATGGTCATGACCTTGATCGAGAAGCTGGGATCTTCTGCCCGGCCCAGCTTCATGAAGGCGAAGGCGCCGGCGAAGGTCATGGCGATGATCAGGAAAAGCGTGATCGATCGCTCGCGGACCGCCAGGGCGGAAAGGTTGAAGTTCATTGCGCCGCTCCAGCTTGGACGCGGACGCGCTGGCCCTGGTGGAGCAGGTGGGCGCCCAGCGCCACGAACCGCTCGCCGCCGTTCAGGCCGTGGGTGATGGTCACGGTCTCGGCGCCGACGGCGGCCACCTGGACAGGCCGCCAGTCCACCGTCGATGCGCCCGGCTTGACGATCCAGACGCCCGCGCCCTTGCCGGTGTCGTAGAGCGCGCCGATCGGAGCCTCCACGCCCGCGGTCGCTGCGCCCGGCTGGGCCGGCAGGGCCACGACCATGGTCGAGCCCAGCGGCGCCTGGGCGGCCGGGCCGCTCAGCACGTACTTGGCCTCGAAGGTGCGGGTGCGCGGGTCGGCCGCGTCGGAGAGCTGGCGAAGCCGGGCCTGGCCGAGCTTGTCGCCGTCGAAGGCGAACGTCTGGGCCGCGGAGCCGAGAGCGGGGCGGACGGTCTCGGGCAGGGCGACCGTGGCTTCGCGCGGGCCGGCATGGGCCAGGCGAACGACCGGCTGGCCCGCGGCCACCACCTGACCGGGCTCGGCCAGGGTCTCGACCACCACGCCGTCGGCGTCGGCGATCAGGACGGCGTAGCCGGCGGTGTTGCGCGACAGCCGCGCCTGGGCTTCGGCGGCGTCCAGTTGGGCCTTGGCGGCGTCGGCGGCGGCCTTGGCCTGGTCGTAGGCGATCGCCGAGATCGCTCCGGCCGCGACCAGTCCGCGAAGGCGCTTCTCGTCGGCGGCCGTCTGCACGGCCACGGCGCGGGCCGCCGCGACCAGATCGGTCTGAGCCGAGACGGCCAGGGCGTAGTCGGTGGCGTCTATCCGCATCAGCGGCTGCCCGCGCCGCACGGTCTGACCCGCGTCTACGAGGCGCGCCACCACCTTGCCGGCGACCCGGAAGCCCAGGTCGCTCTGCACGCGGGCTGTGACCACCCCGCTGAACCGCCGCTCGCCGCCAGCCGCCGGACCGGCGGTGGCGACACGAACGAGCGGCGGCGCGGTGCGCGGGTCGTCCGCGCCGGCTTTGCCGCCGCAGGCGGCCAGAGGCGCCAGACCGCCCAACAGCAGGGCGGCAAGAAGGGTGCGAGACGACATGGCTTAAGGGTCCTGCCTGAACGGAAGGCGCTTAAGCTCGTGTCTTGTGACCAAATTGTCAACTGGTCACAAGTTGAAGAAGGCGGGGCGTTACGGCGCGAGGCTGCGCAGCACGAGGTTGATGACCTTGGCCGGATCCTCGGGCAGGCCCTCCAGATTGTGCTTGAGCATCAGCGGGTTCATGAAGCTCAGCATGGCCAGCAGGATGGCTTCGCACGTCTCGTCGATCGGCGTCTTGCGCTCGAATTCGCCCGTCTCGCGGCCCAGGAGAATGATCTCCTTGAGGCGTTCTTCCGCACTGGCGAGATAGGCCGTCACCGGGGGCCAGCGCTCCTCGGCGGCGTGCGCGGCGATGTCGTGGAGCATCTTCTCTTCGAAGATGAGCTCGACGCTCTTTGCGATTATGCCGTTGAAAAATCGACGCAGTTTCTCCGCGGCGGATTTTCCTTCGGCCATGCTGACGTCACCGGACTCGATAATCTTCTCCAGGCACTGGGCGCAGATCGCCTGGCCGATCGCCTGCTTGGAGTCGAAGAACTTGTAGATGTAGGCCTTGGAGAAGCCGATCGCCTTGGCCAGGTCCGCGACCGTGGTCTTGCCATAGCCGAAGCGGCTGAAATGGGCCCGCGCCGCATCGACGATCTGGTCGCGAATGCCGTGTTCGAGGGGGCCGCGCTGGCCCGCCGCAGGCGGGGAGGGGTCGGTCGTGTTCATGCCCGGCAGGCTAGCATCGGCCGCGGAGATTGACAAACGAGTGACCATTATAGAAATTGGTCACAATCCATTTGCGCTTAGCGAGACTCCCATGCGCTCCGTCCGTCTTTCGGCCCTGCTGAGCGCCGCCAGCGCCGTTCTCCTTTCGGGCTGCGCCGTTGGTCCTGACTATGTCGCGCCGCCCGCGCCCCAGGCGAGCGCCTTCATGGCCCAGCCGGCCGTGGCGGCTCGCGCGGCGGCCCCGGCGCCGGCCGACGCCTGGTGGCGGGGCTTCAACGATCCCGTCCTCGACCGGCTGGTCGGCAGAGCCTTGGCCCAGAACCTCGATCTGGCCCAGGCCGCCGCTCGCGTGACCCAAGCGCGCGCCGGGCTCCGCGCGGCGACGGCGGCGTTGCTGCCGTCGGCCTCGATCCAGGCCCAAGGCGTGGCCAACCACGCTTCGACCCAGACGCCGACGGGCCGCCTGCTGGCCGCTACGCCTGGTTTCGATCGCGACGGCTCCCTCTATGAAGGCGACCTGGTCGCCGGCTGGGAGCTCGACGTCTTCGGCGGAACCCGCCGCGATCGCGAGGCGGCGCTGGCCCGCTACGACGCGGCCAAGGCCGGCGTCGCGGCCGCCAGGCTGGCCGTCGCCGCCCAGACGGCCGACACCTACATGCTGGTGCGCGGCCTGCAGGAGCGCCTGGCCGTCGCCCGCCGCCAGGTCGAGACCCAGGCGAGGCTCGTCGACACCGTGCGGCTTCAGTACGACCACGGCGCGGCCGCCGATCTCCAGCTGCAACAGGCCCAGGGCGCCCTGGCCCAGACCCGCGCCGGCATACCCGTCCTCGAGGAAGGGCTGGAGGCTGCGCTGAACGCCATGGACGTGATCCAGGGCGCCCAGCCTGGGACCTACCGGGCCGAACTGGTCACGGCGACGGCGATCCCCGTCGCGCCGGGCCTGACCGACGCCGGCGGTCCGGCCGGGCTGCTGCGTCGCCGGCCCGACCTGGTGGTCGCCGAGCAGCGCCTGCGCGCCAGCAACGCCGAGGTGGGTTCGGCCCTTTCGCAGTACTTCCCCAAGGTTTCACTGAGCGGTCTGGTCGGCACGGCGACCACCAGCAGCGCCACCCTGTTCGAGGGCTCGGCGACCCAGGCGCAAGGCGTGCTGGGCCTGCGCTGGCGGTTGTTCGACTTCGGTCGCGTCGGCGCCGAGGTCAAGGCCGCGCACGGGCGTAAGGCCGAGGCTTTGGCGGCCTATCAGCAGGCCGTGCTGCGGGCGAGCGAGGATGTCGAGAACGCCTTCGTCAGCCTGGTCAAGCGCGAGGACCAGGCGCGCGCCTTGTCCAGCGGAGAGGCCTCCCTGGCCAGGGCCCGCACGGCCTCGCAGGTCGCCTACGAGGCCGGCGCGGTCAGTCTGGTCGAGGTGCTGGACGCCGACGCCCGGCTCCTTGCCGTACGCGACGCCCGCGCTCAGGCCCGGACCGAGGCGGCGCGCGCGGCGATCCGGTCCTTCCAGGCCCTGGGCGGGGGCTGGAGCGTGTCCTGACGGGCGCATCGGTCGGCGGCGTATCCGGCCTGCAGGCCAACTTCAACCATTCGCACGCGGAGCCTATCAACATGGAAGACGTCATCATCATCGGCGGCAGCTTTGCTGGTCTCGCCGCCGCCCTGCAGCTTGGCCGCGCCCGCCGAAAGGTCACGGTTCTCGATACCGGCCAGCGGCGTAACCGCTTTGCGGGCCGCTCGCACGGTGTGCTCGGTCACGATCACAAGCCCCCGTCAGACATCTGGGCCGAGGCGCGCCAGCAGCTCGCGCGCTATCCCACGATCACGCTGCTCAACGCCCGCGCAGACAGCATCACCGGCGCCATCGATAACTTCTCCGTCCTCACTGGCGATGGCGAAAGCCTTGGCGCGCGCCGCCTGATCCTGAGCTATGGCGTTGTGGACCAGATGCCGGATGTTCCGGGCTTCGCCGAAAACTGGGGCGCATCCGTCATCCCGTGCCCCTATTGCGACGGCTTCGAGGTTGCAGGCCAGCATTGGGGCCTTGTCTGGTCGGGTCCGCAGTCAATGAATCAGGTCAAGCTGTTTGACGATTGGACCGACCGCCTGACGGTCTTCGCCGATGGCCACGACATTCCTCCCGACGTCCGCGCAGACTTGGCGCGCCGTAACACGCCTGTCGTCGATGGCCGGATCACCGGGATCGCCCGTCATGGCGACCATGGCGCCACCGTCAAGCTCGACACCGGCGCCGATGCCGTGGTCGACATCCTGTTCGCCCATCCGCGTACCAAGCCGTCCGCAAGTCTGCATGACTCGCTGAGCCTGGCCACGGTCGATACGTCGACCGGCATCGCCCTCAAGACCGACGAGCGTCGCGAAACCAGTATGCCCGGCGTCTACGCCGCCGGCGACCTCGCCAACCCCGGAATTCCCTCGGTCACCACAGCGGTCTGGCAGGGCGCAATGGCCGGTATTTTCGCCCAGCAGTCTATGCTGGTTTGAGGGGACAATATTCAGGCGCACGCCGCCAATAGCGCAAGTCAGGGAAGGTCGTGTTCCTGGAGCCATTCCAACGACTGCTCATGGCGCTTGGCCGCCTCACATGGCGGAGCTCCGCATCGCCCGTACCGGCGCTTCATGCGGCTCACTTATCGGATGGCGAGCGGCGCCCCGCCGATCAGCTATGGATCGGCATGCGCAAAGTGAACCGGGTCTCTTCCGGACTCGAGGTGGCTGTCAGCGTCGCCTCGTGGGCTCGCGCAATCTCCGACGCGATGTAGAGCCCCAAGCCGAGCCCCTGTTGGGTTGGCGTAGCCGACGCGCGTTCGAACGGCTGGAAAAGGCGCGCCAAGGTTCCACTCGGAATGGGCAGGCCCTGGTTCGAGACCGAGAGTTCGAACGTGGCGTCGTGTATCGCGGCCTTGACGGCCACAGGGCCGTCTTTGGCGCCGTGGGTCAGGGCGTTGGCCACTAGGTTCGACAGAAGCTGGGCCAGCCTCTGGCGGTCGGCTGGAATCGCTCCGGGGACAGTGATGTCGGCTTCGATGACCCGGTCGGGGTGAGCTGTCCTTAGTTCGGACACCACATCCAGAAGGGCTGGGCCTACCTCGCTGTCCAGAGAGAGGTCTACATTGAAGCCGCCGCCCAAGCGCGCTCGGGCAAAGTCCATGACGTCGGAGATCAACCCCGCCATGCGCGTCGTGCTGGCCTCCATCTCCCCGAGGATCCAGCCGCTGCGTGGGCCAGTTGGATCCTTCCGCAGCAGCCGAACCCCGCCTTCGACCGCTGCCAGCGGGTTTCGGAGGTCATGTCCGAGCACGGCGATGAACTGTTCCCGCAGCACGGAACCAGCGCGCTCGTCGGTCAGGGCCGCTTCGCTGGACGCCAGTTGACGGCAAGCGTCGAGCTGGGCGCCAATCAGCTGCGCGAAGAGTTCAAAGGTCTCCTGGGCGTTCCGTTCAGCCAGCGGCGCCGGCGCGGGATCAATGGCGCACAGGGTCCCGAAGAACTGCCCTTGGCAGAAGATTGGGACAGCGATGTAGCTTTGCAGGCCGTACATCGCGGGCGTGGGATGGTTTGCGTATTGCGCATCCTCAGCGACGTGGCTGATCAGGACTGATTGGTGATGGTCACGGATTTCGCTGCAAAGCGTCGTCTCGACACTGAGTTCTCCGCCAACAGGAAGGCCGAAGTTAATGTGGTCGGCCACCGCGCAGGCAACCCATCGCTCACGCGTGACCCTGGCGACCACGGCATAACCCATTCCGGTCAACCGGCAGACATTGTCCAAAATCCTTGGAACGACGTCGATCGAGGCGACCGCCGCAATGTCGTCAGCGATTTCCGTCACGCCGCTAATCCACTTCATTCAATCTGGCGAGACCTTGATTGGCCGCAGCAGGGAACGCAAGAAGCGGTGCAGGAAGGAGCGCGGAAAGTTGTCGGCGCCGTTACCGCAGCCTTGGACGACAGAGCCAGCGCACAGCGGGGCGCCTCGGACGGCGGGGACGAACGTCCTGTTCCTGGAGGTGCGCCAACGTCAGTTGATGGGGGATTCTCTGACCATCAATTAGGGCCAGATGGCAGAACGTATGTCGATGGACCGCGGGTTTAGGACTGCCGAGGGCTGGAGGACGGCGAAATCAGACGCCCTCAATAGCGCCAGAGGAACGGCGCCGATTGCCAGACGATAGCGATGGCGGCGAGGGTCGAGGCCAGGGCCGACAGGCGATGGGCGAACACTCCGCCAAGGCCAGGTCGTCTGCAGGCGCGCCAGGCGCGAACGGCCAAGGCGACTGCGGCCAGGACGCAGGCGAGCGTCACGCCGGCTAGAAGCCAGGTGAGCGGCGTCTGGTGCTCGGGCGGGGATATGTCGGCCAGACTGGCGATCGCATAGGCGGCCAGGAAGTGCGCCGCCCACAGCACAAGACCGCCCAGCAGGGAAAGCCAGGTGTTCACGTAAGGCCTGCGGGGAAGAGGCGCGTGACGCCGAGCCCGACGAGGCCCTGGCCGGCGGTATAGGCCAAAAACAGGCCGACAACCTCGATGGTCGCTGGCCGGTCGGGGCCCACATAGCCGTACAGCCGTCGCATCAGCACATAGAGCGCCATGATCGCCGCGACGGCGACGAAGAAGGCCTGCCAGGCCAGGATGGCGTGGACGATCGCGCCCTGAGCGCTGGCCTTCGGCGCGAGGCCGGTCGCGCGCCACGACGACAGATCGACGCCGAAGGCTAGCGCCAGCAGAGCCCCCCCGGCCAAAACCATGGCTGTGGCCAGCCACGGTCGCGCGAGCTGGCGTCTGGCCAGCAGGGCAAGCGCGCCGCCGCCGATGGCCGATGCCGTCGCGACGGCCAGCGAGGCGGTGTCGGGCGGCGGTCGCCAGGTGTCGGGATTGCGGCTCCACAGGAAGACGTAGGAGAACACCGACATCGCCAGCACCATGCCCCCGACCACCAGGGTCACGACCATGGCCCACCAGCCGGTGCTCGACGGTCCGCTGGCATAGGTCGGCAGCTCGATCCCTGCGCCGACGTCGACCCTCTGCCGCGGCCGGGGATGGTCGAGGAACCAGCACCAGCGCAGCACGCAGAGGATGGCCAGAACGCCGCTCAGCACCGAGGCGGCGTAAGCCTGCACCGTCAGCAGCAGGAAAAAGCCGGCGGTGAATGCCGCCGCCCAGACATGCCAGCCGGATGGGACGGGCATTCGCAGCAGATGCTGAGGCTCGGCGTTGACCGGGCTGGTCACGAGGGTCTCGCGGCCGCCCGTGGGCGCGCCGGGCAGGAAGTAGCGCCCGGCGGCGACGTCGCGGGCGAGGTTCTTCTGGTCCCAGAGCGGATAGAGCGACGTCACCACCGGAATGCTGCGTGTCGAGTAGAGGCCCGCCGGCAGCCATTCCAGTCCGCCGCCGTCATAGACGTTGCCGGCCTCGCTGGCGCCGAAGGGGCGGAAGTTGCGGATCATGTCGATCAGCCAGATCAGCACGCCGGCGGCGAAGACGAAGGCGCCGATGCTGGAGATGAGGTTTGGCCACTCCCAGTCGCGGCCGGCCGCGTAGGTGTAGACTCGCCTGGGCATCCCCATGAGGCCGGTCAGATGCATGGGCAGGAAGGCCAGGTGCATGCCGGCGAACATCAGCCCGAAGGTCCAGCGGCCCAGGCGTTCGCTCAGCGGGCGGGCGGAGACCATCGGTGTCCAGTAGTAAATCGCGGCGAACAGCGGAAAGACCATCCCGCCGATCAGCACGTAGTGCAGGTGGGCGACGATGAAATAGGTGTCGTGGGCCTGCCAGTCGAAGGGAACCATGGCCGCCATCACGCCCGTCAGCCCGCCCATCACGAAGATCAGCAGCGAACCGAGCACGAAGAGCCCCGGCGCATTGAACTTCATCCGGCCCGAAGCGACCGTGGCGATCCAGGAAAACACCTGCACGCCGGCCGGCAGGCTGACGGCCATTGAGGCGGCCGAGAACATCCCGACCGACACGCCCGGCAGGCCGGTCGTGAACATGTGGTGGGCCCAAACCCCGAAGCTGATGAAGCCTGTGGCCAGGAAGGCCAGCACCACCAGCCAATGACCGACCAGCGGCGTACGGGCCACGGCCGGCACGATGGTCGACATCGCCCCGGCCGCCGGCAGGAAGATGATGTAGACCTCCGGGTGGCCGAAGAACCAGAAGAGGTGCTGCCACAGCATCGGATCGCCGCCGCGCGCAGCGTCGAAGAACGGCCAGCCAAGGGCGCGCTCCAGCTCCAGCAGGGTGGTGGCCAGGATCACCGAGGGGAAGGCGATGATGATCATGCCGGCGAACACCAGCATGGCCCAGGCGAACACCGGCAGCTTGTCCAGCGTCATGCCCGGGGCGCGGGTCTTCAGGACGCCGACGATGATCTCGATGGCCCCGGCGATGGCCGAAATCTCGATGAAGCCGATGCCCAGCAGCCAGAAGTCGGCGTTGATCCCCGGCGAGTAGGTGGTCGAAGTCAGGGGCGGATACATGAACCAGCCGCCGTTCGGCGCCAGGCCGAAGAACAGCGAGCAGAAGAAGGCCAGACCGCCGATCAGATACGCCCAGAAGGCATAGGCCGACAGGCGCGGGAAGGGCAGGTCGCGCGCGCCCAGCATCTGCGGCAGCAGCAGCACGCCCAGCGCCTCGACCGCCGGCACCGCGAACAGGAACATCATCACCGTGCCGTGCATGGTGAAGATCTGGTTGTAGGTTTCCTGGGCCAGCACGCCCTGCATCGGCAGGGCCAGCTGCGTGCGCATCAGGAGCGCCAGCACTCCGGCCAGCACGAAGAACAGCATGGCCGCGCCGACGTAGTAGACGCCGACATAGTTGTTGTTGATGACGGTGATCCATTGCCAGCCCTTGGGCGCGCACCAGATCGCTTCCAGTTGCTCCAACTCGCCCTTCGGCCGTCGCCCCTTGGTCGGAAAACGCTCGTAGAGGGCGGTGTCGAATCCGGTCTCCGACGGCGTGGGAGGGCCGCTCACTTCAGGCTCTCCAGATAGGCGGAGACGTCGCGCAGTTCCTGTCCGCTCAGTACCGGATAGGCCGGCATCCGGTTGCCGGGCTTGATCGCCTGGCTGTCGCCGATCCAGCCGGCGAGGGTTCCCTGGTTGTTGGGCAGCACGCCCGCGCCGAGGGTGCGCCTGGATCCCACATGGGTGAGGTCCGGGCCCGCCAGGCCGTTGGCGTCGGTTCCTCGGATCGCGTGGCAGGCGCCGCAGCCGGCGCGGTCGAACACGGCCTTACCGGCATGGGCCGGTGAAGCGACGGCAGGGGCGGCTTGCCTGGCTTTCCAGGTCTCGTAGTCGGCCGGGGCGTGGGCGACGACGACCAACGCCATCAGGGCGTGCGGACCGCCGCAGAACTCCGCGCACTGGGCGCCGTACGCGCCGGGCTGGTCGGCCTGGATGCGCAGGATGTTGCGGCGACCGGGGATCATGTCGAGCTTGCCGTTCAGCCGCGGGATCCAGAGGCTGTGGATGACATCGGTCGACTCCAGTTCCAGCGCCACGGGACGGCCGGCGGGGATATGGATCTCGTTGGCGTCCTGGAAGGCCTCGCGGCCGGCCGCGTCGAGATAGCCGACCCGCCACCACCACATCTCGCCGGTGACGCGAACGCGCAGTTCTCCGGGGCGGGGCGGCTCACTCAGGCGATGGGTCAGCGAAAGGCCCCAGATCAGCAGGGCGCTCAAGACCACGACGGGAAAGGCGATCCCGGCGATCCAGACGAGGCGTTCGCCGCCCAGGCGCTTGCGCCAGGCTCGTGGTGCGAAGAGCGCCAGGGCCAGGGCGACGACCACGATCGTCAGCACGGCGGCGGTCATGGCCAGCAGGCCCCAGGTCAGGCTGTTCAACGGCGCGGCGAACGGCCCGGCTGGATCCAGCGCCGGCGGGGGCCAACCCTTCAGGCTCTCGTGTGCGGGCGGCGCTTCAGTCTGCATCGAGCGAATAGAGGTAGGCCGCCACGTCGCGGGCTTGATCCTGGGTCAGGCGGGAGGCGGGCATAGCGGTGTCTGGAGCCATGGCCGGCGCATCTCGAAGCCAGGCGACCATGACGTCCGGACGATTGGGGAAGCGTCCGGCGATCATCGCCTGGGCCTGCAGGTTGTCCAGCGACCCGCCGACCGCGCCGCGTGGCCACTGCACGCCGGGAATGCGATGACAGGTTCCGCAGCCCTCGGCCTGGATCACGCGCAGGCCTTCTGTAGGATTGGCGCCCGTGAGTTGGCGTGAGGGAACGGGCTTGTCCGCGCAGGCGACCAGCGTCACGCCGGCCAGGCCGATCATCGCCGCGCTCGCTGTCCTGGTTCCACCGATCACCAAGGCCCCTTCGAAAACCCGAAGGCTCAACCCGTCGGAACGGTCGCGGTTCCGCAGGGTTTAGGCCGAGTGGGCCGTTTCGTTTCCTCCCTTCTCGCGCTCGCCGCGCTCAGCGCCTGCGACCGAGCGCCACCCCGGACCGACGCCCTGCTCAGCGCCGATGGACGGACCATCGCGATGAGCGGCGGCGCCGGCGGAGCAGCTCATGCCTGCTTCTCCTGCCACGGCCTAGACGGCATGGGCGACGGCGTCTCGGTCCCGCGTCTGGCCAGTCTCGACGCCGGCTATCTGCAGAAGCAGATGGAGGACTACGCCTCGGGCATCCGGCCTGACAAGGTGATGGGTCCGGTCGTCAAGCCACTTGACGATAGGGCTCGCCGCGCCGTTGCGCTCTATTATTCGAGCTTGCCGACGGCGGGCTCCGACATACCCGGCGGAGCGCCGCCAGCGCTGTGGACGGGAGGCGATGCCGGGCGGGGTCTGGCGCCCTGCGCCGCCTGTCATGGAACCGAGGGACAGGGTGTCGGCGCGGGCCAACCCGCCTTGGCCGGACAACCCGCGGCCTATACCATCGACCAGTTTGCTCGCTGGCGGCGCGCGGTGCGCCGCAACGATCCGCGCGGGGTGATGACCACGATCGCGAGCAAGCTCAGCGAGGACGAAGTCGCCGCCCTGGCGGCCTGGCTAGAGACGCAACCCGCTTCTCCAGCGCCCGCCAGCGGCGTTGCCAGCGCGTCCGCCGTCGAGGCCGCTGCGGCAGGATCGGCAGCATCCCGTGAAGGACGTCGTCGCGATCGATGAGGTGGTGCTTCAGCGCCGCGCCCACATGGATAGGGATCATGGCGACGAGGCTGAGGGCCAGGCCCCAGTGCAGCCACTCGGCGACGGCCTCGATCGTCCAGAGCGTCGCGTGCGACAGCTCGCCGAACGGCAGCAGAGGCCAGGGCGTCAGGTTCAGCAGGGTAAGGTCGGTCTCGCGGCTGGTTGCGGACACCATGGCCCAGCCCGTCAGCGGCAGGCCGAACAGGCAGCTGTAGAAGACGTAATGGGTGACGTGGGCGGCCGTGCTTTGCCAGCCGGGCTTGTCGGCGTCGTTGATGACGGCCGGGGCGAACAGTCGCCAGCCAACACGACCCAGCACCAAAACGAGCATCAGCACGCCGATCAGGTAGTGCAGTTCGTAGGCCGCCTGCATCTGGGCGCCGGGCGCGGCGCGGCCCATCCACCAACCCCAGCCGAGCTGGAAGGCCACGAGCCCGGCCATGGTCCAGTGAAAGACGATGGCCACCGGCGAATAGCGTCCCTCGTCGGCATGGCCGGCGGCCCATTCGAAGATGTTCTCGATCAGGCGGTCGATCATCGGGCCGCCAAGCCCGAGGCGCTACGCAGCCGCCGGCCCAGCAGGGCGAGCGCCGCGGCAAGGTAGACGCCGGCCGCCGGAATCCACATGACCAGGCCCGCCAGTTGCTGGTCGTCGAGCGGCGACAAGCCCCAGGACCCAGTTGTGAGGGCGTGCGGCGTGTAGAGCGCGCGCGGCATGAAGGTCAGCAGGGCGCCCAGTAGTCCCATCTGCACGGTGGTCGCCAACAGTGCGGCGACGGCGGCCGGGACCGGAGCGGCCCGAACCGCACGCCAGAACATCATCGCCGAGGCCAGCATGCTGACTTGCATCAGCCAGTAGACGCCGTGATTCGACAGCGCCGCCTCGTAGAGCGCCGGAACGTGCCACAGCCAAAAAGCTCCGGCGAAGACCAGCGTCGCGGCCGCGAGACTCCTCGATGCGCGGGGCCGGGGCAGCGCCCAAGCCATCAAGGGCGCGGCGAGGCTGGTCAGCAGCACGTGGTGCGCCGTGCGAGCCGAAAACAGCGCCGAACTGAGCGCGCAGAGGGGCGATACGAAGCTGACCAGCAATAACGTCACGGACGCGAAGGCCAAGCCGCGCCTGGTCGGGACCGCGACCCAAAGCCATGCGTACGTCAAGACCAGCGCGCCGAGCAGCAGCGGGTCGAGGTTCCACCGGCTCCAGATCTCGGCGGGCGAGGGGCCGGCGCCGCAGTAAGGCGTCCAGGTCTCCATGGCTCAGCTTTTCGGCAGGGCGTAGGCGATCAGGTAGTCGCCCTCGGGCGTCTCCATGAAGTGATGCCCACCGGCCATGATCACCACGTACTGGCGGCCGTCTTGCTCGTAGACCATGGGATTGGCCTGGCCGCCGGCCGGCAGCACGTCGCTCCACACCGTCTTGCCAGTCTCGATGTCGATGGCGCGGAACAGGTTGTCGGTCGCCGCCGCGATGAAGACGAGCCCCCCGGCGGTGACCACCGAACCACCGTTGTTGGGCGTGCCGATGTCGACGGGCAGCATCGAGGGAATGCCGAAGGGCCCGTTGCGTCGCGCCGTGCCGAACGGGCGATCCCACAGCGTGGCGCCGGTCTTCAGGTCGATGGCGCGGATGCCGCCGTAGGGCGGGCGCTTGCACAGCATTCCCGTACCGGGCATCCGCCAGCCGGCGTTGACGTCGATGGCGTACGGAACGCCCGTCTGCGGGTCGCCAGCGCCCTCGGCGCCGCCGGCCTTGGTCTTCTCGCGTGGGTCGCCGCGCGGGAACCACCCCTTGGCGTCGGCCACGGCGCGCGGGATCAGCTGGTTGTAGTTGGGCATGTCGTTGTAGTTGGCGACGATCACGCCGCGCCGTGGGTCCAGCGCGATCCCGCCCCAGTCGGAGCCGCCGTTGTAGCCGGGATACTGGATCCAGCGGGCCTTGGCCTGCGGCGGGGTGTAGGGGCCATTGTAGATCGCGCGCTTGAACTGGATGCGGCAGATCATCTGGTCGATCGGCGACATGCCCCACATGTCCTTCTCGGTCAGCCGGGGCTTGGCCAGGCTGTGATAGAGCGAAAAGGGCTGGGTCTTGGCGCGCTCGGCCGGCTCGACGCCGCCTCCGGGAACGCCGCGCTCCTCGACACCGGTCAGCGGGCGGCCGGTGCGCCGGTCGAGGATGTAGATCTCGCCCTGCTTGCTGGGCAGGATGATCGCGGGCACAAGGCCGCTCGCCGAGGGAAAGTCGACCAGCGTGCCCTGCGAACCCAGGTCATAGTCCCACACGTCGTTGTGGGCCGTCTGGAACTTCCAGCGCGGCTTGCCGGTGGTCACGTCCAGCGCCACCAGGGCGGACGACCATTCCTTCTCCGCCGGGCGGCGCAGAGAACTGTAGTAGTCGGCGGCCGAATTACCCATCGGCAGGTAGACGAGGCCCAGGGCGTCGTCGCCGGTGGCCGTGGTCCACATGTTCGGCGTGCCGGGGGTGTAGGTGCGTCCTGTCGGCGGCAGGCCGGTGATGTCGGGCGCCATCATGTCCCAGGCGAAGCGCATCTGGCCGGTGACGGCGTCGTAGCCCTGGATGACGCCCGACGGCGCCCAGCGCTTCTGGCCGTCCAGCACCTGGTGGCCGGTGACGATGATCCCGCGCACGATGGTCGGCGCAGACGTGATCGACACCATGCCAGGCGTGACCTCGCCCATGCCGATCTTGATGTCGACCTGGCCGCCATGGCCAAAGTCCGCGCAGGGCTTGCCCGTGCGAGCGTCGACGGCGATCAGCCGGCCGTCCAGCGTGCCCTCGATGATCCGCGCGGCGCAGGCGGCGTCGGGCGCCGCGCCAGGCTGTACGAAGTAGGTCACGCCTCGGCAGGCGGCCGTATAGGGGATGGCGTCCTTGGAGACCTTAGGGTCATAGGCCCAGCGCTGCTTGCCGTCGCGGGCGTCCAGCGCGAATAGCTGGTTCATCGCCGAGCACAGATAGACGCTGTCGCCGATCTTCAGCGGCGTGGTCTCGGCGCCGAACTTCTCAGGCAGGTCGCCGGTGCGGAAGGTCCAGACGCGCTCAAGCTTGCCGACATTGGCCTTGGTGATCTGGGCGGCGGCCGAGAAGCGCTGGGCGTCGTGCGAGCCGCCATAGGCGATCCAGTCGGCGCCCATCGCAGCGCCGGGTCCGGCGAGCGCCGCAGGCAGCGGCCTGGCCGGCGTCGGGCGATTGGCTGTCGCGACGATCGCGCCGCCTACGCCGACCAGTACGACGAACGCGGTGAGACCAGCCAGCATCGGCTTGCTTCCCCGTCGCGTCAGCACCGGCAGCGACAGCACGATCAGCAGCAGGATTACCAGCGGGGCGACGAGACGCGGCACGAGGGCCCAGCCGTCCAGCCCGGTCTCCCAGAGCGCCCAGACTAGGGTCAGGGCAAAGATGACGAAGTAGACGATCGCGCCGGCCGGCTTCAGGCGCGTGATCAGCACGCCCGCGACCAGTAGGCCAAGCCCCGCCAGAACGTAGTAGGGCGACCCGCCCAGGACGGCGAGCCAGGCTCCGCCGACGCCCAGCACCAGACCGATCAGAACCAGGAGAGCGCCCAGCAGGCGAACCAAGACCGACATGCATCTCTCCACCGAAGCTCGGTGCGACAACACCGGCGGGCGAGGGGCGTTCCGTGGCGTGGCTCTGAACCTCGAGGCGCGTGGCGTGTTCAGCCGGCATGACCAACACCGCCTTGATCCCTTCCGCCCTCATCGGCGCCGTCGCCAGCGCCCGATCGATGACCCCGATGGCCACCATCGCCTCCGCCCGCCTGGCCGGCCGCTCGACGCCCGGCAAGCTCGTCCTGCTCGACCATCCACTGTTCAAGTTCGGCGCCCTGGCCATGGGCGTCGGCGAGCTGCTGGGCGACAAGATGAAGACTGCGCCCGACCGGACTGTGTTCCTGGGCCTGCTGGCCCGCGTCGCCAGCGCCGGCATCGCCGGCGCCGCTCTGGCTCCGCGCGGCCGCGAAAAGGCCGGCGCGGGGGTGGCGATCGCGACCGCCGTGCCGCTGGCCTATCTGACCCTGGCTGGGCGCAAGCGGGCGATGGCCAAAATCGGCCAGACGCCCAGCGGTCTCGTTGAGGACGCGTTGGTCGTCGCCGCGGGCGTCGCAACCATCGCCTTCTTCACGCGCCAGAAGTGGGGCGCCCCCTCCCTCAAGGCGGCGTGAGGGGAGGCGTCAGGCGATGCCCCGCCGCCGGTCACGCCATAAACCTCGCCGGTGGTGAAGCTGGCCTTTTGCGAGGGAGCACCACATAGACCGGCGCGATCTCGACCGGTTGGCCGGGACGGCCGAACTGGCTTTGCTCGCCGAAGTGCTGGACCTTCTCCTGGGTCTGACCGCCGCTGGGCTGCAGCACGGTCCAGAAGGGCCCTGGGGCCACGGCGTTGACCCGCACGCCGTCCTTGGTCAGCTGCTTGGCCAGGGCCTTGGTCAAAGCGACGACGCGGGCAGGTCGGCGCGAGCGCCGCAGGCCGTTTCTCGACCGCAGCGCCGCTTCTATTTTCGCCAAGGGGGGCGGGCGCTTTTCCCTTCCAGGGGCGGGTCTAGAGACCTTCCCCGCGCAGGGGGCGGCTGCGACAGTGACTTGGGTGAGGGGGCGCGCGGCGGCGATGGAAGCCGTACGGCCTTAGAGGCGGCGCTCGAGGAAAATCTCGAACGGCCGCTCGACCAAGGCTGCGATCTCGGGCGCAAGCCCAAAGCCCGTCCGATCATCGGTCGTCATGCCTGGCTGCGTGGCGTGGGCCTCAAGAACCCGCCGGCGCGGTTCGATCAGGTCCGCGCACGGCAGGCCCCAGACGTTCTTGGCGCCATGGCGCTGCACCAAGTCTGGATCCGTCCAGCCCTCAACCAGATACTCCATCAAGGCGACATCCCGCGCCAGCAGCCTGCTGAGGTCGGCGCCGAGCGTCGCGGCGGCGGCGCGATCGACCCTTGCCTCGCCGCGCCAGGGGGCCCATACGCTCCAGGGCGTGAACGCGCCACACCAGTCCTTCAACGTCTCGAGCGTCTGCTCATAGACTGAAAGCTCCTCGGGACGTGGGCCGTCTGGCCCATCGAGGAACAGGATGTCGCTGCTTAGCACGCCCAGCCCGTTGAGAGCCTGGATAGCTTCGGATCGTCGCTGGTCGCCCAAATATTCAGACGGCGAGTAGAGCTGAACGCCCCCTCCTGCGGTGACGAAGGCCACCCGGGGGCGCAGGCCGCGGCCGGCGGCGCGGGCCAGGAGACCCCCGCAGCCGAGGATTTCATCGATCGGATGCGAAGCGATGACAAGCACGGGCGACAAGCCCTCCAGAACGCCGTCGTCGATCGCATAGGCCTGGTTGACCAGAGCCGCCCAAGCCGTCTCGCCGGCAGGGGTCACCATCGGGTCTGACTTCCGCCTCTATGGACGCCCTGTGATCTTGCGTAGGCGACGGCGAGCGCGACGCCTCTTCCAGCTCGCCCTGGGCGGCTTGGCGCAGACTGGCGGGGAAGGTGGTCCATCGCAGGCTCCGGGCGCGTGCGGTTGCAACGCCGCTTCATGGGCTTTGATCCCGATCTCATCCTAGAGTCGGCGAAGGCGTCCACTCGCGAAATTGCCTGAGCAGTGCGAGGCTTGGGACCCACGCAGCTATCCCGAGAGCTTCAAACGGGGCCACGGCCGGATTTCAAGAGCGGTTCGCGTTCAGCGCGTTTCGAGCAAGGCCAGCAGCGTCTGGTTCATAGCCTGCAGCTCGCTCCGCAGCGCGATGATCTGGCTGTCGGTTAAAGGCAGTTGGCGAACGACCGTGCGCCGCGCCTCAAGCGCCTGCTCCCTCAGGCTCCAGCCCTTGGCGGTAAGCTCGACCCAGACGCGCCGCTCGTCTTGCCCATCGCGCGAGCGCAGGAGCAGGCCCTTGCCTTCCATGCGCTTGACCAGCGGCGTGATGGCGCCCGTGTCCATGCAAAGCAGACGGCGTAGATCGCCCATGCTGGCCCGGCCGCTTTCCTGCCAGAGCGAGATCAGCACGAGATACTGCGGGTGGGTCAGATCCAGAGGATCCAGCATCGTGCGATAAAGCCGCGTCACCAGACTGTCGGAGGTCTGCAGCGCCAGACAAAGTTGCTGATCGACGCGCAGTTCCTCGAACGCACCAGGGCGGGGTTCTGACGGGCGTCCCGAGGCGTCGGCGGCGAAGGGGTCCTGGACCATATGTCTGGTTGTAGACGAAGTGGCCGATACGTCAAAAGCATCAATGTCAAAAATATCGATGTCGATACAATCGACTCTTAATTATAGCGATGCGAGAAGCGCTGATGACGATTTTCTCGCTCCCATTCGGCAAGGGCTCAGGCGGACGGCGCGCCTCTGATCGGTTGCTGATCGTTGCCCCGCCGGCCCATCGCGAGCGCCGCTCCACCATCGTCGTGGCGCAAGGTCTGCGCTACTGGCTTCTCGGGGCTTGGGCGTTCTTGCTGGCCGTCGTCTGCGGCGCCGGCGTGGCCCTGACCTGGTTTGTGACCTGTTGCGGCCTTGGCCTTGCGCGAGGGCGCTTCGAGAAAGCCCTGGCGCGCCGCCCGGGCGTGAGCGTCGGGGCCGAACTGACCGCGGTGGCGACCCTGACGTCGGCCGCCTGGGCCCTGGCCCCGTTCATGGCCTGGACCGCCCATGGCCCCTGGTCGCTTCTGGCCACGACAGTGTTTCTCTTCGCCGGCGTCCTCCTGGTCGCCACCCAGTTTCGCCACCTGCCCAGGCGCGCGCTCATCGTGGCCTCGCCCTATCTCGCCGTCCTCGGCTATGTCCTCGCCACGGCCGGGGATGCGCCCGGCCGCTGGGCGCTTGTGGCGTCGGTCGGCGTCGCCGGCTCGGCGATCCTGACCAAGGTCTTCTTCGGCAGGGTGCACAAGGCTCAGATCGACGCCTTTCAGGCCGAGCAGGCCCGCCTGATCGCCGAGCTCGAGAAAGCTCGTGACGCAGCCACCGCGGCCAGCGACGCCAAGTCCGCCTTCCTGGCGATCATCAGTCATGAACTGCGTACGCCCATGAACGGCGTGCTTGGAGCGGCCCAGCTTCTGCGCCGTGGCGCTCTGGATGAGGCGGCCCGCGATCTGGTCGCCGTCATCGACGAGCAGGGCCGCACCCTGGCCAGCTTGCTGGACGATGTCCTGGACTTCGCGCGTATCGAAGCCGGCAAGCTCGAGGTCGTCCCTGTCGCGACGGATCTTGACGAGCTGCTACGCCGCACCGTCGCCCTATGGACGCCGCGTGCGCGTGACAAGGCGCTGGCGCTCGAACTGCGGGTCATCGGGGAGGCGCCGGCCGTCATCATGACCGATCCCGTCCGTCTCTGTCAGATGCTGCATAATCTTGTGTCCAACGCGGTGAAGTTCACCGAGCAGGGTGAGGTGAGCGTGGAGGTGAGCGTCGATGACGTCGAGGGCCAGGAGCGCCTGCTCATCGCCGTCGCCGATACCGGGCCGGGCGTGGCGCGCGCCGACCGCGAGCGCCTGTTCCAGGCCTTCAGCCAGATCGACGTCAGCAGCACGCGACGTCACGGGGGCGCGGGGCTTGGCCTTGTGATCTCGCGCCGCATCGCCGGCCTTCTGGGAGGCGATCTTCGGCTTGATCCTGTCCCGTCGGGCGCTCGCTTCGTCATCGACTTGCCGCTGGCGCGCTGCCAGCGCCTGGAGGAAACCGGCTCCGACAAGGCCGACGCCGCCGGCGTGGTCGCCTCGCGCCGAATCCTCGTGGTCGAGGACCACCCGGTTAACCGCAAGATCCTCGTGACCTTCCTGGAAGCGGCCGGTCATGCCTGCGTGGTGGCCGAGAATGGCGCCGAGGGCCTCGTCGCCGCCCGCGCCGGCGCCTTCGACCTCATCCTGATGGACGTCAACATGCCGGTGATGAATGGGCTGGAGGCGGTCCGAGCCATGCGCCTGGAAGGTATCGACATTCCAACGGTGCTGCTCAGCGCCAGTGCGGCCCCGGCCGATCGGCGGGCCGGTTTGGACGCGGGGGCGGACGGCTACATGGCCAAGCCGGTGGAGTTCGCCAAGCTTCAGTCGCTGATCGAGGCCGCCTGTTCGCCCCAGCCCGCGCTCGAGACGGCCGTTTGGTGATGGGCCTATCCGTGCGAGCCGGCCGGGTCATCGACCTTGGCCGCCGACCGTCCAACATCTTTGGACGGGTCAGAGGCTGTCAGCTGCGCTTTCTTAAGGCGCGGGTCAGAAGCTCGCCGCTTTCGACAAAGCCCGTGGCCAGGCAGAAGGCGCGCAGGTCCCCCGGTGCGATCGGCGCGTGAAGAACAAGGTCGCCGCACCCCGCCAAGCGAGCGGCCTGGGACGCGGCCTTGAGGAGCACGCGCGCGACCCCGTTTCGTCGCCGCTCCGGATCGACGAGCAGGGTCGAGATCCACCCTACCTTCTGGTCGGCCGTCAGAACCGAATGCCAGTGCACCACGATGACGCCCGATGGAGGACCCCACTCATCAGCGATGAGCAACAGGCCAGGCTGGTCCTGAATGGCCTTCAGGCGCAAAGCAAGTTTGTCCCGGGCCATGGTCTGGCCCGCTGTGCTTAGCAATGCGACCAATCCGTCCACATCGCCGTTGTCGGCGGCTCGAATGGAAAGGCCAAGGCGGCTCGACATGGTGGTTCTGCCTTCTGGTCGGGCGGCGTTGAGCGGAGGTTTGCTACCTAGGCCAGGCGGCTGATCAAGAAGCGCGCGCCCAA
The DNA here is from genome assembly GCF_003722335.1 of Caulobacter flavus. Lineage (GTDB taxonomy): Bacteria > Pseudomonadota > Alphaproteobacteria > Caulobacterales > Caulobacteraceae > Caulobacter > Caulobacter flavus. The sequence goes on from NZ_CP026100.1 coordinate 3,324,941, forward strand.
CTGGAGGCCCACTTCGTCGATGCTGTGGCCAAGACCTCGCGAGACATGGGATGCCACGTCGAAGTCCAGGCCTTTGAGCTGGACTTCGGCTTGATGCAAAGCTTCGACGGGCAGGATCTCGTCGCGGTCGCCGTGCACGAGGAGGACCGATGGCCTGGTCACGACCTCGCCAGCCAAGGCGTCCGGGTCGGCCAGCATCCCGGAAAAGCCGACGACGCCGGCCAGGGTCCTGGCCCGGCGCGGCCCCACATGCAGCGCCATCATCGCGCCCTGGCTGAACCCGACGAGCGCTAGCTTGTCTTCGCCGAGGCCATGGGCGGCGAGCTGGGCGTCGATATAGGCGTTCAGGGGCGGGGCCGAAACGCGCACGCCCGCCGCACGCGCCGCGGGCGTCAGGTTGGTCAACGGCCACCATTGTCGGCCGTAGGGTACGCTTTCGCAGGGCTGAGGCGCATCGGGTGAGAGAAACAGCGTGTCGGGCAAGGCTGGAGCCCAGTAGGGCGCCAGGTCGATCAGGTCCGCGCCGTCCGATCCGTAGCCGTGCAAGAAAATCACCAGAGATTTGGCCGGGCCGCCCGACGCGGGCGCCGCGCTGGGACCAGCAAGCATGGGGATCCGGGTCATGGCGGTTTCTGGTCTCTCGGCGCTCGATGAGCCTCTCGTTATAGCGTCGGGCGCGGCAAGGTCGCGCGGCAAGACTTGAACAGACCCGTGGGGTCGTCTTTCGTCCTTCCTGGATAGCGCGAGCACCACGCCCAAGGCTTGGTTTCTTAAGCGAGCCCAACATCCGCTCGTGGGGTGATCCAGTTTGCGGCCACCTTGCCCTTGGCCGTTCAGGCGTTACGACGCTGCCGGCCGCCACTCGGACCCTGCGACCCGATTCAATTTTGAGACGAATGCGGCGGAACAAGCTGCGCCGCTACGCATTTCGTCCAGGTCAAATCCCCTTTGACCGCACTAACGAGGCCCTGGCGAGGTTCCCCCGAGCGCCAGGGCCTTTTTGCCGGCGGCGTGCTGGCGAAGCTAAGGTTAGGCCACTAGGCGCGTTTGGCCGCGGGACCTCTGCTTGCCTGCAATGCTGCATCGGATCGGGCAGAGGCAGCGCATCCTGCCGGTCCAACGGCCAGCGATCCGCCAAACGCCAAGCATCCAATGCGACGGTCAGTCGTGGCGTTTCTCGCCGTCAATGGCTTGGGACGAACGCTTGTCCTTCGGATCGTGGCGGTGATGTACGTCGCGCTCTTCGCCGCCGCCCAACGCCGTGCGTGGGCCACCGTCAACAAGGATGATGGCGGCGGTAGGAAGTCCGGCTCGGGCCGTGGGAAGGACACCGGCCATCCGGCAGCTCACAAGGGCGGCAAGAAAGGTGGCGAGGCCTCCGCGAGCCGCAGCGCCGCCGAACGATCGGCCTCGGCCAGAAAAGCCGCCGCCACCTGCAAGCGCAACGCCGAGCATCACCCCCACCACTGACCTTGGAAAGGCGCTAAGCCGCGTTGATCTTGCCCGGCTCGGGGTGACGAAACTCCTGTCCTGGGCGCACGGTCGTTGCCTCACGCCCGTCCGCGGCCCGCTTATAGGCCGAACGCCTTGATCGGCTGGGGCGGGCGGGGGAGCGCGGTCTCGCGTCGCAACTGGACCGCTCCTATGGCGTTCCGCCGATCGGAACAGCCCTTATTGTGGAGTCATCGGTGCCGCACGATCCGCTAGACCAACCGCTCATGGCGAAGCTCATCGACGGTGAAGTCGTCATCACCGGGCCCAACGGGTTCAACGGCTCGCTGACGATCGCCGCCGCGAAAGCTTCCGCGCGGAATTTGCTCGAGGCGATCGAGGACGCGAGCGATGGAGGCGAGGTTTACCAAAAGCCGCTGGGCTGAGGCGGCGACTCTTTCGGGCTAGGTATGCAACGCCGGGCCGTCGGACTTGCGGTGATCAGCAGAGGCCGGGCGTCTGCCGGGTGGAACTGGTCATGACAGCGTCAGCGTCAGCGTGAGCGTCATGTTCATTGCGGGCGCGTCGCTCCCTCGTCAGGGCGAAGCTTCCTGCGGCGGGAAAGTTGATGCCTGGGGCGACAGTGGGGCGTGGCGCGGCCTCGTCTCAGGCCCGCTTGCGGATCGGTCCTGGCTGCGTATCGCCGGACAGACAGTGCTCTGCTGACGCCAGTCGGGCCGGGCCGGCAATCCTGACCCTGCGGGCTAGGGACAGATTGTCTGGATCAGGGCGTTCGGTTCGCATCCGAACGGGTGGAACCACCGTTGGACGAGAGGCTACCGCCGATCTCCGCGCCGGGCTTGTTGCTGACCACGGCGATGCCGGCGATGATCAGGATGGCCAGGACGAGGAGTATGATCCAAGTCGTTCGCGTTTGGTTGGGCTTACGGGCGCTGGCGGGCGTGTCAGGCTCGTTCTTCGGCGTCACCATGTTGCTCTCCTGCCTGCCGAGCGCGCTCGACCAGCTGTGATGCAAACGAAGCATTCGTTGAAGAACCGCCGGCGGATAACAAACGCTAACTTGAGCGATTTTGCGGCCCCAGAGGAGACCGGCGCCTTGGGGAGGACGGCCTGAGCGAGGATCAGAGCGCCTGAGGAACCGATGGGCGTTCCAGGCGAGGCCGCATGGAGGCGCGGCCGAGGGGAGGCTGGGGGCTGGAGCATTCGGCACCCGTTCCATCCGCGGCCGGGCGCCGGAGGACATGCAGGGGAACATCAAAAGCTCGAGCGCATTGCCCGTGCATGTCACGACAAACCTATCAAGAGCCTCTGAATGTCGTCCTTGAGAACGGCGAGGTCGTCTTCACCGGGCCGGACGGCATGACCGGGGCGATGAGCCTGGACGCCGCGCGACAGACGATCGCCAAGCTGAAGGCCGCGGTCGCTAAAATCGACGATGGCGAATCTACCAGCAGCCGCTTGGATAGACCCGCGTGACGACGGCCGAAGAAGAAACCTTCTACGTCCTCGACGGCCGGACCGTGCGCCAGGCGGATGAGGACGCCCACACTGCCTTCTGGAGCCGGGAAGATCCTGGCCGGGTAGGGCTGGACTTCGCCGGCGAGGTCGAGATCAGCACCGTCTTCCTGCCGCGTCCGGCGGTCGAGACTTTGCTGGGCAGGCCGCTGCTCTTTGAGACCTCGCTGTTTGGCCCAACGGGTTTCATCGGCGTCGTAGGACGCTATGCGACGTGGAGCGAGGCGTCTGCGGGCCACCGCCGCATCGACGAGGAGTTGCGTGGTGGCAAAGCCCACTAGGCGGGCGCACGCTTGCGATCTTTCCATCCTGGACGCGCCTCAGGTTGTGGTTTGCGGTGAGATCACCGAAGATCTTTACGCCGATTTCCGCGCGCAGACGGCCAACGCCGCCCGCGATGATCTGGTCGTGGTGGCGATGACCACCCTGGGCGGCGATCCCGAAGTGGCCAGGGCCATGGCCGAGGAGGTCAGGGCCCACGCTCGCTCTAACGCGCGGCAACGCTGGATCTTCCTCGGCAGGGCGGTGGTCTATTCGGCCGGCGTGACCTTTATGAGCGCCTTTGCCAGGTCGGATCGTTATCTCTCCCGGGACTGTCGCCTGATGATCCACGAGCGGCAGATCCACAAGACGCTCGAGATCCATGGCCCTCTGAGCGCCTGTATGGCCTCGGCCCAGGCTCTTGTTCATGAGATCGAGAACGGCATGGCTATCCAGGACGAGGGTTTCGCCGATCTGGTGAAGGATGCAAGCCTGCCCCTGGAGACCCTTCGTCTGCGCGTGCGCGACAACTGGTATCTGGACGCGGCCGAGGCGCTGTCGCTCGGTCTGGTCGAAGGCCTCGTCTAGGGCGCTTCCGTTCCAAAGAAGCGGACGGCCTGGCGGCGGTGGGGGCGGGAGGAATGTTGAGATGGAGCCAGGTCGAACACCGACCCCGACCGGCCCGAATATTCGAGTCAACCTCATGTGTGGCTTGCCCGGCGACGGGGCCGGGGCGCGGGATCGGGTGGATACCGCGGCGCGGATCTTCCGGCGCTAAATCTTTGCGGCCCGGTGCGGGCAGGGCGCGGGGCCTGGTTTCAGCGGCGTGAGGCGCTTCGTCGCCATAGGCTTGCCAAGGCGATGGCCGCGCCGGCGAGCAGCGTCGCGGCCAGGGCGCGGTTGAACACGCTGGCGGGCGGCAAGCCCTTGCGGTCCAGCCACGCGCCGTCGGTGTCGCCCGGACCCGGGCCGGCGGCCAGCAGCGCCCCGTCCGTTGTCGGGCCGGGCTTGGCCCTCGCCAAGACCGTGCGCAGTGCGAGCCCGACGAGCCGTTCGGTAAGGACGGGGGCCAGACCGTAGGCAAACTTCGAAGCCGCCGAGGGCCAGCCGACGACGGTCTCGGCCCGTGGCCGCCCGATCAGCCGAAGGAAGACGCGCGCGACGTCGTCGGGGCGGTAGAGCAGCGGACCCGGGTTCAGGCTACGGCCGCTCCAGTTGGCGCCGTGAGCAAAGCCCGGCGTGTCGACGATGGCGGGGAAGACCGCGCAAACATGGATGTCGGGATAGGGAGCGAGCTCCTGCCGCAAACTGGCGGTCAAGCCTCGAAGGCCAAACTTGCTGGCGGCGTAGGCCGCGGCGAAGGGCGTAGGCGTCCAGGCGCCGAGGGAGACGTTGTTGATCAGCAGACCATGGCCCTGCCGTATGAACCTGGGAACCACGGCGGCCGCGCCATGCAGCGCCCCCATGAGGTTAACTTCGATGGTCTGCCGGTGCAGCGCCAGATCAACCTCTTCCAGTCGTCCGACCGCGCCGACGCCGGCGTTATTGATCCAGACGTCGATCCGGCCGTAGCGCCGCTCGGCCGCCTGGGCGAGCGCCTGCATCGCCGAGGGATCGGAGACGTCCGTGGGGGCCGCCGTCGCCCGGGCTCCAAGGGCGACGCATTGATGTGCGAGGTCGACGAGCACCTCTTTGCGGCGCGAGGCCAGCACGAGATTGGCGCCCGAGCGCGCGAACATCAGGGCGGTGGCGCGACCGATGCCGCTGGACGCCCCGGTGATCACCACGGTCTGGCCCGCGAGGGCGGCGAGCTTGCCCATTAGCGGTCCGACGGCGTGTCAGGCGGCGACCCGGTCAGCCCCTGCTGATCGCTGCTCGACCGGCTCGTGGCGGTCTGTCCGCCCGTCTGGTGGGCGTTTTCCGAGGCGTCGGTGGCCGTGGGCGTGTTGTCGGCGCCGGGCGCGCCGGCGGAGGGCCGTCCCTCTCGCGTAGAGCCGACGCCGGCCGGCGCGGAGGCGGCCGCGTTGCGGGCGTCGCTTTGCGGGGTGGCCGGGCGTTCCTGTTCGCGCGAGCAAGCGCTGACAGCAAGAACGGCGACTAGCAGGATCCAGCGAAGGCGCATGGGGACTCTCATCGGCTGCAGGAGACAGGGACAAGCCGCCGCGGAAAGCCAATGTTCCGGACTTGCTCATTTGACGCCGCCGGTGGGCGACGCTGAAAGAGCAGGGGTCTGTGGGGGCGCTAGCCCTCCGCCCGGGGCAAGTCGAGGAACGTCGCTGCGACGGCGCCGTTTTGCTGGCCGTGGCTTTCAAGGCGGCGCGCATGGACCGGGATGATCGCGGCGAGGCCGTCAAGGAGGGGCGGGCGGCGTTTATCCGCAAGCTTGCCCGCCGCGATGACCTGTCGGCCGTGGAAATCGCCGAACTGCAGGGTCTTCAGGGGCGAATCCGAGATGTCCGCGCGGGCGAAGATATCATTGCGTTGCGGGCTCACGTCGAAATGAGCTCGTTGCTGCTTTGGGGCGTTTGCGGACGCTACTCCGCCTTTCGGGACGGGCCGCGGAGGTTCACCGAAATCAACGTGCCGGGCGATTTTATCGATCTGCATGGCTTCGTGATGAAGCAACTCGACCACGGCGTACTTGCCTTCTCGGACTGCCGCATCCTGGAAGTCCCCCACAGCCACCTGCGAGACCTGACACGCAAGCATCCGCATCTGGCCAGGCTTTTATGGCTTGAAACGGTGGTGGACGCGGCGATCCATCGACAATGGCTTCTGTCGACGGGCCAGAACGGCCCCGCCCGGCTGGGTCGGTTGCTTTGCGAGCTTTATGTCCGCCTGGAGCAGGTCGGCCTGGCCAGTCGCTTCCAGATGCATCTGCCGATGACCCAGCAACAGATGGGCGAGGCGCTGGGCTTTTCTCTCGTCCACGTCAATCGCACCGTGCAGGTCTTGCGCCGCAACCGGCTCCTGTCCTGGCGCGGTCAGGTCTTGGAGCTGCTCGACTGGGAGCGGCTCGTCGCCTTGTCCGAGTTCGATCCCACCTACCTGCGCCTGCACAAGGAGAAGATCTGACCCGACGTCGCCGACCGGACGGATGATGAAAAACCCGGCCAGAAGCTCTTGACGTGGGAATGTCGCCTCCTACCTCCTTGCTCGCTCGCCGGGACGTCTGGTCGCGGCGAGCGGGGCGCGCGAGCGCTTCGATGCGCCCCTCATGTCCAACTTGCTTGCGAGAGATGGAAATGAGCAACGCGTTCGATTTTGCACCGCTCTACGGCTCGATGATCGGCGTGGATCGGATGGTGGATCTGGTCGAGGCCGCCTTGCGCGGCGAGCCGGGCGGCGCCTGGCCTCCGTATGACATCGAAAAGGTCGGCGAGGGTCGCTATCGCATTCACCTGGCCGCGGCCGGGTTTGCGCCGTCGGACCTGGAGATCATCGCCCAGCCCAACCTTATGGTGGTGCGCGGGCGCAGCACGGCGGATGCGACTGGCCGGACCTTCCTGCACCAGGGGTTTGTCCCGCGCGACTTCGAGCGGCGTTTCGAACTGGCCGACCATGTGGTTGTCCGCGATGCCAGACACACGCACGGCGTCTTGACGATCGATGTCGCCCTGGAGCTTCCCGATGCGCTGAAGCCGCGTCACATTCCGATTTCGACCACTGGCGCGACGCTGGCCCTGGAGCGGCCGGCGCGGCGTCACGCCGCCTAGCCAGGAGGCGGCCATGCAGATCGAGGTGTTGAGGGGCCAAGCGCCACGCCTGCGCCCCGCCGTGGGTTTCCTTCATCCGCTGGAGGTGATCAAGGACGAGGATCTGACGCTTGTCTCCAAGCGGGAGATCCTCGCGGCCTGGGCCTCCGACGCTAGCGCGGTCGAAGGAGAGCCCACCAAGAGATGGCTCCTGGGGACCCCCGCGCCGGTTCCGCTGAGCGAGGTGCTTGCCGCGCTCAGTCGTCTCGACCGCGCCAGGGCCCCATGAGTTGGGGCGGACGAGCGGCCCGGAGGGGCCGCTCGTCATTCCCTCGTCGTGTCATTGCTCGAACCTTGACCGTGCCAAGTCTTATCCGCGTAGAACCTGTCGGCCCGGTGTGGGCGCTCAGCACCTGCCTCAGCGAAAACCCGGTCTATTTCTCCACCGGCGCCCGCGCCGAAGTCGCCGCGCGGCGCCTGGCCGAACGCCTGGCCGATGCGGGCGAACCTGTCGTTCTGGAAATACGCCTGCGCGACGGCCAGCGTGCGGGTCGCTTTCTGTTTCCTCCACGGTTCCAGGCCGAGGGCCTTGAGGCCTCGAGCGCGGCGTGAACAGAGAATGTCCGACCAGGCCGCCTTGCGCCTGTCGCTGTTTACCCGCTCGCCATCGGGCGAGACCCTCGGGCGAGACAAGGACCACGGCGCGTGATCGACTTCCTCCAGCCCCCGAGCATCGTGGCGCGGACCTTGATCGGAGCGATGCTCACGGTAGAGGGCGTCGGCGGGCGGATCGTCGAGACCGAGGCCTACGACCTTGACGATGAGGCCTCGCACAGCTTTACGGGCCAGACGACGCGCAATGCGGTGATGTTCGGCCCGCCGGCCCGGGCCTACGTCTACCGCTCATACGGCCTTCACTGGTGTCTCAACATCGTCTGTGGTCCCCCGGCCGGGCGGCGCGGTGCTGTTGCGCGCTTTGGAACCCCTGGCCGGGATCGACGCGATGATCGAGCGGCGAGGCATGAGCGATATGCGGCGGCTGGCGGCCGGGCCTGGTCGGCTCTGCCAGGCGTTGGGGGTGGACGGCGCCCACAATGGCCTGCCGATCGGCGAGGCTCCCTTCGAGCTGCTCCCTTCCCGGGTGGGCGGAGAGATCCTCGTCGGGCCAAGGATCGGCATCAGCAAGGCGCGCGACCGGCCCTGGCGCTTTGGCCTGGCGGGCTCTGGCTTCCTCAGCCGGCCGTTCGCCGTTCGAGCCCCGCCACCCGTTGGCGAACCGCCCCGCGACTGAGGTGTTGTTGGGGGATGGAACAACGTTGGCCCGCCGTCCTCTGGATCGTCCGCCATGGCCAGAGCGCCGGCAATGTGGCGCGTGACGCGGCCGATGCGGCCGGTCTTGGCCGCATCGACATCGCCGATCGCGACATGGACGTGCCGCTTAGCGATCTTGGCCATGAGCAAGCCCGGGCCTTGGGAGGGTGGTTCGCGGCGATGCCGGCAGGCCAGCGGCCCAGGACGCTGATGGCTTCGCCCTATCGGCGCGCGGTGGAGACGAGCCAGGCGATCAGGGCGTCCGGCGGCCTGGAGCGGTCCGACCATCGGTTCTGCATCGACGAGCGCCTGCGCGAAAAGGAATTCGGCGTCTTGGACCGCCTGACCCGGCTCGGGATAGAGGCGCAGTTTCCCGAACAGGCCGAGTTTCGCCGGCTTCTGGGCAAGTTCTATCACCGCCCGCCAGGCGGGGAGAGCTGGTGCGACGTCATCCTGCGCCTGCGCAGCCTGCTCGACACCATCAGCCTGCACCACGGCGGCGATCGCGTTCTCATCGTCGCCCACCAGGTCGTGGTGCTTTGCCTGCGCTATCTCCTGGAAAGCCTGACGGAGGAGCAGATCCTGGAGATCGACCGTCAGGCCGATATCGCCAATTGCGGCGTCACGGAATACCGCTTCGACCCAGGTTGCGGCGCGGACGGGGGTCTTCGGCTGGCGCGCTACAACTTCACCGCGCCGCTTGAAGGCGAGGCGACGGTCACCGCCGCCCCCGACGCCAACGTCGCCGCCCGATGAGCCAGATGATCCAGATCGACGCCGGATGGGTTCGCGACCATCGGCTCCCGCATCCCGGAGACGGCGGCAAGGAGGCGCGGGGCAGGGTGCTGGTGGTCGGTGGCGGGGTGGAACTTCTTGGAGCCGCGCGCCTGGCGGCCGAGGCGGCCCTGCGCGCCGGCGCTGGAAAGCTGCAGATGACCGCGCCGGCCCAAGCGATGGCCGCGACGAGCCTGGTCGTGCCGGAGGCGCGCGTGCTTGGTCTCCCGCAGAACGGCCAAGCCGATGACGCGCTCGTCCAGGCCGCCGGCGAGGCCGACGCGGTGCTGATCGGGCCTGGAATGGAAGCCGACCTTGAGGCGCTGGCGAAGGATCTGTGCCAGCGCGTGCGCGCGCCGCTGGTGCTCGACGCCGGCGGTCTGGTCGCGGCCGATTGCCCGGGCTCGGAAACGCGCGTGCTGACGCCGCACGCGGGCGAGATGGCCAGGCTCCTGGAGAAGGACAGGCGTCACATCGAGGCTGATCCGATCGGCGCGGCCATCCAGGCGTCCGCGCGCTGTTCGAGCGTGGTTGTCCTGAAGGGCGCGCGCACGGTGATCGCCGCGCCGGACGGGCGGCTGGCGCGTTATGCGGGCGGCGGCCCGGGGCTGGGGGTCTCAGGCTCTGGCGACGTGCTCGCCGGCGTGATCGCCGGCCTGCTGGCGCGCGGCGCTGATCCGTTCGAGGCGGCGGCCTGGGGCGTCTATCTGCACGGGGAGGCCGGACGGCGCTTGGCCGAACGGGTCGGCGTCCTTGGTTTCCTGGCGCGGGAGATCGCGCCCGAGATCCCAAGGCTGCTCGACGTCTGACATTGACGTAGGCCCTGCGGATCGCCCTTGCGTTTTCGTCTCGCGCCGTCGTCAGGCCTGGGTCGGGGTTGGCGCGCGCTGGCTGCTCGCCCGCGGGAAGAGGACGCTGTCGCAGAAGCCTTCGATCATCGGAGTATAGCGCTCGGCGCGCTCCAGGAAGCCCATGTGGTTGGCCTTTGCGACGATCTCAAGTCGAGCGCCGGGCGTGGCCTCGGCCAGGGCCTGGCTGGCTTCGCATTTGGTGACGAGATCCTGGTCGCCGGCCAGGATCAGCGTTTGTCGGCCGACGGCCTGCAAGGCGCCGTCCGCGTCCCAGCCGAACATGGCAAGGTTGCCGCGCGCAGAGGCCGCTGGCGAGTTGCGGGTGGCCAGCAGGGTGGTGTGCTCCAGCTGGCTGCGGGTGACATGCCGGGAAAAGCCGATCCGGTTGGCCATGTGGGCCGCACCGCTGAGATAGCTCTGCCAGGCCGATAGCCAGGCCAGCGGCTGCAGCCAGATCGTCAGTCGCAGCATAGGCTCCAGAAGCGGCAGGCGCAGGGCCTGGGCCAGGCTGCCGAGGGCCATGGTGCGAAGCGGGTTGGTGTAGGTGGTGTTGACCAGCACCACGCCGGCGACCGTGTCCGAGAGCTCGGACCAGTCACGCGCCAGCGTCTGGATGGTCATGCCGCCGATGCTGTGACCGACCAGCACCGCAGGCCGGCCGTCAGCCAGAGCCAGCACGGCTTGGAGATCTCTGGCGAAATGGGAAAGATCGACCGCTTGGCCGCTCGCCGCACGCGAGCGGCCAAGGCCGGGCAGGTCCCAGACGATGACTTTGAAGCGTCTCTCAAGATGGCGGCGCAGGACAAACCAGATGGTGCTGTCCAATCCCCAGCCGTGGGTGAGGATCACGGGCGGCGCGTCGGTCGGGCCGTGAACTTCCACATACAGACGCGAACCGGTCGGGCTCTGGATCATATGGGATCGTTCCCGCACGGGGCGCGTGCGTTCGGTGTCGGGCTTGGTAAGGATCCAGGTCGTCGGCCAGCGCCCCAGGAGCGACCAGGCGAGCAGGCCAAGCCCGGTCCAAAGCCGCCAAGGCTCACGCAGCCGGTGGGCCAGGCCCTGAGCGTCGATGACGACGGCGCCATTCCACCAGGACCACAGCAGGTAGCTGGCCGCCGCCAGGATCGCCAGGGACAGTAGCGAGAAAAGCCAGCGGGCGAGCAGGATCAGCGGCATGACGCCTCGCGCGCGAGGTGAAGTTGGGCTTTGTCGGTTTCGCGCATGGGCCTGATTTCCCAAAGGAACTAGCTCGTCTCAACCGGCTGCTCCTTGGCTTGTTCCGTAGAGCAACTTTTGCTTCTCAAGGGCGGCAATTCAGGTTTGCGGGTCGGCCTGGCGCGAGCCTGCACCCAGCGTTCACCCCGCATCCTTTGGCATGCCTGTCCTTGCGGACGGGCCGTGCACGGCGCCCGGAACGCCCAACCAGATCGTTCGTTAGCCGGAGCCAACACGGGGAAGGCCATGAACGCCGACGCGCTCGCCGAACTGCTGCAAATGCTTGACGCTAGGGCCTACGACTTCGTCGTTCCAACGCCGTCCACCTGCCGTCGTATGGCCCAGCGGCCGATGTCAGGACCAGCGAGCCTGCGCGACGTCTTCGGCTGGAGTCGCCCGTTTGACCTGGCCGATCTCGAGCCGGTCATGCAGGACGCCCTGAAACGAAGCGGCGTTCTGCTGGAAGGGCCCGAAGGCTGGCGCAGCGCAGTGAGGGTTTCGCGAGTCCACGGGCGGCTGTTCCTGCATTCGGCCTTCCCAGCGACCGCGTCCGACGCGGTCTTTCTGGGACCCGACAGCTATCGCTTCGCCGATCTCATCGCCGCTGAACTGTCGACGAGCGCGAAGGTTGAGACCCTGCTGGACGTGGGCGCCGGCGCGGGCGTGGGCGGGCTGGTGGCCCAGCGTTATGCTCCTGGCGCGAAGGTGCATCTGTCCGACGTGAACCCCAAGGCGCTGGCCCTGGCCAGGATCAATGCAGCCCACGCGGGCGTCGAGGCGGCGGTGCATGAGGCGGCCGGGCTTGACCACGCGCCGCAAGCGCTGGACCTGATCCTTGCCAATCCGCCTTATGTCGCCGGTGCATCGGGACGGACCTACAAGGACGGCGGCGACATGCACGGCGCGCGGCTGTCGCTGGATTGGGCGATCGCCGGCATGCACCGCTTGGCGCCTGGCGGGCGGTTCATCCTCTATACCGGCAGCGCCATCCTCGATGGCGGCGTGGACGCCTTTCAGCACGCCCTGGCGGCGGCTGTCGACGCCGCCGGCCTGGACCTGCGCTACCGCGAATTGGATCCGGACATCTTTTCCGGCGAATTGCGACGCGAGGCCTATGTCGATGTCGAGCGCATCGCCGCGGTCGGGGCGGTGATCACCCGGCCCGGCTGACCGAAGGGCCCGTCGGTCGTCGCGTCGTGAGGTCCAGGCCGTCCCCGCTGGCGAGGACGTGCATCCGTACGTCGAACATCGACAGGGTGTCGTTTGTCCGGGCCTCGGTGATGTTGGAAGCGGTGACGCTTTCGGCGTCGATGACATAGACCGCTCCGCTGCCGATCACCGTGAAGGCGTCGCCCTCCACGACGACGGCCGTGTCCTCATCGACGCCCACGCCGAGCACGCGCGGGCTCTGGGCCACCGCGCCCAGCAGGCGCCCGATGCGGCCCCGCTCGGCGAAATGCTGGTCGATGATCATGTCCCGCACCAAGCCCAGTCCCGGGGCGAGGTCCAGGTCGCCGATGCGGTGAGTTTCGTCGCTGGGGCCGCGGACCATCATGGTGTCGCTCATCACCGAGGCGCCCGCCGAGGTGCCCGCCAGAAGGCCGCCGGCGCGCCAGATCTCCCGGATGCGCGCTTCGATCGGCGTGTCGCCGATCTGGCTGCTGATGCGCAGCTGATCACCGCCCGAGAAGAACACGCCCGCCGCGCCGTCGAGCACCGCCAGCTTGGCTTCGTCGTGGGTCTCGGCGCGATCCTCGACATAGAGTTCGACGAGATCGGTCACACCCAAAGGCGCGAACGCTTTGCGATACGAGTCCAAATAGCCCTCGGGTTCTCGCGAGGCGATGGTGGCCAGCACCAGCCGCCCGCCGTTCACCCGCTCGGCCACGGCCTTGAGGATGATCTTGTCGCCTTCCTTGTCCTCGTGGCCGCCGATGATGATCAGAGGCCCGTGTCGTGCCGGCTCTTTGCTCATTCAAATGCTCCTGGCCCGTCGTCAGAGCGCTGTATGAAGGCTGCGGCCGGATGGCCGCGGCGGGCATGGGCGACGGCGAACTGGGGGCTGCTGTGCCCCCAGCCGATGCGGCCTTCGGCGTCGATGGCGATCAGGCCGGCTTCGCCGCCGATCCGCGCCAGATGGACCAGGGCGTCGGCCATGGCTTGGTCCGGTTCCATCTGCTCTAGGCCGCGCATGAGGCGCGAGGCGAGTGTGGCGCGGATCAGGCTCTCGCCGTCGCCCGATAGCGATACGGCGCCGACCTGGTTGTCGGCGTAGAGTCCGCAGCCGGGCAGGGGAGAGTCGCCGACGCGGCCCGCGCGGGCGCCGCGGAGCCCGCCGGTGGAGGTCCCGGCCGCCAGATCGCCCCGCTCGTCGAACGCCACGCAGCCTACCGTGTCGCAGCCGGGATCGTCGGGACGCTCGACCGCCAGCTCGCCCGGACCGCAGAGTTCGGCGCATCGCTCGCGAGCGAAGCGTTCGGCGCCCTCGGCGACGAGCAGCACGGGCATCTCCGGCAGCATGGCCGCGGCGACCGAAATCGGGTGGCGCAGGATGCGCACCGCCGCCACAGCGCCCACGGAGAGGTCGCGACCATCCATGATCGCCGCGTCGCACTCGACGTCGCCGTCGGCGTTCCTCACCGCGCCATAGCCGGCATTGAAGGTCGGGCCGTCCTCCAGCACGCGTATCGCGGCCTCGACCGCGTCGATCGCAGCGCCGCCCGCCTCGAGAATGGCCTGTCCGACCGCGACCGCCTGAAGGCAGCCATCGCGGTGAGTTTCTTCCTGGTGCGGGGCTATCGTCTTGGCCCCGCCGTGCACGATGATGGCCCAAGGTCTTTGGTCAGGCGACACCAGCGACCCCCTCGTCGTGCGTGGCGGCTTCCCAGTCCGCCGGCGGATGCGAAGGCGGTTCAAATCTGCGCACCTGGTCCCAGACGGCGTCGACGCCGGTCGGGAACAGCAAGACAAGGTCGCCCGGCCGGGCCATCTTCAGGGCCGCGTCCACAGCTTGGGTTTCGCTGAGGATCCGGTGCAGGCGCGCGGCCGGGAATCCCGCGGCCAAGGCGCCGTTGGTCAGCAGCGACACCACCGTGCCGGGCGGGCGGCCCCGGCCGTCGGGCCGTTCACGAAACACCAGCTCGTCGAACAGGCCCGCGGCGATCTGGCCCATCTCGAGAATGTCGGCGTCGCGCCGGTCGCCGGGGATGCTGACGACACCGATCACCCGGCCCGCCTGCGGCCTCAAGCGCGCGACCAGCGCTCCCATCGCGCGCAAGGCGGCGGGGTTGTGCGCGTAGTCGACGATCACCCGGAAGCCATGGTCGTCATGAACGTTGAAGCGGCCGGGGTTCTGGGCGTGACTCGACGAGAAACGCCCCAGCGCCCGCGCCAGGATCTCGTGCGGGACGCCTTGCGCATGAGCGGCCGCGATCGCAGCCAGGGCGTTGGCGACGTTGAATTCGGCCAGGCCGCCCAGGGTCGCGGGAATATCGCAAGCGCGCATCACCACCGAGCGACGCCCACCGTCGTGGATCACCAGATCGCCGCCATGAACCGAGGGTTCGCGCGCGACCAGCAAACCGCCCTGAGCCAGGTGCTTTTGCAGGAAGGGCGACATTTCCGGCCCGCCTTCCAGCGTGAAGTAGCATATCCGGCCCCCGGCGTGCCTCGCCATTCGCAAGGTCAGCGGATCATCGCCGTTCAATACGCTGACGCCGCGGCGCCCGACCGCCTCGGCGACGATCGACTTGACCTTGGCAAGATCCTCGATGGTTTCCACGCCGCCCAGACCCAGATGGTCGGCAGAGACATTCAGCACGAGACCCACGTCGCATCTGTCGAAACCCAGGCCCTCGCGCAACATGCCGCCACGCGCGGTCTCCAGGACGGCCACCTCGACCGTGGGATCGCGCAGCACCATGCGAGCGCTCTTGGGCCCGCTGGCGTCGGCGGCCAGCACCTTCTCGTCGCCGATATAGATCCCGCTGGTGCTGGTCAGGCCGACTGTCTGGCCCTGCTCGGCGAAAATGCCCGCGATCATTCGGCCGACGGTCGATTTGCCGTTGGTGCCTGTGACGGCGATGATGGGGATCCGACTGCGCGCCCCGGGAGGGTAAAGGTTGGCGATCACAGCCCGGGCGACGTCGCGCGGCCGCCCCTCGGACGGTTCCAGATGCATTCGAAAGCCCGGGGCGGCGTTGACCTCCACGATGCCGCCGCCGGTTTCGCGCACCGAGCGCGTGATGTCGGGCGCCACAAAGTCTATCCCGGCCACATCCAATCCCACCGTGAGCGCCGCCCGCCGGGCGATGCTGGCGTTGTCGGGATGGATCTCGTCGGTGCGGTCGATCGCCGTGCCGCCGGTCGACAGGTTGGCGGTGGCGCGTAGCTGCACGATCTGACCGGAAGGCGGGCGAGAGTCGACAGTCAGGCCCGCCCGTTCCAGTCTCTCCCGGACATGCTCGTCGACCTGGATGCGGGTCATGACCTGCTCGTGGCCTATGCCCCGGCGCGGATCGGCATTGACCCGATCTATGAGGTCCTGAACCGTCGAAGATCCGTCCCCGACCACCTGCGCCGGAACGCGTTCGGCGACAGCCACGACCTCGCCGCCGATCACCAGGATGCGGTAATCGCGACCGTGATACTGCTCTTCGACGACGACGCGTCGGCTATGACGGATCGCCTGGTCGAAGCCCCAGCGCACCTGCTCTTCGGTCTTGAGCCCGACGCTCACGCCTCGTCCGTGATTGCCATCGAGCGGTTTGACCACCACCGGCCCCCGGATGCGAGCGGCCTCGGCCACGGCTTGGTCGGCCGTTCGCACGACCGCGCCCCGGGGCGCGGGCGCACCGACCGCGCTCAGGACCGCTTTCGTCTGGCCCTTGTCGCCAGCGGTCTGCACGGCGATCTGCGAGGTCTGGCTCGTTATGCTGGCGCGGATGAGCTTGCGGCGGGCTCCATGGCCCAGCTGGACCAGGCTGTGCTCGTCGAGGCGGATAGCTGGAATGCCGCGACGCCGCGCTTCCTGCACCAGGGACCGGGTGGTCGGGCCCAGGCGCTCGCCGGCGGCGATGTCGCGTAGAGCGGTGATCGAGCCGTTCAAGTCGAACGGCTTCTCGACCATGCCAGCGAGGGCGGGCGCGACCAGCTCCAGGCCCTCGACGCCTTGCAGGCGTCGAGGCAGGAGGCTGTCGACCAGTGCAACGGCCGCTCGACCCGCCGCGCGCCCCAACCGTTCTCCTTCGTAGACGTAGAGGATGTTGTACACGCCTGGGCGGTCCTTGACCGACCGTGTCTTGCCCCGTCCAGTTCGCTCGCCGGCCATGCATTGCAGTTCCAGGGCGACGTGCTCGATGACATGGCCAAGCCAGGTGCCCTCGCGCAATCGTCGCACAAAGCCGCCCGGCGTCTTGAAACAGCATCCATGAGCCTGGAGGCCTGGCAATGCCGCCAGGAGATGATCGGTGAAGCCCGGCAGGCGCTGGGTTGGCCAGTCTTCCAGGGCTTGAAGATCCAGCTGGATACGGATCATCGGCCGACGGCTGTAGAGGTGCGGGCCCCGATAGGTGGAGGTTTCCAGGACGCGCATGGTCAGGCGGCTTCGGCCTCGACGGTCGTGTCCGCCGCCGTTGACGGCGCCTGGGCCGCGCACGTGTCACGAATGACCAGCGCTGCGGCGATCGCCTTGGTGGCGACGACGCCCCCGGTCCGGCGCGCGCCACGGTCGTCATAGGTTTCCCAACGCCAGCCCTCTTGTTCGCGCCGTATGGAAAATCGAACCATGCGAGCCATCTGGTTCACCTTGACCACCTTCCTGTGAGGTTGGCGAAACGGTGGATCGGGCGGCAAGTTCCTAAGGCGAGTTGGCGACAGAAGTGCTTTTATTTCATATATTTAGCATTTGTTATACGGGCGGGCGCGGACGAGATCGCCCAAGAGCCTGGCCGCTCGACCGGCGCTCGCGGTCGCTACGCGGTGGCTGCAGCCTAAACCAGCGCATCTTTCCACGGCGCATGATGCCGGTCGCGACCTTGTCATCGCCGCCGCTCTGAAGGCGAGCCGACGTGGACTGACGGCGCCATCCCGAGGCCGTAAAACCACTTAGGCGGCGGAAGGCCGCCACGACAACAACGCGCTTCAAGCTTTTGGCCCACGAATTGATCTGGGTAGGCACAACTGTGCTTGTCGCCTGCAATCCCAAGTGCGCAGTGGCGCGAACCTGCCGTTTCCCTGTCTTTGTACGCCAGGATGCGACGGGCCGATTTGGCTGTTGAGATCGGCCGCACCTGGGTCTTCTTACTCATCCCCGTCAGCAACGGGGACCCGCCGTGGACCTTTCCGAAACCGATCTTGGACGCGAGCGCAGCCGCCAGATGCTGCGCACGGCGCTGGGGCCCTTGCTCCTGGCGCGGCTGGAAGATCCGGGCGTGGCCGAGGTCATGCTCAATCCCGACGGCCGGGTGTGGATCGACCGCTTCGATGTCGGGCTGGTCGATGCGGAGCTGTCGGTGGGCGCAGCCGACGCCGAGCGGATCCTGCGGCTGGTGGCCCACCACGTCGACGCTGAGATCCACGCCGGCCGGCCGCGGCTGTCGGCCGAGTTGCCGGGGACCGGCGAGCGCATCGAGGGTCTGTTGCCGCCGATCGTGGCCGCCCCGACCTTCTCCATCCGCAAGCCCGCCAGCCTGGTGTTTTCCCTGGACGACTATGTTCGCGCTGGGGTGATGAGCGAGGATCAGGGCAGGGTGCTGCGAGACGCCGTGGCCATCCGCGCCAACATCCTGGTCGTGGGAGCCACCTCCAGCGGCAAGACCACCCTGGTCAATGCGCTCCTGGCCGAGGTCGCGCGCTCGGGCGACCGGGTGATCATCGCCGAGGACCTGCGGGAGCTGCGGTGCGCGGCCGACAACCAGGTGGCGCTGCGCACCCGAGAAGGGGTGGCCAGCCTTTCGGATCTGGTGCGCTCGTCCCTGCGGCTGCGGCCCGACCGGATCATCATCGGTGAGGTGCGCGGGCCCGAGGCTCTGGACCTGATCAAGGCCTGGGGCACGGGCCATCCGGGCGGGGTGGGGACCTTGCACGCCGGCTCGGCCCTGGGCGCGCTTCTGCGCTTGGAGCAACTGATCCAGGAAGCGGTGGTCGTCGTGCCGCGCGGCCTGATCGCGCAGACGATCGACCTTATCGCGGTCCTGCAGGGGCGGGGCCGACAGCGCCGCCTGGCGGACCTTGCGCGCTTGGAGGGCCTTGGCCCCGACGGCGCCTACCTGCTCAGCCCCGCCTGAGATTTCGCCCCTAAATCCCTGGAGTTGTTGAAGATGTCCACGCGAGAACCCTCGCGCCTGCGCGCACGTCCGTCGTCGGGTTTCATGCTCGATCCCCTGGGCCACATCGGGGCCGCCGGCCCCGTCGCCATCGCCGCCCTCGTGGCCGCCACCTCGGCCAGGGCCGCCGGCTCCTCCATGCCCTGGGAAGAGCCGCTTCAGCGGATCCTGGAGTCCATCGAAGGCCCCGTCGCCAAGATCATCGCGGTGATCATCATCATCATAACCGGCCTGACCCTGGCGTTCGGCGAGACCTCCGGCGGCTCGCGCAAGCTGATCCAGATCGTCTTCGGTCTTTCGATCGCGTTTGCGGCCAGCTCGTTTTTCCTGTCGTTCTTCAGCTTCGGCGGCGGAGCGCTGGTCTGATGGCCGGCGTTCGCGCGACGGGGCTGCCCGCGCCCGTCCACCGGGCCCTGGCCGAACCGATGCTGCTGGCCGGCGCCCCGCGCGCGATCGCCCTGGTCAACGGCACCTTGGCCGCGGCCCTGGGCGTGGGCTTGCGGCTTTGGGTGGTAGGCCTTCTGGTCTGGTTGGTGGGCCATGGCCTGGCCGTCTGGGCCGCCCGCCGCGACCCCCAGATCTTCGACGTCGGCGCCCGGCACGTCCGTCTGCCCGCGCACCTGGAGGTCTGAGCCATGCTCGACCTTCGCGAATACCGCCGCCATCGCGCCCGCCTCTCCGACTTCCTGCCCTGGGCGGCCCTGGTCGCGCCGGGCGTGGTGCTCAACAAGGACGGCAGCTTCCAACGCACCGCCGAGTATCGTGGCCCGGACCTGGACTCGGCCACCGATGCCGAGGTCGCCGCCGTCGCCGCGCGCATGAACGGGGCGCTGCGCCGCCTGGGCTCGGGATGGGCGCTGTTCGTCGAGGCTCGCCGCGATCCGGTCGGCGCCTATCCGCTCAGCGTCTTTCCCGATCCGGTCTCGGCCCTCGTCGAGGCCGAGCGCAAGGCGGCCTTCATCGAGCGCGGCGAGCACTTCGAGAGCCGCTATTTTCTGACCCTGACCTACCTGCCGCCAGCCGATCGGCGCGGCCGCATCGAGGGGGTCTTCGTCGAGGGCCGGGCGGGCGGCCGGCTGGACTGGCGCGCCGAGCTGGCCGGCTTCATCGACCGCTCCGACCGTCTCGTGGCCTTGCTCGACGGGCTGATGCAAAAGGTGGCCTGGCTCGATGACGGCCAGACCTTGAGCTTCCTGCATGGCGCGGTCTCTACGGCGCGTCAACGCGTGGCTGTGCCGCAGACCCCGATGCACCTGGACGCCCTGCTGGCCACCGAGCCGCTGGCCGGCGGGCTGGAGCCGAGGCTTGGGCGCGCTCACCTACGCGTCCTGACCCTGACGGGGTTCCCGCCGTCCACGACACCGGGTCTGCTGGACGACCTCAACCGGCTGGGCCTGGCCTATCGCTGGTGCGTACGGGCGCTGTGCCTGGACAAGACCGACGCGGTCGGCCTGCTGGGCAAGATCCGTCGCCAGTGGTTCGCCAAGCGCAAGTCCGTCCTCGTCCTCCTGCGCGAGGCGTTGACCCAGGAGCCGTCGCCCCTGGTCGACAACGACGCGGCCAACAAGGCGCTGGAAGCCGACCTGGCCCTTCAGGACCTGGGCGGCGACGCGGTGGCCTATGCCTACGCCACCGTCAGCCTGGTGGTCTGGGACGAAGACCCAAAGGTCGCCGACAGCAAGCTGGCCTTGGTCGAGAAGGTCATCCAGGGGCGCGACTTCACCGTCATCCGCGAGAGCGTCAACGCGGTGGAGGCGTGGCTCGGGACCATTCCCGGTCACGCTTACGCCAACGTCCGCCAGCCGCCGCTGTCGACCCTGAACCTGGCCCATATCGCCCCGATGTCGGCGGTCTGGGCCGGGCCCGAGCGTAACGCCCATCTGGACGGGCCGCCCCTGGTCCTGGCGCGCACCGCCGGCTCCACGCCCTTTCGTCTGAGCCTGCATGTCGGCGACGTCGGCCACACCCTGGTGGTGGGACCCACGGGCGCGGGCAAGAGCGTGCTGCTGGCGCTGCTGGCGCTGCAGTTTCGCCGCTATGCCGGCGCCCAGGTCTTCGCCTTCGACTTCGGCGCCTCCAGCCGGGCCGCCGCGCTGGGCATGGGCGGCGACTTCCACGATCTGTCGGGGGAGGGCGGGGTGGTCGCGCTCCAGCCGCTGGCCCGGATCGACGAGGTCGACGAGCGGGCCTGGGCGGCCGGCTGGCTGGCCGCCGTGCTGGGCCGTGAGGGTGTGGAGATCACGCCGGCCGTCCGCGACCACCTGTGGGCGGCGCTGGGGAGCCTGGCCAGCGCGCCGGCGACCGAGCGCACCCTGACGGGCCTGGTGGCGCTGCTGGCCAGCCAGGCCCTGAAGGCGGCGCTGGCTCCCTTTGTTCTGGGCGGTCCGTTCGGGAGGCTGCTCGACGGGGCCGGCGAGAGCCTGGGCGGCGCCGACGTCCAGGTGTTCGAGACCGAGGGCCTGGCGCGTAGCGCCGCCGCCCCAGCTGTCCTGGCCTACCTCTTCCATCGGATCGGCCGGCGGCTCGATGGCCGGCCCACCCTGATCCTGATCGACGAGGGCTGGCTGGCGCTCGACGACCCGGCCTTCGGCGCGCAGTTGCGCGAATGGCTCAAGACCCTGCGGAAGAAGAACGCCTCGGTGGTCTTCGCCACCCAGTCGCTGGCCGACGTGGTCGAGAGCCCCATCGCCGCTTCGATCATCGAGAGCTGCCCGACCCGCATCTTCCTGCCCAATCCTCGCGCCCTGGAGCCGCAGGGGGCGGCCGCCTATGGCCGGTTCGGGCTCAACGACCGCCAGATCGAGATCCTCGCCCGGGCCACGCCCACCCGCGACTACTACCTGCAATCGCGGGCCGGCGATCGTCTCTTCGACCTTGGCCTTGGACCGGTGGCCCTGGCCTTTTGCGCCGCCTCGTCCAAGGCCGACCAGACCGCGATCGGCGCGGTGCTGGAGGCCGCCGGGCGTGAGGGGTTCGCCGCCGCCTGGCTGCGGCTGCGCGGCCTGCCTTGGGCGGCGGATCTTCTGACTTCGGGGGCGGCGGGCGCTTCCCCTTCCTCACCGGAGAGCCTGTCATGATCCTTTCCCGACGCCGCCTGGCGGCGGCGCTCCTGGCCGCGCCTGCGGCCTGCGGCCTGGCGTTGGCGCCGCTGCCGGCGCAGGCGCGGATCGTCGTCTTCGATCCGACCAACTACGCCCAGAACGTCCTGCAGGCCGCCCGCGCCCTGCAGACCATCAACAACCAGATCAGCTCGCTGCAGAACCAGGCCCAGATGCTGCTGGGTCAGGCCAAGACCCTGGCCAGCCTGCCGTACTCGACTCTGGCGACCCTGCAGGCCCAGGTCGACCGGACCCGTGAGCTTTTGGGGCAGGCCCAGGCCCTGGCCTACGACGTCGCATCGATCCAGCAGGCCTTCACCGCCAACTATGGCGCCGCCTCGCTGTCAGCCACCGATGCGGCCCTGACGGCCCGCGCCGACGCACGCTGGACCACGGCCATGGCCGGGTTCCAGGACGCCCTGAAGCTCCAGGCCGGCGTCGTCGAGGGGCTACGCGCCAGCCGCGACCAACTCACCGCCCTGGTCGGGGCCAGCCAAGGCGCGGTCGGCGGGCTGCAGGCCGCCCAGGCCGGAAACCAGCTGCTGGCCCTGCAGTCGCAGATGCTCGCCGACCTGATCGCGCTGTCAGCCGCTCAAGGCCGGGCCCAGGCGCTGGAGGCCGCGGGGCAAGCCGCCGCGCGCGCCGACGCCAAGGCGCGCTTTGCCAGGTTCATGGGGACGGGCTCGCAATGAGGTGGGCGATCGCTCTTTCGGCGGGCGCCTGGATCCTGATCGGCGCCGTGGTCGTCACCCTCCATGGCCGCCCAGCGCCGGTCGCCGCGCCGGCCGCCGTCGAGCGGGTCCAAGGCGACGCGGCCCTGGCGCGCTGCCGCGACCTTGGCGAGGCCGCCGCCGGCGATCCGGCCTGTCGGGCGGCGTGGGCGGACGCCCGCGCCCGCTTTTTTGGGGAGGCGCGGCCTTGAACGACACCGGCGTCATCGACCGCTTCTTCGACGTCTATGGTCGCTACATCGACAGCGGCTTTGGGCTGCTGGGCGGGGAGGTGGCGTTTCTCTCCACGACCCTGGTGGCCATCGACGTCACCCTGGCGGCTCTGTTCTGGGCCTGGGCGCATGGCGAGGACATCATCGCTCGCCTCGTCAAGAAGACGCTCTATGTCGGCTTCTTCGCCTTCCTGATCGGCAACTTCCACACCTTGACGGGGATCGTGCTGAAGAGCTTTTCGGGCCTTGGCCTGAAGGCGGGCGGGGTGGGGACCTCGGCCGAGGACTTCCTGCGGCCGGGCAAACTGGCGGCCCTGGGCGTCGAGGCCTGCAAGCCCATCCTGCAGGCGGCCAGCGACCTGGGCGGCTTCCCCGGCTTTTTCGAGAACATCGTCCAGATCCTGATCCTTCTGATCGTGGCGATCCTGGTGATCGTCTCGTTCTTCATCATCGCCGTGCAGATCTTCGTGGTCTTGATCGAGTTCAAGCTCGTCAGCCTGTGCGGCTTCGTGCTCGTGCCGTTCGGCCTTTTCGGACGCACCGCCTTTCTGGCCGAGAAGGTCCTGGGCAATGTCATGGCCTCGGGCGTCAAGGTCATGGTGCTGGCGGTGATCGTGGGCATCGGCTCGACCCTTTTCTCTCAGTTCACCAGCGCCGCCTCCGGCCAGCCGACCCTGGAAGAGGTCCTGGCCATGGCCCTGGCGGCGCTCACCATGCTGGGCCTGTCGATCTTCGGTCCCGGGATCGCCTCGGGTCTGGTCTCCGGCGCGCCGCAGTTAGGCGTGGGCGCGGCCGTCGGCACGGGCATGGTCGTCGGCGGCATGGCCATGGCCGCGGCCGGCGCGGCCCAGATGGCGGCCGGCGCGGCCTCGGGCGTGAGCTTTGGCGGCATGGGCGGCGGCGCTGCCGGGGCCGCTGGCGCTGGCGGCGGTCGTTTGCCGCCTCCAAGCGGCGGGCCTGCGCCGCCCTCCGGTGGCGGGCCCTCGGGTCCGCCCGGTCCGCCTACGCCCGGCGACAATAGCGGTGGCGGCAGGGCGGGCTTTGCGATGCCGCCGCCCAAGGCCAGCGACGACGACGGCGGTGGCGGGGAGGGCGGCTCGGGCGCTCCTGTGGCTCCGGCCTGGGCCCGGGACCTGGCCGATCGCAACGCCCTGGTGCGCGGCGCGGAGATCGCCGCCCACGCCGCCGATGGCGGCGGCCACTCCGGCGGCGACGCCGCCCCCAGCCTGAAGGAGGAGTAGATGAACCCGTTCAAGGGCGCGGCGCGCTATGGCGCGACCCCTGCGCCGGAAACACCCTACCAGCGGGCCGGCCAGGCCTGGGACGAGCGCATCGGCTCGGCCCGCGTTCAAGCCGCCAACTGGCGCCTGGCCGCCCTGGGCCTGCTGGCGGCCAACACGGTGCTCTGTGGAAGCCTGGCCTGGCTGGCGACGCGCGGTTCGGTCACGCCCTGGGTGGTGGAGGTCGATCGCCAGGGCGAGCCGCGCGTGGCCGCTCCGGCCGTGCAGGGCGCGCGGCCAACCGACCCGATGATCGCCTGGACCTTGGCGCGTTTCGTCGCCGATGTGCGCGCCATCTCGGCCGACCCGGTGGTCATGCGTCAGGCCTGGCTACGGGCCTACGACTTCACCGACGCCTCGGGGGCTGCTGCGCTGTCCGACTACGCCCGCCGAAGCGACCCGTTCGCCCAGATCGGCAAGGCCCAGGTCACCGTGACCGTCACCAGCGTGGTGCGCGCCACGCCCGGCAGCTTCCAGGTCGCCTGGATCGAGAAGCGCTACGCCGACGGCCAGCTGGCCGCCACCGAGCGCTGGACCGGGATCCTCACCCTGGCGATCAAGCCGCCGCGCACCGCCGAGGCCCTGCGGGCCAATCCGCTGGGCGTCTACATCTCCGCCATCTCCTGGTCCAAGGAGTACGGGGCATGACCCGCGCCCAGGCTCTGCTGGCGACGATCGCGCTCGTCCCCAATCTCGGCCTGGCCGCGGAGGCGGGCGGCCTCCAGGTCCCGGCCGGCGCCAAGCGCTTCGCCTATGCCGACGAGGCCGTCTATCCGGTCATCGCCACGCCGGGCCGGATAACCGACATCGTCCTGGAGCCTGGTGAGGCCCTGGTCGGGGCTGGGCCGATCGCGGCCGGCGACACCGTCCGCTGGATCATCGGCGATACGGTGAGCGGCCAGGGCGCGACGCGCCGCGTCCACGTGATGATCAAGCCGACGGCGATAGGGCTGGCCACCAACCTGATCATCAATACCGACCGGCGCACCTATCACCTGGAGCTGCGCGCCTCGGCTCGGACGTGGCTCTCGCAGGTGGCCTGGACCTACCCGTCCGCGGCCTTGCCCGCTCCGAGCATCGAGCCGGTCAACGCGGCTTCGCCGGCCAGCCTCGCCAAGGCCGCGCCGCGGCGGATTAATCTGGGCTATCGGATCGAAGGCGACCATCCGCGCTGGCGTCCGGTCCGGGTCTTCGACGATGGGCAGAGCGTCTATCTCGAGTTCGGGCCAGGCCTGTCGCTATCGGACCTGCCGCCGCTCTACCGGATCGGTCCCGACGGCAAGACCGCCGAGCTGATCAACTACCGCGTCGAGGACGAACGCCTGGTCACCGAGCGGTTGTTCGACCTCGCCGAGCTGCGCCTGGGAGCCAAGCGCCGCGCTCGCGCCGTGCGTCTGATCCGCCTGCCGGCCCCCCAATATGTCACCCAGGAAGCCGCGCCATGAGCCAGGATCGCGACGAGGCCGAAACCAAGATCGCCAAGACCCTTCGCCTGTCGACGTCGCCTGGGCCGGTCGCCCGGGTCTCGCGTAAGGCGCTGGCGGTGGTCGGCGCCGTGCTGGCCCTGGGCGTGGCCGGTGCGCTGGGCTGGTCGTTGATGGAGCGGCGCAGGGCCGCGCCGGTCGAACAAGCCGTCACCCCGTCCCAGCCGCCCGAAGCGGTCAGCGCCTTGCCGCGCGGCTACGAAGGCGAGGCCGGCGTCCCGGTCCTGGGGCCCCCGCTGCCGGGCGATCTTGGCCGTCCGATCCTGGCGGCGCAACGGGATCGCGAGGTGCAGGCGCCCATCGCCGCTTCGCCGACGGCGCCGGCGGGGGCGGCCCCCACGGCCATGGTTGCCGCGCCCGACCCGGCGGCGCAGGCGCGGCGCGAGGCCCGCCAGGCGGCGATCGCCAGCGGCCTCTTCGCGACCGCCGCCGTCCGCGCGGCCAGCGCGGCGGTGGATGTCGCCGCGAACGCCGAGCGGGCAGGGGGGAGCGGGCCAGCATCGGACGTGCGCATCACCAGCGTCGAACGCCTGCAGCCGCCGGCCTCGCCCTACATCCTCCAGGCCGGCGCGGTCATTCCCGCCGCCCTGGTCACGGGCCTGCGCTCGGACGTCTCGGGCCTGGCCATCGCCCAGGTGACCCAGGACGTCTTCGACAGCCTGGGCGGCGGCGTGCGGCTGATCCCGGCCGGCGCCCGAATGATCGGGGAGTACGAGGCCGGCGCGAAGGCCGGCCAAAGCCGACTGGCCGTCACCTGGACGCGGCTGATCCTGCCGTCGGGCCGCTCGATCGTGCTGGACAAGCTGCCGGGCGCGGACGAGCAGGGCATGGCCGGCCTGCAGGACGGCGTCGATCGTCATGGCCGCCAGATCCTGGCCGCGGCCGGACTTTCAACCCTGCTTGCGATAGGGACCGAGGTCGGATCATCAAGCGAGGAATCCGATCTTGCGCGCGCCCTGCGCCGCGCCGGCGCCGACACCGCCAGCAGCGCGGGGCGACAGGTCGTGGGCCGCTCGCTGGATCTGGCTCCCGCCCTGACCATCCGGCCTGGCGCGCCGCTGCGGGTGCTCCTGACCCGTGATCTCGTGCTCGAACCCTATGTCGATGAAAGGAAGACGCCATGAGCGGCAAGCTGAAGCTGGGCGCGCTGGAGGACGACACGCCGGTGAAGGTGACGCTGGACCTCCCGGCCAGCGTCCATCGCGACCTGGTGGCCTATGCCCAGATGCTGGCCACGCTGACGGGAGGCAAGCCGGGCGAGCCGGCCAAGCTCGCCACTCGTATGTTGGAGCGGTTCATGGCCACCGATCGGGTGTTTGTGCGCGGGCGCAAAGGTCGGGCCGCTTAAGCGGCCTCGGCGTTCGGCATGGGCTAAGGCCTCCATCGGCGGGGAGGCGGCGCGGCGGTCTTGCCCTATGAACGATGGCGGTCCAGCGCGCCGCCCCGCCATCGGCTTCGCCGGGAACCCAGGGCGCAGCCATGCGGCCGACGTTGCGCAGGCCGTCGGCGAAATCAGGCATCATCCCCTTAGCTTAGCGGGTGCATATCGTCGGCGCATTGTCCGCCCGCCGCCTCCGCCGGCGTCCGCCTCGGCCCGGCCCCCGAACAGCCGATCTTGCCGTCTGCTAAGGGTGGTTGAGCGACATTCGCGCGTTTTAGTGTGGTCTAGACGAAAACGCGCGCGCATGAATTCAGGGGCGGACGGGGCGCGCCCGCCAACTAGAATATATCTGCAAACTGGCTGAATTTGTTCGTGAGATGATTGTGAAAAAAACTATCCAGGAAATGATTAAATCGCTGCCGCCCGGTGGAGATGTAACATTTCCCAAATCTACCTTCGTTGAAGGCGGCAGAGAAAGATTTTACTCGATTTGGACTAATTATGAATACTCTAAGCCAGAGTTTCTATGGGAAAATCAGCCTGAGATAAAACGACTGCCCAGGGCGGCGAGCCGATTGATGCGCGGCGTTGATTTTTCCGATCTGCCGCCATGCGTTTTAAAATTTCGCGGCAACAAAGAACGATTGGCAGATATTTATCTTATTGGCCAAGGTCCCGCCTTTGTATCGGAGAAGCTGTTTCTGATACTGCAAGAATTTGACTCCGATTCAATTTCGTGGCGGCGAGAGATGGTTCTCACGAAGAACGGATGGGTAGATTGTTATATGATTATCCCTCAACGAATTCTATCAGCAATAGATATCCACAGAACCACTATAAGAATTTACGATGATAATCTTGCTGGAGAATTTTTTAGATATTTAGAGTTCGTGGAGGGTGCTTATTTTGTGGATCTGGACAGAGAGGTTAATTCTTTCTGGGACTATGATTTCATCAATTGGATGTGGTCCGATGAGATCCTGGCTCGCTGCAGAGCAGATGGTATTCGCGGCCTTCTTGCCAAGCGAACGGGTGGTGAGATCCGTGGTGTCGAATACAGACTGTAGAAGTTAGCCAACCAGCCCCCAAGCGTCAGCAATGGGTCGGGAGCGGGAATTGGCGCCGCTCCGGACACACGACGCAGCGTGTCTGCAATCCGCGTCCACGCTGACGACCGCACCCGACCCTAGTCAGACCTTCGGTAGTGGGCGACAGTTTCAAAGCGACAAGACTCTCCACGATTTCTAACGGGACAGAAAGGTGAATAAGTGTCATCGACGCGCCTAGCAGTTTTCACCATCGCTGCTTTGTCGCTGACCAGCGCGAACAAGGGACAGGCGGCGGTTTGGGACGAATGGCGCTACGTGCCAGCCGCCGCCCATCGGGGTCCAGCGGCGGAACTCGGCAAGGTAGGGGATATCCTTTTCCGCATACGTTGCGTTCCGACGCGCCACGAATTGTTTTTCGAGTATTTCCCAGGCGAAGGCGGTCCCGGCGATTGGACCCAAGAGGCCCGTAATAGCGGTATTCACCTGATCCTCTACTATCCGGCCTCTGACACCGAGACGCGTTTTGTCGTGCATGGCCCGGTAACCCGAAACAGCTTGACCGGCACGTTGCCACTGACCGCAGATCTTTCCGACGAGATCGCCGAGGCGCCGGAAATCAGGCTCTACGGTGAGAATGGGCCTTCCAACTTAACCCTGGGCGGCGCGGCGGCAGCGGTGAGGCGTGTCGCGCGCGAGTGCGCGCCGCCACGGACGGGCCCCAAGCCGCCCAAGGTCGCGCGCGGTCGGAATAAAAGCGAGTGGTGAGCATCTTCCGTCGTCCGACAACCACCCATCGCCGACGATTCGATCGGCTGTTCGCGGGCTTGGCCGAGGAGACCTGGGGCAGGGGAGCGGTCTTCCATGCTTCGCTGATAGGCCGAGCATTGGAGAAATCCATCTAACCTGAGGAGGGCGTGCGCCTAGGGGGCAGGCATCATGCGCCGCTGACGCGGCCCTTGGTGTTTGGGCGCTGCGCGCCCCGTGGCCTTAGGGCTCCGCCCCCAGCGCGCTTCGGACCGGCTTCCGCCCAGCTTCGGCCGGCCCTTGGCCGTCCTGCAGCCGGGCCCCCGCGAAGCCGGCGCCTCCGCTTGCACCCCCGCTCTCGCCGAGGGGCAAGGGTTCGAGTGATCGAACCCCTGCCTTCAAGGATGAGGACCATGGGACAAGCCGCTGAAACCCTTGAGCCCCGCGTCTATGTCGCCTGCCTTGCGGCCTATAACGCCGGGCGCCTGCATGGCGCCTGGATCGCCGTGGACGAGGATGCCCAGGCCCTGCACGCCGCCGTCGCCGCGATGCTGGCCGCCTCGCCCGAGCCGGGAGCGGAGGAATGGGCCATTCATGACCATGAGGGCTTTGGCGGGGTTGAGGTCGGCGAGTTCGCCGGCCTGGAGCGGGTGGCCGCCATCGCCGGGTTCGTCCGCGCCCAGGGGCGGCTGGGGGCCTTGGTGCTGGAGCACCTGGGCGGTGAGCTCGATGCGGCGGCCGAGGCCCTGGAGGATCAGTATCGAGGGGAATATGCGTCCCTGGCCGACTGCTTCCAGGCGCTGACCGAGGAGACGGTCGAGTTCCCTGAGGCCTTGCGCCTCTACATCGACTACGAGGCCATGGCCCGCGACGCGGTGGCGGGCGGGGAGGTCTTCACGCTGGAGACCGCCCATGACGCGGTGCACGTGTTCTGGGCGCGCTGAGGCGCGCCCAGGGGGTTCTGTTTGAGGCTAGCACAAGATCAGCAGCAACGCCGCCGCCACGGCCAGGGCCGCCAACGCGGCCAGGCCCGTCCATCCGGCAGGGGTGAGCAGACGGGGGATCGGGCGCAGGCGAGGGGGCATGTCGTCAACCTAGAGCAGGCGAGGGTGGGTGGCTAGGCGAGCAGCGCCGGTTGTTCGGCGGCGGCGGTGCTGACGGCCTCGAAATTGGAGACGGTCACGCCCAGGAGCCGGATGCCGAGGCGCGCGGGCAGGACGCTAGACACCAGATCGCGGGCCATGCGCCGCAGGGCCGCCGGATCGGTCACGGCGCCGCTGGCCGAGCGGCTGCGGGTGGCCTGCTGGAAGTCGGCATATTTGACCTTCACCGTCACCGTGCGCCCAAACGCCTGGGCGCGCTGGCACCAGCCATGGACCTTGTCGGCCAGCGCCTCGACCTCGGCGGTGATGGCCGCCGGGTCGGTCAGGTCGGTCTCGAACGTCGTCTCGCTGCCCGACGATTTGCGCACCCGGTCGGGATTGACGGGGCGGTGGTCCTCGCCCCGCGCGATGCCGTGGAACCACGGCCCGGACTTGCCGAAATGCTGGGCCAGGAACGCCATCGACTGGCGGCGAAGGTCATCGCCCGTCTCGATTCCCAGCTTGCGCATCTTGGCCTCGGTGACCGCGCCCACGCCGTGGAAACGGCCCACCGGCAGGCCGGCGACAAAGGCTTCGCCCTTGCCCGGCGCGACCACGAACTGGCCGTTGGGCTTGTTCTGGTCCGAAGCCAGCTTGGCCAGGAACTTGTTGTAGGAAATCCCCGCAGAGGCCGTCAGGCCGGTTTCGGCGAGAATCCGGGCGCGGATCTCGCGGGCGGTGTCGCTGGCGGTGGACAGGCCCGCGCGGTTGGCGGTGACATCCAGATAAGCCTCGTCCAGCGACAGCGGCTCGATGGCGTCGGCATAGTCGGCGAAGATCGCGTGGATCTGGCGCGACACGGCCTTGTAGACCTCGAACCTTGGCGGGGTGAAGACCAGTTGCGGACACAGGCGCAGGGCGGTGGTCGAGGGCATGGCCGATCGCACCCCGAACTTGCGCGCCTCGTAGCTGGCGGCCGCCACCACGCCGCGTCGCGCCCCATGGCCAACGGCCAGGGGACGGCCGCGCAAGGCCGGATCATCGCGCTGCTCGACCGACGCGAAGAAGGCGTCCATGTCGATGTGGATGATCTTGCGTGGGGGCGATCCTGGGTCGGGGCGCGGGTCTCTTGTCATCGCGACTCCGTCCTACCACGCCCTTGGATGGCGCGCGAACGGAACGTGAACTAACCGCTCCCCTGGTCGGCGTGCCACGCCGCATAGGGCGTATTGCGAACCAGGCGCCGGTTGAAGTCCTGGGCGCCGTCGTCCCGCCAGACCGGGCCGCGCTCGCCCAGTCCGACCTTGGCGGCGTCGACCTGGGCGCGGGCGCTGGCTAGGGCCATGGGATCCTCGGCGGCGAGCGCCGCGCGGACCGCGCGCCGGGCGGCCATCAAGGCGTTGACCAGGGCTTGTCGAGCCACGGGCGAAAGATGGGGATTGGCCGCCCGCCACAGGCGGCCGCGCACGACGATGTAGCGGCCGTCCGGCGTGGTCAGGGCGGGCGATCTCATCGGTCCAGCACGATCCAGGCCGGTGCGTGGTCGCTGGCGTGCGCCTCGCCGCGCACCCAGCGGTCGACGCCAGCGTCGACGAGCTGGCCGGCCAGGTCGGGGGAGACGAGAAGATGATCGATGCGCAGGCCTTTGTCGCGCGGCCAGCGCTCGCGCAGATACGACCAGAAGGTCCAAGGGGCGGCGTCGGGATGGACGGCGCGCAGGGCGTCGGTCCAGCCTTGCTCCAGCAGCCGCTGGAAGGCCGCGCGCGCCTGCGGGGCGAGCAGGGCGTCGCCGGCCCAGGAATGGTTGGCGTAGAGGTCAGCTTCGGTGGGAACGACATTGTAGTCGCCAGCCAGCACCACCGGCGCGCCGCTGGCCAGCAGGTCCTGGGCGTGGGCCAGCAGCGCCTCGAACCAGGCCAGCTTGTAGGCGAACTTGGGCCCGGGCTTGGGATTGCCGTTGGGCAGATAGAGACAGCCGACCAGGACGCCCTCCACCGCCGCCTCGATATAGCGGGCCTGGCTGGGATCGGGGTCGCCCGGCAACTGGCTGCGCGTCAGGATCGGCTCGGCGCCACGGGCCAGGATCGCCACCCCGTTCCAGGACCGCTGGCCGCGCCAGACGGCCTGGTAGCCCAGCTGCGCCAGGGGCTCGGCGGGGAACCGGCCTTGCTCGGCCTTCAGTTCCTGCAGGCAGACGACGTCCGGTTCTTCCTGGGCCAGCCAGTCGAGGAGCGGATCGAACCGGCTGACGACATTGTTGACGTTGTAGGTGGCGATCCTCACCGGCGGCCGGCCCTAGTCGGCGACGCCGCCGCGCAGCGGATCCTCGCCTGTCAGGCCCTCGATGTGCTCGCGCTGGGCGATCACGCCCTGGCGCTGGGCGGCTGCGGTGTCCGCGCCAGGCCCGTCCTTGCCTGTCGCGGCCTTGTCGCGCGGCGCGAGGGACTTCGACTTCGGATCGGTCGGGGGACGGGCGGGGGGCTGGGACATGGGCGCTTCTCCTGGCCAACCAACACCCTGGCGGCGGGCCCGGTTGCCAGGGGCGGGGAGGGAACCTCGCCGCCAGGTCGCGGATTCGATCCGGGACAGGAGGAATAAGCCATGTCCAAACGTGAACTGATCGAGCCCACGCCTGGCGACAAGCGCTACGTCCGACGCGACGACGAAGGGCGCTTTACCGAGGCGGTCGATGTCGGCAGGTCCCTGGCCGCCGACCAGCGTCGTCATTCCAGCCACGACGCCGGCCAAGGCCAGGGCGACAAAGGCGATCGCCAGAAAGATTGAGCGCGCGCGCCCGTCAGGGCTGGGGCGAAGGGAGGAGCCGAAGCGGCGGCGTCGCGTCCTGGGCGCTGGGAACAAGCTTTGCCAAACCGCGTTAGCCTTTGGTCAAATCCCCTTTGACGATCTACCAGGTCCCGGCCAGCCGTCCCCACCGCCGGGACCTGACGTCCCTCGAGTTATCGGCGCCGCCCCCGATGATCCGCTTGAGGGGCTGGTGGGGGTGGCCATCACGTGGTCAGGTCGCCAACATGCAACTGGCAAGCGCGTTTACCTGGTCGGACCCGCTGCGCAAGGCGCCCGTGGCGATCCGCTATATCATCGCCACGGTGACGATCCTGGCCTTCTTCGCGCTTCGCACGCTGGTGGGCGGCTGGCTCGGCGGCTATCCTTTCCTCCTGTTCTTCCCGGCCATCATCCTGATCTCGGTGTTTCTTGATCGGGGCACCGGCGTCTATGCGGTCGTGCTGAGCGCGCTCCTGGCCTGGTACTTCTTTATTCCCACGTTCAATTCATTCGCCATGCCGCAGCTGGAGGACGCGGTTCCTCTTGCTCTCTATGTTCTGGTGGCGCTGTTTGTGGCCTTCGTCATCGAAGCCCTGCGTGGCACGGCCGAACGACTTGTCCACACCGCCGAAAAGCTTGAGCGAACCAACGAGATCAATCGCCTGCTGCTGGTGGACGTCAACCACAGGGTCAAGAACCATCTGACCTCCGTCGCCAGCCTGCTGCGGCTTTCGGTCCGTCAGGTGGACGAGCCGCGGGCTCGGCAAGCCATCGAGAACGCCGTCGGTCGCATCAACGTGCTTGGCCAGGTCTATGCGAGGCTGCATCTGGGCGAGCGCGCTACGGTCGTTCATTCGCGCGATTTCATCGTCTCGCTCTGCGATGACTTGCGCGCCAGCGTCCTGGGCGTCCGCCCGATCGCGCTGCGGGTCAAGGCCGCCGACGTCGCCTTGAGCTCGCTCCAGGCCGTTCCGATCGGCCTGATCATCAACGAACTGGTCGAGAACGCCTTGAAGTACGCCTTTCCAGGCGAGCGCAACGGGGACATCTGCGTGACCTTCGAGGCGGTCGGCGATGACCTGGTGCTCACGGTTCACGATGACGGGGTCGGTTACGCGGGGGCAAGCAAGCCGGGCGGCGGCACGCGGATCATCGGTTCGTTGGTGCAGCAGTTGGGCGGGCGTCTGGACCGCGACACCGCGTCCGGGACTCAGGTCTGCGTGACCCTGCCGCGCGCGCCGCCGGAGGAATGACGAAAGGGCGGCGCGCCGTCTTCGTCGGTCGTTTTTCGGATGCCGCGCTCGCGGCTAGGGCAGGGAACGGCCGTCGGGGTCAACGACAAAGAGCCGTAGGTCGCCGGCGAAGACCTCCAGTCGCTGGCAGCCGCCATGGGCGGCCAGGAGCCTCTCCATGACCCCTTGAACATCCCGCGCGGAAGGGGCCTGCGCCGCCTGGCGGGGCAGGCTTTCGTCGCGATAGTAGACCAGAAGCCGATACACGCAGAGTTCCTAGCCATGGCCGGGCGTCCATACCGATGGCCCGACACCGCTTCAGCGGCCGACGATGGCCGATGTTCCAGGCGCGGCCATGGCGGGGCCGCCTGCCGCGATGAACGCGACGCTTGCGAGCCTTGGCCGGCCCTTGGCGGCCCTGGGCGGCGAGTCGTCCACCGAATTTTGAAGCGCCACGCTTGGCGATGCTCGTGAGGAATCACGATCCAGGCCTAGGCTCGGCTCAACGAGCAAACGGGAGCGGGCTGATGGCGATCGAGGACGCGTGCGTGATCGACGGGGTGCGGTTCATGAGCGTCTACCATCACGATGGCCGGTTCATGCGTGGGGCTGGGACGTTCGCGTTCTGCCGGCGTGACGCCGACGGCGGGCGCACGGTGTTCTGCCTCGATGCGGCCCAGGACATCAGCCGGGTCGCCCTGCCGGGGCATCGCGCCTGGGCCTACGCGGTGACGCAAGGGATGAACGAGCTCCTGGTGGTGTTTGGCGAAAGACTCGATGCAACAGCGTTGCCATCGCTGCGCTATGACCTGGCCATCGACGAGCGCACGCCCCAAGAGGCGTTGGCGGCGGCCTAAACCGCCTCACGCCCCGACCGGGCGCCTGAAGGTTCGGAAGGTCACCGAAAAGCGCAGGGCCTCCACCGGTGGGATCGAGTGCTCCCAGTCGTCTCGGGCCGGGCCGGTCAGGACATAGGCCGAGCGCGGGGCTGGCCGCATCGTCACCCGCTCGAACCGGCCGCCGGCCCGGCGGCGCAGGCGGAAGGGACAGCTCGACAGCAGGGAGACGCCGGCCACGATGTCGAACTGCGGCCGGTCGCGGTGCCAGCCGATGCCCGCGCCGGGCGCGTACTCCAGGACCAGCACCTGGCGGAAGTCCTCCGGCGCACGGCCGGCCAGGCTCGCGACCTTGGCCCGCAGCGGCAGCAGAAAGGCGGGGATCGGCTCGACCTCTTCGAGCACCTGGCGGGCGAAGTCGTAGGCATAGCCGAACGAGACCACGCGGCGATTTCCCTCGTAGCCGTGGAACTGGAAGGGCTGGAAGGGCAGGGCGCAGATGGCGGCCACGAGCGCGGCCTCCTCGTCCGCATCGATCAGATCGGGCTGGTAGGCCAGACCTTGCGGCAGGCCCGTCGCCGGCGCGGGGCGCGGCGCGTCAGCCATGGCGAAGAGATCGGGCTGGTGGGTCATCGGCATCCTTCAGCAAAAGTTTCGGCTGCGACGGGCCCAGCCCAGGTCGCCTGGCGCGGCGCCGCGATCCTGCAGGGTCGCCAGGACGTCGCTGAGGTCGTGGAGCTGATGGGCCACCAGGTGCACCACCTCGCCCTCGCGCTGGATGCGGCCCTCCACGCCGATCAGGTGGGCGCCCAGGGCGATGCGCCGCTGCTTTTCGTAGAGGGTCTTCCAGATCACCAGGTTGGACGCCCCCGTCTCGTCCTCGATGGTCATGAAGAGGACCCCCTTGGCCGTGCCGGGCATCTGACGCACCAAGACGAGGCCCGCGGTGCGCACCCGCCGCCCGTCGCGCGCCGTGCTGGCCTGGCGGCAGGAGGTAAAGCCCTTAGCCTCAAGGGTCTCGCGCAACAGAGCCAGGGGATGACGACGCAGGGACAGGCCCACGTGGCCATAGTCCTCGACGATCTCGCGCCCCTCGGTCATCGGCTTGAGCCTGGGCGGCGGCTCGTTGAGTTCGGCCGCGCCGGCCTGCTCGAAGAGCGGCAGGGCGTCGTCGCGAAGGCCCTTGATCGCCCAGCCCGCCTCGCGCCGGCCAAGGCCCAGGGTCGGGCGGAAAGCGTCGGCCTCGGCCAGGCGCGACAAAGCCCCGGTCCCCACGCCCGCCCGGCGCCAGAGATCGTCGATCGCGCGGTAGGGCGCCTCGGCGCGGGCCAGGACCACGCGGGCGGCGTCGGCCTCGGCCAGCTTGCCCACCATCCGAAGGCCCAGCCGCACGGCCAGGGCGCCGTTGGCCGTCTCCTCCAGCGTGCAGTCCCAGCGCGAGGCGTTGACGCAGATGGGCCGCACCTCCACCCCGTGCTCGATGGCGTCGCGGACGATCTGGGCCGGCTGGTAAAAGCCCATCGGCTGGCTGTTGAGCAGGGCCGCGCAGAAGACCTCGGGATGGTGGCATTTGAGCCAGGAGGAGGCGTAGGCCAGGAGGGCGAAGCTGGCCGCGTGGCTTTCGGGAAAGCCGTAGGAGCCAAACCCCTCAAGCTGGCTGAAGGTCTGTTCGGCGAACGCCTGCGGGTAGCCGCGCGCGACCATGCCGCCGACCAGCTTGTCCTTGAAGTGGCTGACCCCGCCGGTGAACTTGAAGGTGGCCATGGCCCGGCGCAGCTGGTCGGCCTCGCCGGGGGAAAAGCCCGCGCACTCGATGGCCACCCGCATGGCCTGCTCCTGAAAGAGCGGCACGCCCAGGGTCTTGCCCAGCACCGCCTCGAGCTCCGGCCGTGGATAGGTCACCTTCTCCTTGCCCTCGCGCCGGCGCAGATACGGATGGACCATGTCGCCCTGGATGGGGCCTGGCCGCACGATCGCCACCTCGATGACCAGGTCGTAGAAGCTGCGCGGCTTGAGCCTGGGCAGCATGGCCATCTGCGCCCGGCTTTCGATCTGGAAGACGCCCAGGGTGTCGGCCTTGCGGATCATCGCATAGGTGCGCGGATCTTCAGGCGGGATGGTGGCCAGGTCGAGCGCAATTCCCTTGTGGTCGGCCAGGAGATCCAGGCCGCGCTTGAGGCAGGTCAGCATGCCCAGGGCCAGCACATCGACCTTCATGAACTTCAGCGCGTCGATGTCGTCCTTGTCCCACTCGATGATCTGGCGATCGTCCATGCGCGCCGGCTCGATCGGCACGAGCTCGTCGAGCCGGTCGTGGGTCAGGACAAAGCCGCCCGGGTGTTGGGAGAAGTGGCGCGGGGTGTTGAGGAGCTGCCGGGCCAGCTCCAGGGTCAGGCGCAGGCGCCGGTCGGAGAGATCAAGGCCCATCTCGCGCGCGTGCTTTTCCTCGATCTCCTCGCGGCTGAAGCTCCAGACCTGGCTGGAAAGGCCCTTGGTCATGTCCTCGGGCAGGCCCAGCACCTTGCCGACATCGCGCACCGCGCCGCGCGGCCGAAAGCGCTGGACGACCGCGACCAGGGCGCTGCGGTGGCGGCCGTAGGTTTCGAAGATCCACTGCATGACGCTTTCGCGCCGGGCGTGCTCGAAATCGACGTCGATGTCGGGCGGCTCGTCGCGCTCGGCGCTGACGAAGCGCTCGAACAAGAGATCGTTGCGCTCGGGGTCGATGCTGGTGACGCCCAGCACGTAGCAGACCGCCGAATTGGCCGCCGAGCCGCGGCCCTGGCAGAGGATGTCCTGGCTCTTGGCGTAGGCGACGATGGAATTGACGGTCAGGAAATAGGGGGCGTAGCCGAGCTGGCCGATCAAGCCGAGCTCATGCAGCAGGACCTTGCGCACCCGCGCCGGCACGCCGTCGGGGAAGCGCTGGGCGGCCCCCGCCCAGGTCAGGCGCTCCAAGGTCTGCTGGGCCGTTTCGCCTTGGGCCACCACCTCGCGGGGATACTGATAGCTAAGCTCGGACAGGCAGAAGGTGGCGCGCCGGGCGATGGCGAGCGAGGCGGCGATGGCGCCGGCATGGCGAGGGAAGAGGCGGCCGATCTCCGCGGGCGCCTTCAGGTAGCGGTCGGCGTGGCGATCGCGCCGGAAGCCGACGTCGTCGATGGCGGTGTTCTCGCGGATGCAGGTGACCACGTCCTGCAGCAGCCGGCGGTCCTTGTCGTGGAACAGCACCCGGTTGGTGACCACGGGCGTTACCCCGGCCTCGGTGGCAAGGCGCTCCAGCGCGTAGAGCCGCAGCGCGTCGCCGGGGCGGCGGCGCAGGGTCAGGGCCAGGTGGGCGTCGGGGCCGAAGATCGCCGCCAGGCGCGCCAGTCGCCGGGCGCAAAGATCGTCGGCGGCGTCGGGGGCCAGCACACCGATCAGACCTTCGGCGTGGGCGGCGAGGTCTTCCAGATCCAGGTCGCACTCGCTCTTGCCGGCGCGGGCCTTGCCCAGGGACAACAGCCGGCAGAGGCGACCATAGGCGGCCCGGTCGGTGGGATAGACCAGCACCGTCATGCCGCATCGCAGGACCAGCTCGCAGCCGATGATCAGCCGCACGCCGGTGGCCTTGGCGGCGATGTGGGCGCGAACCAGGCCCGCCAGGCTGTTGCGGTCGCAGATCGCCAGGGCCCGATAGCCCAGGCGCTGGGCCTCGTCGAAGAGCTCGCCGGGCGAGGACGCCCCGCGCAGCAATGAAAAGTGCGAGGCGCACTGCAGCTCGACATAGTCGCCCAGGTCGTCAGGAGCTTGCGGGGCGGCGCTCACCCGAACACCCCGGCCATGAACCAGCGCTGGCTGCCGCTGGCGGCGTCCTCGCCGTCGCCGTCGCGATAGATCCAGTAGCGCGCGCCGCCTTCGTCCTCGACCTGGAAGTAGTCGCGCGACCGGGCCAGCTCGGCGTCGGCCTTCCACCATTCGCCGAAGACCCGCTCTGGGCCGTCGGCGCGACGCACGCGCCGGCGCACCCCGCGCCAGGTGAACGAGGCGGGCGGCTGGTCGGGCAGCAGGGCCAGGGTCTCGATCGGCTCGGGGCGCGGGAAAAACCGCGTCGGCCTTGGCCAGTCGACCGGCCAGGAAAAGGCGGCCGGGATATCCACGGCCGGCGTCTTCCTTACGCTGCGCTCGGGCAGGTCGCTGTCGGCGCTGGCCAGGCGATAGACCGCCTCGGGGCCCAGGCGCGCGGCGAGCGTGTCGATCAGGCCCGACAGGTCGGCGCGCTGTTGGCCGCCCAGCGCTTCGTCCTGGCTGTAGGTCAGGGGCTGGGCGCCAGGCGCGGCCAGCACCATCTTGTCGATCCCAAAGCCCGGATCGACCGTCTCGAGTTTTTCGCAGAGGAGCTTGGCCAGACGCGACGCGTCGCGGGCCGGCGTCGACAGGCCGATGCGGGCGCTTTCGATACGGTTGTCGACGCGATGGAAGAAGGCGTCGATCGATCGCGCGCCCAGGCCCAAATCTTCCAGCGTGGCGCAGAGCTCGACGGTCAGCGCGGTCAGGTAGCGCGCCAGGGTCTCGGGCGCGCCGATCGGCTCGGCGAAAATCCTGGCCGCCCGCGGCGTTTCGGGCGCGAACACCGGCTCGATCGGCTCGGGCTGGCGGGCATGGGCCTGGTCGAGGCGCCGAATGGGATCCAGCCCAAAGCGGTGGGCCAGCGGGCCTTTCGGACTGGCCTCGAGTTCACCGATGGTGTCGAAGCCGGGCTTGGCCAGGGCCAGGACGAGGTCGGCGGGCAGGCGCAGGGCGCTCAGCGGCAGGTCGGCGAGCTCGCGGCCGAGAGCCCCGGTCGGCGCGACGAAGATCGGCCGGCGCGAATAACGCGCCAGGGCGTGGGCGCCGCCCCAGCTGTCGGCGATCGCCACAGTCGCCGTCAGGCCCGCCCTGCCCAGGCGCTGGCGGATGTCGATCAGCATCTTCTCCTCGCCCCCGAAGAGGTGGGCGCAGCCGGTGGCGTCGATAACGAGGCCATCGGGGGGATCGGCCGCCACGGTGGGCGAATAGAGCCGCTGGGCCCAGAGCGCCAGGCGTTGCAGGGCCATCCCGTCGCCGGCCGCGTCGAGGTCATGCAGCACCAGGCCTGGGACCAGGGCGGTGGCGTGGGCGATGGCCTGGCCCAGGCGAAGGCCCGCCTTGGCGGCGGCCAGATTCATGTGCGCGATCGCGCGGCGCCGTCCGACCCGTCCCGCCATCACGATCGGGGTCTCAGGCGACGGCGCGGCCTTGTCCTGCATCCGCGCCAGCCGATCGGTGGGCCAGCGGGGCAGGAAGACGGAGATGACCCTTTGCGTCACAGGCTTCCAGCTCGATATCGAAGGCCTCGCCGGCCCGGCAGCGGAGGAGTTCGAGGAACCAGCGGGGGCGACCCACGCCCGGCACCGACGGCGGTAGAGGCGAAGAGGGCAGGGCCGAAATCCGCCATCGGGTCTCGGCGGCTGTCGGCTGACCCAGATCGGCCGCGTCCGCCACCCGCCGCCATCGCCGGACGGCTATGGCCATCTGGCCGCTCCTCTCGGCGGCCAGCTGCAGGCGGCGCGAGGCAGTCATCGACAGCCTGCCGACCTCGCCGACCACGCCGGCAAGGCCTGGCCAGCGCAGGCCTTCCTCCATGGCCGCCAGCACGCCCGCCTCATCGCCGGCGTCGGCGAAGATCACCCGGTCGGGCGGCAGGCCGGCCTGGGCAAGTGACGGGGCGAAGAGGTCGGCCTGGCGGCGGCACCACAAGACCTCGCCGTGGGCCCTGGCCAGGATGCCGGCGGCGAACCGCGCCGCGGCCGCGCCATAGAGGGCTTCTTCCGCCCCGCCGGCCACCTCATGCAGGGCGCCTAGCGACAGGCCCCCGCCCGGCAGGCGCTTATCGAGCGCGGACACGCCGAATGGCAGCACCGCGCGGGTGGCGCGGTCCTGGGTTTCCAGGGCGCGAACCTTGCGGCGGAGCGCGTCGAGCGCGGCGGGAGCGGGGCGTGGGGACATGCCGACAGAACAATCTTGTTCCATCTTTGTTCTCTTCACCCTTAGGGAGTCAATCGACCTCAAGCTGCGGCCCGGCGCCGCGCTTGGCGCAAGGCCTTGTCGGCGCAAGGCTTTGCGCGGAACCGAAAAATCTGGGGGCGAACTAGGCTGCGACCGAAGCTGTCGCGTCCGCGCCGCCGATGCTGGCCAGCCGGGCGTGGAAGGGCATGAATCCAGGATAGATCCGCACCAGCTGCGCCACGGCGCCGTTGACCAGCGGGGCCAGGGCCGGGGTTTCTTCGGCCAGGATCGTGGTGACCGCCACGATCACCCGAAGGTCCGGGTCCAGGAGACGCTGCTGCTGGTTCTCAAGCCGCGCGCGCCAGCGCGGATCGGCGTCGGCGGGAAGGCTGGCCAGGGCGCGGGCGCAGTCGGACGCCAGGACGGCGATCCGTCCTTCGACGCCGATCGCCTCGGCGCACCGCCTGAACCCCGCCTCGATCATCCGCCCCCCCAGCCGCGGACAGGGTGTCCGCTTACCCAGGGGCAATTTCGCCGTTTGGTGTTTCAAAAGCGTCACTGGTGAGCCGGTCAGACGCCAGGGAGCCGTCTTGGGTCGGGCGGATTGTGTAGGGACAAGGAGAAACCCATGAGCCAGCCCGATCCCGATCCCGCGCCGCAGAGTCCGCCGCAAACCCAGCCCGGCGGTCTTGAGGCCCCGCCTCATCCCGCGCTTGATCCCAACAAGAAGACCAACGCGACCCACGACCCCACCGCCGATGATCCCGGCAACGGGGCCGATTGAAATGCGTGCGGGCGCTGTCGCGCAGACTAGGCGCTGAGCATGGCCAGGACGGCCAGCCGGAGGCTAAAGGTCTACGCCGCCCAGATCGGCTTTTTCGACACGGTGGTCGCGGCTCCCAATCAGGCCGAGGCTCTGGCCGCCTGGGGCGTGCGCCAGAACCTATTTGCCGAGGGCAGGGCCAAGGTGACGACCGAGGCGGCCGCCGTCGATGCGGCCATGGCGTATCCGAACACGCCGCTTCGGCGCGCGGTCGGCTCCAAGGCCGCCTTCAGCCTTGAGCCGGACCTGCCCGAGGTCCCCGACGCCCCCCAGCGGCTAAAGCTGAAGGTCGTCCCGAAAGCCAAGGCTAAACCGCCGCCCGGGCCCAAGCCGGACCGGACGGCGCTGGCCAGGGCCGAGAAGGCGCTCGCCGCCATCAACCAGCGGCGGATCGACGAGGAGGCCGATATCGAGCGGCGGCGGTCCGAACTCGACGCCGAGGACGAGGCTTCCCGCAAACGCTGGCGCAAGGAGCGAGCCGACGCCGAAAAAGTCCTGGCTCGGACGCGCGCCGCCTTCGTGGAGGCGGGCGGCGAGGCTTGATCAGGAGGCTTTGCGGGTCTTGGCCTTCGTGGCGGGCCCAGGTTTTCGGGCGGCCGGTTTGGCCGCCTTCTTGGGTGGCGCCTTGGCTGAACCCTTGGCCGCCGCGGGCGCCTTTCCGCCGAGGCTGGCGCGCAGGGCCTCCATCAGGTCGATGACATTGGTGTCCTCGGGCTCTGCGACCTTCTCGACCTTGTGGCCCTTCTGCTTGGCCTTGATCAGCTCCTTGAGGGCTTCCTCGTAACGGTCGACGAATTGGCTGGGATCGAACGGGCCTTCCTGCTGCTCGATGATCTTCTCGGCGATGGCGATCATCGCCTTATCAGGCGCCTTGTCGCTGATCGGGCCGAAGATCTCGTCCTCCTTGCGCACCTCCGCATCGGTGCGAAGGGTGTAGGCCAGGATGCCCTTGCCACGCGGCTCTAGCGCCAGCAGGCGCTCGCGCGTCGACATCACCACCCGGCCAAGGGCGATCTGGCCTGATCGCTCCATCGCCTCCCGGATCACGGCGAACGCCTCCTGGGCCAGCTTGCCGTCGGGCGCGAGATAATACGGATTGTCCCAGTAAACGCGGTCGATCTCGTCGGCCGGCACGAACCGCTCGATGTCGATGGTCTTGGTGCTCTCCAGCTTGACGCTGTTGATCTCGTCCTGGGTCAGGAGGATGTATTCGCCCTTGGAGATCTCATAACCCTTGACCAACTCGGACCGCTCGATCGGGCCGGTATCCGGATCGGTGGTGATCATCTTGATACGGTTGTTGGTCTTGGGATTGATCAGGTTGAAATGGACATCGCCGCCGCTGTCGGTGGCGGTGTAGAGCGCCACTGGGCAGGTCACGAGCGACAGGCGAAGGTGACCTTGCCAGGTCGGGCGATAGGCCATGATCGATCTCCTCCAGCGACCCTTTCGCGGCGCGGCCACGGCAGGGACTGGGAGACAACGAGGCCTGGGGCGATTGGTTCGCCCTAGCCGCAGGGCGCGGTCTCGCCGGTCGAAAGATCGACCCGGAAGCAATGCTCGCCGCCGCCGTCGAGATCGACGACCATGACGCTGACCTCGTCTTCCTCCGGCCAGACGGCGAGATCCTCGACGAAGGCCACGGCCGCGGCCTCGAAGCTGGGCTCGTGGATCACGCGCGCCTGATGGCGTCCTAGGTGCCGGGCGTGGACGGAAAAGCGGCGATCGTCGTTGGCGGCGTTGGTCATCGCGGTCTCCTTGCGCGATCAACGCGCCAGCAGTGCGAAGGATTCAACGGGGCTAGCGGTGAGCGAGAGACAGGTGAATGGAAACTCTGGAAACGACGCCAGCGGCTCGCCGTGGACGGGGGAGACAGCTCGCAAACCGTAGGTAGGAACTGGGGTAGCGCGGCTACGATTTTCCCTAACTAATTGATTTTAGAGATATAGTTGCAACGTCCTGGCAGACTCCGTCTCCGCCACCCCCCTTCCATGACTCCGGATTTGGGCCCACAAGCCAGCGGGCTCGCGTCGCCACGCCTGTCGATCTGGCAGGCGTGAAATCCATTATCCCATTGTAGTTGATGGATAAATTTTCCCAAGGGCAGGCGCCGCGCGTTCGGTGGCGACGCCGCCGGGCCCGGGTTCCGCGTACGGCGTCGAAGCGCGTGCGAGAGGCGGGGCGATCCCATCGGGTCGCTCGGGATGCGAGTCGCCGCCCTCGCCGGGAGGGAAATGGGCGGCGACTCAGGCGACGGCGCGGCGAATCTCCCGCCGGCGCCTAGGCCATCCGCCAGCGCTGGAGATGGTCCAGCACGTCGCTCACCAGCTGGTCCTGCGTGAAGCCGGTCACGTCGCGAGGTCGGGCGACGTCGGCCGAATGGGCCATCAGACGCCATTCCATCGCGCGGCGGCCTTCGGGCGCGTCCAGCGCCGTGAGGGCCGGACGGGGCCGGGGGCGGGCGGTCAGCCGATAGTGGAACCCCCTGCCGCCTTCGCCGACCGAGGCGGTCAGGACCAGGCCGTCGTCCTCCCTGGTCAGGGCGGCGTCCAGGCCCT
Organism: Caulobacter flavus; assembly: GCF_003722335.1. Lineage (GTDB taxonomy): Bacteria > Pseudomonadota > Alphaproteobacteria > Caulobacterales > Caulobacteraceae > Caulobacter > Caulobacter flavus. The sequence goes on from NZ_CP026100.1 coordinate 3,368,643, forward strand.
CGGCCTCCAGCCCGGCCCGCACGCCTTCCAGCGCCGGAACGCCGGTGCGGTCGACCTGCCGCAGGATCTCGCGCCGGCTGGCGGGTGAGAGGATCCGCTTCAGCTGTTCCGACAGCGGCGGTGCCTCGGTGTCTATGGTGCGTCCGGCGACGTCGGCGTTCATCTGTCGCACCAGGCCGATCGACAGCAGGATCATGATCACCGCGAAGGGCAGGGCGGCCACCAGGGTGGCGGCCTGCAGCGCGCCCAGCCCGCCGGCCAGCAGCAGAAGCGCCGCTATGAGCCCCAGCATCACGCACCAGTACATGCGCTGCCAGCGCGGCGTGTCGTCGGCGCCGCCGGAGGCCATGGTGTCGATGACCAGCGCCCCGGAGTCGGCCGAGGTGACGAAGAACACCGCCACCAGCAGCACGGCGAGGCCCGAGGTGAAGGTCGTGCCCGGCAGTTCCTCGAAGAAATGGAAGAGGGCCGTCGACAGGTCGGCGGTCACGGCCCGCGAGATGGCCCCGGCGGCCTGGCCCATGTCGAGGCTGATGGCGGTGTTGCCGAAGACCGTCATCCACAGAAAGGTGAAGCCGGCCGGCACGAGGAGCACGTTGAGCACGAACTCCCGCACCGTGCGGCCGCGCGAGATGCGGGCGATGAACATGCCCACGAACGGCGACCAGGCGATCCACCAGGCCCAGTAGAACAGCGTCCAGTCGGCCATCCAGGCGCGCGGCTCGTAGGCGTAGAGCGTGAAGGTGCGCGTGACGAAGTGGTCGAGATAGGCGCCGAAGTTCTGCACCAGGGCCTTCAGCAGGAAGCCGGTCGGGCCGATGACCAGCACGAACAGCATCAGCAGTATGGCCAGGATCAGGTTCAGTTCCGACAGCCGCCGCACGCCCTTGCCTACGCCGCTCATCATCGAGGCGGTGGCGGCCGCCATGACCACGGCGATCAGGATCACCTGCACCCAGGCGGTGTTGGGGATGCCCAGGAGATAGCTCAGGCCGCTATTCATCTGCGCCACGCCGAAGCCCAGCGAGGTGGCGATGCCGAAAGCCGTGCCCCAGATGGCGAAGATGTCGACGGCGTCGCCGATCGGTCCGTTGACGCGCTTGCCCAGCAGCGGCGACAGGCCCGAGCGCAGGGTCAGGGGCAGGCCCTTGCGGTGGGCGAAGAAGGCGAGACTCAGGCCCACCACGGCATAGATCGCCCAGGCATGGACGCCGTAGTGGGTGAAGGTGATGACCATGGCCTCGCGCGCGGCCTCGAAGCTGCGCGGCTCGACCTCGGGCGGGTTGATGTAGTGCTGGATGGGCTCGGCGACGCCGAAGTACATCAGGCCGATGCCCATGCCGGCCGCGAACAGCATGGCCAGCCAGGAAATGTAGGGAAAGTCGGGTTCGGAGTCGTCGGGACCCAGTTTCAGCGCGCCCGTGGGGCCCAGCGCGAGGAACAGAACCACGCCGAGAAAGCCGGCGACGGCGGCGACGTAGAACCAGCTGAAGGTGTCGATCACCCAGGCCTGGGCGGTTTTGAAGACGCGGTCGGAAAACTCCGGAGCGGCGACGGCGAAGACGAGAAGCAGCCCGATGATCAGGCTGGCGCCCCAGAACACACGAGGGTTCATCTTGGTGGTCAGCATCTGCCAACCTTAACGGCGGGGGCGCCCGTGCGCCACCCGAGGGGCGGCGGCATGTTCGGAACGCGGTTCGCTGAGGAGTATGCCGTCAGCGCGGCCGCTTGTCGCCGCTCTCGGTCCAGAAGCGGCGCATCCGGGCGGTGACGTCGTCCGGCGCGGCGGTCTTCCAGCCGGCGGCGCGGGCCTCCGGCGGCGGCCAGGCGCCGGTCAGGACGAGCCGGCGGGTCTGCCTGGCGTCGGGGCCGCCGGGGATGATCCAGCCGGCCTTCTTCAAGGCTTGGAGCACGCGCGGGCGGGCGGCCTGTTCTTCCGGTTCGCCGGGCCGCACCGGGCCGGCCAGCACCGTTCCCACCGTCTCGCCGTTGCTTCCCACGGCCCAGGGATCGGCGCCCTTCTCCAGCAGCAGTTCGGCGATGCGGAAGTTCTGCTGCTCGACGGCCAGCCGCAGCGGCGTCGCGCCGGTGGCGTCGTGGGCGTCCACCTTGGCGCCGTGCTGCAGCAGCAGGCGCGTCGCGCCCAGCGAGTTGAGGCCGATCGTCGCCTTCAGCGGCCAATAGGCGTCGCGTCGCTGCGGGCTGGCCCCGGCGGCGAGCAATTGCGTGGCGAAGGCCGGATCGGCGGCGCGCAGGGCCAGGCTCAGCGGGATGGCGTCGTCTTTCCCGTCGGGCGGAACGCCCAGGTCGAGCAGGGCGGCGACCATCGGCTTGTCGCAGCGGGCGATCGCCAGGCTGAGCAGGTCGCCGTTCGGCCCGCCGCGCGTGGTCTTCAGCGCCGGATCGGCGCGCAGCCGTCGCCTGGCCTCGTCGACGTCGCCCTTGAGGACGGCGGCCATCAGGTCGCGCCCGGCCTGGCCGTGATCGGCCGCTGCCAGGGCGGCGCGGGTGTCGGGCAGGGCGGTTCCGCCCACGAAGCACGATGCGAGCGCGGCGTCCGTCATCATCACCATCGAAGCCGCCAGGGCGGCGATTGCTGCGGTGCGGGTCACGAGCCTCAGTTGGCCGTGGCGCGATAGGCCGCGTCAAGGCTGGACGACAGCCAGGCCTGGCCGTGCAGGTCGCCCAGCGAGGCGTCGCCCGCCGACTGGCCCTGCGGCCCGACCGGCGTCAGCACGTGCCGCTCGCCATAGGCCGGCGGAGCGTCGGCCAGCAGGCCGCCGAAGATCGCGCCGGGGATGCCGCCGATCAGGCCGCCCAGGCCCGCGCCCAGCCAGCGGTCGCCGCCGTCCTGCACCCGGCTCAGCGGATCACCGTCCAGATAGTAGGCGTCGACCTGCGGGGCCGCCGCGCCGCCGGCGCGGGCGGCCTCCAGCGTGTCCTCATGCAGGCCCGCGGCGTTGAAGGTGTCGGCCGGCAGGCCCGAGGCCACGGCCGCCGCCGAGGCCAGCCCGCCGCCCAGCGAGTGGCCGGTCAGGGTGACGTCCTCGCCGGCGGTGCGCAGGCGCTCGCCGATCACCAGCGCCTTGTCGTAATGGCCGGAGTCCAGCCCCAGGCCCTGCTGGAAGTTGTTGCGCCAGTCCTCGGCGTTCTGGCTGCCGCGGAAGGCCACCACATAGTCGCCCTGGGCGTCGACATAGACCCGGGCGCGGAAGCTGGAGCCCGGCTCCTCCAGGTCGGTGGCGTCCAGGCCCAGGCGGGCCAGGTCGTCGGCCCCCGCGACCTCCCAGCCGGCCGGCGGGTTGGGCGTGTCGTTGTAGACGTCGGCGGCCAGCGCCATGTGCACGCGGGCTTCGGCCAGTTCCGCCGACTTGCCGCCGCCGGCCGCCGCGGCCGAAATCCGCACGTCGGCCTGGGCCGTGGTCGCGACCGCCGGCCGCGCGACGGGGGCGTCCCACTCGGCCGCCACCCGAGCGTCGACCGCGACGCGCGCCGAGGCGCTGGCGTCCAGCCGGTCGCTCGTCGCGCTGATCCCCGATCCGCCCTCGATGCGCATGACCCTGTCCCTCGGCGTTCTCGTCAGGACTCGGATGCTGCGCGCGGCGGCGGGGAGGGGCTAGCTGGGGATTTCCCTAGTGCGACGGCCTCAGGCCGCGACGTCGCCCTCGGCGTTCAGGCTCACGCCCAGGCGCTGGCGCAACTGGCGCGCGCCCTCGGCTGTCACCCGCACGGCGCGGCCTTTCGGCTCCAGCGCCAGCCAGCCGCGTCCGGTCATGGCGTCCAGCAGCTTTACGCCCAGCGGGCCGGCCAGGTGATGGCGGCGCTCGGTCCAGTCCAGGCACCGGCGGGCGATCCCGCGCGGCGAGGCCAGGCCCGCGACGCTGATCCCCAGTTCCGAGAACCAGGCGCGGCCTTCGGCGGTGACCTCGTACAGCTTGTCGTCGGCCGGTCTCAGCACCTCGCGCGCCACCAGGGCCTCGGCGACCATCACGCCCAGCCGGCCGCCCAGGTGGCCGTAGCAGCAGCGGGCGTCGCGCAGGGCGCGGGCCTGGGGCGAGCGCGGGATCTCCAGCGACCGCACGGGGGCCGCGATCGCCGACAGGGCCTCGATGGCGTGGGCCACCTCGGCCGAGGCCAGGCGGTAATAGCGATGGCGGCCCTCGCGCTCGACGCTCAGCAGCCCGCCCTCGACCAGCCTGGAAAGGTGGTTGCTGGCCGCCTGGGCGCTGACCCCGGCGACCCAGGCCAGGGCGCTTGCGGGCTGGGCGCGGCCGTCCTGCAGCGCCTGCAGCATGGCGGCGCGGACGGGGTCGCCGATCAGGGCGGCGGGGCTGGCGATATTGGCGTCCATGGCCTCACTCTACCGCGATCGCCGACGGAATGGTTCATCGGCGCGTGTAGCATCCGGCGGCGCTGTCGGCGCATGACGAGGTCCATGAGCAACAAGCCCTCCCGCCTTCCGTGGATCACGGCCGCCGCCAGCTTCGGCTTCCTGGTCACCCAGCTGGACGTGACCATCGTCAACGTCGCCCTCGACGCGATCGGCGATGCCTTCGACGCGCCCACCGCCCAGCTGCAGTGGGTGGTCGACGCCTATGTGCTGGCGCTGGCGGCGATGCTGCTGTCCGCCGGGGCGATCGGCGACCGGGTGGGACCAAAGCGGGCCTTTCTGGCGGGGCTTGTCCTGTTCGGCCTGGCTTCGGCCGCCTGCGGTTTCGCTACGGGGCCCTTGAGCCTGATCCTGGCCCGCGTCGCCCAGGGCGCGGCTGGGGCGCTGCTGATCCCGCCGTCGCTGGCCCTGATCGCCCACGCCGCCCATGGCGACGACCGCCGCCGCGTGGCCGCTGTCGGCTGGTGGACGGCCGCCGGCGGGGTGTCGATCGCCGCCGGACCGGTGCTGGGCGGCCTTCTGGTCGAGACGCTTGGCTGGCGCTGGGTGTTCTTCGTCAACCTGCCGCTCTGCGCCATCGGCGCGGTGCTGGCCCTGTTGGTCGCGCCCGCCACGCCGGCCAAGCCCCGCGTTCCCTTCGACCTGCCGGGCCAGGCCCTGGCGGTGGCGGCCGTCACCCTGCTGGTCGGCGGCCTGATCGAGGGCGGCCATCGCGGCTGGGGCGGCGCGCCGCTGGCGGCCCTCGCGGCCGGCCTGGTCCTCGCTGCCGTCTTCGTGGCGTTCGAGCGCCACGCCAAGCACCCGGCCATGCCGCTCACCGTGTTTCGCAGCCGCCCGGCCTGGAGCGCGGTGGTCGTCGGCTCGGCCCTGAACTTCACCTATTACGGCCTGATCTTCGTGCTGGGCCTCTACATGCTGCGGACCTTGCACTGGAGCCCGGGCAAGGCCGGCCTGGCCTTCCTGCCGCTGACGGCGACCTTCATCGTCTCCAACCTGGCCAGCGGATCGCTGGTCGGCCGCTTCGGCGCCCGGACCATCACCAGCGGCGGGGTGCTGGTCGCCGCCTGCGGCTACGCCCTGACCGCGCGGCTGGGCGCCGAGAGCGGGGTGCTCGACATGCTGCCGGGCTTTGCTTTGATCCCGGGCGGCATGGGCCTGGCGATCCCGGCCCTGACCAGCGGCCTCCTGGCCAGTGTCGATCGCCACGACGCGGGCGCGGCCTCTGGCGTGCTCAACGCCTGCCGCCAGGTCGGCGGCGCGGCGGGGGTGGCGATCTTCGGCGCGCTGGCGGGGGCGGGGATCGCCACGGGCCTGCGAGCCTCGGCCATCTTGGCGACGGCGATGCTGGTCGCGGCGGCGGGGGTGCTGCTGGCGCCGGGCCGGCGGGGCGGCGCCTAAGCCGCCGCGTAGTCGTACTTCAGGTCGAACGCGCCGTCGGACTTCAGCGAGAACACCGCCTTCGACCACGGCTCGTGAGCGCTAGACGCCGTCAGGCGGTGCAGGTTCCGCAGCGCCTTCGACACCGTATAGTCCAGCTTGCGCACGTCCAGATCGGCCACACCGCCGGCGGCCTTGGTGTAGTCGCCGGTCAGGCCCACCGAGCCGTCGATGACGTCGACATGCAGGCGGATCTCCGACCAGGGCTCGGCCACGCTGTCGGCCAGGGCCTGGCCGACGTGGCGGTAGATGCCTTCGGGGCTGTCGATGTCGGCCATGGAATCCTCCGGGAGGCGGTCTTGCGCGAACTTAGTCGTTGAAGAAGGTGCGGGTCGAGGGCTTGCCGTCGATGACGTACTCCACCCTGAACGCATCGGGCCGCTTGGAGGCGCCCTCGAACACCGCCTTGATGTCGACGTCGACCTGCTTGCCCTCCTTCAGGGCGGCGGCCCACTCGTTCTCCATCACCTTCCAGCCGCTCTTGTTCAGCGTGCCGTCCATGGCGTGGTAGTTGATCTGCTCGCCGGGGCCGTTGAAGATCGCCGCGATCAGGTGGCCGCCCTCGTCGCCGTCGACCCCGTCCTTGATCCCGCCTTCCTGGCCCGCCTTGGTCTGCTGGTAGCCGTTGCGGTCGGCGTGCTTCAGGTCGAGCGTGCCGGTGACCTGCTCCACCCGGCCGCTGGCGTCGGTGGAATAGGTGTAGCGGCCGCTGACCACGTAGTCGGTGTTGGGCGCCAGGTCGCCGTTCAGCTTGGCGTTCCAGCCGCCCTTGGCGCCTTGGTCCAGTTCCACGCGCGGACGGGCGGAAAGCGCCTCGTCCAGCTTGCGGCTGGCGGTCTCCAGAGTCTCGCGGGCGCTGGCGGGCAGCTTGTCCAGCGGCAGGGCGTCGATCGCGCCCTTCAGCTTTTCCAGCGCCGGCTTGGCGGCGGCGGCGAAGGCGCTGTCGACCTTGGCCAGGTCGGCGGCCTTGCTCACCGTCTCGGCCCACTTGCCGAGCTTGCCCAGCTTGGCCGCGTCGCCGATGTAGGGAACCATGCTGACGGCCGACAGGCCCGCGCCCAGGAAGTCGCCGCGGAACAGCGAGATCACGCCGTTCACCCCGTCGGAGATCGGCGTCGGGTCGAACAGACCCGCCACGTCCAGCGCCATCTGGCCCAGGTCGAGGATCAGCTCCTGCTTCTGGGCGGCCGTGGCCGCGTCCATGTCGTCGGCCAGGCGCTTCTGGTCGGCGGGCGACAGGTCGGCCTCGATCTCGGCGCGCAAGCTCTGTGCCTTGGCCGGATCGGACTTTGCGATCTCGGAGAGCTGTCCGGCCAGGTCGCTGGTGTTCAGCTGGCCGCCAGTGCGGCTGGCGGCGACCAGGCCGGCCGCCTCGGTCGAGACGCTTGCCGTGTTCGATACGGCGCGCGTTGAGGCCCCGATGGACTCGGCCGCGTTCAGTCCGGACATGGATGCCTCCGTTGCGCCTCGACTGACGCGACGATGGCCGGGGGCGGAAAGCGCCGATAGCTGGGCGCATCCCTAGCTAGGGATAACCCTAGTTATGCGGCCGGCGGGCCGGGACTAGCGTCCTTCACAGGAAAGCGTCCGTACCAGGAGTTGCCGATGACCGCCGTGTCCCTCAACACCCAGTCATCCGTTTCAGGCTCCGGCGGCGGGCGCTCGAGCGACTACGTGGTCAGGAGCGGCGACACCCTGTCGGCCATCGCCGAGAAACACGGGGTCTCGCTGGACGCCCTGATCCGCGCCAATCCGCAGATCACCAATCCCAACGTCATCCGGCCCGGCCAGGAAGTCAGCTTGCCGACGGGGGCGGCGGCCGAGCCGCGCAGCTACACCGTCGAGGCGGGCGACAACCTCTCCAGCATCGGCGCCGAATTCGGCGTCTCCTGGCAGTCGATCGCCCAGGCCAACCGGCTGTCGAACCCCAACCTGATCAATGTCGGCCAGGAGCTGCTGATCCCCGGCGGCGGCGCGGCCGCCCGTCCGGCGCCGGCCGCGACGACCGAGACGGCGACCACGCCGGGCGCGACCGCCACGGGCCAGGCCACGGGCGTGCTGCCGTCGACCCAGGGCATGAGCGAGGCCCAGAAGTACGAGCTCTATTCCGGTTACGTGAACGCCTATGGCGACGCCCAGGCCAAGGCTGACCTCGCCGCCGGCAAGCAGGTGATCCTGGGGCTGCGCACCGAGACCAGCCTGAACGCCAACGGCGGCAAGGGCGCCTATGACGACCGGGTCGTCGTGCTGCAGAAGGGCGGCAAGGTCCAGGAGTTCGCGGCCAACACCGAGCCCTCGGCCCAGTACGACGGCCGCTACGGGGCCGACTTCAACGGCGACGGCCGCAAGGAACTGGGGCGGATCGCCGAAGGCACGGTCACCTTCCAGAAGAGCACGAGCTCCAGCCTGGGCAATGTGCTGCGCCCGACCGAGAACCACGCCATCCAGCGCGACACCAACCACGACGGCCGGATCGACGACAACGACGCCAAGGGCAAGGGCGTCAGCACCGACAACTCGTTCCTGTTCCACGCCGGCGGCAATTCCAACACCGGCTCGGCCGGCTGCCAGACGCTGAAGCCGGGCGATTTCCAGTCGTTCTGGAACGGCCTGGGGAACCAGGGCGCCTTCAACTACGTGCTGGTGAACGTCGACCGGCAGGGCCCGCCCGGCGGCGCGACCGTCACGACGCAGACGCAAGGTTCGAGCGACGCGCGCATCGGCGCCCTGTCCGAACGGTACGAGACCGGCGGGCGCGGCCCCGGCACGGTGTCGAGCGGCGCGGGCGATCCCGGCGGCGTCTCCTACGGCACCTATCAGCTGGCCGGTAATCGCGGCCGTCCCCAGCAGTTCCTCGCGGCCGAGGGCCGCCAGTGGGCCGCCGAGTTCGGCGGCGCCGCGCCCGGCTCGGCCAGCTTCACCGCCACCTGGAAGGCGATCGCCGCCCGCGAACCCGAGAAGTTCGAGGCCGCCCAGCACGACTACATCCAGCGCACCCACTACCAGGTGCAGCTCGACACGGTGAAGACCGCCACGGGCCTTGATCTCTCCACCCGCTCGGCGGCGATCCGCGACGTCGTCTGGTCCACCTCGGTGCAGCACGGGCCGGAGACCGGCGCCATCGTCAAGGCGATGGCCAGGGTCGAAGGGCAGGGGCTCTCGCCCGCCGACGGCAAGGCCTACGACCGCGCCCTGATCAACGCGATCTACGACGAGCGCAGCAAGCGCAACGACGCCGGCCAGCTGGCCTACTTCACCAGCGCCTCTGCCGGCGTGCAGGTCTCGGTCGCCAACCGCTTCGCCAGCGAACGCCAGGACGCCCTGGCCATGCTGGGTCGATGAGAACCGCCGCGGCGGGCCCGCGTTGAACTGGCGGGCCCGCTCCGGATCAACCGACGATGAAGTTTGCTCCCCCAACCCTCATCGCCCTCGCGCTGGCCGTTGCCGGTTGTGAGCGACCGGCGGCGGCCGATCCCCCCCTACCCATGGCCGCCGCCGGCACCGCTGACGCCTCCACGCACGGGCTGGCGGGAAGATATGTGATGAGCGGGCAGCGCCGGGGCCTGCTGACCCTGACGCCAAAGGGCGAGGCCTGGCGCGTCAGCCTGTCGGGCGGCGCGCTCGCCGACGGCGCCGCGACGGCCGCCGACTGCGAGCTCGAGGCCGAGGGGCCGTTGAAGGACGGCCGCATCGCGGCGCGGGTCGTGCCCTTCGAAGGCGCGAACATCTCGCTCAGCGCCGAAGATCTGGCGGCCCATCCGGCCAAGGCCGAAGTGACCCTGAACGCGGAGGCGGCGATCGTGAGCACGGACTTCCAGGGCTGCGGCGTCGGCGCCGACCTTTCCGGCCGCTATGTGCGCCCCGCGCCGGGCGCGATCTCCGAGGGGGACAGCGTGGCCGACCTGTCGGCGGCCCTGCCGGACGCGCGGCTGACCGTTCTCGACGGCTATCCCTGGGCCCGCTTCGCCGTCGAGCGCGGCGGCAAGCGCCTGGCGGTCGTGCAGTTCGACGGCGAGAACGAAGAACTGGCCGACGGCCGCAACAGCCAGCAGGCGATCGGCGCGCAGGTGGGGTGGAGCGCGCTCAAGCCGGCCCTGCGGGTCGTCAAGGTCGAGGGAGGCGCCTCGTGATCCGTCCCGTCGAGCGCAGCTCCAACGCCGATCTCTCCACCTGGACGCCGTCGACCACGGCCGCCCGGGCCGGGGTGGCGCGGCTGGCGATCGAGGCCATGGCGACCGTCGCCGGCGCGGCCCTGGTGGATCCGTTGCGCGGCGGAGACCGCGGCCAGGCCGCCGCCTTCGTCTGGGCCGAGCACGGCCAGTCGAGCATGGCCCAGGTGGGGGCCGACCTGCGGATCCTGGCGGCCCAGAGCGGCCAGTCGGTGGCCGGCCGGCTGTCGGCGACGTCTCCCGTCGACGCGGGCCGCATCGAGCGGGTGCTGGCCGACTTCGCCCGCGAGCTGCGCGCCCAGGCGGCCGACAAGCCGCACCTGACTCCGTCGGCCATCGTCGAGCCGCTGCTGCGCTCGGTCGCCGCCGGCCTGCAGCGCGAACAGGCGCCCGGATCGGCGCGCGGCGATGTCGTCGAACAGTTCGTGCGGATCATCGACGGCGCGACCGCCGAGCTGAAGGCCGTCTAGGGGGATCAACAACGCCCTCGATCCTCGAGCCCCAATCATCGTCATCCCGGCCGCAGCGAAGCGAAGAGCCGGGACCCAGGGGCCGCTGCACTATTGCGGCCGCGGGAATGGTCAACCTAGTCGCCGAGCCCAGTCTCCTGGGTCCCGGGTCTGCGGATCGCTTCGCGATCCTTCGCCCGGGATGACGACCTTTGCTGGGCTCAAGTTGAGCAGAAGCTCTTAGTCCTTCACCGGCCCTTGTTCCGGCGTCGCGGCGCTGGTGTCGGTGCGGGTCAGATTGGCCAGGGCGGCGGCCGGGCGATCGAGCTTGTTGTGAACCGCCAGGGTCACGTCCATCCACGCCTGACCGCGCATCTGGCTCCACCACTCGTCGTGAACGGCAGCTTGGAAGTCGCCATTGACCCGCTCCGAGCGGGTCTCGACCACCGGGTCGGCGACGGTGTCGGCGGTGTCTTCCACGACGCCCACCGTGTCGTCGACCACGCCGCCGACGCCGTCCAGCAGGCCGCCCAGCCCCTTGCCCAGCAGCGCGCCTTCCAGGGCGCCGCGCTGGGCGGGCGGCAGGCCGTTCAGCGCCTGGGCCGTCTGGGCGGGACCGGCGGCGGCGAAGGCCGCGGCGTCCACCTCGCCGGTGCGCTGGAAGCGGTCGACGGCGTCGTCCAGCCGGTCGGGACGCGGAGCGGGCGCGGCGGCGGCGCGGGCCGGGGCGGAAGGGTTTTGCACGATCATGGCTGAAGCCTCCTGCCCAGAGCCTGCGCCGGACCTTTCGCCGTCGCTACTGGGGTTTTCCCGATCGGGCGATCAGCGCGTGAAGCCGGCCTCGGTCAGCTTCAGCTGCCGCAGGTCGATGCTCATCTCGTTGCGGAAGCGGGCAACGGCGGCCTCCGACAGCTGGCGGCTCAGCGTGGTGTTCTTCTTGGCGGCGGCGTCGGAGAAGGCCGAGCCCTGGGCCACGAAGTTCAGCATGAACACCTCGGCCATCTCCTGCTTGCCGGCGTCGTCGAGGCGGGCGAAGGCGGGATTGGAGCCGAGCGCCTGCGAGACCTGCCCGCGCACGCCCTGCACCTGGGCGCGGTTGGCGAAGGGCACGTTGTTGGCGATCTGCCAGTTCTGCACCCAGTAGGCGGTCATGGCGTCGGCCACGTCGCCGCGCCGCAGGCCGTCGACCGCGACGTGCTTTTCCCAGGCGCCCAGCAGGTCCTTCTGCTGCACGGCCTGGCGCAGGCGGTCGCCGTTGGTCGGATCGCGCTTGGCGACGAAGTCGGCGAACTGGCCGCGCACGCGGGTGGAGACGGCGGGGGAGGGACGGTAGCGGGTGCTGACGGCCGCGGCGTTGCGCTGGGCCGAAAGACTGGCGCCCGCCGAGGGGCGGGCCGCCTGGGAGCGGGTGCGGCCGCCGCGCTGCACCGTCGAGCCCAGCACGTTGTTCATCTGGCCCACCGACATCATCGACGACCCGAAGTCCATGTACTGGGTGCCGATGCTGGAGAAGTCTTGCGCCGCGGCCGGCAGGCCGATCATCAGGGCGGCGACGGCGCTGAGCGCGGGAACGAGGCGGCGGGTCATCCGGTGTGCTCCACTGTTTTTCCAACCCTGACGTGCAATATTGACAAGAAAACGACAGGCGGCCAGATGGCCGCCTGTCTTTTCTACTGTAGAGCTTGAGTTTAACCCTTGCGGGCGAGGGTCGAGCCGGCTTCGCCGATGGACTTGATCGAGTTGTTCAGGGCCTGGCTGACCATGTTCATCTCCTGGCCCAGGGCCTGGATCTCGGCGGTCAGCTGGCCGTACTTGGAGTCCTTGGAGTCCAGGCCGCCCAGCTCGTCGGTCTTGGCCTTCATCTGACCCATCTTGCCGTCCATCACCTTGCCCAGCGCCTTGGCGAGAGCGACCAGGAAGCTGTCGCCCTTGGTCGACTTGCCTTCGCCGCCGTCGCGGACACTTTCCAGGATCGAGTTGGTCCAGCTCTGGGCCACGTCCTCGGCGGTGCGCTGCAGGTCGCCCTGCTCGGCCGGGCTGAAGCCGAAGGTGTCGGCGGCGCCCTGGACCGCTTCGGTCAGGCTCTGGGCCGCGCCGCCCGGATTGCCGGTGGCGGCCTGGAAGACGCCCTGGGCCAGGTCGATCACGCCCTGCGGCAGGCCCAGCTGCTGACCGACCTGCTGGATCACCTGGCTGGCGACCGAGCTGATGATCTGCTGGAAGATCGACTGGAAGGCCAGCGAGGTGCCGCCGGTGAGCGCCGCCAGGGCGACGGTGCTGAACAGGCTGCCGATGTTGAGACCGCCGCCGCTGAAGATGCCGGACATGTTTCGAACTCCGCGATTTTGAAATCTGTCGTCCTCGGTCCCGCGTTCATCGCTGCGACCTGACGACGCAAGACAACCATTCCGGGTCGATCGTCAGTAGTCGGGTCGTTCCCTAGCTAGGGTTTTCCCTATCAGCCGGCGCATGGCGGCCGAGGGCTGGGCCGCGCGCATGCGGGCCTCGTCGGCGGCGCGGGCCTCGGCGGCGATCTCCTCGGGGCTGCGCGTGCGGCGGTCCAGCACGGTGATCTGGCCGGCGGTCACGCCCAGCAGGAAAACCTCGTCGCGATAGGCCACCAGGGTCAGCCGCTCGCGCTGGCCCACGGGCAGGGCCCGCAGGTAGCGGATCTGGTCGTCGCTGGCGGGGCCCGCCTGCACCCGCTTGAGCAGCTTCAGCGAGAAGAACGCCAGGCCAAGCACGATGGCCAGGGCGATGGCGACGGTCAGCAGGTCGAGGATGGCGCTCACGAAGGCTCCGTCTGGCGGCTAGGGCAGGGGCGGGAAGCTGGGTCCGGCCGGCGGCGCGTCGTCGGAGCCGCTCCTGGCGGCCGCCTCGGCGGCGGCCTGGGACTGCTCGTCCTTCAGCCGACGGGCCCACAGGATCACCTCGGCCACGGCGGCGAACAGGTCCTGGGGCACTATGTCGTCGATGGCGGCCTTGTCGCGCAGCGCGCGGGCCAGCTCGACGTTGCGGATGATCGGCACGCCGGCCTCCTCGGCCGCCTCGCGCATGGTCTGGGCGATCGGGCCCTCGCCCTTGCCCAGCAGCACCGGGGCGGCGTGCTCGGCCGGGTCGTAGGCCAGGGCGCAGGCGATGTGAGTAGGGTTGACCACCAGCACCGAGGCGTCGCGCGCGGCCTGGGCGGCGTTCTGCTGCGCCCATTCCTGGTGCAGCTGGCGCCGGTGGGCCTTCACGTGCGGATCGCCCTCGGAATCCTTCATCTCCTGGCGGATGTCGCGCCGGCTCATCCGCATCTTCTTGGTGAAGCTGTGGCGCTGGTAGGCCAGGTCCAGCAGCGACACGAACACGAACAGCAGCACCGTCCCCGCCAGCAGCTTGAACGTCAGCCCGCCATAGGCCGACAGCGCGCCGTCGGCCTCGCCGGCGGGCAGGGCCATCAGCTTGTCGAACGACAGCGCCACGACGATCCAGGTGAACACGCCCAGCAACAGGGTCTTGGCCAGCGACTTGGCCACCTCGAACAGGTTGTCGAGGCTGAACATGCGCTTGAGCCCCTCGCCGGGGTTCATGTGCGACATCTTCGGGCTCATCTTCTCGAAGGTGAAGACCGGCCCGACCTGGCCGAATTCCGCCAGCATGCCGAAGATCGCCACGGGCACGAAGGTGATCGCTGTCAGCAGCACGAAGGCCTTGCCGGCGGCCGCGCCGGCGATGGGCCAGGCCTCGGCGAACGGCCGGTCCATGACCGCGAACACCTCGTCGAACAGGCCCCCCAGGCGGTCGAAGGCGTAGCCCGCCGTCATCGCGCCCAGCAGCAGCCAGACGCCCAGCACGGCGGTCGAGGTCAGGTCCTTGGATTTCGGAACGTCGCCCTTCTTGCGGGCGTCCGACAGCCGCTTGGGTGTCGGCTTCTCCGTCTTGTCCCCGCCGTCGTTCTTTTCAGCCATAGCGTGTGTTCGAGCGCGATCGCGAAAGATGTCGGACGTTCGCCGACCGGTGAGATGCCGACAATGGCGTCAATCATGGCTAAAAAGCGGCGAGCTTAGCCATAGTAGTAGTTAAGCTGAGCCATAGAATTTGTTGTCTGGTAAGCAGTATACTGAGTATGAAAATTGTTTTAACTCCGAGGTTGACAGGATTGATGCGCCAAAGTTAGCTTTTGAATGGGTAGTATGCACAGGCGGGGCGCTGCATAGAGGGATAAATTTATGCGCAAGTTCCGCGTAGTGGCGTCGAGCGTGTGTTTAGTCTTATTTTCTTCAAGTCCAGTGTTCGCATATGAATGCGTGACTGCCGACGGCTTGAAGTTCAGCAGCGCTCTCCCGATCAATGAAAAGTTTTCGCTGGCGCGCATAGATTGCGTTGAGGAAACACAACCGACAGGGGTGTCGGAACAGCTCCGTCTCTATGACGGCCCCCAGGTGGCGACCGCCGTTATCTCGGCTGGACGTGTCGCGTCGGCGCCGGTCGTCATCGCCAGGGGCGCCCGCGGGCCGGCCCTCTACGCGCCGCTGGTGGCCGCCGCCGGCCGCGACTTCGACATCGATCCGGACCTGCTGCAGGCGGTCATGCACGTGGAATCGCGGGCCAATCCGGGGGCGATCTCCCCCAAGGGCGCCCGGGGCCTGATGCAGATCATGCCGGCCACCGCCAAGCGCTTCGGGGTGCGCGATCCGGCGGTCGAGCTGGGCGACCCGATGGTCAACATCCGCACCGGCGCGGCCTATCTGAAGACCCTCCAGGGCCACTTCGGCAACGACCTGGAACTGGTGCTGGCGGCCTACAACGCCGGCGAGGGGGCCGTCATGAAGTACGGCCGCAAGATCCCGCCCTACCGCGAGACGCAAGGCTACGTCGCCAGCGTCCTCGACCGATACCGCGGCCTGGTTTCAGCGCGCGGCGGCTTCTGAGGACCCATCTCCCATGAGCGTCGAAGGCTATCTCAAGCGCCTGCAAAGGCGGCCGCGCCAGGGCGTCATGGCGCGCTTCAGCGACCTGTTCCTGGTGGCGGGCGTCGTGGCGATCGTCGCCCTGATGATCCTGCCGCTCCCGGCCCTGGCGCTCGACGCGCTGGTGGCGGTCAACATCTGCTTCGGCGTGATGCTGCTGCTGATCGCGATCTACATCTCGACGATCGTCGAGTTCTCGGTGTTCCCGAGTCTCCTGCTGATCACCACGCTCTACCGGCTGGCCCTGTCGATCGCCACGACCCGGATGATCCTGATCGAGGGTCACGCCGGGCACATCATCGACACCTTCGGCACGATGGTCGCCGGCGGCAATCTGGTGGTCGGCCTGGTGGTGTTCCTGATCATCACCGTCGTGCAGTTCATCGTCATCGCCAAGGGCGCCGAGCGGGTCGCCGAGGTGGCCGCGCGCTTCAGCCTCGACGCCATGCCGGGCAAGCAGCTGTCGATCGACAGCGACCTGCGCTCGGGCATGATCGACAAGGACGAGGCCAAGCGCCGCCGGCGCGTGCTGGAGATGGAGAGCAAGCTCCACGGCAGCCTCGACGGCGCGATGAAGTTCGTCAAAGGCGACGCCATCGCCAGCATCATCATCGTGGTGATCAACCTGCTGGGCGGCCTGGCCATAGGCATGCTGCAACAGGGCCTCGACTTCGGCTCGGCGATCCATAAGTACTCGATCCTGACCATCGGCGACGGCATGGTCACCCAGATCCCGGCGCTGCTGGGCGCCATGGCCGCCGGCCTGATCGTCACCCGCACGACCGACGAGGACAGCGAGACCCACCTGGGCGACGCCATGCGCCGGCAGTTCGCGGCCAAGCCCCGGGTGTTCCTGGTGGCGGGCGGCATCTGCTGGCTGATGGCCCTGGTGCCCGGCTTCCCGGTCGTGGTGTTCCTGCTGCTGGGCGGCGTGGCCATCGTCACCGGCGCCCTGGTCGACGCCGACATGCGCGCCCGCCTGACCCGCAAGATCGCCCCGGCCCGCGCCGCCGCCGAAGAGGCCAAGGCCTCGCCGGCCGCCGCCCGCACCAAGATCACAGAGGCCCAGCCTGTCGTGCCGCTGCTGCTCGAGCTCGACGGCGAGGGCGTGCGCCGCCACGAGGCCGCCGTCATGACCCGGGGCCTGGAGGAGGTGTTGGAGGAGTTCGAGCTGCGCCTGGGCGTGGCCCTGCCGCGCGCATCGTTCCACTACGGCGAGAACGGCGGCGCGCCCCGCTGGCGGCTGCTGGCCTTCGAGGCCCCGATCGGCGCCGGCGAGCTGGCCCATCCGGCCGACCTGTCGGAGCTGCAGGACGCCGTGCGCCAGGCCCTGCGCCGCAACGCCGGCCTGTTCGTCGGCATCCAGGAGGCCAGCAACCTGCTGACCCGCGCCGGCTCGGAATATCCCGAGGTGGTCAAGGAAGCCGCCCGCGCCCTGCCTCTGGCCCGCATCGCCGAGGTCATGCGCCGCCTGGCCGAGGAGGAGGTGCCGCTGCGCAACCAGCGCGACATCCTCGAGGCCCTGGCCGACGCCGGCCAGCGCGAGAAGGATCCGCTGGCGCTGACCGAGTTCGCCCGCGTCGCCCTGCGCCGCCAGATCAGCCACCGTTACGCCCCCGACGGCGCGCTGAAGGCCGTGGTGCTGGAGCCGGCCCTGGAGCAGCACCTGCGCGAGTCGATCCGCACCGGCGGCGGCGCCCAGCAGCTGGCGCTGGATCCCGAGATGAGCCGCCGGGTCACCGACGCCCTGCTGGCCAAGGTCGACGAGACCGGCGCTGGCGTCGTCCTGGCCGCCATCGACCTGCGCCGGCACGTGCGCAAGCTGATCGAGGCCCGCGCCTTCGACCTGGGCGTCCTGTCCTTCCACGAACTGCTGCCGACCCTGCGGCTGGACGTGGCCGGCCGCGTGGCCTTCCCGCGCGAGCCCCTCACCGTTGTGCCCAACGATCCCGACCCGCCGCCGCCCGAGTCCGCGGCCGCCTGAACCCGGAGACAGAATGTCGCTTCCGAAGGATCCTGCTGCTGTTCGCTCTGACCATCCGCGTAGGGCCGCCCGCCTCGGCGTCGCCGCGGCCGTGGCCGCCGCGCTCGCCGCGACCGCGCCCCAGGTGCAGGCCGGAGAGGTCCCGCTGGGCGCCCGCAGCGTCGACCTGACCGCGCGCGAGCAGCCGATCGCCCAGTTCCTGCAGAACTTCTACAGCCAGATCGGCGTGCCGGTGGTGATCTCCTCGCAGGTCACCGGCACGATCAACGGCGTCTTCCGCGGCCCGGCCGCCAAGATCGACGCCGACATCTCCAAGGCCTTCGACCTCGTCACCTACTACGATGGCGGCGCGGCCTACGTGTACACCGCCGCGCAGATCTCCAGCCGCAGCTTCCCGATCTCGGGCTCGGCCTCGCGACGCGTCGACCGCGCGGCCCGACAGCTGGACCTGCTGGACGGCCGCAACACCCTGCGCGCCACGGGCGACATGCTGGTGGCCACCGGCGCGCCGCGCTTCCTGCAGCAGGTGGACGAGCTGGCCCGGGGCGGCGTGCAGGCCGAGGCCGTCTCGCCGACGCTGCAGTACCGGGTGTTCTACCTGCGCTACGGCTGGGCCGACGACGTGAACCTGACGGTCGGCGCCAAGCAGGTGACGATCCCGGGCGTCGCCTCGATCATCCGCTCGCTGGTCAGTTCCGATCCCAACGAACGGGCCGGCGCGGCCGCTCGCAGCGAGACCCCGATCCCCGCCGCCGTCCAGGGCCTGCGCGGCCAGGGGCTGGCGACGCTGGGCACGCCCAACCCGGGCGGCGCCTTCTATGGCGGCCAGGACGGGCAGGGGACCCTGGGCACGCCGCTGGCCAACGAGCAGACTGGCGTCTACTCGCCGCAGAACCCGATCCGGGTGCAGGCTGACAGCCGCCTCAACGCCGTCATCGTCCGCGACGTGGCCGAGCGCATGTCGGCCTACGAGGAACTGGTCCGCGCCCTCGACGTCGAGCCCCAGCTGCTCGAGGTCGAGGCGGCGATCATCGACATCGACACCACCAAGGCCCGCGACCTGGGCGTCAACTGGCGCTTCGACGACGGCAACGGCGGCATCCAGTTCGGCCGCGGTCCCAACGCCCCGGCCGGGCTGGAGGACGGCAACCTGGTGCGCGGCAACACCTCGCCCAAGCCCTACCAGGGCTTCCTGGCCTCGACGATCATCGGCAACGGCGACTATTTCGCCGCCCGTCTCAACGCGCTCGAGACCGAGGGCGTCGCCCGCGTCGTCTCGCGGCCGCAGATCGTGACCCTGTCCAACGTCGAGGCGGTGTTCGAGAACAGCCGCGACTTCTATGTCCGCCTGGCCGGCGAACGCGACGTCGACCTCTTCAACGTCACCGCCGGCACCACCCTGCGCGTCACCCCGCACGTCACCCGCGACGGGACCCAGACCCGCATCCGCATGCTGGTGACCATCGAGGACGGCTCGCTGACCAGCGCCAGCGTCGACAACATTCCGGTCGTGCGCCGCGCGGCGCTGAACACCCAGGCCCTGATCCAGGAGGGGCAGAGCCTCCTGCTGGGCGGCATGACCGTACAGTCCGACACCACCGGCTCGGAGAAGATCCCGGTGCTGGGCAACATCCCGGTGCTGGGCAACCTCTTCAAGGTGCAGTCGCGCAGCAGCGGCCGCATCGAGCGGATGTTCCTGATCACGCCGCGCCTGGCCTCGATCGCCGCGCCGCGCTCCACCACCCAGGCGGGCCTGCGCTACGACGCCCCCGCGTCCGGGTTCGAGAACGCCCCGCTGCCGGCGGCGCCCAAGCTGCCCTCCGACCGAAAACCGCCGCCGAAGTCGGCCCCGCGCGGGCCCGCCCAGCCGCTGCCGCCCGCGCCCGCGCCGGCCGAGCAGTCGCCCTACGGCACGATGAAACCCATCCCCAATCCGAGCTAGGCCCATGACCGATCAAGCCCTGCTGTCCGAAGAGCCGACCGAGGTTCCCGCCGCCACGCCGTCCGAGGCGCTGGTCGTCAAGGTGCTGTCCGGCCGCGTCGCCGGCGCCCTGCTGCCGCTGCCGGCCGGCGAAAGCGCCGAGCTCGGCCACGGCTTCGACGCCGACATCGTCCTGCGCGATCCCAGCGCCAGGGGCGTGCGCGTGCGCCTCACCGCCGGCGAGGAGTCCGCCGAGATCGAGGTGGTCTCCGGCCAGGTCGAGATGCTCGGCCATCGCCTGGAAGCGCCGGCCCGCGCGGTGCTGCCCTGCTACGTGCCGCTGATCGTCGGCGACAACGCCCTGGCCCTCGGCGTCGAGGAAAGCCCGCGCTGGCGCGAGGCCGAGCGACTGCTGGCCGCCTCGGGTCCGGCCGAGGCCGCCGCGCCCGCCGAGGAGGGCGACCTCTTCGAGGACGGCCGCAGCCTGCTGCGCCGCGCGCTGGATCGCGGCGTGCGGGTCGTCGGCTCGACGCCGCACCTCGTGCCGGTCCTGGTGTTCGGCGCGGCCCTGGCCTGCGTTACCTACGCCGTGGCCAACGTGCCCCGCTTCGGCGGCCAGGAGGCCAGCCCCTCCAAGGTCCACGCCCTGCTGCGCCAGGAGGGCTACGGCGCGCTGGCGGTGCAGCCCGAGGGCGACGGCAAGCTGGTCATCGCCGGCGTGCTGAACCGCGACGTCGAGAAGGCCCGCCTGGCCCGCCTGGTCAGCTCGCGCGAGCTGCCGGCGAGGGTCGAGGTCGTGACTAGCGAAGGCCTGGCCCAGAACGTCGAGGACGTCTTCCAGGCCAACGGCCTGGCCGCCACCGCCCGTCCCAACGGCCTGGGCCGGGTGCGGGTGCAGGTCACCGGTCCCTCGGACGAGGTGGCCAAGGTCGAGAAGGTCGCCCTGCACGACGTCAAGGGCCTGCGCGCCCTCGACGTCGACCGCGCGGCCGGCGGCGACCGCTTCGGCGCGGTGTTCGACCAGGGCCCCGGCAAGCGTGTGGTGGCGGTGGTCGGCGGCGATGCCGGCTACGTCGCCACCGCCGACGGCGCCCGCTACTTCGCCGGCTCCACCCTGCCCACCGGCGACCGCATCGTCGGCGTCGAGAGCCAGGCCGTCGTCGTCGAGAAGGACGGCGAGACCACTCGCCTGATGTTTTGAAATTTCAACGAGATACGAGGAGAAGCGTCCATGTCCGACAACAGCATTTCCGGCTTCAGCAGCGCCTCCGTCGCGCCCAGCCTCGCCGGCTCCAACAACAAGAACCGCCCCGGCAGCTGGTTCGAGGCGATGGCGCATGCGTGGGGCCAGGTGCTCGACGCCCAGGCCGTGAAGATCACCGAACTCTCCGACCAGATCGGCCCCGGCGGCGAGGACAAGCCCTCGGTCATGGCCCAGCTGACCGCCGAGAGCCTGCGCATGAACTTCATGGCCAACTCGGAATCCACCTCGGTCGACAGCGTCGGCCGCGCCCTCGAAACCATGGCCCGCAAGAACTAGCGCGTCTTTCAGGAGAGGACGCCATGTCCTTCGACCCCGTTTCGGCGGCCGCCCTGGCCATGCCCCAGGAAGCCGCGCCCCAGGTCGCCCAGGTCGGCTACGGCGCCAGCCTCACCGACGCCGTCCAGTTCCAGAACGCCCTGCACACGGCCGGCGCCTCGCAGGTCGCCGGCCTCGGCGGCCCCGAGGCCCTGGCCCCGGCCATGAAGGGCGTCTTCAACCAGCTGGAGTTCGTCAACAGCCAGGCCAGCAACCTGGCCGCCCATGCCAAGGCCGCCGAGGCCAAGGGCGCGGCGATCACGCCCGGCGAGATGATCGGCCTGACCGTCCAGTGCCACGAGTTCATGTTCAACTGCCAGCTGACCTCGAACATAGCCAACCGCACGTCCGACGGCCTGCAGCAGCTGTTCCGGCAGCAAGCCTAGGGTGGCGGTCATGCGCAAGATCCTGCCCGCCGTGCTGGTGGCCGCGGCCCTCGGCCTGTCGGCCTGCGCCGAGAAGGAGCTCTACGGCGGGCTCACCGAGCGCGAGGCCAACGAGATGGTCGCCGTGCTGCAGAACGCCAACGTCTCGGCCTCGAAGAGCAGCAAGGACGGCAAGGTCTGGGCGCTGAAGACCCGCGCCGAACAGTTCTCGTCGGCCGTCGCCGTGCTGCACGACCAGGGCTACCCGCGCGACAAGTTCGAGAGCCTGGGCGAGGTGTTCAAGAAGGAGGGCTTCGTCTCCTCGCCGATGGAACAGCGGGCCCGGCTGATGTACGGCCTCTCGCAGGAACTGAGCCAGACCATCTCGTCGATCGACGGCGTGGTGCAGGCCCGCGTGCACATCGCCGTGCCCGAGGCCGACCCCTTGGCCGAGCAGCAGAAGCCGTCCTCGGCCTCGGTATTCATCCGCCACAATCCCGACGTCGACCTCTCCGGCCAGGTGGGCTCGATCAAGGCGCTGGTCACCAACTCGATCGAGGGGCTGCCCTACGACAAGGTGACGGTGGTGATGTTCCCGGCCAAGCCGGTGATGGCCGCCGCGCCCGTCTCGCCGATCCGCTCCTTCACCATGCCGGCCATCGCCATACTGGCGGCAATCGGCGGGGTGGGAGCCTACGTCTTCAGCCGCACCAGCCGGGGCAAGCCGCGCCGCAAGCTGAAGACCCTGGCCGAACCCGGGACGCCCGCCGCATGAACGCCCGCGCCGACCGCGAACGCCTGGTCGCCCAGGCCCGCCTGCTGGGCTGCGTCGGCGCGTCCGCGCCGGTCGGCCCGCGCGCGGCGCGGCTGGCGCGGCGGCTGATCGGGCGAGGCCCGATGGCCGACGGGGAGGGCGCCTTCGCGTTCGCCGACGTGGCAGCCACGCCCGATTGGGCCGCCTGGCCGGCCGGACGCCGCGCGCGCCTCGCCGACTTCGCGGCGGCGGCGGCCTGCACCGACGTTCTGCGGCGCTCGATCGACGGCAAGCGCCTGGCCTGCGTCGCCCGCCGCATCGGCGAGCCGGCCCTGGACGCGATCCTCGCCTCGCCCCCCGGCCTGGTCGCGGCGATCCCGCAGGCCGAGAGCGCGCTGGGCGGCGACGAGACCTTTTCCGCCCTGGGCGCTGGCGTGTTGCTGGCCGAGGCCGGCGCCCGCCCGGCGCTGGCCGCGCGCCTCTCCGAGCTTTTCGACGTCGCCCCCCTGGCGATCGACCCCGACCGGGGCCTGAGCGCGGCCCAAGCCGCGCGCGGGCTCTTCATGGCCTTCGAGGCCGGCGCCCTGGAGGCCGCCGCATGACCTATCTGCTCCTGTCTTCCGGCCCCTCGGGCGCCCTGCTGACCGATCAGCCGGTGATCCGCCGCGAGGACGTCGGCGCCGTGCGCGACGCGGCCGAACTGACCGCCGCCCTCGACGCCCTGCGCCAGGCCACGCGCGAGGGGGCGTTGCGCGACGGCTTCGCCCAGGGGCACGCCGAGGGAACCGCCGCCGCCGCCCGCGAGACCGCCCAGGTTCTGGCGGGCGTCCACGCCGCCCTGCAGGTCGAGCGCGACCGCCTGCGGGCCAGCGCCGGCGCCCTGGCGCTGGATATCGTCCGCCGCATCGCCGCGGGCCTCGCGCCCGACGAGGTGCTGGCCGCCCTGGCCGAGCAGGCCGCCCGCGACCTGCTGCCCGAGGAGCCGATCCGCGTCCGCGTGGCGCCAGAGGCCGCCGGGGCGGTGACCCGCCGCCTGTGGTCGATCGACGCTCGCATCGAGGTGGTGGCCGACGCCGACGTCGCGGCCAGCGACTGCGTGCTCGATACGCCGTCCGGCCGCACCCACGCCGGGCTGGAGACCCAGCTTCGGGCGCTCGAGACGGTGTTCGCCGTCCCGGCCGGCGAGGCCGCCGCATGAGCTTCGACGCGCCGCCTTCGGAACGGTCGGGCGACGAGCGCCTGCGCGACGCCTTGCGCGGCGCGCGCACGGTCGAGCGCCGCGGTCGCGTGGCCCAGGCCTTCGGCACCACCGTCAGGGCCACGGGCCTGGACGTGCGCATCGGCCAGGAGTGCGAGATCGTCGACCGCGCCGGCGGCAATGTCGTGAAAGCCCAGGTCGTCGGCCTCGACGGCGGGGCGGCCATCCTCACCCCGCTGTCGCGCCTGGAAGGCGTGGCCGTCGACGCCGAGGTTGTGGCCGGTCCCCGCCGCAGCGAGATCGGCGTCGGCGAGGGCCTGCTGGGCCGGGTGCTCGACGCCCATGGCGAGCCGCTGGACGGCCTTGGTCCGATCACCGGTCCGCTGCGGCCCTGTCCGGTCTATGGCGAGGCGCCCAACCCGCTGGCCCGCCCGCCGATCGATGCGCCGTTCGCGACCGGGGTGCGCTGCGTCGACGCCCTGCTGACCACCGGCGAGGGCCAGCGCGTGGGTCTGTTCGCCATGGCCGGCGGCGGCAAGTCGACCCTGCTGGGCATGTTCGCCCGCCACGCTCGCAGCGACGTCAACGTCATCGCCCTGATCGGCGAGCGCGGCCGCGAGGTGCGCGAGTTCCTCGACGACTGCCTGGGGCCGGAAGGCCTGGCCCGCTCGGTGGTCATCGTCTCCACCTCCGACCGCCCGGCCATGGAGCGCGTGCGCGCCGCCCACGTCGCCACCGCCATCGCCGAGGGGTTTCGGGCGCAGGGCCGCCGCGTGATGCTGCAGATGGACAGCGTCACCCGTTTCGCCCGCGCCCTGCGCGAGATCGGGCTGTCGGTGGGCGAGCCGGCGGTGCGCCGGGGCTTCCCGCCGTCGGTCTTCGCCGAACTGCCGCGCCTGTTCGAGCGGGCGGGCGCGATCGAGGGCGGGGCGATCACCGCCTTCTACACCGTGCTGATCGAGGACGAGGAGGGCGGCGATCCCGTGGGCGAGGAAGTCCGCTCGATCCTCGACGGCCACATCTATCTGTCGCGCAAGCTCGGCCAGGCCGGCCACTATCCGGCCATCGACGTCGCCGCCAGCCTCAGCCGCGTCTATCCGCGCGTCGCCTCCGCCCAGCAGCAGGAGGCCGCCATGAAGGTGCGCGGCTGGATGGCCAAGTACGCCGAGGTCGAGTTCCTGCTGCAGATCGGCGAGTACAAACCCGGCGGCGACCCGCTGGCCGACGAGGCCATCGCCCGCCGTCCGCGCATCACCCAGCTTCTGCGCCAGGGGGCGCACGACGCCGTCGCCTTCGACGAGGCCCTGGCGGCGCTGGCGGAGACCGCCGCATGACCGCCCGCGCCCAGGTCCAGGCCCTGACCCCCGTGGTCCGCCTGCGCGAGCGCCGCGTCGAGAAGGCCATGCGCGAGGCCGCCGAGGCCCGGCGCAAGGTCGCCCACGCCGTCGAGGCGCTGGAAGCCCGCGACCGCCTGATCGCCGCCCACGACGCGGCCAAGGCCCGGCTCGACGACTGGTTCGCCGGCGGCCTGTCGGGCGCGGCCCACCTGGTCGAGGCCGCCCTGGCCCGGCGCGAGGCGATCGCCGTCGCCCGTGACGCCGACCAGCGCCTGCGCGACCAGGAAGCCGTCGCCCTTGAGCTGGCGCGCGAGGATCTGGCCGCCGCAATCCAGGCCCTGGCCCGCGCCCAGGGCCGTTTCGACGCCATGAACGGTCGCCTCGACCATGCCCGCGCCCTGGTCGCCGCCGACCGCGAGGCCCGCGAGCAGCTCGAGATCGAGGACGCCGGCGCCTTCAGGAGCTTCCGATGACCACCATCCGCGACAACGCCCCCGCCGAGCGTCCGAACCCGTCGACCCAACGCGGCGCCGGCGAGCCCCCGACGCCGTGGCGCGGCTCGGAGTTCCAGGCCCTGCTGCAGCAGGCGGCCGAGCGCCGCGAACCCCTGACCCGCCAGGGGGCACGCGCCGAACGCGACCAGGAGACCGAGCGCGACGAGGACGACGGCAAGGTCGACCTGTCGGCCCTGCTGGGACCTGCCCGCGAGTTCCAGGACCTGTCCGGCGGCCAGGAGGCCAGCGGCGTCGATGCCCTGTCGGCGCTGACCAGGTCGGGCGGCGGCGCGGTCGAGACCCCCGTCACGGCCCCCGGCGCGACCGTCGCCGACATCGAGGCCTTCACGGCGGCGATGGACAAGGCTTGGCTGGCGTCCGGCGGCGACCGCAAGGCCATAGCGCTAGGCCTGGCTGACAAGGCCTCGCTGCTGACCGGCCTTGGCCTGTCGCGCGGCCCGGACGGCGCGATCTCCCTGACCCTGGCCGCGCGCCCCGACGCCACGCCCGAGCTGACCAAGGCGCTGGAGGCCCTGCGCAAGCGCCTGGAAGTGCGCGGCCTGGCCCTGGCGGACCTCTTCGTGGAAGCCGACGACGGGCTGGATCCGGAAAGCTTGATCCGGAGGGTGCGTTGAGCTTTCGCGCCGCTCCCCAATGTTCCCGTCATTCCCGCCCTTGTGGCGGGAACCCCTGGCTCCGTTCACGCGGGCGGTGCAAGCGACGTGCTTGGCACGTCGCCCCATGCACCCTTGCGGCTGAAAGAGAGGTTCCCGCCACAAGGGCGGGAATGACGGGAACATTGGGGAGCGGTTCCAACGATTTGTCGGGCCGATTTCGCTCACCGCAGCGGCAACCCGAACCGTCCCACCCCGCGATCGGCCTCGGCCGCGCGGGTCACCGCCCGGGCGACCTCGGCCGGCGGATCGCCGGCGGCCCAGCGCTCGGCCAGCACCTCGATCAGCCGGCGGCTCTGGGCGTTGTGCAGGCCCTCGGTCGGATCGGACGCGTCGGCGCGCAGCTTGTCGATGTAGAGCGCCGCGGCCTTGGGCGAGGCGCCGACGAGATCCAGCAGGTAGGTCGCGGCCGTCTCGAAGGCCTCGGCGTCCAGGGGCGCGTCGGCGATGTCGCGCACCAGCCAGACGCACAGAAATTCCAGCGGTCCGACCTTGCGGCTGTTGCTCAGCAGCGGCCCGCCGCCGCCCAGTCCCGAAAAGCCGCCGGCGCCCCAGGCCGGCACCCGGGCGGCGGGCAGGCGGGCGGTCAGCAGGGCCTGGGCCAGCGTGTCGGCGACCAGCGCCTTGACCTCGGGGTCGCCGAAATGGGCCACGGCGGCCAGCAGCTTGGCGAAGCCGGGATACAGCGCGTCGCCCAGGTCGGCGCAGACGCGCTCCAGCACGTCGACGCGACGGTCCAGCGTCGGCTGGCCCTGCAGGCCCTCGACCAGCGCCAGGGCGGCGCCGAACCAGTCGGGCTCGGACTTGAGGATGCGATCGGCGTTCACGCCGGGACGCTAACCTTAGAACAGGCCGTTGTCGCGGGTGTCGGTCAGGCGATCGGCCACGGCGCGGGCCGTGTCGTCCAGGTCACGCGTGGCGCCGGACAGGCCGATGCGGCCATCGTGGCGCGAGAAGCCGGAAAAGTCGCCGAAGGCCTGGGCGCGCGAGGGCTCGCCGGCCGGGCTGATGCCGGAAAGACCGTGGCTCCAGACGCCGGAGACGGACGGGGCGTCGATACGGCTGGCGGACATGGCAAGCTCCTTCAGTCTCTCGATACGAAACACAACGCGCGCCCGCCAGTCGGGTTTTCCCTAGCCAGCATGTGTGTCGCATGACGGGCCTGGCCGCCCTGCTGTCGCAATCGCCCGAAGCCGAGGCGCTGGACGTGCTGGGCCTGGCCGTCGCCGCCTTCGAGGACGCCGCCGCGCCCCGCCTGGCCTGGCGCACGCCGGCCTTCGCGCGGCTGACGCCGGGCCTGGCCCCCGGCCAGCCGCCGGTCGGCGGCCTGCTGTCGGCGGTCGAGGCTGCACGGCGCGGGGAGGGCGGCCTCTTTGCCGTCGACATCGACGGCCAGGCCTTCGAGGCCCGCGCCGTCCAGGGCGACGGCCGCGTCTGCCTGATCCTGTCCAGCGCCGCCGAGCGCCAGGAGGCCGAGGCCCGGCGCCTGGCCGACCGCGAGCGCCTGCTGCTGACCTCGCGGGTCATGTCGGTGGGCGAGATGGCGACCATGATCGCTCACGAACTCAACCAGCCGATCGGCTCGATCGCCAACATCGCGCGGGGCCTGAAGGCCCGGCTGTCTCGCGGGGCGCTGTCGAAGGAGGAGGGCGTCGAGGCCCTCGACCGCGCCGCCGAGCAGGCGCTCTACGCCTCGGGTGTCATCCAGCGCATGCGCTCCTTCGTCGAGCAGCGCCAGCCCCAGGTCGAGCCGCTGGACCTGCCCCGGCTGGTCCGCGCCACGCTCGATCTGCTCGACTGGGAGATCGCCCGCGACAAGGTGATCGCCCGCGCCCAGTTCGCGAGCCTGCCGCCAGTGCTGGGCGACGCTGTGATGATCCAGCAGGTGCTGGTCAACCTGGCCCGCAACGGCCTGGACGCCATGCGCGGCCGGCCCGGCCCCCGCCGCCTGACCATCGCCGCCGGTCCCATGGAGGGCAGCGACCGCATGGTCGAGCTGACGGTGTCCGACAGCGGTCCGGGAGTCGAGGCGACCGCCGAGGGCAAGATGTTCTCGCCGTTCTTCTCGACCAAGCCCGGCGGCATGGGCGTGGGCCTGGGGATCTGCCGGTCCATCGTCGAACTGCATCGCGGGCGTCTCTGGCACGCCCCGGATCCCGAGGGGGGGACCGTATTCCATATCGCGCTGCCCGCGGCGCGCCAGGAGGAGCCATGACCACCCCCTCTACATCGTCATCACCCCAGGAGGCCGCCGTCCTGGGCGCTGTGTGCCTGGTCGACGACCACGGCGAGTTCCGCCAGTCCGCCGCCTGGTGGCTGGAGAGCCTTGGCTACGCCGTCTCCACCTTCGACGGCGCGCGGGCTTTCCTCGACGCCGGCGACCCGCCGGCCGACGCCTGCCTGCTGCTCGACGTGCGCATGCCCGACATGTCGGGGCTGGAACTGCTCGACGCGCTGAAGGCCAGGGGCTGCGAGCGGCCGGTGATCTTCATGACCGGCCACGGCGACGTGCCCCTAGCGGTCGAGGCCATGCAGAAAGGCGCCGTCACCTTCCTGGAAAAGCCCTTCCAGGAAGCGGCGCTGGAGGCCGCCCTCGAACGGGCCTTCGCCCGGGCGCGGCCCGCCCTGACCCCCGGCCAGGACGCCTATGCCCGCCGCGTTGCCGGCCTGACCGACCGCGAACGCGAGGTCATGGCCCTGGTCGTCGCCGGCAAGGTCAACAAGGTCATCGCCTACGAGCTGGGCATCAGCCCCAAGACCGTCGAGCTGCACCGCTCGCGGATCATGACCAAGATGGAGGCGACCAGCCTGACCCGGCTGGTGCGCATGGCCGTCACCGGCAGCGTGGACGACGACGCATGAGCGCCCCTCTCGACCTCGAAGCCGGGCAGGGCGCTCCGCCCGCCGCCGCCGGGCTCTCCGACCTCGTCGCCCGCAACCACGCCCTGGCCGTGCTGGCCGCCCTGCGCGCGCCGGGCCTCGTCACCCGCGTATCCCTCGACGACGAGCCGGGCCCGGGACCCTGGATCCTGTTCGGCGACGCTGCGCCGGCTCTGCGCCTTTCGATCCGCGAACTGGCCGGCGCCGCCTTCACCCCCGCCGACGACGCCGAGCTTCTGATCGTGCTGGACCGCGTCGAGCCGGTGCTGGCCGCCATCGAAGCGGCCACCACCGAAAGCCTGTCGCCGCTGGGCGTCGAGGGCGCGGCGCCCGACGGCCTGCTGGCCCTGTTGATCGCGGTCGAGGCCCAGGACGGGGCGCCCTTCGCCCGGCTGGTCCTGGCCGTCGCCCCCGAGACGGCCCGCGCCTGGTCGCAACCGATCTTCGATCCCTGGGCGCCGGGCGCGCACCTGGCCGTGCCCGCCACGGGGCCGCTGGTGCTCGACGGCCCGGAGTTGCCGGCGCAGACCGCCGCGACCCTGCGGCCGGGCGACATCGTGCTGACCCCGCTGTCGGCCGCGCGCCCCGGCCTTGCCGCCCTGACCCTGTTCGACCGCCGGCTCGTGGGCCGGTTCGAGCTTTCCCACCGTCGCTTCACGCTCAACGCCATCGAGGAGAGCGCCATGGCTCCGCCGCTCGACATCGCCGTCGCCCCGACCGAGGACGCGGCGCCTGACGCCGCCCCGGTCGCCCCCGCCGACCTGCCCGTGCCGCTGAAGGTGCTGCTGGGCGAGGCCAGCCTGCCGCTGTCGGAGCTGGCGGGCCTGCGACCCGGCTCCACCGTTCTGCTGGCCGGCCCGCGCGAGGACGCCCCCGCCGTGCTGCTGGCCGGCGACCGCGCCATCGCCCGTGGCCGTCTCGTCCCCGTCGGCGAGGCCTGGGGCGTGCTGATCGAAACCATAGCCGGCGAGGGCTGAGCGCAGATGGACCTGACGCAATTCTCGCCGGGCTCGGCCCTCATCACCGTCATCCTGCTGGCGCTGGCGCCGTTCGTGGCGGTGATGGTCACCTCGTTCACCAAGATCGTCGTCACGCTTAGCCTGCTGCGCAATGCGCTGGGCCTGCAGCAGGTGCCGCCCAACATCGTGCTCAACGGCCTGGCCCTGATCCTGACGCTCTACGTCATGTACCCGGTCGGCCAGCAGATGGCCGCCGCCAACCAGGGCGTCAAACCGGTCGCCGCCGTCAGCAGCGACACCCAGGCCCTGTTCACCTACGCCGACAAGGCCAAGGAGCCGCTGCGCGAGTTCCTGATCAAGCATTCGACGCCCCGGGAACGCGCCTTCTTCCTGAAGACCGCCCAGCGCATCAACGGCCCGGAAAAGGCCCGCGCCCTGACCCAGCGCGACTTCATCGTCGTCGTTCCGGCCTTCACCGTGTCGGAGCTGGCCGCGGCTTTCCAGATCGGTTTCCTGATCTTCCTGCCGTTCCTGATCATCGACCTGGTGGTGTCCAACATCCTGCTGGCCATGGGGATGATGATGCTGTCGCCGACCACGGTGTCGCTGCCGTTCAAGCTTCTGCTGTTCGTGCTGATCGACGGCTGGGTGAAGCTCTCGCACGGCCTCGTGCTGTCCTACACGTGACGAGGACCACGCCGTGCTGAACGCCCAGGCCATCGAGCTCGTCAACCAGGCCCTCTGGCTGGTGCTGATCCTGTCGGCCCCGCCGATCGTCGCCGCCTCGCTGGTGGGCCTCTTCGTGGCGGTGATCCAGTCTGCCACGCAGCTGCAGGAGCAGACCCTGCAGTATGCGGCCAAGTTCTTCGCCATCGTGCTGACGATCTTCGTCACCGCCAGCCTGCTGGGCGGCACCCTCTATCGCTTCGGCGACCGGGTGTTCACCGAGTTCCCGGCCATGGTCCGCCGATGAAGGGGGATGCATGACCGGAGCCCCCGACTGGCTCGGGGCGATCTTCGAGAACACCCTGATCCTGGCCGTCGGCGCGACGCGGGTGGCGGCGGCCTTCATGCTGCTGCCGCTCCTGTCGCCCGAGACGGTGCCGGCCCTTGTGCGCAACTCGATCTTCCTGGCCTTCGGGATCATCGTCATCACTTTGCAGCCGCAGCTGGCCCAGATGGAGCTGCCCACCGTCCAGTGGATCATGATCTTCGCCAAGGAGGCGCTGGTTGGCCTCGTCATCGGCTTCTTCTTCGGCACCATGCTGTGGGCGCTGGAAGCCGCCGGCCAGATCATCGACGCCAAGGTCGGCGCCACCATCGCCCAGGTGGTCGACCCCCTGAGCGGCCACCAGACCTCGCTGACCGGCGAGTTCCTCAGCCGGCTGGCCAACTTCGTCTTCATGTTCTCGGGTGGCCTGCTGCTGATGGTCGGGGTGATCCTCGACAGCTACGCCGTCTGGCCGATCGGCAGCCTGACCCCGATCCTGTCCCTGCGCAGCCTTTCGCTGTTCGAGGGCGAGTTCTCGCGGCTTATGGTGATGGCGGTGATGCTGGCCACGCCGGCGCTGATCGTTCTTTATCTGGTCGACGGCGGCCTTGGCCTGATCAACCGCTATGCCCCCCAGCTGAACGTCTTTTCTCTCGGCCTGGCCATCAAGTCGTGGATCGCCACGGCGGTGGTGCTGGCCATGCTGACCGGCCTGGTCCAGCTGCTGCTCAACGAGATCGGCGCCCGGCCGACGGTGATCCTGGAGGTGCTGCGGGGGCTGGACGGTAAGGGGTAGGGCGCTTCGCGCTCCCCCTCAGTCGCTCCGCGACAGCTCCCCCAGCGTGGGAGCATCTGAAGGCGCGAACCGAGATCCTCCCCCTCTGGGGGACCGCTGCAATACGCCTCTGTAGGAGTGCTGGGGACGCGGAGTGGTCGTTCTGAGGCCTCCTTTTGGAGGTCTCAGGTCGATCGGGACGGACGGGTGGCGTGATCAGGCCGTCAGGATGGCGGCGCGGCGCAGGTTGAAGGCCATGGCGGTGAGCAGCACTTGGCCGGCGGCCTTGGCCATCCCCAGATAGCGAACCCGCGTCAGACCCATGCGGCGCTTCCAGGTGGCGAAAGTGGTTTCCACGGCGGCGCGACGACGGGCGATCAGGTCGTTAAGGCGCTTCTGGCGATCGCTCAGGGGATGATAGCGGTTGGGGCGGCGCATCAGTCTGGGCTTCACGCCGGCCTGCTTGAGCCGATCGCGGCGAGCGTGGGTGTCATAGGCCTTGTCGGCGTAGACGGCCGCCTCGTCGCCCCGGATCAGGGCGTCGGCCGGGACGGTGTCGTTGACGTTTGCGGGGGTGGTGATCACCGCCCGCACCAAGCCCGAGCCCTGATCGACATTCACGTGGGCCTTGTAGCCGTAGGTCGAGCCAGACTTGCCCTTGTGCTTGGCGAAGGCCGCGTCGGGGTCC
This sequence comes from Caulobacter flavus, assembly GCF_003722335.1. Lineage (GTDB taxonomy): Bacteria > Pseudomonadota > Alphaproteobacteria > Caulobacterales > Caulobacteraceae > Caulobacter > Caulobacter flavus. Next base: position 3,400,642 of record NZ_CP026100.1, read on the forward strand.
CTGGCCTTCGCCAGGGCATCGGGACCGCCCCGGGGACGTGGCGTGGCCGCCTCGATCAAGGTGGCGTCCAGCATCGCGCCCTGCTTGAGCACCAGGCCCGCGCCTTCCAACTGGCGATCCAGCTCGTCGAACAGCCGCTCGAGCAATCGCTGGCTCACCAACCGGTTACGAAACCGGCACAGCGTCGTGTGATCGGGAACCGCGTCCTCCAGGCTCAGCCCCACAAACCGGCTGAACGAAAGGCTGTCGCCCAGCCGGAACTCCAGCTCAGCGTCCGATAACCCGTACCAGGCCTGCAGCAGGAGCGCCTTGAACAGCAGCAGCGGCCGGTAGCCCGGACGTCCCGGGCCATCCTCGCGAAGACCCGCCAGGGCCTTCTCGAAGCCCGACCAGTCCACCAGCGCCGACACTCGATCCAACGCCGCGCTGCCCGCCCGGCGACCAGCGCCGATCTCTCCAAATCCAAGCTGGCCCGTCGCCTTCACCGACATCGCAATCCTCCCGCTTCAACGCCAAGGAATCACAGCCAGCCAATTTCGCAACAGTCCCCCTCTGGGGGAGGTGGCCCAGAGGGCCGGAGGGGGCGCGCAGCGCGACCTAGGGTTTTCCCTGATGGGATACGCCCCAGCTATCTGAACCGCCCCGCTTGGCGCCACCTTTCGTCGCAGGGCCGCAACCGGCGGCTGTCCGATCGAGCAGGGGTAGGGAAGATGACCACCATCAACAGCGCCTTGAACACGGCTGTCAGCGCGGCGATCCTCAACGGCGTCGGCGCCGGCCTTGGCCAGTCGCTGAAGACCTTCAGCGCCATGCAGTTCACCCTGGGGGCGATGGTCGCGGGCCTGTTCCAGCCCGCCGCGACCCAGCCGTCCTTCACCGCCAGCATGCCCGGCGAGGGCAAGGCGCAGATCGACATCGGCGACGGCTATACCCTGTCGATCGACGAAACCAGTTCCGAGATCACCGTCCGCGACGCCGAAGGCAACGCCACGCGCATCTGGGGCGACCCGCATGTCGACTACAACGGCAAGCACATCGGCGACTTCTGGGGCACCACGACCTTCCAGCTCGAGAACGGCACGAAGATCACGATCAATACCGAGAAGTCGCCCTGGAACGACATGACCTACGCCGAGCAGGTGGTGGTCACGCGCGGCGACCAGGCCGTGGTCATCGACGGCGTCAGCGAAGTGACCAAGGGCGACCTGTCGGTTTCCCTGAGCACCGACGGCCGCGCCCTCGACGCCGCCCACGACGACGGCTTCGTGATCCACGAGGCCGATTCCGCCTCGACGGGCTGGACCAGCAGCATCACCGGCGCCGCCGTCGGCCAGGCCGACTTCAACCTGACCAAGCCGGGCATGGAACCGGTGCGCGAGGCGCTGGAGGCGTTCAACACCAGTCTCGGCCTGATGCTGACCGGCTGGCTGCTGGGCGTGGGCGTCGCCGCCCTGGCCGAGGGCTCGACCGAAAGCACGAGCACCAACGCCAAGGCGGCCGAGCGCTTCCCGCTGCTGAACCTCTGATCCGAGAGGACCGCTTCCGGTCCTTTTCGTCGCCCATGATTTGCCAAACGCCGCAAATCATCGTGGGTAGGCGGAAAGGATCTGGGGGCGGACGATGCGCGCGCGACAATGGTTTCTGACCAGCGGACTGATCATGGCGGCCGGGCTGTTGACGCTCTCGCCCGCCCAGGCCCAGCCGTCGGACCCCGAGGCGCGCGCATCGGCCGCCTTCGACGCCGCGGCCGGCGACAAGGCCAGGCTGCGGCTCTTCCTGCAGGCCATGCCCAAGGGCGGCGACCTGCACAATCACCTGTGGGGCGCGCCCTACGCCGAGGACTTCGTCGCCTGGGCCGGGGAGGGCGGGCTCTGCGTCTCCACCGCGACGCCGCCGACGATCACCGCCGCGCCCTGCGACGAGAAGGGGGGCGACGGCAAGGCAAGCGTGCCCGCCGCCGGCCTCGCGCGCCGCGATCCGGCCCTCTACAACCGGGTGATCGACAGCCTGTCGGTGCGCAACTACGACCGCGGCGCCGACCACGCCGCCGCCTCGGGCCACGACCAGTTCTTCTCGACCTTCGAGCGCTTCGCCGCCGCCGCCGTGCCCAACATCGGGCCGATGGTCGCCGTCACCCGCGAGTACGCCGCCCAGGACCGCGTCTCCTACGTCGAGAGCTCGGCCAACCCCAACGCCATGCGCGCCTTCGCCGAGCGCGAGGCCGGCCGCTGGAACGGCGACTTCGCCAAGACCTACGCCGCCTTCGCCGCCGGCCTGCCGGCCATGGTCGAGGCCTCGCGCAAGGAGATGGACGCGGCCCTGGCCGAGGGCGACAGGCGCCTGAACTGCGCGCAGAACGCCGGAACCGCCGGTCCCTGCGCCGTCGAGGTCCTCTTCCAGCCCTTTGTCGAGCGCGCCCAGCCGCCCGGCTTCGTCTTCGCCCAGATGGCGGCGGCCTTCGCCCTGGTCGACGCCGATCCGCGCTTCGTCGGGGTCAACATCGTCAATCCCGAGGATCACCCGGTCTCGCTCGGCGACTACGCCCTGCACATGAGGATGATGAAGTACCTGTCGGGCCGCTATCCCAAGGTCCCGATGGCGCTGCACGCCGGCGAGCTTTCGCTGGGCCTCGTGCCGCCGCGCGACCTGACCTTCCACATCAACCAGGCGGTGACGGTGGCCGGCGCCAAACGCATCGGCCACGGCGTCGACATCGCCTATGAGCACGACGCGCCGGGCCTGCTCAAGCAGATGGCCCGCGACAAGGTCGCCGTCGAGATCAACCTGACCAGCAACGACGTCATCCTCGGCGTAAAGGGGGCCGACCACCCGCTGTCGCTCTACCGCAAGGCCGGCGTGCCGGTGGTGCTGTCCACCGACGATGAGGGCGTCTCGCGCATCGACCTGACCAACGAGTACGTCCGCGCCGCGACCGAGCACGGCCTGCGCTATCCCGACCTCAAGGCCATGGCCCGCGACAGCCTGGAATACGCCTTCCTGCCGGGCACGAGCCTGCGCGGCGCGGCCGAATGCGCCAAGCCCGGTACGGCCTGCGACGTGTTCCTGAACAAGAACCTCAAGGCCGCCATGCAATGGCGGCTTGAGAAGGACTTCGAGGCCTTCGAAGCCAGCTTCTAAGGTCCCCCCCCCCCCTGTGGGGGGAGGCGGCCGAAGGCCGGCGGGGGACGTTTTCAGCTTCCAAGACGTCGGCCAATTTCCCAAGAACGCCCCCCACCGATCGCTTCGCGATCACCTCCCCCCACAGGGGGAGGTTCCTTACGGCTTGCACGCCCCGGCCGGCCTGAACACCAGCGCGTCCAGCACCACGCCCGGATCCACCGACGTTACCCGCACGGCCCGCTTGCCGCCGCACACCGTTGCGCCCGAGCCTACGCGCAAGCGGCCGTCCGTGACGCCCTGCGCCCAGGCCTTGTCGCCCACCTTGCGCGGCGCGACGATCGTCACCGGCGCGCCGCCGTCGACGCCGACCGCCAGTCGTAGCGCCGTCTGGCCGTTCAGCGGAAAGGTCGGCAGCAAGTCGACATCCAGCGCCCAGGCGCCGGCCGGCAGGGTCACGTCATAGTCCAGCGCCGCGCCCGTCTTCGAGGGCTCGCGCACGTCGCCGGCCGCCATCGCCGCCCCGCCACGGCCCAGGCCGTCGATCCTGCGCCAGCCTTGGCCGCTCGCCGTCTCGGCCTCGACCACGACCAGGCCTTCGCCCTCGGCAGGCGAGGGCGCCAGCCGCGGCGTCGTCGCATCCACCGCAGGGGCCTCGAACGGCCGCTGGCGGAACGAGGTCCACGAGCCGTCGGCGGGCTCCTCCGACATGATCCCGCGCCACTTGCCGCCGGCGATCTCCTCGTTGAAGCGGCGGGTCAGCGCAGCGATCTCCGCATCGGTCGAGCGGGCTCGGGCCGCGCGGACGCGCGCCTCGTCCGGCCGTTCGCCGATCAGCCGGTCGAAGGCCTCGGCGTCGAAGAACCGGCGGTTGGCCAGGGCCGCCGCCCGCACCGGATAGTCCACGAGCTCGAACCAGGCGTCGCGCTGCTCGGCCGGGATCTTCGCGGCCTCGACGTCCAGCTTGCCGATCAGCGCGTCGAACCGCGCCAGCCGCTCGTCGCCCTGCGCCACCGACAGCGGGCTCGAGCGCGGCGTGGCGCCCTTGCCCCAGAACCACTGCAGGTGCTCGGGCTTGCGCTCGAAGTTCAACTGGTGGTGCTGGGCCAGGATCGCGGCGATCGCCTTGGCTTGCTGCGGCCCGAAGGTCTCGCGGGCGAAGGCCTCTTCGTAGCCGTGGGCGCCCAGCTTGCGCACGCCCTCCACGTCCCAGGCCATGTCGAGGAAGAGCTGCGTACCCAGTTCGGCCGGCTTGATGTCGCCGACGTTCACCACCCACAGCTTGCGGGCGTCCAGGTCGAAGGCCCGGCCCATCTCCTCGATGACCAGGGCCGGCGGCGTGGTCGACAGCCACAGGTGCGACAGCGGCGCGCCCAGATAGGACAGGTGGTAGTAGACGCCCGACCCGCCGGGCCGCCTGCGCTCCTGCTCGTTCGGCAGCTGGCGGATGTAGCCGAAATTGTCGTCCGGCCAGACCAGGGTCACGTCGTCAGGGACCTTCAGCCCCGAGCGGTAGATGTCCAGCACCTCCTTGTAGGCGGTGAACACCTGCGGGACGGTCTCGACCTTGGGGTCGACATACCGCCCGATCAGCCCGCGCTGGTCGGTGATGATCTTCTCCAGCAGGGCGCGCTGGCCGTCGATGTCGCCGCCGCCGACCATGCCGGAGTCGTGGATGCCCCGCATGCCCAGGGTGTAGATGCTCTCGTACCGGCCGTTCGACTTGGCCCGCTCGCGCCAGTAGTCCAGCACCCCGCCCGGATTGGCCGCGTAGTTGAAGGCCTCCGCGCCCGCCTTCCACTCGCCGACATTGTTGCGCAGCATCGGCTCGGCGTGGGACGAGCCCATGACGATCCCCCAGCGGTCGGCCAGGGCGGCGTTGGCCGGATCGGCGTTGAACGGCTTGCTGACCTCGTGCATCGCCGGCCACAGGGTGTTGGCCTTCAGCCGCAGCAGCAGCTGGAACACCTTCTCGTAGGTCTTGGGGCCGATGTCGCCATAGGCCGGGTCGAAGGTCTTGGCGGCCCAGGGCTGCAGGCCCCAGTCCTCGTCGTTGATGAAGATCCCGCGGTACCGCACCGATGGCGGGCCGAAGCGCCGCGCATCGGCGGCGACGTACAGGGCCTTCTTCTTCTGGGGTTTGACGTCGGCCCACCAGGTCCAGGGCGAGACCCCGGCCGCGCGGCTCAGCTCGTAGGCGCCGAAGGCCGTGCCCCTCCGGTCGCTGCCGGCGATCACAAGGGCCCGGTCGAGGCCCGGCGCGGGCCTGTCGACCACGGCGATGACGAAGCTCTCCCAGGCGCCGGGCAGGTCGCCGACCTGCAGCCTGCCGTCGCGCACGAGGCCGTCGATCAGCGGGTTCCTGCCCAGCGTCCCGACGATGATCGCGGTGCGGCTCTTCGGGGAGGTCTCGGTCGAGAGGCGAGGGGGCTTGCCGAGCATCGCGCCCAGGTCGTCCCGCAGGTCGCCGGCGGCCAGACCCACGACCGGATGGTCGTCGCTGGCGTAGAGGATCTCGGCGCCGGCGATCGGGAAGGCGTGGGGCGAGCCCGTCTCGCTGATCCAGCCGTCCTGCGCCCAAGCGGTGGTGGCGGCCAGGACGGCGGCCGCCAGGCCGGCCAGCAGCGACGTCAGCCGCATGGGTTTCCTCCAGATCGCGAAGCTGTCAGGCAGCCTGGTCTAATTGGTCAGACCATAGGGCGATCTGGAGGATTATCCATTCATTTTGTGAGCGCGCGTCTCATAAAATGAAACTTCTACTCGAGATAACGGGCCCGCAGCGCGGCCAGGTCCTTGGCGTCGACGCCCAGCACCTTGTCGAGATAGGCCTCGACCGAGCCGTACTTCTCGGTGACCGCGTCCAGCGCCGCTTCCACGTAGGCCGGCTCGGTGCGCATCAGCACGCGGGTGATCTCCGGCGGCAGCTTGGCGAACATCGCCGCGTTCGGATCGTCGGACTTGGCGCCGGCGGCCATCGCCCGGCGGGCGCTCTCGGTGTCGAGCAGGGTCTCGCTCATGGCGTAGTCGGCGGTCACCTGGGCGCGCGGCACGCCGAGCGCCGTCAGGATCAGGGCCGAGGCCACGCCCGTGCGGTCCTTGCCGGCCGAGCAGTGCACCAGCATCGGCGCGTCGCCCGCCAGCAGCTTCTCGAACATCGCCTTGTACTCGCCGGCATAGGCGTCGGGCATCAGCTTGTAGAAGCCGATGAAGTTGGCGCGCACCGCCTGCGGCGAGGGCGGGCCGTTCCCGAACAGCGCCCGCATGTCTATGTCCAGCCCCGCCTTGGGCGAGTTCAGGAACACCGGCACGGCCTTGCCGCCGCGCCAGACGGTCGGCTGGGTCTTGCGCTCCTGGTCGGTGCGCAGGTCGCAGACCAGCCGCACGTCCAGGTCGCCGACGGTCTTGTAGTCGGCGTCGGTCAGGGTCGACAGGCCGTTGGAGCGGAACACCTGGCCCCAGCGCACGTGCTTGCCGCCGGCCGCCGAATAGCCGCCGAGGTCACGGAAGTTGGCCGCGCCTTCCAGCGGCACGACGCGGGTGGCCGCGCGCAGGCCGGTCTTGGCCCCGTCGGCGACGACGTAGAAGTAGGGGCGGGCCGCGCCGGCCTGGGCCGAGGCGACGCCGGCGGCGCCGTCGGTGTCGTTGTCGGCCAGCTTGCGCATGGCCTTCAGCGGCGCGTCGGGCGAGGCGGCGACATAGAGGTCGACGGGCGCGCCGGGGCGGCTGGTCTTCCACGACACCTGGTAGGTCCCGTCCTTCAGCACGACCGAGGCCTCGGTCACCTGGGCCGGAGCGGTGCGGGCCTGGACGGCCGGGGCGGCGAGCACGGCCGCCGCGCAGGCGGCCGTCAGCAGATTGCGGATCAGCATGATGTCTTTTTCCAAAGCTTAGAAGTTGAACCGCACGCCGCCCATGAACCGGCGGCCCACGCCCTCGGCTTCGATGGGGCGGTTGGCGTGGCCCTGGTAGCGCATGCCCACCTCGTCGGTGAGGTTGCTGGCGTCGAAGTAGACGGTGACGCCGTCACGCACCTGGTAGCGCAGCGACAGGTCCAGTTGCTCGGTGGCCGCCCAGTAGGTCTGGTCGGTGGCGTCGACGCTCGGCTCGTCCAGCCAGTCGTTGCGCCACTGGTAGGACAGGCGGGCCGACAGGCCGTATTTCTCGTAGAAGATCGAGGCGTTGACGAGGGTGTCCGACAGGCCCGGGAAGGCGCTCTTAACCCCTTCGGGCGTCTTGAACTCGCCGTCCAGGAAGGTGACGTTGCCCTGGAAGCCGAAGCCGCTCAGCGGACCGGGCAGGAAGCGCCACTGCTGCATGTAGGCCAGTTCGATGCCGGCCATCTTGCCGTCCGAACCGTTCAGCGTGGTCGAGTAGGTGTAGCCCGTGCGGTCCAGCGTCCCGACGTCGTAGCGGTCGTCGCGGATGGTGGCGACGCTGTCGTAGAGCACGTCGTCGATCCGGCGGTAGAAGGCCGAGGCCGACAGCAGGCCAGCCCCCGGCAGGTACCATTCCAGCGCCGTGTCGAAGCCGAAGGCGCGCTCGGGCTTCAGGTCCGGATTGCCGCCGCTGACCGTCTCGCTGGCGTCGTTGACCGACACGCTGGTGCGGATCTCGCCGAACGAGGGCCGGGCCACGCCGCTGATCAGGGCGAAGCGCGCCTGGACGTCGTCGGTGACCTCGTAGTTGACGTGCAGGCTGGGGAACAGGTCGGTGTAGCTCTGCTTGGCCGTCAGCGGCGTCAGGCTCGAGCCGCTGGCCACCACGCCCCGGCTTTCCAGGTCCACGCTCTCGATGCGCAGACCGGCCAGCACCTCCCACTTGCCCAGCGTCCACTTGTTCTGGGCGTAGGCCGACAGGATGTTCTCGTCGACGGCGAAGCGGTCCTGCGGCTGCACCGCGGCGGCGGCGTTGTAGAGGCCCGCGTTCGTGGCCTTGGCCAGCAGGGCGTCCAGGTCCTGGCGCAGGCCGATGTTGTCGACGTAGTTGACGCCCCAGCCGCGCGCGAAGTCGCTGCTCCACTGAGCGTTGGTGATCCGGGGCGTGACGCTCCAGGTCCCGCCGGTCTGGGCCGCCAGGCTCTGCAGGACGGGCGTCGCGCCCGGCACGCCCGAGAAGGTGTTCCCGGTCGCCTTGCGCATGTCGTACTTCACGCCGGCCTTGAAGGTCGCCTCGGCGCCGAACGAGGTCCAGTCGCGGGCGATGTCCACCTGGCCGGTCCAGGCGTCGGTGTCGGTGGCGTAGACGATCGGGATCAGCACGTCGGCCTGCGAGCCGGTCTGGGGCAGGGCGCTCAGCGCCGTCCCCCGGGCGTAGGTCGTGCCCGAGCCGCTGGTCGTGTAGAGGTCCAGGTCGGGAATGCCCGAGGTCGCGCCGCTGTAGACCAGCGACAGGCGGCCGAAGTTCTGCTGGATCAGCGGCAGGTACGCGCCCGCGTCGGTGTGGGTGTAGTTCAGCCGCCACTTGATCGAGGTGTCGGCCCACTCATGGTCGCCGCCCAGCGTGTTGGCGAAGGTGTCGCTGTAGTAGCGGCCGTACTGCCAGCTGCCGGTATAGGCCGCGCCGTCGACGAAGCCGCTGTCGGCCCCGCGATTGGCCGGCGTCTGGGTGCGGGCGCGCGACAGCTGGAAGTCGTACTGGTTGCGCTGCTCGCGGTCGATGAACTCGGAATACAGGCTGTTGAAGAAGATCCGGCCGCCGCTGTCGGGGCGGTATTCCAGGCCCAGCTGGGCGGCGTTGTTCTCGCGCTCCAGGCGGTAGGAGCGGAAGGAGAAGTCGTCGGGCGTGTCCAGGTCGCCGTCGCGGTTCCAGGTGATCTCGCGGTTGTCGGTGGTCTGGTTGCGGCGGTAGTGGGCGAGCGCGGCGACCACGCCGAACTTGTCGTTCGACCACGAGCCGCGGATCGAGCCCTGGCGCTGCGGACCGTCGCCCAGCTGCATCTCGCCGTAGCCGATGTCGCCCGAGACGTGGGCGCCGCGCCGGTCGAAGGGCGAGGCGGTGACGATGTTGATCCTGCCCGCCAGGGCCTCGGCCGGCTGGTCCGGGGTCAGGGTCTTGTTGACCTCCATCGACTGGATGACCACGGCGGGTACGGAGTCGAAGCGGAACACCCGCTCCTCGGCGCCCAGCACGTTCATCCCGTCGATCGACACCACGGTCCAGCGCTCGGGCGCGCCGCGCAGCTGGACGTAGCGCTCCTGGCCCTGGTCGCGCTCGATGGCCGCGCCGGGAATGCGCGACAGGGCGGCGGCGGCCGACTGGTCGGGGAAGCGGCCGATGGCGTCGGCGGCGACCACGCTCATGATGTTGTCGGCGGCCCGCTGCTGGGCGATCGCCGCGGCTTGCGAGCCCAGGATCGGCCCGGCGGTCACCACCAGGGCTTCCATCTCGGCCGCGTCGGCGTAGCTGACGGTGATCGGCGCGGCGCCGGCGCTGGCCTCGACCTCGCGGTCGGGCAGGCCCGGATAGCGGACGAGCAGCTTGTGCGGGCCGGCCGGCAGGGCCAGGGCGAAGCGGCCTTCGCGGTCGGTGGTGGTGCGCAGGCCCAGCCCCGGCGCGGACACCTCGGCGGCGACCAGATAGGCCCCGTCCGTGCCGACCACCCGGCCGACGGCCGTGGCGGCGGCCGCGATCGCGGCGGGTTGCGCCGCGTCGGCGGCGTGGGCGGCGTGGGCGGCGATCGGCAGCGCGAGCGCGGCGGTGGTGAGCAGCAGGGCCTTGGCGGCGCTTCGGCTGGCGCGGGTCATGTTGGCTTCCCCTCGATGAAGACGAGGGGCGGATAGCAATTCGAACGATTGTACCGTGTGAAACTGTCGTGAAATTTAGGCGACGGATTTTTGTACGAAGCCATAACCATATAATATAAAAAAACAAAATACTCAATGTGCGCGATGTGCTCGGCCTTGAGTGGGGTGCAACTTGAACGCTTGTCCAGACTTGCGTTCGAACGGCTGTGCAGCCAAACACGGGGCATGGCCTTCGCAGACTTGGATTCCGCCGCCCAACTGGTCGAGGCGGGCTACCGCATCGCCCTGGAAGAAGGGCTGGGAGCCGTCAGCGCGCGCACCGCCGCCGCCCGCGCGGGAGCGGCCGCCTCGGCCGTGAACTACTATTTCGGCGATCGCGCCGGCTTCCTGCGGCGCATCCAGGCCCTGGCGCTCGACGAGGCCGAGGGCGCGCGCGAAGCGGCGGCGGCCGGCCTCGCGCGTGGCCCGCGCTGGAACAGCCTCGCCGACCGCATGACCCTGCTGGTCGCCGAGCGCCTGCAGGCGGGGCGGCTGGGCTTCGTGCTGCTGGGCGAGTTCGAGATCGAGGCCGAGGTCGGCGGCGACCTGGAACTGCAGGCGGCGGCCGGGCGAGGCGGGGAGGCCGAGTTCGCCTTCTGGCGCGAGACGGCGCTGGTGCTCGGGGCGGCCGAGGGCGACGCCGACGGCTGGGCGGGCCTGGCCGTCGGCCTGCTCACCCTGCTGCATGTCGAGCCCGACGCGGGCGAGCGCCTGCTGTGGCTGGCGCCGGCCTTCCGGCGGCTGGGCGCGCGGCTGGGCGGAACGGCGATCGAGCCGGTCCCGGCCGGGCCCGCGCCCGACGAGGTGCTGCCCGAGCGCGAACACGCCAACGACACCGCCCGCCGCATCGTCGAGGCCGCCATCGCCGGCATCGCCGACCGCGGCGTCTCCCGCCTGACCCAGCGCGACGTGGCGGCCAGGGCCGGGGTGTCGCTGGCGGCCACCACCTACTTCTTCCGCACCAAGGCCGATCTGGTCGAGGCCGCGATGGTCGAGCTGCATCGCCAGGTCCGGGCCGAGGTCCTGGCCTCGGCCGACGACGCCGGCGTGGCCACCGTCATGGCGCCGACCGGCGGCTTCTCGGCTCGGGTGCGGGCGCTGGGGGCCCTGCAACTGGCCGCCGCCCGCGAACCGGCCCTCCAGCCCCTCGCCGCGGCCGTCCGCGCCACCCGCGGCGCCACCTCGATGCGCATGCTGCGCCGCCAGGGCGTCAACGACGCCGACGGCCTGGACGCCATGGTCTGGTCCACCCTGATGGGCGGCCTGATCGGCAAGCTCCGCTTCGCCGCGCCGGCCGACCGCGAAGCCGCCTTCGGCGCGATGCGCGACCGGCTGCAGGCGCGGCTGTTCGGCAAGGTGTAAAGATTCTCCCCCAGAGGGGGAGGCTCTTGGCGCTCCAGATGCTCCCCCTCTGGGGGAGCTGTCGCGGAGCGACCGAGGGGGTCCGCCGCCAGGCGGCTATTCCTTCAGCCCCAGCACCCCCGCGATCGCCGACCACGGCACGAGCTTGAAGTTCTGGTGCTCCGGCGGAAAGACGTTGCGGCCGTCCTGGGCGACGAATGCCCCGGCTTCCAGGCCAGCGCCCAGCGAGGCGCTGGTGACGTCCAGGCCGTCGGTCTCGGAGATCCCGTCGATCCCCCTGGCCCCGTCGGCGGTGACGGCGAAGCTGCCGACATAGGCGTTGTCGCCCTCGCGGCGATAGACGGCGTAGCTGTTGTTGCCCTGGCTGGAGACCACCAGATAGCCCTTGCCGCCCGCCTGCCGGTAGAGCCCCACGCCCTCCAGGTCGTCCTTCAGGGCCGGATTGGACGCGACGCGGTCAATGGCCTTGGGCGCCTTCCTGTCCGTCGGCTCGGCGCCCAGCTTCCAAAGCGCCACGTCTTCTTCGGCGACGTAAAGGGCGCCGGTCTCGTCGTCGGCGACGCAGCCCTCGGTCTGGGTGTCGAACTTGAAGTCGCGAACCTGCACGGCGCGCACCTTGCCGCTGGCCTGGGCGACCAGCTTCCACTGGCGCACCAGCCCGTCAGGATCGCCGACGAAGACGTAGGTCTCGCCCTTGGCACCGCGATACATGCAAAGGCCGTAGGGGTCCGAGAGGCCCGTGGCCTGCACGCCGTCGGCGACCGAGGTCAGCTGCCGGGTGGAGGGATCCAGCGTGTAGAGGGCGATCGACTTGTGGGTGCGGTCGCTGGCGGCGACCAGGATCGTCTCGCGGCCGCCCAGCTTGAAGCCCGCCCGCAGGTCGACATTGTTCATCTTGCCGTCGGCCAGGTACTGCAGCGGTTGGCCCGACAGGTCGTAGACCAGCAGGCCGCCCTTCTTGTCGGTGGCGATGATGGCGCTCTTGGCGGGATCGGTCGGGTTGGCCCAGATCGCCGGATCGTCGGCGGCGTCGCCGTCGTGGTCGACGGGCTTGGTCTCCATGGTCGGCCGCACCGAGGCGAAGCCGGCCGCCGGCTTGGATCCGGCCGCGTCGCCCGTGGCCAGCTTTAGCCCGGCGGCGACGTCGGCCCACGAGACGACCTTCATGTCGGCGCCCGACTTGCGGTCGTCGGCCACCAGCAGGGCGCCGGCCGGCAGGCGCTCGCCCAGGGGCGCGCGCAGGGCGAACAGGCCCGAGGGGTTCTCGACGGCATTGCGATCGCCGGTCTGGATGCGGAAGGCGCCGACATAGGCGTCGTCGCGGGCGCGGTCATAGACCAGGTAGTCGCCGGCGGTCGCATTGGCGGCCACCAGGAAGCGGGCCGCCTGGCCGCCGTCGACCAGGGCCAGGCCCGCCACCTCGCCGGCCACCTGGCCCAGGCGCGCCGCGTCGATCAGCGTCGGGACGGGCTCGGCCTCCGGATCGGCGTCGTAGCGCCAGACGCCCACCGCCTCCTGGGCGACGTAGAGGGCGCCGCTGGCGTCGTCGGCGACGCAGTACTTGGCCTCGGACGACAGGTGCAGGCGGCGCACGATGCGCCCGTCCAGCTTGCCGTCGGCGGTGGGGAACAGCAGCCACTGGTCCATCTGGCCGGCCACGCCCAGGGTGAAGGCGTAGAGCGATCCGTCGCGCGGCGCCCGGTGCAGGCAGACGCCTTCGCCGGCGTAGTCCAGCGTCAGCGGCTTGGCGTCGAGGCTGGCGGCCTGTCCTGCGGCGAAGTCGTACGAGGCCAGGCGCAGGCGCCCGCCCTTGCGGTCCAGCAGCGCCAGCAGGGGCTTGCCGTCCTGTTCACGCACGTCGACGCCGTAGACCTCGCCGCCAGGAATCGCGCCGACCCGCTTGCCGTCGAGGCCGTAGAGCTCCAGCCCGCCGCCCTCGCCGGTGGCGGCGATCAGGCTCTTGTCCGGCGCGGCCGGGTTGCGCAGCAGCGCCACGCCGTTGGCGCCGCCTTCGACCGTGGGGGCGGTCGAGCCGACCGGAGCCACGACCGGCCCTTGGGCCTGAGGGGATTGGGCCTGAGGGGATTGGGCTTGAGCCGATCCGGCGCCCAGCAGGAAGGCGAGCACGCCGACGGCGGCGCTGGCGCGAAGATGAGTCATGCGGCTTGTCCCCCGGGTGCCTGCGCGCGGGCCGACCGGTCGCGCGCGAGGGCTTATGCGACGATTGCAAAACGGATTGATGACAGGTGCGCCTTTTCGACCGGGGGGACGTTCACATGCGCCGGGGCGGCGATAGGCTGCGCCAACTCTCACTCCGCCGGAGCCGCCATGTTCGACGCCCCCTTCGAGACCCCGCCAGCGCCCGAAGCTCAGGTCTCGGAAGTGATCGTCACCGGCGCCCGCCTGCCGCCGTCGGCCGGGGAGGGCGCCTTCGCCATCACCAGCCTGGCCGATCCGGCCTGGGCGCGCTCGCCGCGTCTCGACGAGCAGCTGGCGCGAGCGCCGGGCGTCTCGCTGTTTCGACGCACCTCGAGCCTGGCGACCAATCCGACCACGCAGGGGCTGTCGCTGCGCGCCATCGCGCCGTCCGGGGCCGGGCGGGCGCTGGTCACGCTGGACGGCGTGCCGCAGAACGACCCGTTCGGCGGCTGGGTGATCTGGAGCGGCCTGCCGGCCGAGACCGTCCAGGATGTGCGCGTCGTGCGCGGCGCCGGGGCCCAGGCCTATGGCGCGGGGGCCCTGACCGGCGTCGTCGCCCTGACCGGTCGGGACGGCGGCGGGCCGGTGCTGGAGGCGTCGGCCGAGGCCGGCGGACAGAGCTATCGCCGCGCGGCGCTGAACGCGGGCGCCGGCGGCGTGCTCGCCAGCGTCACGGCCGAGCGCTCGGGCGGCTGGACGCCGGTTCGCGCGGGGCGCGGCGCGGCCGACGAGCCGCTGGCCCTCGACGCCTGGTCGGCGGCGCTGCGCTACGACGCCCAGCTGTCGTCGGGTCCGGCCATGGCCGCCCGGGTCGCCGTCTACGACGAGAACCGCCGCTCGGGCCTGGTCGGCGCCGACGCCCGCGCGCGCGGCGCCCAGGCCAGCCTGACCCTGGCCCAGGCGCCCTCGGGGGATCGCCATGGCTGGCGCCTGCAGGCCTGGACCCTGGTCAGCGACCTTCAGAACCGCTCGGTCGCCGTCGGCGCGGGTCGGGCCTTCACCACGCCGGCCAACGACCAGTTCGAGACCCCGGCCCACGGCTACGGCTTCAATGCCGCCTTGCGCGGCGTGCGCGGGCCGCTGGAATGGGAGGTCGGCGCCGACCTGCGCGCGGCCGAAGGCGAGACCCACGAGCGCTTCCGCTACATGGGCGGCCAGTTCACCCGCCTGCGCGAAGCGGGCGGCCAGACCACGACGCTGGGCGCCTATGCCGACGCCAGCTGGACCGCCGGGCCGTGGCTGCTGACCGGCGACCTGCGCGTGGACCACTGGCGGGCCTTCGACGCCCGCCGCCGCGAGTTCGACCTGCAGACCGGAGCGGCGACGCTCGACGAGGCGCCGGCCGGCCGCTCGACCACCACGCCCACGGGCCGCGTGGGCCTGCGTCGCGACCTTGGTCCGGGCTTTGTTCGCACCGCCGCCTATGCCGGCTTCCGTCCGCCCAGCCTGAACGAGCTGCATCGGCCGTTCCGGGTGGGCAATGACGTCACCGAGGCCAACGCGGCCCTGAAGCCGGAGCGCCTCTACGGCGTCGAGGCGGGGGCGGGCCTGGAAGGGAAGGGCGCCAGACTGTCGGCGACCCTGTTCCTCAACCGGCTGGAGGATCCGGTGGCCAACGTCACGATCGGGCAGGGGCCGGCGACCTTCCCGACCGCCGGCTTCATCCCGGCCGGCGGCGTGTTGCGCCAGCGCCAGAACGTCGGCCGCATCGACGCGGTCGGGCTGGAGTTGGAGGGCCGCGCCGATCTGGGCCGGAGCCTGGTGCTGACCGGTGCGCTGATGGCGACCGATGCCGAGGTCGACGGCGGCTCGCAGGCGCCTCAACTGACCGGCAAGCGTCCGGCCCAGGCGCCGCGCGTCGCGGCCTCGGCCGGGCTGGAATGGCGCGCGAACGCGCGCCTGGGCCTGTTCCTCGCCGCTCGACACGAGGGCGCGCGCTTCGACGACGACCTCAACACCCGTCGGCTGGACGCCGCGACGACCCTTGGTCTTTCGGCTCGCTACGCGCTCAACCCCTCGACCCGCCTGGAGCTTGATCTGCGCAACGCGCTGGACGCCGACGTCGCCACGGGTCGCACGGGTGACGGCGTGACCAGCTTCGACGCCCCGCGCAGCGTGAGGGTGGGGGTCACCTACGTCCGCTGATCCGATAAAAAGAAAAGCAAATTTATTTATTCGATTGACGGCCGGCGGGGCGGCGTGGTCACCTCTGTCTCGAGCCAGCCGCCCGCGCCACCAAGGTCGCGGCGCAGGACCTGGGGAGGCAAACATGATTTTCGGGCAAGGCCCCGGCGCGGCTTCGCGCCCACGCACCTTTATCTTCCCCGCCTGATCGACTGAGGCCTCGTCGCCTAGCGGTCCGCCGGTTCACCCGCGCCTTTCCCAAGATTCCTGCAAGCGGGAGCCAAGGGACCGGCGGGCCGTCCTTCTCTTCACCCCACACTCGCGTGAACCCATGAAGCGCCTCGTCTCGGCCCTGGCGGCCGCGTCCCTGCTCGCGTCCGCCGCGCCGGCCCTGGCCGACGATCCGCCGCCGCCTCTGCCCGACAACGGCCTGGCCCGCACCCCGCCGATGGGCTGGAACAGCTGGAACAAGTTCGGCTGCGACGTGGACGAGACCCTGATCCGGCGGATGGCCGACGCCATGGTCGCCTCGGGCATGAAGGACGCCGGCTACGAATACGTCGTCATCGACGACTGCTGGCACGGCGAGCGCGACGTCCGGGGCGACATCCAGCCAGATCCCAAGCGCTTTCCGAGCGGCATGAAGGCGCTGGGCGACTACATCCATTCCAGGGGCCTGAAGTTCGGCATCTATTCCGACGCCGGCCTGAAGACCTGCGCGGGCCGTCCGGGCAGCCGCGGCTACGAATATCAGGACGCCCGCCAGTACGCCGCCTGGGGCGTCGACTATCTGAAATACGACTGGTGCATGGCCGGCACGCAGGACGCGCCGTCGTCCTACTACATCATGTCGGCCGCCCTGCAGGCCTCGGGCCGGGACATCGTCTTCTCGATCTGCGAGTGGGGAAACTCCAAGCCCTGGACCTGGGGACCCCAGATCGGAAACCTCTGGCGCACCACTGGCGACATCTACGACGCCTGGGAGGGCGTGAAGGGCTACAGCCTGGGCGTCATGAACATCCTCGACAGGCAGGTCGAGCTCCATCCGTTCGCCAGGCCGGGCCACTGGAACGATCCGGACATGCTCGAAGTCGGCAACGGCGGCATGACCACCGAGGAGTACCGCGCGCACTTCAGCCTGTGGGCGATGCTGGCCGCGCCGCTGATCGCCGGCAACGACATCGGCCACATGGACGCCGACACCAAGGCGATCCTGACCAACAAGGAGGTCGTCGCCATCGACCAGGACCCGCTCGGCGCCCAGGCGCGGCGCGTGTCCAAGCAGGGTGATCTGGAGGTCTGGGCCCGTCCCCTCAAGGGCGGCAGCCGGGCCGTGGCGCTGCTGAACCGCGGCCAGGCGCCGGCGACGATCCGCGTCGACTGGGCGATGCTCGACTATCCCGACGCGCTGCCGGCCAAGGTCCGCGACCTCTGGACGGGCAAGGATCTCGGCGTTCGCAAGGGCGGCCACGCGGCGCAGGTGGCGGCTCATGGCGTCGTGATGCTGAAGGTCGCGCCCTGACTTGTAGTACGAATAAATAAAAAGTCTTTTTTTATTCTGGCGCGGTTGGCGGACCCAAGGTAAGCCTCTGACCGCTGGAGGTTGCGGCGTCCGGTGCTGACGTGCGGCGAGGGAGTTTCGGGTGATCCAGATCGGGATCGATTTCGGCGGAACCAAGATCGAGGCGGCGGCCCTGTCGGCAGATGGGCGCGTGCTTTCGACGCTCCGCGCCGCCACGCCCGCCAGCTACGAGGCGGCGCTGGAGGTGGTGCGCGATCTCGTCGGACGCACCGAGCAGGCCGTCGGCGGCAAGGGATCGGTCGGCGTCGGCGCGCCGGGTTCGGTCTCGCCGCGCACCGGCCTGATCCGCAACGCCAACACCACCTACCTGAACGGCCGCCGGTTCCGCGAAGACCTGCAGGCCGCGCTGGAGCGGCCGATCCGCCTGGCCAACGACGCCAACTGCCTGGCTCTTTCGGAGGCCGTCGACGGCGCGGCGGCCGGGGCGCGCGTCACCTTTGCCGTCATCATCGGCACCGGCTGCGGCGGCGGGCTGGCGGTCGACGGACGGCTCGTCGAAGGAGCCAACGGCGTGGGCGGCGAGTGGGGCCACGTGCCTCTGCCCTGGCCCAAGGCCGAGGAGAGCCCGGGGCCGCAATGCTGGTGCGGCCGCCAGGGCTGCCTGGAGACCTGGATCTCCGGCACGGGCTTTCGTCGCGACTTCCGCGAGCATGGCGGCGCAGACGTCAGCGGGGCGGCGATCGTCGAGGCCGCGGCCGCCGGCGATCCGGTCGCCCAGGGGGCGCTGGACCGCTATCTGGACCGACTGGCGCGCGGCCTGGGCGTGATCGCCGACATCGTCGACCCGGACGTCTTCGTCCTGGGCGGAGGCATGTCGAACGTCGAACTGCTCTACGAACGTCTGCCGGCCCTGGTCGCGCCGCATGTCTTCACCGACAACTGGGAAAGCCGCATCGTCAAGGCCCGCTGGGGCGACTCCTCGGGCGTGCGCGGAGCCGCGCGCCTGTGGAGCCAGGCCGACTGGGCCGGCGATGTCGCCGCTTGAGGAGGCCCGCGCCGCCTGCGCCCGGCTGAAGCGCTGGCTGGCCGAAGCGGCGACGCCGCTGTGGAGCCAGGCCGGCGTGGATGCCTCGGGCGCTTTCGAGGAGAAGCTCGGCCAGGACGGCCGTCCGGTCGCGAGCCTACGCCGGGCCCGGGTCCAGCCGAGGCAGCTCTACGCCCTCGTCGGGGCCGAGCGCCTGGGCGCGCAGGTCGATCTGAGGACCGTGAGGCGGGGCCTGGCCGCCTTTCTGACCCGCTACGTCAAGCCCAACGGCCTGATCCGGGCGGCTGTCGACGGCGATGGGCGCGTGCTGGACGACGGCGCGGTGCTCTACGATCAGGCCTTCGCCCTGTTCGCGCTGGCCGACATGGACATCGTTCTCGGTCCCGCCGCCGAAGCCAGCACTGAGGCCTTGCGACGCGCCGTGCTGACGGCCTTTCGACATCCGGTCGCCGGCTTTTATTCCGCCTTTCCGCCGACCGGGGTGCTGCTGTCGAACCCGCACATGCACCTGTTCGAGGCCGCCCTGGCCTGGATCGAGGCCGAGGGAGACGGCGAGTGGCGTGATCTGGCCCTGGAGATCAAGGCGCTGGCGCTCGAGGTCTTCATCGACGACCAGGGCGCCCTGCGCGAGACCTTCGATGACGCCTGGCGGCCCGCGCCGGGTCTTGCCGGCCGGATCGTCGAACCCGGCCACCAGTTCGAATGGGCCTGGCTGCTGCTGCGCTGGGCGGCGCTGACCGACGACGCGGCCGACGCCCAGGCCTGCCGGCGCGCGGCGCTGCGGCTGATCGAGATCGGCGAGCGATATGGCGTCGACCAGGCGCGCGGCGTGGCGATCAACGCTCTGCTCGACGACTTCTCCGCGCACGACGACGAGGCTCGGCTGTGGCCGCAGACCGAACGGATCAAGGCCCATGCCCTGGCCGCGGTCGAGACTGGCGAGGCCGGGCGCTGGACGCTGGCCGCGGCGGCGGTTCGCGGACTGGAGGCCTACCTGGCCACGCCGACGCCGGGCCTGTGGTTCGATCGCCTGACCCCGGACGGCCGGATGGTCGACGAAGCCGCGCCGGCCAGTTCGTTCTACCACATCGTCTGCGCCATCGAGGCCCTGAGCACGGCCCTGGCTCGCGCCGACACTCGGCTTCGCGTGGCCTCGTGAGGTGGATCGGCGGCGCCCTTCTGGTCGCGGCGCTGGCCTTGGGAGCGCCGGCGCTGGCCGATCCGGTTCGCGCGCGGACCACGTCCGGGGTGCTCGTCGGCGAACGGCGAGCCGATGGCGGCGTGGCCTTCCTAGGCGTTCCGTTCGCCCGCCCGCCGGTGGGTGAACGGCGTTGGAAGCCGCCGCAGTCCGTCGCCGCCTGGAGCGGCGAGCGAGCGGCCTCGGCGTCGGGTCCTGCGTGTCTGCAGACCTCGCGCGGCTGGAACGCCGCCGACGCGGCGCGCGCCAGCGAGGACTGCCTCTATCTCGACGTTCGCTCGCCCAGCCATGCGCCGGGCGCCAAGCTGCCGGTCATGGTCTGGGTGCACGGCGGAGCCAATCACGCCGGTTCCGGCGCGGGCACGGTGGAGTCCAGCCTGGTCGACCAGGGCGTGGTCCTGGTCAGCGTGCAGTACCGCCTGGGAGTGTTCGGCTTCCTGTCGCATCCGGACCTGACCAGGGAGCAGGGCGGAGCCTCGGGCAACTACGCCCTGATGGACATCCTCGCCGCTCTCGGCTGGGTGCGGGACAACATCGCGGGGTTCGGCGGCGATCCGGCCAACGTCACCCTGTTCGGCCATTCGGCCGGCGGCCAGGACGCGGGCCTGGTGATGCTGTCGCCTCGGGGACGAGAGCTCGCGGCCCGCGGAATCCTGCAGAGCGGCATGCCGGGTTTCGGCTTTCCACCACGCTCCCTGCGCCAGAACGAGGCGATCGGCGAGGATCTGGCGCGGCGCGTCGGGGCGAGATCGCTCGGCGATCTTCGGCGGATCTCCGGCGACGACCTGCTGAAGGCGGCCGATGACCTGACCGCGCCTCTCGACGACCAGGGCTTCATCTGGACCCAGGCGGTCGTCGACGGCGCCGTGCTGCCGAAAGCGCCCGAAGCTCTGCTGGCCGATCCGGGCGTGAAGCCGATGATCGTCGGCTCCAGCGCCCGGGAGATCGCCCTGTTCGGCGGCGAGCCCGAGCGCGCCCGGATCTGGGCCAGCCAGGCGTTCGGAACGCGCGCGCCACAGGTGCTGGCGGCCTACGGCCTGGATCGGGACCCGCCGGCCGCG
This sequence comes from Caulobacter flavus, assembly GCF_003722335.1. Taxonomy (GTDB): domain Bacteria; phylum Pseudomonadota; class Alphaproteobacteria; order Caulobacterales; family Caulobacteraceae; genus Caulobacter; species Caulobacter flavus. Next base: position 3,421,052 of record NZ_CP026100.1, read on the forward strand.
GCCGATCCGGTTCGCGGCGACGCCGTCATGCAACTCGCCACCGACCGCATGTTCCGCTGCCCGGCCGCGACGACGGCGCGCCTGCGCCACGCGGCCGGCGGCAGGATCTGGCGTTACGAACTCGATGTCGCCGCGCCCGGCCAGGCGGCCGTCAGTCACGGCTCGGAGCTGACCTACGTCTTCGACCGACCCGTCGAAGGGCGCCCGCCCATGCAGGCCTATTGGGCGGCCTTCGCCCGCACGGGCGACCCGAACGGACCTGGACTGCCGCCGTGGCCCGCCGAGAGCGGCGCGGGCGAGCGGCTGGTTTTCGCCGCCGCCGGGCCGAGGGCGCAGAAGGGCCAAGAGACCAACTGCCGGTTCCACACCCGGCCCTAGATCGTCAGCAACAAGCGGCGTCCAAGCCGCGCGCGGAGGAAACGAAGAGGATGAAGACCCGCTCTAAATCCGTCCTGGTCGCCGGTTGCGCCCTGGTCCTGCTGGCGCCGCTGGCGGCGGTCGCCCAGGGCTGGGGACCCTACAACGCCGAGTTTCCCGCCGGCGGCGACGGTCTTTCACGACCGCTTGCCGGCGCGGCCGAGGGGCAGACCCTTCCGGCTGGCGCGCCTTGGTCGCTGTCGGCCTGGATCAAGGCTTCCGATGCGCCCGCGGGCCCGGCCCTGGTCGCCGGCGTCGGCGACGTCGCCAGCGGCCGCTTCCTCGCCGTCGGTCCGGACGGCTTCGCCGCCGTCGCGGCCGGCGCCCTGACCAGGGGCGGCGAGGCGCCGAGGATCGGCGACTGGCGTTTCGTCGCCGCCGTGTCGGACGGCGCCAAGGTCACCCTCTATGTCGACGGCAAGGCGGTCGGGCAGGGCGGTGCGCCGGCGGCCGGGACCTCCGCGATCGTCTCCCTCGGCCCGCGCAAGGCGGCCGGATTCTCGCCCTTCGCCGGCCAGGTTGCGGGCTTCCGCGCCGAGACGCGGGCGCTTTCGGAGCAGGAGGTCAAGAGCCTCGCGGCCGGCATGCCCGATGCGCTGACCGTGTTCGAGACGGGCAGCCCGACCTGGCCGGTGCAGGTGCGTCAGCAGGCCGGCCAGACGGCGCCGCAGGAGGCCTGGACCCGGCCTCAGGGCAAGGGCGCGATCTCGGCGCCCGTCGCAAGACCGCCCTATGCCGGTCCGGCCCTGGTCGACGCAGGACCCGGCGCCTGGACGCTGAAGCGCTGGAGCCTGGTCGAGGCGCCGAAGGTCGGGCAGGGCGGCGCGGAAATCTCGTCGGCCGGCTTCGACGCCAAGGCCTGGTACGCCGCCACCGTGCCCGGCACCGTGCTGACCACGCTGGTCGATCGCGGCGTCTATCCCGATCCCGACTACGGCCTCAACAACACCGCGATCCCGGAAAGCCTGAACAGGCAGGCCTGGTGGTATCGCACCGTCTTCGACGCGCCGGCGGCTGTCGCCGGCAAGCGCCCGCGCCTGACCTTCAAGGGCGTGAACTACGCCGCCGAGGTGTGGCTGAACGGCGAGAAGCTGGGCGACATGAAGGGCGCCTTCGTGCGCGGCCGCTTCGACGTCGCGGGCAAGCTGAAGCCGACCGGCAACGTGCTGGCCGTGAGGGTGTCGCCGCCGCCGCATCCGGGCCTGGCGCACGAGGAGTCGCTGACCGCAGGCGTCGGCGAGAACGGCGGCATGATGGCCCTGGACGGTCCGACCTTCGTCGCCAGCGAGGGCTGGGACTGGATTCCCAGCGTGCGCGACCGCAACACCGGCCTCTGGCAGGACGTGGTGCTGGAAGCCTCGGGCGATGCGCGCCTGGGCGACCCGCAGGTGGTCACCACGCTGCCCAAGGCCGACAACAGCCTGGCCGAGATCGAGATCGTCGCGCCGGTAGAAAACCTCTCGGACCGTCCGGTGGAGGTCACGGTGACGGCCGCCTTCGACGGCGTCACGGTCTCAAAGACCGTTGCCGCCGCGCCGGGCGTCTCCACCGTGAAGCTGACGCCCGCCGAGTTCCCGCAACTGGCCGTGGCCAATCCCAGGCTCTGGTGGCCCAACGGCTATGGCGAGCAGGCGCTGCACGACCTGACCCTGACCGTCGCCGTCGACGGCCGGTCGTCGGACGAGAAGCGCCTGCGCTTCGGCATCCGCCAGGTGACCTACGAACTGTCGCTGATGAACCCCGCCGGCCATCTGCGCCGTGTCGAGGTCGACTTCGGCAAGGCTCGCCAGCTGGGCCAGGATGTCACCGACGGCAGCCACGAGGGCATCCGCAAGGTGGTCGATGGCTGGGCGACCTCGCTGACGGCGCAGGGCGAGGACTCGCCGGCCGTGCGCGACGCGCCCGAGACGGGCCTGGCGCCGCATCTGGTGCTGAAGGTCAACGGCGTGAAGATCGCCGCGCGCGGCGGCAACTGGGGCACGGACGACTGGCGCAAGCGCATCGAGCGCGAGCGGCTGGAGCCCTATTTCCGGCTGCACAAGGAAGCGGGCCTAAACACCATCCGCAACTGGGTGGGCCAGAACACCGAGGAGCCGTTCTACGATCTGGCCGACGAGTACGGCCTGCTGGTGCTCAACGACTTCTGGGCCTCGACCCAGGACTATCAGCTCGAGCCGCAGGACGTGCCGCTGTTCCTGGCCAACGCCGCCGACGTTATCGCGCGCTATCGCAACCATCCCTCGATCGTGCTGTGGTTCGGGCGCAACGAGGGCGTTCCCCAGCCGATCCTCAACGAGGGGCTGGAGCGCCTGGTCCACGACCTGGACGGCACCCGCTGGTACACCGGCAGCTCCAACCGCGTGAACCTGCAGAACAGCGGGCCCTACAACTACCGTGAACCCGAGACCTACTTCACCGAGCACGCCAAAGGCTTCTCGGTCGAGGTCGGCACGCCGTCGTTCCCGACGCTGGAGGCGTTCTCGGCCGCCGTGCCCGCGCCCGACCGCTGGCCGATCAGCGACACCTGGGCCTATCACGACTGGCACCCCACCGGTAACGGCGCGACCAGGACCTTCACCGACGCCATGGCCCGCAAACTGGGGCCGCCGACCAGCCTCGAGGACTTCGAGCGCAAGGCCCAGCTGATGAACTACGAGACCCACCGGGCGATCTTCGAGGGCATGAACCAGGAGCTCTGGACCAAATCGTCCGGTCGCCTTCTCTGGATGACCCAGCCGGCCTGGCCCTCGACCATGTGGCAGATCCTCAGCCACGACTACGACACCCACGGCGCCTTCTACGGAACCAAGGCGGCCGCCGAACCCGTTCACGTTCAGATGAGCCTGGCCGACCACACCCTGGCGGTGGTCAACAACACGACCACGTCCGTGGCGGGCGCCAGATTGCGGGCGCGGGTGCTCGACCTGTCGGGCAGGGTGCTATCGGACTGGACCGATACGCTGGACGCCGCCGCGAACGCCGTTACCGCCGGGCGGACGCTCGACCTTGGCCTGAAGGCCGGCGAGGCCGCGGTGGTCCGTCTCGACCTGGCCGCCGCGAGCGGCGCGCCGCTTTCGCGCAATCTCTATTGGATCGGAGCCGACGACGCGGGCGAGCGGCGACTATCCGAGATGCCGGCCCAGCCGGTGAAGCTGTCGGTCCAATCTGGCGAGCCCGTGCGAGGGGAGGGCGTCATCGCCGTCACCCTGGTCAACGAAGGCTCGGCGCCCGCTCTGAACGGCAAGCTGACCCTGCTCGACGCCAAGGGCGATCGCATCCTGCCGGCCTACTATTCCGACAACTACGTCTCGCTGCTTCCGGGCGAGACGCGGACGGTGGAGGTGCGCTATCCCGCCAAGGCTGGCAAGGCGGCCAAGGTCGCTCTGCGTGGCTGGAACGTGACGCCCAGGTCGGCCGTGGTGCGCTAGCCCTTCTCGCCCCGCAGCGTCTTGTTCAGCGTCACGCTGGCCTCCATCCGGGCCAGTTGGTCCGGCGTGGCCGGCGCCTGGTGCCGGGCCTTCCACTCGGACTGGGGCATGCCGTAGATCGTTTCCCGCGCCTGGTCGCGGTCGACGGCGCCCTCGGAGGCTTCGCTGACCCAGTCGGCCAGGCAGTTGCGGCAGAAGCCGGCCAGACCCATCAGGTCGACGTTCGGGGCGTCGGTGCGCATCCGTAGATGCTCGACCAGGCGGCGGAAGGCGGCGGCGGCGAGGCGGTCGTCGATCTCGACAGTCATGGCTTTCAGGTCTTCTGCAGGGCCGCCCGCGAGGGCAGCAGGCGCTCGATGATCGGCAGGATCGCCGCGCCCATGGCCGGCGCGTCGGCGGCCAGGGCCGCGCGCTGGACAGGGGCGAGGGCGGGCACGCCCGCGACGGCCGAAAGCTTGGTCTCCAGCGCCGCGGCGAGGCGGTCGACGAGGCTTTCGGGCAGGCGGCCGCCGATGTAGACGGCCTGCGGATTGATCAGGCAACTGACGGCCACCATCGGTCCGGTCAGCAGGTCGGCGGCCAAATCGATCCAGGCCTCGACGGCATCCAGGCCCTTCTGCGGCAGGGTCTCCAGGTCGCCGGGCCCGGCGATGGAGAAGCCGTTGTTCTCCAGGAACTGGGCCAGGGCCGACAGCGACACCGCTTCCTGCAGTGTGGCCACGTCTATGCGCGGCGAGGTCACCGGCAGGAAGCCCAGCTCGCCGCTCCGTCCCTGGGCGCCGCGGAAGTATTCGCCCTCGACCACCAGGCCGCCGCCCAGGCCCGAGGTGACCAGCACGTAGAAGAAGCTGGGCGCGTTCATGCCGTGACCGAAGTGCAGCTCGCCCAGCGCGGCGGCGGCCGCGTCGTTCTCGACGGTCACCGGCAGGTCGTGGCGACGCGACAGCAGTTGGCGCACGTCGGTGGTGTTCCAGGCGCCGTACTCGGCCGGGCGGTGCGGAAGGCCGACCCGGGCCATGTCGTCGGGCATGGCCACGCCGACGCCGATGATCCGCTCGGCCTCGACGCCCTTGGTCTTGAGGAAGGTCTTCCAGTTGGTCTCGAAGAACTCCGCCACGGCGTCGGGACCGGCGAAGGCCACTTCCCAGGTCGAGCGGGCCCGCACCTGGCCGGCGAAGTCGAGCAGCAGGATGGTGACGTGGTCGCGGTCGATGTTCAGGCCGATCGAGAAGCAGCCGTCGGGATTGACCGCCAGGGTCATGGCCGGCTGGCCGCGTCCGCCGTGCAGCTTGCCGGCCTCGACGATCAGTCCGTCGTCCAGCAGGCGCTTGGTGATGTTGGTGATGGCCGGAACGGTCAGGCCGGTCAGGGCCGCGATCTCGGGCTTGGTCTTGGCGCCGCCGATGCGGATCGACTGCAGAGTGACCCGCTGGTTGTAGTCGCCGGCCCGCTCCAGATTCGTGCCGGACAGGCTCGGACCGGCTTGCGAGGTCTTGCGGGCGGGGCTTTTGGGCGACTGGCTCATCTGGGTCTGGCTTAGCACCTGCGGCGTGGCGCGCGAAAGGTCGTGTTGGCGACGGATGCGCCGACGGGCGAAATAAGGAAATTTGTTTTCTTTTATGCCTTGCGCGGATCGGGCGCCATCGCCAGGGTCCGGCGCCTGTGCCTTTGGGGGGGCGACGATGGGGAACGCCATTTGGACTGTGGCCGTGGGGGTGGCGCTGGCGTCCGTGCTGGCCGCCGCGCCCGCCTTCGCCGGCTTTTCGGTGCGCGACGGCCGCCTGGTCGACGCCTGCGGCGAGGCCTTCGTGGCCCGCGGGGTCAACCTGCCTCATGCCTGGAAGCCGCGCGCCACGGGCAAGGCCATTCGGCAGTCGGCGGCCCTGGGCGCCAACGCCGTCCGCATCGTGCTGAGCGACGGGACGCGCTGGCGGCGCACATCGCCCCAGGCCGTGCGCAAGATCCTCGTCCAGGCCCGCCGCGCCCGCCAGGTCGTCATCCTCGAGGTGCACGACACCACCGGGTACGGCCTGGAGCCCGAGGCGGCGCACATCGGCTCGGCGCTGGCCTACTGGGCGAAGCTCGAACCCGTCCTGCGGGGCCAGGAGGACCTCGTCCTCGTCAACATCGGCAACGAGCCGACGGCGGGCGCGACGACCCCTGAACAGTGGCTGGAGGCCCATCGCACGGCCATCATCGCGTTGCGCGCCCTGGGGCTGCGCCATACCCTGGTGGTCGACGCCCACGACTACGGCCAGGATCGCTCGGGGACCATGCGCGACCGGGCGGCCCAGCTGTTCGCCGCCGACCCGCTGCGCAACGTCGTCTTCGACGTGCACATGTACGAGGCCTACGGCGAGGCCCAGGCCGTCGAGCGCTATCTGCGGGCCTTCGAGACCGCGCGCCTGCCGCTGATCGTCGGCGAGTTCGGACCCGATCATCGCGGGCAGCCGGTCGACGAGGAGGCGATCTTCCGCCTCGCCGGCGCCATGGGCGTCGGCTATCTCGGCTGGTCCTGGTCGGGCAACGCGCAGGAGGTCGCCAACCTCGACCTCGTCGAGCGCTTCGACGGACGCAGGCTGACGCCCTGGGGCGAGCGCTTCTTCTATGGGCCGGGCGGCGTGCGCCAGACCAGCCGGCGCTCGCGCGTCTTTTCCGGCTGCCGCTAGCCGCGCTTGGCGGCGGCGGATTCGGCCAGCACGCGCGACAGGATCGACAGCAATTCCCTGGCCGCGGTCTCGTCGAGATCGCCTAGGATGCCCCGCGCCGCCGGCGGCAGATGCGCGTTGGCGTCGCCTTCGGTGCGGAAGACGTAGTGGTCGAACATCGCCTTCCAGGCCTGGCGGTGGGCGGCGGGAAGGGCCCGCAGGGTCAGCATGGCGTGCATGAAGGCGTCGCGCGCCAGGCCACGGCCCTGGTTGGGCGGATTCCACCAGTAGTTCACCAGCATGTTGACCGTCTCCAGCGAGCGGACGTGGTGCCACCACAGGTAGGGCACGTAGATCGCGTCGCCGGGCTCCAGTTCCGTGGTCTGGGCTGTCTCGAGCGCCTTGGCGAAGCGGGGAAAGCGTTCGAGGTCGGGGTCCTCGAACGACACCAGGCTGATGGTGGCGCCCGCTGGCGTCCGCTCGAACGGACCCATGTAGAGGTTCTCCACCTGGTCGGGCGGGAAGAGGGTGAAGCGGCGGCGGCCGGCGACCACGCAGGCGATGTTCTCGAACGGATCATGGTGGGCGGCGACGATCACCCGGTTGCCGATCCAGACGCGCGGCTCGACCTCTGGGCCCAGAAGGGGCAGGGGGTTGTCCTCGGCGAAGCCGGGGAGGGCGTTCCAGGCCGGCGCCGACTGGGCGGCCAGCGCCGTCTGCTCGGCGTCGTTCGCGTGCTGCGCCAGGAAGTCGAAGGTCTTCCGCAGCCTGGCGCGTCCGCCCTTGAAGTTCATGCCCGCCAGATCGTCGCCCGCGTAGAAGAACCGCCCGCCGGCCTCGGCCGGGGCGAAGACGGTGGCCACCGACTGGTCGGCGTCGAACCGCGACAGATAGTCGAACAGCGCCGCGTGACCGGCGCGACCGGCCGCGACCACGGGCCAATGCGAGACGAGGCCCCGGATGACGACGGGTTCCGCGGCGGCCGTCAGGGTGGCCAGCGCCTCGGGCGAGGTCGCCGTGGATTCGCGGATTTCCTTCACCGGCCTTGCCTCCCCTCGAAGGTCGCCACCCTTCGAACGGGGCGTACTGGAGGGTGATTGTGTCCGTCAGGCAACAGCGGTTGGCAAGGCTAGAGGATTAAACAAAATATTTTTATAAAATGCTGGCGTACCGGCGTTTGCTACGGTTATGAAACATCAAGTGCCCGCGTTGAGACGGGCGCGACGGGAGGAAGCGCGACGCCAGGACGCCTGGCCAAAGGCTTCCCGCACAATCGGCGGCACGACCGCCCATCTCCGGACGCTCGCGCCGGACACTTGAAGGGGCTGCGCGATCGAGCGCGGCCTTGGGAGGGGACGACCTATGAGAACCAAGCGGATCCGCACGTCCGGATGGATGGGTTGCGCTTCGATCGCGGCCCTGCTGAGCGCGGCGCCGGCCCTGGCGCAGGAGACGGTGTCGACCGCTCCGGCCGCCTCGCAGGCCTCGCCGTCGGACGTGCTCGCCGACAACCAGGTGGATACGGTGATCGTCACCGGCCAGCGCGCGGCGCTGAAGTCGGCCCAGCAGATCAAGCGCGGCGCCGACACCATCGTCGACTCCATCACCGCTTCCGACATCGGCTCGTTCCCCGACAAGTCGGTCGCCGAGGCCCTGCAGCGCGTGCCGGGCGTCACGGTCAACCGCTACGCCTCGACCAGCGACACCACCCACTTCTCGGCCGAGCCGTCGGGCGTCATCGTGCGCGGCCTGTCGCAGGTTCGCTCGGAGTTCAACGGCCGCGACACCTTCAGCGCCAACTCGTCGCGCGGCCTGTCGTGGGGCGACGTCTCGCCCGAGCTGATGGGCGGGGTCGACACATACAAGAACCAGACCGCCGAACTGATCGAGGGCGGCATCGCCGGCACGGTCGACCTGAAGACCCGTCTGCCGTTCGACAGCGCTGGCAGGGTGATTGGCATCACCACCTCGCTGAACTACGGCACCCTGTCCGAGCAGGTGACGCCGGAGGTCTCGGCGATCTACGCCAACCGCTGGCAGACCGAGATCGGCGAGTTCGGCCTGATGGTGAACGGCGCTCACTCCGAGCTGAACACCATCTCCGAAAGCTCGCAGTTCGGCCGCATGGGCATCTTCAAGGATGTCACCATGTTCGGCGGCGGAACCAAGTACATCCCCGCCTGGTACCGGCTGGCCCACACCGAGTTCGACCGCACCCGCAACGGCGTCGCCGCCGCCGGCCAGTGGCGCGACAATGATCACAAGTTCCTGGCCACGGTGCAGTTCAACAAGTCCAGCTACGAGAACATCTGGCACGAGCGCTCGGTGCAGGGCAGCGCCTTCAGCCTCTACAACCGCGGCCCGCACTTCGAGATCACCAACGCCGACGCCAACACCTACGTGCTGCCGGCGCCGGGCACGACCTTCAAGTTCGACGAAGAGGGCAACTTCGAGAGCGGAATCATGACCTCGCCGTTGGGCTGGGTCGGCAACACCACCTCGGCCAGCAACGACTGGGCCGGCTACCTGATCGGGCAGACCTCGACGGGCCAGCCTGTCATCGAGCCCTGCTACGGCTGGACCGGTCGCACTGACTGCGCGCCCGAGCAGCGTGGCGGCGAACTGTCTGCGACCACCCGCTACAACTACAACAAGCAGACCACCCAGGATCTGGCCTTCAATCTGAAGTGGGATCCGACCGATCGGCTGCGCGTCAACTTCGACGTCCAGAAGGTGAAGGCCAAGCTGTCGAACTACGACGCCGACGTCGGCCTGGTCTCATACGCCAACCTCAACATCGACGCGACCGGCGACCACCCGGTGATGACCGTGCTGCCGGGCACCAACATCAACTACGCTCCCGGCGGCCTGGCCAATCCGAACGCCTGGCGGTTCAACAACGTCAACAACCACCTGGAACGCAGCGAGGGCGATCAGTTCGCCGCGCGGATCGACGTGCAGTACGACCTGGGCGACGGCTGGCTGGACTCTCTGAAGGTGGGCGCGCGCCACGCCGACCGGGAGCAGACCGTCCGCTGGAGCGTCTACAACTGGGGCGGCATCGCCAACGCCTGGGGCTGCGACCAGGGCGGGGGCGGCGTCAACAGCACCGACTACCTCTGGTACAACGTCGACCGCACGGCGCCGGCGGCCAACGTCAATGGCGACTGCGCCGCCGGCAACCCCACGACCACCTTCAGCGGCTGGGACCGCAATCTGCCGGACGTGCGCTCGTTCAACGAGATCTTCGGCGGCGACGTCCTGAAGTCGGGCATGCTGACCTTCGCCAGCATGGACTTCGTCAAGGACCTGGAGAAGTTCCAGAAGGCCTTCGGCTACTCCAACACCGGTGTCGGCTCGTCGCGCTGGGAGGCCGTCTGCTATCGTCCGGGCGAGACCAACTGCTTCCTGCCGCAGGAAATCGCCGACGTTTCCGAGAAGACCAATGCGGCCTACGTCATGCTGAAGTTCGGCGGCCGCGACCACACGATCGGCGGCTTCGGCGTCAGCGGCAATATCGGCGTGCGCTACGTCGGCACCACCAACGAGAGCGCCGGTTCGCTGATCCACGCCGACTTCGGCAAGATCGATCCGCGGGTCTGCGAGCCACGCAATCGCCCCCTCGGTCCGGACGGCATGCCGGTTACCGGCCCCTACGTGCCCCAGAGCCTGTGGTGCTACCTGTCGGCTGACGACAAGGCCTTCACCGACGGTCTGGCGACCTCCAGCAACGTCCGGCAGAAGCACCACAACTGGCTGCCCAGCTTCAACCTGAAGATCGACCTGAGCGACGAGTGGCAGCTGCGCCTGGCGGCGTCGCGCGCCATGTCGCGCCCCGACATCGGCTACCTGAAGAACTACGTTCAGGTGAACATGGCCGGTCCCGACATGAGCAACGTCAATGATCCGCTCTGGATCAAGGACAGCGCGGGCAACATCACCGGCGTCAACATCCGCTACACGGCGGAGTCCTACAATCCGTACCTGAAGCCGATGACGGCCGATCAGATCGACATCAGCCTGGAGCACTATTTCGCCGAGGTGGGGTCGTTCTCGGTGGCGCTCTTCTACAAGAAGTTCAACGACTACATCCAGTACGGCGGCTTCAACCAGGACGTCACGGTCAACGGCGTCACCCGTACCGTGCTGACGCGTGGTCCGATCAACGGCGACGGGGCCAAGATCCGCGGCGCCGAAGTGGCCTACCAGCGCTACTTCGACTTCCTGCCCGCGCCGTTCGACGGTCTCGGGATCCAGGCCAACTTCACCTATGTCGAGAACAAGGGCATCGCGAACGCCAACCTGAGCAACGCCTCGGGCGGCGGCGGCTCCAACACCAGCGGCGGCGGCCTCAGTCAGGCCGACGGGGCGGTGCAGGTCGACTCGCTGGAGGGTCTTTCGAAGTACGCCTACAACCTCGTGGGCATGTACGAGAAAGGCCGTTGGGCGGTTCGCGCCGCCTACAACTGGCGTTCGAAGTACCTGCTGACGGCCATGGATTGCTGCCTGGCCTTCCCGATCTGGCAGGACGACGCCGGCTATCTCGACGCCTCGATCCGCTATCGGGCCAGCGACAACCTGGAGATCAGCCTGCAGGGCAGCAACCTGCTGAACACCGAGTCCGTGCTGAAGCAGCAGGTCAACGACGCCGCCGACGGCCGGCTCCTCAAGGACAACGCCTGGAACCGCACCGACAAGCGTTACCTGTTGACGTTCCGCTTCAAGTACTGATCGATCCTCAAGAGGGGGCGGGCCGCCGGTCCGCCCCTTCGTCACGACAAGACGGGCCCGCGACAACGGCGCCCGAACATGGGTGGGAACGGCGGCATGGAAACAAGCGCGCCCCTGGATATCGTCATCGTCGGCGGCGGCACGGCCGGCTGGATGGTGGGGACGGCGCTGGTCAGCGGGCTTCGTCCGCATCAGGCGCGGGTTCGCCTGGTGGAGTCCGACGAGATCGCCACGGTCGGCGTCGGCGAGGCCACGATCCCGGCCATGCGCGACTACAACCGCTTCGTCGGCATCGACGAGGTCGAGATGATGCGCGAGACGAACGGCACGTTCAAACTCGGCATCGAGTTCCTCGACTGGGGCTTCAAGGGCTCGTCCTACCACCACCCCTTCGGCGTGCACGGCGCGGGCATCGGCGGCGCGGGCTTTCACCATCACTGGAACCGGGCGCGCCTGGCGGGGCACGACCTCGATATCGAGCAATTCTCCTACGCCATCGCCGCGGCGCGGGCCGATCGGTTCGAGTTTCCCAATCCCGATCCCGACAAGATCGATTCCACCTACAGCTACGCCTACCACTTCGACGCCAGCCTCTATGCCAGGTACCTGCGCAAGGTGGCCGAGGGGCGGGGGCTGAAGCGCACCGAGGGCAAGGTCGTCGACGTCACGCGTGATCCGCTCTCGGGCGACGTGGCCTCGATCACCCTGGCCTCGGGCGAGGTGGTCAAGGGCGACTTCTTCGTCGACTGCACGGGGTTCCGCGGCCTGCTGATCGGCCAGACCCTGGACAGTCCGTTCGAGGAATGGACCGACTGGCTGCCTTGCGACCGGGCATGGGCCGTGCCCTGCGCCCGCGCGGACCGCTTCACGCCATTCACGCGCTCGACCGCGCGGGAGGCCGGCTGGCAGTGGCGTATCCCTCTGCAGCACCGCACGGGAAACGGTTACGTCTATTCCAGCCGCTACATCAGCGACGACGAGGCGGCCGCCACCCTGATGGCCAATCTCGACGGCGAAGCCCTGGCCGAACCGCGCCAGGTCCGCTTCAAGGCCGGACGGCGCACCGCGTCCTGGACGCGCAACGTCATGGCCGCGGGTCTGGCGAGCGGTTTCCTGGAGCCGCTGGAGTCGACCAGCATCTACCTGATCCAGGTGGCGGTGATGAACCTGCTCAAGCTCTTCCCGGGCAAGCGGGTCGAGCCGGCCCTGGTCGAGGAATTCAATCGCCGGGTCGACATGGAATACGACCGGGTGCGCGACTTCCTGATCCTGCACTACCACGCCAACACCCGGACCGACGGCGAGCTCTGGAAGCACTGCCGCGAGATGGAGATCCCCGAGAGCCTGAAGCACAAGCTCGAACTGTTCCGGCATCGCGGCGTCGCGCCGAACTACCACGACGGCCTGTTCGCCCTGCCGAGCTGGATCTCGGTGCTGCTTGGGCAAGGCGTACTGCCGGGCGGCTACGACCGCCTGGTCGACAATGTGCCGCTGGCCCAGGCCCTGGCCGAAATGGAGCGCCAGCGGTCGGCGATCACGCGGCGGATGCCGGCCATGCCGACGCACGCCGACTTCGTCGCCAGGCACTGCGCCATTTCCGAGCGTGCGGTCGCGGAGGCCGTGGCATGAGCCGGCCCGTCCACACCGTCGTGGTCGTCGGCGCGGGGGCGCCGCTGTGGCTGACGGCCCTGGCCTTGCGGAAGGCCTTCGGGGCGGGAGGGCTTGCGGTGCGGGCCATCGAGACCGCGCCGCCGGCGCTGGGCCTGTCCCACGCCGGCCTGCCGGCCCTGGGCAACCTGCACCAGTTGCTTGGCCTGTCGGAGGCTGAACTGGCCCGGCGCTGCGGCGCCGTTCCGTCCCTGGGACAGAGGTTCGCCGGCTTTTCGGGCGACGGGACGTCCTTCCTGCACCCCTACGACACCCACGGTCACTCGGTCGACTATGTGGATTTCGTCCATCATTGGGTCCTGGCTCGCAGGCGAGGCCTGAAGACCGCGCTGGAGGATTTCTCGCTGGGCGCGGCGGCCGCCAAGCAGGGGCGCATCGTCGAGGGCGACGAGCCTGGCCGGCTGTCCTCTCCCGGCGTCGGCCTGCACGTCGACGCGACGGCCTACGCCGCGCTGCTGCGCCAGCGGGCTCTTGCGGACGGCGTCAGCATCGAGCAGGGCGCCGTGACCGACGTCGAGCGGACCGGCGAACGGATCGACGCGGTGGTGACGGCGGGCGGCGCGCGGGTCGCCGGCGACCTTTTCGTCGACGTGGGCGACGGCGCGTTGATCGGCCAGATGCCGGGCGCGGGCTTCGAGAGCTGGAGCGCCTGGCTGCCGTTCGATCGGGTGCTGCCGCTGGCCGGGCAACGCCTGGGGGTCTTGCCCGCCTATGCCCACGTCGAAGCCGTCTACGGCGGCTGGGTCGGGCTCTACCCCCTGCAGGACCGCACCGCTGGTCTGGCGGTCTACGACAGCGCGGCCATCGACGCCCAGGCCATGGTCCGCCAAGCTAAAGGTGTTTCGTCCCTCGGCTGGCGACAGGGCGAGGCGCAGTTCCTGAAACCCGGCATGCAGGTTCGGCCCTGGATCGGCAACTGCGTGGCGCTGGGGCCGGCCGCGATCGCGCTGGATCCCTCCGACGCCGCGCCGCTGCACGCCCTGCAGGCCGGACTGTCGCATCTGGTGACGCTGTTCCCGGCCGACGTCGACGGCGGTCCCGAGGCGCGGGCCTACGGCGCGGCGATGGCGGCGCATGGCCGGAGCCTGCGCGACTTCCAGGCCATGCACTATCACCTGAGCCGCCGAAGCGGCGCGCCGTGGGAGGCCGCGCGTCAGGCCCAGCCGCCGGCCGACCTGGCCTACAAGCTGCGCCTGTTCGCCGCCCGAGGAGTCGTGCCGACCCGCGAGGACGAGGCGTTCCAGCCCGCCAACTGGGCGGCCTGTCTCATCGGCCACGGCGTGATCCCCCAGGCGCACGACCCCCTGGCCGAAGGCGTCAGCGAGGCCGAGCAGATCCAGATCTTTCAGAAGATCCTGGGCCGCATCGCCGCCGATGTCGGACGCATGCGTCCCTTGGAGGTCAAGCTGGCCGCGCTGATGCAAAGGCCAGCGGCGCCGGGGCCCGCGCCCCTGCGGTTCACGTGAGCGGGGCGATCCGAAACATCGTCGTCGTCGGGGGCGGTACGGCCGGCTGGATGACGGCGGCGGCGTTGGCTCAGACCGTTGGGACGCGTCGCTACTCGATCACCCTGGTCGAGTCGGAACAGATCGGCACGGTCGGGGTGGGCGAGGCGACCATCCCAATGATCCTGCTGTTCAACAAGGTGCTGGGTCTCGACGAGGACGTCTTCATCCGCGAGACCAACGCCACGTTCAAGCTGGGCATCGAGTTCGTCGACTGGCGGCGCCTGGGGCATCGCTACTTCCATCCTTTCGGCCTGTACGGCGCCGACATGGACGGCGTCGGCTTCCAGCATTTCTGGCTGCGCTGGGCGCGCGAGAGCGGCGACTGGCGCTACGACGCCTTCAACGCCGAGACGCTGGCGGCGGCCGACGGACGGTTCATGCGCACGGCGCCGACCCCGAACCTGCCCAAGATCAACTACGCCTTCCAGTTCGACGCGGCGCTCTATGCCGCTTTCCTGCGGCGCTACGCCGAGGCCAGGGGCGTGGTCCGCGTCGAGGGCAAGATCGCCGGGGTGGAGCGCGACGGCGAAAGCGGTCACGTCTCGCGGCTGGTGCTCGACGACGGCAGGGCGATCGAAGGCGACTTCTTCGTCGACTGCTCGGGCTTCCGGGGCCTGCTGATCGAAGAGACGCTGGGCGCGGGCTATGACGACTGGAGCCGCTGGCTGCCCTGCAATCGCGCGGCCGCCATGCCCTGTGAACGCGCCGGCGAACTGACGCCCTACACCCGGGCAACGGCCCGCGAGGCCGGCTGGCAATGGCGGATCCCGCTGCAGCACCGCACCGGCAACGGCTATGTGTTCTGCGACGCCTTCATCGCCGAGGACGAGGCCGTGCGCAGGCTGGGCGAGCGGCTGGACGGCGCGGCCATGGCCGACGCCAGGATTCTGAAGTTCACCGCCGGACGCCGCCGCAGGAGCTGGATCGGCAACGTTCTGGCCATCGGCCTGTCGAGCGGTTTCCTGGAGCCTCTGGAGTCGACCAGCATCCACCTGGTCCAGGCCGCCGTCGCCAAGCTGCTGACGCTGTTTCCGAAGACCGGCTTCGATCCCATCGTCGTCGACAAGTTCAATCGCGAGATGGCGCTGGAGTACGAGCAGGTCCGCGACTTCATCATCGCCCACTACAAGGTCGGCGAGCGTGACGACACGCCGTTCTGGCGCTGGTGCCGCGACATGGTTCCGCCCGACAGCCTGGCCCAGCGGTTGGAGGTGTTCCGCACGCGCGGCGAGGTGCTGATCGATCAGAAGGAGCTGTTCAAGGAGACCAACTGGTTCGCCATACTGGCGGGGCAGGGGCTGTTGCCCGACGACTATCACGCCGTGGCCGACACCCTGTCGTCCGAGGAACTGCGCCTGCGCATGGGCCGCATCCAGGCGGCGATCAACGAGCGGGTGGCCGGCATGCCGCCGCACGACGTCTATCTCGACAAAGCCGGCCTGCTGGGTGCGGCGGCCCGCGCCGCCAGGAGCGTCCCGGTCTGACTGGTCCGACCATTTGTCGAATTGGTATGACTTCCAGTTTGACAAATCGCCCTCCGTACCGCGAATGCTAGCGGTAACAAGCGTTCAGGCGCGGGGGAGCGGGAGGTTCGGGTGAGAGGTTTCAGCGCCTGGCTGGGAACGAGCATTGCGATGGCGGCGCTGACGGCGGCGACCATGGCGTCGGCCGAGATCCCCCGCCTCGAAAAGCACGGGACCTCGGCTCGTCTGGTCGTCGACGGCAAGCCTATGCTGATCCTGGGCGGCGAACTGGGCAATTCCAGCGCTTCCAGCCGGGCTTACATGGCGGCTCATTGGCCACGCCTGAAGGCGATGCACCTCAACACCGTGTTGGCCCCCGTCTCCTGGGAACTGATCGAGCCCAAGGAGGGCGTCTACGACTTCTCCAGCGTCGACGACCTTCTTGCCGACGCCCGCGCCCAGGACATGAAGCTGGTCCTGCTGTGGTTCGGGGCCTGGAAGAACAGCATGTCGACCTACGTTCCGGCCTGGGTGAAGCGTGACCAGGCCCGCTTCCCACGTGTGCGGGCGCAGGACGGCTCGACCGTCGAGATCCTGTCGGCTTTTTCCGAAGACACCCGAGCCGCCGACGCCAAGGCCTACGCCGCCCTGCTGGCCCACCTGAAGACGGTGGATAGCGACCGCAACACCGTCCTGATGGTTCAGGTCGAAAACGAGATCGGCATGTTGCCCTCGGCGCGCGAGCACGGCACGGCGGCCGATGTGGCCTATGCCGGCCAGGTTCCGGCCGCCCTGATCCGGAAGTTGAAGACCGGCGGCGAGGCGATGGAGCCGGAGCTGCGCGATCTCTGGAAGCGCAATGGAAGCAAGGAAAAGGGGACCTGGGCCGCCGTGTTCGGCGGCGACGAGGCCGGACAGGAGGTGTTCACCGCCTGGTCCTACGCCCGCTACGCCGAAGGCGTCACCGCCGCTGGCAAGGCGGCCTATCCGCTGCCGATGTACGTCAACGCCGCGCTGAACCGCACGGGCAAGAAGCCGGGCGAATATCCCAGCGGCGGGCCGCTGCCGCACCTGCTCGACGTCTGGAAGGCCGGCGCGCCCAGCCTCGACCTGCTGTCGCCCGACATCTATTTCCCGAACTTCAACGACCTGGCCGCGCGTTTCGTGCGGCCCGACAACGCGCTGTTCGTGCCCGAGGCCAACAACGCCAGCGCTCCGGAAACGCCAGCCAACGCCTTCTACGCCTTCGGCAAGCTCGACGCCCTGGGCTTCTCGCCCTTCGCCATCGAGAGCGTCAACGCCGAGGAGCACAGGGCCATCGCCGGCGCCTACGACGTTCTGCGCCAGCTGACGCCGGCGTTGCTGGCGGCCCAGGGCAAAGGGACCATGGCCGGCTTCAAGCCGCGGATCCTCGAGGACGGGACCGTGCTGGACGCGCCGGTCAGTCAGGTGATGGGCGACTATCGCTTCGAGGTCGGCTTCATCGACCCGTGGACGCCGAAGGCCGCGCAGAAGCCCGGCGCCCATGGCGGACTGATCATCCAGGCGGGACCGGAGGAGTATCTGATCGCCGGTCGAGGCATCGTCGTCACCTTCGCCGGAGCCGGCAAGGGGCCGCCGCTGGCGGGGATCGACAAGGCCGAGGAGGGCGTGTTCGATCCGGAGGGGCGCTGGGTTCCCCGCCGCCTGCTCAACGGCGACCAGACCCACCAGGGCCGGCACATCCGCCTGGCTCCCGACCAGTTTCAGATCCAGCGGGTGAAGTTCTACCGCTATCGCTGACGTGAACGGGACCTCCGGAACCCGCCCGGAGGTCCCGCGCCGTCAGAAGCTGTAGGTCACGCGGGCGTAGTAGTATCCGCCGTTGATCCCGAACGGCGAGAAGCTGGGATAGAGCGCCACCCCCGGATTGCCGGCCGCGATCGATGCGGCCGTACCCGCCGGGTTCAGGGTCTCAGGATAGATGTCGAATAGGTTGTTGGCCCCGATCGCGGCCTTGACGCTGTCGGTGACCGCGTAGGCCAGCTCCAGGTCGGTGATCAGGTGCGTCTTGATGCGGTCCTTGAAGTAGGTCCCATTGACGTTGGTGTAGGCCCAGGCCGGACCGTAGAGCGTGTTGGTCAGGTTCACCGTCCAGCGGTCCCTGGCGTAGACGCCCGTCAGGTTGGCCTTGTAGCGGGGCGAGGCGTGCTCAAGGAACGCGATCGCCGCGCGGTCGTAGAGCACGGCGCTGCCCAGGCCCGAGGGCGGCGTGGCGATCCGCGTTACCTTGGTCTGGTTGACGTTGACCCCCAGGGTCCAGTCGATCTTCCCGAGATCGCCCAGGTCGGTCCAGGTGGTGGCCAGGATCTCGACGCCGCGGGTGCGGGTGTCCAGGCCGTTGGAAAACAGGTTGATGCCGGTGGTGCCGACGGTGGGGTCGAGCACGTTGCCGTTCGCCGTGATGGCGTTGGTGATCGCCGCATTGACCACCGAGCCGCCGATCTTGCCGTAGAGCGCGCCGCTGCCGACGATGCGGTCCTCGATCTTGATCTGGTAGGCGTCGATGGTCAGAGAGACGCGGGGCAGGGGCTCGGCCACGATGCCGAGGCTGAGATTTGTCGACTTCTCGGGATCCAGGCCGTCCAGGCCCAGGAGCCTGGCGCCCGGCGAGCCCGGCGGCAGCTGCACGAAGGCGGTGGTCGGCGAGACGTTGGTGGCCGAGTAGTAGAGTTCCGCCAGCGTCGGGGCACGGAAGCCGCTGCTGACCGTGCCGCGCACCGCGAAGGCCGGGGAGAAGTCGTAGCGTCCGGTCAGCTTGGCGATGTCGGCCGAGCCGAAGTCGCTGAAGTCCTCGTGGCGGACGGCGAAGTCGAGCTTCAGGTTCTCGACCGGCGAGGCGGCGAGGTCGGCATAGAGCGCCCAGCTGTCGCGCTTGTGCTTGCCGGCGTCGGTCAGGGCGAAGCCGGGATAGGACTGCGAGCCGGACTTGTAGCGCGCCGCCGCGTCGCCGGCCTGGATTTCGTAGCGCTCGTTGCGCTGCTCGGCGCCCAGCGCCAGCGTCAGCGGCGAGGCCCAACCGACTTCGAACTCGCGGCTGACGTCCAGATTGTTGGTCCACTGGCTGGAGATGAAGTCGCCGGCGTGGAACTCGGTCGGGGCCGCGCCGGTGTCGGCATAGAGCTGCAGGTTGGCCGACTTGCGCACCCGCACCTCGTGGTCGTCGCGGCCATAGGTGCTGGAGAGATCGTAGCGCCAGCCGCCCAGAGCCTGGCCCTTGATCCCGCCGGTCAGGGCGTAGTCGGTCTCCAGCGTCTCCAGCATCGGACTGAAGCCCTTGGGGTAGATCGCCGGCAGGCGATTGGGCAGGCGATAGTTCTCGTAGGCCGTGGCCTTCTTCACGCCGTAGGTGCCGAAGCCATAGACCTCCAGCGCCTCGCTGGCCTTCCAGCCGGCCGACACCGTGCCGGCCGTCAGCTGGTAGCGGGCGTCGCCGGCTATACGGTTCACGTACGGATAGCCGGGCAGGGCCGACGGCCAGCTCGGATTGGCGGCGACCGCGGCGGGGGCGATGATCCGTGCGTCAGGCGCGCCACGGAAGCTGAAGTCGTGGAAGCGGTTCTCCAGCGTGACGTTGACATGAACGCCCGGCGCCGGGGCGAAGCCGGCGTTGGCCGACAGGCTGTAGGTCTCGCCGTCGCTCTCGTAGTAGGCGCCGCCCGTGGCCGAAGCGGTTCCGCCGTGGTCGTCGTCCTTGAGGATGATGTTGATGACGCCAGCGATGGCGTCGTTGCCGTACTGGGCCGCCGCGCCGTCGGTCAGCACCTCGATCCGGGCGATCGACGCCGTCGGGATGAAGTTGAGGTCGGCCGCCGCTGAGCCCTGGTAGGCGCCGGCCAGCACGGCGAGGTTAGCGGTGCCATGGCGGCGCTTGCCGTTGATCAGCACCAGGGTCTGGTTGGCGCTGACCCCGCGCAGACGGGCCGACAAGGTCAGGTTGGCCGCGTCGCCGCCGAAGGCCTGGGCCGTGAACGAGGGCACGAGATTGCTGATCGCCAGGCGCAGATCGATCTGGCCGGTGCGGGCCAGGGCCTCGTCTCCGATCACCTGCACCGGCGCGGCGCTATCGACTGCCCGCACGCCGCTCTGGCGGGTGCCGGTGACGATCACGCCCTCGACCGAGGCGGCGTCGGGCGCGGCGGGCTCCGGCGCGGGTCCGGCGACGGCGGCCGCGCCCCACAGGGCCGACGTCAAGGCGAGCGCCGACGCGCCCAGAATTTGGGTTTTCATCCTATCCCCCGATGAAAGCTTCAGATTGTTGGGATGCGCGATTGGCCAGGGAAGCGGCCCCGTCGCGCGGCGGGTTCCGTGGTCGCTCGCGGCCCGTCAGCGGGTCTTGGCGGCGACGAACTCGATCTCGACCAGGGCGCCGGGCAGGACGAGACCGGCCACCTTCACCGTGCTGCGCGCCGGCCTGTTGGGCTGGGCGGCCGTACCGAACGCCTCGCTCCAGGCCTTGTTGAGGCCGGCGAAGTCGATCTCGCCGCCCTTGGCCGGATCGCCGACCAGGAAGACGGTGGCCTTGACCACGTCGCCATGACCCAGGCCCTCGGCCTTCAGCGCCGCCTCCAGCTTGGAAAGGACCGAACGGGTCTGTTCCTCGGTCGTGCCGGGTTTGGCCTTGTCGGCGATGGTCGGCAGGGCGCCGCTGAGAAAGACGAGCTCGGTTCCGGCGGGCACCGCGACCGAGGGGGTGATGGCGATCGCGCCGGACGACGGCGCGCGGCGGATTTCGGCCGCTGCCGCGGTCGTGGCGAAAGCCGAGGCGAGCAGCAGGGCGAAGGCGAGCTTGCGGATCATGGACGGGTCTCCGTTCGGGAAAGGGTTAGGCGGTCGGCGCGGACGCGCTGGGCGATCAGGCCGACGGTGCGGCGCGCGGCGGCGACGCCCCCCTCCTGCCAGCTGGGCAGCTGCGACAGGTGCGCGCCGGACAGGAAGACCCGTCCCTGGGGCTGGTTGAGCAGGGCGTAGGCGGCCGGGTCGTTGCCGTCGCCTTCCCAGTGGATCCAGGGGCCGAGGTTGAAGGTCTGGCGGTTCCAGTCGATCACCAGCGGCGCCGACAGCTCGCGGCCCTTGCCGGGATGCAGCTTGTCGATGGCGGCGCGGGTCAGGGCGACCTGGTCGTCGAAGTTTCGGGCCTGGAAGGCGCGGGCGGCCGCGCCGACGGTGTAGGCGCCGACCAGCAGGCCGCGCGGCTGGTGGAAGCCGCCGCTGGGGTACCAGACCAGGGTGGTCTCGCCGCCGACGAACGACAGGCCGCCGTAGATCTGCTCGGCCTCCCAGAAGCGAGGCGCGTCGAAGGCTACCTTGGTGGCGTTGTCGTATCGGGCCCCGGCGATGGCCGCCTTGACCTCGCCCGGAAGGTCGTTGGCGACATTGGCGAGGATCGGCAGCGGAACGGTGACGACGAGATAGTCGGCGGCGAGCCTGCGCGCGGTCCCGCTCTTGCGGTCGCGGATCGCCACCTCGGCGACCTGCGGCGTCTGGCGAAGGGCGGTGACCTCGGCATTCAGCAAGACTGGCCCCTTCAGGGCCTTGGCCAGGGCCTTGGGGATCGCGTCCATGCCGCCGGTCGGCTCCAGCATGGTGGCCTGCATGAGGATGTTCTCCTCGAACAGGGCGTAGGGCAGGGTGTCGTCGGACAGCAGGTCGCGCAGCGGCAAGGGGGCTCGGGCCACCCCGCGCTGGTCGGCCGCGCCGGGCGTGGTGACGTAGCCCGACCGCTCCGAGCCCCTGTAGGCGCCGCCGGCGTCGAGATCACCATAGGTCTTCAGGAAGGTCAGCAGGCGCTCCCTGTCCGGCGCGGTGAGCTCCTGATCGAGGCCGCCGCCGCGCGTGGCCTTGGCCAGCAGCTCGGAAAGGCCGCCCCGCAGGTCGTTGATCGCCTGGCGCTGCTGGATCGGCTTGCCGCCGAACGCCGTGTCCGACTGCAGCAGGCTGCTGCGGCTGGAATTGACCTCCACCTCCAGCGGCACGTCCAGCGCCCTGGCGTAGGACAGCACGCCCTGGTGATGGCTGGGCAGACGGGCGGGACCGGCGTTGAAATAGAGGCCGGGCGAGAAGCCGGCGGTCTGCTCGGGACGGTCCAGGGTTTCGACGCGGTCGCCGCCGCGGATGGTCCAATTGCGGCCGCCGACCCGTTCGCGGGCCTCGACCACGGTGACGGCGAAGCCCGCCCGTTCCAGTTCATAGGCCGCGACCAGGCCCGCGATCCCCGCGCCCAGCACGACGACCGAGCGGCCCTTGCCGAAGTCGCGCGGCAGGCCGGGCGCCTCCTGGGCGAAAGCCGTGGAGGTCAGGCCCAGGCCCTGCAGGGCGGCATAGCCGGCGGCGAAGCCTCCGAGAGCGAAGGCGCGGGTGATGAACGAACGACGGCTGACCAAGATTGAGAACGCCCCGAACCAGGACCTCCCCAAGAAGCGGCCGCCGCCGAAGCGGCGGCCAGAGTGAACGCGGGGAAGTCGCCAAAGAAGGAGAGCGGCGCATCGCGTCGCCTCCGAGCGGTATTCGGCTGCCGAGGTGGTGACTCTTGGTATTCAGAAAAACTGCGTTCGCTTCAGGCTTGTCTTTCAGCGTTGTCGCGGAAAAAGTTTGTGCATTGAATTTGATGGCCATTCGCGTCGTTCATGCACATGGAGCGGATCTTATGAGTAATTCTGCACATATTGATGAGCCGCCTGTCGTTGAGCGGGCGTCATGAACCCTGATGAGCGCGGCGGCTACATCGCCCAGCGCAGGCCCAGGCGGAGCTCCCGACCCGTGTGGTGCCGATAGGTCGGGATCAGCGTCCGGTCGCTGAATTGCCGCTGGCGGGCGTCGGCAAGATTGGCGGCTTCGGCCGACAGGGTCAGGCGTGGCGACAGCGTCAGCTTGGCGGCCATGTCCAGCGTGGTCAGCGGGTCCACGCCGTCCACGTCGCCGCCGTTGGGGGCGGGAATGGTGGCGAGATAGCGGCTGCGATGGCTGAGCGCGGCGCGCACCTCCAGACCTGGTCGCTGGTAGGTCAGGCCAAGGTTCGCCGCCACGCGGGGGGCGCCGAGCGCGTCCTGCATGTCGACCCAGACGCCGGTCTGATCGAGCAGCCGGACCTTCGTGCGCGTGTAGGCCGCCGCGCCTTGGACCGTCCATCCCGCGCCGAGCGCAGCGCGGGCCGAGATCTCCATGCCGGTCAGCCGGCCGGGTCCCGAATTGATCGGCTTGGAAAACTGCCAGATCGGCAGGTTGGGCGAGCAGTCGCGCGCCGCGCCGCAGGCCGCCGCCGCGACGCTGTCGGGCAGACCGAACGGGTTGGCCGAGAAGGGGGCGGGCCGGGTGCTGGTTCCCTGCACCGTCGTCGCGATGGTCTTGCGGTAGACGGCTGTCGACAGCTGGACTCCCGGGCGGGGCCGCCAGTCCAGCGACAGGTCGAAGGCGTCTGCGCGCGTGGGGCGCAGGTCCGGATTGCCCGACGCGGCTGACTTGGCCCCCGTGGTGGACACGCTGACGCCGGGCCTCAGGCTGATCAGGTCGGGCCGCACCATCACCCTGGCCGCGCCGAACCGGACGACGGCCTCCGGCGAGAGGCTCCAGGCCAGGTTCAGCGACGGCAGCGTCGACCAGTAGTCGTTGGAGGCGCTGGTCCAGCGCGCGACGGCGTCCGCCCCTACATCCAGTCCGGCCGCGTCGATCCTGGTGTGGATCACGCGCAGGCCGGCTTCGCCCCAGAAGCGGCGCGAAGGAGAGCGGGGCAGGGCCAACTGCAGGAAGGCCGCGTCGGAGCGTTCGGCGACGTCGTAGTTCAGGCCGGCGACTGGACCAGCGCCCAGTTCGAACCCCGGACAGCCGCCCGTCGCGCAACTCGCCGCGAGGGTCGCGCGGGTGTCGATCGCCAGCCATCCCGCCGGCGCGCCGGTGACGCCGAAGTCGACGCCCTGGCCGACCAGACGGACGTAGTCGCCGACAGCCAGTCCGCGCAGGCCGGATGGCAAGTCGGCGTTGATGTTGCCGATCCCGCCGTCTGACCGCATCCGCGCCGAGCCGACATTTCGGTAGGTCTTGGCCAGCACGCCGACGCGCCAGCCCAGCGGTCCGGATCGGTTCTCGAGGTCTAGCGCCAGGGACCGGTAGCTGTTGTCGACCCAGTTCGGATCGGAGCGGAACTCGCTGATCGTCCAGGCGTCGGGCGAGGCGAGGGCGGCGTCGCCGAAGTTCAGCGCCGGGCGGTCGCCGTCGGAGAAGTCGTAGGCGAAGCCGTCGACGTCGAACTGTTCGAGATAGAGCGTCTGCTGCACGGGGTTGCTGAAGTCCGAGCGGCTGAACCCGGCGAGAAGCCGCCCTTCGAGGCCTTCGCGAAACCGGTGTGTCGCCGCCAGGGTGGTCTGGCGGAAGATGGTGTTCAGTTCGTCGCGGCGGGCCTCCGAGCGGATGTCGACATTGTCGAACCGGCCGGCGATCAGCACCGGCTTGCGGCCGCCGAATAGCGCGATGTCGGCATCGGCGACGACCACGGCGTTGATGCCGCAACGGGGATCGGGCGGGGCCGCGCAGGCGCCGGGCGTGCGGAAGGTGAAGCTCTCCAGCAGGTTCTCACGGCGGCTGGAGCGCAGTTCGGCGTAGATCGTGTCCAGCGCGATGCGGGTGGCGTCGCCCGGCCGCCATTCCAGGGATCCGGTCAGGCCCAGGCGGTCCTGGTCGATCTGCATCAGTTCCAGCCTGGGGATGCGGGCGTGCAGGGCGGCGTTGACGGCGGCCAGGTCCAGCGGCGCCGCGGCCGATCCGAAGCCTGGGGCGACGGCCACGCCGGTCTCCCACTGGCCCGCGCTGGCACCGGCCTCGACCATTGCGCGGCCCGAATAGGCGGCCGAGACGAGCAGGCCCAGCCGGCCGGCGGCGTCGCGTCGCGACACTACGGCCGACACGCGCGGCCGGGCTTCGCGCGACAGGGTCTGGTAGCCGCCTTCGACGATGAACACCGCGTGGCGGCGAGGCAGTTCCAGGGGCGATCGGGTGCGCATGTCGATCGTGGCGCCCAGCGAACCCTCGTCGACGTCGGCCGAAGCGGTCTTCTGCAGCCGCACCTGCTTGAAGAGGTCGGCGGCGAAGATGTTGTAGTCGAAGGCGCGGCCGCGATTGGTGCCGCCCACGGCGTTGCTGGCGCCGAAGGTGGCCAAGGTCTCCATGCCGTTCACCCGCACCCGGGTGAAGCGGCCGCCGACCCCGCGCACGGCGATCTGGCGCGCTTCGCCCGCCTCGGGCCCGGCCGTTACGCCCGGCATCTGCCGCAGGGCGTCGCCGAGGCCAAGCGCGCCGGCGCCGCGAAGCTGCTCCTCGAGCAGGACGTCGACCTGGGCCGGCGTGTCGCGGGCCTGCTCGGTCGCGGGCTCGGCCAGGGGGCGGGCCAGTACGCTGATCGGGGTCACCAGGGTTGGTTCGTCGGCGTGTTGGATCGAAGGGCGCGCGGCTGAGCGCGGGGCGGTGGGAATGGCCTCGGCCCGGCGTTTCAGGGTCACGACGCCGGAAGGCGAGAGCGAGAAGTCGAGGTCCGAACCGGCCAGCAGCGCTCGCAGCGCCTGGCTGACCGTCATCGATCCCGACAGGCCTGGCGCGCGGCGTCCGGCGGTCAGGGCGGACGGGGCGGCGATCACCGCGCCCGTGCGGGCCGACACCGTCAGCAACGCCGTGGCGAGAGGCTGGGCCGGCTGGTCGAAGGCGAACGACCGTTCGGGCGCGGCCGCCAGGGCAGGGGCGGCCGCGAGCCAGCCCGCCGCCATCGCTCCGATCGCGGGAGCCGCCCTCATCGCGCCGAGGTCGAGGTTCCAGGGCGGACGTCGATGGTCCGTCGATCGCCGGAGGTCGTGACGCTGACCGGCAGGATCTCCGGCAGGCTGGCGATGAACCGGTCGGCCTGGTCGAGTTGAAAGCTGGCCGTGACGCGAAGGGCCGCCGCGCGCGGGGTGACCCGCAATCCGCCATGGCCCCTGGCCACGAGGTCGGCGACCACGTCGCCGAGCGGCGCGTCGGCATAGGCCAGGCGTCCGGCCCGCCAGGCGGCGGCTTCGGTCGGGGCGGGCAGGCGGCCCGCCTGGGCGCGACCGTTCTCGACCAGCACGTAGTCGCCGGCGCCCAGCCTGGCGATCTGCCGTCGCGCCTTGCCCTGATAGACCGCGACGCGTCCTTCCTCGACCGCCACCCGGACCTGGCCGCTGGGGCTCGTGCGGGCGTCGAACCGCGTGCCCAGCACTTCGACCTCCGTCGCGCCGACCACGACCTGGAAGCGGCGTCCGTCGGCCTTGCGCACCGAGAAGAACGCCTCGCCGCGCTCCAGAACGTAGCGACGGTTGTTCCAGCGCGAAGCAGGCGCCAGGCGACTTTGCGGCGCCAGCACCGCGGTGCTGCCGTCAGCCAGGGCCACCTGCCGCGCCTGGCCGCCAGCTTCCAACGCAGCGGGAGGCTGCGCCACGAAGATGCCGGCGACCAGGCAGGCGGCCAGCGCTGTCACCCCGCCTATCCAGATCGCCGGTCGGGCGAGAGGGGGTCGTCGGGATGCCTGGAGAGGCGGGCGGGCCAGGGCCTGGATTTCGCTCAGCGCCAGGAGCACGGCTTCGGCCTCGCCATAGGCGCGGGCGTGCCGGGGATCGTCGTCGAGCCAGCGGCGCAGCGCGGCCGACCGCTCCGGCGGGAACGGTTCGCCCGTCACCGCCAGGGCCCAGGCCCGAGCCTCCCGGCCGATCGGCGAGTCAGGATCGACGGATGCGTTCACGCGACAGGCCTTTGAAGTCGGTTCGATAGTCGATGACGCCGCGCGTCAGGGCGCGCTGGCAGACGGCGGTGGTTTCGTCGATGGTCTTGCGGACCAGGGCCTCAGAGACGCCTTCGCGACGCCCGATCTCGGCAAAGCTGAGGCCCTCGATGCGGCTGGCCGCCAGATAGCGGCGGTGCCGGTCAGGCAGACCCGCCACCACCTTCTCCAGCAGCTTCAGGTCGTCGCGCGCGATCAGGGCGCGTTCGACGTCCGGCGCGTCGTCCGGCTCCAGCGCGGGCGCCGAGGCGTCCAGCAGGCGGGCGGCGCGCTGGCGGTGGCGGCGACCGTCCAGGGTCAGGTTGATGGCGACGCGGAAGACGAAGGCGCGCGGGCTTTCCAGTGAACGGTCCGAAGGCCGCTGCCCGAGCTTGAGAAAGGCCTGCTGGGCCACGTCCTCGGGATCGGGCGGGCCGGCTCCGAACCGCGCGCGCAGGAAGGCGCACAGGTCGCCCCAGTCCTGGGCATAGGCGCGCCGAAAGGCCGATCGGTCTTTCCACTGCTCGGCCCAATGCTCAGCAACATCGCCACGAGCCTCTGGCCGCTCCGCCCTCGACACGGGGTCTCCCCAAACATCCGGCCTCGCCGGTTGGGCGGACGATGCTGGCGAAAGTCCGCCCGATCAATGCACCGCGAAAAATTATGCGCGGACGATGATTTTCTTGTGCGGATCAGGGCTCGCCAGGCGTCGTTCAATGTCGGCAAGAAAAGCGGAGAAAATCTCCGCATTTATTTAAGTTACCGGTACCTTTTTCTCTTTTCGTGTCGATTGCGACATGCTTATTTCAATCATGACACCGGTGGCTATCCGGGCGAGACGGTCGACAAGGCCGCATCATGGGAAGGGGAGGCGGTTCGATGAACAGCTCTGCGCGCGACTCGGGCGCTGCGCCGCATGGCCGGTCCGAGGCCGACGAGCGGCTCGCCGAGGAACCCGTCTTCGACATCGCCCGCGCCTTCCAGACCGATGTCGGCGACATGCTCACCCGCTCGCTGTGCCGTCAGATCCGCGCGGCCCTGCTGGAGGGCAAGGTCGTCGACCTGCCCGGCGTCGGCCGCTTCGAAATCCGCGACAAGCGCCGCTACGGCCTGGTCAATCCGATCAACGGCGTTCGCGCCGATCTCGGCGGCGAGCGCGCCGTCGTCTACAGGCCCGACCGCAAACTGCTGCGCGACCTGAATTCTTCCCGAGGCGATGTCTGATGAGCGTATCCGTCCGTAGCCGCCGCTTCGGCGTCGTCTCTCTTCTCGTCCTGGGTTTCGTGACGGCGCCCGCCGCCGCCCTGGCCCGCGCGGACGCCTTCCACGACGTGAACCTGTCGCCCGAGGCGCGCGCCGCCGACCTCGTCTCGCGCATGACGCTGGAGGAGAAGGCCGGGCAGCTCAAGCACGCCGCGCCGGGCATTCCGCGCCTGTCCGTTCCCGCCTTCAACTGGTGGAGCGAAGGGCTGCACGGCGTGGCGCGGGCCGGCGAGGCCACGGTGTTTCCGCAGGCCATCGGCATGGCGGCCACCTGGGACGTTCCCCTGATCCAGGACGTCGCCGACACGATCGCCACCGAGTTCCGCGCCAAGTACGTCGAGAAGCGCGGCGCGGACGGCAGCTCGGGCCAGTATCGGGGCCTGACCGTCTGGTCGCCCAACATCAACATCTTCCGTGATCCGCGCTGGGGCCGGGGCCAGGAGACCTGGGGCGAAGACCCGCACCTGACCGCCGAGTTCGGCGTCGCCTTCGTCCACGGCCTGCAGGGGAGCGATGCCAGGCACTACAAGACCGCCGCCACCGCCAAGCACTTCGCCGTGCACAGCGGTCCCGAAGCCGACCGTCACCACGACGACATCCATCCGTCCAAGCACGATCTGGCCGACACCTACCTGCCGGCCTTCGAGGCGCTGGTGAAGCGCGGCAAGGTCGAGTCCGTCATGTGCGCCTACAACGCCGTCGACGGTGTTCCGGCCTGCGCCAGCGAGTTCCTGCTCAAGGACACCTTGCGCGGCAAGTGGGGCTTCAAGGGCCACGTCGTGTCGGACTGCGCGGCCATCGCCGACGTCTTCCTGCCGACCTCGCACAACTACGCCAAGACGCCGGCCGAAGGCGTGGCCGTCAGCCTGAAGGCCGGCACCGACCTGATCTGCGCCGAGTTCGGCCTGAACAAGAGCGCCGAGATCGGCCCGATCGTCGATGCGGTGAAAGGCGGTCTGCTGACCGAAGCCGAGCTCGACCAGGCCGTCCGCCGCTTGTTCGTGGCCCGTATCAAGCTGGGCCTCTTCGATCCGCCGGCCAACGTGGCCTATTCGAAGATCACCCCGGCCGACAACGACACGCCGGCCAATCGCGCGCTGTCGCTGAAGACGGCCCAGGCCTCGATGGTGCTGCTGAAGAACGACGGCCTCCTGCCCCTCAAGGCCGCGCCGAGGCGTATCGCGGTGATCGGTCCCAACGCCGACAGCCTCGACGCCCTGGTGGGCAACTACAACGGCACGCCCTCAAAGCCGGTGACCGTGCTGGCTGGGATCCGCGCCCGCTATCCGGACGCGGAGGTGACCTTCGTCGAGGGCGCGGGCCTGGTCGGCGCGCCGATGAACACCCTGCCGAACGACGCGCTGTGCGCCGACGCGGCCTGCGCGACCAGGGGCGTGAAGGTCGAGACCTTCCAGGGCCTGGAGCTGGCCGGCGAGGCCAGGGCCGAGAGCGCCGCCAACGTCCAGGTCAGCTGGGGGCGGCCGCAGCGTGAGAAGCGCCAGACGTCCACGCGCTGGACGGGTTTCCTGAAGCCGGCCGAGAGCGGCGTCCATCGCTTCACGTTGCGCGGCGAGGGCGGCTATCGGGTGATCGTCGACGGCAAGGTCGTGGTCGACGCCTGGAAGCGTCCGGCCGACGCCACGCCGGAGGGGGCCGTGACCCTGACCGCCGGCCAAGTCCACGCCATTACCGTCGAGGCCTGGCAGGACGGCGATCGCGGCGACCAGCGCCTGACCTGGAGCAAGCCCAGCCAGGGCGCCGAGGCCGCTGTCGCCGCCGCCAGGGACGCGGACCTCGTGCTGTTCGTCGGCGGACTGACCGCCAAGCTGGAGGGCGAGGAGATGTCGGTCCGCGCCCCGGGCTTCGCCGGCGGCGACCGCACCCGCATCGACCTGCCCGCGCCGCAGCAGGCGCTGCTGGAGGGACTGCACGCCACCGGCAAGCCGGTCGTGCTGGTGCTGATGAACGGCTCGGCCATGGCCGTGAACTGGGCGGACGAGAAGCTGCCGGCCATTGTCGAGGCCTGGTATCCGGGCGGGGAGGGCGGACATGCGGTGGCCGGCCTGATCGCCGGCGACTTCAACCCGTCGGGCCGGCTGCCGCTGACCTTCTATCGCTCGGCCGATCAATTGCCGCCGTTCAAGGACTACGGCATGGCCGGGCGCACCTATCGCTATTTCGGCGGCGAGGCCCTCTATCCGTTTGGCCACGGCCTGAGCTTCACCAGCTTCAAGTACGGTCAGCCGAAGGTGGCCAAGTCGGTGAAGGCCGGCGAGGCGGTGAAGGTCAGCATCGACGTTACCAACAGCGGCGCTCGCGACGGCGACGAGGTCGCCCAGCTCTACGTTTCGCGCGGCGCAGCCGGAGCGCCGGTGCGCTCGTTGAAGGGCTTTCAGCGCGTGGCCTTGAAGGCCGGCGAGACCAGGACCCTGACCTTCGACCTCGACCCGTCGGCCCTCAGCATCGTCGACGCGGCGGGCGTGCGTTCGGTGGAGACGGGCCCGGTCGACCTCTGGATCGGCGGCGGCCAGCCGGTGTCGCGTCCAGGCCTGGCCAAGCCTGCCGGGGTTTCCGCTCGGTTCGCCGTCACCGGCCGTAAGGTGCTGCCGTGAAGCTCGATCGCCGCTCCTTCCTCGCCGCCGGCGGCGCGGGCCTCGCCGCGACCGGCTTGGCCTCGGCCGGATCCGCGTCGGCCGCGGACCTGCTCACCGTGCCCGACGAGGGCTGGAGCCTGTGGATCGACCAGGCCGCGCCCTGGAAGGACGACGCGCTGCACCTGCCCAGCGCGGTCGACCTGACGAGTCTGCCGGTCAATCCTCCGACGGGCGGCTGGGTCGCGCTGAAGGCGGCCGACGCGATCGCCGTCAGCCTTCCGACCACGGTCGAGGAACACTTCTGGGGCAAGTTCGCCTCGCGGCCCTATGGCGCCGACGAGTACCGCTACGCCGAGGACGACGACGTGCCGCGCTACGGCGCCTACAAGGGCGTCTCGTGGTGGTCGCGATCGATCGACATTCCCGCCAGCGCCAAGGGCAAGCGGGTGCTGCTGAACCTGCGCGGCGCGCGGCTGCGGGCCGAGGTGTTCCTGAACGAGCGGCTGGTCGGCTACTCGATCATGTCGGAGCTGCCGTTCAGCTGCGACCTGACGGCGGCGATGCGGCCCGGCGAGGCCAACCGCCTGGCGATCCGCATCACCAATCCCGGCGGCCGGTTCGACTGGCGCGACAGCACCACCATGGTCTGGGGGAAGGTGAAGCTGTTCGCCTCGCACGGCTTCGGCGGCCTCGACAGGGGTGTGACGCTCAGCGTCCATCCGTTGACGGCCCGCATCGACGACGCCTGGGTGCTGAACACGCCGCAGCCGCGCACGGTGACGGCGTTCATGGACGTGGTGCTGGAGAAGCCGGCGGCCGATCCCGCGAAGCTGCGCGCCAAGGCGGCCGCCACGCTGGTGGACGACCAGGGCGCGCCGGTCGCCGCCGACATCAGGCTCGAAGCCCTGGAAGCTCTCGAAGGCGGTCGCCGCCTGCGCGCCCGGTTCACCGTCAGCGCGCCCAAGGCCGAGCTGTGGGACCTGGATGCGCCGCGCCTGCACCGCCTGCGCTTGTCGTGGGCGGAGAGCAAACGTGAGACCGATACCCGCGAGGTCCGGTTCGGCTTCCGCTGGTTCGGCGTCGAGGGCGTGGGGACGGATGCCTTGCTGCGGCTGAACGGCCGTCGCATCCGCCTCTACTCGGCGATCTCCTGGGGCTATTGGGGCTTCAACGGCTTGTGGCCGACCAAGGAGCTGGCGCGCCGCGAGGTTACCGCCGCCCATACGCTGGGCCTCAACGCGCTGCACTTCCACCGCAACGTCGGCAAGCCCGAGGTCTTCCAGGCCATGGACGAGATGGGCCTCCTGCGGGTGATGGAGCCGGGCGGCGGGCGCCACGCCATCGGTCGCGACCTGAAACCGGGCGAGAGCCTGAACCCCGCCGACGCCTTCAGCCGCCAGTTCATGGTCGAGAAGTGCCAGGCCATGGTGCGGGCCTTCCGCTCGCATCCGTCGCTGGCCCACTACACGCTGCAGAACGAGATCGGCGCCAACCTGGCCAATCCCGACGTGCAGTTCGTGCTCAAGGCCATGCACGACCTTGACCCCAGCCGGGCCGTCATCCTCAACGACGGCTTCGTCAAGCGCGGCGCGGCCCAGGCGATGTACCTGCCGTACAACGACCACTACTTCCGCTCGGACGTCGAGGAATGGGGCGGCTGGTGGGTGGAGCACCAGGGCGCCGGCGACCAGTGGTACGACCGCTTCTACGCGTCCAAGGACGACTACATCCACATGCAGAAGGGCAAGCCCTTCATCGTCGAGTTCGGCGAGATGCAGGGATGCGCCGTAGCCGACAACCACGTGGCCATGGTCGCCGAGATCCTGGCCAGGGGCGGCAACAGCTACGACCTGGAAGACCACAAGGTCATCGTCGAGCGCACCAACGCCTACCTGGATCGCTGGGGCTTCCGGAAGGCTTTCCCGACCACCGAGGCCCTGTTCCTGTCGGTGGGGCGCAAGGCCTACGAGGCCTGGCGCAACTACTTGGAGAACATCCGCCTGGGCGAGACCGTCGACGTCGCCGCCATCTCGGGCTGGGAGAGCACGGCGATCGAGAACCACTCGGGCATCGTCGACGTGCTGCGGGGCTTCAAGGCCGATCCGACGCTGATGAGCCAGAGCCTGCGACCCACCTTGGCCGTGGCCAGGCCGCGCAAGCTGGCCTATGCGCCCGGCGAGGCGGCCGAGCTCGACATCTGGCTGTTCAACGACACCGGCAGGCCGATCACCGGCGAACTGGCGCTCGGCATCGTCGGGCCGGACGGCGTCGAGCGCGCCGCGGGGCGCTGGCCTGCGCCCGCCCACGAGCCCGACCGGATGTCGTGGCTGGTGGCCGAGAGCGTCCGCGCGCCGGCGTTCGAGCGAGAAGGGCGGCATGTCGTCCGTATGACTTTGGCCGGTTCGGGACAGGTGGTCTCCGACCGCGAAGTCTGGGTCGCCGCGCCCGCTGGCGGCTCGCGCCGCAAACTGAGGATCGCCGTCTCGGGCGTCGCGAAAAGCCTTCGCGTGCAACTGGAGAAGCAGCCCGGCGTCACGATCGAGGAGTTCAAGGCCGGCGTGCGCTACGACGGGATCGTCGCCTCGGGCCTGAAGGCCGACGAGATCGTCCGCCGTCAGGTCGGCGAGCAGACCGGCCTGGAGGCTCAGCCGAAGAAGGGCGAGAAGCCGCAACTGGTGCTGGGCGAGCTGCCGCCCGACGTGCTGGCCGCCGTCTCGGCGGGAACGCCGCTGCTGGCCGTGGTGCAGGAGGAGGGCCTGGCCGAGGGCGTCGCCAGACAGCTCGCCGGCCTTGGCCTGTTCTCCTACGCCGGACAGGTCGGCGGCCTGCGGGCGCCGTGGATGGGCAACTGGAACTACGTCCGGGCGCATCCGACCTTCGCCGGCATTCCGTCCGACATGGCCATGAGCGTGCTGCACCAGGTCGAGGGGCAGCCCTCGAACGGCCTGCTGGTCGACGGGGAGGGCGTCGAGGTGATCGCCGCCTACAGCCGTGACCACGACCGCCACAACGGCGCGGCCAGCTTCATCGCGCGCAAGGGCGCGGCGCGAGTGCTGGTCCATCGCCTGCCCGACATGGTCGCCCCGCTCCAGACGCGCTGGCTGAGCAACGCGCTGGACTGGCTGGCGGCCGATCCGATCACGAGCCCAGGAGGGTGAGCGACGATGTCTAGCGCCTAGAGCCGAGACCAAGGCGGCGGTTCGCCGCCGTCCGTGAAGACCAAGAGATCAGTGCGGGCTTTCTCGCCGCCGGGCCCCTGGCGCGGCGAACGGGAGCGCTTGCGCCAAAGCCGACGCGTCCGGAGCGGCGCGATCAGACAATTGGGAGGGAGACGAGGATGAACACTCAGATGACGGGCAAGGCCAGGCCGCGAGCGCGGCTTATGGCGGGGATTTCCAGTATGACTGTGGCCGCGCTGCTGACGCCGGCCGTGGCGCTGGCCCAGGCGGCCGCGCCGCCGGCGGATCAGCCGATCACCGACAACGCGGTCAGCGAGGTTGTGGTCACCGGCTACCGCGCGGCCCTGCGCAGCGCCATCGACACCAAGAAGAACTCGGACGTGATGCTCGACGCCATCAACGCCGAGGACATCGCAGACTTCCCCGACTCCAACCTGGCGGAGTCGCTGCAGCGCCTGCCGGGCATCTCGATCGACCGCGACAACGGCGAGGGCCGTACG
Source organism: Caulobacter flavus (assembly GCF_003722335.1). Taxonomy (GTDB): domain Bacteria; phylum Pseudomonadota; class Alphaproteobacteria; order Caulobacterales; family Caulobacteraceae; genus Caulobacter; species Caulobacter flavus. Next base: position 3,455,246 of record NZ_CP026100.1, read on the forward strand.
ATCAGCGTGCGCGGCCTGTCCGGCGACTTCAGCCGTGTGCGGATCAACAACATGGAGGCCCTGTCGACCGGCGCCTCCAACGACTCCGGCTCCAGCCCCAACCGCTCGCGTGCGTTCGACTTCAACGCCTTCGCCTCGGAGCTGTTCAGCTCGGTGCGGGTGCGCAAGTCGTCGTCCGCCGAGGCCGACGAAGGCTCGCTGGGCGCCACCGTCGACCTGATCACCGGGCGGCCGTTCGACTACAAGAAGGGCGCCTTCGCCCTGTCGGCCGAGGACAGCTATTACCAGAACGGCAAGAAGCACAGCCCGCGCATCACCGGCCTCGTCTCCAACCGCTGGTTCGATGGCCGCCTGGGCGTGCTGGCCTCGGCCGCCTACGCCAAGCGCACCTCCGAGGACGACACCTACGCCCGTGGCGGCGGCTCGTCGGACTATGTCTATCGCGGTTCGACCTGGACCGGCGACGAGCTGCCCGGGCGCGCCGGCTTCGCCGCGCCGACCGGCACGGTGTTCACGGCCCTGATCCCGACCACGCTGACGGGCTCGGCGCTGGACGCCTACAAGGCCAACCCCGCCAACTACTACAACCCGATCGCCAACCCGCTGGCCTATGCGGAGATGACGGGCTCGGACCCGGCCGCTTACGCCAAACTCTATCCGAACTGCGCGGCGACCAGCGGCCAGCCGGTGACGGGCCTGACCCCGACCTCGCCGGGCTGCAACGACAGCCAGATCCGCTTCCCGGCGCTGCCGTCGATCGCCCAGCGCGACGTCGAGACCGAGCGCCTGGGCCTGACCGGTTCGGTCCAGTTCGAGATCACCTCGCGCACCAAGCTGACGGTCGACGGCCTCTATTCGCGGTTCGAGAGCACCAGCACCAACTACCAGCTGTCGCCTGTGGGCCTGAACCGCAACAACACCAACGCCAGCTACCAGTACGGCGCCAACGTGCCGACCGCCACGGCTCGCGACGGCAGCGCCATGACCGACGCCCAGCGTCGCGCGCTGTACCCGGGCGGCTGCACCTTCACCGCCGAGACCGACCTCAATCCCGGCCAGGATTGCGGCCAGCAGCTGTACGGACAGACCCCGGTCAGCGGCTACACCTACAGCTTCAACCCCTACAACCTGGACCCGTACGAGTACTACACCAGCCCGTCCTCGCCGGGTTACGCGGGGCCCGCCTCCAGCCTGCCGTTCCGCGGCGACCTGATCGGCCGTCCGTCGGTGAAGCTGCTGGACGCCGAAGTGGTCGGCCAGAACGCCGAGTACCTGAAGCTGGGGAATGTCGACTGGCGCTCTGGCGCCGACCGCGGCGCCTACACCACCGATTTCCGCCAGGTGTCGGCCGAACTGACCCACGAGTTCAGCGACCGGCTCAAGGCGACCGCCTCCTACGGCGCCTCGCGGTCGGAGAACAAGAACACCGGCACCCTGGTCGAGTTCAACTACATGGACGCCCAGGAACCGTTCATCTTCGACGAGCGGGGCGCTTCGGGCATGCCGCGCTTCGACGCCGGCTTCGACGCCGCCGACCCCAACAAGTGGGGCATCGTCAAGGGCTTCTCGGGCATGCGCCACTACAAGCGCAACACCCTGAACACCTACAACGGCGGCAAGATCGACGTCTCCTACGAGCTGGACGACAACTGGACGATCAAGTTCGGCGTCACCAGCCGTGAGTACGAGTTCTCGACCGACCAGTACGAGCGCAACAACGACCTCCTGAACCCGACCGAGAAGGAAGCCGGCGTCACGGCCGCCTCGCTCGGCCAGGTCATCGAGTTCGGCCAGGGCCTGGACGTGCCGCAGGGCTCGACCACGCGTTTCTATGCGCCGAACCTGGAGGCGTTCAGCAGCGTCTTCGGCTTCGACTGCGACTGCATCAACAAGTACGGCGACTTCCGCATCACCCGGAAGCGCAACCGCTCGGCCTCGTTCGAGGTGGCCGAGAAGAACCTCGCCTACTACGCCCAGTTCGGTTTCAACTACGAGGTCTGGGGCGGTCGTCGCCTGTTCGGCAACTTCGGCGTCCGTCAGGCCGAGACCGAGGTCCAGTCCGTCGGCGAGACCACGGCCGGCCGTCCGATCCGCGGCGAGAACAAGTACACCGACACCCTGCCGTCCGGTAACCTGACCTGGGAAGCCTGGGACAACCTCTACATCCGTTTCGCGGCGGCCAAGGTCATGGCGCGCCCGCTGCTGGGCAACCTGTCGCCGGCCGTCACCGGCATCAGCATCCCGGGCGACGGCTCGGTCACCGGCGGCACGCTGACGGTCGGCAACCCGAAGCTCTCGCCGTTCCGCGGCAAGGCCTTCGACGTAGCCGCCGAATGGTACTTCACCGAAGGCGGCCTGATCAGCCTGGGCTATTTCCGCAAGGACATCGACTCCTACCCGCAGACGGTCTTCTACGAAGCGCCGCTGTCGGAGTTCCTGGACGCCGACGCCATCGCCCAGCTGCGCCTGCAGTTCCCGGGCGAGACCGGCGGCGATATCTTCCGCCGCGCCTATATCGACGCCGACAACGTGATGCTGGCTCGCCAGGTTCGCGACGCGCCCGGCGGCGTGCTGCAGGGCTGGGAGTTCAGCTACCAGCAGGACTTCACCTTCCTGCCCTGGTACTTCAAGAACCTCGGCGTCCAGTTCAACATGACCAAGCTCGACACCGAGCTGAAGTACATCCTGGACCCCGGCGCGGTGAACGCCACGACGGGCGCGGTGACCAAGGCGCCGGTCTACGGCACCGGCCCGTGGCTGGGCTCCTCGCCCAAGGGGATCAACTTCACGGTCTATTACGAGACCAAGAAGTTCAACGCCCGCGTCTCGATGGCCCAGCGCGACCAGTACTACACCAAGTATCCGATCGCCTCGGGCAACTGCGATCCGGGTCTGCAGGCCAACGGCTCGGCCTGCGACGGCCCCCTGATCAACGAGTTCGAAGGGGCCAAGTCGACGATGAACGTCGACTTCTCGATGCGCTACCAGCCGATGAAGCAGGTCAGCATCACCTTCGAGGCGCTGAACATCACCGACGAGAAGTCCGAGCGGTTCGTCTACAACGACCCGGTCATCCTCTCGTACGGCGGCAGCGGCCCCAACTACCGGATCGGCGTGCGCTACAAGTACTAGAGCGCGCCAACGAGACTGGTCGCCGCGCCCCTCCGCGCGGCGGCCAACCCCTTCGGCTTTCCCCAGGGCTCGAAGGCGGCCTCGGCGGAGGATCGTCGCGGTCCTCCGCCTCTTCTTTGTTTCAGTCGGCCTGGAGTTGGGCGATGACGATGCGTGACCTGATGGTGGACCGCCGCTCGATGCTGGCGAGCGCGGGAGCGGCCATGCTGGCGCCGGCCGCGGCGCGGGCGGCCGCGCCCGATTTCGCCGCGCTCGGCTGGGCCAGCGCCAGGGGCGGGGAGGGCGGACGGGTCCTGCGCGTCACGACGCTGGCGGCCGACGGGCCCGGCTCGTTCCGTGCGGCCGTCGAGGCCTCGGGGCCGCGCAAGGTGGTGTTCGACGTGGCCGGCGTCATCGATCTTGGCCGCAAGAGCATCAGGATCCGCGAGCCATTCCTGACCGTGGCCGGCGAGACCGCGCCGTCGCCGGGGATCACCTTCATCCGGGGCGGCATCGAGGTGCAGAGCCACGACGTCGTGCTGCGCCATCTGCGGGTGCGGGCCGGCCGGGACGGCGCGCCCGATCGCAGCGGCTGGGAGGTCGACGGCGTCACCTGCTGGAAGGCCCGCGACGTCATCGTCGACCACTGCTCGATCGCCTGGGCCACCGACGAGAACCTGTCGGCCTCCGGGCCGCGCTTCGACGGCGGCGACACGGTGGAGGCCTGGCGCGAGGGGACCTCGCACCGGATCACCTTCAGCAACAACATCGTCTCAGAGGGTCTCTCCCACGCCAGCCACGTGAAGGGCGAGCATTCCAAGGGCACGCTGATTCACGACAACGCGACGCAGGTGCTGATCGCCGGGAACCTCTATGCCCACAACCTCGAGCGCAACCAGCTGTTCAAGGGCGCGGTGAGCGCCGTTTCGGTCAACAACCTGGTCTACGATCCCGGCACGCGGGCCATGCACTACGCGCTGAACGCGCCTGAATGGGAGGGGCGGGCCTGGCAGACGGGGCAGCTGGCGCTGGTGGGCAACGTCGTGCGCGGCGGGGCCTCGACCCGGCCGGACCTGCCTTTCCTGATCGTCGAAGGGCAGGGGGATCTGGATCTCTTCGCCCGCGACAATCTCGCGGCCTATGCCGGGGGCGGCGCGATGCCGGGCTTGCGCGTGCTGCCGACGACGCCCTTGCCGCGGGTGCGCGAGCTGTCGGCCGCGCCCCTTTGGCCTAGGGGGCTGAAGGCCCTGCCTGCCTCGGCGGTCGAGCGCCACGTGTTGGCGACGGCGGGCGCGCGCCCCTGGGACCGCGACGCCGTGGACCTCCGCGTTCTGCGCCAGGTGAAAGACGGAACCGGTCGGGTGATCGACGACGAGGCCGAGGTCGGCGGCTACGCGACGGCCGGTCGGGCCAAGGCCTGACATCTCGATTCGGCCTTTTTCCGCCGCTTTCAGAAAAACATCGATCACTTGTAGGAGTTTTTAAGGCTGCCTCAGGTGGCCATACCGCTCGCTCGGGCCAAGGCGCCTGAGCGAGCGTTGTTCGTTGTTTCACCGAAGGTTTTGAGCTTTCGAGCGGTTTTGCGCGATGCGCATGTCAACGTTGTCATCGTTCGACATTTGGCGACGAGCTTGTCGCATTGATCATAACAATAACTTGTCTGAGTATCTCGGGTATGCAACAAAGTGGTCAGGCCAAATATGGCATGGGCTGACGGCATCGACCGTCGGCGAGGGCGGGAGGAAACGATGATCACGACAAGACCGGCCGGCGCATAGCGACGGCCCGGACCCGCCGCGAGGGAGGGCCGGGCGACGTCGCCGATTGCAGTCCATGAGCCTGGCGGGCGGCCAAAAGACGCCCCCCGCGAGAATAAGAAGACTTTGGGAGAGGAAGTAATGAAGCGCTTCAGCGCGCGCGGCCGCACGGCCGCGGCCGTGTCGATCATCGCCTTGAGCGCGGCCGTCTGGCCGGTCCAGCATGCCGTCGCACAATCCGAAACCGTCAAGACATCCGGCTCGGTCGAGTCTCCGACCGAGGTCGAGGCCATCGTCGTCGGGGCCCGCGCCTCGCAGCAGTCGTCGATCGCGCGCAAGAAGCGCAGCGCGACGGCCCAGGACTCCATCGTCGCCGACGACGTCGGCTCGTTCCCCGACAGCAACGTCAACGAGGCCATGTCGCGCATCGCCGGCGTGGCGATCGAGCGCAACGGCTTCGGCGAAGGCGACGGCGTCTCGATCCGCGGCAACGGCGCGGACCTGACCCGCGTCGAACTGGACGGCATGGGCGTGGCCGCCTCGGGTTTCAGCCTCGCCGTCGGCGGCGGCGACGGCCGCGCGGCCGACCTTCGCGAGTTCCCGGCCGAGATGATCAAGAGCCTGGACGTCATCAAGGGCCAGACGGCCGACATGACCCCGGGCGGCCTGGGCGCCACCGTCCAGATCCAGACCCGCACGGGCCTGGACTTCAAGAAGCCCTACCTGTCGATCCGCGGCGCGGCCGCCGGCAACACCCTGTCGCGCAAGGCCTCGCCCGAACTGGGCCTGGTGGCCTCGCGCAAGTTTCTCGACGACCGCCTCGGGGTCATCGGCAACATCAGCTACAGCAAGCGCCTGAACGACAGCCACGCGCTGAACAACGGCGGCTCGAACAACGCCCAGGGCTACACCCGCTTCGCCGACTTCGACAATTCGCCGGACAAGACCTTCACCTACAACCCGGCCACGGCCAACGGCGTCGGCGCCAACGATCCGATCGCCTCGTGGGCCATGGTCGGGGGCGGGACCTTCAACGCCCCGACGCCGCTGGACATCTACACCAAGTCGGCGGCGGCCAAGACCAAGGCCGAGTGCCTGACCGCGTTTCCGACGCTGACCGACGCCCAGCTGGGCACGATCGTGGCCGGCAGCAACAGCGCCAACCGCCAGGCCGCCCAGGCCGCGCAGATCAACGCTCAGATCAGCTGTCTCAACCAGTGGAACGACTACGCGCCCAACCTGGTGCGCGACCAGAACCTGACCCAGTACGAAGACCGCCTGTCCTGGGACCTGCGCTTCGACTACCGGGTGACCGACGACCTGACGGTCTTCGCCAAGTACCAGGTCGCCAACCGCGAGCAGAACGAGAACAACCGCCAGCGCACCCGCGGCGGCATCACCTCGCTTTACGCCGCCTCGCAGAACCAGACGGCGACCTCGCTGCTCACCAACACCTTCTATCCGGCCGGCACGGCCAACGTGCTCTCCGCGATCCCGGGCGGCGGCTTCTACATCTACAACCAGGGCATGCCGACGGCGCCGTTCACGATCGACACGACGCCGGGCTCGACCGTCACCAACAACTCGTTCCCGCTGATGGGCGTGGCGGCCAACATCGTGCCGGGGTCCATCCAGATGGACGGCAACCACCACCTGACCCAGTTCGACATCACCAACGCCGCGCTGGGCATCGACCAGATCCAGAACGACCAGATCTGGAAGACGAACTACATCTCCGGCGGCGCCAACTACAACCGCGGCCCGCTGACCATGGACCTGCTGTTCGGCCGCAACGAGAGCGACTATTCGCGGACCGACCTGCGGTTCTCGCGCAGCTACACCTACGGCAACGCCACCATGCGCGCGCTGGAGAACGGGATCTGGACGATCGACATGCCGTCGTCGTTCGATGACACCGACATGCGCAACTACGCCCAGCTGAACGTGCCGACCGCGGTGGGCCAGCCGGCCTATTCGAACGCCTACCGTCTGGTTTTCAACCCGCGGAAGGTTGAGAGCGCCGAAGACCAGCTGAAGTTCGACGTCACCTACCTGCCCGACATGCCGCTGTTCACGCGCTTCAAGGCGGGCATCCTCTATCGCAAGGGCACGGCCAATTCGTGGGGCGGCGGCGGCTACTCGCCCGACCCCGGCGTCTTCGTGCCGACCCTGACCCTGCGCGGCGACGTGCGGGCCTGCGCGAACGTGGCGTCGACGCTGCCGGCCAACGCCTGCGCCTACGGCTACGTCCCCAACGCGACCACCGGCGTCAACTTCCTGTACGGCCTGGAGACCCTGACCCAGGCCCAGCTGATCGACATCTTCCAGAGCTCGATCGAGCACAACTCTGGCAAGTTCATGCCGGGTTACAAGGGCGTTTCGGGCCTGGAGCTGTGGGACAGCATCGACGTCAAGAAGGCCTTCTCGCAGATGGCCGGCGCCGTGAACTACAACTTCGACTGCCTCAAGGAGTGCAAGGCCAGCGACGGCAACGTCTACAAGCAGCCGTTCAACGAGACCGAGGAGACGATGAGCTCCTGGTACTGGATGGCCGACCTGGCCCACGACCTGCCGTTCGGCATGGAGTTCCGCGGCAACCTGGGCACCCGGATGTTCAAGTCCGAGGTCGAGGGCTCGGGCTACGTGACCCTGGCCACCACCTTCAAGACGCCGGCCTTCGATCCCAACAACCCCAACCTGGCCGCCGGCATCGTCACGACCAATCGCGTTCGGCCGGTGTCGATCAACAAGAGCTACACCGGCTGGCTGCCGTCGTACAACGCGGCCCTCTGGGCGATCCCCGACAAGGTCGTGCTGCGCTACAGCTGGGCCAAGACCATCGCCCCGCCGGCCATGAAGTACCTGTGGCCGGGCGGCACCTGCACCTACGACGAGCGCCGGGTCGGCGTCAGCGACGCCGACGGTTCGGAGCAGGACATGACCTGCGGCACCTTCGGCAACGCCAATCTGAAGCCGTACCAGGCGACCAAGAACAACACGAGCCTGGAGTGGTATCCCAACCGCGACACCTCGTTCAGCCTGGCCTACTACCGCCAGAAGGTGCGGGTCGGCGGGCCGCTGGCCGTGCCGGTCAAGAACGCCAACGTCTTCGAAGGCACCGACATCGAGATTCCGGGCACCGGCGGCAAGAAGTTCTCGGACTACGAGTTCGGCATGACCACCTACGAGAACGGCCCCGGCTACGTGCAGTCGGGCTGGGAGTTCGTGGCCAAGACCGCCTTCACCTACCTGCCGTGGAAGCTCAGCAAGACCGGCATGGACTTCAACATCTCGACCACAAAGTCGGGCACGGCGATCACCTACATGGACCCGCTGACCGCCGAGGCGCTCGATCCGCAAGGGCAGTCGAAGTACTTCGCCAACCTGGTGTTCTGGTATGACGACGGCGTCACCAAGGCCCGCATCGCCTACCAGGCCCGCGACCGGGTGCTGACCTGCATCTCGCCGTGCGGCAACACCAGCGCCTCGCCGGTGGCCAATGCGCCCAACACCAACATCGGCAACTACGTGCGCTTCCCGTACAATCCGAGCGAGCCCTACTACTCGGAGAAGTACGAATACCTGGACGCCAAGATCTCGCGGCGGATCAACAAGAACCTCGAGATCTATCTGGAAGGCCGCAACCTGCTGCAGGCCGCCCGCCTGTCGGTGGGCTCGGACGACCGCGGCTTCGAAGGTCGCGCCAATCCCTGGTCGGTCCAGTACGGCGGCTCGCGCTTCGCCCTCGGCTTCACCTACCGGAACTAGACTCTCCATCCGGTTGGCGACTGGCCCTCCCCTGGAAACAGGGGAGGGCCTTTTGCTTTGTGGGCGCCGCCCCCTCAGGGCTGCGTCCCGCAGAGAAGGAGGATTTATCGGCGTCGCCGTGCGTCCTTCGAGGCTCGCCTTCAGCTCGCACCTCAGGATGAGGCAGTCGTGCACCAGCGTCCTCATCCTGAGGCGCCCGCGCAGCGGGCCTCGAAGGACGCACGGCTTTTCGGCCTCGCGCTTTCGCTGCGATGGTAAGTGGAGAGGGCGAGGGGCGTCCGGGCTTCGCCCGGATGTGTGAGTTTCAATTACCGTTTCGACGAAGCTTAGACGCCCCGCGCGATCGTTATTCCTCAGGCCGGGGCGCGCAGGCCTCTTCCGCCTTGTGCCCCTTCCCCACGCAGAGCTCCCCGTTTCTTGACGGCCAGGAGTGCGTGCTAGGCGCGGACCCTTGGGCGGGCGGGAGCCTAGTCAGGCAAGCTCCCGATGGATGGGTTTACGTCCCCCATCCTCATTTAAGCCTTCAGGCCCGGCTCACGCCGCTCCTTCAGCCCCGCTCGATCGCATCCGCGTCGCACGCTTCGGGCCGGATCCTTGCGCCCTCTCCCTGCGACGGGATGAAGTGATTATGCGGGCGGTCTGGATCCGTCTGATCCAGCACCGTGAGAAAGTTGCAAGAAGTTGAGATCGTTCAGGTCTTTTCGCTGAACGCAGAGGATCGACGGGGCTGGATCCCCGTCGGGTCGTCTTCTCCCTTCCCCCTCGATGTGGGAGGGGCCGGGGTTGGGGGTGGCTGCGGCGGTCGGTCCTGATGCGGCGGTGGAGGCGGAACGGCCGCGTCACCCCCATCCCAACCCTTCCCCCATCAAGGGGGAAGGGCTTTGGCCACCGCCTCGAAAGCTGAAAAACGCCCCCCTCCGGGCCACCTCCTCCGGAGGGGGAGGATCTTACGGTCCCGCCGCGTAGATCGGGGGCGGCAGGGGCGGGGTGGGGGAGGCGGGGTGGCGGCCGGTGATCTTCAGGTCGTCGAAATAGGGCATGCTGAGCGCCGCGCCGTTCGGGCCGGCCATCAGTCCCGCCATGCCGGAGGGATAGAGGGTGTCGGTCGCGGACAGGACGGGCTTGCCGTCGACGAGGCCGGTGATCGTCTCGCTTTCGAAGCGCAGTTCCAGGCGTCGCCACTGGCCGGGCGCGACGCCGGCCAGGCGGGTCTGGGCCAGAAGCTTCTCGCCGCCTTCGCCCGTGTCGCCGCCGGCCTTGATGATCGCCTGCTGCTCGGCGTCGCCGACCAGCTTCTTCTTGTCGATCTTGCCGCGCGCGACCACCAGGCGCGCCTCGCCGTCGGCGGCCAGTTCGAGATAGTAGCCCTTGGGGATCACGCCGTAGCCCGTGCCGACCTGGGCGATGCGGCCCATGACGGCGGCGCGTTCGCCGGCCGCCAGCCGCACGTCGACGGCGACGGCGTAGTCGCGCCAGGCCCCGTCGCCGAGGATCGTGTAGGGCTTCCAGTCCGGCGCCCAGGACAGCGTCGGGACCGGAGCGGCCTGGCGCAGGCAGGTTCCCTCGCGCGCCGGGCATCTGGCCAGCTCGAAGGCGCCGGAGATGTCGGCCAGGTAGCGCGGCTGCCAGCCCCGGGTCTGGGGCGCACCGTAACCCTCGAAGGTTTCGGCATAGGGAAAGGGGAACGCGCGCTTGGGCGGCACGGCGCCGAAGCCGCCCTTGGTCTGGCCCCGCGTGGTGGTCAGCGAATAGACCGCGTTCGGCTCGAGCGTCACGGTCAGAACGCCGTCCTTCAGGGCCAGGTCCGGCTGGCGGGCGAAGTGCTCGCGTTCGGTGCTGCGCCAGACGGCGAGGTCGCGGGTCGACAGGCCCCCGGCCACCGACAGCCGCAGGATCTGCGGCTCGCTCGCGCCGCGCGTCTCGACGATGACGCTGTAGTCGTCGCCCGGCGATTTCAGGGTGACGAACGAGCCGCCGCCCGACAGCTCGCCGCTAGCGCCGGCCAGGTAGGTCCAGCCGACCTGCGTGAACTGGCCGTAGTGGGCGTAGCCCCAGAGCGCGGGGTTGATCGCGTAGTGGCCGCTCCAGGGCCAGTTGGCGCGGATGGCGGCTTCCTTTTCGCCGGAATAGGGCTGGGTCTCGTAGACGCCGGCGATGCCGTACCAGTTGACGACCTTGGTGAAGCCGCTGCGGACGTAGTTGTCGTTGAAGGCCTCGACCAGGCCGATCAGCGCCGAATAGCCAGGCTCGTAGACGTGCTGCTCGGTGTTCCACATCGGCTTGCCCATCGCGGCGGCCTTGGCCTGGATCTCGGCCGGGACGAACGACTTGGGCGCGTTGTTGTGGGCGCTGACGATGTCGACGGCGTCGCGCAGGTCCTTGTCGGTCGCCATGTCGTCGACGAACTTGAACTTCCATGGATCGGGCCAGTTGTCGAAGCCGTGCAGCTTGACCGAGGGGAAGCCGTTGTCGTTCAGCGTGCGGCGGAAGCTCTTGGCGAAGTCGTAGCTGGCGCCCTTTTCGTTGCGCGGGCCGATGGCGTCGAGCGTCAGGCCGTGCACGTCGCGCAGGCCTTTCAGCCAGCTGACGTAGTAGGCCTCCATGTCCTGCGAATAGAACGGCTGGTCGAGGCGGTAGTCCTTGCCGGTGCTCTGGTCGTAGACCTTGCCGGACGAGCCGATCCATCCGGGCGCGCTCCAGGCCGCGCCGTCGAGGGAGAGGCGGGGGTTGCGCTTCCTCGCCTCGACCATCTCCCACCACATGTAGCCGCGCCGGTAGTCGAGGTCGTCGCGCGCGTGCATGTGGCTGGGGATGGACCCTTGCGTCGAGTTGCCGTCGCCGGGGATCTCGACATAGAGGGCGCCGACCGAGGCGCCGAAGTTCGGCTTGAACAGCAGGTCGAGGATCTGGCCGCGCTGGGGCTCGGGGTAGTCCTTCAGCAGGACGCCGGTCGCCCCGCCGCCCTCGACCACGCCGATCCCGTCGAAGCGCTTGCCGCCGGCCTGGCCGTCGAGGCGGACCTCGCGGATCTCGGCGGCCTGGGCGGCGCCGGCCAGGACGGCGAGCGCCGCGCCCAGCATCAGGGGGCGTGGCGAAGGGGTGCGGCGTGCCATGATCGCGAGCGCCTCCCAGCGCCTTCCATTGGTCTGACCAAGATGGTTTCACGCATCCTAGCGTCGACGCGTGCGGGAGGGGAAGGGACTGGTCGTATAAATCAAAACCCTTTGTGAAATATGGAGATACTCTCGTTTTGGATGGTAGCGGTAATAGCCCCTGGGTTGTGAAAATTGGTCAGGCCGCTATTGCATCGAACGATGTTTGCCGCTAGAGAAGGAGGGTGTTCGGCGTCTGCGAGCCGACCGCAAACTTCATAGTTCCCCTCCAGGCCGACCACGACGACGGGTCGGCCTTTTTTTGCGCGGTGTCGTGGCCCTGCACCGTCAGTCCCGCCGGGGGTCAGGAACATTCACCGCTATTGGCGATCCAAGCCGAAGTGGACGGATTTCGTGGTTGTTGGGCGCGGGGCGGGACTGCAGCTCGCGTGCTCACACCTATCGTTGCGCGATGCACACGTCGAGCGCTCTCAAGAGCTATGATCGCCAGGAGCGGGTCTCGACTTGATTTCGAACCCGGATATTGGAATTCGCCCTTCACTGATCGCCTCGACTATCGACAGTGCTCTGAGATCGTCGGAAGACATCGCCATGTGAGAATTCTGCGCACGCACGACTGCGGCGAGCTCTGCATCCATGATCCTTGCCCGCTCGTCTCTTACTTGGTCGCGCCAAGCATCGATTTCCGCAGCTGTATGGGCGTAGCGGTAGTCTCGCATGACTTGGTGGCCAGCCTCGTTCAAGGAGGGCAGTAGGAAATTGCCTTCCATGACGATCACGTCGTCCACGACCTGCTTGGTGTTGCCCACGTGGCCATGGGCTATCTGATTTCGCATTGAAGCGAGACGATCCAAAGCCTTCATGGCTCTGCGAATTTCAGCAAGTTCAGCATCGAGGAAGCGGCGCTTGTATCGGGTCAGTGCAGACAGCAGCATCTTGCTGCGCGCCGACCGCGAAGACCCGACATAGGTCTCAAAAGTGGTGGGCTCGCTTTTCGCGCACAACCGATGGAAGACTCCCATGAGCACGTCCTCAGACGCTTCCCACCAACTTAGAGCCAATCCCACCGAGAGATAAATTTCTGCGGGAGTCGCCGAGCCTATGCGAGGTGCGGAAGGAGCCATCTTGCTCTCCTGGTAGAGGTTGGCGTCAGCATAGAGCGCAGTGGCGAGAAAGTGACGACAAGAAGAGGCGTCTCAGCGGCAGAGCGTCTTGGAGTCCACCTGCTCGGATGGGGCGACGATCCCCGACAGGTCGATATTCCGGGCCTTGGCCGTGCGGTCCATGATCCCGCCGCCGCCGGGCAAGGCTTGCGCCTCGGCGTAGGCCGGATCCTTCTGGGCCGCTTCGAGAGTGACGTAGCGGGCGCCGGCGGCGTCGAGGCGGTCGAGCACCTCGGGCAGCATGTGCGCCGACCAGCCGCCGATGTGGGTCAGCAGCACCTGCGGGATCATCCGGCCGTAGACCCTTTGAGAGACGGCCCGCATGCGGGCGACGCCGTCGTCGACGCCGCGCAGGTATTGGTCCTCCATCGTCCTGATGGCGGCCTGGTCGTTCCTGGCCACGCAGCGGGCGTAGGCGTCGCTGTAGCTCCAGTCGCTGAACGAGAAGGTGACGTGGGCGACCTTGTAGCCGTGGGCGGCGAGGTAGGCGGCCGCGCCGTCGTGGCGCTCGGGGCGCGTGCCGGCCGTCAGGTTGGGAAACCTCAGATACCGCCAGTCCTGGCCCTTCATCCGCTCGGCCACGGCCGGCTGGCCGGCTTCCAGGTCGGCGATCCAGGCCTCCAGCGTGTCGGCCTTTTCGAGATTGAGGTGGGTAGCGGTGTGGTTGCCGAGCGGGTGGCCGGCCGCGCGCCAGGCGTCGAGCACGGCGTTGGTTTCGGCGTCGGTCGCCTTGGCCGCGTTGACGAAGCCGAAGGCCTCGGCGACGCCGTGGGCCTTGAAGGTCTCGATGTGCGAGCGGGCGATCGACAGGCGGGTCATGCCCGGCGGCAGGGCGCCGTGGACGGGCAGGTCGTCGACGGTGACGGCGACGTCGAAGCCTTGCGCCGACGCCGTAGCGGGGAGGGCGACGGTCAGCATCAGGACCAGGGCGGCGGTGCGGCGCATGGCGGCTTCCTCAGCGTTTGCGGGCGGGCGAGACCAGCAGGTTCAGCGGCACGGCCGAACCTAGGGCCTGATAGCCGGCCGGCGACGGATGCAGTTTGTCGCCGGAGTCGTAGGCGGGCAGAAGCCGCGAGGGATCGGCCGGATCGGCGGCGACCTTGTCGAAATCGACGACGGCGTCGAACACGCCGGCCGTGCGGATCCACTGGTTGACGGCGCGGCGGTCGGCGTCGGCGTCCGCGTCGGAGCGATAGGTCTTGGTGCCGCCGAACGGCAGGATGGTGGCGCCGATCACCCGCACGTTCCGGGCGTGGGCGCGCTCGACCAACTGGCGGTAGCCGGCGGCCAGGCCCTCGACGACGGCCTGGCGCTTTTCGGCCGTGACCTCGCCCTCGCGCGACAGCGTGCCGATGTCGTTGACGCCGATCAGCACGATCACCGTGGTCAGGCCCGGCAGGGACAGCACGTCGCGGTCGAAGCGGGCCAGGCCATTGGGGCCGTTGCCGTCCTTCAGCAGGCGGTTGCCGCCGATGCCGGCGTTGACCACGCCGATATGGCGGGTCTTCGGATCGGCCTGCAGGCGCTGGGCCAGGACGTCGGGCCAGCGCTCGTAGCGGTCGACGCCGGCGCCGCTGCCGTCGGTGATGGAATCGCCGAAGGTCGCCACCGTCTCCACGGCCGGACCCGACACGTCGACGGCGGCGATCTGGGTCCACTGGATCAGCGTCGTCGCGCCCGGCAGGTCGGCGGCGCTGGCCTGGTCGCCGGACGCGACATAGGCCGTGGTGCGGGCGGCGCGGTGGACGGTGAAGGTCTTGGGCGCGTCCTTCATGTGCAGGCTGACGGCCAGGGGCTGCAGGGCGGGCGAGGGCAGGTCGATCGGATCGGACAGGAAGATCGCGCCCGGCGGGATGGTCACGCCCGGCTTGCCGTCGAAGGTGATCGCCCGGTCGCTGCCGGCGACGATCGCCGCGCTGCCCGCCCCGACCGAATGGGCCAGGTGGGCGCCCTCGATGCGAAGCGGCGCGGTCCCCAGCGCGTTGGTGAAGCGCAGGCGAAGGCGTTGGCCTCCCGACGACAGCCGCATGACCTGGCGGATGGTGAAGTCGCCGCCGTCGGCGGGCAGGCCCTTCATCTCGTCCAGAGGCACGACCGCCGTCGACCAGCTGGCGGCCCAGCGGTCGGCGGCCTGGACGGGCAGGGCCAGCACGAGGGCAAGGGCGGCGCCGGTCAGGGCGCGGACGGCGGGCGTCACGAGGTCTTGCCGGCGTAGTAGCGGCGCAGGGTCTCGAAGGCGAGCTTGCGGCGGCCCTCGTTGCTGACCAGGCCCTTACGGTTCCAGTAGTCCTGGTAGCGGGCGTGCCAGCGACGCGGCGAGCGGAAGTCCTTCAGCACCCACGGACTGACGCCGACGAAGCCGTCGCGGTCGAGCAGGGCCAGGGTCTCCTCGAATACCCAGGCCTGGTACTCCTCGGTCCAGCGGTTCTCCTTCGGGCCGCGCTCGCCGTAGAGGGCGTCGGCGCCGAACTCGCTCATCATCATCGGCTTGTCGTGCGGATTGGAGAACCGCACGGTCTTGGCCTGGTCGGGCGTGCGCGGCCCGTACCAGCCCTCGTACTGGTTGATGGCCACCACATCGAGGTCGGGCGCCAGCGGGTCGTCGACCACGAACTGGTTCTGGCCGGCCTTGGCGCCGCCGACGTCGATGTTCTTGTTCAGGGCCGCGGTCAGCAGGCGGGTGGGGTCGAGGCGGCGGATGTCGGCGACCACGTGGCGCAGGAAGGTGGTGCGGGCCTGGTGGGTCGGCGTCTCGTTGGCCACCGACCAGAAGGCGACGCTGGCGCGGTTGCGGTCGCGGACCACCATCTCGGCGGCCATGGCGCGGGCCAGGGTGAGGGTCTTGGGGCTCTCGTAGGCGACGTCGTCCCAGTAGACGGGGATCTCCGACCAGACCAGCAGGCCGATCTCGTCGCAAAGGCGCACGGTGCTTTCCGTGTGCGGATAGTGCGCCAGGCGGACCATGTCGCAGCCCAGGGCCTTGGCCTCTTCCAGCAGGGCGCGGGCCTCGGGCGGGGTCATGACGCGGCCGCCCTGGGCGCCCAGCGGCTCTTCGTGCAGGGCGATGCCGCGGATGAAGCGCGGCTTGCCGTTGACCAGGATCTGGCGGCCGCGGGCCTCCAGCGTGCGGAAGCCGACGCGCTCTCGGCGCACGTCCTCGCCGGCCTTGAAGGTGACGTCGTACAGCGTCGGCGTTTCCGGCGACCACAGCTTCAGCCCGCGCGGGGGTTTGGCCGACAGGCGGGCGCGGCCGTCGGGGCCGGTCTTGCCGGTCAGCGTCAGGTTCAGGCCGGCGATGGCGACCGAGACCTCCAGGCCGGCGGCGGCCGGGCCGTCGGCGCGCAGGTCGGCGACGATCTGGCCGGCTTCCAGCCGCAGGAAGGCGTCGCGCAGGAAGGTGGCGGGCGTCTCGACCAGCCAGACCGAGCGGGTGATGCCGCCGTAGTTCTTCCAGTCGAAGTCGAGCGAGGGCAGGGTCTCGGGGCCAACGCGGTCGTCGACGCGCAGCACCACGACATTCTCGCCGGCCTTCAGCTTGCCGGTGACCTCGAAGACGAAGGGCGTGAAGCCGCCTTCGTGGCGGCCGATCTCCTGGCCGTTCAGCCAGACGACGGCGTCGTAGTTCACGGCCTCGAAGCTGAGGAAGCGGCGGCCGCCCGTATCGGCCGGGGCCTGGAAGCGGCGATGGAAGTAGATCGGGCCGTCGTACCATTCCAGCGACGGATCGCGGGTGTTCCAGTCGCCGGGGATTTCCATGCGCGGCGAGGCGCCCCAGTCGTACTCGACGACGGGGCCGCCGGGCTTCTGGGCCTCGTCCAGCCAGAAGGCGCGGCGGGCGTTGGGCTTGCGGAAGGCGGAGTCGTTCTGGTCGAGGATGTAGGCCCACAGGCCGTCCAGCGTGGTGCGCGGGCGGTCGTGCTGGGCGAACAGCAGCAGCGGCTCGTCACCGGCGGCGAGGGGCGGGGAGGCGGCCTTGCCCTGAGCTTTTTCCTGGGCCTGGACCTGCGCGGCGACGGCGGCGCTGGCGGTCAGGGCGGCTCCAGCCAGGAGCTGGCGACGGCTGGGCGTCATGGCGGCTTTCTCCCTAAATCGTACTTGCCTCTCTCCTAGAGGGTTTGGTCAAGTTTGGCCAGGGCGCATGGTCAGGCCGCTATTGCAATCGGTATGACCAATCTCTATGTGCACTCCCATCGGGTCGAAGAACCCTTCAGAATGTGGGAGTCAGGTATGCGGCGGTTTTTCAGCACGACGGCGCTGGGCGGGATCTCGGCGGGGATCGCCCTGACCGCTTTCGGCGGCTTCGCCCACGCCCAGGAAACGGTGGATGACGGCGTCGTCGGCGAGATCGTCGTCACCGCCCAGAAGCGCTCGCAGAACGTCCAGGACGTGCCGATGGCCGTGCAGGTGATCGGCGGCGACCAGCTCGAAGCCGCCGCCGTGCGCGAGTTCACCGACCTGACCAAGGTGGCGCCGTCGCTGATCGTGCGTCCGGCCGACAACCCGGTGAACGCCTCGGTCTCGATCCGCGGCGTGGGCACCTTCGCCTTCGGCGTGGGCGTCGAGCCCAGCGTGGCCGTGGTGGTCGACGACGTGCCGATCGCCTTCCAGGCCCGCGCCTTCGCCGACCTGGCCGACGTGGAGCGCATCGAGGTGCTGCGCGGCCCCCAGAGCACGCTCTACGGCAAGTCGGCCTCGGCCGGCCTGATCAACATCGTCACCCCGGGTCCGACCCGCGAGCTGACCGGCAAGGTCAGCGCCCTGGCCACCACCGACAGTGAAGTCGGCCTCGGCGCCTCGATCTCGGGCCCGATCACCGACACCCTGCGGTTCCGCTCGTCGAACAGCTACACCAGCTTCGAGGGCAATATCGACAACCTGTACAACGGCGAGAAGGTCAACGGCCGCGAGACCTTCGCCACCCGCAACAAGCTGGTCTGGGACCCGACCGACAAGTTCAGCGCCACCCTGGCGGTCGACTACCTGAAGGGCGACACCACGGCCGGCCGGCCGTTCATCGCCCTGTCGCCGGACGCCCGCCTGCGCGGCAACGCGGCCTGGACGCCGGCGGTGTTCGCGCCGGGCGTGACGGTGGGTTCGAACAACAGCTCGGTGGTCAACAACGTCACCACCGGCTCGGACTACGAGGACTTCGCCCAGTCGCTGAAGCTGACCTACGACCTGGGCTTCGCGACCCTGATCTCGGTCACCGCCAACGACCGCTACAAGATGCTGGACGCCTTCGACCAGGACGAGTCCGCGCTGAGCGTCAACAACTACGCCAACGGCCTGTTCTCGGCCGACCAGTTCAGCCAGGAAATCCGCCTGGTCTCGAACGGCTCGAACCGCCTGCGCTACACCCTGGGCGCCTTCCACGCCGACGTGAACTATCGCCGCTACTTCTTCCGCGGCCCGGCCTTCTCGCAGGCCAACTGGGACGCCACCTCGGGCTCGAACGAGAACTCGGTGTTCGGCCAGCTGGAGTATGACGTCGTCGAGGGCACGACCCTGATCGGCGGCCTGCGTCTAGGCCGCGAGAAGATCGGCTACACCTTCCGCGACCTGCGCGCCGGCCCGGCCGCCGCCTGGGCCGACGGCGCCAGCGACGACTACGCCACCTACCGGGTGGGCGTGCAGCACAAGCTGGCCGACGACGTGATGGTGTTCGCCACCTGGGCCACCGGCCACAAGGGCCAGAGCTACGACCTGACCACCGGCTTCAACCAGGCCCGCGCCGACCTTGGCCCCGTTCGTCCGGAAAGCTCGGAGGACATCCAGGTCGGCGTGCGCTCGCGGTTCCTGGATCGTCGCGTGACCCTGAACGCCACGGTGTTCAACACCGAGTACGAGGACTTCCAGGCCCAGGGCGCGGAGCTGCTGCCCGACGGCACCCAGAACTTCCGCCTGACCAACGTGGGCGCGATCCGCACGCGCGGGATAGAGGTCGAAAGCACCGCCCGCCTGGTCGACGGCCTGACGCTGTCGGGCTCGGTCGCCTATCTGGACGCCGAGATCACCCAGTTCGCCGGCGCCCAGTGCTGGCCCGGCCAGACGGCCGCACAGGGCTGCACCGGCTCGCCCGCCCGCCAGAACCTGGCCGGCGAGCGCCCGCCACAGGCGCCGAAGTGGAAGCTGAGCGCCGGCGCCGAGTACGTGCGTCCGCTGGTCGGCGACCTGGAGGGCGTGGCCAACGTGGCGGCCAACTACCAGAGCAGCGTCAACTACTCGCTGAGCCAGGATCCGCTGACCGTCCAGAAGGGCTATGCGGTCGTCAACCTGTCGGTGGGCGTGCGCGACAAGGCCCGCGGCTACCAGGTGACGGCCTTCGTCAACAACCTGTTCGACGAGGGCTACTACACCAATCTCGTCAACAACTACGGCGCCTACGGCAACCAGCTGGCGGTGCAGGCCTTCCTGCCGCGCGACTTCAAGCGCTACGGCGGGATCCGGGCGTCGATGACGTTCTGATCGGGCGGGGCGCGCGGGGGTCGTCGATCCTCACGCGCCGCCCTTGCCGGGCTTCAGCGGCCGCTCGCCTCGGGCATCATCTCGCCGATCTTGGCGGCCAGAGTGTCCAGGGCGAACGGCTTGCCGATCATCGCCATGTTGGAGCCCAGGAAGCCGGCGCGGATGGCCGCGTTCTCGGCATAGCCGGTGATGAACAGGATCGGCAGGTCGGGCCGCCGGTCGCGGGCCACCTCGGCCAGCTGGCGGCCGTTCATGCCCGGCAGGCCGACGTCCGAGATCAGAAGGTCGATCGCGCTCTGCGAATTGAGGATGGCGATGGCCGACTGCGGATCGGACGCCTCGACCGCGCGATAGCCCAGGTCCTCCAGCACCTCGCGCACCAGCAGGCGTACGGCGCTTTCGTCCTCGACCAGCAGCACCGTCTGGCCCTCGCCCCGGGCGAAATCGGCCGGCTGGTCCTCGGCCTTGGGCTCAACCGCGCCGTCGGCGGCCGGCAGATAGATCTTCACCGAAGTGCCTTCGCCGACGCGGCTCTGGATGCGCACCGAGCCGCCGCTCTGGCGGGCGAAGCCGTAGACCATCGACAGCCCCAGACCCGTGCCCTGGCCGATCGGCTTGGTGGTGAAGAACGGGTCGAAGACCTTGTCCAGCACCTCGGCCGACATGCCCACGCCCGTGTCGGTGACGGCGACCACGACATAGCGACCAGGGCGGGCGTCCTCGGCGGCCATGTCCGGGTCGAGTTCGGCCACCGAGGTCGAGATGGTCAAGCGTCCGCCCTCGGGCATGGCGTCACGGGCGTTGATCGCCAGGTTGAGGATGGCGCTTTCCAGCTGGTTGGCGTCGGCGATGGCGGCCTCCGCCGCGCCCAGGTCGACGTCTACGCTGATCTGTTCGGTCACCGTGCGCCGGATCAGGTCCTGCAGCGAAGAGACCAGGGCGTTGATGTCCAGCGCATGGGGATCGAGCGACTGGCGCCGCGAGAAGGCCAGCAGTCGGTGGGTGAGACCCGCGGCGCGATGGGCCGAGGTCAGGGCCGTGTCGAGATAGCGGTCGGTGTCGGCGTCGCGGCCGGAGGCGCGCTTGCGCTTGACCATGTCGAGCGCGCCGATGACGCCGGTCAGCATGTTGTTGAAGTCGTGGGCGATGCCGCCGGTCAGCTGGCCGACGGCCTCCATCTTCTGGCTCTGGCGCAGGGCGGCTTCGACCGTCGTCCGGCGCTCCATCTCGACTTCCAGGGCGGCCGTGCGCTCGCGAACCCGGTATTCCAGAGCCTGGGCGGTCTGGCGCAGCAGCTCCTCGCCCTGGACGTGCTCGGTGACGTCGGCGACGAAGACGTGGAAGCCGTCGATCTCGCCGTCGGCGCCGCGCCGGGGCAGATAGCGGATGTCGGCGTCGCGGCGGCGGCCGTCGGCATGGGGCCAGGGCAGGGTCAGGTGGGCGGGCTCGCCGGCGAGGGCGCGGCGCATGGCTGGCATCCGCGCCTCCATTCCCTCGTCCCCGACCACCTCGCGCACATGGAGGCCGACGACGTCGGCGGGATCGCGATAGAACCAGTCGGCATAGGCCTTGTTGGCGAAGCGATAGACCAGCGACTTGTCGATGAAGCCGATCAGCACGGGCAGGGAGTCAGCGATCAGCCGCACCTCGGCCTCGCTGGCGGCCAGGGCGGCACGGCTGTGGTCGAGCTCGGCGAGGCGGTCGCGCAGGTCGAACTGGCGGCGACGGGCGCGCAGGGCGGTGTCGACGGCGCTGACCAGCGACAACGAGCCGAGCGGCCGCTCCAGCACGATCAGGTTCGTGGTCAGGTCGGCCAGGGCCAGACGGGCGATTTCGCCGGCGCGCGGGCGATAGGCGTTGCGTGAAACCAGCAGGATGAACGGCGTGTCGGACCAGTCTGGCTGGGCGGCGAGGGCGGCGCGCAGCGTATCCAGCTTGCCGCGCAGAGCCTCCTCGGTGATCAGCACGACGCCGGTCTGCTCGTCGAGTTCGGCGGCGACGGCCTGGGCGTCCGGTACGGCGCGGGTCTTGAAGCCGTGATCCGACAGCAGGCGGGACACATTGTCGGCGTCGCGCCCGAACGGGGTGGCGACGAGGACGCGAAAGCCCTCGGGTCCGCGCCTATGGCTCAAGGCCGCGGTCTTCCAGCAGCGGACCAGCCTGGCCGACATATTCGGGGGTTCCGGTCATCACGCCTCTGAACTCGGTCAGCGGCGCGCCGACGCGCACGCCTTGGGTATCAATGCGCAATTCGCGGATTGTGTCCTCGTGCGGGCCGCCCCGGTTCTTGATCACCGAGATCGCCTTGCGGATGCGGCCGGCCGCCTCGAAAAAGCGGATCAGCAGCACGGCGTCGGCGATGTAGGACACGTTCAGCGAGGTCGACATGCCGCCGACCAGGCCCGATTGCGGGTTGATCAGCAGGGTGACCACGCCCTGCTGGTTCAGGAACGACAGTAGCTCGTGCATCTGCAGGATCAGCTGCTTTTCCTGCGGCATGGCGGCCAGGTAGCCGTTGAGGCTGTCGATGGCGATGATCTTGACGCCGCGTTCCTCGACCTCGGTCTGCACCAGGGCGGCGAACTCGCCCGGCGACATCTCGGCCGGGTCGACCTGCTGGATCTTCAGGCAGCCGCCGTCGATGTGCTTCTGCAGGTCCATGCCCATGGCCTTGGCGCGGACCATCAGGGTGCCGACCCGTTCGTCGAACTCGAACAGGGTGGCCGCCTCGCCACGCTCGCACGCCGCGTGCAGGAACTGCAGGACGATGGTCGACTTGCCCGAACCGGCCGGGCCGGTGATCAGGGTGCAGGTGCCGCGCAGCGGGCCGCCCGACAACAGGGCGTCCAGCCCGTCGATCCCGCTGGGCGTGGGATCGCCGGCGAAGGGGGTGTGGTGGTCCGAGGCGATCAGGCGCGGGAAGATCTGCAGGCCGCCCTTGCGGATGGCCATGTCGTGGAAGCCGCCGACGAAGTCGACGCCGCGCAGCTTCTGGACCTGCATCCGGCGGCGGGCGGCGCCGAAGTCGAGCGTCAGGCGCTCCAGGGTGACGACGCCGTGGCAAAGGCTGTGCAGGTGGCCGTCGCGCACGCCGTCGCTGGTGGTCAGGTCGTCGATCAGCATGACGGTGCAGTCGCGGGTGGCGAAGAACTGCTTCAGGGCCAGCACCTGGCGGCGATAGCGCAGCGGGTCCTGGGCCAGCAGGCGCAGCTCCGACAGGCTGTCGAACACCACGCGGCGAGGCGTGACCTGCTCGACCTGCTCCTGGATCAGCCTGATCGTGCCGCCCAGCTCGACCTCCCAGGCGTGCAGGATCGACTGCTCGCGGCCTTCGCCCAGCACCTCCTCGGCCGAGGACAGCTCGAAGAGGTCGATGCCGGCCAGGTCCCAGCCGTGCGAGGCGGCGACGCCGCGCAGCTCGTCGCTGGTTTCCGACAGGGTGATGTAGAGCACGCGCTCGCCCTGCTTGACGCCTTCCTGCAGGAACTGAAGGCCGAGCGTGGTCTTGCCCGAGCCCGGTTCGCCTTCCAGAAGGTAGAGGCGATTGGCCGGAAGTCCGCCGCGCAGGATGGCGTCGAGACCGCGATTGCCGGTCGAGACCCGGGTGAAGCCGTCGCTCATCTACGCATTCCCACCGAATATTGGCGCCGCCCGACAATAGCCGAAAGCCAGGCTTCAACGCCTTTGCAGGCAAAGCGTTGCGGTGTCTGTCGGGAAGCCGACAGAGCGGGCGGGCCTCAGGTGTAGCGGTCGCGCGTGGCCGCGATGCGGGCGCGGGCCTCTTCCATCTCCTGCACTTCCGTGGCCGCCAGCAGCGAGTTCAGCACGCGCGTGAGGTGGCGGCGCATGGCGTCGCGGGCGTCCTCAGGCGAGCGGGCGCGCAGGGCCGAGACGATGGCGGCGTGCTCGTCGATGCGCGGGATGACGCCGGCGGCGTGGGCCTTCTCGCCCATCAGCTTGGTCTGGGGCGAGCGCTCGCGGGCCTCCCACAGCAGCTCGACGGCGGCGATCATGGCGCTGTTCTGGGTGGAGGACGCGATCAGCATGTGGAAGCGCTTGTCGGCGTCTTCCGAGCGGTCGACGTCACGGACGTTCTCGGCCTGCATCTCGGCCACCAGGCCGTCGAGCTGGTCGAGCTCCTCGTTGGTGATGCGCTTGGCGGCCATGGCGCAGGCCTCGGCCTCGATGGCGCGGCGGGCCTCCAGCAGTTCGAACGGGCCGATGTCGGTGGCGCCGGCCTGGCCCTCGGCGGGGGTCTGGGCCTTGACGTAGACGCCCGAGCCCAGGCGCACGTCCACCAGGCCGTCCAGCTCCAGGGCGATGATCGCCTCGCGGATCGTCGGGCGCGAGACAGAGTAGGTCTGGGCGAGGTCGCGTTCGGACGGCAGGCGCTGGCCGACGGCGTAGCGCCCCTCGGCGATCTGGCTGGCCAGATCCTTGGCGACGCGTTCGTACAGACGGTTCTCGCCCTTGGCGGACATGCGGGGACTTCCTGAAATTGGTCTGACCAATATGGACAAGCCAGTTGTCGATGGTTATGGAACTTCCAACTGGAAGACCACGGGAATCTCGACGTGCATACTAGCCATACCGAGGCGTTCAAGGCAGCTGGCTTGCCGCCGATGCGAATTACCGGCGCCCGCGTGATCGTCACTTCGCCTGGCCGAAACTTCGTCACCCTGAAGATCGAGACCGACCAGGGCGTCTACGGCATCGGCGACGCGACCCTGAACGGCCGCGAGAAGTCGGTGGTCGCCTATCTGGAAGACCACGTCATCCCGGTGCTGATCGGCCGCGACGCGCGCCGCATCGAGGACATCTGGCAGTATCTCTATCGCGGGGCCTACTGGCGTCGCGGTCCGGTGACCATGCGGGCCATCGCCGCCGTCGACGTGGCGCTGTGGGACATCAAGGCCAAGGCGCTGGGCGCGCCGCTGTACGACCTGCTGGGCGGCCGTTCGCGCGACGGCGTGCTGGTCTACGGCCACGCCAACGGCAGCGACCTGGAAGACACCGTCGAGGCCGTCGGCCGATACATCGACGCCGGCTACAAGGCCGTGCGGGCCCAGTCGGGCGTGCCGGGCATCGACCTGGCCTACGGCGTGGGCCGCGGCGACATGTACTACGAGCCGGCCGACGCCACCCTGCCGACCGAAACGGTCTGGGACACCCGCAAGTACCTGCGCTACCTGCCCACGCTGTTCGAGGCGCTGCGCAAGGAGCACGGCTTCGACGTGGCGCTGCTGCACGACGGCCACCACCGGATGACCCCGCGCGAGGCCGCCCAGCTGGGCAAGAGCCTGGAGCCCTACGATCTCTTCTGGCTGGAGGACTCCACGCCGGCCGAGAACCAGGAGGCCTTCCGCCTGATCCGCCAGCACACCACCACGCCGCTGGCCGTGGGCGAGGTATTCAACACGATCTGGGACGCCAAGGACCTGATCCAGGAACAGCTGATCGACTACATCCGCACGACCATCGTCGGGGCCGGCGGCCTGACCCACCTGCGCCGCATCGCCGACTTCGCCTCGCTGTGGTCGGTGCGCACGGGCTGCCACGGCGCGACGGACCTTTCGCCGGTGACGATGGGGGCCGCGCTGCACTTCGACACCTGGGTGCCCAACTTCGGCATCCAGGAATACATGCGCCACTCCGAAGAGACCGACGCGGTGTTCCCGCACGACTACCGGTTCGACAAGGGCATGCTCTATGTGGGCGACACCCCGGGCCACGGCGTCGACATCGACGAAGCCCTGGCGGCCAAGTATCCCTACGAGCCGCGCCAGCTGCCGGTCGCCCGCCTCGAAGACGGGACGATGTGGAACTGGTAGCGCGCAAATGAACAAAGGCCGCCTCCGTGTCGACGGAGACGGCCCAGATACAGCAGAGGCGGAACGTCAGGGACGTTCCGCCTCTTTTTTCTTCGAGCTAGCCGAAGGCCGTTCCGTCAGGATCAGCCGTTGACGGCGTCCTTCAGTTGCTTGGCCGGGGTGAAGCCGACCTTCTTGCTGGCGGCGATCTCGATGGTCGCGCCCGTGGCCGGGTTGCGGCCGGTGCGGGCCGGCTTGTCCTGGACCTTGAACTTGCCGAAGCCCGGGATCGAGACTTCTTCGCCCTTCACGGCGGCGTCAGCGATGGCCTTGAAGACGCCGTCGACGATGGCCTTGGCCTGGGTCTTGGTCAGCTTGTCGTCGCTGGCGACCAGAGCTTCGGCGATATCGGCGGTGTTCATGGAGTAACTCCTTATAGAATCGGGAGAACCAGACTGACTGGTGAGATCGGCCTTGTCACGCGCCGCCGTATGACGTCAAGCGTCCGTCGCAACCTCCGGAAGGCCGGAAAAGCGCCGATCCGTAAGGTTTAACCCCGCTTGTGGCGGGGATGTGGCCTGGATCCGCGCCACAAGCGGGGCATTGGACATTGTTTACTCAGACAATATTGCGATTTTTGTCGATTGCATGTGCACGCATATCCGGCGTGGCCAGTGATTGACGACGATCTCGCTCAAATATACTCCGACAAATAGTCGGCAGCTCGCGAGGCTGCTCCAGACGCCGCTCGAGACGGCGACGAGGGAAGAAGCAGCATGAAGCCGAGCAAGCGTGACCGCGTCCTCCTGGCCGGCCTGGCGGCTGTTCTGCTGGCCGGCGCGAGCGTCGCGGGCGAGTCGGCCCCGCGCACCTGGACCGCCGACAACGGCGACGGCACCTTCACCAATCCGCTGTTCTACGACGAGTTCTCCGACCCCGACATGATCCGGGTGGGCCAGGACTACTACCTGACCGGCACCACCATGCACGCGATGCCGGGCCTGCCGATCCTGCGCTCGCGCGATCTGGTGAACTGGAGCTTCGTCGGCTACGCGGCCGACAGGCTGGACCTGGGGCCGAACTTCCGGCTGGAGGACGGCGACGTCTACGGCCAGGGCTTCTGGGCGCCCAGCTTCCGGCACCACGACGGCGTCTTCCACATCTTCAGCAACGTCAATCGCGAGGCGACCTTCCACTTCACAGCCAGGGACCCGGCCGGTCCGTGGACCCGGACGCGGATGAAGCGCGGCTTCCACGACCTGTCGGTGCTCTTCGACGACGACGGCAAGGTCTATGTGGTCTGGGGCTATCGCGGCATCCGCATGGCGCAGCTGAACGCCGACCTGACCGATGTCGTACCCGGCACGGAGCGCGAGATCATCGCGCCGGAGCAGGGCATGGGCGAGGGGCTGCACTTCACCAAGGTCGGCGGCAAGTACTGGATCACCAGCGCCTGGTTCGACGGGATGATGCGCCTGCCGGTGGCCCGCGCCGACCGGCCGGAGGGGCCCTACGAGGTCAATCGCGAGATCAGCGTCGGCGAGGATTTCGGCCTGGCGGAAGGCGCCCGGCTGGAGGCGCCCAAGCCGCCGTTCACGATCGTGCCGCCCGATCCCAGGCCGCGCGGCCGCACGGCCCTGCACCAGGGCGGCTACGTCCAGACCCCCGCCGGCGCGTGGTGGGGCTATTCGATGATGGACTACAATTCGGTGGGGCGCCTGACGGCCCTGTCGCCGGTGACCTGGAAGGACGGCTGGCCCTATTTCGGCCTGCCGGGCAACCTGGGGCGCAACCCGCGGACCTGGGTCAAGCCCGACACGGGCGCGACGGAGGCGCCGCATGCGCCCTACGAGCGCGGCGACGACTTCTCGGGCGCCAAGCTCAAGCCGATCTGGCAGTGGAACCACGTTCCGGTCGACGCCAAGTGGTCGCTGGCCGAGCGGCCGGGTTTCCTGCGGCTGAAGACCCTGCCGGCCGCCGACTTCTGGAAGGCGCGCAACACCCTGACCCAGCGCGCGATCGGGCCGGAGTCGCGGCCGCGCGTGCTGCTGGACGCCTCCAGCCTGGCCGAGGGCGACGTGGCGGGCCTGGCCTTGCTGAACCTGCCCTATGCCTGGATCGGCGTGCGCAAGGTCGCCGGCGGGCTGGAGGTCGAGCAGCGCGACCAGCGCACGGGCAAGGCCTTCCAAGCCAGGGTCGCGGGCACGCAGGTCTGGCTGCAGGCCGACGCCGACTTCATGGCCGAAACGGCGCGGTTCGCGTTCTCGGCCGACGGCGAGGCGTTCACCGCCTTGGGCGAACCGATGGCCATGGTTTTCCAGCTGCGCACCTTCCAGGGCGTGCGCTACGGGCTGTTCGCCTACAACGAGGCGGGACGCGAGGGCGGCCATGCCGACTTCGACTCCATCGAGGTGTTCGAGCCTCATCCACGCGGCCTGCGCCGGCCGATCCCCGACGGCCGCAGGGTGACGCTGACGGCGCTGGGCCAGGCGCGGACCGTGACCGTGGAGAAACGGCCGCTGGGCCGGGCGGCGCTGCGCGGGCAGGGCGGCTACCTGACCGTCGCCGCCGACGGGACGGTGAGCGCCTCGAAGGCGCGCGACGACAAGGCCCAGGCCTTCCAGTGGATCGAGACGCCGACGGGAGAGCTGGCCCTGATGTCGCTGGTGACCAACCGCTTCCTGCGGGTGTCGGCCGCCGGGGTCTGGACGGCGGACAGTCCCGGGCCGCGGTCGGACGGCAAGGACGGCGCGCGGTTTGAGTGGAGCGAGGCGAGGTAGGGGAGGATCGGCCCATTCACCGTCATCCCGGCCGTACGCCCGCGAAAGCGGACGGAAGAGCCGGGACCCAGGGGCCAAGCGCAGTGCGGCCGCCCCTGGGTCCCGGCTCGGCCTTCGGCCGTCCGGGATGACGAACTTGGTAGTTGAAGGTTGGTGAGACTAGGCCGCATCCAGCGCCGCCCGCTCCAGGGCGTCGATACGATCGGCCAGCCCCGGCGCTGGCCAGTCCAGCGCCGCCAGCCCGAGATCGACGACGGGGGCGCGAGGCGGCGGGGCTGTCTCGACGGCGGTTTCCAGAAGCTCGCTCATCGTCATTCCGCCGCGATCAGGCCCGGAGCGCGGGTCCAGCGGTTCTCCGGAACCGGCAGGCCCAGGTGCCCGCGCAGGGTGTCGTGCTCGTACTCGGTGCGGAACAGGCCGCGGGCCTGCAGGATCGGCACGACTTTCTCGCGGAACAGGGCGAAGTCGCCGGGGCGGGTCACCCGCAGGATGAAGCCGTCGGCGGCGCGACCGTCGAACCAGCGCTGGATCTCGTCGGCGACGGTCTGGGGCGAGCCGACGAAGTCGGTGCGCCAGGTTCCGAACCGCTCGGCCGCCTGGCGCAGGGTCAGGTTCTGCTCTTGCGAGATCCGCACGATCCGCTCGGCATGGCCCTTGTACGCGTTGAGGCTGAGGCCCGAGACGTCGGGGAACGGGCCGTCCAGCGGATACTGCTTGAAGTCGTGATAGCCGAAGGCGCGGCCGAGCTGGGTCAGCAGCTTGTCGATGCTGACCGAGCCGCGCTGGGCGTCGGCCAGGGCGCGCGCCTCCTCGTCGGTGTTGGCGATGATGGGCGACAGGCCGGGCAGCACGCTGACGTGGTCGGGATCGCGGCCTTGCGCGACGGCGCGGGCCTTGAGGTCGGCATAGTATTCCTGGGCGTCCTCGAAGCCGTCGACGCCGGCGAACACGCCCTCGGCGATACGGGCGCCCAGGTCCCGGCCCGCGCCGCTGACCCCGGCCTGGAAGATCACGGGCTGGCCTTGCCGCGATCGGCTCAGGGCCAGCGGCCCGGCCACCGAGAAGTGTTCGCCCTTGTGGTTCAGGGCGTGCTGCTTGGCCTTGTCGAGGAATACGCCGGCTTCCTTGTCGCGCGGGAAGGCGTCGTCCTCGTAGCTGTCCCAGAGGCCTTGGACGACGTCGACGAACTCGCCGGCCCGCTCGTAGCGCACGGCGTGGTCGAAGTGGGCGTCGCGGCCGTAGTTGCGCGCGGCGCCTTCCAGGCCCGTGGTCACCACGTTCCAGCCGGCGCGGCCCTTGCTGATGTGGTCCAGCGAGCCGAACTGGCGGGCCACGTTGTAGGGCTCCCAGTACGAGGTGGTCAGGGTGCCCACGAGGCCGATCTTCGAGGTCGAGACCGCCAGGGCCGAGAGCAGGGTGAGAGGCTCGAGCCGGTTGAGGAAGTGCGGCGCGGTGTCGGGGGTGATGAACGGGCTGTCGACGATGAACACCAGGTCGAACTTGGCCGCCTCGGCCAGGCGGGCGTTGTCGATGTACCAGCCGATGTCGATGCTGGCGTCGCCGGCCAGGTCGGGGTCGCGCCAGCTGGCGTGGTCGGCGCCGACGCCTTCGAGGATCGCGCCCAGTTTCAGCTGTCGTTTCGCGGCCGTGGTCATGTTCGCCTCCGTGTCCTGGCCGCAGGCTTGCGACGGACACGAAGGCGGAACAAATCAGCTGTTCTCAAGAGGCCTATTGGCGGCGTTCAACACCCTGCTTTCGCTGGACTTTTCGAACGCCGCCGTCTGCTCGGCTGCAAGGCCGATCAGAATTACTGGGCCGGGAAGTCGGTCGAGATGCTCAAGTCCCGCCAGCGTTCCAGCTCGGCCAGCCGTCGCTCGTCCGCGTCGCGGATCGCGGCGACGGCGTCGCTGCCGAGCGCGACGCGTAGCGGCGGCTCGTCCATGGCCGCCAGGGCCAGGACGGCCTGGGCCGCGCGCGCCGGATCGCCGGGCTGGGTTCCGTCATAGGCCGCCTGGCGGCGGGCCGTGGCGCCGACCACGGCGTCGTACTCGGCCCGGCCGGCGTCGAGGCTGGTCGAGGCGCCGGCGAAGTCGGTGCGGAAGCCGCCCGGCTCGACGATGGTCACCTTCACGCCGACCAGCGCCATCTCCAGCGCCAGGCATTCGGAGAACCCCTCGACGCCCCACTTGGCGGCCGAGTAGGGCGCGCGGCCCGGCGCGCCGATCCGTCCGCCGACGGACGACAGCTGGATCACGTGCCCCGAGCGCTGTTCCCGCAACAGCGGGATCGCCGCCTTGGTGACGATGATCGTGCCGAAGAGGTTGGTCTCGATCTGGCGGCGGAAGTCGTCGAGCGAGGTGTCCTCCACCGAGCCGACGTCGCCGTAGCCGGCGTTGTTGACCACCACGTCGAGCCCGCCGAACGACCGCGCCGCCAGGGCCACGGCCTCGTCGGCGGCGACCGGATTGGAAACGTCGAGGGCGGCCAGGCGCACCGCGGCGCCATGGCGGTGGACGAGGTGCTCCAGGGCGCGCGGATCGCGGGCGGTCGCCACCAGTCGGTCGCCGGCGGCCAGCACGGCCTCGGCCAGCGCTCGTCCGAGGCCCCGCGAGGCCCCGGTGATCAGCCATCTTCTGGACATGGGCGTTCTCCTTCGCGCCGGGGTCATTGGGCCTTGGCGGCGGTCTCGATCAGGGCCGAGACCGCGTGCGGGTGCGAGATCATCACGACGTGCGAGGCGCCGGGCACGGTGACGACCTGCCTGGCGTGGGCGCGCTGGGCCATGAACGCCATGGCGGCCGGCGGGATGTTGCGGTCGGCGCCGCCATAGACCCACCAGGACGGGATCGTCTTCCAGGCGGTCGAGACGGCCTTCTCGCCGCCGGCGGCGTCGGTCAGCGGGCGCTGGGCGATCGCCATCAGCCGGGCCTTGGCCAGCGGGACGTCGGCGGCGAACTGGGCCGGGAACTTGTCCTGCCGGATATAGAGGTCGTGACCGCCGCCGGGCAGGTCGACCGGCTTGTCGAGGGCCGCGGGAAGGGTGGAGCCGGGGAACTTGCCGGACAGCTCGAAGGTGCTTTCGCCGACCTCGGGGGCGAAGGCGGCGACATAGACCAGCGCCTTGACGTTGGCCGCGCCGTCGGCGGCCGCCGAGATCACCGTGCCGCCATAGGAGTGGCCGACCAGCACGACCGGACCGGGGATCGAGTTGATCACCGTGCGCACGGCGGCGGCGTCGCTGGCCGCGCCCCGCAGCGGGTTGGCGGCCGACACCACCGGGTAGCCGTCGCGCTTCAGGTCGGCGACCACGCCGTCCCAGCTGCTGGAGTCGGCGAAGGCGCCGTGCACCAGCACCACGGTGGGCTTGGCGGGCAGGGGCGCGGCGTGGGCGGCGCCCAGGCCGGTCAGGGCGAAGGCGACGGAAAGGGCGAGGACTTTCTTGGACATGGGGGTCTCCTTGAGACGTGCGGAAGGGATCGGCCGCGCGGGCCGTCCGATGCGTGGGTTGGCGGGGAGGAGGTCGGGCTAGCCGAAGGTGAAGACGTAGGCGCGGACGCCGGGGTCGAGGAACTCGATCGTAAAGCCGCGATCGGCGACGGGGCCGGTCTGGCGGATCAACTGGTGCATGCGGGGCCGGTCGATCACGC
Source organism: Caulobacter flavus (assembly GCF_003722335.1). Taxonomy (GTDB): domain Bacteria; phylum Pseudomonadota; class Alphaproteobacteria; order Caulobacterales; family Caulobacteraceae; genus Caulobacter; species Caulobacter flavus. The sequence continues at coordinate 3,486,860 of NZ_CP026100.1, forward strand.
CTGTCCCGTCGGGCGCGACGTCCCAGCCGTGGTCAGCGCCCGGCGCCTGGCCGTCGAGGCGGACGCGGTAGCGGACGGGGCGGCCGGGCTGGTCTGGGGCCAGCACCATGTGCAGGTCGCGGGCGTGGAAGCGGCTGGCGATGACGCCGCCGGCCGCGAGGCTGGTCGCGTATTCCTCGCCGGCCCGCCACTCGCCAGCCAGGCCCCAGCGGTTGAGACCCAGCGCGTCGGGCAGGCGGTAGGCCTTGGCCGCGTCCTGGCGCAGGCCGCCCGGCGAGGCGAAGGCGCTGGCCTGGCCCCAGCCGACATAGCTCTCGGGCGAGCCGAGGTCGGCGAAGTCGGGCGCGGCCTGCGGGCCGACGGCGCGAACCGGCGACAGGTCGTCGGGCACGGCCGGGCCGGGGACCCCGGCCAGCAGGGCCTGGATCCGGCGCCCGTGGCGGTCGTAGTCGCCTTCGCCCGCCGCGTGGCCGTGCACCCGGCCATCGGCGCCCACGAAGTACAAGGCCGGCCAGGCGTTGTTGCCGTAGGCCCGCCAGATCCGCCAGTCGCTGTCGAGCACGACGGGGAAGGGGACGTCGAGGTCGGAAAGGGCCTGCCGGACGTTGGCGGGGTCCTTCTCGAACGCGAATTCGGGCGTATGCACCCCGACGATCACCAGGCCCCGGTCGCGGTAGCGGGCGTGCCAGGCGCGCAGGTAGGGCAGCACGCGCAGGCTGTTGATGCAGGAATAGGTCCAGAAGGCCACCAGCACGACCTTGCCGGTCAGGGCCTTGGGCGTGAGGGCCGGGCCGTTCAGCCACTGCGGCGACAGCGACAGGGCGTCCAGCGCCGACGACGAGCCGCTGGCCAAGGCCAGGGCCTTGCGGGCCGGCGGCAGGCCGATGGCGGCGGCGATCGACAGGGGGACCAGGCCGACGGCCGCGCCCTTCAGCCAGTCGCGGCGGGACAGATGTTCGGATCGGGTCATGGAGACCGCTCCTCGGGGATGGGGCTTCAGGCCGCCCAGCGGGCGACGTCCAGGATGGCGCGGGCGAAGTCGCGCGGCGCTTCCTGGGGCAGGTTGTGGCCGACGCCGCCGCCGACGTCGCGGTGCTCGTAGCGGCCCTTGAACTTGCCGGCGTAGGCGGCCGGCGGCGGGTGCGGGGCGGCGTTGCCGTCGCCTTCCATGGTGATGGTCGGCACGGTGATGACGGGACCCTGGGCGAGCTTGGCCTCCAAGGCGTCGAAGCGGGCTTCGCCCTGGGCCAGGCCCAGCCGCCAGCGATAGTTGTGGATGGTGATGGCCACGTGGTCGGGATTGGCCAGCGAGGCGGCCGAGCGGGCGAAGGTCGCGTCGTCGAACGCCCACTTGGGCGAGGCCGTCTTCCAGATCAGCCGGGCGAAGGCGTCGCGGTTCTGGGCGTAGCCCTTCGCGCCGCGCTCGGTGGCGAAATAGAACTGGTACCACCACGACAGCTCGGCCTCGGGCGCCAGGGGCGCGGCGTTGGCCGCCTGGCTGCCGATCAGGTAGCCGCTGACGCTGACCAGGGCCGAGCAGCGCTCGGGCCACAGGGCCGCGACGATGCAGGCGGTGCGCGCGCCCCAGTCGAAGCCGCCGATGACGGCCTTCTTGATGCTCAGCGCGTCCATCAGGGCGATGACGTCGACGGCCAGGGCGGCCTGCTGGCCGTTGCGCGGGGCGGCGTCGGAGGTGAAGCGGGTGGTTCCGTAGCCGCGCAGGTGCGGGACGATCACCCGCTTGCCGGCAGCGGCCAGGATCGGGGCGACCTCGGCGAAGGCGTGGATGTCGTAGGGCCAGCCGTGCAGCAGGATCACCGGCGCGCCGTCGGCTGGGCCGGTCTCGGCGTAGCCGATGACGAGGTCGGCGGTCGCGACCTCGCGCAGCGTCCAGGCGGGGGGCAGGGCAGGGGCGGCCGAGGCGCGCGCGGCCAGGGCGCCGGCCGCGCCGACGAGGGCGGCGGCCTGCAGCAAGCGGCGGCGGGGAAGGTCGATCTTGGCGGGGGACATGGCGGGCGCTCCCTAATGTTGGTGGTCGCCGGCGACGGCCGGGACGACGAAGCGGATGGTGGCGCTGTCGAGCGGACGATGATTGGCGTCCGCGAGCGTGATTTGAACGCTGTGCGACCCGGGCGTCAGGCCGACCAGGATGATCGGCTCGCCGCTGGCGTCGGCCCAGTGCCAGGGGGCGTCGTCGACGGTGACGTGGACGTGGCCGATGCGGGGCGTGACGGCGAGGGCGGCGGGGCCGAACACCGGCTCGATGCGCAGGTTCTCGGCCCGGTACTGGATGAACACACGGCCCAGGGCCAGCGGGCCGGGCAGGGGCGGATCGACGACCAGGCGCGCGGGCGGCTGGGGCGTGGTCAGGGGCACGACGCCGGCCGGGCCGAGCACCTGGCCGGCGGAGAGGCCGGGCAGGGTCTGGGCGAGGGAGGGGCCGGCGACCAGGCTGGCGGCGGCCAGGGCGAGCGGGGCGAGCTTACGCATGGCGCACCTCGGCGGTCCGGGCGACGGCGTTCTGGGCGAAGGCGGCGACCGCGCAGGCCGCGCCGCCGATGACGGCGGCGGTTCCCAGCACCGCCAGGGTCGAGCCCGAGGGCGACAGGCCGGAATAGAAGAAGCTGGTCAGGCCCAGGAAATAGGCCAGCGGATTGTTGATCGGCGCGACCTCGCGCAGCGACAGCACCACGATGACGACGCCGATCACGGCGACCGGCGTGGCCAGCAGGCCCAGCATCGGGGTCATGGCCCCGATCAGCAGGGCCGTTCCCGCGCCCAGCGCCAGGCCCAGCAGGTGCGAGACCGTGTTGGCCAGGCCGCCGCGCAGGTCGTCGCCCGCCAGGTTGAAGGCGGCCCAGCCCAGGAACATGGCCGTGGGCGGAAGCATGACCGAGGTCACGCCCAGGGTGGCCAGCCCCGCGACGGCGGCGACGCTGAGCGAGACGGCGTGGAACTGCGCAGTCTTGGCCGTGGGGAAGGCGGTCAGGGAAGGCAAGGCGGACATGGGCGTTTCCTTGGGTTCGGGGAGGGCGGATGGAGGCGCCGCCGCCGGGAGGGATCGGGCGGCGCCTCGGGTCTTCCGGGCCAGATAAGGCGGGCCAGATCAGGCGGGTCAGATCAGGTTCAGGGTCACGCCGA